>OY968764.1:0-1366684 GCA_963695335.1 uncultured bacterium | reverse complement strand
TTCATTGATATTGTGTTGCGTAAAAGTTTCGTATTATTCATTAAATATGAAGATAGACTTTAGGGCTTATAAATTTTTTTTTAAAAAAGTTGTAAAAAAGTGTTGACTTAGTGTGAAATAGGTTTATAATTTTCAATAACAATTGATTAAAACGTTTTTAACAAACCGCGAATCAGTCGTTATATTTAAGAAAATTAAAAAAATTATAAGTTCTTTGAAATACACAAGAAAAGTTTCGTATCTATCGATTTTTTCGATAGGATCCCAGTTAATTCAAATCAGTGATGAAGAGTTTGATCTTGGCTCAGAATGAACGTTGGCGGCGTGCCTAACACATGCAAGTCGAGCGAGAAAGTTCCTTCGGGAATGAGTACAGCGGCGGACGGGTGAGTAACACGTAAGAATCTGCCCTATAGTGAGGAATACCCTTGAGAAATTGAGGTTAATACTGCATAAGTCCCTTCGGGGAGAAAGACGTCTTTTATGTCGTCGCTATAGGATGAGCTTGCGGACTATCAGCTTGTTGGTGAGGTAAAGGCTCACCAAGGCTATGACGGTTAACCGGCCTGAGAGGGTGTACGGTCACATAGGCACTGAGATACGGGCCTGACTCCTACGGGAGGCAGCAGTGGGGAATATTGCGCAATGGGCGAAAGCCTGACGCAGCGACGCCGCGTGGAGGATGAAGGTCTTCGGATTGTAAACTCCTGTCAGATGGGAAGAAAAGGTTTACGTCTAATAAATGTAAAATATGACGGTACCATCAGAGGAAGCACCGGCTAACTTCGTGCCAGCAGCCGCGGTAATACGAAGGGTGCAAACGTTATTCGGAATCACTGGGCGTAAAGGGTGCGTAGATGGTGTGTTAAGTTTGTTGTTAAAGGCTCTGGCCTAACCGGAGTATTGCAATGAAAACTGGCGCGCTAGAGGGTGAGAGAGAGAAGTGGAATTCCCGGAGTAGCGGTAAAATGCGTGGATCTCGGGAGGAACACCAATGGCGAAGGCAGCTTCTTGGCTCATTCCTGACATTGAGGCACGAAAGCGTGGGGAGCAAACAGGATTAGATACCCTGGTAGTCCACGCTGTAAACGATAATCACTAGATGTTGGTTCGGCTTAGCTGGATCAGTGTCGTAGCTAACGCGTTAAGTGATTCGCCTGGGGAGTATGGTCGCAAGGCTAAAACTTAAAAGAATTGACGGGGGTCCGCACAAGCGGTGGAACATGTGGTTTAATTCGACACTACGCGAGAAACCTTACCTGGGCTTGACATGTACTTGACAGCTGTAGAAATATGGTCTTTTGGGTTTCGGCTCAAACAGGTACACAGGTGCTGCATGGCTGTCGTCAGCTCGTGTCGTGAGATGTTTGGTTAAGTCCTCTAACGAGCGCAACCCCTGCTATCAGTTGCTAGTAATCTTCGGATTAAGCACTTTGATGGGACTGCCCGGGAAACCGGGAGGAAGGTGGGGATGACGTCAAGTCATCATGGTCCTTATGTCCAGGGCTACACACGTGTTACAATGGCTAATACAAAGGGAAGCGAACCCGAAAGGTCAAGCAAACCCCATAAAGTTAGTCTAAGTTCGGATTGAGGTCTGCAATTCGACCTCATGAAGTTGAAATCGCTAGTAATCGCGTATCATAACGACGCGGTGAATACGTT
The DNA here is from genome assembly GCA_963695335.1 of uncultured bacterium. Taxonomy (GTDB): domain Bacteria; phylum Babelota; class Babeliae; order Babelales; family Vermiphilaceae; genus SOIL31. The sequence goes on along the minus strand of OY968764.1, from coordinate 1,365,019 downwards.
CTCGGACCTTGTACACACCGCCCGTCACACCATGAGAGCTGTTTGTACCCGAAATTATCTTAGCCAACCTGAAAAGGAGGCGGATACCTAAGGTATGTATGGTGATTGGGGTGAAGTCGTAACAAGGTAGCCGTAGGAGAACCTGCGGCTGGATCACCTCCTTTCGAGGGAGATTCTGGACAAATATTTTTTAATGTTTGTTCTATATAAGGTGTTATTAAATACTGGGTCCTGTTGAGAAAATTGATAGATACGGCTTATGGGCCTATAGCTCAGCTGGTTAGAGCACTCCGCTGATAACGGAGAGGTCAGTCGTTCGAGTCGACTTAGGCCCACCATAAGGTTTTAATTTTAAAAATTTTCCAAACGAAAGTTTGGTGGTTAAAATTCTACCATGCGTGGGCTATAGGCAATATTGTTTAAGGGTATTGTTCCAAGTCATAAGCACATCAATGATTTGCTTTTGTTCTACATTATTGGCGATGCCCAGCGTGAAAGCTCGGGGGTGTAGCTCAGTTGGCAGAGCGACCGTTTTGCACGCGGTAGGTCAGCGGTTCGAATCCGCTCATCTCCACCAAAAGTTATCTTCTTATTTTTTTTCTTGTGTATGGTATGTAAAAAAAGAGTAGTGATATAAAAAATTTGCGATCTTTGAAATATATGTATTAATGAGTGCTCAATGTTTGAGTAACCAACAAAATTTGTGGTTAATTAAAAAGGGCATTTGGTGGATGCCTGTGGCATCAAGAGGCGATGAAGGAGGTGGAAGACTGCCATAAGCTTCGGGGAGCTGTCAATCAAGCTTTGATCCGAAGATTTCCGAATGGGGCAACCTGCCTTGGGTAAACCTGAGGTATTGTTACATGAATATATATTGTAACAAGGCGAACTGCGTGAACTGAAACATCTAAGTAACGCAAGGAAAAGAAAACAAAGTGATTCCCTTTGTAGTGGTGAGCGAATGGGGAAGAGCCTAAACTTATATTATGTGATAGCCTGTGTGCGTTGTAATATAGGGGTTGTGAGATTATAAGATTTTGAAGAATACAGTCTTTGAAGTTGTATTTAATTATTTTAGTTGAATTGTTCTGGAAAGGACAACCAAAGAGGGTGACAGTCCCGTAGGCGAAAAGAAAATTAAAGCAATAATTATAGTCTCGAGTAACATGGGACACGTGTAATCCCGTGTGAATCTGCCCGGACCATCGGGTAAGGCTAAATACTACTTGATGACCGATAGTGAACAAGTACCGTGAGGGAAAGGTGAAAAGAACCCCGGGAGGGGAGTGAAATAGAATCTGAAACCAAATGTCTACAATCGGTGGTAGCGCGGTATAAGTATGCGCAACCACGTACCTTTTGTATAATGAGCCAACGAGTTATCTTATATTGCAAGGTTAAGCTTTGAAAGAGTGGAGCCGTAGCGAAAGCGAGTTTGAATAGAGCGAATAGTAATATGAGATAGACCCGAAACCTAGTGAGCTATCCATGTCCAGGATGAAGTCTCGGTTAAACGAGATGAAGGTCCGAACCGGTGTAGGTTGAAAACTGCTCGGATGAGGTGTGGATAGGGGTGAAAGGCCAATCAAACTAGGAAATAGCTGGTTCTCCCCGAAATATATTTAGGTATAGCCTTGTTGGATGTTTTATGGTGGTAAAGCACAGTTTAAGTTTTTGGGGCGCAAGCTTACAGAGCTTTTACTAACTCTGAATGCCATAAATTCGTTGAAGACAGGAGTCAGACTGTGGGGGATAACCTTCATAGTCAAGAGGGAAACAACCCAGACCATCAGTTAAGGTCCCAAAGTATCCGCTAAGTGGGAAAAGAAGTGAAAACGCACAGACAGCCAGGAGGTTGGCTTAGAAGCAGCCATCCTTTAAAGAAAGCGTAACAGCTCACTGGTCAAGTGTTATTGCGCTTAAGAATGAACGGGGCTCAAGCGGGTCACCGAAGCTATGGTTTATGTTAAATTAATTTTTAACGTAGAGGTAGGGGAGCGTTCCTTGATAGATACAAGCTTGACCGTAAGGACAGGTGTCGGATCAAGGAAGTGAGCATGTTGGTATAAGTAACGAAAAAACAGGTGAAATTCCTGTTCGCCGAAAGTCTAAGGTTTCCTTGAGAACGGTTCATCCACTCAGGGTTAGTCGATCCCTAAGCCGAGGCCAGTTGGAGTAGGCGATGGATAACAGGTTAAATATTCCTGTACCACCTAATAGCGTTTGAGTGAAGGAGTGACGCAGGAGGATAAGCTGATTTGGCGCATGGATGCCAAACTAAGCATCAAGGAGGACTTTATAGGAAAATCCGTGAAGTCGTAATCTCTGAAGTGTTATGGGCATATTAATTTGAAAGAAGAGATATGTTTGGCTGATTCCACACTGACTAGAAAAGCTTCTAGCAAGTTATTGGGTGATCGTACCGCAAACCGACACAGGTAGACGAGTTGAGAATACTCAGGCGTTGAGATAATTATCATTAAGGAACTCGGCAAATTGGCCCCGTAACTTCGGGAGAAGGGGTGCCTGGTTGTGTTATGAGAGCATGTCTTTCAGAAGCATGAACAGGTTTCAATAAATTGGCCCAATCGACTGTTTAACAAAAACACAGATCTCTGCAAACTCGTAAGAGGAAGTATAGAGGTTGACGCCTGCCCAGTGCCGGAAGGTTAACGAGAGATGTTCGCTCTTCGGAGCAAAGCATTGAACCGAAGCCCCGGTAAACGGCGGCCGTAACTATGACGGTCCTAAGGTAGCGAAGTACCTTGTCGGGTAAATTCCGACCCGCATGAATGGCGTAACGAGTTGGGCGCTGTCTTAATGATACACTCAGTGAATTTGTAGTGCCGGTGAAAATGCCGGCTACCCGCAGAAGGACGGAAAGACCCCGTGCACCTTTACTGCAATTTGGCATTGATTTTTGAGTTTGTTTGTGTAGGATAGGCGGGAGACTGCGAAGCTGCGACGCTAGTTGCAGCAGAGTCAACCTTGAAATACCGCCCTTATAAATTTAAAGATCTAACTTTGATCCGTAATCCGGGCAAAGGACAATGTCTGATGGGCAGTTTGACTGGGGTGGTCGCCTCCCAAAATGTAACGGAGGCGTTCAAAGGTTCCCTCAAGATGTATAGAAATCATCTTAAGAGCGCAAAAGCATAAGGGAGCTTGACTGCGAGACATACAGGTCGAGCAGGTGCGAAAGCAGGATTTAGTGATCCAGTGGTTCTGTATGGAAGGGCCATTGCTAAACGGATAAAAGGTACGCCGGGGATAACAGGCTGATCTCCTCTAAGAGTCCACATCGACGAGGAGGTTTGGCACCTCGATGTCGGCTCATCACATCCTGGGGCTGAAGAAGGTCCCAAGGGTTAGGCTGTTCGCCTATTAAAGTGGTACGCGAGCTGGGTTCAGAACGTCGTAAGACAGTTCGGTCCTTATCCTCTGTGGGCGTAGGGTATTTGAGGAGGGCTGTCCCTAGTACGCAAGGACCGGGATGGGTAAACCTCTAGTGTTCCAGTTGTTCTCCAAGAGCAAGCTGGGTAGCCAAGTTTATAAGAGATAACCGCTGAAAGCATCTAAGTGGGAAACTCGCTCCAAGATTAGATACCCCTTGTTAAAATGCCCCAGATAATTAAGCTTCGGCTTAAAAGTTTGACAAGTTTTAACAAATTATTAAGGTCCCTTGAAGACTACGAGGTAGATAGGTTGGGTGTGTAAGCATAGTAATGTGTTAAGCTAACCAATACTAATAGACCGAACGTTTTAACCGCATTTATAAAAAATTTAGGTTACTCATTCAGCATTCATTAATACATATATTTCAGGATTGCATTAAAGTTAATACTTTGATATAATTTTGATAAAAATTTTTCAACATTAATTAAATTTGTTATAATTATAATTAATGGAATAAAAAATTTCTGGTGCATATAGCTGTGGGGAAACACCCGTCACCATTCCGAATACGGTAGTAAAGTCCACAGCGCTGAGCATACTTGGTTGGTAACGGCCTGGGAAGTTAGGTAGTGCCAGAATTAATTTAAAAAGCCTCATCATTTTTTGATGAGGCTTTTTGTTTGTTTATTTCTTACTATTCTTTATATAAATCCCCTTCTTTTTTATTGTTGTTCTTGACTTGATACCAGTCTATATTTTACTTTTTTGATATAAAAGTTTATTGAAAAAAAAGAAAGAAGAGTAAAATGATAACAAAGGACAATATATTTTGTCTTATTTTAGTTGTTGTTTTTTGTATTTTTTCATCGAAAATATACGCAAAAAAAATTCTTTTAACAGGTGGTGCAGGTTTTATTGGTAGTCATGTTGCCCAAAAGCTATTAGAACGTGGCGATTATGTTGTGATCATTGATAATATCAATGATGCATATGATTACAGAATTAAAGAATATAATATTTCGTTGGTTAAAGCAGCAGATGATAATAATCATTTTTCAATGCATAAAATTGATATTTGTGATAAAGATGCCGTTGAAGCATTGTGCTTAGTTGAAAAACCGGACGTCATGTGTCATCTTGCAGCACGTGCTGGAGTTCGTCAAAGTATTACTCATCCACATGAATATTTTAGAACTAATAACGATGGTACGTTAACGATTTTTGAAGCTGCACGTAAATCTGATGTGCAACATATTGTATGTGCATCAAGTAGTAGTGTGTATGGAGTTCGTGAAGATGGTCCATTTACTGAATCTGATGCAGTTGATAAACAATCAAGTCCTTACGGTATGACAAAGCGAGCAGGAGAATTATTAGCATATGTTTATCATCACCTTTTTGGTATGTCTATAACTAATTTGCGTTTTTTTACTGTATATGGTCCTCGAGGTCGAACTGATATGGCACCATTTATTTTTATGGATGCTATTTATAGTGATAGACCAATTACAGTTTATGGAGATGGAAGCGCTATTCGAGATTTTACATATGTTGATGATATTGTGCAGGGTATTATAAATGCCATTGATACGCCACTTGGCTATCAAATTGTCAATATTGGTCGCGGTGAACCTATTGTTCTACGCGATTTTATTGCAATAATAGAGAATGTTGTACAAAAAAAGGCCAATATTGAATATACATCAACTTTTTCTGGTGACGTTCCAAAAACACATGCATCCATAGAAAAAATACAGACAATATTTAATTATGCACCACAAACATCTTTGCGTTATGGCTTAGAAAAAATGTATGAGTGGTATGTTAATGAATATTTATTTATTGTTGGGGATAGATGTAAGAATATGTCATCGGTTGAAATTTATGCATGTGAAGAATAAAAAATAGGTGAAGAATAAAAATATGAAAGACTTGATGATGAAAAATAAAGAAGTATGTGTTCGAGTCTTTTTTTTATTATCTTTTATTTTTTCAATATCAGCAGTTATAGCACAAGAGATACAATCTCCTATGAAAATTCTGATGGTTGTGCCTTCTTTTCCTAAAATTCATGACATTTGTATGTTGAATCAGATGACAGGATTGATTGATAGAGGGCATGATGTTCATATTTATGCTTTAAAAAAAGGTGATCATTCTCAAATGCAGCAAGATGTTATTACATACGACCTTCTTAATAAAACTTTTTTTGAATTACCCGATTCTTTAGATGAATATGATATTGTTGTTTTTCAGCTTGGACATAAGCTTTTTGATATTAAAAAAACGCATAATTATAAGGGAAAAGTTGCTGTTTGCTTACGTGGTTATGACATTACTGGATTTTTACAAGAAAACCCTTATGCATATCGAGAATATTTCGATAGTTGTGATCTTTTTATGCCTGTGTGTGGAGCATTTAAAAAGATACTTCAATCACTTGGTTGTCCCGCAGATAAAATTGTTGTTCATCATTCTTCAATTGATTGTTCAAAATTTACATTTAAGTTAAGAAAATTACCTTTGCACGGAGCCATCAATATTGTAAGTGCTGGTAGATTTGTAGAAAAAAAAGGATTTGAATACGCCATTCAGGCTGTAGCTCAATTAATCAAAAAATATCCGTACATAAAATATACTATTATTGGTGATGGTGTATTAAAACAAAAGTATAAAAAACTTATTAAAAAGTTGCATGCAGAATATAATATACGTCTTGATTCTTGGCATACCCATGAAGAGTATATCGATATTTTAAATAAAGCACATTTTTTTATTTTACCAAGCGTAACAGCTCAGAATAATGATCAAGAAGGCATTGCCAATGTTTTAAAAGAAGCAATGGCTATGGGACTTCTTGTTGTTGCTACTCATCATTCAGGTAATGGTGAATTGGTTGAGGATGGTGTATCTGGTTATCTTGTTCCTGAACGTGATAGCAAAGCTATTGTACAAAAAATTGAATATTTATTACAAAACAGTTTGCAATGGTCTGTAATGCAGTTAGCTGCTGCATACAAAGTGCATAAAGAGTTTGATAATGAAAAGGAAAATGATAAATTAGAAGCTATTTTTTATAATCTTCTAGAAAGAAAATAATAAAAGAAAAAAAAGGAAAGAAGATTATGGTAACACGAGTAATGTTCTATGTGATTGTTTTATTAAGTAATGCAGCAATGTTTTCATCTCCTCATATTTCAGAGAATCGGACAGTATTTTTAGAAGGTGGTTTTGAATCACCCAATGCTTTTATTAGTTATATAGTTATGGATGCAGTGAGATATATTGTTAAACAAAAAAAAGAGTGTCAAAAAACAGTAATATCAGTTATTCGAGATGCATTGGCGGCATATGTTGCAAAAGAACTCGGAGTAGCTCATTCTGTTGAGATTATTGCTCCAGATGATGATGTTCCTGGAAAGATATATAATCATTGTCCTGCAACTCTACTGTCAATTGCTCCAGGGAAAACAGTCCGGAGCTTGGGGGAAGGGCATAAATATTTTCAATTATCTTTGCAACAGAGAAATCTTAATAATCTTGATGAAAAAGTTCTTAATAGATGGTTGGATGAAAATATTATTTCTCAAATGACATGGCATAAACAGCTCCCTATTATTATAGCTTTGGATCTGTTTATTTGTAACAGTGATCGTCATCGTGGAAATCTTTTTTATGATGAACAAACAGATAAGTTCTGCGCAATTGATATGGATAATATTTATAGACGTAATTTACCTGAATTTGCATATCAAAATTTAAAAAAAATGAGATCAGATCATAAAAAATTCAGTAAAAAAGAGAGAAAAGCTCTTAAAAAAATGAAAAAAACTCTCGAATTATTATTGCAAAATTATAATCCAGATCAGATTATAGCTCACCTTTATCAATGTGCTCAACAAGCGGGATATGTTGATGATGATTCAAAAGTGAATCATGGTGTTACAAAAAAAATAGAATTACACAAAGATATTATTGTTCAAAGTTATCATAGTACATATAAATTGATATCAATTTTGAATGATATTATTAAAAGACCAAAAAAGAAGTAGTATTGTTATTTATTAATGTAAAAAAATGAAAAAAGGTAGTAGCAATGCGCGTGATACATGTGCTGGTTGCTTTGTCGTTTATAATAATTTTTCCTATATTTTCTAAATTTTCAAGATCAATTGATCAAGCAAGAGAAGATATTTCTATTGTTAATACAATTGAAACCAAGAACTGTTTTATTAGTTATATATTGATTGATGGAAGAATTTATTTAATAAAACAAAAAAAAGATTATAAAAAACAGTTGTCGGTTGTACGTGATGCTTTAGCGGCATATGTTGCAAAGACATTGCGCGGCATTGCTCATGAGATTGAAATTATTGGAGCAAAACAACAGTTTTCTGGGAAAATACAGCAGTTTTGGCCAGCAACATTACATACGATTGCAAAAGGAGACACCGTAAGAAAGCAACCTAAATGTAGATATAATGCATTAAGACTTAGACAGTTTTGGGCGCAAGCACAGACATTTAAAGAAAAGGGATTAACAAAAGCAATTATTGAACACATGACGTGGCATCCGCAACTGCCTGAAATTGTAGCTTTAGATCTGTTTATAGGAAATTCAGATCGGCATTGTGGAAATCTTTGTTATGATCCTATTACAGATAGATTCTGTGCAATTGATATGGATGATACTTTTGATAAGGATTTATGCAAGTTAGCATGCAAAAAACTTTTGTATATGATTCAAGAAGAAAAGATTGTTTTTAACCAAGATGAAGTTAACGCATTAAGACATATGAGAAACACTTTAAAATTTTTATTACGTAAGCATAAGCCAAATGCATTAATACAGCAATTACGTTATTTTGCAAAACAAGCGGGATTTAGTATGGGTAGTTTTTTGTATGATGCAAGAATAGAAAAAAAATTATTAAACTATGAATTAATGATTGTAAAAAGTTATAAAAGTGCCTATGAATTGATTGCGTTATTAGATTCAATTGTTGATTATCAATTTTAAATATGGTTATTTGTTTATGAAAAAAAGAATGTTGCTATATAAAGTTAGTGTTGTATTATGTATCTGTTTATTCCATTCGATAAGTTGTGCTGAAAAACCATTGCGCATACTTTTTATATTAGGGCATTTTCCTTCTCCTTCACAAATTTTTATTTTAAATATAATGACAGAACTTATAGAGCGGGGACATGATGTTTCCATTTTTTCATTTCATAAAGATTCATTAGTTGGTATGCATCCTAATATTGAAAAATACGGTTTATTGAAATGTATTATGTATAAAAATCTTCCTGCAAAATTACCTCAATGCGATATTGTTTTTTGTCAATTTGGGTATTTAGGTCAAAAAATTTTTGAAATGCCACGTCTATCAGAATGGCTTAAGCAAAGAAAAGTCGCTGTTTGCATTAGAGGATCTGATATTACAGCACATCTTCAGCAGAATCCAGCAAGATATAAGAAAGTATTAAAACAAGCAGATCTTTTTTTACCTGTGTGTGATTATTTTAAAAAAAAACTTATTGCGCTTGGTTGTAAAAAATCAAAAATAGAAGTACATCATTCTGCTATCGATAGTTCACAATTTCCATTTAGATTACGTCATAAACCAAGCGATGATTACATAAATTTTGTTTCTACTTGTAGACTTGTCCAGAAAAAAGGTATAGATGACGCAATAAAAGCTTTTGCTGAAATTGTAAGAAAATATCCTAAAGTGCATTACTTTATTGTTGGTGATGGTGAAGAACGAACGTATTTGGAGTTATTAGTATATCAATTACATCTTCAGGATAATGTTACATTTTGTGGGTGGAAAAGCCATGAAGAAGTTGCTTCTATTTTAGATAAATCTCATATTTTTATGTTGCCGTCAAAAAAATCGAGTGATGGAAATGAAGAAGGTATTGCCAATGCGTTAAAAGAAGCAATGGCCATGGGACTTATTGCTGTGAGCACGTGGCATGCTGGGACATCTGAGTTGATTGATGATGGAATATCTGGATTTTTAGTGGCAGAAGAAAGCGTAACGGAATTAACACATACAATTGATTATATTATCAGTCATCCAGAAATATGGAAATCTGTAGAGTTGGCGGGAAGAAAAAAAGTTGAAGATGAGTTTGAAATTAAGCAATCGACTAAAGAATTAGAAAATATTTTTAATAGATTGCTTAATAATTAACGTGAGTTCGATCTAAGAAAAATTAAAAAATCATTTAATCTTACGCGCTCGTCCTCATATGATAAAAGCATGTAGATTATTGAGTTTTTTAGGTTTAGGAAACTAGGCTATAAAAAAAGGTTGATAGCGTCTTGTGCTCGTCCTAGGTTACAAGAACCGTTTTCAGCTAAAGAGCTATCAACCAGATTTGTAGAAGATTCGAATAATCGCTTGAGCGCAAGGCTCGTATTATGAGGAAGAATTACTATGAAGCTAACAGAAATATTTGTTGGTGTCGATATTTCAAAAGATAATTTGGATGTTTTTTTACGTCCATTGAATCAATATTTTAAAACGCCAAATAGCGCCGCTGGTCTCAATAAAATACTTAATGTATTTTCTGAGTACAATGTTGTTCGCGTTGTATGTGAATCATCTGGTGGATACGAAAAATTATTGATTCGTACATTAAGTAATGCTGGATATTTTGTATGGCTAATTGAGCCGAAACGAATTAAGTCGTTTATCGCATCAGATGGAGCAAAAGCAAAAACAGACAAGATTGATGCATCTATGATTGCTTTGTTTGCACAACAAAAAGAATTATCAGAGGAAACACGCATTAAAGTGCCAAAAGAGAATGAAGAATTATTGAAAGCTTTAATAAGAAGGAAAAGTGATTTGACGGGAATGATCAGTCGAGAAAAAACACGATTGGCTCATCCACAAGTTGAATTTTGTAAAGACAAAATTCAACAACATATTGATTTTATGGATGAACAAGTTAAGGAATTGGAAAAAGAAATAGAACAATTAATTGATAATGATGATGACTGGAAACATAAGCAAAATATTATCACATCAATTCCTGGTGCTGGAAAAGGAACATCAGCAACGTTAATTGCTTTTTTTTCTGAATTAGGAAGTATTGGAAATAAGCAAGTTGCAGCCTTATTAGGCGTAGCTCCATACACCAATGAAAGTGGTAATTATAAGAAAAAATCTATCATTAGAGAAGGTAGATCCTTACCACGAAAAATGCTGTATATGCCTACACTTTCAGCTGTTCAACATAATCCAGATTTTAAGAAATTTTATGAGCGATTACGTGAAGAAGGAAAACCATCTAAGATTGCCCTAATTGCTGTAATGCGCAAGTTTATTATACTTGCTAATGTTCTTCTTACTGAAAATAGAAAGTGGGCACCTAATAAAAATGCCTATTCTACTTGACTTTGATCATAATCGCTGAACTTGTTGAAGGATATCTTTGAGCGCGGTTTCTTTTTTTATTAAAAAATATTTTTCTTTTTAATCATTACTAAAGAATAGAAACTTTGTTGTTTTTTTATTGTTATTAAGAGTGCGCTCAAAGATACCCTTCAACAAGTTCAGGGCGAGCGCAGAGGAATAATTCATTAAGAAGTATAGTATTGTGCTTAAATCGAACTCACGTTAATTAATTTTGTTTACTAACGTACCAATACCACACAGAAGCAACACATATAACAGCAATACTATTTATACATGCATAGATACACGCACCTGGATATGCATTAAAGATTCCTTGTTGTGCAATATATAATAGTGTAGGGCCGCTGGTTGCTACAGAAATAAGTGCATAATCATATCGTATGACATAACGATACATTGCAAGTAATGTCCAACCAAACAGTGCGCCAGCAATAATCCATATTCCAATCATATCTAGAGATGGCAAATGAATGGCGAGCATGCCATACACTGTCATTAATCCTGTCAAAAGTAACCAATTTTTCTCTTCCGCTCGTCCTGCCGTGTCCGACGAAGCCTTGGCGAAGTCGGAAGCTATCGAAGGACGGGTTGCTGTATCAATGAGCATAAAGAGTAATGAACATGCAATAGTTAGTTGTGTATAGTATGAAATAGCATGAGTTAAGCTAGCAAGTAATGGCATTGTATAACTCAGTGATTCATAATGTGGCCAAAGTGGCATGTGAGATGGCACAAGCAGTTGTACTGTTGCATATATTCCTGATACAAAAAGTCCAGAAGATATCCCAAGTATTGCGGTAAGCCATGTATGTGGTAATTGATGAGATCTTTTGTGTGACATGACATAGCTTATTACTGCTGCATAACCAACTATTTTCATAAGAGAGCTGATGATGAGGCCTGTGATTGTCTGAAAGAGCTGATTGGTGAGTGGTAAGCTTGTGTTAAATCCACCTACAACAGTTTGCCAAGAGTTAATCAAATCAATAACGCATATTACAGATACAACACCGCATAAAATAAAGAACAATCGTTTTGAAAATATAAACGTTTTGTTATGTTTGGATGCTTTATAGAATGCAAACACAATAAGAAACATAAATAATAGTGCTAGTACAATAAGAACAATACTGAGCATGTTTTGTTTATGTTGTTCAGCACGTTCCCATTCTTCTGGTACATGAATTGCACGAAGAACATTGGTTATTTGATCACCACTGATAGTAACAGAAATGCGTGCTTGGCCAATCGGTAATGGATAAATATTTGGATCTGAAAAAACAAATAACCAATCTTTGCGATGAGGCAGTTGTGATGCTCTTGCAGAAATTTCCGTTAACTCTTTTGGATTGATATTGAGTTCTTCTTGGATGGCTGCAAAAGCAATTGTGCGTGCTGTCTCTTGTGAGAGTTCTGCTCCTGCAGTAGATTCAGGCAGTTGATGATAATATTGCCATATTTTATTATTGTAGAGCAATACTTTGTATTCTTCTGCTCGTTGAATAATATCAGTATCAAATTGAGCATAACGGATTGTCCAATGTGCTGGATGCAAATAGTTACCTAATAGTTGGTGATACAATTCTTTTGTGCCTTCTTGCCAGATAAATTTGTGTTGCAAAGCAATCTGCGGTATGAGTTTATAGTCTGCAAATATGAGTGGTAATGTTTTCCAATGCCTGTCCGACGACCTGTCCGACGAAGCCTTGGCAAAGTCGGAAGCCTTGGCGGAGTCGGACGTGTCAGGCGTAAAGTTTTTTTCTTCTAAATATGCATTCGCCGTTGCAATTGCATCATCTCTATTCAATGTAATAGTAACACCATCATGCGTGAATGGTGTGTTGTATATCCATGCAATGAGTCCTGCAGCACCAAGTCCAATGATTATTTTTTTTAGTGTGTTTGTAAGATTATATGATTCTGTTTTTCTTATGATAGGTTCTATTTTTTCTTTGATAGTTGTGGTTGGTGACCATGCTGCATTGAGTGCATCAGTAGAAATTTCTGTCCATGTACCTTTTCTGATACGTGCATATAGCACGTAAAGAAGTGGCAACAGAGTAACAAAAATAATTGTTATTTTATATGCGTAAGCGTATTGTGTTTGCGATACAAAAATAGGTATAGAAAACCACACAACGTCATACACAAAATGAGCGATAATATTTGTAACTAAACCAAATCGTAAATAGATTGCACCCCAAATAAATGATGGCACAAGTAATTCAATAAGACGTGCGTATGATGGTTGCATTGGATAGTTTGCATGAGCTGCGCCAAAGATAATTGCTTGCAAAATAAATGCAGCGCCTATCCACCAATTTCTTTTTCCAAAACGGTTACCTAATAGTGCAGCTCCCGCGAGTGGAATTGCACGGAAAAGACACTCTTCCATAAAACCAGCATTAAGCGATTTCGCAATGGGTGAAAACCATGGAGCATAGGTTGCTAATATATTGGGATCAAACAACATTTCTGATGGTGACCACCAACCCCAATAACGAGTAGAAAAGAAATAAAATCCGATAACAAATGCGCAATTAAAACCAACAAGAAGATATCCAGCGTATGTTCTGCCAAAAATTGCATAAGATGTTTTTATATCAGGTTGTGTTAATAACCAGAGTTGTGGATGGTTGCCAAAGGCACGGCGTGTAAGCCCTTCAGCTGCCATAATGATGAGTGTTAGAATAACGACATATCCAAGGAAGCTGATAAGAAGATTGAGCAATATTTGCATCAAAAAACCATATGATGATAATGCGGTGTGATAATGCATCCATAAAAATGGTAATTGGTTGATTGATGTCAGAACAGAAAGAGTAGAAAGAAAGACAGCCCATTTCATTGGTTGTTTGATGATATTCCAGCGATGTTTACTCAGATAAAAAAGGCCAAAACAACAACCACCAATAAAGTATAATAAAATCATGAAAATTGTTGCAGCCCATGAAATAGTATTATTTGCTGATCGCATTTCTGCATAGCGGCGGGTGAATGCTTCGGGGATTTTAACAAAATGATTCAGTGTAGTTGTTTTATCACCACTGACGACTATTTTTAAACGGTAAAGACCTTCTTGGATTTTTGCATCATTTCGTTCGTAAATAAATGTGTGATCAAGGCGTCCACCAATTTCTAATTTTTGTGATGTTTCAACTAATGTGTATGGAGAGAAATCAATATCCCAATATGTTGCAGCATCGTTTTCTGCTATTTGACGTGCCTCATTTTCAGTCAGCTGTGCACCAGAAATATTTTCTGATAATGTTTCCACAAAACCGTATAATGTGCCATCAGGAGTAAATATAAACGTTGTTTCATTTTTTTCATGTTCTTTAAAATGACGCACTCTCCATGTGTATGGCATATACAGTTGTTTATCCATCATTGCAACAAATGCATCTCTTCCACCACCTTCCAGTTCAACAAATGTTTTTACCGTGTTATCTGTATGGAACATTGCTGCCGATTGATAGGGCCTGTCCGCTGAAGCCTCGGCGAAGGCGGGGCCGAAATTGTATTCTTGAGCAATATCATCAGCTTTATCCAATGCTTGTTCAAGATCCATGGTGATAGAAAGATTGATGATGGGAAATGTTTGAGGAAAAAGATGAAATGCAAAAAAATACATTAATCCTGAGAGCACTGTTGCGATGATCCATAAAAATGGTGAACGGAGAGTGAGTTTCATTATTTTTCTTTCAATCGTTTGTTTAATCCCATTTTCAGTTCCCTTCAATGAGGACCCCGATTGGAATGAAATGGAAATTGGGGATTAAAATGTGCGAACGTTTAATTATTCGTGTTCCGATGGTTGGCACACATCAATAATATTACCATAAAGATCTTTTATCAACGCATCAACACCCCAAAATTCATTGGTAGGCTGTTTGATGATGGTGACATTTTTTGCTGCAAATTCAGCAATTGTTTTGTGGCAATCATCTGTTAATAAAACAAAAAGAGGAATGGTACCACTTTGTTTGCCAACAATTGCGCGATCTTCTTCTGTTTGTGGTGAAAGGAGCGATAATGAAATGTTTGAATCTTTCGTAGGAGCAATTGTCAGCCAATACCATGTATTATCATCAGCTTTATGAGCTTCTGTTATGACAAAGCCGAGCTTTTCAGTATAAAAGGTTAAAGCTTCATCCTGATTGTGTACTAAAAGTGAAAAATGACTTAATTTTGTTGACATGAAAATCCCCTAAAAGAAAAAAGGTACTACAATATTGCATGATTAATATTAATAGTACCAATCTTTTGAACTAAGACAATGTGTTATATTTTAATGCTTGGGATGTTTAAGTGGTATGCCTTGTTTCCATCTAAAAATATTAGTCGGATCATATTTCCGTTTTGTTTTAATAAGACGTTTAACATGGTTTCCGTAATAGGCATCTAGATAATCATTACCAAGTTCATAATCAACTAAGTTGGAGTAACTATAAGGAGAAGTATACGGCTCAAGCTTATGATATAGTTTATTGAGTAAATGAATGGTTGAAGATGATTGATCTTCATGGAACCAATAAGCAAATTCATAAAGCCATGCAAATGCATCACGGGGGAAATATGAACTGTTTGGATTGTGTTCAGAAATTGCACCATTCAGAGCTGATCCAAAGAAGAGATTGACGCGAATGTTTTCACCATTTTTTTGTAATGCACTATAAAATTCCGTTATTATTTCTATGCCTTTCTTTGATAATGGTTCAAAAAGAAATTTACTTTTTACTTTTGAAAATGGTGGTGTTGGTGTTGAGGCAATTTTAGTTGCTGCTCCTACATAATTGCCTTTGTAATTATTAGTAACGGTAGGATTGAATTGTCCAAAAGCGCATTGCCATTCAGTTAAAGCAGCAGGCCCTACTTTTAATGCATTAATTGTTACGCGTGATGTTCCTGTTCTATATGAAAATATGCATTCAGTTGTAATGCTTTCTGGTAAAGTGGTGATCCATGTTTGCCATGTCTTGAAAATCTTTTTCGCTTGTTTTGGATTCCAATCCCATTGCAATGAAACAAGACTGACGGTGGGAATGTAATGTATTTTAAAAGTAAATCCTAATACTATTCCAAATGCATTTGCTCCTGCACCGCATAATGCCCAAAATAAATCGGGATAATTATCTGGAGTAATATCCATAATTATTCCTTGTGCGTTGAGCATGCGAATACTCAGAATAGAATCACACGTTAGACCATAAGCACGCGCAAGGTAACCGGTGCCACCACCTAATGCCAAACCACCAGTACAAACCGCAGGACATGTTCCTGTGGGAATAGCGTAATTAAGATTACCCAGTGTGGTGATGACATCCCCTAAATGTGATCCAACACCAATGTATGCAGTGTTGTTTTGTGTGTTAGGTATAATAGAATCAAAATTACGCAGATCAATAATGTATCCATTCGATAACGATCCCGGTCCAAAACAATGACCTCCTGAGCGTACAGAGAATGGTAAATTGTTTTCTGTTAATGCGCAAAACGCGTAGATTAATTCACTTTCAGTTGTTGGTACGATAATTGCTACAGGAAAAAAATTAAAACGTTTATTAAATCCAAAACGGTTGGTGTTATAAATATCAGAACAGGGATACATCACATACGGAAGATTTTGCAATGCTGGCGGTATACTTTGCAGTAACATGCACATATTTTGATTGGGATAAATTTCTTGGAGCGGAACGTCAGTGCAGGTATATGTGCAGGGATACATGCCTAACATAGCATTTTGAATGATGAATAAACTTGCAACAATAATACATTTAAAATGAGATAGGAACTGTTTCATTATGATCCTTTGTATAGATTTTATATATCGTGATGCTATGCAAATTTATCTCTTTGAAGCAATATTTTTATAAAAAAAGAGATATTGTGGTAAAAAAGTTAAAAATTATTGAATTATGCTGTGTTAATGGGGCCTTTTGAAAAAAAGTTAATATAAGACTATACTTATAATAACATCATGATTCTTGCTATTATTGATTTTTATGTGATAGTTTTAAGATACATAATACAGTTAGGTAAAAAATAATTAACCTTTTTAAGGGGGATTTCATGAAACGTTATATACATATCGCATTAATTGCGCTTATTGTGCAATGTGGGCTATCGAATGTTCTTTATGCAATGAACATAGCACCTACAACATCAGGTGATGATGCAATTGTGAATAGTATTAAACAGTATTCTAATTTGACTGAAGCTGATGTTACTCAATGGAAATTGTTGTGGCTTGGTCAACTTGGTACTGTTGGTGCATTTCTTGCAGGAGCAGCTTCAACAATTGGAGCTGGCGTAGGAATATATCAAAAAGTTGGCATGGCACAAGATATAACCCCAAAGGCTACAAGTGGATTTGTGACAGGAATGTCTCAAAAATCGGGAATGGTACAAAACATAATACCAGAGAGTGTGCCAAGTTGGATGACAAATCCTATAGTATTGGCGGGGCTTGGATCTCTTGGTGTAGGGTACGTGAGTTATCAAACGTTATATCCGCGTATGAAAGCTGGTGTGCTTAGTAAAGTTCAAAAATTTATTAATGTGTGCGAGGCTATATATAGAGATACTCCTAGAAACCCAAATGATACTGAAAAATTTACGGTTGTGAATTATCCATTTAGTGATTTTTATCAATTAAAAAATTCTTATCTTCCAGCATCATGGAAATCTGCTGATGACATGATTGTATACAATGCCTTGTCTAATTTGGAGCAACAGGGTAAATGTGCGCTGTTATTATTAGGTCAAATTGGTGTGAATGATTCTGAAATTAAACAAAAACATAATGATATTGGCATTTATGTTAAAGCTTTATCTCAGAATAGACAACTTTATGAATGGTCACGAGAAGTTCAACAAAAGAAAAATGAGTCACAATATAGGCAAGAACAAGAACGTAAAGAGAGACAAGAAAAGTTACAGGAACAACGAGATATTGCTCAGCTTGCTGATTTAGAAGCTGGTACTAGCGCAAAACAAGCGGGAGCTCGTTTAATGAATGTACAAGCAACTAAAAGTTATTTGGAAATGATTTCTGATACTGCAAAAAAAGCTTGGGATACTGCAAATTATTTTTATAAGAATAAAGAAAAAATATTTTATAGAGGTGGCGTTCTTCTTGGGGCTGGATATGGTATGTATCTTGCTGCAAAAGCAAAGTTAGGATACACGCAATAATTAAAGTTCAATAAAATTTAAAAATCTCTCTTTAAGCAAAGTAATATTTGTTGTAAAGAGAGATTTTTTTATTGTCCGAAAAGTGATAATAGTTCATAGACATTATGAAAACGCTTGACGGTACATGATGTTTTTTCAATCACTTGATTTTTAGCAACCAAAAGCGTTGTAATGCCAAATTTTTCAGCCTCTTTGACAAGATGACCAATATTATTAATTGGTTTTATTTGTCCGGTGAGGCTGATTTCACCTAAAGCGATTGATTTTTCTGGTAACGGTTCCTGGAAATAGCTCGAAAGCAATGCAAACGCTATTCCAAGATCACTTTCTGCTCCGCTGATTTTAAATCCACCACTTACTTTAAAAAAGATATCTTGCATACTTAATTTGATTTTGACGTACTTTTCTAAAATTGCTGCAATGAGTACCACTTGTTTGTGATCCAAGCCAGAAACAACTCGTTGTGGCATTGTCAGTTTTGAAGCATTAGTAAGCGCTTGCAGTTCAAGTAAAATGGGACGTGAGCCTTCCATAATGCTGATAATAGCCGATCCGGGAGCATGTGACATTTCGCTTAATAAATGTGCGTTAATATTAGGCACTTCTTGCAGCCCATGTTGTTCCATAGAAAAAAAACCAAGTTCATTAATTGCGCCAAATCTGTTTTTTACTGCTCTAAGTATGCGCGTTTGCCAACGGTCTTCACCTTGCAAATAAAATACTGCATCAACCATGTGTTCTAATGTTTTTGGTCCTGCAATAATTCCTTCTTTGGTGATATGTCCGGTGATAATAACGGTGATATTATGCTCTTTACTTAATCGCATCAGTTGGAATGCTGCTTCACGCAGTTGTCCAACACTGCCCGGTAAAGTGGTTGCATCATTGATGTAACAGTTTTGTATGGAATCGATGATGATCATATCAGGTTTATGCTCTTTAGCTGTTGCGATGATTCCAGTGAGTTCTGCTGCATCGGAAAAAAGAAGATTAGATGTGCTTGTTTTTAAGCGTAATGCACGCCCTTTAAGTTGTTGCAATGACTCTTCTGTAGAAAAATAAAACACGCGTTTTGTTTTTGCTATTTCATACGCAACTTGCAACAATAAAGTTGATTTACCAATGCCAGGGTCTCCGGTAATAACAATGAGTGATCCAGGAACAAGGCCTTCGCCAACAACGCGGTCCCATTCGCCAATACCAGAAAGAACTCGAGGTAAATTTTGTGTATCGATTGAATCTAAGGATACTAATTCAAGAGATTGCGATTGGGAATATATTTTTGTACCGCTGTGCGTTGAAGCGATTGCATTTTCAACTAAAGAATCCCATTCTTTACATTCGGGGCAGCATCCCATCCATTTGATTGTTATGTAACTGCAACTTGAGCATTTGAACGATGTTTTTGTTTTATTCATATAATTTATCATAAATGAGTGCGACTATTTTTGCAAAATAAAGTATTGATTAAACGCCAATAATCATAGCATTCTATTGGAGACCTCGTTTTAAGACGCTCGAAGATATCCTTCGACAGGCTCAGGACGAGCGGTGGAGTGAGTCATTGAAATGGGTGAGTTTATAGGAGTAGAGATGAAAGTAAATAAAATTTTAAGTATGATCTTTTTGTTTTTATGTGTTCAAAGTAATGTCGCACGTTTAACAATTCTTGATACCAATCCTCAAAATGTAAGATTAATTGAAACATTAGAAATGCGTTTTTGTTACATTAGTTTTGTAGAAATTGATTGTCAAGAATATATTGTTAAACAAAAAAAATCAGATTGCATACGTAAAATTGGGAGTGTGGTACGTGATGCGATAATGGCACACTATGCGGAAGATTTTATTAATGCGCATATGGTTGATATTATTCCTGCAGGGCAGAGTTTTGTTGGAAAACCACGTGTAGATTGGCCAGCAACAATTCATACTGTTGCTAAAGGTAAGATGATTAAAGCGCAAGACAGTCGTTTTAATAGTATGAATATAAAACAGGCTGGTATTGGATTTAGACGTGATATGTTACCATGGATGGCTAAAGATCCAAGATTGGTAAAAATGGTTGCTTATGATACGTTTTTCTCTAATCATGATCGGCACAGAGGGAATCTTTTTTATCATAAAAAGTCAGATTTATTGACTGCTATTGATATGGATTCTGCATTTAAATATAATTTATGTGCACTTGCATGTCAGAATTTTACGGCAATGTTGAATGATAGAAAATTGCAATTAAGCAGCAAAGAGATCATTATTCTTGTTCAGTATAAAAAATATTTAGAAATGCTGATTGATCGGCATAACCCGCAAGAGACTTTGGAAATGTATGATTATTTCACTCAAAAAGCAGGTTTTGTTGAGGGATCGGAACTGTATACAGAGCGCCTTGCTTTGGAGCTTGCAAGCAATAGGCAAGTGATTATGCAGAGTTATCAGGATGTTCAGGAGTTGGTGAAGATTCTGGGAAAATTGATAGAGAAGTTTAAGAAGAATTGATAATGGTATGAAACTATATCGTGTGATACTATCTGTTACATTGGTACTGAGCCAATTATGTTATGCGCGATTACATATTCTTGATGTTGAACCGCGTAATGTAGAACTGATCCGTAGTTATGAGGTGGAATATTCTCATATTAGTTTTGTTAAAATCTACGGAAAAGTATATGTCATTAAACAAAAGAGAAAACATCATTTTGATAAAATTGTGAGTGTAGTTCTTGATGCTATCACGGCACATATTGCAGAAATATTTGATCCCAACATTGCTCATCACGTGGATATTATTCCTGCAGGGAAACATTTTCCCGGAAAACCTTATGATGATTGGCCAGCAACAATTCATACTGTTGCACCAGGTAAAATGATGAATGCGCAATGGAGTGCGTATAGAAGAATGAATATCAAGCAAGAGATAACTGGGTTTCGGCGGGATATGCTCGCGTGGATGAGCAAACATATAACATTAAGAAAAATTGTGGCTTTGGACACGTTTGTATGTAATCATGATCGCCATCGAGGTAATCTTTTTTATGATTCCGTGAGAAATATTTTTTGTGCAATTGATATGGACTCTTCATATAGACATAACCTATGTGCAATGGCTTGTCAGAATTTTATAAAGATGATAAATGACAAAAAGGTAAAGTTGAATAGTAAAGAACTGCATGCTCTTATTGAATATAAAAAATATGTAGAATGTTTAATGCACACCTTCCGACCGGAAGATATTATGCAGATGTATGATTATTTTGCGGTTAAAGCAGGTTTTGCACCTGGCTTGCCTTTGTATTCGGCAGTAATTGGGGAGCTTGCAAGTAATAAGGCAATGATTAAGCAAAGTTATGAGGATGCTCGGAAATTGGTTGAAATTGTGGATCAGTTTATTGCAAAGCAGAAAGGCCTATAAAAATCTGCTTATTCTGCTATACTTATAGTATGAATACACAAAAAAGCCAGTCCGATTCTTTAAGTAAATACCTTGCCCAAGCGGGCATTGCCTCACGCCGTAAGGTCGTGGATATCATTAAATCCAAGGTGGTCACCGTTAATGGTGTCATGATCAATGAGCCAGGATTTAAGGTTAATCCCAATGATTGTGTACGGATTAATGAAACCTTAGTCCGTTCAGAAGAGAAGGTCTATATCTTACTCAATAAGCCTAAAAATTGCATTACAACGGTGTCTGATGATCTTGGGCGTCATAATGTCCTTAATCTGATTGAACAAGAAATAAAACAGCGTGTGTATCCAGTAGGGCGATTAGACCGCAATACCACCGGTTTATTGGTACTGACCAACGATGGTGAACTTGCCCTAAAATTATCCCACCCACGTTTTGAAATTGAAAAAATATATAATGTGCAGCTTGATAAAGTATTAACACGGACACATATGCAGAAAATAAGAGCAGGCGTTCAACTTGAAGACGGCTTTATTCAGGTCGATTCAGCAAGTTTTTTTCCTGATAGATCAAAACAAAATCTAACGGTGACATTGCATAGTGGTAAAAATCTTATAATTCGTCGTATTTTTGAGCATTTGGGGTATGATGTCAGAAAACTTGACCGTGCAGGTTATGCAGGGTTAACCAAAACTCGTCTTGAAGTTGGCCAGTGGCGCCATCTGACTAAAAATGAAATTTCTCAATTAAAACAGTAAATAAACTTTTTAATTTTTGCTGACTTCCAGTACACTGCTCATATTTAACACGATATGAGCAGGAGTTTTTTTATATGCACAATGGATATTTAAAAGTTGAACAATCGTCAGCATTACAAGGCGAGGTAGCACTTTCTGGAGCAAAAAATGCTGTTTTAGTGACGATTGCATCGTTAATTTTAACGAGTGGAAAATCTGTATTACACAATGTTCCTGCATCAGCGGATGTTTTTGAGATGATAGAATTGCTGCGCCATTTTGGTGCAGTTATTTTTTTTGATACAGAGCATCATCAACTGTTTGTTGATACAACGTTGTTGCATGCATGGGATGTGAGTGGTGCGATGATGAAAAAAACACGCACATCAATTTTGGTGATGGGACCACTGTTGGCACGCTTTGGCAAAGCGCGTATTGGCGGACAACCCGGTGGTGATGCAATTGGCAAAAGACCAATTGATTATCATTTAAAAAATTTTGCAAAGATGGGTGTGGTGATACATCATGAAGGTGATTATCTGTGTGCAGAGGTTGAAAATTTAATTGCTGCAAAAATTGTTCTTGAATATCCCAGTGTGGGGGCAACAGAAAATATCATTATGGCAGCAACACGTGCTCAAAGAACAACGAAAATTATTAATGCCGCGTGTGAGCCTGAAGTTTTTAATTTGATTGAATGCCTGACAAAAATGGGGGCAAAAATAAAAGTTGATGCTCCCGCAACAATCACCGTTGAAGGTGTTGATGTTTTGTATCCAGTAGATCACACTATTATGTTTGATCGGCTCGAAGCAGGGTCATTATTAATTGCTACAGCTGCAACGGGTGGAGAGATTTATTTGCCTGATGCATGTGCTGATGTCTTAGATGTTGTTTTATTAAAATTAGAAGAAATGGGACACACAATTACCGTTGGTTCTAATAATAAAGGTATTCATTTAAAATCGACACAGTCCCCTCGGGCTGTGTCTCTAAAAACTGGCCCCTATCCACAATTCCCCACAGATTTGCAACCACCGATGATGGCATTACAATGTTTAGCTCAGGGCACAAGTGTTATTGAAGAAACAGTGTTTGAAAATCGTTTTCATCATGCACATGAACTGGTCAAAATGGGTGCGGAAATTAAGATTGAGCATAATAAAGTTATCATAACTGGCAGTAAAAAATTATACGGTGCTGCAGTTGTTGGCAATGATATTAGAGCTGTGATGGCATTGATTGTTGCAGGTTTAAATGCACAAGGAACCACTACAATTGCCGGCTTACATCATTTTAAGCGTGGCTATGATGCGCTTGAAAATAAATTGCAGCAATTAGGCGCACGTGTAACGGTGCATGAAGATGATGAGAGTATTATTGTGCCTGAAAATAAGTATGATGAAAAACATCCTTGATTTTAATATGATTGTTTTTCTACGATTCGCTGAAAACAGTTAAAAAGGAGAGTCTTATGAAAAATATCATCCATTTTCTTTTATTTTTTTTCTTTTCATATATCACCATAGTGCCGCTACATGCAGAACACAAGAATAAAAAAGATAAAGTAAAACGTGCAGATTATATTGTTGTTGGTGTTGGTACAGCCGGTGCAACACTTGCTAAATTATTGAGTGATGATAAAACAAGCTCAGTTGTTGCATTGCATAATGGAAAAAACCTTACGCAAGATCCATTACTTGCATTTTCTGCATTTGCACCCTTGGTTGTTGTGTCGGCATTATTTAATGCGCCTTATTATCAAACAGGATCCACTGTTCCACAACCCAATGCAGATGATCGAGAATTATTGTGGGTGCTCGCTTTGCCAGAAAGTGGCGCATCGCAAATTAATGCAGGTGCTTATGTGAGGGGAACAAGCGCTGTTTATTCACAATGGGAAGCTATCGCTGGCAAAAATTGGTCCGTTAATCAAATATTAGATATTTACAAACAACTTGAAACGTATTCAGGAAAGACAACTAATCCAAAAGCGCGTGGATATCATGGTCCTATTTCTGTGCGTCAACCACAAAATCCAACAGCTGTGTCGCAGACATTTACTCAAGCAATTATGGATGCAACGGGTCTTCCTTTTGTGCGTGATTATAATGATCCTCAAACTCCCACTGGCGCTTCAACACAATTGCAGTATACGCAAAGCGCACCTGATGGAACATTACGAGTGAGTAGTGCAGTTGCATTTTTGAATGATCAAGTGATGACTCCTGAGGGCTTTGGTGTTGATGGAAGAAAATTGAGGGTGTTATTTGAATCACCTGCATTGCGAATATTGTGGAAAGGCAATAGGGCAATTGGTGTAGAATATATGCACAACGGTAAAGTTGAACAAGTTTTTGCAAATAAAAAAGTTATTATAAGTGCCGGACTTTTTAGTAGTTCATTGTTAATGCATTCTGGTGTAGGTCCTAGAAAAGTATTGAAATCACTTAATATACCAGTGGTATTTGATAATCCAAATGTAGGTCAAGGATTGGCTGATCATTATATTGTACCATTATTCTTTAGTACTGATCCAAGTGATACGCCAGTTCCTGCTGTTGATCCAAGTAATTATTTGAATAACATTGCATGGTTGCCAGATCCATTGGGAGATCAATCTATACGGGCAGCTAGTTTTTTTACTATTAATCCAATACCAGGAATAGCTGTGGGAGTACTTACGCTTGAGCCAACACAAAGTCGCGGAAGCATCACGATTAATGGTGCAGATCCATTACAGCCACCAGTAATTGATTTAGGTGTATTATCTAATCCGGCAGATTTAAACATGCTTCAAAAGCTTCTTATGATCACTATTAAAAATACAAACAATGCATTGCAGAGTATTAATTCTCGTTATCAATTGGTATATCCAGATCCTGCAATACTCAATGACCTTGCAGCAGTTACAGATTTTATACAGAATAATATTATTTCAAGTGAATCTTTTCAAAGCCATTGCCGCATGGCTCCATTCGGACAAGGCGGTGTTGTTGATAGTTCAGGAAATGTATATGGTGTATGTGACCTGATTGTAGCAGATGATTCTATAGTTCCATTATGTATGGATGGTGCACCAATGGCGTCAGCTTATTTGATTGCTGCAAATATTGCACGCTTAATACAACAACAGGCATAGTCATAAGATAAAAATAGAAGAAGTAAAAGGGGCTGTAAAACAGCCTCTTTTTTTGTTTAAAAAGCAATTCTTGTGTTTCAATTTGAAAATTTGATATTATAATAACGATGATTGTATTTAACAAAGTTTTTAATAAAGGATTTTCAATTATGAAAAACTTAAAAAATAGTTTAAGAATAACTCAATTGTTTTATTTGAGTGGTTTGTTAGGGACTTTTTTTGCAACAAATCTTTTTTCTATGCATACATCTGAAACAGAAAAATTGCAGATTCAATTTTTTGAAAAGCAAGATTTAATAGAAACAAAAGAAGCTGAAACAAGGAACGTACTCATATTTTTAGATGATTCGGAAAAAGAGCTCGGTGGTATAGGAGGGATGGTTTTGACAGGACTTTGTCTAAAAAATTATCCAATAATTCTATCTACATCATTATTGTATAATGTACATGAGGCAGCAAAGAAGGATATAAGACCAATTAAGGATTTATTAAATGATAGCTGGTCGGATTATTCTTCTGGTAAATTTAAGGAATTTGCAGAAAAAGAAAGTATTATTCTATCGAGAATATGTTTTGAACAAGAACCATGGATTATAAAAAAGATTAATGATTCATTGGTTCTTTTAATCCCTAAGGTTTATTTAGAAACATTACACATTAATGGTAAACAAGTTGACTATAATAAAAATGTAGAGTTGCCATCTGAGACTGAATTAAAATTAGGTTTTAAAGTTAATCATATGGAAACTATTACCATTGATCAGATTGAAAGACCCAAAGATTTTAAGTTTGCTGATTATTTTGTTGAAGCAATGGATTCTATTTTTTGTACAAACTCGGACTATAGAATCGCAAAGCAACAGAGTCCTGAATGGGTTATGTATATAGAAGGACATGGGCGTATTGGCACTAGAGTTGTAGGTCTCAGCTTAAATGGGTTTCAGCAGTTTTTACATTTTTTAGAACATAAAATAAAAACACAATTATTGATGTACGTATCTTGTTTTGCCGTAGGAGCGAATACAGATAAAATTTTTGGAAATATGAAATCACAAGTTAAAGCTCAGTATTCATTTCCCATTATAGTGAATGGAATTAATGATGTTGTTAGAACAGATCAAGCGCCTGATATTGATATGCATAAATGGCATGAACGGGAAGAACTTACATACATCCTTCATTTTGATTCTCCCTTTGAAATAGCGCAAAAAATAAAAGAAGGTAATTTTAAACATCTTTTCTCTTATGTAAGTAAGTTATTTCAGATACCACAAATTAAATTACCTGGAATTGAATGGCTTTCCGTTGATATAGTTGATAAAAAAGTTGTTTCAATAGGTTCTATCTTAGCTCAAACTCAGGATCCTCAGAAACCACTCAACATAGTTTCATTTTTTAAAAAGGATCCAGAAATAATTTTATTATATACCGATGAAATACCATTTGAGTTGACAATTAATTCTAAAAACTTACAAGGTATATTTTCTATGATGTCATCAGGGTCTGTTCCAAATGAACCAGAACGTATTTTTCATAAGATAAAAAAAATATCATCAGCAACGCATAGTTTTGTTGGAATATTGCAATGGTTTATGTTAACGGGAACATCGGGAGGATCCAAATGCTTTTTTATTGATGAAATTGATGGTTATAAGGATATTCTGATTTTTGGCACTAAAGATTATGGTACAAAAGTTTATTTTAAAGACAATAATGATAAACCAATTTTTAAAGGTAATACACTATTTATGGCAGAGATAGAAAGGGTGTACTCAAATCCAATAGAAAAGGCATTGGTATTGGTTAAACATGATTCTGATGAGGAAAAAGATTATAATGACAGAATTTTAGAGATGCGGTCGAGAGAAATAAGAAGAGAAATTTCTTCTGAACAGATTAAGAAAATGGAAAATGTAATTGCACAGAAATATGAAAAACAAAAAGAAAGACAAAAAAGTAAAGAAGAAAAACAGCAATTGGTAGAAGAAGTGCTTGCTCGGCAACGTGTAAAACAATTGCAGGAAGTTCAAAAATAAATTTAAAAATTACCCGTAAATTCAGTAATTTCTACAAAGAGGCTTTTAAACAGCCTCTTTTTTTATGTTTCTCTTCTGACCTGCCTCCATAGCTTTATGCGAAGGAGGATATATTAAAGGGTTGTTTTTCAAATTGGAAATCCGCTATTGTACGGGTGAATGAATAATTCATTAATACAGGATTTCTCATTATGAAAAATATAAAGGTAGGTATTTTTTTTGTAGTCTTTTTTGCAGGTATTATTGCTAAACAGATGCACATAAATAAAAAATCTAAACCATTGTATATACCCAAGAAGATAACAAAAGTACCAGCGCAAGAGCCAATAGTATCAACGGTTAAAGATGATTTAGATAATAAAAAAGGATTGTTAATATTTCTTGATGATTCAGAAAGAAAATTTGATGCAGTCAGTGTGAGTTTATTAACTGCTTTATACCAACAAGTAGGACCAATCATTGTTTCTACTTCATTGCTCCATAATGTGTTTAAAAAAAGAAAAGAAATAGCTTGGAGTAATTTGCAAAGTAGAATGGCTTTTCAACCAAGACGATGGGTTATAAAACAAATTAACGAATCATTGAATTTGTTGCTACCTGATGTCTATTTGGAGGCTTTGAAGATTGATAAAGATAAAGTAAAAGAGAGTGGTGGTTCTGCAGATGTGATATCTGATATAGAGTTACAACTTGGTCTTAAAGTCAATCACATGAAAACTATTAATGATATAGATCTAACTCAATCGTCATCACGGCCAGAATTTGCTGATTATTTTAGTGATTCATTAGATGAGATTTTTTGTAAAAAATCTGATTATAAAAATAAAAATATGAGTATTCCTGAATGGATTTTGTTTATAGAGGGTCATGGGGGTATTGATTATTCAATTGCTCATCTGAGTTTTGATGGGTTTAAAAAATTATTACATTTTTTAGACAATAAAATACATACACGATTATTTGTGATTGATTCTTGTTATGCAGCAGGAATGAATGTTGACAAGGTATACGGAGAAATAAAGTTAGAAACGCAACAGTATTATTCATTTCCTATCATAGTCCAAGCGCTTAATAATGTTGCCACATATATTCGAGCTTTTATTTTAACAGAATTAACAGATTCTGATTTTGCTGATTTTTTCAAAAAAGCAAAAGAGTTAGAAGGGCATTATAGTGATATAATAAAACCTATTTCTCAAAATTATATAGAAAATACACCGCAAATTAAATTACCTGGTATTGAATGGTTTTCAGTATTAGATGCGGATAAAAAAACTGTTTCCATAGGTTCAATTTTAGCTAAAACCAGAGACCCTCAAAAACCGTTACATATCGTGAACTTTTTTAAGAAAGATCCGGAATTAATTTTGTTATATGCAGATGAAATTCCATTTGAGTTGGTGGTTAATTCGTCTCGTGTAAAAGCAATAATCCCTATGGTATCACCAAAAGAAATTGATGAAGATTTGGTTGTTGTTACGAGGATAAAAAATATATCATCAACACAGAGTTTTTATGATATATTAGATTGGTTTGAATTAGTGATTTCATCGAGAGGAAGAATTATATTTTTTATCGATGAAATTGGTGATTATAAAGATATTCTCATTGTTGGTTCACCATATAATTATCAAGAACAAAAGCATATTTTTAGTGTGCATAATGATATGATAGTTTTTTACAAAGACAAAAATGATGTTTTATTTGTTGGAGAAAAAAGTAAACAAAAAAAGAGAAGCTTGCTCACGCGGATTTTTCATTTTTTTGGTTTAAAAAAGATAAAAATAGAGAAAGTTGAGAAAGATTCTGAGCTTGAAAAGTTTTATCAAGAAAAAATGAATATGATACGTGATCAGTATCAACAATTGTCGGCAGCTGCAAAAGAAGTACGACAAGAAATTAGTTCTGAACAAATCAAAAAAATAGAAAACGTGCTTATCAAGCAACGTGAAAAACAAAAAGAGTTGGCTACTAAAAATTCCCCGTTAATTCAGTAATTTCAGTGGTAATTTTCGCTTGACGCACTTTGTTGTATTCCAATTTTGTTGTACTTAATAAATTATACGCATTGCGCGTTGAGCTATCCATAGAAATAAAACGCGCTGCATGCTCAGCAAGCAGCGACTGAAAAATAAGGTGCTGAAATTGTGCTTCAACATATTGCACAGCAAGCGCATCCAGAATGGTGTGTGGCGCTTCATCCCAAATATATTCTTCCGTCGGTGCGGGGATCTGCATTGATATATCTGTAGCATTAAATGGAACAAGGTGAGTGATGGTTGCTTTTTGGGTAAAAAAGTTTTTAAACAGATTGCTGATAATAGTGACTGATGTATACGCAGGAGTTGTTGTCATAATCATATCAGTCAGTTCTTGTGAAATGGTTAAAAAATTACGTGCAGTGAGTATAGGGAAAGAAGAGAGTAATTTATCAGGATAATTATTAATTAAGTAATCAATTGGTTTTTTACCGATGGCAGTAAAATGATAGTGAGCTGATGGGTTTTGGGCTATGTAATGCTGTAATAGCTTTGATAGTTGTGTATTAAAGCCGCCGCACAAACCTTTTTGTGATCCAATGATAACAATGAGTGGATTGGTATCTGCTCCAGTTGGCATCAAGCGTTCATTTGTCCATGAAGGTGTTGCTAATTGTACTTTAGCGAATAATGATTTTAGTTCAGTAAGATAATCGCTGAGTGGTTCTTGTTTTGTTTTAAGCCGTGAATGAGCTGACATAGAAATAATACGCATCACATCAGTGATTTTTCTGATTGTTTCGATTGTTTTAATGCGGTTGCGCATTTGAATGAGTTTTGACATGAAATCTTACTCGCGCTCGTTGCCGAGCTTTTTTTATGATTTTAAAGCAATTATAGTTTAATCTACCTTTAGTTGAAATGTTTTTCAATGAAATATATAGGTGACTATTGTTTTGAATAGGTGCTTGTTATACTTATGGAGCTAGGGGATAGTTTAAAGCTTTGGGTTAAAGGGACATATGATTATTGTGGTTGATGCTTACAATCTTTTGCGATCCGTGCCTCCGTATAAAAAAACAATTACGGATAAAGAGCGTGCGCAGTTTATTGCGCAATTGAGTGCGTATGGGCGCCGTAAAGGTCATAAAGTAGTGATTGTTTTTGATGGGGGTCCTCATGAATGGCCGTTCAAAGAACAGATGAAAAGGGTAACGGTGGTTTATTCTGGTATTCATGAAACTGCCGATGATTATATCAAAGAGTATGTTGAGGCGCATCATACCCAAGATCTTTTGTTAGTATCATCAGATAGTGAACTTAACCGCTGGGCAGAACGTTTAAACATTCCTTCTATTGATTCATCAACATTTTCGCACTTATTGCATCAAGAGTTATCAACAAAAGAGGTAGTTGCTGAAAAAGATTCTATTGTGACAAAGTTGCATCATGAGAATGATGCATTCGATATTGATGAATTGATGCTGCAAGCGAGTAAAATTGTCCCACAAAAAAGTGAAGATGTGGTGAGTGGTCCAAAACGGCATCATGTTAAAAAGAATGAGATAAATAAGCGCGAGCGTGAGTTGTTGAAGAAATTAAAGAAGTTATAAGTATGTTTAAAAAAGAAATTACATATTCTTTGGACGACCACGAAGTGGTCATAAAAGAGCTTAAGAATTTAATGTCGCATGTGCACATATTTGCTTGCGTTGGCCCATTAGGTGCAGGTAAAACAACAACAATCAAAGCATTATTGCGCAGTGGTGGCGTTACTGGCGTTATCACAAGCCCAACATTTACGTATGTGAATGAATATACCAATGATAAAGATGAACATTTTTATCATTTTGATTTGTACAGAGTTGGTAGTGTGGAAGAGTTCCAGGCACAAGGATTTGATGAATATTTGTATGAACCTAATAGTTGGGTTTTTATTGAGTGGCCAGAAGTAATTAAACCACTGTTAACGCATAACGTTTGTTGGGTGACATTTGATTATGGCGATGAGCCTGATAAACGGGTGGTCAAAATTGAGTGTGAATAAAAGAAAAGCTTCATGTTTGTACGCATGAAGCTTTCTTTGTGTACGAAATAAAATTGATCTTATTTGTCTGATGTTTGTTCTTGTGGTAACTCTTCTAATGTTTCTACAAACTTATTAATTAAAGCTGCTAAATGACCAGCTTGTATTCGATATTTTGTCTCCATAGCTATAAATAATTTGTCAGATTTATTTTTTGTTAATCCAATTTCTGCAAATTGTTGGATCGCTTGTACTTTTTTATGCGCCAATATGAATTCATTGATTATTGTAGTATTTACTTGTGATTTGCGGAAGGAATCTTTAATTTGTTTTAACTGTGAATTATATTCATCTTTTGTTATTTGGTTATCTCGTAATTTGTTTACTAGAACTGATTCTTGAGATGTTATCTCTTTTGTCACATTATCTAGTACATCTGTTGAGTTTTGCATTATTTCGTTGTTTAAAAGATTTAAAGTATTACCCAGCTTTTCGTATCGTTTTTTAAGTTTTGCTTGGATTTCCATTGGCGTAAATGGATCATTACTTGAGTTTGCTTTTGCAGCGTTAAGTCTTAGGTCTAATTCTGTAATTTTACGGTTGATAGTCTGTAATTCTTCCATTGTTTTTTCATTGATAGAAAATGGAACTTGTGGTACTAGAGATGCTCTTTCTTGGGCTTTGGCGGTCAACTTTGTATCTTGAAAGGCTGGCATCAAGCCTATTACATTTTCTTTTCTATGCCGTGTTATTGATATGCCGGAATCATCATATCTAATAACCGTGGCAGTTGAGTTTTCTTTTTCCATGCAATTGCTGGCAAGAGAAGCAGATAAAAGTAATACGACCAATGCATGTATTTTCATAAACAGATCCTTTTTTTGTTGTTGTGAGACCATTTTGAGCTATACATTAGAAAATTTTGGTTTGAATGTAAAGCAGATAGGGTATTTGGATATATGTTGTTTATAGAGCTTGTTTAGCAGAAAATGTGGCAAATTTTGAAGTTTTTTTAAAAAAATGAGGTTTTTCGTTAAATTTCAGTTGAAATCTATTGAAAAAAACAATATCATATTTGAACAAGCTTGTAGATGTGCTTGGGCGCGGCGAGGTTCCTGAGCGGCCAAAAGGGGCAGACTGTAAATCTGTTGACTATGTCTTCGCTGGTTCGAATCCAGCCCTCGCCACCATACTTTTTCCAGTTTTCGCGATGCTGCAACTGGAGCTTCAAAAAAGGATGGGAGAAGACGAAAAGCAAAGTTTTTGAAAGAGATTGTTTTGAAATATGCGGGAATAGCTCAATTGGCAGAGCGACAGCCTTCCAAGCTGTAGGTTGCGAGTTCGACCCTCGTTTCCCGCTCCAGAAAAAAGTATATGCCGGCGTAGCTCAGTTGGTAGAGCAGCTGATTTGTAATCAGCAGGTCACTGGTTCGAATCCTGTCGCCGGCTCCAGAATACATTTAAGAAGGCTTTTGAGCCTTCTTTTTTTGTATATTTTATAAAAAAGCGTTATTTTTCTGATTTCTAATACACAATTGGTGTTTAAAAATTTGTCTTTTTCTGTTTTTTTAATTAATCTATAATAAATCGTAAGGATTACGGTCTTCGCCCACGTAGCTCAGAGGCAGAGCACTTCCTTGGTAAGGAAGAGGCCACCGGTTCAATCCCGGTCGCGGGCTCCAGATAGAATTGTTGGAATCTAGGTCTTCAATTGTTTTGATAATCATGGCAAAAAATAGAAAAACTACCCATTTAGTGTGTGAAGTGTGTAAAGAACGCAACTATACTCAAGTTGTTTCAAAAAAAAGAACTATAGGTTCTTTGAAGTTGAACAAATATTGTGCACGTTGCCGTAAACACAACGATCATAAAGAAACAAAATAGACCAGCTGTAGGTCAGTAGCTCAATTTGGTAGAGCAGCAGACTCCAAATCTGCCGGTTGGGGGTTCGAGTCCCTCCTGGCCTGCCAACTTCACAAAGAAAAGAGAGATAATGATAAAAGATGTAACGCAGTTTGTGAAAGATGTGCAGCTTGAACTTTCAAAAGTTACCTGGCCTAAATTTGATGAGTTTGTAGGGTCAACGATTGTTGCTTTACTTCTCATGTCTTTTTTTTCAATTTATTTAGGTCTAGTTGATAAAGGGCTTACCGAGCTCTGGCGATTTGTAGTTAGATTATATAGTGGTTACTAGTATTTACAGGACAAAGATCATATGAAGCGCTGGTATGTTGTACAAGTGTATGCAGGTTATGAGCAGGCAGCTAAGCTAGACATCGAAAAACGAATTCAAGCGGAAGAGATGCAAGATTTTTTTGGTGAAATTCTTGTGCCATCCGCTAAATCAAAACCGATGTTTGCAACAGATGACAGTGCTGATCAACAACTTTTTCCTGGCTACATTTTAGCCGAAATGGAAATGACTCCTGAATCGCTCCGTGTTGTAACGGCAAGCATTCGGGTTTTGAGATTTTTGGGGGGCAAAAATCCTGAACCAATATCCCAAAGAGAAATTGATCGTATCGTTTCCCAAGTTAAGGGAGAAGTTGCGGTTGAAACTACGCGCGAAGAGTTTTCGCTTGGCAGTGAAGTAGATATAGTTGAGGGGCCGTTTGCTGGATTTGTCGGTATTATTGATAGCGTAGATTATAATAACGATAAGTTAACAGTTATGGTTAGTATTTTTGGCAGAATGACCCCGGTGGAACTTGGTTTCCATCAAATTAAGCGATAATTTAGTGAGGTAATTGTCTACATGGCAAAAATAGTTAAAGCAAAAATTAAGCTTCAGATTCCAGGCGGCAGCGCTACTCCAGCTCCTCCAGTAGGATCATCACTTGGTCAACATCAAGTTAATATTATGGAGTTCTGCAAAGCATTTAATGCTCAGACATCTGGTCGTAAAGGCGAGACTGTGCCAGTAGAAATTACTGTATACACAGATCGCACATTTGAATTTAAGGTGAAAACTTCACCAACTACTGAGCTCATTAAAAAGCGAATTAACCTTACAAAAGGTTCTTCTCGTCCTCATGAAATCAAAGTTGGCAAAAATTTCATGGAGAGATATTGAAGAAATCGCAAAAATCAAAATGCCAGATTTAAATGCAATTGATATAGATCAAGCTAAAAAAATTGTTGCTGGTAGTGCGCGAAGTATTGGAATTGATGTTGTTGACTGAGCTAGGAAAAGATAATGGCTAAACACGGAAAAAAATATCGAGCGGCGGTATCAAAAAAACCTAGTAATGATCTTGGTGTGGATGTAGCTTTTCAACAGGTTAAAGATCTTTCTTTTGTTAAATTTGATGAATCAGTAGATGTATCTATTAACTTAGGCA
Source organism: uncultured bacterium (assembly GCA_963695335.1). Lineage (GTDB taxonomy): Bacteria > Babelota > Babeliae > Babelales > Vermiphilaceae > SOIL31. Next base: position 1,330,323 of record OY968764.1, on the reverse strand, counting down.
TCGATGCATCAAAAGGTGAACAAACTGTTCGTGGCTCTGTTGTGTTACCGTATAGTAAGGGTAAAGAGAAAGTTGTTATTGTATTTGCAAAAGGTGAATATGCAGATGCAGCAAAAAAAGCAGGCGCTGATTTTGTGGGCATGGAAGACCTGATTGAAAAAGTGCAAGGCGGCTGGCTTGATTTTGACTATGCAGTGGCAACCCCAGATGTTATGGGTGCAGTTGGTGTGTTGGCAAAAGTTTTGGGACCACGTGGATTGTTACCGAACAAAAAAGTAGGTACAGTTACGTTTGATGTAGACGCAATTGTTACTGATCTAAAAAGAGGCCGTGCTTTCTTCAGAAATGATAAGCAGGGCATCGTTCATTTTTCAATTGGTAAAGTCTCATTTGATGTTAAAAAGCTTCATGAAAACTTGGATGCTTTAGTAAAAGCTGTTGTGGCGGTAAAGCCTGCAACTGCTAAAGGTAAGTATTTAAAAAAGATGACCGTGTCTTCAACGATGGGCATTGGCATCTCTATTAATCCTGATGAATTTGTGCGTTCCTTATAGGTAAAGAGGTTTCAATGAATCGACAACAAAAAGAATCGGTTGTTGAAGTATTTCATAAAGATTTTTTGGCAAATAAGGGCACCTTTTTTGTTAATTACTCCGGATTAACTGTTGTTGAAATGCAACATTTAAGAAGGCAATTGCGCCAAAAAGGCGGCGCGCTCAAAATCGCAAAGATGCGGCTTGTTAGACGAGCGCTTGCAGATGTTGAAGGCGCTGAAGGGCTTCTTTCTCATTGTAAAAATCAGGTTGGCGTTGTTTTTGCGTTTGATGCAGCCGAAGTTTCCGGCGTAGCAAAAACACTTAATGATTTTGCAAAACAGAATGAAGCGCTTGGTCTTGTTATTGGTTGTGTAGATGCACAGCTTTTGGATAAAGCAGCAATCACTCGTATTGCAACGCTTCCATCAAAAGAAGTATTGTTGGCTCAGCTATGCGGTACGCTTAATGCTCCATTAACCTCATTTGTATTTGGTCTTAATTCTGTGATGGTTAAGTTTTTAGTTGCTTTGAAAGAAGTTGAAAAACAAAAACAATCGTAGAATAAATGTGTTTGTGTATAGATGATAGTAGTTGTTTTATAGTCACTTTTTAACGTTTAGGGATTGCAATGGCAGCAAAATCTCATGAAAAATTTATTGATGAAATCAGTAATATGACGGTTCTTGAGCTAGCAGATTTAGTTAAAGCTCTTGAATCAAAATTTGGTATTTCAGCAGCTATGCCAATGGCATCTGCAGCTCCAGCAGCGTCAGCTGATGCGGCTCCAGCGGTAGCAGAAAAAAGCGAATACAAAGTATCATTAACTGATGCTGGCGCTGAAAAAATCAAAGTAATTAAAGCATTGCGTGAAGTTATTCCTAACTTGGCACTTTCTGATGCTAAAAAATTAACAGAAGAAACGCCAGCAGTCATTGCTGAATCAGTATCAAAAGCTGATGCAGAAAAAATGAAAAAGAAACTTGAAGAAGTTGGCGCAAAAGTAGAGCTTGCATAACCTTTGTTATGCAGGCCTTTTTAGCCCCATCTTCAGTTTTCCTCTTATATGAGGATATCTCTTTTGATGGGGACCCCAATTTAATACTCAATTTTTGTTTTATTCCAATGGAAATTCCAATTGGAGTGATATAAATTGGGAATAATGTTGGGGCACAGTTTTTTGGTGTAGTGGGGGATTGAATCTGTTGGCCACATGTTTGGCGTTAGTGAGGAGTGGTCTTAATGTCTAATGTACTTATAAGCAAGAGTACCCTTCGTAAACAATATGGTAAAATAAGGGACGTTGTTCCGGTACCAAATTTGATCGAAATACAATCAACATCATTTAATGATTTTGTTCAGCTTGATTATTTACCGCAAGAAAGAAAGCTTATTGGGCTTGAAAAAGTGTTGCGGGATATTTTTCCTATTGAGTATGAGGATAAGCTTTCGCTCGAGTATGTTAGCTATGAGTTAGGGCGTTGGGCTTGTACATGTGGGAAGTTAACTGGTATCGAAAGTCGTTATCAGTGGAGCTGTACATCATGTAAAAAATCTGATTGTTCACGTTTATCTAAAGATCAAGCATGTACTTTCTGTAAAGAAAAAACAGCACGTTATGTGACGTGTTCTAACTGTTTGGTACGTACAACAGTTCATACTCCGCTTTTGTTGGATGAATGTCGTACAAGTGGCCAAACTTTTTCTATGTCCCTCAAAATTAAAGTGCAGCTGATTAGTTGGACAACTAATGCTGAAGGCAACAAAATAGTTCGCGATATTAAAGAGCAAGATATTTTCTTTGCAGATTTGCCAGTTATGGCAGATCTTTATGAAGAGCAAGGAAGATTTAAACTCGGCAACTTGGGTTCTTTCTTAATTAATGGCGTTGATCGTGTTGTTGTGAGTCAGTTGCATAGATCTCCTGGTGTGGTATTTTCCCAAAGCAAAAAAGTAAAAGATTTTCGTGGGCGACCATACTATCTTGCGCGTATTATACCAATGCGTGGTTCATGGATTGATTTTGAATCTGACAGCAATGATATTTTATATGTACGTATAGATAAAAAGAAAAAATTATACGTTACTACGTTCTTACAAGCGCTTGGCTTTTCTCGTGATGAAATTATTCCTCTTATTTTATACATTTGACACTGTTTCTTTTAAAAAAGATCAATTTTTTAGTGATGTTGATGAACATCTTATAGGTCAACGTATTGAAAAAGGCATGGTTCCTGCTGAGCAAGAAGAAGGCTTTGTTGGTCGTAGAGTATACAAAAGAGTTATTAGCTAAACTTAAAAAAGCTCATGTTGAATTAATAACGCTCAAATCAGAAAGTCTGGTAGGGCGTGTTTTTGCAAAAGATGTTGTTGATTCAGAAACAGGAGAAATTCTTATTGAGCAAGGCGAACTGTTCTCTGAAAACCATCTTAAAATTATTAAAAAATTCGATTCACTACAATTTGAGTTAATTAGATCAAATGGTTATGCGTTACAGCCGACTATTGCCTTAACTCTTGCTCAAGATAAATGTCAATCGCAGGACGCTGCATTAAAAGATCTTCATGCAAAAATATGGCCTGGAGATACTTCATCTCTTAAAGAGGTTGCTGAGCGTTTAACTAATATGCTCTTCAATAATCGTTTTTATGATTTAACACGCGTTGGTCGTGTTCGTATGAATCGTAAATTAGGCTTATCAACGTCCGAAGAACAGTTAGCTTTAACACGTGATGATATTGTTCAAACAATTCGTTACCTTGTTAATCTTCGCGAAAGAGGAGAAGGCGAACTGGATGACATTGATCATTTGGGTAATCGTCGTGTAAGATTGGTTGGTGAATTGTTAAACAATCAAATGTATCTTGGTTTTACTCGTATAGAACGTATTGTTCGTGAACGTTTCAGAATGCAAGAAGCGCATGGTGCATTGATGCCACAAGATTTTCTTAACGTTAAGCCATTGAGCGCCGTTATTAGAGAATTTTTTGGTCTTGGTCAATTGTCTCAATTTATGGATCAAACAAACCCAATGGCAGAGCTTGCGCATAAGCGTCGTTTATCCGCGCTCGGGCCTGGTGGTGTCTTGAAAGATCGTGCAACATTCGAAATTCGTGACGTTCATCCATCTCATTATGGTCGTATCTGTCCTATTGAAACGCCGGAAGGTCAAACGGTTGGTTTGATTTCTTCTCTTGCAACATATGCAATGGTGAATGATTTAGGATTTATTGAAACAGCATATAGGCCAGTAAAAAATGGTAAAATCTTAGATGAAGTTGTTTTCTTGGATGCGTTTGAAGAATCAGGTAATTATATTGCACAAGCAGATGCAATTGATCCTAAAACAAATCAATTAAAACAAGGTAAAATTTTCGCCCGACATGATGACAACTTGTTATATGTTGACGCAGAAAATATTACTTACATTGATCTATCTCCAAAACAGTTAGTGTCTGTTTCTGCTGCATTAGTACCATTCCTTGATCATGATGATGCTGTTCGTGCGCTTATGGGTGCAAACATGCAACGTCAAGCAGTTCCACTTATTTCAACCAGAGCACCAATTGTTGGTACTGGTATGGAAAGTGAAATTGTTAAATCATCAGGTGCGTTAATTTTAGCTAAACGCGGTGGTGTTGTTGAATATGTTTCTTCAGACAAAATTATTATTCGTGTTAATGAAGATGAATGTGCCAACACAGATGATTGGGTAACACATGGTATCGACACGTATTATCTGAAGAAATTCCAACGTTCAAGTTATAGTACATGGATTCACCATGCTCCAATCGTTCGCGTTGGTGAAAAAGTTAAAAGTGGAGACGTTTTAACTAATGGTGCTTCTATTTCCGATGGTGAATTAGCCTTAGGGAAGAACTTTTCTGTAGCATTTATGTTATGGCATGGTTATAACTTTGAAGATGCTATTGTATTAAATAAGCGTCTTGTGAGTGATAACGAACTGACTTCTGTACATATTGATGAATATATCGTTGATGCTCGTGATACAAAACTTGGGCCTGAAGAGCTGACGCGTGATCTTCCAAATGTGAGTGAATCAGCGTTGGAATGCTTGGATGAAGATGGTATTGTTCGTGTGGGTACTCGTGTTAAACCTGGTGATATTCTTGTCGGAAAAGTCACTCTTAAAGGTGATATTCAATATTCTCCTGAAGAAAAACTGTTACGTGCAATTTTCGGGGAAAAATCACGTGAAGTAAGAGATACTTCATTGCGTGTTCCACCTGGGATTGAAGGCACGGTTATTGACGTGAAAATATTTTCAAGAAGTGGTGTGCGAAAAGATGCTCGTTATAAGCAAGAAGTAGCTAAGCAGATTGAAAAATTAGAAATGAGTAACAAGCATCATACTATTTTCTTGCAAAAGATGATTATGAGCAAAGCTTGTGATGTTCTTCATGGTAATACACCAGCAACAGCATCTGAAAAGAAAGGTGTTCGTGGTGGTAAGTTCAATAAAGAAGAACTTAAAGACTTTACGCTTGAAGATCTCTTTAAATTAAAAATAAAAGAAAAACCGGCACAAGAAGAGCTGAAGCATCTCAAGGATTCTTATGAGAATCAGCTTCGCATCTTGGAAGGTCTCAAAGAAGATCGCATTAATCACTTTAAAAAAGGTGATGTGCTCCCATCAGGCGTTATTAAGATGGTTAAAGTGTATATCGCGATGAAACGTCACATTTCCGTTGGGGATAAAGTGGCGGGACGTCATGGTAACAAAGGTATCGTTTCTAACATTGTTCCTCGTGAAGATATGCCGTATCTTGATGATGGTACGCCGGTTGATATCGTGTTGAATCCATTAGGTATTCCATCACGTATGAACGTTGGGCAAATTTTAGAAACAATCCTTGGTCTTGCAGGTAGAGAACTGGGTAACAGAATTCAATCTCTTTTAGAAACAGATGGATATGATTCAATTAAAAAGTATCTTATTAAATGTTTTGATAAAGAAATGGTTGAAGATTATGAAGTTAACTATGGCAAAGAAGGGCTAATGGCCCTTGCGCGAAAAACCGCTGAAAATGGTGTGTGCTTTAAAACACCAGTGTTTGATGGTGCCGATTTAACAAAAGATATTGAACCAATGTTAAAAGATCTCAACTTACCAAGTTCAGGATCATTTAGATTGCGTAATGGTAGAACTGGTGAATATTTTGAACAGCCAGTTACTGTTGGTAATCTGTATATGATGAAACTGAACCATATGGTTGATGATAAGTTACACGCACGTTCAGTCGGGCCTTACTCTCTTGTGACGCAACAACCATTAGGTGGTAAAGCTCAGCAAGGTGGTCAGCGTCTTGGTGAGATGGAAGTATGGGCAATGGAAGCTTATGGTGCTGCGTATGCTTTACAAGAAATGTTAACTATCAAATCTGATGATGTGACTGGTCGACATAAAGCATATCAAGCGATTATTGCTGGTGATGATTTACCAGAACCGGGCGTTCCAGAGTCATTTAATGTGCTTATTAAAGAGCTTCAAAGCTTAAATTTACAGGTGGATTTACTCAAGCTGGGTAAGGAGAACGTTAATGAGTAATCAAATGTTAGAACGGTTTAAAGAATATATAAGCGTTACACGTTTTAATGTTATCAAAATTAGTCTTGCATCTCCTAAAAAAATTCGCTCGTTATCATATGGCGAAGTGAAAAAAATTGAGACAATCAACTATAGAACATTAAAGCCTGAGCGAGATGGACTGTTTTGCGCTCGTATTTTTGGTCCGGTAAAAGACTGGGAATGTAATTGCGGTAAATATAAACGCATGAAACATCGTGGTATTACCTGTGAAAAATGTGGCGTTGAGGTTATTCAGTCACGTGTCCGTCGTGAAAGAATGGGACACATTCAGCTTGTTGCTCCTGTGTGTCATATTTGGTACCTCAAAGGTATTCCAAGTTATCTTGGTTTAGTTCTTGATATGCCGGTGAAGGATTTAGAACGAGTTATTTATTTTGATATGTACATGGTTGTACGACAAGGTAAATCTCCGTATCCTGCTAAGACGTTATTAAGTTCTACAGAATATGAAAATTACATCATGCAGCGGACTGATGATACTGAATTCTTAGCTGAAATAGGCGCAGAAGCGATTCGTCTTATTTTAAGTTTTATGGATTTAAAGATTGAAATAGAAAAACTTCAATCTGATTATAGTCATACAAGTTCTATTGCTGTGCGTCACAAAATAATGCGCCGTATGAAGGTGCTCACTGGTCTTATGAATGGTGACATTAGTCCTGAATGGATGATTTTAACTGTATTGCCAGTTCTTCCGCCTGATTTACGCCCATTAGTACCACTTGAAGGTGGACGCTTTGCAAGCTCTGATTTGAATGAATTATATCGTCGTGTATTGAATAGAAATATTCGTTTACAACGACTTATGGAAATTGATGCTCCTGGTGTCATTATTAAAAACGAAAAACGTATGCTTCAAGAAGCGGTTGATGCGCTTGTTGATAATGGTCGCAGAGGCCAAGCTGTACGTGGATCTAATAAACGTCCGTTAAAGTCATTGAGTGAAATGCTTCGTGGTAAGCAAGGACGTTTCAGACAAAACCTTCTTGGTCGTCGTGTAGACTATTCAGGACGATCTGTGATTGTTGTTGATCCAGAATTACGTATGGATCAATGCGGCATTCCAAAAGTTATGGCGTTAGAACTTTTCAAACCATATATTTATGCAGGGCTTATTGAGCGTGAATTAGCGCCTAATATGCGTGTTGCACGTCGTATGGTTGAAGAATTGGAGCCAGAAGTATGGGATGTATTGGAAGATATCGTAAAAAATAGACCAGTACTTTTAAACCGTGCACCAACGTTGCATCGACTTGGTATTCAAGGATTCTATCCGATTCTTGTTGATGGTAAAGCAATCAAAATTCACCCTCTCGTTTGTTCTGCATTTAATGCGGATTTTGATGGTGACCAGATGGCAGTGCATTTACCATTGAGCAAAAAATCTCAATTAGAAGGTGAACGTTTAATTTTATCAACAAATAATATTCTTTCTCCTTCAAATGGACGTCCTGTAACTGTTCCTTCTCAAGATATGGTTCTTGGTCTTCACTATATGACCAAGATTCGTAAAGGGTCAAAAGGGGAAGGAATTACGTTTCTCAAGTGTTGCTGAAGTTGTTACCGCTTTCCAATGCTGGCAGCGTAGATCTTCATGCGCAAATAAAAGTACGTTTATTTAATAATGAAATTGTTGAAACAACAGTTGGACGTGTGTTGGTGTATGAATCTTTCCCTGAAGGATTTCACTTTCCAACCAATTAATAAAATATTGAAACGGAGCGATTTAGGTAAATTGATAGAATTGATTTACTATCAATTTGGTAAAGATGCAACTGTTTCATGCTTAGATAGAATTAAACATCTTGGTTTTTATTACGCAACTATTTCAGGCATGTCTCTCTCTCTTAATGATCTTATTGTTCCGGCAGAAAAAGATGCTCTTGTACAAAAAGCTGAAAAAGAAGTTGAGAAAATTGAATCATTATATATGGATGGTGTTATTACCAACGGTGAACGTTACAACAAAGTTGTTAGTATTTGGCGAGATGCAACAGCTGCTGTTGCGCAAACTATGTATAATGAGCTTGATGTAGCAGACAAAAAAGTCTTTGCGAATGAAGATCATTTGAATAAACCATTTAACCCTGTCTTTATGATGTTAGAATCAGGGGCTCGTGGTACAAAAGATCAGATTAAACAGCTTGTTGGTATGCGTGGATTGATGTCAAAACCAACTGGTGAAATTATTGAAATACCAGTTAAATCGAACTTTAAACAAGGTTTGAGTGTTTTTGAATACTTCATTTCAACGAACGGTGCTCGTAAAGGTCAGTCCGATACAGCGTTGAAAACAGCAAATTCTGGTTACTTGACTCGTCGATTGGTAGATGTTGCTCAAGATGTTGTTGTGACAATGCATGATTGTAATACACTTGGCTATTTAGAAATTTCAGATTTAAAAGAAGCGGGCGATACGGTATATCCAATGGGTAAACGTGTATTTGGTCGTGTTCTTGCAGCGGATCTTAAAGATCCAGTAAGCGGGGAGTTTCTTTTGAGCCGTGGTGATATAGTTACGCGTGAAATGATGATGAAGCTTGATGGTACTGCAGTTTCTAAGATTCTTGTTCGATCAGTTCTTTCTTGTCAGGCTAAACGTGGTGTATGTGCACTTTGTTATGGTTATGATCTTATCTAAAGGAAGATTGGTTGATGAAGGTACAACTGTTGGTATTATTGCAGCGCAATCAATTGGTGAACCTGGTACTCAGCTTACCATGAGAACATTCCATATTGGTGGTTTGGCGAGTGGTCTGAGTGAGCAACCATTTATTAATGCAAAATATGATGGAACAATTGAATGGCATGGAGTTCGTGTAGTTATTGATCCACAAGGGCAAATGGTGGTTATGAGTAGAAAAGCTCGACTTCTTATTGTTGCTCCAGATGGTCGCGAATTACAACAACATGCTTTAGAATATGGTTCAATTGTTCATGTTAAAGATAAACAAGAAGTTAAAGCGGGTACTAAACTTGCTGATTGGGATGCTAACAATAAAGTTCTTATGACTGAAAAAGCAGGAACAGTTGTGTATCTTGATCTTATCAAAAACGTAACGATTCATGAACGTTCTGATGAAGCAACGGGTAAATCAAGAACAATCGTTATGGGAACTCGTGGAGAACAATATCAGCCAGCAATTAGTATTGTTGATGATAGAGGTGAAGAGTTAACTCAGTACTTCCTTCCTGAAGGTTCTTATGTGAACGTTCTTGAAAAACAACGCGTTAATATTGGTGATGTTTTGGTTAAAATGCCTCGTGAAGTTGCAAAATCAAAAGATATTACCACGGGTGGTTTGCCTCGTATTGCAGAACTTTTTGAAGCACGAAGTCCAAAAGATGCAGCTATTTTATCTGATATTGATGGAGAAGTTGTAATTGGTGGATTACATCGCGGCTTTAGAAAAGTGAGTGTTGTAACTGGTGCAGATCGCCATGAATATTTGGTACCACGTGGTAAACAGTTGAACGTTGTTGATGGTGAGCACGTGAGTGCAGGTGATCCGTTAACAGCAGGTGCTCCAGTGCTTCATGATATGTTGCGTATCATGGGTGCTGAAAAAGTTCAACGTTATCTTGTGGATCAAATTCAAGAAATTTATCGCTTACAAGATGTTGATATTAATGATCGCCATATTGAGTTGATTGTTCGTCAGATGTTACGTAAAGTTCGTGTTGATTGACAATGGTGATAGTGATTTCTTGATTGGAGATCGTGTGGATTCTGTTCACTTTCAAACGGTAAATAGTGCATTGCGTGCGCAAGGTAAACGTCCTGCTGTGGCAAAACCTATACTTATGGGTCTTACTCAGGCTTCATTGGGTACAGAAAGCTTTATTTCTGCTGCATCATTCCAAGAAACAACACGAATCCTTACTGAAGCAGCAATTAGTGGACAAATTGATCATCTCTATGGCTTAAAAGAAAATGTGATTGTAGGTAAGTTAATTCCTGCAGGAACTGGTGTTAAGTCATTTAGAAAACGATACCTAGGAGACGATCTTTCTGATCTTGAGCGGCAAGCTCAAGAAGGAGAACGTCGTGATGCGAGAGATAACTCAGCTTCAGGTATATAAAATCTTTTAAACGGAGCCCCCAGTGAAGCGGAGCGTAACTGGGGTTTTAGGCGCGTAGCTCAGGGGCAGAGCATTGCTTTGACGTAGCAAGGGTCAGCGGTTCAATTCCGCTCGCGCCTACCATACTTTTAACCCAACCTACGCTAGCGCTGCGGTCGGGTGCCCGTAAGAAAGAAGGGCGGAGTATGGCGCGGTTAGCCCTTCGTAGCCTTGGCGAAGTAGGGCGATAAGATAAAAAATCAAATTTTCAAAGATTTGATATTCTGGTATACTAAGAAGAACAAAGAATAGAAATTATTTAATTCACAACCCAACAAATATTGTATAGCCTGTTTCTTTTTATTGGAGGGTTTCCAGTAAAAAAGTGATGGGAGTTGGGGGCTTAAGGAGTCATTCCATGGCGGTAACAAGAGAAGAAAAACAAGCGATTGTTAATGAATTTGGCATAAATGCTCAAGACACAGGTTCATCACAAGTTCAAGTTGCTTTATTGACTAAAAATATCAATAGATTGACTGAACATTGTCAAAAAAATCCAAAAGATTTTAGCACTCGTCGTGGATTGTTAAAAATGGTATGTGCTCGTCGTGGTTTCTTGCAATATATACAAAAAAACGACGAAAATAAGTATAAAGAATTACTAGCGAAGCTTGGCTTACGTAAGTAAAAAATAAAAAATTGTAGCTGCAATCGCAGCTACTTTTTTATATATAAGACAAGTTTATCCTAAAATTATTATGAATAGGTCCCTTAGAAATGGTACGAACGTTTAAAAATGAAGAATTTGGCTTTGAAGTTGAGATTGGCAAAGTAGCTCGTCAAGCAGATGGCGCAGTATTGTTTAAGCAAGGTGGAACGGTTATTTTGGCAGCAGCAACATCAGCTCCATCTAAAGAGTTCCCTGGTTTTTTACCATTGACAATTGAATATCGTGAAATGTATTCAGCTGCAGGAAAAATCCCTGGTGGATATTTTAAACGAGAAGGTAAACTTTCTGATCGTGAAGTTTTGACAAGCCGTCTCATTGATCGCGCGATTCGTCCATTGTTTCCTTATAACTATTTCAATCAATTACAAGTTATTACAACTGTCTATTCTGTTGATAAAGACACACGCACCTAATACTAATTCTCTTTTAGCTGCATCTATAGCATTATCAATTTCAAAGATCCCTTTTTTGGGGCCAATTGGTGTTATTGAAATTGGGCGTGTTAATGGTAATTGGATATTCAATCCAACACATCCAGAACAACTTGCATCTGATATGCGTATTGTTGTTGCAGGAACAGATGAAGGCATCAACATGGTTGAAGGTTCAACGAATGAGTTGAGCGAAAAAGAATTTGTTGATGTTATGTTCCAAGCGCATGAAAAAATTAAAAAACAAATCGCATGGCAAAAAGAGATTCAGCAAGCTCTTAACTATCAAGAGACTCCAGTTGAAGATATTTATCAATTTGGTACTTGGAAAAGTGAAGTAAGTTCTTTTCTTACTGATGATCGTGTAAAGCGTGTTAATACAATTGATAAGCATGAACGTTACAATGCAGTTTCAGAACTCAAAAAAGAGTTTGCTGAAGAATATAAGCAACGCATTGAAGAGTCTCAAGTTCCTGTTTCTGTAATTGATTATATTATTAGCGATGAATTACAAGAAAAATTAAGTGCAATGATTTTCAAGACCAATAAACGTGTTGATGGACGTGACTTTGACAACAGTTCGCCCAATTTCCGTTGAAGTTGGTCTTTTACCTGGCACTCATGGATCATGCGCTATTCACTCGTGGCAACACACAAGCGCTTGCAACTGTAACGCTTGGTAGCGGTGAAGATGAACAAAAGTTTGATACATTGATGAATGAAAATCCTGATGAAGGGTTATTCATGTTGCATTATAACTTCCCTCCTTTTGCAACTGGTGAAGTTAAGCCAATGCGTGGTACAAGCAGGCGTGAAACTGGTCATGGATACTTAGCGCGTTCAGCGTTTGAATTTTTACGTCCAGCACCAAAAGATTTTCCGTACACAATTCGTGTTGTGGCAGATATTTTAGAATCTGATGGTTCTTCTTCTATGGCAACAGCATGTTCAACAACAATGGCAATGATGGATGCTGGTGTACCTCTTAAAAAGATGGTTGCTGGTGTTGCAATGGGTCTTCTAGAAAATACTCCAGGGGTTTTCGCACCATTGACAGATATTTCTGGTTTTGAAGATGCGTTTGGTTTAATGGATTTTAAAGTTGTTGGTACTGATAGCGGTATTACTGCAATTCAAATGGATGTGAAACATAAAGGTGGCTTACCACGCAATGTGTTTGAACAAGCACTTGAACAAGCACGTGTAGGACGTTTACATATCCTTGGCGAAATGCGTAAAGTGATGACAGCTCCTAATGCAGAACTTTCTCCGTTAGTTCCAAAAGTTATTACATTGAATATTATTCCTGATAAAATTGGTGCTATTATTGGTTCTGGTGGTAAAACAATTCGTGAAATCACTGAAACCACTGGAACATCAATTGATATTGAACCAGATGGTTTAGTTAAAATTTTTGGTGGCCCTGAAGCTCAGATTGATCTTGCTGTTCGTTGGGTTAAAACATTGGCAGGTCAAATAGAAAAAGGTGCTATATTTAACGGTAAAGTAAGTCGTATTGTTGATTTTGGTATTTTTGTTGAGCTTGTTCCGGGCCTTGATGGACTTGCGCATGTTTCTAATTTACCAAGAGATATGCAAAGAAACTTCATGCAAACTATCAAAGTTGATGATGAAGTTAAAGTTGAAGTATTAGATCATGACCCAGTAACTGGTCGCACAAGTCTTAAACTTTTATCATAGAGTGAGCGAGTGGTTATGGATGGCATGAAAGTTATGAGAAATGATAAACGGACACCGGATCAATTGCGACCGGTGTCTTTTTCACACGGTATTTCTGAATTTGCTGCAGGTTCAGTTCTTTTTGAGATGGGCAAAACAAAAGTTTTATGTGCTGTTACACTGCAAAATGGAGTTCCTCCATTTTTGCGTGGTAAAGGCACTGGTTGGTTGACTGCAGAATATGCATTGTTGCCAACGTCAACTGCACAACGCACACAGCGTGAAAGTTCTCAAGCTGCCAAAAATGGCAGATCAGTTGAAATTGCACGTTTTATTGGCAGATGTTTTAGATCGATTGTTGATGTTTCAACAATTGGTGAACGCACGATTACTATTGATTGTGATGTGTTGCAAGCTGATGGTGGTACAAGAACAGCAGCAATTTCTGGTGCATTTATTGCGTTTAAAATGGCTCAAGAGCAGTGGTTAAAATCACGCATTATTACGCATCCCATTATCAAAGATTCTATTGCAGCGGTATCTGTTGGTGTTGTTGATGACAATGTTCTTCTTGATTTAAATTACGAAGAAGATAGTGTTGCAACCGCCGATTTTAATTTTGTCATTACAGAGTCAGATAAGATTGTTGAAATGCAAGGTGGTGCTGAAACTGCTCCGCTTGAGTGGGAAACATTTGAGCGTGTACGTGCAATGGCACAGCATGGAGCACAACAGTTATTTGCGGCATATGGTCAGTCTTCAGTTAAAAAAGATACATCGCATGACGTGACACACGATAAAACGTTTGAGCGACCTGCTCCTATGTTTAGTTTAAAAAATCGTCAGCAATCATCGCTGTAAAACAACGTAACTAAAAATTGTGAATTTTAATCGCGCTCATCCTGAACTTGTTGAAGGATTAAAGCGCGTAAATAAAAACATTATGATCGTACAAAAATTTTTAGAACATCTTTCTAAAACAAAACAGTTACCGCAAGGTGACGTGTTTTGCTTTTCTGGGCGTGATTATCCACTTCTTTTCTTTTATTATCTCACATCATTCTTGAAAAAACATGGTAGCTCCCTTGAAACTATCAATTGTACTGATGTTGATATAGTCTCAATTAAATCATTGCTTTCAATGATGTCATTTTCTGGTGCAGTTACCTATTACCTTGAAAATTTTGTGAGTTTGCCAGCAAAAAAACAACAGGAATTGTTGGATTATGTGCGATCATATGCTGGTCCGCATCGAGTTGTATTCTTTTCTGATACTGCAGTTAGTGCAGCGCAAGTAATATCTATAGAGTTGCCTTCTGAGATGGCGCCACGCGACTATTTTTTAATTCGTTTTTTGGTGAATGGTGCATCATTGTCTGATAAAACTGAATTTGCATCAGAATTAGTGATGCGCACTGATCAATTGTCGCTTGATAAAGCCTGTTTTTTTGCGCAGTATGAAGCTTTGCTTGGCAAAAATTCAGGAGATTTTTTTTCTGAGTGGATGAAGCATTTGGCAGAACCAACAAGTTCATTGTTTACGTTAAGTCAGTATTTCTTTAGTAAAAAAAATAGATTGTTTTTCCGGCAATGGTCGTATATGTCCGAGCTCTATTTACCACCATTTTGGGTTTCTTTTTGGGCAGATCAGTTGTGGCGTGCATATATGTATGTTGAATTGATGCAACAGAAAAAAATTGCAGAAGCAAAAAAAGCGCAATATAAATTACCATTCTCTTTTATTAACCGTGATTGGTCAGCGTATAGTTTGGATGAATTGCGCGATGCGCATCATTGTCTTGCTACGATCGATTTTCAACTCAAAAATGGCTCATCTGATATTGGTCTTGAGTATTTTTATACACAGTTTTTTGACAACAAGTTTCAATAAAATTCTATTCAGTTATTTTTTATCTTCTTGTAAAGGATATGTATGTTAATTTATTATATTCGCCTCGTAGTGCTGAGTTTATTTTTTTGTACCATGATGGTGGTTAGTAGTTTGACTTTTATGGATTCATCTACGAATGTAAGTTCTCTTTGTGCATTAGTTAAAGAATTACAACAAAGCAATGTGCTTGATGGAGAGGTATATATTGCTCAAAACAATAATGTTATTATGCATGAATGGAGTAAAGATGTTGGTTTATGCGCTACTAATGGTAAAGCTCAATTTTTAATTGGGTCAATTTCAAAACAATTTACTGCAGTTGCTTTACTCCGTATTTTATATACCAAAAGCAACGGAGATACAGAATTTGAAAAATGTGAAATGGTAAAAAATCAGCTCCATAAGTCTTTATCATATTTTCTTCCAGCTCATCACGTGGTATGGAATAATCTGATGCCCGAATGGGCAAATGAAATAACATTACATCATTTACTTACTCATACGGCAGGAATTACTGGATCAGTAAAAATCACTTTTGATAAGGAAGGATTTGACGGAGTTTGGAATAGGCTTAGTGTGCCACACAGTGTATCGGAGATTATAGCTGTATCTGCACAGGAACCTCTTATGTTTAAACCAGGAACAAGTTATTCGTACTCAAATGAGGGATATTTGTTACTTACAGAAGTGGTTGCAACTTTGTCTGGCATATCATTTGCTCAATATATTGAAAATTTATGTAATTCAGTTGAAATGTATGATACACGACATCCTGTGTATGGAACTTGGAAGCATATTAAACAAGAACATTGTCATGCTTTGGTACCGGAACAGGTTTATAACATTACAAACATTGAATGTTTTCTAACAGAACCTGCGTTAACAATGTGTCATGATATTAGTAATGCATGTGGTGCGGGTGGTATTGTTTCTACTATTGAAGATCTTATAAAATGGAATAGAGCTCTTCATAAAACTGATATTTTATTGCCCAAACAGTTGTATGCATTATTGATAATGCCAAATTTAAAAGATTACGGTTATGGGATACTCAATAAAAATGGAATATTATGTCACAATGGTAAAATTGGTTCTTATTCCTCAGATATGCTTTATATACCAGAAAATGATTTATTAATAATTATACTTTGCAATGTTGATTGCGATGAAACTATTGAAAAAACAGCTTGTGCATTAGATGAAGTTTTAAAAAAAGTGATACTGAACGAAAATGAACGACGACAGTTTGTTAGTAAAACATTGGATGATTTAATTGAAAAATATCCTGCAACACGTGGTGCTAAACGTCTTATGCAATTTGAGATACAGCTTTTTGATAACAAACTTCAATGATTTTTTAAGCTAAGATGATTATATGAAAAAAGTTTTTTGGGAAAATCCTTATCAATCAAAATTGGTTACAAAAATTGCAGCAATACATGGTAATGAAGTTTTATATGTTTTGCTTTTACTGTATTTCAGTTTTTTTATTTGTTTATGAGGAATGTAATATGCGATTTTATTTTTATGCTTTAAGAGTTTTTATAATAATTTTTTCTTTTAATTCATTTATCATAGCATCAGAAACTATAGAACGAGTTCTTAGTGTTTCACTGTCGCCAACGAGTAATATAGTATCAGAAGAAGCTGTAACAATAACTGATGCTGCATTTAAAGCAGTGCAAGCTGCCGATTATGAAAAATCATTAGAAATTATTTTTTTAGGAATAGAAAAGTTCCCAAATGATTTTAGTCTCCAGTCATTTTTTGCGGCATTGCTTGGTGATCATTCAGAAAATTTTGATGGTGAATTACAAAGTAGAATGGTTATAAAATCTACAGAAGTTTTTAATAAACTTATGAATGAGATAGAAGGTAAGCCGAAACCTGAAATATATAGTTTTAAAAATGAATATTTTTATCGTTTTGGGAAATATAAAGAACAATATGAAAATGGATTAGCAATGATCGCTGATTATGAAAGAACAGAAGGTCTTCTTCATCAGCATGGTAGTCGTGGTTATTATTGTCAGGGTGTTGGAGCTGCTAACTACGCTAAACAACTGCTTATTGCGGGTAATAAAGTGGAAGCTTTGGATTATGCCCAAAAAGCGGTAATAGCTTGGGCTCAGCATTTTTCTTATAAAAATAGTTATTATAATAGTTATGTTCATTATAGTTTGGCATTAGGTATTCTTGGTTATAGACAAGAGATGTTTAATGCTTTAAATCGAAGTGCTTATTTAATTCAACGTTCCCTTGATTATCATGAATTTAAAGAGATTATTGATTTCTTTCAAAAATTGTCTGAAAATTAATTACATTTATATATGTTAGTTTATTTGATTTGTTAATTTTTTTTATATGGTGTATTGTATGAAAAAAGTTTTTTGGGAAAACCCCTATCAATCAAAATTGGTTACAAAAATTGCAGCGATACATGGTAATGAAATTTTATTTGAAGATACAATAGCTTATTCCTTTGCAGGTGGGCAAGAGAGTGATAAGGCAGCAGTTAATGGTATGCCCATTTTGAACTCAAGAATGGAAGGGAATTTGATTTATTATACGTTGCCTGCAGATAATGGATTTTCAGTAGGTGATCAAGTTGTTATGGAAATTGATTGGGCACGTCGTAACAGGCTTATGAGATTGCATTTTGCTGCAGAATTAATTTTGGAAATTGTGACACAGAAATTTGGTTTTGAAAAAATTGGTGCACATATTTCTGAAACTAAGGCGCGTATTGATTTTATATCACCTGAAAGTATATCACCAAAATTGCCTGAAATATTGGCGGCGTATAATGCAATTATTGATCAAGATTTGCCGATTGAAAAAGGTTACTTGGATGAGGCAACGCAACGGCGTTTTTGGCGCATTGAAAATTTTGCTCAAGTCCCTTGCGGTGGGACGCATGTGGATTCAACGGGGCAAGTTGGGTATGTGACACTTAAAAGGGAACATCCTGGTAAATCGATTGAAAGAATTGAAATAAGGTTAGTGAATGCTGAACCGACGAGTGAGAGTAAGAATTTTTGATAATTTTTTTTGTTTTTAAGGATATACATGCAACACAAGTTATCTGTCATCATTTTTTTACTATCTTCTTTTTCAATGCATGCAATGAAACTCACAACCCCAAATCATTCCAATGGCATACCTCTTACCAATGACTTATTTACTATTTCTATTTGCTCACGCTTAGATCGGCCAGCACGGGATGCTTTACGATGTACGTGTAAAAAATATTTAGCACTTGTTCATTCACAAGAGGAGCTAAATAAACATCATCAAGAAGTATATGACAAGATAGGGTATGGCCAAAATATCCAAGATCAATTGGTTTATTGGAAGAACCTGGGAGGTATGTTTCCACATCAGGAATTAGCTAGTGCAGTAAAGAATAAAAAAGAGAAACTTGCTGTATGGTTATTGGAAACAAAGAGAGTAAATATTATTTTCCATGGTTATTATTGGAATATGCAAGATGCAGTTGAAACATCAACAGTAGATGAAATAGTACCGGTAATACAATGGCTTTTGGATGCTACAAAGCCTCTAACGGATAGCAGGGACTTCTTGAGTGCTTATAATTATGCTAATGATCGTAAAAAGCGATATCCTGATATGCAAAAATTTGTTGATTTGTTTGATAAATATAAAGAAGAAGAGAAGCGAGAAATAGCTAGAATAGTTGCGGAATCACGTAGGAATAATGCATATTCTAGCAGCCCTTGGCATGCAAGAGGTGATTATTTGTGATCAAAAAACAATCTTTTTCAGATCAATATATTATTGATTGTCTTAATGTCTACTATGGTATTAACGTTACAAAACTTATCTTACTTCCTTTAGGTGCAGATATAGACGCATCAGTCTATAAAGCTCAAACAGATGATAATGTAGTATACTTTGTAAAAATAAAACATGGGCATTTCCATAGTGCTGGAATTGTTTTACAACAAATGTTACATGATGCAGGGATACAAGAAATTATTGTTCCTGTAAAAACGAAGCAGAATCAGATTGTTCAGTATATCGATGATTATTCTCTCATGGTGTACCCATTTATAGAAGGGTGTGATGGTTTTACGCAAAATCTAACGCCAGATCAATGGATTGAGTTGGGTAAAACATTAAGAAAAATTCATGGTTTTGAAGTTCCAGTATCAATCAGAGCACAGATACGGCAAGAAACATATTCTGCACAATGGCGCAATCTTGTTAGGTCATTAGATAGTTATATAAAAGATACACAAGCGTACGATGAAATAGCTTTGAAGTTTTTAGACTCTCTTAAAAAACATAAAGTTGTAATACAGCATTTAGTAGATCGTGCCGAGCAGTTGGCAGATAAGCTTAAAAATACACCTTCACAATTTGTGCTATGCCATTCTGATATACACGCTGGTAATGTATTACTCACAAAAGAAGGTGCGATGTATATCGTAGATTGGGATAACCCTATTATGGCTCCCAAAGAAAGAGATTTAATGTTTATCGGCGGGGGTGTGGGTAATGTGTGGAACAATTCTGATGAAGAAAAGCTTTTTTATGTTGGGTATGGCAAAACTGAGGTTAATGCAGAAATCATTGCTTATTATAGATGTGAGCGCATTGTAGAAGATATTGCAGAATATAGTGAACTATTATTAGCGCCACATAATCAGCACCAAGATTATGAAAATAGACATATTGGATACAATCATTTTATTGCTATGTTTGAACCAAATGGAGTTGTGGATATTGCTTTGAGAGCATATAACACATATTAAATTGTTAATGCTACATATGCGGCATATGCTGCCAATAAATGCCACATAACATGCATCAGTGTGTGTTCAGGCTTTTGAATTATTATTTTTGCAATAGGATAGTGTATTTTTTTTACCGAAGCAATGTTTATGGTAATGATACAATTTCAGGATATTTGTCAGGATCAGCAAGGCAATATTTTTCACCAAAACTGTCTACAGGGTGTTGAGCTGTTTCAACAAATCTACGCTTGGTAAATCCACCGCGTTCATCGCGTTTTTTCATTTGTTCAGTGATAATTTCTTCTGTGGTTATAGCATTTGCAGCCATCAGAGAATCAATTACTTCATACAAATCGGCAAGTTCATTGATTAATTCATTACGTGATTGCGCTGTAGCTACCTCTTCTGCTTCTTCAAGTAATTTAATACGAATTTGTTGATCAAATTCTTGATCGTTTAATTGGCGCCAATGTATTTTTGAACCATGATTTTTTTCCATCATGTCAATGGCATTGTCACGCCATAATTTTTTTTGCAGAAATGTACGCATTGTTGTTACCTGTTTTTTTGCATTTGTGATTATGTATTTCATCTCTTTTTATTATAATGGTTTTGCAAAATTTTTGTAGCTGAAATTCAGACATTGCTTTTTTAACTATTGGTGAGTTTATGAGGTTATTCATGAATAGTTTGCATTGTTAAACTGATTTGTATGATGTAATTTAAACTGTATATTTAAGAAATTATATTTTTTTAGGGACATAATATGCAATACAAATGGCTTGCTATCATTTTTTTACTATCTTTTTTTCCAATATCTGCAATGGAACTTACAACAACAAATCATTCCAGTGGCATATGTATTACAGATGATTTATTCATTACTTCTGTTTGTCCACGCTTAGATCGGCCAGCACGGGATACTTTACGATGTACCTGTACAAAATATTTAAAAATTGTTCATTCACAAGATGAATTGAATAAAAATTATAAGGAAGCTTTTTTTGCTAAAAATGATATGCATCAAATGTTTTATTGGAAAAGTATGGGTGCGCTCGAACAGCATCAAGAATTTGCTTATGCAGTAAAAAATAAAAAAGATAAGCTTGCTTTATGGTTGCTTGAAAGAAATACAGTGGCTGTTTGGAATGCGTATTGTCTTAATATTAGAGAGGCAGTTGAAACATCCACGGTAGATGAAATGGTGCCAGTTATCAAATGGCTTTTGGATACTAGAAAGCCAGTAACATGCAATGGTGAGTATCTGAGCGGTTATCATTATGCCAATAATCTTAAAGAGCAATATCCTGAGGTACAAAAATTTATTGATTTGTTTAAGGCGTATGAGCAAGAGGAAAAAGAGCGAAAAAAAGTTGAAATGGCAGAACGCATTCTTTCTTTTGGTGGACGTTCTTGGCATGCAAGAAGTGAGTATTACTGATTATTGGTACGATTTTGATGGGTCAAGACTATAAGTTTTGGCCTTTTTTCTTTTTTAAGACAATGTGATTGAATATAACTCGTCTGGTATAATGTTACTTATCTTACTGATTTGTCCGTCTCACTGAAGATTTCTATAGATTGGCCAGTAGGGCATTTTCATAAATTTCAATAGATTTTCGAAAAACTATTGTTTTTTACCCCCCCCATCCTTTATTATTATAATTGAAAATAAATATGTTTTGTATAATAGAACTAGGAGAGTTTTATGAAGAGGTTATATTTTCTATTATTTGTTGTTATTGTTTTTGCTCGCAATATTCATACCATGGAACCTGAGCAATCAACATCATTAGAAAAACCAAAATTCCGAGATTATGTTGAATATATTGGCAATATTTTACTTGATAATGTTGGGTTTGAATCAGATGAATTTTCGTTATTAGCCCATTATCTTCCTATAAATGTTCAAAATAAGATAGCTGGCTTACTGTTGTTACATGGTACTGGAGATACTATTGAAACTTGTGCTCAAACAGTGAGTCGTCTTTCACAAATAAATAAAACATTAAACGAATTGGTTAAAGATCCTGATTTTTGTTTGAAATTCATAAAGCATCTGTCAGAAAAGTTTGAGATATGGTCTGATGCCATGGTAGCACAGAGAATAGATGAAATGAATTGTGCTGAAAAGCGTTTTGACCTACAGATTGCTTTTGAAAGCTTTATTTCTAACCCTGCACAATTTTCGATTGATAGGTTTAAAGATTTTATCAACAAAGGCGTTGATTTAGAATTTACGAGTATTTATGGTTTTACGCCATTAGCGGATGCGATACGTATGAATAATCTTCAGGCTCTGAGTGCTCTTTTGGAACATGGAGCAAAATTAAATTATGAGATGAAACGTCTTGCATCACTTAAAACACCATTACTGATAGCTTTAAGCGAGGGTAATATCGATGCCGTTAAAATTTTGACTCAATACGGCGTTGATGTAAACTACCCTACTTCCAAGGATGTACTTACAGCAGCATATTTTTATAAGCAAATGGCTGTGATAAAGGGTGCTAATGCGCAAGCAGCACATAGAACAGCAATTGATATGATGAAATTGCTTATTGCTGCAGGAATCCACATGAGTGAAGGTTTAAAAAAAGATCCGTTTATAGCTCAGGCTATAGCTGAAATGAATGAATCAGCTGGTGCTATATAAGTTTGAAAACTTAATAATGTATGGGGACATAAATGAAGAGTAATGGAGTAACTCGATTGATTGCTTTCTTGACGATAATTTTTATGGGTAATGTTTTTTCTATGAAGATGACGCCAAAGAGCCAAGCATCGACTAAAAAGCTCATAGAAAGAGAAAGAGCCACAACTGCGGCAAAAACTGCAGAAATGGAAGCGGCAAAAAAGATTGTCGATATAGAAAAAAATTTAAAGTCAGGAGAGTTTTTTGTATACCAAGCAGGAACAGACAATGGGATTGTTGTGCCTCATGAACTGTTGCAAATGGCTCCTTCTACAAAGAGTATGCTTGAGGATTTAGGCGATATGGGTAGTGGTGCTATTCCTTTGTATGCTCATTATGATGTAATCAAAAAAGTTTTTTCCATATTACAAGACGAATTTGATCTTTTAGATGTCTTAAAGACAAAAGAAAGTGAAGAGGCAAAGCAGCAATACATACGTGATTGGCGTAAAAAACAAGAATTTGATATTGCTTCTTTAGACTTTCCAATGCTTGTTGGGGTTGCTGATTTGTATAACTTTTTAGATCTTGATATTTCTATGCTTGTTGTATGTATTGCGGCAAGGATAATGAAAACGGTTGATACCGTTTTTCTTGTAATACATGATAATTTTAGCCGTAAAATAACTTTTAATGAATTAGAGATGGTATGTAAAGAGGTACAAAACTTTTTTGCACAATTAAAATTATTGAATAGTGATGTGGCTGAGCTGGTAAAAAAAGAGCTGTATAGTAAAAAGGCTTATAAGCTTGTTCCATGTATAAAACCATATTCTTATCGTGTTTTTTTGAAAACTACTTCTGATTTATTTAAAGAAATAGATTTAAGTGATGAGTATATAGCACATGCAGATGAGATATTAAAAAAATCTCCTTTAGCAGCTTGGTTTGAAGAGTATTTTATAGGCGCCTTGGAAGATTTTATAGAGAAGCAACGAGCTCAAGAACAAGAACTAGTAGCTCAAGGAAAAATGAGATTTTTTGCAAGAAAGCTGACAAGAGAAGAAGCAGCTGCAAAAGTGGTTGCGATAGAAAAAACTTTAAAACCAGGTGAGTTTTTTATATATCAAGAAGGAATAGCTGATGGAGTAGTTTTTTCATGGGATATACTACAACAAAGTGAAGTTCTTAAAAACTTTGTGGAAGATTTGGGCAAAGAGAATGGACAGATTGCTATTTCCATGAGATTTCCTTTTCATGTCATAGAAAGAATCCATTATGTAATCTCTGAAATTAATAAAATTGAACATTTGAACGCTCAAGAAAAATCTACATGGGATGTTGAATGGGGTATGAAACAAAAGTCATTGGATTGGGGATTTGATGCAATGATTGACCTAGCAAATTATTTTGATTATTTAAAAATCCCGTCACAACTTGTTATTAAAGTGATTGCCAAGAGGGTAATTGATATGATGTTTGCTCTTAATGAAAGAGTAGGAAAGATCCGAAAGGGAGAGTATATGTATAGGTATACCCTTAAGGAATTAATGGATGAATTTGATCGTGTAAAAAAAGATTATGAAGGATTTAAAAGATTACACCCTGATTTAGCAAAAAAAGTTGGGTTATTTATCGCTGTAGAAATGTACATATTACGTTATGCATCACATGAGGAAAATGAGTTTACTAATGTGTGTTTAACAGCTGGATTTGATAAAGACTATGCGGAAGATATTGTAAAAAGGCATGCCTCTTCTAAGATAATGTCAGTTTTTGATACATTTATGGAGGCGGTAGAAGCATTTATAAATACAGAGCGCAATAAATAAAAGTAATGTATTAATCAAAACTAATTTTTTTACTGCGCATCTCTTTAATCTTCCCCCGATGCGCTTTGGTTTTTAACCGTGCTTCTTTTAATGCTTTTGATATTTTTGTTGCGATACGCTTTTTAGGCTTGTGTAAAGCATTGCGTATGATGGCAGCAAGATTATTAAGAGCATTTTTTTTGTTTTGTTGTTGACTGCGGGATTCGCTGTTGTGCACCACAATATCGCCTTCGCTGGTGAGTTGTGAATGCAGCTTTTCTAAAAGATAGTTTTTCTGTTCTTCAGTAAGAGTAGTTGAGTTTTTGATATTCCACCGCACAGTTATGCGTGTTTCTGTTTTATTGACATGTTGACCACCAGCGCCGCCTGATCTGCTGGTGGTTATTTCTAATTCATGTTCTGGAATGGTGATGCCGTTTTTAATGAATAAATCGTTTTTCATGAGATTTTATTATTTTTTATTATCAATTTCTTGAGTTTTGCGTGCATGAACAACAGTGAGTAATACCTCAAATGTATATTCATCTTTATCTTTATCAACACATTGTAATTCTTCTATACACAGATCAGCATACTTATTTAAGCCTGATTCAAGTTTTTTATCTGGTATGTATTTTGCCAATGGGGTGCTTTTACCCACATATTTAGCGCTTTCACGTATATCATCTTTGGTCATTGTTCTTTTACAAGATTGATTTTCGAGGGTAATAATTTCAAAGCCTGTTGTTGTAAAGAGACTTATGAGGGCTTCTTTAGATAAAGGCGACCAGCCTGTTAATTTGGCTAAATTAAGATAAGAAGAAATATGTTTTTTTATAAATTTTTGAGCAGCAACATAGCTGTAAATTTCAGGATTATCACTTGTTAAAAGAACTGCGAAAAAATCTCCATTTGGTTTGAGGCCTTTGTTAACTTTACGTAAGATATTTTCACTATGAGTTTTCCAGTTATTCATAGAACATGTGATTGCTATGTCATATTGCTGAGGGTTTGATTCAAAATTTTTTGTTTTGACATATTCAAAAGAGAGTTTTCCATCCTGTATAGCATTTGTGTGTTTGTTGAGTACAAAATTAATAAAATTTTTACTTTCGGAAATTCCATGAACATATTTTGCTGTTTCTGCAAGTCTTGCATTAATATTACCTGTGTTGCAATCCATGTTCAGAATCGTTTTTTCAGTGGTATCAATGTTGCAATCTTGAAACCA
Organism: uncultured bacterium; assembly: GCA_963695335.1. GTDB lineage: Bacteria > Babelota > Babeliae > Babelales > Vermiphilaceae > SOIL31. The sequence continues at coordinate 1,304,947 of OY968764.1, read as the reverse complement.
TTGTAAAACAGTATTTTCTACTTCAATATTCATTTTGATGTTGTCATAAGCGTACGCATCATAATCTTTACGTTTGCTTATTTTTTTGGATATTTCAGTTTTTTTAAGAGAAGATTCCTTTTCCATGCAGTTGAGGCTGTTGATGAAGCACAGAGCAATAAGATACTTTTTCACGTAATTCCTTTTTTATTTTTTACGCGCATGAATGATCGTAGTAATTAGTGGTTCTAAGTAAGTATTTGCATGCCTTTTTTGCAAATTGTGTATATGTACAAACTGGGTTAAATGTTTTAGATAAGAATGTATAAAGTGATGAGTGAGGTCATTTCTAAGATTAGGATCTTGTATTTTTTCAGATATTGGGTTTTGGGTAATGATATATTCACAGCTGTTCAAGAATTTTTTTTCGTTCATTTCTTTAGTAATAATTTGTTCTTTATGAGTAATAATCTCAAAGCCAGTTTCTTCGAGTGCAGTGAGTAGGTCTTGCAAAGAAGGGTACGATGGTGTCATAAGATTGATAATTTCTTCTTCTGTTGTACCAGGTATGTATGCTTGTAGAACTGAAGCCATTTCTTTGGCAGCATCAATATTTGGATGTGGTGTGTTTTCAGTTGTTGTAATAGAAAGCAATATTTCACCATTTTGTAATAAATGTTGATGCATACATTGGAATAGTTCTTGTTTGTGTTCATTAATCTCCGCATAATCGTTTATTGTGGTGTAATCAATGATTGCCACATCGCATTGTCTTGGAAAATTAAAATTCATGGGATTACATTGTTCAAACGTAATGTTTTTGATATCTTGGTATGTGTTTTGCGCAGTATCAATAAAATTTTTATTTTGATCGAATACATGAACGCGAGATGCTTTTTGTGCAAGTTCGACAGATCTTTTTCCTGTGGTACATCCAATATGAAAAATGGCACGATTTTGAATGGGAATATTATAATGTTCTAAAAGTTGTGAAACAATAGATGAGTTCTTAGGTTGTTGATTATCCATTCCATTAAGTGCGCTGATTATGAATGCTGCAAGTAAAACATATTTTTTCATGGGAAACCTTTATTTTGTATATGATTGAATAATTTCACCAAATGTTACCATTGCTACAGTGTATTGTCGAGAAATCTTGTTAAGTTTAGTGCGTTGATAATAGTGAATTGTTCAAAAATACAGGAGGCCTGAGTTTATCTGTTTTGCATAAGATTATTTTTGTAAAATTCCAAGATTCTATTATTTGGTTGCGACGATTTCTTTTACTTTGTTGCATAACAAGTTGTATAAATTGCTCAGTGAGCTGTTGTGTTATTGTTTTTGATACATTGGTATGGCGTATATTGTGAATAAATGTTGCTGCAAGTGCTTCTTGATAATCGTGTATATCGGGTAAAATGGTTTCATAGGTTTTATTTTCGTAGACATTGATATTATATCCATTTGACCAGATAAGTTCCTTGAGTTCATCATCAGTAAAATAGTTTGCTTTTATTTGTTCTTCTTTTGCGCGTTGAGTAGATAAATACTCGTGGGGGAAGATAGTTGCAAATGCTTGTTCAGGAACAGAGAGAGTGTTTGCTTTTGTTCTTATTAAAAAACAGAATTTGCCCGATGGTGCAAGATAATTATGAATTGCTTTGAGATGAATGAGTATGTTTTTTTTATTGAGCATGTAGGGATTATATACAGTAACAAGATCATAGGTATTCTGTTGCGGCTCTCTAAAAAAGAGGTTTTTTATCTCAGGATGTTTTACTGGTTTTTTAACGTCATTGGTTGTGTTGTTTATTATTGGTGTATTGGAATGAACTAATGCGGCGTTTTTTGCGATGAAAATAGCATTACCTTCCCAGCCATCATAGCTGAAGACCGTTAAGTTTTTAAAACAATAGCGTGGCTCTTTTTCAATTAAAGATTTCATACCATACAACGGTGTTGTATATAAACTTAAGAGAAGAATTATATATCGCATATGCGCTCATCCTGAGCCTGTTTAACCCCATCTTCAGTTCCTTCAGACGGGGACCCCGGTTTGGAGTGAAACGAAAACTGGGGAAAAAGGATATCTTCGAGCGCTCGAAAGATACCCTTCAACAAGTTCAGGGCGAGCGCGGGATAATATTGATCAGGCTGTATGAATAGTTATCATATCTTATTTTATTTTATCAGTATCGGGTTGAATAATACCTCCAGATATTACCATTGCCATAGCTTCTTGGCGAGAAATTTCAAGAATGGCTATTTGCTCTTCTGGTGCAATAATTAAAAAACCACTTGTTGGGTTTGGTGTTGTTGGAATGAAAATGCTAAAATATTTTGCATTCATGTCAGGAGCAATTTTTTCATCCACTTGGTTGGCAAGAAATCCAATACTATAAATACCTGGGCGCGGGAATTCAACACGCACAACTTTGGTGAATGATACTTTATCTTGAAAACTGAAAGCATCGACCAATTTTTTAATACCAGAATAGACTGGACGAATGAGTGGAATGCGTGAGAACAGATTTTCTATTGCATGAATGATAGGGCGCAATAAAAACATGTTATAGAGCATTCCTGCAGCAAAAATAAGCGCGAGTGCTAAAATAACTTCTGAATAAGGAATCGCATTTAAAAATGGTATGTTAAAACGGCGTAACGGTTCAAGCCAATTAACAATTACACGGAATGAGATAGTAAATACCGCAATAGTGAGTGTTATGGGTAATATACAAAAAAGTCCTGTTAAAAACAGAGAACTGACTGAATCAATAAAAGAAATAAAAAAATTTGGTTTTTGAGACATCATGTTTCCTAAGCGTTACTGTTGTCTGAAATGGTTATGGTAAGATTGGAAGGTTTATACTGCACCAGAGTTATATTTTTGGGTAAAAAGAGATGTTGTTCTGTTAATAATATACCATGTTTTCCTGGTAACAGTTTACTGATATTTACGTGTGCAGCAAGAGCTTCTTTATCCAATGCATAGATATCAGTGCGTTTGCCTTTAAGGCAGACGTCTATTTTTTCAGGAGCATATAGATTATAACTGTTTATTTTTCCAGCAAAACAGAGTGGTACATTCAAATTGAGCATAATAGTTTGATCATAACTTGCAATGTACCAAAAGCTGTATCCAAGAACCAAGCTGATGATTAAGAGTGGTCCGCTACTGAGAAAGAGTTTTTTCAGATTTTGTATATTCACGATACGCTCCTTTAGGCGATTGTGATGATGAAAGAGAAGAAAGTTGTTTTTTGATCATTGTATGCACGTGATGCGCGGAAAGATTTTTTGTTTCTTTGCCATTGATAATCACAGAAAATGTTCTGCTGGTAGGATGAGTGCTAAATATAATGTGATCATCACATTTCTCTTGTATATTATTCCACGTTGCATTAATCCCACGTATTTTACCACTTGTGCTTACCCATACCATTTTATCTTCATCATAGGATGAACTAGAGAGAAAAATATCCAAAATATTTCTTGTTAGGTCAGCATTAATGCTGAAAGGAGTGGTAAGGAAGTGATCAAGTGCTGCTTTATGTTCTATGATTACGGTAATAGCTTTGTTGGCATTAATCGTTGCAAGGCTGCTGCTTAAGAGTGTATCAAGCCAATCAGCATGTTCTATGCGTGCTGGGGTAATTGAGCATAGTGCAACTAAGTTACGCTGTAATGTTTTTTCATGGAGTACAATAAAAAGAAGAAGCGCAACAGGAGCATAGGTGAATAAGAATGGTGAGAGTGTTGGTAATTGTGCTACCCATGCACTGATTGCAAGTGCGCAATATGCAAAAAAATAGATGGTTATACTTTTTGTTTTGTCTATTCTGAGCCATTGGCAGAAGGTGAATATGCATGAGGAATAAAAAACTATTTCAATAATATCGCGTGTTATTAAATGGTAAAACATAATAGACTCCTTTTTATTGTTTGTATCTTAGTGAACGTATATTTTGCAAGTTGTTTTTAGGTTTTGTCTTTTTTTGGTGTCATCTGTATGCTTAAAAGACGTTCGCGCATTTCGACAAGCTCAATGCGAACGGGTTTAAAAGATATTAAGTTCCGTTCGTCCTGAGCCTGTCGAAGGATACGAACACAATTTTAAAGTATAAACATGGCACATGAATCTATCGTTTTAACAGGTGATCGCCCAACAGGCCCATTACATTTGGGACATTATGTTGGTTCACTAAAATCACGTATTGAATTGCAAGAAACATACAAACAGTTTGTGATGATTGCTGATACACAAGCATTAACCGATTATTTTGATCGTCCAGAAATGGTGCGGAAAAATGTAATGGAAGTTTGTCTTGATTATTTGGCTGTAGGGATTGATCCAAAAAAAACAACAATATTTATTCAATCAATGATTCCAGAAATAGCAGAACTTACCATGTATTTTCTTAATCTTGTTTCTGTAAGTAGATTGATGCGTAATCCAACGGTAAAAACAGAAGTTTTGCAAAAAGGTTTTGAAGAGCGTTTGCCGGCGGGTTTTTTAATTTATCCAGTTTCGCAAGCAGCTGATATTGTGATTGTTAAAGGTACTATTGTACCGGTTGGTGAAGATCAATTGCCTCATATCGAGCAAACGAATGAAATTATCAATGCGTTTAATCGGATGTATCACAAAGAAATTTTTGGTCACGTGACAGGGCTTGTTCCCAAAGTTGGTAGATTACCAGGTATTGATGGCAAAGCAAAAATGAGTAAATCATTAGGCAATGCTATTTATTTATCAGATCCGGCTGATGTTGTGGCTGAAAAAGTGATGAAAATGTACACCGATCCTGATCACGTTCATGTGAATGATCCAGGAAAAGTGGAAGGGAATGTTGTATTCAGTTATCTTGATTTATTTGATCAAGACGCTGAAAAAGTTGAAGAATTAAAAGCACATTATCGCCGCGGTGGTCTTGGGGATGTAGTTTTAAAACGCAGATTGATTGAAGTGCTGAATGCATTTTTACAACCAATCCGTGTTAGGCGCGCTCAGTATGCGCAAGATCCACAAGCAGTGATGAATATTTTGCTTGAAGGTTCTGCGCAGGTCCGTGAAATTGCTGCTGAAACTATGGATGAAGTGCGGCAGGCGATGCATTTAGATTATAAGTGAATCTTAGCGCTCATTCTGAGCCTGTCGAAGAATTAAAGCGCTTAATCCTTCAACAAGTTCAGGATGAGCGCTTATAAAAACAAAAGGAATATAATGAAAAAAATTCAAAAGTATTTATTACCAGCAGTTGTTATAGCAACTGCATTTTTTATTGGCATGACATTGATAAATACCGTGTATCGTGCAAAAGATGATTCAGGGATGATGATGGCAGATGCAGTAGTAGAATTGCGAGATGTATTTCACCGTATTCATAAAAATTGTGTGATTATTGATTTTGATAATCAGAAACATTCTATTAATTTTTTGAATGTAGAAAAATTCACCGGATCAGAAGTAGGGCCGATGAATTTAGCACATCCAGAAAAATGGCAAGGGCCATATGTGCAAGAAAATCCAACTATGCAGCACATTGCATATCAAGTTGTTTCAACCAAAAAGGGGTACTTTATCACTCCAGGAGATGGCGTAAAATTACCGAATAATAAAATTGTGGGTAAAGATATTATTTTAGACAAAAAAGCTGATATTGAAGCAATGATGATTAATCCTGATGCGCTGATGTATAAAGATAGACCGTTGGCAGTAGCTTTGGAGCTTGGCGCACCATCTAATATTCAGTTCTTTTTGAATGATGATAGTCCTGATGTGTAAGGTTGGCAAGAATAGAGAATAGTGCGATTGAATCGACTTAAATTTATATTTTCTGCAATTTGGAAGTAATAGTTTCAAATTGCAGAATTTTTGTTGTAATAGCAATTGAGTCGTGTCATTGAAGTATGAATCTGTTTTAGAATGAATCGCTCGTTTTAAGCCAAATAGGTTGTAAATATGACCTACTTGGCTTAGTTTTTATTAATTTATACAACAATATTTCAGGCGCTCACCCTGAGCCTGTCGAAGGGTATCTTCGAGCGCATTACAATATACATTCAAACCAAAAACTATTTTAATATTCATAAGCTATCGCACGATTATTCAGAAGCGATAAAGCTTGCTCATCACTTATCCAATCTTCATGTTCTACAAGATAATTCAATTGAAATTCAGCAACCTCTTTATTAAGCTCTCCTGGCATATATTCTGCACCAAGATACACAAACCCTTGGAAAGGAATTGAGTGTTTTTGCATAGCTTCTTCAACTTCTTTAACCCGAGCTTTATTATCATCAAAAAAAATAACCTTATCAGGTCTCCATTGTATTCGATCTAGAAAAGCTCTGGCAAGTTCACCTTTAGATACACCATTGGTACATAATATACCACGATATAACATAGGATAATTACCATCTTTTTCTGGTAATTCATCAAAGATAATATCTGGTAAGCCAATTTTTGCAAAATCAATTCCTAATTCTTTTAATTTGTTATATCGCCATTCTGGCAATGAAGAAATAATGTAGCTTGAACCAGTTTTTAAAGCTGTTAAAGCCACAACCTTTACACCACGATCTTGTAATGATTGAATAACTGACACAATATGAGGCTCTATAAGCAATGGCGTCTCTTGTACTTTCCAAATACTTCCATAATATTCTTCTGTTTTATCACTTTTGCCATACACTCGTGATACTAAATCGATAATCCATGGAAGATTAGCTTTGTTTTCAATAGTTTTTGGCCTAAATATTACACTCCTAGGTTCAATAAGTGTTTCATCAACATCGAAAAGAATCAGAGTATTTGAATCCGCTTCTGCAAAAATATTGCTTACTTGAACATATGAATCAATATATTGAATATTTTTTTGTGCATACCAAAAATGTTGCATCAAAAAAAAAGCACCCACAATTAAAAGTGAGCAAATAATAGAAATGAATGGAGAATGTTTTCTATACATGGAAATCATCCTTTTTTTTAATGCGCTCGAAGATATCCTTCAACCTGCCGTCGCCAAGGCTATGGCAGGCATGGCAAGTTCTCAAGGCAGGTGTTTACTGCTGAGCTTGACGAAGCATCAGGACGAGCGCTGGAGACTGTATATATTTTTAGGAATTTGCTATAAGCCCCTTTTTTTCCACCATTCTTCAGTATAAAACTCAGCAGGAATAGATTTTTTTTGTTTTTCGTCATCCGGATCGATTTGATATTCTTTTTCAAGAATTTCATACCATTTATCGCGTAGATCAGTTTGTAAATGTGTACTACACCATGGGCAGTAGGAAATTATTTCTCTTTCTAATAGATCTTTTTCGTCTTTCCCTTGGTCTAAAAGAATGATTCCATATTCTTTATAGATAGGTGAATACATGAGAGGCATTCTTGTATCATCTAAAAAATGCTGCATAAAATTGCAGCAATGATGTATTGAATTGTTCATTATTTTTCCTTTTTTAGTAAGATTGATGTTTGATTATTTTTGATGATCCTACATAATATGAGGTGATACGAGCAATATATTGTTGAATTAAAAGGAGTTCATCTTCATGCATAAAAAAATAGTTTTTGCATTGTTTATTATTACTACTGCATTGCATAGTATGGATTTGGTGATACAGCAAGAAGAAAAAGTTAGAGATCAAGTGTTGGTAAAGATTCTGAGCTGGCTGTATGCTGAAAATCATTTTATTGTAGATCAATCAGGTGGTAGAAAGTACAATCATTGCAATGATAGTGTGGTACACCACTTTGGTAGAGATCTTCAGACAGTGACATGTGTTAATAGGTTTTTTTCTGAAAGATTTTCTAAAGAAAAGAGTGCCCAAAAAATAATTAAGAGTATTGCACAACATCAGCGTTGGATGTGTGATGAAACAGTTGCTCGCTGCCTTAATTCAAAAGGCGGCGTTTTTTTTACTATACGGCAAAAAATGGATCAGTTGTTTGATATTGTGACCGATGCAGATAGGCAGTTTACACCAGAAGATTTGCAAGATTCTTGGTATTTGAATGCGAGCTATCAAGTAAGCCATGGTTGGTTAAGTCATAAAATGGCAAAATATAAAAGCAGAGATACTACCAGACCAAAAAGAACGGGAATGAAATTTAAACAACTGGTGGAAAAGTACAGTCCACATACGTTACTTTCTTTGGCTTTTAAAACAATGGATTTTGAAAAAATAGAGCAGCTTCTTGCCGTTGGCTCTGATTGCAAAAATAAAATCAACAATAATTTGTTGTTGGATATCGCCAAAAAACGCTGTTGGAGCTTTGGAAAACATGGAAATAGAAAAGTGCATTATTGTATTATAGCACTATCGCTCCTTGCATATGGTGCCGATCCAGATTGTACTCAGTCGTTTGAAAAGTTTTCTCCCCTTATGATTGCAGCACGCAATAATGATCAAGAATATGCATGGTTGTTGTTACAGTATTTTGTAAATAGTGATAGTGTTACACGTGCTAGCATTAAACGAATGGAATATCCATTTTGGTATCATGAAGATGATGGTGTGGAAAAAACCGCATTCGATGTGGAACAAGGAGAGCCAAAAGGTTGGCTCAAAGAGATGGTTGATACTATTGATAAGCAACGCTCGTTTGCTTTTAAATATTGGTTTTTAAAAAATTACACCATTGATTTTTATGGAACTATGCAGAACATCCCTGCGGGAGTTATGCGCTTTATTATGTATAATTTAGTTAAAAGTCATGGCTGCCAATTATAAGAAAAACGCCTTTTAAATAAAATTCATAAAAACGATAATTCAGCCAAGTAGCCTAAGAAGTTGGTCTACTTGGCTGAATTATTATTATAAAAAGCTATTATCTGATAGGTTTTATGATTTAGTGTTGACTAATTGAAATGCTATTGTTTAAGATTTCTATAGGGAAGTTGTAATTAAAAAAAGAGGGAGGGGGATATATGGATTGTACAAAAAAATTGAGCATGATCACTGCATTTTTGCTGATAATTACACCATATCATAATTATGGCATGGAAGAAGAATCAAGTACCGCAAAAAAAATAGGATTGATTGCACTTATCGGAGCGGCTATTGGGGGTGGTTATTTAGCATATAAAAAATATATTCAAGGAGGACAAAGTGATGCCTTCTTGAACGCAGCAAAGGAAAATGATTGCTCTACAATTACAAAACTTCTTGATGATGGAATTGATGTTAACGTAATTGATTCTGATGGGAGGACAGCATTAATATTTGCTGCTCAAAAGGGGCATATAGAAGCAGTTCAATGTCTTTTAGATAATCCTCACATTAAGGTAGACCAACAAGATAGTTTTGGGAGTACAGCCCTTATGTTTGCGGCACAAGAAAATCATTGTCCTGTTATTAATATATTGCTTGAGCATGGGGCAGATATCAATAAAGGTAATACGAAAGGAACGACAGCATTGCGGTTTGCTGTTGCTGAAGGACATATGGAAGCGGTTAAATGTCTTTTAAGTAATCCGCAAATTAAGATAGATCAAGTAGGTACTGATGGGGGCACAGCTCTTTCGCTTGCAGTGTTTTACAACAATTGTCCTATGATTACTATACTTCTTGAGCATGGAGCAGATATTAATAAAATTGTTTTAGAGTCTGGAATCCCAGTATTAGCACTTGCTGTTGCTCAAGGACATATGGAAGCAGTTAAATGTCTTTTAAGTAACCCTCGAATTAAGATAGATCAGCCAAGCAATGGTGGACTAACAGCTCTTATGCATGCAGCACAAGACAATAACTGCCCTATGATTACTATACTTCTTGAGTATGGAGCAGATGTTAATAAAGATACTCCTATGTATGGAGATACAGCATTATTATTTGCTGTGGATGAGGGCCACATGGAAGCAGTCAAATGTCTTTTAAATAATCCTTATATCGCAATAGATCAACAGAATAAGAAAGGAACTACAGCTCTTTCGGCTGCAATTAATACAAAAAATAAATTAATGATTAAAGAACTTCTTGATGCAGGAGCAGACCCAGAGTTTGTCAATAAATTTGGTGTAACGCCACGTAATAATGCTATAAAGATTATTTATCCAGAGGGGTATGCAGCAGCAATACAATCTGCAGCAACACGTTTTCCGCAACCTTCAATTACATCAGATGCAGAAATTTTGTCTTTAATAAATAAGGCAATAATAAGGAAGCATGGTGGAGTAAATCCTTTTATTGAGACACAAAAGTAAATAATAAAAGTCTTGAGCAGCATTTATTGCCCTTCTAGATTAATTTTTAGAAGGGATTTTTTTAGGAGTTTTTGATGTTTCAAATTGATAATTTTTGTAAAAAATGTATGCTGTATAGTATATAACCAAAGGTTAAAAAATTATCAATCAGGAACGTTATGAATAAAAGTTATTTACAATATGCAGCTCTAATGCTGCTTTTTACGTTTATGATCCCATCTTTTGCCATGGGTGGAAAAGTCTTTAAATTAGCTCGTTTTGTTGGCGTAACAACGTTGCCAACTCTTGGATTGTATCATTCTAAGAACTATAAAAAAGCATTAGAAAAAGTAAATGTATTGGATTTTGATGAAGAGTTGCCCACGCAACCAGCTCTTAATGATTGGTTTGAAGGTCAAAAAAAACAAGCAAATATGCCTCATTCTAAACCTATATTCTTAGTGACTCATAAGAATTCACGTCATGCTCATGCTCGTGCTAATGAACATATTGGTGTGGTATCAGTTTCTTCAGAAGTTTGCGATCAATTGCATGAAGCCTTAGTCAATCAGCCGCTAGCAGAAGAAAGACTTCATCAAGCTTTAAAAGAATTTGAATATGCCAAGCAACAAAAAGAAAAAAGGGGAATATTTAAATCTTTTCTTTTGTCGCGTGCTGATAACCAATTAATTAAATCTGCAGAATCACAGATTGATGTAGAGAAACAAAATGTTGCTCAATGTAAAGCAAAAATCGCTCGAGAATCAATGATTGTAAATCATGAATTTGGTCATATTGTTCATGAGGATAGTAATAAATATGTGTATGCTCTCACAACAATCCCTCTTGGAGTTGAGGCATTATCTTTTGGAGCAACTAAACTATTGAGAAAATTATATAATATTCAACCGCAACCAAAAACATTTTTAAAGACTATGTTGCGATCTGGTTCTGCTATTGGTGCCATTGTACCAAAAGCATTGGCCAATGCTGTTTTAGGTGGATTTTTATCGAAACATTGGTTTGAGGCACCTGCGGATACATTTGCGTGTGAACATGCTGTATCGCGATTAGAGCTTGAAGAGTTTGCAAAATATTGGAAGGAACATGAAACAGACTATTATAAGAAAAATAAAATATCAGATAGTAGGCTAGAGAGAGTACTCAATAGTAGGATAATAAAAGAAATTATTTATCCTCTACATCCTATTCCTGCTGATCGGCGACAAATGGTGGAAGGGTATATTAACCAGTGGGATAGAGATCATGCCCATGAAGCTGGGCGTTGTGAATAAACATATTTAAGAACCTAGGGGATTATATTGGTCGTTTTAAAAAACCTATTTTTTGCTGCGGCAGTAAGTGTAAGTCTTGGCATATCATCTAATGTATGCGCTGATATCAATAATAAGTGGCTTTGGGAAATTGATGGCCAGAACTATGATGTAAAAACTGTTATAGTGGATTTTATAGAGGAATTAAAAGAAAGATCAGTTGTGCCATTGCATGAAGAACTATTACAATGGCTCGATAAATGCGTAAAAGTAACACACTCACATTCGTTTTATAGTGCATTTTCAGATGCTACACAATTTAAGTATTATTTTTGCTGGTATGAGTTACCGCGTATTGCTCGTATTATTGTAGATGATTCCACTTCTTTGGAAATAAAAATCTTTGCATTGTTACAATATAAAGTAGAGCACAAAAAAGCAGCATTAGAAGCATATATTAAAGCATTTCAGCGCGATTATCACCAGAGAGAAGAAGAAGATCAACTTTTAAATAAAAAGAAGATCCTACAATTTATGGGTAGATGCGCAATAGGTTATATGTTGTATCGATTAGGACATAAAGCTTATGAATGTGCATTAGAACATCATGCGGATGCTGTACAATGCCACGATGAACAATTACTTGAAAAAGTAAAACAAATGATTTCTGAAGCAACTTCTCGGAAGAAATGGTTTTGGCAAGTATAAGATTTAGATAATCTCTTAATTTTTTTTAAAAAGTCTATTTTTTTAATTCAAGTAACAATCGAGTAGGATAACACTCGATTGTTTTTATGTGTGGGTTATATCTATTCCGGTGATCGTTTTGGAGATCTTTTTTGATTGCTTTGTGATAAGGGCTGCGCTGATGCCTATTTTTGCGGTTATATTTCAGAAGCCATCGGATTTCTTGTTGTTCTTGTTCTTTTTTATATTGTGCTTGATTCTCTTTAATCTCACGTTCTTTTTTCGCTACCCATCTATTAATCTCTTCTTGTGATACTTTTGGAAATTGATTGTAGTACTCTACGATTCTTTGATGGTTATTTTCAGCGTTTTCACGCTGAATCATAACTATTTTATTCATTATTGTTTGTAATGCAGGAGCTGATTGATGTTGTGATGAAAAAGATGCAATGTGGTATGTGGCAAAAAATATGGCAATAAGTTTTGTGTGTTTCATAAAAATACCTTTTTAGGTGATGTATAAATTCTATTTTTTTAGTAGTATAGCATATTGATATGCAAAATTTTACTTTTTTTAAGGAGCAGCAGATGAATGGTAAGAATATATTTTTTGGTTTGTGTGCATCAATGATGATTGCATCAGAAATATCTGCAATGCAATTGGTTAGAAGACGAATACCAAAAACTATGTATCGGGTGAATAGCATGAGTCCCCTGGTGCAAAAAAGGGGAAGTTTTGGAGCATTAATATGGTTTGTTGGTGTTCCTGTGGCTATTTGTTGTATAGAAGAAGCTCTAAATACTTGCCCAATTACTAAGATGATAATTACAGCTAACAGGTTACATAATGAAGTTGCAGGCATTGGTAGCGAGAGATGTTCCAATGTTTATATCAAAAAAGAGGTGTGTAAAAACCCACAATGTTGTAAGAATCTTCACCCACTCTTTGCTTATGAAAAAAGACCTGAACTTTTTTGTGACATTAATCAGGGACGTGATTTTTTAGTACGGGTAAAAGATGGTTTACAAAAATTGCATAATAAAGAAGAAGAAGCAAAGCAATTACTTGCTCAAGATAAAATTTATATTGAAGGATATCAAAAAATTATGGGTCTTCTTGAGCATAAAAAAGATTGTCATATAAAACAGATAGCTCTTTCTGATGAATTTTTTGATAGTGCTGAAGCAAAAAAACAGAGCGATAAAGAATATTGTGAGAAGATTAAATCTATTACTTTGATGGTCCCAAAGACGCAGCGATATGATAATCAGCAGCAACATAATCAAGAGTGTAATCTACAACAACATACACCACGGCAACAAGATAAAGCTGACGATGGCCGTAGAAATGACGATCCTGCGCGCGATTTAAATATGTTGATGATGCATGCATATGTGGCAAAGCAAATTTGTGATAGTGCAACTGCCCATTCTGATAGTTCATCAAGTTCATCGTATATGTCAAATATGGAGAGTTATTCTTCGCAATCATATAGGGATAGTAGTTTTTCTTCGGATAGTTCTTCAAGTAGCCATAGTAGTATTGAATAAATGGAAAAGTTTTTAATTTTTTAAGGAGCAGCAGATGAAATGTAAGAATATATTTTTTGTATTGAGTGCATCAGTGATGTTTGTGTCGGTGACACATGCGATGATAGTCAAAACTAAGCGCATGTCGAATGTTTTTTGTAAAATTCAACAAAGAAATAATAGTAGGCCTTTTGATATTCGAGTAGGTAAAGATAGTGTTAGTTTTTATTCAGATGCACTATATACGTCAAAAGATTTAGCAGAAATGTATGAAGACATTAAAGAATTAGGTGCAAAGAAATGTGAAAATTTTCTTGCTGAGCGAATTCTCAAAGCAGATGCATGTAATTCACCTATATGTTGCGGTGGAGCATTGTTGTTAGGAATGCAAAAAAATATACAAGCAGCGCGAAGATCACATGCAATAAGGCAGAGATTTTTGGAGAATGTTGAAAAAAAAGGTAGAGTTGCATATTTGGAAGATATTAAAGACTTATATATAGATTTAATACAGTATAGAGTTATATTGAATGAATTTTGTAATGCAGATAGGTCAAAGCGTTTAGTATTATATTCGATGATTTCTAATATAAATGCATGTTTGTTTAATCAGGCACAAGTTATTTTAGAAGATAGCTTTGATACTTGGAAAGAAGATCATTTTAAAATGACATCTAAAATCAAACAAATTCGTGAGATCCGAGATGATATTAGTGAATGGTATGAAAATGAGAAAGAATATAAAGATGCGATAGTTGATGAGCAGGCAAAAATAGATTATAGAAACGCTCTGGTAGGCAATCGTACTGTGTCATATAAATTAAGCCGTATCGATGAAGAGTATAAGTTATTGCACTGTGGCAAGAATCAAACAAGAGAGTAAAGCAGATGGATGGTAAGACTATTTTTTTTGGATTGTGCGTATCAATGATCATTGCATCAGAAGTATCTGCAATGCAGTTGGTTACCAAGCGGATGCCAAAATCTGTACATCGGGTCAATGTAACAAGTCCTATGATACAAAAAAGAAATTTTGATGAGGCTGGTGAAATTGTTGCTGCAGCAATGTTCATTTTGCCTCTCGGTTATGCTCTAGGGCAAGTTGCAACTGTTGCTGGATGTTATATTATTGGTGGTGCATGTAAAGGTGTGCATAAAACGTATAAGTATGTACGTGACCCAAAAGCTTTTAGGGCTGAAAAACTTTATTATGATATTGCAGAAATTGGTAGTGATGAGTGTTCTTTTGCATATATTAAAAAAATCCCATGTAGCAATCCACGTTGTTGTAAGTATCTTGACCTGTATGATGCTCAGAAAAAAAGAGTTGAACTTTTCTCTGATGCTAATCAGGAGCATCATTTTGTAATGACTGTAAACGCAGGTTTACAAAAATTGCAGAGCAAGGAAGAAGAAGGAAAATTGTTGTGGGCTCATGACAAGATCACCGCTGAGCAATGTAAGAAAATAGCGGGGCTTTTGCGGCATAAAAAAGATTGTTATATCAAGCAGCGTGCTCTTTTTGAAGAATACAATAAGAACAAAGAATAGTGTGATTGAATCGCTTCAAACCTATATTTTCTGCAATTTGGAATTATTGCTTCCAAATTGCAGAATTTTTTATTTAATAGCGATTGAGTCGTGTTAATCAAAAGAATTTTAAAGATTTGCTTTTATCTATGCAAGATGTGTCTAGTCTTACTAATCTGTTTTTAGGGGGATCGCTAATTTTGAGCCAAATAGGTTATGAATATGGCCTATTTGGCTCAATTTTTTATTGTAATTTTAGCCAAATAGATGATAAAATATAGTTAGTTGGAAAAATAAGGAGTATTTTTTATGAAACCATTGCGCATAAAAACAAAAAAAAATTTCGTTGGAAGAGTCGATGAGTTGGAGCGTTTGCATAAGATTGGTGCATCAGGAGAGGCATCAATTATTATTATGTATGGCCGCAGGCGAATTGGAAAAACAGAATTGTGTGAGCAGGCGTTTAGAAATAGGAAATTACTTAAATTTGAGGGGATAGAAGGGTTCTCTCAGAAAGAACAGTTGGCTCATGTGATGAATCAGTTGGCCACATATACAGAGAGCAAACTATTAGCTAAAACGGTGGTAGAAAGTTGGCGTGAGTTTTTTGAGATTTTGTATGAATATACACGTAAAGGCACGTGGACCATTTATTTGGAAGAGTTGCAGTGGCTAGCGCATTATGATGATGCGTTGATTGCTGAACTTAAATATGTCTGGGATAATTTTTTTCGCCATAATCCCAAACTTATCATTATTTTGTGTGGTTCAGCGCCATCATTTATGATCGATCATGTAATTCATTCCAAGGCATTATATAATCGCTCGCAGTATGAATTTCATCTTAAAGAATTTACTGTGTATGAAGCAAAAGAATTTCTTAAAAAACGAAGTAATCGAGAAGTTTTTGATGCGTATTTAACAATTGGTGGCGTTCCAGAATATCTAAAATGGATCAATAAAGAATCATCAGTATTTATCAGTTTATGTATCAATTCTTTTGTGTCAGGAAGTTTTTTTGCGCGTGAGTATGAGCGTATTTTCACGAGTAGTATGTCCAACAATAAACATTATCGCGCTATTATTGATATTTTGAGTAATAAAAAATTTGCAACACGGGCTGAATTAGTTGATTTACTTGATGTATCTTCTGGGGGTAGTTTAACTAATGTGTTATTAGATTTAGAAAAATCTGGTTTTATTACACATTATTATCCGTTTAATCTAGAAGAGAATACGCTGTTGACCCGATATGCAATTGATGATAATTACCTACATTTTTATTGTAAATTCATCAAGCCGTTACAACAAAATATAGAGAGTGGCGCGTATAATCGTAATCCAAAAGCAGCACTTAAAGTGGATAGTTATATCAAATGGCTAGGTTTTGCTTTTGAGCGTTTTTGTCGTAAATATCATTATGTGCTTGCTAAGATTTTGTATTTTTCGGGTGTGCATTATCGTTCAGGAGTTTTTTTTAGTCGCGCAACTGATAAGGAAAATCCGGGATATCAGATTGATCTTATTTTTGATAGAGCTGACAATGTGTACACCATTTGTGAGATCAAATATTTGCAGGGTAAAGTTGGGACCAGTGTTATTGCAGAGTTTGAAAAAAAATTGTCTTTGTTTCCTAATAAAGGAAATAAGACAATTCATAAAGTACTTATTTGTAATGAGGGCGCTGACGATGCATTAATTAAGCGAGCATATTTTGATGATATCATTACCTGTACACAGATTGTAGATCCAAGAAATTGGTAAAAAACAAGGTCCGGGAGTTATTCCTCAGGACCTATGTTTTTTCTTAAAAGCAAAATAGGGGAAAATAATCTTATTCTGATTGTGTAGGAGTGATAGTAAGAACAAGAGATGCGCTATCATCTTCAGGGTTGCTCACTGTTATAGAAGCAGCTTCATTAAACGTTGTTTCTACATGGAAAACGTCACTAACCGCTGCAAGTTCATCATTTTCTACTTTTTGGAAAAATTGTGCATCAATAATAACATTATCATTATTTTTTTGTGCACGTAAACCAACGATTAATCCATCAACACCATTGAATTCAACTGGTACAATCATTCCTTCATCAATAGTGATAGAGCCTGGTATGTTGTGTTGCATGCCTTGACTGTTTATTGTTAGATTAAGATCAAGGCTGATTTGTGCAGTTGTTATTGTAGATGCAGTAACTAACATGCTTAATGCTATTTTTTTCAACATAAAAAAAGTCCTTTTGTTGTGTTATATCTGTGTGAAGTAATATTCCCTATTGTGCATAACTTTAGTGTATATAAATAGCAGGGTAAAGCAAGTTAGCTTCTGGTTATTGTAATGCTCACTTAACTCTTTTCTCGTAATTTTCATCCCAAGGAATTTCTTCAACGTTGACGTCTCGTAATAGTCGTCGGGTTTCTTTTGGGGTAGTAAGCCGTTCTACCATGTCATTAAGCCATTTTTTAATAACTTCTTTTTGGTATACAGCCAAGAGTGTTGCGACTGCTGCGGTTGTAATAAATATTTGTTTTTGCTCGCTCCATGCCGAAACGGTATTCATGATTGAATATGGTATGTTGATTAATCCAGTAACAGAGCTGATCATTCCTTGGTAGATGTTATATAAGCCGGTTTGGGTCCAGCTGATAAGCGATGAACCTGTTATGCTTGATGTTTCTGAGCCGAAGTTGTGTGAAAATATTCCCATGGAAAGAGTGATTGCTATTATAAGACAATGGTTTTTCATGGCATTTATCCTTTATTGATTATTTTATATTTCAATTAGAGTATGCCAGTTGAGATCGCTAAAAAGCAATCATTTGGGTTGTTTATTTTTGTTCCGCTAATGCAGCAAGTTGTTCAAAGCTGAGTGCGGGAGTGAGGGTTTTTATACCTTCTTTTGTGCCAATATACAGCTCAGTTTCATCATTATTCATGCGCATGCAGTTGGGGTAAATAGCATGATCAAATTTTTTTGTGGTTACTATTTTTGGTTCTTCTGTGGAAACATCCCATATATAGATTCTATTTTTGTCCGATGAAAATATTTTTTTACCATTATGATCTTCATAGACATTTTGAATACTATATTTTTGGTTATCAGGATTATTTTTTTTATGTAATATTTTGGTGGGAGCATTAGGACGACGAAGATCCCATTGTTTGACCGTTTGATCTGATGATCCAGAATAGAATACATCATTATTATTTGTGCATGGAGTAAGGCATTCAACAGGGCCTGCGTGGGTAGTTCCTTCATAGACTGATATTGTTGATCGTGGATCAATTATTGTGATTATCCCCTTTGTGAGTCCTACATATATAAGGTTGTTATGCATCATGAGGCTCGTAGGCATATGATGCTCATTACTTTTATCAATAAAGAGTTTTGTATGAAATGTTTTGGCAGATGACATATCCCATAATTTTAAGCAAGGCTCTCTGTCTGTTGAAGTGATAGTATTTCCTTTTGAAGCAACATTTGTTACATAGTGTTTATGGCTATGCAATGTTCGCATGCATTGATTATTTTTTATATTCCACAATTTAATTGTTGTATCATTGGAGCCTGTAACGAGTATGTGGCGGTAATCGGTATGTGCGCAACAATGGACAAGATCTGTATGACCAGATAGAGTTTCTTGAGCCTCGCCAGTTTGCATGTCAATAATGTGCACATCATTATCATCGCTGATTATGGATTTGTTTGTAGTATCTAATTGTAGTAAGAATTGAGTGTTTTGATATTCTTTGAATTCGCGAATAACTTGTGTTTTTGCATAGAACTCACCTTGACCATCACTACAATCTATGCATACAGAGTATTTTCCGTTCTTGTCTGTTTTTACTGTCCAACCATGTTTTCCAATATATTTGCGTTGTAGCCTTTTTATATGAGCTAAATCAAGTTGGTAGTCTTCCATTGTCATAGTAGATGTAGTAACAACTGATGTGAGGATAATGAGAAGATGATATGTATGCATGAATAAACCTTTTATTATGATTATTTTTTTAAGTATAAGGTTATATTTTTTATCTAAAAAGGCAATGAGACAAAGATGAACTATTATATTTTTATTAAATCCATGCGTTCTCCAATAACATCATCCATTTTGAGTTGAGATATGATGGCGTTTAAGATTGAATCGTGTTGTAGAGAGTTAAATATGATTGAAATATGATCAGAGTATACAAAGATTTTAAAGGCATTTATTTTTCCTGAATCATTGGTATCACTTATGTGTATATGAAATTGGTTATTATGTGTCTCGTGATACCCCACAGCACAGTATCCATGGTATGATAGAGGTTCTGCACCTATGTACTTAGGTTCAAAAGCTATATTTATGTAATTATATTCGACATGAAATACAAAATATCCGCTTGGCATTTCTTTAATCCAAAGCCCATGTAATTTTTCTTGAAATTCTGGATATTGGCTATTTACATAGACATTGGTCGTTTGATATTTTTCTTTTATCTGAGGTAACGTTCTTTCATAACCTTGAGCAACTCGTTGAGATGCTATTTTTTGATCTTCATAGGAACTTATGTGTTTATGAGTCATCGCAACTATTTCAGTCATTCGTCGTGCGGGATTCCAGATTTGTTTAAGATCATCATTAAATTTTTTTTTAATGGCGATCAAGTCTTGTGTTGTAAGCATGGTATTGCTCGTTTCAAGAGATGAAAGAATAGGAGCATAAAATGGATAATCATGTGGCATTTTATACGTTAATGCATGTTCCATGTTATCATTATAAAAAGCAACTTTTATCTCGAATGGATGCGTTTTTGAATCAACAGAATGAGCATCAAGAGTAAAGTTTTTGTTCTCTAGTAAATTGTTAATTTCCATTATAAGGCGTTTTGGGGTACGAGGATTTTCTAGAAGTTCAGAAATTTTACAACGAGATTTTTCTGTTTTTTGAAGTTGTATGTTTTTTTGTTCTTGTTCCATTGCTAGTATGGATGCGGTAACAAGGGATGTGAGGGTAATGAGAAGATTATATTTATGCATGAATAAACCTTTTGATTGCATGTGTTTGCTGTTTTTTTGATTAATTTTTCAACAGTTCATGCTGGAGGATTAAAAAAACGATAGTTAAAAATCGTGATTCTTATTATGCGCTTGCGCGTAAAGAACATAATCAGCAGAGTAAACACCACTTCCTGCAATCAAAAATCCAATAACAATGCACAAACAAGTAACTGGAAACGCCCATACAGTAAATGCATCACCTCTTTGCAGATGAAATCTGATTGCGACAATCAAAAGCCAGATAAGAGGTAAAGAGGCAATGCGTGTCCAAAGGCCAATTGCATATGCAAAACCACCGCACAGTTCTGTGAGTGCTGCAAGATATCCCCAGATTACATATCCATGGGTGATACCAAAAAATGACATTGCGCTACCAATTTGTGTTAGGTTAGCGCTGCCTGAAAAGAGTTTGTTGTAACCAAATATAGTTAATGTGATACCAAACCCGATGCGGATTATGGTGAGGCCAAGGTGTTGCAATGTAGGAGAATTGTGCATAGTCCAATTTATAATCTTTTTACACATACCGATCCTTTTTTTATAATTTTTCTGCACATCATAGCATTCTTCATTGTCTTTTAAAAGATAACATGAGTTTTTTATGAGGAATAATTGTTAAGCACTTCTAGTACGGCTGGTTGATAGATAAACGTTGAATGCAGTTCAATATACTCCCCTGCAAAATCTTTTGTATGATAATAACGTGTGTACTTGCCGATATAATTGGTGGGTATGGTAAGGTGCCATACCCCATCTATTTTTTCAGATATTTGTTCTGGTACGTACCCCAGTTCTTTTTCTTGCTCTTTGATAGTTTCCATAATCAAAGTAGCAAAATCATCAGTTCGATCTTTTTCAATTTTTGTTATTATTGGTGCATCAAAGATGTGTGCAGCATTAAAATCTATTTTATGACTAGCATGTTTCATTTTATGCAAGACAATTAATTTTTCTATTTCACTCAGTTGCTCTTTAAAGTGTATATTTTGCATTCCTGTAGATGACGATAGTAAAAATAGCATGAAAGATGTATATACTCTGATATATTTCATAGGCGCCCCCTTTTTAATGATACTTGAGAAGATCTATTAAAAAAGAGGATAAAAAAGTAAAAAAAGAAATTGCGAATATATTATTCACAATTTCTTTTTTTATAATGTTACATAACAGTTTTTGCGGTTAGATTGTTATAACATGTTTATCACAACATGTGTAATTATCAGTTAACTTACCATCTTGTTGTGATTTAATGTACTTGAGCAACATAAATAAACAGCACCGACTGCTGTTAAATGGTTTGTCTATTGGTAACAGATCCAAGTATTCAAATGGCTCATTCGTATATGATCGAAACTTTGCCAAGGCAAGGTCAACAATAGTTTTACCAGCTGTATTTGGTGCAGGAGATACAGAGTTATTTTTTATGAGTTGATACAGTTCATCTGCATCATTTGCGTAGGCAGCAATGATATGAGAGAGCGTGTTTCCGTTGCTATCAGTTACTTGTCGGTATAATGTTGGTAAATCAATAGTTGCACGACCATTGTTTGGACCTTCGGCTAGGTTCTGTTGAGTTTTCATCGTAACCATATGCAAGTTCCCACAAAAGAAAGAAAAGATAAAAAATTTCGTGCCGATTTATCAAAACGAGCAAACACTCTTCTAAAGTGTTTTATCTTTGAAAACAAGCATTCAATCGCATGTCTCTCTTTATATAGATGTTCATCATATTGATATTGTTCTTTACGATTGGATCTTGGAGGAATAACGGGAACACAATTTTTTTCTATTAATTTCGAACGTAATTCAGTGGAATCATATCCTTTATCCGCTATTACATATGATTCAGAAATATCTTTTAATAAAATATCAGCCTGAGTAATATCATTACGCTGACCAGGAGTAATAACAAATCTTAAAGGATTGCCTAAAGCATCTACTGTTGCATGTATCTTACTTGTAAAACCACCTTTACTTCTTCCCAGTCCTTCATTTTTAAATTGATCATATCCAGCAGAACAGGCATGTGCGCGGACTATCGTGGCATCAATCATTACATATTCCATATCGGGATCCTCTGCACAAAAACTGAGTAATTTTTCCCAAATATGTTTTTTTGACCAAGCATTAAATCTGCTGAACACACTATTCCAATTTCCATATTTTTCCGGCAACTCTCTCCATTGTGCTCCTGTTCTTGCCATCCAAAATGTCCCTTCTATAAACTTTTTACAGTCCTTTTCTTCTTTTATATAAATGTTTTTTTGCTGTTTTAAAAAATTAAAAATTTTGCTCCAGGCCATTTCGCTGATATACTCTTTTTTCATGATAGCACCGTTTTAGTGATTTGGTTTTTGCTTTTTCGGTGTTATCATACTTCAAAACTTATCTTTTCAAAAACTCAACAGAACCTAGTAATGGTGTCAATACAATGTCAGCTAAAACATTGTTGTTGTGTTGTTTTCTGTGTTCGATTTGTAGCGCAATAAGATTTTCTACAATTGGTTTTCTGAGCGAAATGCCTAACCTCTTGCCGTAATTTGTTATAATAGTGTTGAGCATAGCATATGCGATTTGTTTCTTTTCAGCGTCAATATTGTTGTGGGGGGATAAATGATCAATGCATACTTCGATAAACCCTTTGCCCTGTTTGTTTTTTGGATAATATATTCTTTGTCTTACAAGCCATGTAAGTGTTGGTAAATCAAATTTTTGAATTGCAATATGTGGAAAACAATTATCTTCTTTATCACGCACATCATAGAGAGTTGATTTATAATGATTGTATCCCGTATACGTGATTGCCATATCTTCTATATGTTTCATATGTTGCGGCGTAAAAGTAGTTTGCTTGTATTCTTCAAGTTGTCCAGCGCAATAATTACGGTAATCAGTAAATAAGGTTTGTTCGATTTTGTGGCAATCAATGGCTGCCCAAGGATTGGGTTCCATGCAATGAGTTGTGATTGTTATGAAAAGTAAATAGAAAAAGAGTTGTGTATTTTTCATCAGAAGTACCTTTTTGTTGTGTTTCTTTTATGGGAAGCTGTTGGTTTTATAATGCTATAGGATGTTTATCGCAACATTGCTGACTTTTGTCTAATATGCCGTTCTGTTTTGACTTAATATAGCTAAGTAGCATAAATAAACAGCATCGTGATTGATCTGCTTGCGGTTTATGCGCATCAAGTGAAGATATGTTATGAGTAAAGTCTTGGAAGTGCCACAATGCAATATCGAGTACGGTATCATTTGTTTTATTTATAGCAGGTGATATATAGTTTTTGGTAATAAGTTGATGCAGCTCATCTGGGTTTTGTAACTCTACAACTATATGAGATAATGTATTTCCTTTTTTATTAGCAACCGTTTGATACATATCTGTTAGCACAATAGGCGATTGATCATTTTCCCCTGATGTCAGGTGTTGCGCAATAAGTTCATCTTCAATCACAAAATCACTCTTATATTTTTTATGTTTGATTTGGAGCAAGATGAGTTGCTTGATAAGATTTTCTCTGCAAGATTTTTCGCGTAAAGTAAAAATAGACGCATTAGGTCCTTGTTTTGTGCAGAGTGTTTTAATAATTTCATAGGCTGTTGTTTTTTCGGTTGCATCAGTTTTCTCTGGGTGAAGATGTTTGACGCATGTTGCAAGACATAGATCAAAGTCATCACGAGTGATGCAATGAAACCCATGTCCTTTTACACAGTAATTAATGACCGGTAAATTTTGTTGTTTAACTGCGATATTATGGAAAGTATCATTGTTTTCATCACGGATAACATTATAAGGAAGACCTATGTATTTATCTCCTGTTATAAAAATACCTGTAGATATCAGATGAATCATATTTTCAGGGGTAAAATCAACCTTTTTATATTCTTCCAAACGGTTTTTGAGATAGTTATGATAGTCGTCTGTGAGGCTTTTTTCAATGACTTGGCAATCAATTGCTTTCCAAGGATTTGCAAGTTCTTGTTTTTGTGGCTTGTCCTCCATGCAGTGAGTTGTAATTGCGGTGAAAAGTAAACAGGAAAAGAGTTGTGTGCGCTTCATGAGAATGTCCTTTTGTTGAAGATATAAATTATTTTTTTACAGTATGTTTATCGCAGCATGGTGTAAATGTTGCAAGTTCCTGATTGTTTTGCTTTGACTTGATATAATTGAGAAGCATGAATAAGCAGCAACGAGCATGCTGAGATTCTTCTCGATATATATCAAATGATGCTGCATCTTTGCTGAATGATTGGAAATATGCGTGTGCAAGATTGAGAACGGTTTTTTCCTCTTTATTTGGGAATGGAGACACATATTCTTTGGTAATAAGCTTCCATAATTCATCTGGATCTTGTGATGTTACAACGAGATGCGATAATGTATTTCCTTTTTTATTGGCAATCATTTGATATATATCGGCAATGGCAATAGGTGATTGATCATTTTCTCCCGATGTCAGATGTTGTGTGATAAGTTCATCTTCAATCACAAAATTGCTGCTATGTCTTTTATGTTTAATTTGTAGAGTAATGAGTTGTTTGATAAGATTTTTTCTATCAGATTTATTACGTAAGAGAGGTACTATAGTATAGTGCCCGTGTTTTAGCGTAAGCCTTTTAAGTATTGTATATGTAGTATCTCTTTTGGTTTTATCTGTTTCTTTTGGTGAGAGGTATTGCATGCATGTTGCAATGCATGTGTTAAAATCTTTTTGAGAAATATAATTTCTTCTGATGATTGTTGTGTGCCAATTAACAATTGGCACGTCTCGTTTTTTAACTGCGATGGTGATAAAGCTATCGCCTTGCTTATCGCGAATATGATTATAAGGTAAACCTATATTCTGTT
Source organism: uncultured bacterium (assembly GCA_963695335.1). GTDB lineage: Bacteria > Babelota > Babeliae > Babelales > Vermiphilaceae > SOIL31. The sequence goes on along the minus strand of OY968764.1, from coordinate 1,279,866 downwards.
TTCCCGTTATAAAATTACCCATTGTTTGTAAGTCGGTCATTGTTTGTTGTGTGAAATCATTTGTTTTATAGTCTTCTAAACGTTGTTTAAGATAGCTATCATAGTCATCATTAAGGTTTTTTTCTATGGCTTGGCAATTAATAGCTTTCCATGGATTTTCTGGTGCTGCTTGTTGATTGTTTTGCTGGTTTTCCATGCAATGGGTTGCAATGGCAGTAAAAAGTAGACAGGAAAAGAGTTGTATGTGCTTCATGAGAATGTCCTTTTGTTGGAAATATGAAAAGATATTATTTTTTTTTGTTTTTTTATGGTGTACGTATTTTTCTAGATAAATGGATGTTGATTACAGCATGGTGGAAAGCTGGATAATTTGTTGCTAGTCTGCAGCGCTTTAACATAATTGAGGAGCATAAACAAGCAGCAGACTATCTTTTTGCGGAAAGTTTGCTAGAGCATCCAATGTTTCGTCAAGTTCTTGCTCTTTATGTGAAGATGAATCGTTCATATAGTGACTTTTGATGTAGCATTGGAAGTTTGCTAAAGCAAGATCAACTACTGTTTTTTTAGCCTTGTTAGGGGTAGGCGATACACGGTTATCTTTGATGAGTTGATAAAGTGTTTGTACGTCATTTTTATTGACAACAATATGAGAAAATGTATTTCCATCGGCATCGGTAACTTGTTGATACAGTGTTGGCAAATCAATAATTGCAACATTATTATTTTCATCTTGAGCTAATAATGGTGTGAATACAATGTGAGCTAAGATATCATTATTATGTTGTTTTTTATGCTCTATTTGGAGTGTAATCAATTTTTCTACAATGGGTTTTCTGAGGGAAAGCGCCAAGCGATTACCATAGTTTGTTATGATAACATTGAGCATATCGTATGCAATTTGTTTTTTTTCAGTATTTATATTGTTATGGGGAGATAAGTGATCAATGCATGCTTCCATAAATCCTTTATTTTGTTTATTTTTTGGATAATATATTAATTTTTGCGTTACAAGCCATGTAAGTGTTGGTAAATCAAATTTTTGAACAGCAATATGTGGGAAATGATTATCTTCTTCATCACGTACGTTATACAGGATTTTCTTTAGATTATTATTGCCTGTGTATGTGATTGCCATTTGTTCGATGTGTTGCATATGTTGCGGTGTAAAAGTGGTTTTTTTGTATTCTATGAGACGATTGGTACAATAATTGCGGTAATCAGCGTTTAAAGATTGTTCTATTTCGAGGTAATTGATTGCGTTCCAAGGATTAGTAGGTTCTTGTTTTTGTGGTGTAGGGTGGTTATCAAATTCCATGCAGTGTGTTGCGGCAGCGGTAAACAGTAGACAGGAAAAGATTTGCGCATTCTTCATCAGGAGCTCCTTTTTTTATGAATATGATGTAAATAACGCGCATACAATAGCATTTGTAGAAAGAAAAATCAAATTTTATGTGATTTTTTCCATTAATTTCTCAATGGAATATATGTCAGATTGATGCAATACGGTGATTCCGGAAGGTATGTTTGCAATATATATTTCTGATTCATCATCATTTACAGCAATACAATCAACATAATTAAGATTAGCTTTTATTGTTATTTTATTATTTTTACAACCATATACAGCGTGTATTTCTTTTGGCTGTTGAACATTTTTATCAGCGGAAATATCCCAAATTCGTATTCCATCAGCACCGCCAGAATATATTTTTTGACCATCATTACTTTGATACATGCATGTTATTCCATATTTTTGGTGTTCAAAACTGTGGAGGCATTCTGTGATATTTCGTAGATCCCATTGTTTAATGCTGCCATCAAAAGATCCGGAATAAAAATGTTGATCATTATGTTTACATGCAATAAGACAAGAAACACGATGTTTGTGTGCCTGAAAAGAATTATGTACATCTTCAGAACGAATATCATGAAGATTGACGCATCCTTTTGATGATCCGGCATATAATAATTTGTTGTGCAGCATAATGCTCGAATATGTAATATCAGAAAAAAGGTCAGGCAACGTAATCGGTTTGTGTCTACATAGACGATCATTATTGAGAGATGATACTGCTATGAAACTATTTTGGTCAGATGAACACAAAATATTATCTTCTTCTGTAAGGCATATAATTGCAGCGTTGCCATGAATGTTGCTACAAAAACAATCATTGCTTCCTATTGGCCAGATAGTTATAATTCCATCGTGGTTACCATTGATGAGTATGTTAGTTTTTTTTGTTGTAATGCACGAACGAATAAAGCTATTTTCTTGACCTATCTTCTTTATCTCGCCTGATTGGATATTGAATGCAGCAATGTCTGTCATATTGTCTTGTATAAAAAATGTATCATTACTCTGTTTGACAAGAAATTGAGTGGTAATATTTTTATAAAATTTACTTTTTCCAGAGTTGAAGCAGAGATGATTGGGAGTGATATTGTTTTTCACTATTTCTACTTCATCATATCCAATACCATATGGTATATGTTTATATCTGCCTTCTTTATGAATTGTATATAATGTGGCAAGATTTTGTATGGCATTTGCATGTTTTTCAATTGCATTATTCCCAAATCCAGCGCTCATTTGGTTCATACATATTTGATAGAGTGGTGGTATATGTCTGGGTTCGGTTTGCTTAGGAGTTTCCATTGTTAAAGTTGTTGCGATAGATAATAAAGGAAGACAGAGTAAAAGCTTATAAGACATGAAAATTCCTCATGATGGATTATAATTATAGCATCTGGTAACAAGTGTACCGTAAAAAAAGTTGTTGTTAAGGGGAAATGGGATTATATTGTAATCGTCTAATAAGCTTTTAGTAAAAGGATTATTTTTATGAAAAAATATATTGTACTTAATTTTGTATCATTTTTCGTCTTTCACTCACAGGCTATGGAAATTGTGGTAAAGCCTTGTTACTTAACGTGAGTTCGATCTAAGCCGTCAATAGAAAAAAGCTTTTTTTGTATATTGATGGCTTTTTTTTTCGAAATCCGTAAGAAGCTAAAGCTGCAAATACATTTATAATCAATGATCTTGGACTACGATATCGTGAATGTTCAATATTAAGATCCTCCTTAAGAATTGCTCCAACAGACTCAATGATTCCACGTTTTTTTAACATGATTTTATCTTTAACATCCATAAGCTTATTTTTCATATTATTTCGAATTTTTGTAACAATATGAATGCCTTTAGAGTAAAGCTTTTGAAACAGTTCTGAATTAAGCAAATAGCCTTTATCTCCATAAACTTTTCCATGAATTTTTTCAGTTATTTTTTCAATAACTTTTGTATTATTATCAACAACATTTCCTGAGGTGATACAAAAATCAATAATTTCTCCCCAACCATTGATAATTACATGAACTTTGAATCCGTAAAACCAACCCACACTTGTTTTTCCTCGAGCGGCTAATCCTTTAAAGGTTTTATGAGAAGATATTCTTTTTTGATGACTTACAGACAGTGAAAAACTGTCAATGTATGAATTGCCATCACATTTTCCAAGCGCATATAATTTTGTAAAAATAGCTAAAGGCATTGTAATTTTTTGTTGTAATTCTACAAAACGATTATAGCTTGTAAGACCAGGGAACGCTGATTTTAATTCATCACTTTTTGTGTAATAATCCTTGAATGTTTTATAGCCAGATTGCTGATAATAAATGACAATCGTCATAGTTTCACTAAGCTTTAAAGATCCATTCCTTTTTCTAATATTTTTCCCATCAGAAAGAACACGGATTGGAAACTCTTTTTCAAAAAATTTGCAAAATTCATCACAATGGTAGAAAATAGTAGTCAAATTCATTACAATACCCTTTTTTAAGTTTGATTGTTTTTAAAAGGATATCGTAATGAATTTTTTTTTAAAATTTTCTTAGATCGAACTCACGTTACTTAAATAAAATGCCTCGCGATATATTAAATTATATTGCGAGTTTTTTGATGGAAACAGAAACAGAAGAAGAATTTATTGAGCGGACTTTAAAAAACAAACAGGAAAATGAAAATAAGAAAGATAAGCATATAGAAATATATGAACCATTGCGTTTGAGAGCAGATAACAGTGATAACACGAAATATATTGTTTTTAAAGAAGATGAAGATGATATAACTATAACCTTGAATATTGAGGGAAAGGTTTATAAAAAATCCAATATTGAGGTGCATCTTTATATGAATACAGAATGCATAGCCTTATCACCAAGTGGTAGTATATTGGCATTGTTTTGCAGAAGAAAAGTCCATAGTCATCGTGGAGAAACTGTTTGCATAGAACCTTTTTTAGAGATTCAGAAAATTGATTTAAAAGAAAATGAAGATGGTGAAGTTGCTTTTTCTTTGGGAAAAAAGCGAGAGTTATTGCCATTATCTCTTAAACCTACATCGATAGATTTTAATAAACAAGGAACCCATCTTATTGCGCACGGTAAAGCATATTCTGTTACTCAAGAAGCCACACATACAATTTTTCCATTAAAAATAGTTGATCCTAATACACCACAAATGAAAGCAACAAATAAATTACAAGAATATTTGAGAAATAAATGTGTGTGTAATCAATATATTAAAGGTAAGTAATAAATTTTCTGATTATTCTATATTATTTTTGTTTGATTGGTCTGTCTGTATTTCTGCAACTATGAGGTGTTGCATATCTTCTTGTGTTACCTTTTTTGCATGTTGATTAAGTTTGATCAGGTCGGGTAATATTTCTTCCGCTATGATCATGCCGCCTATGTGATGATATGTACGTTCATCCCAGTTTGCTGGAGCATCGTGATATATCATGCGCATTTGGTTTAGGATACATTGGCTTTTATGGGCGATTAATCCAAGCGCTTCTTGATATATGTGCCAATGAGGTATTTTTGCAGAATGTAATAATCTCCATTTTAGATAGCCGTCAAATAAGCGTAATTGATATACAGTTTGTCTGAGATTTTCTACAAATTCTATTGGGTTGTTGATTTTTTTAAAGAAGTGCTTTTGTATGTTTTGATTCACGTCGCCATCAAGGTACGCATGTCTGCAGCAAAGATCATTGGCGCATTGTCTTTTAGTTTCGTATACAGAGGAGCATTGGTGATTATCCACCTCTTTAATCTTTCTAATGACAAGCTCTACATCCATTTTTGATGAAAGAAATGCGCTGCGAGATTGATATAATTTAAGAGCATTATACGATGGTTTTTTAATACATAACATTGCATGTATTGGTGATAAAAATAGCAGAGATAAAAGAAGAAGTGGTATTCTTTTCATAAATAAATCCTTTTTTAAGAGAGTGGTAATTGTATTTTTAAAAGCATATGAATTTTATATATTAAAGTGAAATTAATATATGTATAAAAAAAGAGGTAGGAATGACTGATCACGCACTTATCGCCATTAGTCCTTTTAATAGTTATTTTTCCGTTACAAACATTACTCATTTATTACGCTGGGCTTGTGAAACATTTTCTGAGTTTAATCTGTTTATCATGGATGGGGCTTCCAAGTATAATTTGATGGCACTGGGGTATGATGAGGAAAAAGCTGTTAAAAAAACAAAAGAGCAGGATAAAAAATTATTTAATAAGGTTATAAAAAGTTGCATAGCTGTAGGGATGTCTGAAAAAGATGCGCATGAAAAAATAATATTATTAAATCATCTTTCTCAAACTCAAAGATATCTTGAATCCTATAACCGTTATAAGACTGTTTTTGAAACGAATGTATCATTCAGAAATGATTGTTTAGGGGCGACACGATTGATGTTGGAACATAAAAATGGAAGTATTAATGATACATCTGTGTCTATAGCTGTACAATATTTGTTGGCAGAATTACCTATATGGTTTGATATTCCCTATGTTTTAAATGTGCCTTCATCGGTATTGGTATATAAAGATTTATCTTTGTTCTGGAAAAAGATCTATTACGATTATGATCTTGTTTGCCCGCAACAAGGGTTATTGATCAAAAATGTTGATGAATAATTATTTTTTATACTATGTCCTTTTTGATAAGAATAGTATGTTCTAATGCTTGTTCTAAAATATCTATGCAAGCTTTCTTTTTAAGATTTTCCTGTTCAGTATTTATTTGAAGTTCTTTTGCGGTTTTAAGAGCGCGTTTAATGTCATTTTCTGGCCAATGATTGTTGTGATCTGTATGAGGACGAGCTTGAAGGAGGGTGCAAAGAATAACGTGATTATTTTTTTTGCGGCACAAGAAAGAAGATTTTCAGCATTAAAGTTAGAAAAATCCAGCTGGGATCCATGTTTAATAAATAATGTAACTAATGTAAGGTTTTCTTTTCCAATAGCTATGTGTATTGGCCATATGCCAGGATTGTAACCATAACCAAATGCTCGAGGAGGTTGTAGTTTCATATTAATAGAAGCTCCTTTTTCAAGCAGAAATTTGCATGAGAGGTAATCATTATTTGCAGTTGCATACAAGAGAGGAGTATTGCCATTAGGTGCATCAACACAATTTGGATGGCCATTATGTGTTATGGCAATTTTCATAAAATATGGAATATTTGCTTGTGTTGATCTGAGAAGAAATGCGTTAATACCATGTTGATTGAAGTTTAACCAGGTAACAATATTTTTGGTGATAATAGTATTAAAGCGTTGGCTGATAGAACGTAGTTTCATTGTTGTAGTGATATATTGCTCTAAATTGTTTTTTGCTTGAGTTAAGTTATCTTTATCTTCATTTATATCTGTAGGTTTTTGATGATAGTACAAATTGAGCTTTGGCAAAGAATATTGAATAATAGATGCTAGTGTTTCATCAGGAAATGATTGTTCTATTTTCATAGTATAATTATGCATGGTGATAAAGCAGAGGGTAATAAAAAATTGTTTTTTCATTGTAATCCTTATAATGTTGATGAATGATTTTTTTTATAAGTTTATCATGTTTTTGTTGTTCCAAAAAACATGTTCATCATTTCTGATAATGAGTTTGTACTATCTTTAAGCGCTTCTTGTAATATACTTATACAAGCTCTATTTTCAAGTTTTTCTTTATCAGTTTTTACTTCAAGACGTTTGACTGTTTCCAGGGCATGTTCAATTTCATCAGCTTCCCAATGATTATTGAAATTCGTATATGGTCGAGCTTCTAAGAGCACAGCAAGAATATAAGGATTATTCCGTTGTGCTGTAAAAGTAAGAAGAGAAGTAATAGGAAAGTGCGAAAAATCAAGAGTGGCGCGATGTTGTATAAACAGTTTTACTAATTCAAGATTACCGTTTTGTATAGCGATATGTATTGGCCATTCATGAGGATTATAAACATAAGCTGCGTAAGGGTTTTCTCTTCTTATGTGTACAGAAACGCCCTTGCTCAGAAGAAAAGCACATGTACGATACTGATTATGTTTCGTTGCGCATAAGAGAGGAGTATAGCCATCAGGTTTATGAACAAAATTGCGATCAGCTTTGTGCGCTACAGCAAGTTTCATAAAGTAGGGGATATTTGCTTGCGTTGCTCGGATGAGAAGTGCATTAACGTTATCTTTATTGATACCCAACCATGTACTAATATTTTGTACAATCACATTATTATAAAATTTGCTCAGAAGCAGGGATGTTTGTATGGAATTAAAAATCTGTTGTAAGTTTTGTGCTGCATTGAGCGTGTCTTTTTTATCTCTATCAGCTGAATTATCTGGAAAGGTTCCTTTTTCTGTATGATACCATCTTCCTGGCTTGTGGGTATTGTTATAATATAAGTTAAGTTTTGGTAAAGAGTATTGCATTATGGATGTCATTATTTCATCAGGAAACAATGCCATTGTTTCCATAGCGTGAATGTGAAGTGATATAAAGCTGAGGATATATAATTGTTTTTTCATGAGACTTTCTCTTTTTAGGAATCATAGAGATCATAAGGGAATTATATCTGATGAGCTGAATAGTTGTCACGAGAAAAAATTGACCCGGTATTTGTTTATGATATTCTAAAATTAATGTTTAATTAAAAATTCCTGTTTTCAGGAGGTCGTGTTATGAAAATTGTTACTTTCTTTGTTTTTTAGTCCGTTAAATAATGTTTTTGTATTATTTATTAACGGGCATCTTCTTTTAGTCTTTTGCTAAATCTTTGTTGCTTCAATTATATTTGTGGATGTAGTGCTATCTCCTTGGAGTAATTTTTACTCGGATTAATGGTGTAATTTTTAGTGGTGGAGGAAAAAACATGAATAAGGGAATTGTTCGGTTTAGGGACATTTTTTGTGCGTTAGTAAAAACGCACTTATTGATTGCGCGAGAACATATTGGTTCTCAAATTATCAATTTATATATTTGGACGAGCTGCACGTTGATGATTTTTGGATATATTATGCAAAACTTTGGTCTTGCAACTAATTATGGATGTTTCCAGTTTGCTTCCATTGTAGCTGTTGTAGGACTTTTTGAAATATATAACGCGGCAGCAAGAAATATTATGGATATTGATAACGATCGCACCATTTCATATTATTTGACGTTGCCAGCACGGCCAGCAACTGTGTTGTTGGCTATGGTTGTATCTTATGCAATTGTTGGCTTGTTTTTGACGATTATTGTTTTACCGCTTGGTAAACTGTTTTTTTATAATAGTTTTAGTTTTTCTCAAATATCTTGGATTAAGTTTGCGATCACTGCAGTGCTCGTGAATATTTTTTTTGGAATATTTGTGATCGTGGTGATTGCACGTGTTGGAACTATTTCCAGAATGCGCAACATTTGGTCCCGTTTTATTTGGCCGTTATGGGTATTGGGTTGTTACCAGTTTTCGTGGGCTGCTATGTATGCAGCATCACCAACATTGGCTTATCTTGTTTTATGGAATCCTGTGCTGTATGTGATGGAAGGCATGCGAGGAGCGTTGTTAGGTAATCCAGATTGTTTGCCATGGGAATTGTGTATTGGGGCGTTATGTTTTTTCATTGTGCTTGGGTGGCGCTATGCATATCAAAAAATGAAGCGGTTGCTTGATTTTGTATAAAGGTTTAAAGGAATTATATGAGTAATATTTTGTTACGAATAAAAAATATAAAAAAAAGATATGCAACAAAAGAAGCATTAAAAGGTGTTTCTCTTGATATTTATAAAGGTGAAATTGTAGGGCTTTTAGGTGTGAATGGTGCAGGAAAAACTACACTGTCATCTATTATTGCAACATTGCATCCACCAACAGAGGGGGATATTGAGTGTGAAGGTGTATCAATTTATGATGATATTGCAACATACCGTTATAAAATTGGATTTTGCCCACAGCGCCCCAATCTTGATCCAGCGCTGACGCTTGAACAAAACTTGCGATTGTCTGGAACGTATTATCAGATGACCAAAGAAGAGATTGATACACGTCTTGATTTTCTGGTTCGTCAATTTGGTTTGGGCGAATATTTGCATCAAAAAGCGAGTGTGTTATCTGGTGGGTATAAGCAACGTTTTATGATTGCACGTGCATTAATGCATAATCCACAATTGGTAATATTGGATGAGCCGACTGTTGGATTAGATCCGCATATTAGAAGACAGTTGTGGCAACAAATTAGAGATTTAAAACAGCTTGGTGTCACCGTTATTTTAACAACACATTATCTTGATGAAGCGGAGCAACTTTCTGACCGCGTGTGCGTGCTTGATAATGGTTTAATTAAGTTGATTGATACACCGGACAAATTAAAGGCTGATTTTAAGATGGAGAATCTGGAAGATGTATTTATTGCGTTGATGGATAATGCAGATAAAAATAATTAAGGAAAATTATGTATACACATTGTATGCGTTTTTTTGATATTTTTTATAAATTAATCAAAACCCGTTTTTATATAGCACGTCAAGAACTGTTTGATAAAGTTATCAACCTCTATATTTGGGTGCTTTGTTCATTAGTAATTATGGGATATGTGATGCAATCATTTGGTCTTGGGGCAAATTATGGCTGTTTCCAGTTGGCGACTATCATGGGAACCGTGGGGCTTTTTGAAATTTATGGTAATGCATTCAGATGCATGATTGATTTTGAAGGTGATCGCCATATTAGTTATTATTTGACGTTGCCAACGCGGCCATCAGTTGTGTTGTGGAGTATGATAACATCATATGTAATCATGGGAATTATACTCAGTTGTTTTGTGTTACCGTTTGGTAAATTGATTCTATTTAATAGTTTTAGTTTGTCAGATGTAGCTTGGATAAAATTTGCGATTATCACCGTGCTCGCAAATATTTTTTATGGCGTATTCACCATAGCCGTAACCGCGCATGTTGGTGCAATGTCTAAGATGGAAAATGTCTGGACCCGTTTTATATTTCCTCTCTGGTTTATGGGAGGTTTTCAGTTTTCATGGGAATCAATTTATAATCTTTCTCAGCCGCTTGCGTATGTACTTTTGGGTAATCCTATTTTGTATGTGATGGAAGGAACACGCGCTGCATTATTGGGACAACAAGATTGTTTACCATGGGGTATGTGTTGTATCATGTTGAGTTTATTCACGGTTGCGTTTTGGTTTTATGCAAAATATAAAATGAAGCGGTTGCTTGATTTTGTGTAAATAGTAACCTAAATTTGGGTGCATGTCTCTGTTTGTATAGTCATTCGTCTAATTGGATAGGATCCGGGGAGCTAAATCACGGAGATAGGAGTTCGAGTCTCCTATAATTATACACGCGCACCTATAATATGCTAATCTTACAGTATTGTGAGATTGGCGTATTTTTTTAGGGAGATTTTTTTATGAAAGTATTGATCTTTTTCTTGTGTGTTTTTTATTCATCATTGTTGTCAGCTATGGAGCTTCTTGTAGTAAGCCCTGAAAATAAAAATATTGCATGGAATATTGTTTTAACGCATGGTGTTGAATGGTTCGATGGGCGAATGATTCAAGCTTTGGCAAAAGTTAGTAAAGAGTATGATTCAATTTTGCTGCAGACGGCTGATTGGCGAAAGCACTATTTTATCGAAAGTGATTATTGTCTGGAAGCTGTAAAAAAAGAAAATAACCTTGAAGGTGTTGTATGGCATAAATATGGCGCAGTGTGTGGCAAAATAGCAATTGGCAACCGACCTAATTGGCCATTACGAACTTTTGGATTACGAGGAGGAAGGCCTTTTCAGGAGGAGCTTATAATGGATCGGCGATGTTTAAATGTGACGTTGCTTCCGGATTATACAACATGGGGTGGACCATCTGGCTCTTTTCATTATTTGCCTCATCAGCCAGCAGCTTTTTTTAATGAAAAAGGAGATTTTTGTTGTTATCTTTTACATAAAGGCAAGCATGCGCATGACAATATACAAGTTATAGAGTTTTCTCTTTCTGCTGATGGTAATCAAGAAGAAAGAATATGTTTAGGGACAATAAGAAGGAAAGATAGATATGAATTTTTTGATGTCAGCACTCTTATAGAATTTCCAGTATTGTTAAAAGCTTTATTGAACTCTTCAGCATATCTATGCTTTGAAAAAGATTGGATATATAAAATTAACAATCAAGATAAGTTGCAACTGGGTGCATATAAGCAATTTGATTTTGAAGGTGCAATAATACCAGACAATTATAGAGAATATGCACCGTATTGGATTAATTTTGATGTTCCTGTAAATGGATATCAATCTTTTGATAGATTACCCAAATATTTCCGTAAATCAATTGTTGCACTTTATAAAGAACAAAATAAAAAGAAAAAAAAGGGGTCGTTAAGTTGTTTTGCAAAATAAGTAATAAAATAAAGCGAATGCTTGATTTTGTGTAATAAAATTGTGTACAAAAAGATAATAAATTATACTTTGACAGGCACTCAGGAATGAGCGCAGGAAAAATAATGAAAAGACCATTGCCAATCGGTATTAGTGACTATAAGACTCTTATTGAAGATGGATATTATTACGTTGATAAAACGCTTTTCATTCAAGAGTTGTTGCAGGTTGGTGGTGGTGTTGCATTGATTTGTCGTCCACGAAGATTTGGAAAAACACTTAATTTATCTATGCTGCATTACTTTTTTGAAAAAACGGATGAAAGTAATGCACATTTATTCAGTGATAAAGCTATTTGGCAGGATGAAACATGCCGTTCATTGCAAGGACAATACCCTGTTATTTTTTTGACATTTAAAGATATCAAAGAAAAAACGTGGCAAGCAGCGTATGATAAAATAGTAACATTGATTGCAAGAGAGTATAAACGGCACCGCGTTTTTATAGAGGCGAATGCTCATGTGATTGATCGGGATGATTTTACCATATTTCAAGCGCTTGCTGAGGGAAATAGTTCTTATACTGATCTTAATCAAAGTTTATTGTTTCTCAGTATGCTATTAGAAACTATTACAAAGAAGCGTGTTGTTTTACTTATTGATGAGTATGATACGCCAATTCATGCTTCTTATAATTATGGCTATTATGATGAAATGATTGATTTTATGAGAGGTTTTTTATCTGCGGGGTTTAAAGATAATAAACACCTTTGGCGTGCTGTGTTAACTGGAATTTTACGTACCGCCAAAGAAGGTATTTTTTCTGGGCTGAATAATTTGAATGTTTGTACATTATTACACGATGCATTCGCTGATAAATTTGGTTTTGTTTCTTGTGAAGTTGATGATCTATTAAAAAATCAGGATGTCGCAGTTTCTTCAGAGGTCATTAAAGATTGGTATAATGGTTATCATGCAGGCAAAGATGTTTTACTTTATAATCCATGGTCAATATTAGAGTGTGCACGCAATAAAGGAGTGTTGCAAGCATATTGGGTGAATACAAGTGACAATCTTCTTATCAAAAAATGTATCGCCCAATCTCATGAAGATACTAAAAAAGAGCTTGAGCAATTACTTACCAAAAAACCTTTAATTAAACAGATCAATGAAGCCTTTTCTTTTTCTGATGCTGATCGTGATCCTGATTTCTTATGGAACTTACTTTTATTTACTGGTTACATTACGTATGCAGAACGCACACTAACCAAGCAAGGAAAATATTTATGCTTATTGGTTATACCAAATAATGAGATAGAAGGCTTATATTATGATCTTTTGAAGGCTATTTTTATCGACTCTCTGAAAATTACATCAATTACCTCAATGCTCAATGCATTAAAAAATGGTGATGTTGAACGTTTTTCAAAATCGTTACAAGAGTTTGTAGCTAATAGTATGAGTTATTATGATTTTTCTTATGATGAACCTGAAAAAAGTTATCATCTTTTTATTTTAGGAATGTTACTTTTTTTAAGTGATGCTTATCATGTACGGTCAAATCGTGAGAGCGGCGATGGTCGTTATGATCTTATGTTGATTCCAAAAGATAAGGCATTGATGGGTATTATTATTGAATGTAAAAAAGCTGATTCTGATAGTCAGCATGATTTTGAAAAGGCAGTATCTCAAGGATTGGAACAAGTTAAAGACAATAATTACATACAAGAGTTGCATGCGCAATCAGTTAACAATGTTATTGTTTATTCCATTGCATTTTTTGGTAAGAAGCTGTTGGTAAAAGCTGAAAAGATATAGATACCATAAACATTAAGGAAAATATATGAAAAGCTGGCTGAATAGAAATATGATTGGTTTTTGTTCAGCCAGTTTTTTTGGTGACTGGTGCCATGAAATGACAACAGGAATTTTACCAATGTTTGTTGCACAATTGGTTGGTCCAATGTATGTACCAATTGCACTTGGATTAATTCAGGGAGTTGCTGATGCAGCTGCAACGGTAACAAAATTGTTATCAGGATGGCTTGCTGATAGAGTTCCTTATTATAAACCGTTTTTAATTGTTGGGTATGCTTTTGTAGGCATTTTTCTTGCATTAATTGGAACAACGCACTCAGTAATAATGGTTTTTATATATAAAGTAGGTGCATGGCTTACAAAGGGCATTAGAGAACCAATGCGCGATACATGGATTGCTAAAATTGTTCCACCAGCATTTTATGGACGTGCTTTTGGTTTGCAGCGTGCATGGGATACATTGGGTGCATTGATTGGTCCATTAACCGTATTTGTATTATTGCAGAGGAATTATACGCTTTCATCAATTTTTTTCTTGTCAGGTATACCAGCTATTTTTGCAGCACTTTCTATTATTATTTTAACAAAAGAAGACAAAGCAGAAACAGAACCAGGTGCTCTGCTTGTAGTTTCTTTTAAAGAACAAATGAAAGCTCTCCCATCAGAATTTATATATTTTTTATGGATAATGTTTTTATTTGGCGTTGGGAATTTTAATATCGTATTATTGATTTATCGTGTTCAAGATCTCTTTGGACAGGGGCATTCGTTTATGGTTGCAACAGCGCAAGGGGTTTTGTTGTATGCTTTTTTTAATATTATTCGCGCATGTGGTGAATTTGGCATGGGAACTTTGAGTGATTATGTTGATCGGAAAAAGTTGTTAGCACTTTTTGGCTTTGGGTTTTTTGGTATTACAGCGCTTGGATTTATGGTCAATACCATTTCAATATGGTTTTGGCTATTATTTTTTGGGTGTGCAGGGTTTAGTGCAGGAACAGTCAAAGCATTGGAAAAAGCTCATGCAGCTTATATTTTACCTGAATCCGTGCGTGGGACGGGAATGGGAATATTACAATCTGTTGATGGGATTGGGGATTTGCTTTCCAGCATTATTGTGGGTGCTTTGTGGTCTACTATTGCTCCTGGGGCAGGGTTGCTGTATGCGGCTGTATTGAGTTTTGTAGCTATGGTGCTTTTGCTAAAATTTTGATATAATTATTTTAGTAATTATTTTATTTTACCCTTCGAAGCTTTTTAAAGCGAAGTAGGGATTGGGGGTTACATACATGCAAGAAATTAACGTTTTGATAGAAATTCCTAAAAGTTCAATGGTTAAATATGAAGTGGATAAAGAGACTGGCATATTAGCTGTTGATCGTTTTATTCACACTGCTATGGGTTATCCGTTTAATTATGGATATTTGCCTAACACCTTATCAAAAGATGGTGATGCTGTTGATGTGGTGGTTATTTCTACACATCCCGTTCAAGCAGGTGCGGTATTACCATCACGTGTTATTGGTATGCTTGAAATGGAAGATGAATCAGGTATTGATAATAAGATTATTGCGGTACCTTCTGTAAAAGTTGATCCCTTTTTTTCTAACGTTCAAGATGTGTCTGATGTCAGCGAAGCAAAACTGAAGTTAATTAAGCACTTTTTTGAACAGTATAAAGATACTGAGCCAGGCAAGTGGACCAAGGTAAAAGGCTTTGTGGGTAAAGATGCTGCATGGAAAGAAATTGAAGAGAGTAAAATTTAGTATTCTTTTTTTTTGTTTTTATAGTTGCGCTCAGCAACTAAAATTCCCGTTAATTTTGTTGAATATTGTATTGTGGATACATCCCGTCAAGAGGTGTATCCACATTCTGTTAGTCTCTCATATCGGCAATGCATGATGCATGTTTGGATTCCACGTGCTGAACAAAAACAACAATATCCGTTAATTCTTTTTTCACATGGGCTTGGTGGAACATATAATGGTATGACGTACAAAGCATTATGCAAGAATATTGCATCACATGGTTATGTTGTGGCAAGTGTTTCCCATACGTATGGATGTAAACCAGTTCAATTTCTTGATGGTACACAATCACCATATCTTTTTCCCTCTCGGAATGTTCATTTTTTTAAAGAAAAACATATGTTTGATATTGAAACTGACATGTGGGTTGCAGATATGATATGCGCACTTAATGAATGTGTACGTTATAATTCATGTGAGGGTGATCCATTATATAATAGCATTAATGTATCACGTGTTGGTATTGTTGGGCATTCTTTAGGTGGATCAACAGCATTACAAATGTGTCGTAAAGAGAATTGTGTTTTAGCAGCCGTTAGTCTTGATGGCCCATTGTGTGGTACTGGTTGCCATATTCCCTTTAATAAGCCGGTGATGTGTATTATTGGTACATCTGTTGTACCAGGACAGATTACCTCATTGGGTAAAGTTCCTAATCATTCTTCATTTTTTTGGAGATGGTATTTTAATAAGATGTGGCTTCCAGCCTTGAATGCTTTTATTGTATTATCACCTCAAGCGGAAACAGTAATTATTGACGGTATTGTGCACGATACATTTTCTGATTACGCATTTACTCCAGATTCAATAATACAATCATGGCTTATGGATGGTGCGCATGCGCAAGAGATGATAACAACATATGTGGTTGATTTTTTGCAGAAGTATATAAAAAATCATGTATTTTAGGGATAGGTTTGCTTTTTTAAACTGGTAATTTTGAGTTCTAATTTTTTTATTTTATTTAATTGATATATAGAATATTTTTTTTCTTCTTCAATTAATAAGATCATTTTTTCAAAAAAATCCTTTGCTCCCATTAATAAAGCATTGAAAAATTCATATTTAGGTAATTTCCATTGAACGAAGTTAATCGAAAAAAGTATGTAGTCGTCAGATATATTACTCATTGACATTGGTAGTGGTTGATCGGGAAAAGAAATTTCTGAAAAATTTTTTTGTAAAAATTCCTCTATCATATTTAAAAAATATGCCCACAATTGATCGATTAAATCATAGTAGGTAAAAGGAATAATGGTTTTGTTGTTATAAGACAAATGTAAAACACCTTCTATATAATCCAAATCTAAATCATTTTTTATTCGTAAAATTTCTTTTGCGTTATTGATATCGATAAAATAATATAAGGGATTCTCTTCGACTTTTTTTAAGTCGTAAATTGGCCTGTTTGGGTAATGGATGTATGATTTGATTATGAACATATCTAATCTTTCGCCTTTATAATAGATTAAGTGGGGTATAAAATTGGCCTACTCTTCCTTGTTTAAATCCAACTCTGTAGACAATATTTTTAATAACGCCATCTATTTGCCCATCTATAATTTTATTTTGTACAATTATTTTTCTATTTTGTTTTATCACCTGTTTGATAATATGCACAATATCTTGAATTGTTGTTTTTTCGTGTAAAAAGGTTTGAATACCTTTTGTTGTACCGTTCCAATATAATGGGTGGTGTCTTTCAAGAATGTGCTTTAAGCCTTTTTTATCAAGGACACAGGTGATATTTCCAACCTTTATTTTTTGAGATTCAAATTTTGAAAGCAGTTGCAATAGTTTATCATTTGATCGAGGTAATTTTTTTGCTTGTGTGATAACTTCTTGTGCAACTCGTATAGGGATGCCTTCAGTAGACATTAATAAGGTGCTTTCTTGTGCACCATTACTTATTTTTTGAGTAATTTGTGCAGCATTATGATGAGCATGCTTAAAAAATGTATTAAAACCGTTGAGAGCTCGCGTTGTTGCGTAGCATTCCACGGCTGTTTGGGTTAAGGCTTTAACAACATCGCGTAATTTTAAATCTTTACATTGTTCACTTAATGCTTGAGAAATATTTTTACAGTGTTCACTCCATATATTGTATCTATTGTAAGCTACATCAAATTTTCCATCTCCAAGGGCATTTGCAACAGTATTGATTTCATTGAAGGCTATGCTTAAGTAATACCCACAGGTAGTTATTGTTTGGGTAAGATTTTGTGCTGCTTCAATAGGATGTAATACCGTATGGGTAACTGATGTTATTCCTTCTATAAATCCTTCGCTTGCAGCTTGCATACAATCAAGGATTGTCCATCCGGCATCGGCTAAGGTTATTGCTTTTTGTATTTCTCCAATGTGATTAAAAGCAACGCCGGCGCTTGCAAAATCTGCAATTACAGAAGTTAGCTCTTTGATATCGGCTGAATTTTTTCTCTCATTCCAGAGATGGGCTGTTGTATCGGTTAATACAATAAATTCTTGATGAATAATGTGTTGGAGTATATTGCCTTCGCATAATGTAAATAGTTCAATATCTATGTTATGAGCGATAAGGTATTGTTTTGATAGTTCTGGAAGAAAGTAATTTTGGCAATAAATTGTATATATATCTGGGTTATTATGTGTGAATTGTTCGATTGCATTGTGGCGTTGATGCTTGAAGCCATTGTGTACGTAAGATAGTGAAGAACCGTTGTTAAGAAATGAAAAATTTTGATTATAAGTAGGCGATGTGTGTTGAATGAGGTTGTTTCTTATTAAGTGACATAACTGTCTATTTCGAGAAGTAGATGGAAATAGTTGTTGTTGTGATGATTTTGTTTTTGGCTCAGTAAAATGAACTTTTGTCTCAGGAATATTATTTTCCAGATGATGATATTCGCATGCAGATAAAATGGGATCAATTAATAGGAACAAAAACATGAGAGATTTTAGGTTTCGATACATTGTTATGATCACCATCTATTTTAAGTTATTGACAATTTGAAATCTGATCTGCTACTGTTATCGTAGTATTAACTATAAATGTATAAAGTAAGGATATCAAATGAAGATGGTGAAAAGGACATTATTAAGTGTAGTTATGTTGATGACAAGTCTGTTTACTATCCATGGTATGGAACCTGAATCATCCGATTGGATGAATGTATTAAAAAATTCTATCCTTGGTTCTGTTGATCAATTTTTTTTATATATTAAATCAGAATCTTCTACTTCTTTTAATTTTGTTGAATTACCTTTAGAAATTCAACACCACATTATTAGTTTATTAAGTCAGTATAGTAATGCTGAATCTTTAAAAGAAGCAGGAAAAGCAATTAATGCTCTTGCAAGAACAAATAAAGATTTGAATGGTTTAATGAATCAATCACAGTTTTGTTTTGATCTTGTAAGATTTCTCGCCAAGAAATTTAAAACGTCTGATGAAGAAGCAGCAAAGGCAGTAGCAACAAAAGAAGTGCAGCGACAATTTGGTTTGCAAAAAAAATTGTATTCATATGTTTGTGATGATAAGTGGAATAAATATAAGGACAAAATACAACAGTTATGCAAAGAGGGAGCGGATATAAATTTTATTTATAAGTCTGGTAAAACTGTTTTAATGTATGCTGCAAAGGGGTTTGATATACCTCTTTTTGATTTTCTTGTTAGTTTGGGTGCAGATATAAATTTTGCAAATAATGAAGGTATAACACCACTTATGGTAGCGGCAGAATCGGGATGTTCGTATGATTTACATTCAGACTTTCAAAAATTAATTACTGCTCATAAAAAGTTTAATATAAATCAGCAAGATTTTAATGGCAATACTGCTTTAATGCATGCTCTTGTAGTAGTCGGTGATGATACAGATGTTATAAATTCTCTTCTTGATGCAGGGGCAGACCCTGAACTTACTAATTTTAATGGGGTTACACCTCTTGCATATATCAAAAAAACAAGTTGGAATATATTTGAGGATAAAGATGCGATTATTAATCTTCTTGAGCAAGCAATAAAAAAGAAGTATGAAGAGAAATAAAATAAGTTATATACTTTATTTTATGCATTCATATACAATTGTGTAGTCGTATGTTGATGGGGTTGCTGTGTGATCATACGCAGCAACTTTTTTTATGTGAGAAAACCCAACTTCTTTGAGTAATGCATCCATTTCATGTGGATCATAGAGTTTAATCTGAAAGTATTCCATTTCTGTTTTGATGATCTCTGTTTTATCAATCAGTTCGTAGCGGCACATAACTGTTGCAATATTGTTTTCTATTGGTAGTGGCAGTGTGCTGCACATAACAACTTTGCCGTCAGTTTTTTTGTACGCTTTTCCTTGCCATACACCAACTTTATTGGGTATTGCGTATACTGTTTCAACATCAAAAACAAATGTGCCGCCATTTTCCAGAAGTTCATATATTTTTTGTAAGCACATTTTAATTTGTTTGTAATCTACAAACAAAGAAAAAGAGCTGTCAGGAATAAAAATAAGATTGTATTGTTTGGTAGTCGGTACATCTTCTAAGAACTGTTCCCATACGTGTGGATTTAAACTTTTTTGTGCGCATTTATCGTGCAATGCTTTGAGCATAAATGGCGAAGCATCAAAACCTTCTATATTAAAACCTTCTTCTAGGTATGGAATGAGATATCTTCCCGTGCCGCACATTGGCTCTAAAATGGGGCCTTGTGCTTGTGAAAGATAATCATAAAAAAAAGCATATTCTTCCAGTGACGCTACTGGCTTATCCAAATCAAAAAATTCGGTACAAACATCAAGGTATAATGTTGGTTTATTCATGTTGTAAGTGTTATATTTTTTGCACAAATTGCGCAACAATTTTCTTTAAACCAATCTTAAATTGAATTGATAAATGTATGTCGCCATTTGTTTTTTCTTCAACATCTTGAATGGTACCAATTCCATATTTTGCATGTTTGACGGGTTGGTTTTTTTTCCAGGTTGAGTTAGAAACAGCTGAAGTTTTATGGTTTTCAGTCGATTGTTGTTTTTTGACTGGAGTTGGTTTTTGCGTAGCTGCAGTATACGTGTGAGGGATATAAACATCAGAAATTTTACCTTGCACCCCTAGCCAATCAGAAAAGAATTGATGTGATTGTGTTGCATTCCAGTATGAACAATCTTCGAGTGGTAATAAATTGTTAGGTATTTCACGTAAAAAACGTGAAGGGAATTGGTCAACCATTTGGCCATATGAATAGCGGTGTTTTACGTAAGAGATCATTAAGTGTTCACGTGCGCGAGTGATGCCAACGTAAAAAAGACGTCGTTCTTCTTCAAGCGCATTGTTGGACATGAGTGAGCGTGTTGTGGGAATAATGCTTTCTTCTATTCCTGGTAAAATAACCAAATCAAATTCTAAACCTTTTGCAGCATGGAGTGTCATTAAAGAAACTGCATGTTTGTCTCTATTTTGTTTATTCATTTGATCTTGCATGAGTGCAACTTCATCAAGAAAGGCAGTGATTGTTTTTGTGCCATTTTTTTCAAAATGATCAAGCGCATCTAAAAGCTCTTTAATGTTATCAAGACGTATCTGGGCTTCAGCTGGTTCTTCGTTGTTTTTGATATATGTTAAATATTTTGTATGAAAAATAATCTGTTCAACTGCTTTGCTTGGTGCTGTTGTTGGTTCAATACCATCAAACATTTCAGCAAAAACATGTAAGATTGCTGCTTTGGTTGTTCCTAAGCTGTTGTTTTCTGTCAGTTGTTGGATAATGTCACGCCATGTTGCAAATGGTTGCTGTGCCCACTGTGCATAAAAAAGTGCTTCAAATTTATCACCTAATCCACGTGCGGGAATATTGATAATGCGGAAAAAAGAGGTGCGATCAAAGGGATTTGCAATAATTTTGAGATACGCGAGTAAATCTTTAATTTCTTTGCGTTCATAAAATTGAATACCGCCGATAATGCGGTACGGAATTGAATCTTTAAGTAATGCTTCTTCAATCGCCCGTGATTGTGTGTGTGTGCGATACAATATGCCAATGTTGTTAAGGCCATACTTTGATTTTGCAACAAGCAATAGTTGTGCAATAGAACGTGCTTCTTGATACTCGGATAAGCAGAGCATTTTGTAAACGCGGTTGTTACCTTTTTTTTCTGACCACAACTTTTTTGGAGTTCGTTCACTATTGTTTTGTATGGTGTGGTTTGCAATCGTTAATATCTGTTGTACGGAGCGATAATTTTGCTCAATGGTGATTGTGGTAGTATCGTGAAAAACTTTTTTAAAGTGTGCCATGTTACTTGCATTAGCACCACGCCATGAATAGATAGATTGGTCTTCATCGCCAACCGCGCATACTGAATCTACCGCGAGCACATTATCAGTCATTGCCATTGCTTTGAGCAGTTCATGTTGGACAATGTTGGTGTCTTGATACTCATCAACCAAAATGTGACGAATTTTTTCCTGAAATCTGTTTTTTACTATGTTATTTTTTTTAAATAGGCGTAATGTTTCGAGTAATAAATCATCAAAATCAAGAGCTTTAGAAGCTCTTTTTTCCGTTTCATACGCGTTGTAAATTTCAGTGAGCATGGGATGTGTTAGCTGTTCCGTTGCTGGATGTGCTGGATCAGCTGTATGATTTTTCATTTGCGATATTTGGTATGCAACATTTTTTGCGGTGAACTGTTTTTGCAATCCATTACGTTGTAAAATAGCTTGAATCATTTTTTGCTGATCATCACTATCTAAAATAGAAAAGAACTCATTGGGTAAATGTTCCTGGTATCTTTTTAACAACTGTACACAATACGAGTGAAAGGTACCAATAAAAGGGAGATTGCTTTGATTGCCCAAAAATGATGCAATACGTTCACGCATTTCATGTGCAGCTTTATTGGTGAATGTGAGTGCTATGATTGATGATGGATTGATGTTTTTATTTACAATCAAATGAGTGATGCGTGCGGTAATAACGCGTGTTTTACCTGAACCTGCGCCTGCAATAACCAAAACTGGTCCTGCTTCATGGAGTACTGCTTTTTGTTGTGATGGGTTGAGGTTGTTTTGGAGGAAGGTATTAAAAGTGTCACGCATTATATTTCGCCTTGTTGTTGTATTAAAGATAATTAATAAGTTTACACCCTTCGATACATTTTTTGAAGACAAAAAACACTCAGGGCGAACGGAAGAAAGAATTTAACCCGCTCGCCTTGAGTGTTCTACGAAGTGTAACGTAGTAGAATGTATCGAAAGGTGCGGGTTTATTTTGTCGCAAATTCCTCATACGACTTTTCTTCAGTAATCCTCGACCCAAGCACTTTATCAATCTCTTTTTTAATCATACAACGTTTATCATTAGTCACATAAACATTGCGTGCAATTTCAATAAATTCAGCATCGAACTCTTTTTTGCGTTCTTTAACACGAATAGCATCTTCAATATCCCACAACGCTTGATTTATTTCTTGTAAAAGTTTTTGTAGCCGCTCAACTTGTTCATGCTCACCAATATATTCATCACATGTTTGTTGTAATGCTGCAAGTTCAGTGTGTACGTTTTTTAATTTTTCTGGGTCAGTGATCTGTTCTGATTTGATTTTAAGAATGGTAATTTTATCGATAAGTTCGCCGCAAGAAATTTCTGCACAAATTTTGTTGCAATATGCTTGGCAGGTGGATAATAGTATGGTAATAAGTAATGCAATATATGGGTAATATATACGTGTACGCTTCATGACTCTCCTTAATTAATCATGTAACTCTTTTTTTAGAGTTAGTCGTACAAAAAAATAAAAATAAAGTAAAGGAGTAGACGAGTTCTGAAAACTTTATGTTGATCTTTCTGCCATCTCGATATAGATTATGGCGGTGAATTATAATTTCTCAAAAAAAAAAGGTGTCTCTTATGAAAAAGCTCTCTCGTGTTCTCGTTCTTCCTGCTGCTTTATTAGCAGTAAATGCATCAGCAGTATGTCCTCTTTTTACCAATAAATTAGTTGATTTAGTTGGCAAAAATCAACAAGCTATTGGATCAGCTATGTTTGCAGATAAAATATATGGTAAAAATGATCATTTTATCAAAGCAACGGTTTGTTCAGCATCACATGCATGGGATCATGATAAGAAAAAGCTTGATTCTGCTCAATTTGCAGAACGCCTTGTTGTTGATTATGCAATCCGCAAAGGTAGTGATGCAATTGGTTTGAATGGATATCGTGATGCGTTAGTTAAAAAATTAGATGTATTGCCTGCAGGCATGGCGCATGATTTTGTGCAACCAGTTGTAGAAGGCGTAGCAGAAGCAGTTACTCATCCTGAAGTATTAACTTATGTAGTATTGAATGTAGTGGTACCTATGGCTTTGGGTCAATCTACTAATAAAACTAACTAATTTTATTACTGATTTTATATAAGAGGGGTTGTAAAAAAACCTCTCTTTTTTTTGATCTGTTTTTAAAAAAAAGGATTTTTATTATGAATAAATTTTGTACTACAGTTCATGTTGTAGTGCTATCACTGTTTGTGTTTACTTATCATGCACAAGCGAGTGAAAGTGCTGTAAGTCAACAATTGAAAAAAGCTTTGAGTGTCGCTGATACCAAAACGCATGGAGTTTATGTTATTGGAGGAACACTTCTTGCAAATAATACATCGCTGTGTGCTGCGGATAACATTGCACTTAAATCAGCTTTAGAAACAGCAGGATATGCAATTGGTTCATGTCAGGCAGATTTATCTAAGTTGGATTACAAAGAAGCGGGCGAACATTTTGTGGTGAATTGTCTTATTCGTGAAGCTGGGAGTGTATTAAATGCAAATGGTTATTCACTGAATCCTTTGGTTACTGCATGTGATCAATTGCCAGACGCGGTTAAGGTTGTGGTTGCTCCGGTTGTGACAAAAAGTGTGGACATTGCTACGCATCCAGAGATGCTGACGATTGCTACTCTGTATCTGATGAATAATGTTGTGATTCCATATTTGGAGAGTAAGAAGTAGAAGTTTTTGAAGAAGAATAGAGAAGGGGTTTGCGAAAGCCCCTTCTTTTACGCTTAATCGCTTTATTCCGCTCGCCCTGAGTGTTTTTGCGAAGCAAAAATGTATCGAAGGGTATGCGGAAAATTAATAGTATTAAGTCTATTTTATATTGCACCCTTCGATACATTCTACTACGTTTCACTTTGTAGAACACTCAGGGCGAGCGGAGTGAATAGTTAAATGTTTAATCTCTGTATTTAACTCAATATTAATTGTTGCAATGCAAGATGCACTTGTTCAATAACCCCATCATAATCAAACGGTTTTTGTTGTTTAAAAATACGTAGATTTGGATACCAGTAAGAATCATCACGGTGGCAAATCCAGCGCCAGTCAGCAGTTGCATAAGGATGCAATAACCAAACATTTGCACCAAGTCCACCAGCAAGATGTACCATTGCAGTGTCAACAGTAATAATTAAATCGAGATTCTTGATGATTGCAGCGGTATCCATAAATGGTCCGGTATATTCATCAAGATTATTAAATGTGATAATTGCAAAATTGGATGTAGCAAGTTGTTCAGTACCATCATATTTTTGTAAACTATACAAACTAACACCATCAATTGCTGCTAATGATGCAAAGTTTTGGAGAGGAACTCCACGGCGAGCAATTGGCAATTTTGATGGTTTATCATTATTAAAATCAGCTTGCCAACAGATACCAATTTTAAAGTTGGTGTCATGTGCAAGGCGTTCTTGCCAGTATGTAACAAGTGCTGGATCTGCAAAAAGATATGGAATGTTTTGTGGTGCAGTTTGATCACTATCATTAAAAATTGCAGGTAAACTCATGAGTGTTGCGTCAGCATTATATTCTGGTGTTTGTGCCCCACATGGTATGAGTTGATCAATAAATGGGCAACGAGAAAGTAATGGGATCAATGGTTTTTGGCATGCAACAATCACATTCGTTTGCATATCTTTGAGGATTTCTGCATAACGAATAAAATTGAGTGTATCACCAAGGCCACCTTCTGGGCGAAGAACAATGGTTTTGTGTGCAATTGTATTGTCTTGTAATAGTTTGCGTAATGCATCACCATTTTTTCCACTCTGTTTTAAATAACGTTCGTGCTGTTTCCAACCATTTTCAAAATCACCATTGGTTATGTATGCAAATCCAAGACCCAAGTGTGCTGGTTCATAATCTGGATCAATTGCAATAACCTGTTTATATAATGCGATTGCTGTATCAAGATCACCCATTGTTTTATAGGTAAATGCTTTGTTATACAGTGCAGGTAATGTGTGCGGGCTATATGCAAGAATAGTATCAAAAGCGGTGAGAGCTTTGTTGTATTGTCCAAGAGCAAGATAGCAACAACCAAGACTAAAGAATGCGGATAGATTATACGGCTCGTTACATACTATTTCTTCAAATGCAGAAATGGCTTGTGGGAAATCTTCGTTTTGTTGGTATTCTATTGCGGTTTCAATGGAAGGGGTTGAGTATGTTGCGGTGGAGATGGACAAGATTAATAATAATGTGTTCGTATACTTCGACAAGCTCAGTACGAACGGGAATAAAGATTTGTTTCCTCCGTTCGTGGTGAGCCTGTCGAACCATACGAACGAAATTAATGAGTTATTTTTTTTCATTATTTTTCCCTATATGTTTTTTAAGTTCATCCGCAACTTCGCAAATCATAGATTTCCAATCACCAGGTGTTGGTTGTTTAAATAAACGAGTAACCTGTGGATACCAAGGAGAATCGTTGCGGTCAATCATCCAGCGCCAATCAGCAGGGTTTGGTAATAAAATCCATGTTGGTGTGCCAAGGCCACTCGCAAGATGGCTGATTGATGTATCAACCGTGATAACAAGATCAAGATTTCTAATAACCGCAGCAGTATCCATAAAACGCCCATGGCTTTGATCAAAATCACCATCAAATGTTTTGATGTGCATACTACTTGGAATTTCTTTGAGCTGATCAGTCCCAGTCATTTTTTGCAAGCTGTAGATACTGACTCCAGGTACAGAGCAAATCGGTTCAAATTCTTTTGGATGCACTGATTTTTGTGCAACGGTTGTTCGGAGTAGTGGTGTTGCATAATTATCATTTCCTTGCCAACAGATACCAATTTTAAAGTTTTTATCTGCTGCTAATTTTTCTTTCCATTCTGCAACAAGTTTTTCATCAGTATGAATGTATGGAATTTCATTTGGGACAGTGTCAATACGAGTTTTCATAACATATGGTAAGGATAACATTGGAGAATGGACATCAAAATGTGGAGGAGTATCATCAAGTGAAATAACCTGATCAACTCCTTTGCAACGTTTCATGAGTGTGACGAGTGGTTTTTGTACTGCAACAATTACTGTGCCATTTTTTTCTTTAATCAGTTTTGCGTAACGAATAAATTGGAATGTATCGCCAAGTCCTTGTTCTGCATGAATGAGAATTGTTTTTCCATTTAAATCAGAGCCATCCCAACGCGGTTCATTATAACTGCGTAACGAGCCTTGAGAAGGACGACTATAGCGCCATTCATATCCATGCCATCCGCGTTCAAAATCACCAATTACAAGATATGCAAGACCACGGCTGAAGAGTGCTTCTGAATGATTAGGCTCAAGTTCAAGCACTTGATTGTAATAGGGAAGAGATGTTGGTAAATCTCCCAGTTTTTTATATGTAAATGCAATGTTGTATAAAATTGATGGGTTATTTGGTAATAAGCGATCAAGAGCTTTATATATTTCAAGCGATTCATCAAGACGGTTGACAGTGTTATAAATATTGCCAAGTTCAAATGTCATATTAATGTGACCAGGTTCAAGCCTAAGTCCTTCTACGATAGTTTTGATTGAATCATCAAAGCGGTTATTTTCGCTATATGCTTTTGAAAGTAATAATCGTGCATCAGGATTATTTGGTTCAAGAATAAGAGATTGTTTAAGTGGTTCAATGGCATCTTTTGTCTGTTTTACATCCATCATTACTTTGCCAATCTGAACATATGCACGGTAATGATCTTTTTTGTGTTGAACAGTTTTTTTGTATGCATATAATGCTTCAGAATATTTTTTTGCGTGATACAGTGCTTGTCCAAGATTAAAAAAGATCTGCGCGCATGTTGGGTTGAGTGCAAGTGCTTGTTTGTAAAATGCGATCGCTTCTTCATACTGTTCTGCGGTAAAAAGACCGTTTGCATGTTTGCACAGCGCTTCAAATGATTGGTAATCAACATATGAGTGAGGT
Source organism: uncultured bacterium (assembly GCA_963695335.1). Lineage (GTDB taxonomy): Bacteria > Babelota > Babeliae > Babelales > Vermiphilaceae > SOIL31. Next base: position 1,252,300 of record OY968764.1, on the reverse strand, counting down.
TGCGGTTTTTTGAGATAACTTTCAATTGCTTGGAACGTCAGTTGATCAGTGGCATGGCACAGTGTTGCGGTAAATAAGAGAGCCGCAACCCTTCGATACATTTTCCTTTGCAGGAGCGTGCGGTTGTGTGTTTTTTCTTTCCGCTCGTCCTGAGTGTTTTTGTCTTCAAAAATGTATCGAAGGATGGCGGTATTAATTTTGCTTCTGGTTTGTTCCATAAATTTTCCTTTTTTTATACAGTAATTTCTTAATTATTTTTTTTCGTTATTGGTATTTTTGAGTGTGTATCGCAACATATCATTGTAAGCTTGTTCTATTACTTGTGTTTGATTTTGTGGTGTTGCGCATTTATATACCCAACAGTTAGATATCATGTGTTTGTATTTTGAACCTTCTCCTTCCATACGCATATCATGTTCTTGTGCATTAGGAATAATAAATGCCATACGGTCTTGCGCATCATGATCAAGTGAACGCATAAATACATTTGTTTGTCCCATGTCAGGTCCAAATGCGATAATATTTTTTTTAGTGCTCATAATACGTCCAAGAGCAATGATCGTATCAAATGGTTGTTCCTCAGGAGCGACAATGAGATAACGATTTTTGTGTTTTTCATCAATAGTAATGCGATTGTTTTTGTTACTGCAGTCAAGCAGTGTAATTGTCGAACTATTTTTGAGCAATGCATTGAATGGTTCTGAATCAAGATGTCTGCCGTGATCATCACTGTTGTGAGGTAATTGTTTACCTCCAATAAGAGCAGGATTTGTTTGGCGGCCAACTTCTCCTCTATCGGCAACAACAAGAATGTTACCTTGTTCTAATACAGGCTCGATCTGTTCGAGTATTGCATTTATTGCACGTTCTGGAGCAGTGAAGACAACTTTTTTAGGATTCATTTGGGAAGGGGTGAGATGTAAATGGCCAAGAAGGGCGATTAAGTGTGTTTCATACGGAATGGTGATTGTAGGTTTATCTATTGCGGTAATTAATTTGAATCCGTATTTTTGTGCAGCGCTTATTGATGCTCCCTTGAGAATATATGGTACGGATAATATAATATGGCATTCGGTACGTTTTTTTAATTCATGAGCGGCTGATAAAAAACAAAAAACATCACCAAGGCCAATTTGATCAGTGCGCACAAGAACCACTTGATCTTTGAGAGGTTTTTGATGATCGTTGATGAGTGATGATGAAATACGTTGTGATAGTGGAATGTTTAATAATACGTCAAAGCTTTTCCAGTAATTTGAAGCTTTGCGTTGCGCCATGAGGCATGCAGCTAAATTTAAATACGCTTTATTTCTATCATATTCTGAGGGGCCATATATTTGATAATGTAATCCGCAGATGTTAGCCATCATATTCCCGAATTCTATTCCAGTAAGATATCGAGTGTATTCTTCAGTAGCTTTTTTCCATTGTTGTTCTTGGTGATATTGATTTGCTTGCGCGAATACATGGCTTTTGTCATAAAACCAGATGGAATCCATGGGTCCTTTTTGTTGTTCTTGTTCCATGCCATGTAGAGGTGCGAAAAATATTAGAAATATGTAACATAAAAAACTATATTTTACTAATTTTCGCTCGATTAACCCTTCGATACATTTTACTACGTTACACTCCGTAAAACACTCAGGGCGAGCGGGGAAAGATAATTGATCAAATTGAAAAATGAGATGGGTCTTCATTACGTATCTCCTTCAAAAAAAATATGCTGTACATTACTTGCGTAGTAACATACAACACATTTTTTTTTAGCTCAATTATTTATGACAGATCGTTATTCTGGCATCCAGCTGCTGATGTATTCAATTAAAGGGTTAATGCCTTTTTTTGAAAGAGATGAAACAATTACATGAGGCTCATATTTTTCAAGAGCGCCAGCGAGCAATAAAGTGTCAGTTTTATCGGCTTTATTAAACACATACAGTGTTGGCGTTTCAACTTCGAGATCCTGTAAGATTTCATTAACAACGCGGATGTGATTTTGCCAACCTGGATCGGAGATATCAACAACATGTAATAAAAGATCAGCATGATGCAGCTCTGAAAGTGTTGATTTGAATGCATCAATGAGTCGTGTTGGGAGGTTTTGGATAAATCCAACAGTATCTGATAACGTACCTTTTTTCTTGCCGTTAATAAAAAGTGAACGTGTTGTTGTGTCAAGGGTTGCAAACAGTTTGTCTTCAGCAAGTACATTGCTGTTGGTGAGTGTGTTTAGGATTGTTGATTTTCCAGCGTTGGTGTATCCAATAAGACAAATATTAGGTTCTTTGTTGCTCAACCGTTGTTTGCGTTGTGTTTCACGTGCTTTGTGCATGACTGCAAGATGTCTTTTGATTTGCAAGATGCTATTTTCAATGTGACGCGTTTCTTTTTCTTTTGCAGTTTCACCAAAACCACCGCGAACACCAATGGCACCACTCTGTTGTGCAAAGTGAACGCCGCGACCAGCAAGACGTGATTTTTTGTGCTGCAGACGTGCAATTTCAACCTGCATCTTACCTTCAGCGGTATGAGCTGCTTTTTCAAAAATTTCTAAAATAAGCTCTGTTCTGTCAAAAATATCACAATGGAGCAGTTCACCCAAGTTACCTGCTTGACGCGAAGAGAGCGGTTCTGAGATGATAACTTGTTCAATTTCATGCTCGTCACAAAAAGCTTTGACTTCTTCTTGTTTTCCTTTAGTGAGAAAATAGCCAGGTTCAATGGTACGAATTTTAATAATAAGTTCTTCAGCATCTTGCACGCCATTTGTGCGTGCTAAATTGCGAAATTCTTCAAAATAAGAATCGGTATTAACCATGTAATTTTCAGGGGTTTGTACGCCCAGAAGGAGAGTCTTTGGGTATATTGCGGTAGCAGTAGCTTGTTTTTTCATGGGATTTTTTTCCTCATCCTCGCTGCGCTCGTCCTGAGCTTGTCGAAGGATATCTTTGAGCGCTCGAAGAAAAATCTAATTTTCTTTATAATTGTAGCATAGAATAATGTTGTTGTGTATAGGAGTTCTTTCTTGGGGAAATATCAGTAAAAAATTATGAAATTACGTGCTAAAAAAATAAAAGTTACTTTTTCTATTTCCGTAGAACTGAATAACATGCTTCATTCGATGATTGATGAGAGAAAATTAAGTTGTTTTGTTGCTCAAGTCCTTGAGCGTGCGCTATTAAAAAAAGCCTATCTGGAGGCAAACAAAGATCCTGATAGATTGAAAACGATTAAAGAATGGGAAATTTAGGACAAGCTTTATTATTTATGATAAGATGGACGTTAAAAATTTATTGTTAATTAATTCCCAGAAGTTTAAGAGCGCTCGAAGATATCCTTCGACAAGCTCAGGACGAGCACGACAAGAGGATTTTGTAACATGTTTGATTTCCTTTCACAAAAATTTTCATCACTATTTTCAGGTCTTGAAAATTCCAAAAAACTTACAGAACAAAATATTCAAGAAACATTGAATAGCGTGGAACAAGCGTTATTAGAAGCGGATGTTCCATATGGTGTTGTGCAAACGTTTATAGCAGCGGTAAAAATAGATGTTGTTGGACAAAAGATAGTTAATGCGCTCAAGCCGGCAGAACAGCTCATGATAGTTGTTCAGCAAAAAATTGTTGAATTTCTTGGCGGCGAAGATGCGGATTTTTCATTTTCTTTTCCATTAACTATGATGGTAATGGGATTGCAAGGCTCAGGTAAAACAACAACTATTGGTAAGCTGGCTTATAAAATAAAAAAAGATGCCGAAAAAAATAAAGTAGTTAGAAAAATTTTAGTTGGTTCAGTCGATTTTTATCGTCCAGCGGCAATAGATCAGCTTGAAGTGCTTGCACGTCAGGTTGATATTTCTTTTTATCGTGCCCAAAGCAGTGATCCAGTGATGGCAGCAAAAGAGATCATGACTTTTGGTAAAAGTAATGGCTTTGATGTTATTCTGCTTGATACTGCGGGGCGTTTGCATATTGATAATACGATGTTGCAGGAGTTACAAGAAATTGATGCATTGCTGCGACCTTCATATAAAGTGCTTGTTCTTGATGCAATGACAGGGCAAGAATCATTGGCGGTGGCTAAGGCTTTTGATGATACTATTGGTTTTCAGGGAGCAGTATTGACCAAGATGGATAGTGATACGCGCGGTGGAGCGGCATTTGCGTTCCGTTTTGTATTAAAAAAACCGATTATTTTTGTGGGTGAAGGCGAAAAAGTTACTGATTTGGATGTTTTTTACCCCGATCGTGCTGCGCAACGCATGCTTGGTATGGGCGATATCCGTACATTAATAGAGCGCGCAGAGGAAAAAGTTTCTGCTGCAGAACAAGAAAAGGCTGAACAGGCGCTCAGATCAGGGGCTTTTACTTTGCAAGACTTTGCAGACCAGATGGCGATGATGAATAAAATTGGCTCGCTCTCACAATTACTTAAATATATGCCAGGAATGGGTTTAAATATTTCTCCTGAGATGATTCAGAGAGGGGAAGTTGAACTTGTAAGATTTCGGGCAATAATTTCTTCTATGACGTTAAAAGAGCGACTCAATACGACTATTCTAAATAATTCTCGTATGCAGCGCATTGCTCAAGGGGCAGGAGTTACTGTTCCTGACGTAGCTAAGTTATTGAAACGCTTTGAAGAAGCGAAACAATATGTTAAGCTATAAAATAAGTTTGAGCTTTAAGTAAAAAGCTTGTTTATAACAATATTACATTAACTTATCCCTCTTTCATTGATGGGGTCCCCGATTTGGAACAAAGTGAAAATTGGGGTAAAAGGATGATTTCCTATGGCAGTTAAAATTCGTTTGTCTCGAGTTGGAACAACAAATAATCCACATTACCGTATTGTAGCAACTGATGGTCGCAAACAAAGAGACGGTGAAATTCTCACTAATATCGGTTCATTTAATCCGATCAATAATACCGTAGTTCAATTCCATGAAGATCAGTATCAATCATGGATTTCTAAAGGTGCAATTCCAACTGATTCAGTTAAAAAAATCTATCGTTTATTCAAAAAATCTAGCCCTGTAGCATCTGTCAAACCAGTTGCACAAGAAGCTGTTGCAACAGAAAAAGCAGCAGAATAAGCGGATATAAGGCGACAGTATGATTAAAGAATTGGTCACCTTTGTAGTGCAGCAATTGGTTTCACGTCCAGAAGAGGTTATCATTAATCTTTCTGAAAAAGATGATGTTAATCTTCTTGAAATAAAAGTATCACCAGAAGATAGAGGCCGTGTTATTGGTAAAGAAGGGCATACAATTAAATCATTGCGTGCTTTAGTTGATGTAGCGGCACCTTATGGAAAAAGTTTTTCACTTGAATTGTCTCGATAAAAATGAATATATCAGTTCTCACCGTTTGTGATCAGCTTTATGAGCCATTTGTCCATACCAGTTTGGTTGGACGGGCACAAGAAAAAGGGATTGTACATATAGATGTACAATCGTTTTTTTCGTATGTACAGCCAAAGGAGCGTATTGACGCTCCAACATTTGGTCCTGGTGCGGGTATGCTCATTCGTCCTGATGTTGTTCAAAAAGCAATAGAAGATAAAGAAGCGCGCTACGGTAAAGCATTTAAAATTTTCTTTTCTCCCCGAGGGCAAAAAGTTGATCAACGTGTGCTAGAAACTATAGCAGAACGTGCGCAAAATTCTGGACATTTAATGTTGATCCCTGCACGGTATGAAGGCATGGATGCTCGTGTAGAAGAAGAATATGCAGATATGATTCTTTCTATGGGTGATTTTGTTATCATGGGTGGCGATTTGCCAGCGATGATATTGATCGAAGGCGTCTTGCGATATATACCGCAGGTTGTAGGAAAAGAAGAATCAGTTTCTCGTGATTCTTTTAGTGGGCCATTTGTTGATTTTCCTTCATATACAGAGCCTGTCGAGTGGAAAGATAAACGTGTTCCTGATGTGCTCCGTTCAGGTAATCATGGAGCCATTGAAAAATGGCGACAAGAGCATGCAGTTTCTGCAACGGTACAAGAGCATTTTTCGTGGTTGCGTTCACAAAAATTAACCAAAGAAGAAAGAGTTGCGGTAAGCAATTATATTCCATCTCATTACGTAGCGTTGATGCATACTGATGTGCTTATTGGTGAAGAAAAAAGGCTTGGGCATTCATCTGTTACTTCCGTTGATATTCATGATATCGCGCGTTCATCAAAAATGTATGGAATTGAACAGTTTTTTATTGTAACGCCATTACTTGATCAACAAAAAATTGTGCAAAAAATGCTTGATTTTTGGAAGAAGGGAATTGGTTTTGAGTACAATAGATGCCGTTATGATGCTATTCAGCTTGTGCAACTGACAGCTTCATTGCAAGAAACGATCCAAAAGATTGAGGAGCGTGAAGGCAAAAAGCCGTTGATTATTACCACATCGGCTAAAGTTGTTGATACGGATCAAATGATCTCTTTTTATGATCAAACAAAAGTATGGCAAGCTGATAGGCCAGTTTTATTGGTGTTTGGTACAGGACAAGGATTAGCGCCATTTGTAATAGAGCAATCAGATTATTTATTGGTTCCTGTAGACGGTTTTTCTGATTTTAATCATCTTTCGGTCCGTTCTGCAGTGGCTATTATTCTTGATAGGTGGTTAGGGATTAATATCCAGCGAGCTTAAAAAGTTGCTGGAATAATGTTTTTTGGGTATATTTAAATGGAGTTAGTCTCCTGTAGTTATAAAAAATATAAATTTTCTATTGCGCTCACCCTGAACTTGTTGAAGGGTTAAGCGCTTTAATTCTTCGACAAGCTCAGAATGAGCGCAGGAGAATTAATTTAGTTTAAGAGGAATCTCACATGAAAGCAGCATTTTACACAAAAGAAACAATTCGCAGTATCGGCATGAAAGATCGTGGTTTTCCATCATTTGGAATAGGCGATGCCGTTATTGTATCTCAAAGTATTAAAGAAGCAGGAAAAGAACGTTTACAAGCTTTTCAAGGTAACGTAATTGCTATGCATAAACAAGGTGTTTCAACTACCTTTATCGTGCGTAAAATAGCAGAAGGCGGATCTGCAGTGGAACGTATTTTCCCATTGTATTCACCACTCGTTAAGGCAATTAAAGTACTCAGCAAAGGTGATGTTCGCCGCGCTAAATTATATTACCTTCGTCATAAAGTTGGTAAAAATGCGCACGTTAAACAGCTTGTTGAAACAAAAGCTTCAATAGCAAAAGCGCAAGCGGTAGCTGCTGAATAATCCAATCCATATGAGGGGATTTTGGTAATACTGTATTGTTTGATGCTTTTGTTTTGTTTGCTTTTTTCCTCTTGCACAAAACAACAATCATGTCAGCAGAAAAAAAATCTTGTTATCTTGTCCGATAACGCACAATGCCAATTTGATGACATTGTGCAGCAAGCGATGCTTGTTGATATACCAATCCCTCTTTATGATGAACGAATTATAATACCACTTTCAGACAACTCTGAAGGTGGTACTTTAGTTTTTGGCTATAAAAGTTCATTATCTTCTGAGCAAGTAGTCGGTTTTTTTATTACTCAAATGGAACGATTGGGGTGGAAACATCTCGTGACGTTTGATGGAATAGAATCGATCTTGCAATTTGAAAGCCCAGATCGTTACTGTACGGTTATTGTAAAAAAGAGTGAAGCATCTCATTCGTCTGTTTTTATCTATCTAAAAAAGGCAAGCTTGTAAGCCTGCCCTTAATAGTGGGTTGGGGATGAAGAATTTTTATTCGTTTTCTAATTCATCTAACCTTTGTCGTAACTCTTCATTTTCTCGTTCTAAGTCACGACGTGAACGATTTTCTTTTCTTCTTCGTCTTTTATCATAATAATAATCATCATCGTCATAACGACGACGACGTTGATTATCTGTTGCAGCATTACTTGCTATATCGCTCATAGCACCTACTCCTAAGCCTATTGCAGCTCCTTTTCTACCACCAGCTAGTCCGCCAATGGCAGCGCCTCTCCACATGTTGTTACCATCGTTATAGAAGCAATGCATTGATAGGTTAGAAAGTGCTATGCAGCTGAAAACGAAGAAAAAGATTTTTTTCATAGTTTTCATAGCAGTCCTTTTTATTCTCTATTATATTTATCTCTTCTTGCTTCACGGTCCATACGTCTTTGTTCACGATCTGCTCTACGATCTTCTATTCTTTCTTCTACGCCTCTACCACCAAACAATCCGCCAACAGCTCCGAAAGTAACGTCTTCTGCGCCCTCTACGGTTCTTTCAGCAGCATGTCCAGCACCTCTTGTTGTATCGCCTACAACATGATGTGGTCTAACACCATGGTGGTAATTGCCATCTTCGTCATACCAACCAGCAGATACAGCTGAAACTGTTGCAATAGCAACGAATAATGCGATCAATTTTTTGTTCATCATGGTCTACTCCTTGATTTGGGTTTTGAGTCTACGATCTTCTTTTTTTCTTTGAATTTCTTCTTGTTTCTCTTGATATTTTCTTTGTGCTTCTCTTTTTTTGTCCGCTGCTTTTTGTTGAGCTTCTTTTTGTGTATCTTCTAATTTTCGAGAAGCTTTTTTACGTGCTAACGTATCTTGTGGTTGATCTGAATATCTACCACCAGTTAATGTATCAAGACCTTCTGTAACAACATCTTGATGATAGTTGCCGTATCGGTCGTAATATGCAGATATCATTGAAACCCCTACAAGGGTAACAAGAACCGCGAGGTTTTTTGTATTCTTCATGTAACTATCCTTTTTAGATAAGACTTTTTCTATTCTCTCTAATATTACCAATAGAAATACTCAAAAGGCAATAATTGGGGTAAGTTTATATGAAAAAAGTGTTAATTGAACGATTAGCAGGATTTATTCTGCTATCTCATCAGCAATAAGATGCACTTTCCCTGCTCCAAGGAACAAAAGGAGATCATTTGCACCAACAGATCGCGCTATTACCTCTTTTATTTGGGTAAAATCGTCTTCAAAGGGAATATATTGGATTGTAAATGGGGGTTTTAGGTGAGTAAGCTCCTGTGCAAAGCGAGAGCTAGAAATGTTTGCAATGGGGTATTCGCCAGCAGAATAGATATCCGTGATGATAAGATGGTCGATATTACTTGAGATGAATGTGGAAAGAAAATCATTCCATAGTTTTGCGGTACGAGTATAGCGATGTGGTTGAAAGACAACAATAAGTTTATTATGCGTTCGTTTGCGTGCAACATTGAGGGTGTATTCTATTTCTTTAGGGTGATGCCCGTAATCATCAAAAATTTCAGCACCTTGATACATTCCATGGAATGAAAATCTACGTGCAACGCCACCAAAAGATGCAATATGTTTTGCAATTGTTTCAAATGCAATTCCAAGTTCGTGTGCAACAGCAATTGCTGCTAAGCAGTTATAAATGTTATGTTTGCCAGCAATCGGTAATTTAATTGTGCCAAGAAGACCGTTTTTCGTGTATGCAGTAAATGTAGAATGATCAGCATTAAGAATAATATCATGCGCAAAAAAATCTGCTTCGTGTTCTATGCCATATGTGATTGTTGTGATTTGTGTAAGATGTATAATTGAACGCACATTTTCATCATCAGTGCATACAATTGCCTTTCCGTGAGTAGGTAGATTGTTTAAAAATTGCATAAAACAACGTTTAATATCATCCAAGCCAGCATACGTTTCAAGATGTTCCAAATCGATATTGGTTATCACTGCAATGGTTGGATACAATTCTAAAAATGAACGATCACTTTCATCCGCTTCTGCAACTAACACATTTCCATTGCCACTGCGGGCATTAGAATTAATATTTTTCAGTTGTCCACCAATTACAACGGTAGGGTCAATGTCACTTGCAATTAAAATATGAGAAATTAATGATGTAGTTGTTGTTTTTCCATGTGATCCGGCAACTGCAATACTTTGTTGGTTTTTGTGCATGAGTTCTGCAAGCATATGTGCACGTGAAATTGTTGGAATATTGCGCAGTTGTGCTTGTTTAATTTCAGCAGTTACGGCAGGAATTGTTGTGGCATACATGGGGATATATACAAGAATATCAATGGTTGCATCATCACATTCTGTTGCGTTATTATTTTTATATACTTTGCAACCTAAGTGGCGTAATTGTGCAATGGTATCTTGGCTGGTATCAGGATCACATCCGGAAATAGTGTGACCACTTTGCTTTAAAATGGTTGCAATGCCACTCATGCCTATTCCGCCAATACCAACAAAGTGAATGTGTGATTTTTTTGTAAGCATAAAATTATGTTTGTGTTAAAAAATATGGTACTTTATTCACCAATGTATATTTTTTTTAAAACATCGCAATGTAAAAGAGGGCGTTTGTGAAAAAGTATGTTGTAGGACTGTTATTGTTAGTTGCGTATAATGTTTGTGCAATGGAAAAAGAGTCAGTTAATAATAACAAAGATCTATCTGTTGCAACTCTTTTAGAAAAACATTCACGAAATCCAAATAAAAAAATGAGAATAGGTGCGGATCATTTGATACCTATGCATATTCATCAACGACTTCCTTTTGAGTTGCAAAAAAATATTTTTGGAATGATGCATGAGAAATATAGTGCTGAAAAAGAGAGGTTTATTAGGGCAAAGGTTTGTGAGTTTTATTATTTTGTTGATCGTGGTAATAGAATTGATTGGCGGATAAAAGTTCAGTTAAAAGATGATTATATTTTATTACTTAAAAATGATTTATGCGAATTACTATTCAAAGCAGAACATCATTCGTTTCGCCAGAAACATAATAAAGATAAGGCGTTAGAGGTATATGGCTGTAATTATATAAAGAATGTTAAGCAGTTGCAGAATTATAATTATTTCCCAGTGAGCCTTGATGTGATTGATTTGAGGGAAAAAATAAAAGCTTTTGTTGAAGAATATTATGATCCTATTATTCTATTCTGGTATATAGTACAAAACAGAGGCATTTTTTATGAATAAATATATTTTAGGTTTGGTAATATTGCTTGCACAGAATGCTTGTGCAATGAAACTAGCAACATTATCACCTGAAGATGATGCAAAAGCCTTACGGCTTGCAAAGTTATTTAACAAATATCCATATGGATATGGTGAAAATAAAGAGAGCATTGATGGGATTCGAGAAAAAATGAATTGGTTTCTCAATGAATTTGACCCTTCAGATGTAACTATAGAGCCACGGTTTTGTAGATATTCGGGTGAAAGTGGTGAAAATAAAAAGCGTGTTGATACTGATAAAGAAAACAGAAATCGTTTTTTCCGGCAATTTGAGCATATAAGTTCACGCGTGAAGCAGTATCAAACTGTTTTAAATAACATGGAAGCTGTAGAATTGTTGGATGGTATGCATGAAAAGTTATTGTGTAGTGCAGAACAAAATAGTATAAAATCAAGAATTTTTGCTATGGCTTTGCATGAGGATGCTGCGCAATATTATGCCGTGAGTAACGCAATGAAGTATGTTATTCTTGAACCTTTTTTCGCGTTTGCTGGATATTATTCAGGTGTTACAGATTTGTGTTATCCTTGTTTTTTGGCTGAATTGAACGAAGATGGTAGGCCTACAATTTCTTTTTCAGATGATGGTTTTAAGTGCGAATTGCATTGCGTGGATCACTCGATTGTAAAAGCTTATTCTGAACCCCGCTATACTGGTAGCACTTTACGGCTAAGAAGACCTGATGGAAAAGCGTTCAAAAGTGAACTGATTGCTTTTGTTAGTCAAGACTCAAAAAAAGCTAGAGTAGATGCTTTAAAAAAATTATTTAAGAGTTGGGTGGAATATCTTGCGAATGAAACAGATAAAGAAAAATATATGAATAGATTTGTTGAGTTGTTGAAGCGCTTGAATTGGCGTGATATTGGATTTTCCACTGCGCAAGATTGCAAAGAAATTTTAAAAAGAGAATCTCAATTGCATAATATTGAGAATTGGTCATAAGATTCTCTTTTTATAAAAAAAATCAATTTTAAAGCATCTCTCGTAATTTGCGTAATTTATTTTTTAAATCCACAATTTGTTGCGAGAGATGTTCAATTTTTTCATGTTCAGACTGATTGGAAGATGCTTTTTTAGTGTCTTCCATTGTTGTTTTTTGTGAAGCAATAATATCATTTTTAGTTGAAGATTTTTCTTTGGCAGATGATTTGTCTTTGAGTTTCTTTTTTGCACCAGAGATGGTAAAGCCTTCTTCATACAAAAGACGTTTGATTGTTTCAAATTTTTTAAGATCGTTCTCGTCATAAAAGCGTTGGCTGCCCTGAGATCGTTTTGTTTTTATGCTGAACTCTTTTTCCCAGAAACGTACAACAAAGCGTTCAAGTTCAAGTTTGTCTGCAAGTTCACCGATGCGGAATTTTCTTTTTTGCATTTTCATAAGAATATCTTTCCTTTTTTTTAGTTTGTTATTTTTTAGTTTATAGAGAGCACCCTACTTCGTTAAAACTTCGTAGGGCAAGCTAGCTGAAAATTCATTTTTATGGTACCATTAATGTGATAAATTAGTCAATTTTTATGAGGTATGTATATGAATATGCGCGACATGGTTTTACCCATTAGTTTAGCTTTTGTGAGTGTTATTGCATTAAATTATTTTTTTCCAGGCAATACATCAAAAGAATCAGTTGAAAGTACGTTTATTGCTCCGCGAGAAAAAAAAGAATATAGACCGTTGAGTGTAGAAGTTGATTTTTACGATCAAAAGCGCGCATCTCATACCCAGATAACTGATTGTGAAACGGAGTGGGGACACCTATCATTCTCAACAGAGGGTGCATCACTTGATAGCATTGATTTTAAAAGAGAATCTGATGGTCACATCAAAACAGTTCGCACAGTGTTTCCTGCAGCTGATACAGAGCGAGAAAATAGATGCTTTTTGGTAGCTTTACAAAGCGCAACGCCATTTTATTATACCTTACTATCTGCACAAGAAAATGAGACCAATTATGAATTAATCTATGTTGGTGGAAATGAAGATTGCGTGATACAAAAACTCTTTACTGTTGATAAACACAAACCACAAATTGATTTATCTGTTGAAATTGCTCCAAAAAATGGTCATCACAATGTTATAGAACCGCGCATTTTCTTTCCTGCTCCAATGATGCCAGAGCTTACATCGCCGGATGTTATTTCATCAATTGTTATCGACCAAAATGATGTTTTTGCAAAAACATATTTGAATAAATTGGATGTTCATCGTGGCTGGTTTAAGCCGATGATGTTTGGTGCTGACGATCGCTATTTTATCCATGCACTTGTTGAAGATCATCATCACTTTGCTCAACGCGCATATTATAAATTAGAAGAAACAACTCATCTCTTTTCTGTTGTAGAAGGTCCAGCTGTTACTGAAAAAACATCGTGGACATTATCTTTTTATTTTGGGCCTAAAGAACTTAATGCGATTGCTGCAGTTGATACGCGTTTAGAAAAAACATTAGATTATTCTGGTATGCTTTCAGCGCTCGCTAAACTGTTGTTATATATTTTAAATTGGTTGTATACATATGTTCATAATTATGGTTTAGCTATTATTTTATTAACGTTGTTGATACAGATTTGTTTATTGCCAGTTTCGTTGCGCAACAGTGAAGAGAAATTTAAAAAGCAGCAAGCGGAATATCAACGTGAGCTAGCATTTATCGAGCAACGATTTGCAGGAAATCAAGAAAAATTACTTGCAGAGCGTACCGCATTGATTCGTAAAAGAGGGTTGCCTGGAGGGTTTGGATGTTTAATACCTATATTGTTAAACATACCTATTTTTTTTGCATTGAGTCGTGTGCTTTCGAGTTCATTTGAGCTGTATCAAGCTCCGTTCTTGTGGATACCAGACCTTTCATCGCGCGATCCATATTTTATTCTTTCGGTGTTGTTGATTATTGTTATGTTGCTCAATGATACGAGTGGTAATCCGCAACAACGTATGAGTAAAATTATGATGGCGTTTGTGTTTGGTGCATTTACATCAACGCTGTCAGCAGGATTAACGTTGTATTTTTTGATGGGCAGAATTTTTGGTTTTATACAAACAAGACTTATGCATTTTTTTAAATTGGTGTGACTATGATAGAAGAATTGCCGTCACTTGCGCATTTGCTTAAAATTTTACAACAAGTTCCATATTTAGCTTCAAAAAATTTATATCGAGTTGCTTCTCATTTTTTAGAGATGGAACCACAACATGTTGCGCAATTTTGTGCATCATTAGAAGTGGTAAAAGATCGTTTAAAGAAATGTGATCAATGTTTTTTTTGGCGAGAAATATCAGCAGGATGTATTTTTTGTGCATCATCAAAACGGGATCATGCAACGGTCTGTGTTGTAGAAACATGGCAAGAAATTGTTGCGATAGAAAAAACAAAAGGGTACATAGGATTGTATCATGTGCTTGGTGGATCAATTTCTCCACTTGAAGGTGTGGATGCGGAAGATTTGACGATTGATGCGCTTGTTGAACGAGTGGGAAAAGGAATAATTAAAGAGCTCATTTTAGCAACAAATCAAACGCCTGAGGGGGAAGCGACTGCAAGTTATATTGCACGCAAACTAAAAGATAAAAATATTGTTATCTCTTGTTTGGCGCGTGGTTTGCCAGTAGGCTCATCTTTGGAAGGTATGGACCGTTTAACGGTGTTTAAAGCTCTTTCAGAGCGACGCCCATTTTAACCGTTCGCACATTTCGACAGGCTCAATGCGAACGGAGTTTGTAATATTTTATTAGCCGTTCGTGCTGAGCTTGTCGAAGCATACGACGGCATCATTGTAAAGGTTATTATGATATCAGATTTTTTTGGTGGTTTGGCGCCACGTACAGATAAATTATCAGTCTATTCATTGCGAAGAAAAGAATTAATTGAGGCTATTAAGTCCGAGTTGCCGGATAAAAAAAACGGCAAAGTTGTTTTATTTGCGGCATTTGAACAAGGTAGTGAGCGTTTTAGACAAGATAAGACATTTTATTATTATACCGGAGTGAATGAACCAGGCACTGCTTTGGTTATTGATATGACGGGCAAATCAACATTGTATATTCCTAACTGTTTTGAAAAACGTGCACAATGGATGACATTGCCAGCAGCATTAGTTAACCGTGATGCAAAGGCATTGGGCGTTGATGCAGTTGAACTGTTGGGTGATGAATGTGCAGGGTGTGAATTGAATCCTTATTTTTCTCAGCATGAATATGCGCATATGATTGCATTGATAGAAGATCTGTTAAAAGATGGTGGAACGCTCTTCACTACTGCACCAAACAATGGTCACGAATACGTGAATACACGGTTTATTCTGGATCATCTACAAAAATTTATTCCTGAATTGCAAAAATCAGTTGTTGATGTTTCATCGTTTATAGCAGCAAGTCGACGTCGTAAAGATATGGGTGAAGTTGAGCACATATATCGCGCTATAGAAATTACTGAACTTGCGCATGAATCAGCAGTGCAAGCGATAAAACATGATGTTTTGGAAGCTGAAGTGCAAGCTTCTTTGGAATATATGATGATTGCATCTCACGCACGACCATCATTTCCAAGCATTGTTGCAAGTGGTAAAAATGGTACGGTGCTGCACTATAATCAAAACAGTGGATCAGTTAAAAATGGTGATTTGGTAGTTGTTGATATTGGTGCAGAACTTGATAATTACTGTGCTGATTTAACGCGTACGTATCCCGTATCAGGAACGTTTACCAAGCGCCAAAAAGAGTTGTATAACATTGTTCTTGAAACACAAGAACATATTGCATCGCTAGCAAAGCCAGGTATGTGGCTTAAAAACAAAGATAAAGTTGATAAATCATTGCATCATTTGGCGGTAAAATTTTTAGCTCAACGTGGTTATGACAAATATTTTCCTCATGGAGTTGGTCATTATCTTGGGCTTGATGTTCATGATGTTGGTGATTATAATGTGCCGTTGCATGAAGGTGATGTTATCACGATCGAACCGGGTATTTATATCGCTGCAGAAAATATCGGTATTCGTATTGAAGATAATTATTGGATCACCAAAGATGGTGCAATTTGTTTGAGTGAACGTTTGCCAAAAGATGCTGATGATATTGAACGATTAATGCAGCAAGCGTTGAGTGGTGAGAGTGATGATGAAGAAGATGAGTATGAAGATGACGAAGACGAAGATTTTGATGATGAAGATTTTAATTAATTAACTCCCCCCCGCTTAACCCTTCGATACATTTTTGCTTTTGCAAAAACACTCAGGGCGAGCGGAATTGGAATTTTCGGGTAAATTCTAAGGATTGTGTATGCAGTTAACATGGCTTTCGTTATTGCCACCAATAATTGTAATAGGTGCTGTGTATGTTACGCAGCATTTGAACCTTTCACTTGCATTAGGAATTGCTTCTGCTGCATTGATTGCAACGCAGGGGAATGTAATTTCTGCATTAATGTTATGTGGAGAGAAATGCGTTACTCATTTTACTGATCTGGATAACATCTATATGTATCTTTTGTTGATTGTTATCAGTTCACTTATTACATTGTTAACGGTGACGGGAGCTGCTGCAGGATGTGCACGCATCATTGGTAAAAAAATGCGTACAAAGCGTGGTGTTGAATTATCAACAATCATGCTTTCTTTTTTATTAAGTATTGATGATTATTTGAGTATTTTAACGGTTGGTTTTGTGATGAAACCGATAGCGGATAGATTTGCTGTTGCGCGAACAAAACTTGCGTATATAGTGCATGCTCTAGCAGGGCCATTAGTTATCATTATGCCGATATCAACATGGGCTGCGGTGATTTTGGTGCAGCTTGATAATGCTGGCATTCACATGAATGCACCTCATAAAATTATAGCTGATCCATTGTATGTTTATTTGAAAACGATTCCGTTTGTGTTTTATTCATTACTTGTTGTTGTATCAGTTTTTTGTTTTGTTATATTCCGTGTTGGATATGGGTTAATAGCACAAGATGAGCGTGATGCGGTGGTCATGAGTGAAAATGATGCTGCTGTGGCGCGCGACCATTCATTATTTGAGCTGTTAATGCCGCTTACTGTATTTATTGGAGGTGTGTTGTTTGGCATATTATATGCAGGCAATTATCATCTTTTTGGTGGTAATAATTCATTTTTTGATGCATTCAGAGAAAATGATAAAACATTTTTGATTTTCTTCATTTCAAGCTTGGTCTCATTTATTTTGAGTGTGTTATTTTTTGTGTATAAAAAAAAGATTTCATGTGCGCAGATTCCTTTGTTTGTGTATGAAGGGGCTGTGTTAATGAAATCTTCTATCATGATGGTTGCGCTTGCATCTATTTTGGGGACCTTTTTACGTCTTGAACTGCAGACAGGAAGCTATGTAGCGCATCTTTTACTGGGTACGGTTTCATTATGGTTAATTCCCGTAATGTCATTTATTGCATCCTTGGTTATTACGCTTGCAACAGGATCTGCTTGGGGTACATTTTCATTGTTAATCCCTATTACAACGCAAATGCTTATTTCTTTGTTGCAACTTACTCCTCCCGTGGAGCTTGATCAAATACCGCTTTTATTCCCTGCACTCGGTGCGGTGCTCTCTGGGGCTGCGTGTGGAAACCATATTTCTCCTGTTGCAGATACAACGGTTATGACGGCAACAAGTACGGGCATAGAACCATTGCGGCATGCAAGATCTCAATTTGATTATGCAGTTCCGGTGGTTATTGGTACGTTGGCAGCTTTCATAGTTGTTGGATTGTTGTATGACAGTGGGTTTTATAAGAGCTTCTGTGTATCCCTTGGTGCAGGAATTGTGGTGAATGGGTTGATGATAATGGTGTTAAATTATGGAAAAAACAGGGTTAAATAGCCGTTTTTCTATTGACCGACTGGTAATAATGAGCTACCTTAGAAGAAAGAGCCCCACTCTTTAAAAATTAGTTACAATAAAATTGTTTTAAAAGGTGATGATCTATGAGTATGAATAATACGTTTTATCCACGTAAAGAAGATGTAGTAGCTGGATGGTGTCATATTGACGCAGAAGGTAAGGTTCTTGGTCGCTTGGCTACGTTTGTTGCAGATAGATTACGCGGCAAAGATAAGCCTCACTTTACTCCACATACAGATTGTGGTGATTATGTGATCATTACCAATGCAGATAAAATTATCCTTTCTGGTGATAAATGGGAAGATAAAGAGTACGTGAGAGTATCTGGTTGGCAGGGTGGAAAAAAAGAAATCCCTGC
Organism: uncultured bacterium; assembly: GCA_963695335.1. Taxonomy (GTDB): domain Bacteria; phylum Babelota; class Babeliae; order Babelales; family Vermiphilaceae; genus SOIL31. The sequence goes on along the minus strand of OY968764.1, from coordinate 1,234,089 downwards.
TAAAGATTTACATGCAAAGCACCCAACACAATTGGTTGAATTAGCAGTTAGACGTATGCTTCCTAAAAACAAGTTAAGCAGACAAATTATCAAAAAGCTTAAAGTGTACGCGGGATCAGAACATCCCCATGTTGCACAAGGCCCAGAAGTGATTGAATTAGAAATTCAAAAACCACGTGGTTAAGCTATAAAGTTTAGATATAAAAAAAAGCAGGACTTAAAATCCTGCTTTTTTTGCGTTCATTCTGATACTTCGTCAGGCTCAGCAGTAAACGCTGCCTGCCCACCAAAGCCTTGGCGACGGCGGGTCGAAGAATTAGCGTATGTGTAATAGTTTGAGTATTGAATCAATATATGAGCTTGCTAATCTGCTGATATCATTGATAGTCAGATAAACAAAGAAGATCATAAACAAGATAGCGGTTGCAATGTGGATGTATTCACGAATTTTGTGTGGTATAGGGCGACCAATGATCGCTTCTATGGAATAAAATAGTATTTGGCCACCATCAAGTATTGGAAGTGGAATAAGATTTAAAACTGCCAGGTTTATGCTGATTAGGGCAAGTAAAAGAAGATAAAGGGCAAATCCGTGAGCGCTGCTTTTGGCTGTCATAGCAATGATCATGATTGGGCCTCCCACTTGACCGATATTTCTTTTTAATTGTAAAAATCCATTGATTGTTTCTTTTATCCATCGGTTGCAAGTGGTAATGCTGAGCATTAACGCATCTTTAAATGAGTGAGCGGGTGTTGGTAGATAGTCAAATTCAATGCCTAATACGCCAACAGGGCCAGCTTCTGTTTCTTGATTGCTAACCAGAACGGTTTTGCTGAACTGTTCTCCATTGCGTTCAACAACAATAGTAGCTTGTTTAAGAGCAAGCGGCTGAATGATTTTTTGAATCTCTTGGACATTGCGTCCAATTGGTTGTTCATTGATTGATACAATGCGGTCGCCGACATGCAACCCACCATTTTCAGCTGCAGATTGTTGATGAACCACTGCAATGACTGGTTGTGAAATATGAGGGGTTTTGGGGATTCCTGTCATGAAAAGAAAGGTCATTGCAAAATAGGCGAAAATAAAGTTAAAAAGGATGCCGCCAAGCATCACGCATAGTTTTTGATAGAATGGTTTAATTGCAAAAGAGCCTTCATCGTTAGCAAATGCTTCTTTTTGTTCTCCTTGTCCCACTTCTGCTGCTCCTGCTAGTTCAACATAACCTCCAAAGGGGATCGCTGATAGACAAAATTCAGTTTCACCTATTTTTTTAGTCAATAATCGGGGACCAAATCCAAGGGAAAAAGAAGGTACGCGAACTTTAAAAAGTTTAGCAAATAGAAAATGTCCAAGCTCGTGAAACCCTATCAGAAAGCCTATTCCTAAAATTCCAAGCAGAATAGAAAAAAGATTCTGAAAGTTGAGTAATAATTGTGAAATATATGTTGAAATCATAAAAATAGCCCTTTTCTAGCTGATAAAACGTAAAACTGTTTTTGCCAATTGAGTAAAAATAAGCTATCATTATTAAGAATAGAAGTCCATCGCTTTTTGAACCTCTTTTTTCACAAAAAGGTTGAATGTAGGGTGCTTTTCTGGTACAGGTTGTGAATTATTTTCTTGAAAAAATTCACAAAGAGGGTAAAATAGCAATTAGTCAACTTGAGTGCCCACCTGTAACATTGGATTAAAAGTTGCGATTATATAATAAACTATTTTTCATAACGTGATAATATAAGGATTTGTCTGCATGCCAACGATTAATCAATTATGTCGATTTGGTAGAAATAAAATTAAAGCGAAACCAAAAAGTCCTGCTCTCAGAAGAGGGTTGTTTCTTAAAGGACCTTTCGCTAAAGGGGTTTGTACCCGTGTTTTTACTACGACGCCCAAAAAGCCTAACTCTGCTCTTCGTAAAGTTGCTCGTGTTAAGTTAACTACAGGTATAGAAGTAACTGCATATATACCAGGTGAAGGTCATAACTTACAAGAGCACTCTGTTGTTCTTGTGCGTGGTGGTCGTGTTAAGGATTTACCTGGTGTTAAATACCATATCGTAAGAGGCGCATTGGATTGTGCTGGCGTAGACAAAAGAAGACAAGGTCGTTCTCTTTATGGCGCTAAACGTCCAAAAAGTAAGTAAGGAATTGAATTATGCCAAGGCGTAGACAAGTCGAATTTATAAGAGAAATTGGCGTTGATCCAAAATTTGGATCTGCGTTAGTTCAAAAACTCATCAATGTTGTGATGGAACGCGGTAAAAAAAATTGTGCAAGAACAATAGTGTACGAAGCTATGGATTTGCTTACAAAAAAAACTAATGGTGATGAGAAAAAAGCGTTAGAGCTTTTCCACCGTGCGTTTGAGCAAGTAGCTCCTTTTATCGAAGTTCGTTCTCGTCGTGTTGGTGGTAGCACCTACCAAATCCCTCGTGAAGTAAGTGAAAAACGTAGAAGAGCATTAGCTCTCCGTTGGCTTGTTTCATCTGCTAAAACTCGCTCTGATAAAACAATGGGATTGCGTCTTGGACGTGAACTGTTGGATGCAACCGAGCAAAAAGGTGGCGCGGTTAAAAAAAGAACTGATGTTCAACGTATGGCGGATGCAAATAGAGCATTCTCTCATTATGCATGGTAAAAGAGGGTTATTATGTCAGTGAAACAACAGTTACCATTAGAGCGATACAGAAATATTGGTATCGCGGCACATATTGACGCTGGTAAAACAACGGTAACAGAGCGTATTTTGTTTTACACCGGCATTTCCCATAAGATTGGTGAAGTGCATGAAGGTGAAGCAACTATGGACTGGATGGAGCAGGAGCAAGAGCGTGGTATTACTATCACTGCTGCTGCAACAACAAGTTTTTGGCGCGATCATCAAATTAATATTATTGATACGCCGGGACATATTGATTTTACCATTGAAGTTGAACGTTCAATGCGTGTTCTTGATGGTGTAGTTGCGGTATTCTCTGGAGTTGAAGGCGTTCAGCCTCAATCTGAAACAGTGTGGAAACAAGCTAATCGCTACAAGGTCCCACGCATTGTTTTTGTTAATAAACTTGATCGTATTGGGGCAGACTATTTGCGTGTTGTTGACAATATTAGAATGAAACTTGGTGCTAATGTTGTGGCAATGCAAATGCAAATTGGTATGTCAGAAGATTTTGAATCGATCATTGATTTGCTAACACGTAAAATGGCCACTTTTTCGGGCGAAAATGGCGAAATTGTTGAGTGGGTTGATGTTCCAAAAGAGTACCATACTCAAATGGAAGATTTGCGCGCAAAAATAGTCATCGCTGCGTGTGATCTTGATGAAGCTTTAGCTGAAAAATATCTTATGGAAGAAGAAATTACTGTTCCTGAAATTAAAGCTGCCCTTCGTAAAGGTGTTGCTGCGCTTAAAGTTGTGCCAGTTTTTTGTGGTTCTGCATTTAAAAACAAGGGTGTTCAGTTGTTACTTGATGGCGTGGTAGATTATCTTCCTTCGCCAACTCGATGTTCAAGCAATTGAAGGAACTAATACTGATACTGGTGAAAAGTTTCCAATCCCATCAGATCCTAACGGGCCATTTTATGGTCTTGTATTTAAGATTATGTCAGATCCTTTTGTTGGGGTTTTAAACTTTGTTCGTATTTATTCGGGTGAATTAAAATCAGGTTCTTATGTGCACAGTGTAAGAACTGGTGAAAAAGAACGTGTGAGTAGATTGTTGAAAATGCATGCAAATAAGCGCGAAGAAATCTCGAGTGTAAGAGCTGGTGATATTGCCGCTATTGTAGGTATTAAAGATGCGCAAACTGGGGATACGTTGTGTATAGATAAAGCACCTGTCGTCCTTGAATCTATTACTATTCCGACTCCGGTAATTGCTACATCTGTTGAGCCTAAAAATAAGGCTGATTATGAGAAAATGATTGTTGCATTACGTAAAATGATGCAAGAAGATCCATCTTTTAGATTTTCTTATAATGAAGAAACAGGGCAAACAGAAATTTCTGGTATGGGTGAGTTGCATTTGGAGATCGTTGTTGATCGCTTACGCCGAGAACACAAAGTTGAAGTTGTTCAAGGTAAGTTGCAAGTTGCTTATAGAGAAACTGTTCAAAAGCTTGCTGATGCAGAAGGTAAATTTGTTCGCCAATCTGGTGGTCGCGGTCAATTTGGTCACGTTTGGATAAAAATGGAACCAATGGAGCGTGGTAAAGGATTTGAATTTGTTAACGCCGTTGTTGGTGGAACAATTCCGAGAGAGTTTATCCCTGCTGTTGAAAAAGGTATTCGTGAAACATTGAATGCCGGTATTTTAGGCAGCTACCCTGTTGTTGATGTTAAAGTTACTTTGTACGATGGTTCATACCATGATGTTGACTCTTCTGAAATAGCATTTAAAGTTGCCGCTTCAATGGCATTTAGATCGGCTATGGAAAAAGCGTCTCCTGTATTGCTTGAACCAATTATGATGGTTAACGTTTATACGCCAGATGAAAACATCGGTGATGTTATTGGAGATCTTAATGCTCGTCGTGGACGTATCTTAGATTCCAAAACAGAATTTAATCAGCAAATTATTTCGGCAGAAGTGGCTCTTGGAGAGATGTTTGGTTATTCAACAACTCTTCGTTCGATGACTAAGGGACGAGCAAGCTATGATATGGAATTTCTGTGTTATAGAGAGGTTCCTAAAAACGTACAAGATGCAATAGTTACAAAAAATAAAAAGTAATAATTTTTGTGTTAATCGTAGGAGTATAAACGATGGCAAAAGGCGTATTTGAACGAAAAAAACCACATGTGAATGTTGGTACCATCGGCCACGTTGATCATGGTAAAACAACGTTGACCGCTGCAATTACAAGTTATTTGGCTAAAAAAGGTTATGCTGAAGCGCGTGCATATGATCAAATTGATAAAGCACCAGAAGAAAGAGAACGTGGTATTACTATTTCAACTTCTCATGTTGAATATGAAACAGACAAACGCCACTATGCGCATATTGACTGTCCTGGGCATGCTGATTATGTAAAAAACATGATCACTGGTGCAGCACAGATGGATGGAGCGATTTTGGTTGTTTCAGCAGCTGATGGTGCAATGCCACAGACTCGTGAGCATATCATATTGGCACGTGAAGTTGGCGTACCTGCTCTTGTTGTTTTTCTTAACAAAGTTGACATGGTTGATGATGCAGACATGGTTGAAATGGTTGAAGAAGAAATTCGTGACTTGCTTAAAAAGTACGATTTCCCTGGAGACCAAATTCCTGTGATTAAAGGATCAGCTCTTAAAGCTCTTAATGGTGATCAAGATGACCTTGGTGAACCTTCAATTCAAAGACTTGTTGATGCTCTTGATTCTTACATTCCAGATCCTGCTCGTGAAATTGATAAACCATTCATGATGCCAGTTGAAGGTGTGTTTTCAATTGCAGGTCGTGGTACTGTAGCTACTGGCCGTATTGAAGCTGGAAAAGTTAAAGTTGGTGAAGAAGTTGAACTTGTTGGTCTTCATGACACAGTTAAAACTACTGTTACCGGCGTTGAAATGTTTAGAAAATCATTGAATGAAGGTTTAGCTGGCGATAACGTTGGTTTGCTTCTTCGTGGTACTAAAAAAGAAGATATTGAACGTGGTATGGTTATCGCAAAACCAGGTAGCATTAAGCCGCATAAAAAATTCCGTTGCAAAGCATATATTCTATCAAAAGATGAAGGCGGAAGACACAGTGCATTCTTTGGCGGATACCGCCCACAGTTCTACTTCAGAACAACAGACGTAACTGGTATTGTTTCATTGCCAGAAGGGCGTGAGATGGTAATGCCAGGAGATACTGTTGAACTTACAGTTGAATTGATTTCAAAAATAGCAATGAACAAAGATCTTCGTTTTGCTATTCGTGAAGGTGGAAGAACTGTTGGATCCGGTGTTATAACTGAAATTTTAGATTAAAACGTTAGGTGATCGATGAAAAAGCAATGTATTAGACTTAAGTTACAATCATTCGATCATCGTTTATTAGATAAGGCTGTCAAGCAGATTGTTTTGACTGCAAAAAGAACAGGTGCCCAATTAATGGGACCTGTTCCTCTTCCTAATAAACGACGATGTTTTACTGTATTGCGATCTCCTCATATAGACAAAAAGTCACGTGAGCAATTTGAGTTAACAACTCATAAGCGTATTCTTGATATTATCTCTCCGTCAGATAAAACTATGGATTCTCTTATGAAGCTCAATATTTCCTCTGGCGTAGACGTGGAAATTAAGTAAGGAATCAAATGACAACAGGAATATGGGGTCGAAAAATTGGGATGACGCAAATATTTGCAGATGACAAAGTGGTACCTGTTACCGCTATTGACGTTGCAGGTTGGTATGTCACCAATGTTAAAACAGTTGAACGAGATGGTTACAGTGCCCTTCAAGTGGGTAAAGTAAAAGATCGTTATGCAACTGAAAAATATAACAAAGAATGGATTAAAAACCCAAATCAATATTATAGTTTTGTTCGAGAAATTCTTCTTAAAGATACAGCAACTGAATACGTAGTTGGTAAAGCAATTGATTTTTCACAGCTTGTACAACTTGGTGATAAAGTTGACGTTCGCAGTAAAACAATAGGTAAATCATTTGCTGGTGTTGTAAAACGTCACAGATTTAGAGGACCTCGAGCTAGTCATGGTTGTACAATGGGTAAACGCCCAGGTTCTATTGGCTCATTGGTGAAAAGTGGTCATGTTATCAAAGGCAAAAGACTCCCAGGTCACATGGGTTGCGACAACCAAATGATGAGAAACCTAGAGATAGTTATGGTGGAAGCAGAAACCAAAACGTTATTAGTAAAAGGATCAATCCCTGGTAAAGCAGGATCATTGGTCTTTGTACGTAAAGCGTAGGTGAATAATGAATAAACAAACAGTTAATAATTCTGCGACACATAAGCTTTATGCAGTTGCTGCGCAAGAATTGGATTTTGATTCAACAGCATTCGTAAAGGCAGATCCGGCAACCTTTTCAACATGGATACGTGTTTTAGCGCAAAATTGGCGCCAAGGAACCGTAGCATGTAAGGGGCGTTCAGATGTTGCTTACACAAATCGTAAGCCTTGGAAGCAAAAAGGAACAGGGCGTGCGCGTGCTGGCTCTGCTCGTTCACCACTTTGGAAAGGTGGCGGTGCTATTTTTGGTCCACAAGCTCGTGTAAGAATGGTAAAAATGCCTAAGCAAATGAAACGTAAAGTTTTGTTGACTATGCTTGCAAACAGTCTTGATCAGAAGAATGTTATTTGTGCTGATTGGGAACTTTCTAGTGAGCAACCAAAAACTGCACAAGCTCAAGAGCTTGTTAATACACCCGGTCTTACAAACAAAAAAATAGTTTTATTTGTTGCGCCTTATGATTTCCATTCGGCTTTATCATTTGCGAACATTCCAAATGTGCGACCTTTATCATTTGATCAAGTAAATGCATATGATCTAGCAAATAGTGATTGCTGGTTATTTTTGAAGAAAGATTTTGATCAATTCAAAGGGATGGTTTCACAATGGCTCTAAATTTAAATGTACATGAAATTATTAAGGGACCAGTTGTTTCTGAGAAAGCAACATTGCTTAACCAGAAATTAAAAAAATTGGTACTAAAAGTACATCCACAAGCGAATAAAATGCAAATTAAAGAAGCATTGCAGCGCTTGTTCAATGTTAAAGTAGAAAAAGTTAATACTCTCAATCGTGTAGGCAAGTCTCGTAGAGTGCGTCGTACGGTTATAGAAGGATCAACTACAAAACGTGTTTATGTGACTCTTAAAGAGGGTTATTCTATTGATATTTTTGGGCAAGGTAAATCTGTTAACCCAAGAGACGTAGAATAAAACATAATACGTTTTTTTTAGTTTTTAATGAGAAAGACACGAGGCTCCAATGGCCATAATAAAACGAAAACCACGAAATTCTTCATTACGCTTTCAGTCGTTTGTAACTTCAAATGATATTACAACAACAAAGCCACATGCAAGTTTGGTTACTGGATTACAAAGAAGATCCGGTGGTCGTAACAGCTATGGAAGAATTACAACACGTCATCGTGGTGGCGGTGCTGATAAAAGGTATCGCATAATTGATTTTAAACGGACTGATCGTGATGTTGTGGGTAAAGTTACTACTATTGAATATGATCCAAATCGTAATGTTCGTATTATGCTTGTATCGTATGTTAATGGTTCAAAGAAATATTTGCTCAAGCCGGAAAATCTTAATGTGGGCGATGCAATTATGGCCAGCGAAAATGCTGATGCTAAAGTTGGTAACGCATTACCTCTTAAGAATATTCCAGATGGCTTTATGATTCATAATATTGAAGTTCGTCCAGGAGCTGGTGGAACATTTGCGCGTAGTGCAGGTACTTCTGCTCAGATCGTTGGTAAAACTGATGGTTTTGTAACATTGAAAATGCCTTCCGGAGAAATCCGTATGGTACTCGAAAACTGTTGGGCAACCATTGGACAACTTGGCAATGCAGACTTTAAGAATATCTCATGGGGTAAAGCAGGTCGTATCAGACACTTAGGGTTTAGACCTTCTGTTCGTGGTATGGCTATGAACCCAGTTGACCATCCACATGGTGGTGGTGAAGGTAGATCTAAATCTGGTTCACATCCAAGATCTCCGTGGGGTAAAGGCTGCAAAGGTACACGTACGCGTAAAGTACGTAGAGTAAATCAGTTAATTATAAAACGAAGAAAACCATAAGGTTAACGGGGTAAGATATGGCACGTTCTTCAAAAAAGGGCCCATACGTACAAGATTCGTTGGCTCTGAAAGTTGCTAAAGCTAAAGAAGGTGGAAAGCGCGAAGCTATTAAAACATGGTCTCGCAGAAGTTTAATTACACCTGAGTTTGTGGGGCTGACTTTTGCTGTGCACAACGGAAAAAAGTTCATTTCAGTTTTTGTAACTGAAAATATGGTTGGTCATCGTTTGGGAGAGTTTTCTCCGACAAGAACCTTTAGGCTTCATAGTGGTCAGCGTAAAGCAGGTATGACGGCATAAGTTTAAGGTTGTCACTTGTCAATCTTTACGGTAGAATAAATATTAAGATTCAAATTGATTATATAACGAATCTTAAATAATTAGTTGAGGTTTCCTGATGCAATTTAGTGCAAAAAGTAGATTTTTAAATATTTCTCCCTTTAAATTACGCCCATTTGCGGATGTGGTTCGTGGTAAAAATGTGGAGCAAGCGGTTAGGTGGCTTTCTACAGTCACAGTAAAGCGATCAGTACCTATTAAAAAAATGATAGAGTCTGCAGCTGCTAACGCTAAAGATCTTCATAATATTACGATGTCTGATTTGAAAATTGTTGATATACGTATTGATCATGGACCTATGCACAAGTACTATAAACCAGGTGCAATGGGCAGATCAAATCCTTATCGTAAACGATTTAGCCATGCAAGCGTTATCTTAGAAGCTTGTACAAAGAAGAAGGAATAAGGTGGGTCAAAAGGTACATCCTATAGGATTTCGTTTAGGAATATATCGTTTTTGGGATTCTCGTTGGTTTGCTCAAGGTAACAAGTACGGTAAGCTTCTTATAGAAGATATGATTATTAGAAGATACCTGAAGTCTGCTTTGGAGAAAGCTGAAGTTTCTCGTATTGAAATAGAAAAAGCTGCCGATAGTATTCGTATTATTATTCAATCAGGTCGTCCTGGTCATATTATTGGTAAGAAGGGTCAAGAAATTGAAACTCTTCGTAACCAGCTTTCTTCTTTATTGAAAAAACAAAATATTGAAATTTCAGTACAAGAAGTTGCTAAGCCAGAACTTGATGCTAATTTAATAGCTCAAAACATAGCTACTCAGCTTGAACAGCGTGTGAGTTATAAGCGAGCTATGAAACGTGCAGCCCAAACGGTTATGCGTGGTGCAGCTAAAGGTATAAAAATTTGTTGTTCTGGCAGACTACAAGGCGCGGAAATTGCTCGCAGAGAGTGGACTCGTGTTGGATCTGTTCCTCTTCATACTTTAAGAGCTGACGTCGACTATGGTCGTGCAGAAGCAAAAACAACATACGGTATGATTGGTGTTCAGGTGTGGGTCTGCAAAGGCGAGTATCAACATATCAGATAATGTTTTTTAAATACGAGATTTAATCATGTTGATGCCAAAAAAAATAAAATTTAGAAAAGTTCAAAAAGGTAGAATAAAAGGTCTATCAAAAGGTGCTCGAACCGTTTATTTTGGGGAATATGGTTTAGAAGCAGTTGAACCAAGCAGAGTTTCAGCGCAACAAATTGAAGCGATGCGTGTAACGTTATCACGACATTTAAGAAAAGTTGGAAGTTCTTATATACGTGTCTTCCCTGATAAACCGGTTACCAAAAAGCCAGCTGAAACGCGAATGGGTAAAGGTAAAGGAAACCCTGAAGTTTGGGTTGCGGTGGTAAAACGCGGCCGTGTTGTATGTGAAGTTGCTGGTGTTGATGAAACATTGGCGAGAAAAGTATTGAAGCTTGCTGCATATAAGCTTCCTATGAAGACTCGTGTAGTTAAAAAAGGTGAAGAGTTAGTTAATGAGCATGCAGATAAAAATCAATCAACAAATGCAGAATAATTTTTAGAGTTGATTATGAAACAAATGGGTTTTATGCAAAAACTTCAGCAATTATCAGCTGAAGATTTACAGAAGAGATTAGAAGGTACACGACAAGATCTTTTTGGGTTACGTGTCAATGCGGCATCAACTCAAGTTAAAGATTCTTCTCAATATAAAAAACTACGTAAACAGGCTGCGCGTATTTTGACTGCTATGCAAGCAAAAAAAGCTTCAGCTATGGGTAGTCAACAGTAAAAGAGGTTTTTTATGGAAATAAAAGCTGAAAAAACAAAACAGCTTTTTGAAGGTAAGGTTGTTTCTGACAAGATGGATAAAACCATTGTTGTTGAAATAGAGCAAACATATATTCATCCTAAATTTCGTAAGATTTTAAGAAAAACAAAATCTTATAAAGTGCATGATGAAACTAATCAAGCAAAAGTTGGGGACGTTGTTAGATTTTATCAAGGTCGTCCATTAGCAAAAACAAAGTATATGTACCTTGCCACAGTTGTAACGAGCAGTAAATCATAATATAAGAGGTATTTGCTATGGTTCAAAAGGAATCGTATCTTGAGGTAGCTGATAACTCTGGTGCAAAAGCTTTGCAGTGTATCCATATCATTGGTAGCACAAGAAAGCGTTATGCTCATTTAGGCGACAGAATTAAATGCGCTGTAAAAAAAGCTATTCCAGGTGGTATGGTCAAAAAAGGCGATGTTGTTGAAGCGGTGATTGTGCGAACAAAAAAAGAGTTTCGCCGTGCAGATGGTAGCTACATTCGTTTTAGTGAGAATGCTGCCGTTATTATTAAGCAGGGTGAAATTATTGGAACACGAATTTTTGGACCAATTGCGCGTGAATTGCGTACGCGTGGATATGCTAAAATTTCGTCTTTAGCCCCAGAAGTTTTGTAAAGGTATAATTCATGATAGCGCGTATTAAAAAAAACGACGTGGTGCAAGTCTTGTCGGGAAAAAATAAAGGAAAACAGGGTTCCGTAATTGCAATTTTGCCTACAAAAGGTAAAGTTATGGTTAAAGGTATTTCTGTTGCTACACATCATGTGAAGCCTCGTCGAGCAGGAGAGCCTGGTGGCATTCGCAAAGAAGAAAGATTTATTGATGTATCTTGTGTTATGCCAGTGTGTTCTGCATGCAAAAAACCGTCACGTGTTAATACAAAACAGTTAGACACGGGAAAAAATGTGCGAGAATGCAATCGGTGTAAGGAAATTTTTTAGAAAAGCAGTGGAACTTGCGTTATGAACAAATCACGATTGGCGATAAAATATAATGATGAAATCCGTTCTCAGTTGCAACAGCAATTGGGCTTGGATAATGTCATGATGGTGCCTAAACTTTTAAAAATTGTTTTAAATGTTGGGGTTAAAGAAGCTGTTTCTGATTCAAAAGCACTTCAAGAATCAGTTGATATATTGACAAAAATTGCAGGTCAACGAGCAATGAAGCGTTTAGCTCGTAAATCTATCGCAGGATTTAAGCTTCGTGAGGGCATGGGCATTGGAGCAATGGTAACATTGCGCGGTACTATGATGTACGAATTCTTAGATCGTTTTGTTACTTTGGCGTTGCCTAAAGTAAGAGATTTCCAAGGTCTTTCAACTAAGTTAGATGGAAGAGGTAATTACAACGTTGGAATCAAAGACTGGACAGTGTTTCCGGAAGTTGATTTTGATCTTGGGAAAAAAACGCATGGTATGAACATTACTATCCAAACATCAGCAGATAAAGATGCACATGGATTAGCGTTGTTGCAAGCGTTTAGCATACCATTTAAAAAATTAAAAAATTAAGTGCATTTACGTCAGGATTAAGATGGCAAGAAAAGCATTAATTGAGAAAACAAATAAAACACCAAAATTTGCAGTAAGAGCTTACAATCGTTGTGAGCTTTGTGGCAGAGCCCGTGCATATTTTAGGTTGTTTAGAATGTGTCGTATGTGTTTTAGAAAAAACGCGCTTGAAGGGTTACTCCCAGGCGTTAAAAAAACAAGTTGGTAAGGGGTGACTAATGTCAGTTGATTCAATTGCTGATTTTTTAACAATCATCCGAAATGGTGTAATGGTTTCTAAATCATTTGTTACTGCTCCGCATTCAAAAATGCGCTATTCTATTGCGCAAATTTTGAAAGACGAAGGTTTCATTCGTGATTTTGTAATTGTTAATTCGGACTCAGATGCAAAAAAAACGCTCAAGGTCGTTTTGAAATATGTTGACGGTGAAGCGGCAATTCACCAGATTCAACGAGTGAGCAGACCGGGACGCCGTGTATATATGGGCATTCAAGAAATTAAACCGGTTATTGGGCAGCTTGGTATATCAATATTAACAACAAGTCATGGAGTCATTGCTCATCAGAAAGCAAAAAAACTTTCTGTAGGTGGTGAAATCATCTGTACTGTTTGGTAAAGGAATAGCTCATGTCAAAAGTTGGTAGAAAGCCGATAAAACTTGATGGGGTTAAGGTAGAAATCAAAGGGCAAGAAGTTCATTATACAGGAACAAAAGCTTCTGGTGTTTATCATTTACCTTCGGAATTGAGTGCACATATAACAAATTCTGAATTGTTTGTAGCTCCTGTTCAAAATAAAGTTGATATGGGACCTAAGCAGGTAAGCAAAACTTATCGTGAATGGGGTCTTCATCATGCTTTATTAGCTAATAAGTTGAGTGGTGCATCCAAGGAATTTGAAAAACTACTTGAAATTAATGGTTTAGGTTACAAGGCAGCAGTTGCAGGTAATAAAATTATTTTGACTCTTGGATACAGCCATAAAATTGAAAAAGATGTTCCTACTGGAGTATCTGTTGAAATAGATAAGTCTGGCCAAAAGGTAAAAGTAAAATCTTTTGACAAAGATCTTGTAGGCCAGTTTTGTAGTAACATAAGAAAATTACGTGAACCAGAGCCTTATAAAGGCAAAGGTATTAAGCTGCAAACAGAAGTGATTTTTCGTAAATCTGCTGGTAAAGGCAAAAAATAAATTGTAGGAATCTAGATGGCTATGCATAAAAAAGATCGAATTACTGCAGCTCGTAGAGAAATGCGTGTTCGTGCAAAAGTGAAACGTTATGGTATGCCGCCACGCATCTCAGTTTTTAGAAGTTTAAAGCATATGTATGCTCAAATTATTGATGATATGACTCAAAATACTATTGTTTCATGTTCTTCGCTTGAAATGGATGCTGTGGAAGGTGATAAAAGTGCAATTGCTCGTGCAATTGGCCTTGAACTTGCAAAGCGTGCAAAAGCAAAAGGTGTTGATGCAGTTGTATTTGATAGAGGTCGCTTTAAATTTCATGGTAGAGTAAAAGCCCTCGCTGATGGATTGCGTGAAGGTACATTGAAGTTTTAGTGGATATAGCAGGAAATTAACGTATGACAATGAATAGAGAAAAAGAAATTAACAGAGAAGACAGCAGAGATAAAAAAGATTCTGCTTTTCTTGACCATGTAGTAAGCCTTCGCAGGGTTACTAAGGTTACTAAAGGTGGAAAACGTTTTTCATTTGCTGCTTTTGTCGTTTCTGGCGATAGACAAGGCAAAGTTGGACTTGGTCTTGGTAAAAGTCGTGAAGTTTCTATGGCAATTGCTAAAGCAACCAATAGAGCTCGTAAAAGAATGATTGAAGTCGCTCGTCGCGGATCAACTATTCCTTATGAAGCATTAGGTAAGCATGGAGCAAGCAAAGTTGTAGTTCGTCCAGCATCTAAAGGTACCGGTAATATTGCTGGTGGTGCTGTTCGCGCTATAATGAGCGCAGCAGGCGTTGAAGATGTTTTAACTAAAGCTGTAGGTTCCAGTAATGGAATTAACGTAGCAAAAGCAACGATGAATGCGTTAGCGCAACTTCGCTCAGCGGATCGTATAGCTATGTTACGTGGAAAAACAGTTAAAGAATTGATCAAAGGATCGTAATGTTTAGCTTAGACAATTTGCAATCATCAGGAAAAAGTCGCAAAAGAGTTGGTCGAGGTGGAGCGCGTGGCGGAACTTCTGGACGTGGTCATAAAGGACAAAACGCTCGTTCAGGTGGTCCAAAAGGTCGCGGATTTGAAGGAGGTCAGACTCCTCTACAACGTCGTTTGCCAAAGCGTGGGTTTAGTAATGCCCCTTTCTCCAAAGAAATTTCGTTAGTAAATCTTAGTTCTTTGGAAAGAGTATTTGTTGATGGTGACGAAGTAAATGTTGATGTTCTTGTTCAAAAAGGTCTTATAAAACCTAAAAGAAGTGAACAATCTGACATAAAAAAAGGTACTATTGTTAAAATACTTGGCGATGGTGAGTTAAGCAAAAAATTAACAGTTTCTGCTTATGCATTCAGCGCTTCAGCAATACAAGCAATAGAAAAAGTTGGTGGTAAGGCACTTATAACAAAGGAGTTGTAAGCAGTGGTGCTCCTCAGAAATTTTCTTAACATGTTTAATATCCCTGAATTACGAAAAAAGATTCTTTTTACGTTAGGGGTATTAGTAATTTATCGGTTAGGTAATCACATTCCGGTAATTGGTGTTGATATTGATAAACTTTTGCAAATGATGAGTCAAAGTTCGGGACTAAGTGGGTTTTTTTCTTACTTAGATCTTTTTTCTGGGGGGAACTTGCGACAATGTACTATATTTGCTCTTGGTATTAGTCCATATATTACCGCATCGATTATGATGCAATTTTTGGGTATGTCTATACCAACGCTTGAGCAGTTAAGTAAAGAAGGCGATTATGGTCGCAGAATACTTAATCAGTACACACGATATTTGACAGTTTTTGTTGCTATGGTCCAAAGTACAGGATTTGTGTTTCTTTTGGAACGATATGGATTGGTTATAGATCCTTGGATTGGTTCACGAATCCTGTTTGTTATTTCCATTACCGTGGGAACAATGTTTGTAATGTGGCTTGGAGAGCAAATATCATTATTTGGTATTGGCAATGGATCATCAATGATCATTTTTGCTGGTATCGTTGCTCGATTCCCTGAGGACATTATAAAAATACTCGGAGCTATTCAAGAAGGATATTTGGATATAATGGTTGGAATTTTATTATTTGTCATAGTCCTTGCTATGGCAGCAGCTATTGTATTTCTTGAAAAGGGAGAGCGAAAAATTCCAGTTCAATATTCTCGACGAGTTATTGGTAATAAAATATATGGCGGACAAAGTACGTACATTCCATTTAAGATTAATCCTGCAGGGGTAATGCCAGTTATTCTTGCGAGTGCTATGTTAAATATCCCGATGTTTACGTTAACTATGCTTGCTGCAAAATGGTCGTTCTTTAAGCCGTTTGTAGAAAGTTTAACGCCAGGTGGATTTTGTTATAGCATTTTAGATTTTGTTTTGATTGTTGGTTTTTCATTCGTTTATACAGCATTAGTATTCAATCCTGAAGAGTTGGCTGATAATATTAAAAAAAGTGGCGGTTTTATCCCTGGGATTCGTCCTGGAAAACAAACAGCTGATTTTTTTAGTTATGTTTTGACTCGAATTGGATTGGTGGGAGCTATTTATCTTGCCGGATTGGCACTTATTCCTAATATCATTCATTGGTTCTTGGCGATGCCTTTTTATTTATCAGGAATATTGAGTGGTACAGCTCTACTTATCGTGGTTGGTGTAGCAAATGAAACGGCAGCGCAAATTGAATCATATTTAATTGAACATCGTTATGAAGGATTTTTAACTTCAGGTAGATTAAGAGGTAGGGGCGCGCGTTGAATCAGGCAACTAAGGTATTTATTTTCATTGGTCCTCCAGGTGCGGGAAAAGGATCTCTTGCAAGTCTTTGTGTAAAGCATTTTGGTTGGTTACAGATTTCTACTGGAAATTTGTGCAGAAAACATATTGCTGAACAAACAAAAATAGGCAAAGAAATAGATTTAATTATTAAATCTGGTAAATTAATTAATGATGACCTTATAAACCACATGGTTTTTGAGTGGCTTAATGAGAATACTGGGAAGGCATCGGGGGTTATTTTTGATGGATATCCTCGGACTGTTACTCAGGCAGAAGCATTTGATACGCTGATTAATTCGCAACTCCCGGATGTGCAGGTAAAAGTTGTTTTATTTGAGCTCTCCGACGATGTGGTAGTTAATCGGTTGTGTTCTCGTTATATATGTCAAAATAAAGAATGTCAGGCTGTTTATTCGCTTTCTCCTCAGTCAGATCTTTCGTCAATTGTAACAACTGTGTGCGATTTGTGCTCAGGACATTTAGGCCGAAGAGATGATGATACTGAAGATGCAGTGAGAAAAAGGTTGGACATTTATTACAGACATGAGAATCAATTGATTGATTTTTATCGTCATAATGGTACTGAAGTAATTACATTAGATGCATCAAAGCCATTAGGGGAAGTTTTTGAAGCATTTGTGACTGCTGTAGGTGGAAATTAGATACGTACTATGATTCATATAAAAGATACATATTCAATTCAAAAAATGGCTAAGGCCGGCTTTTTATTGTCTGAGATTTTAGCTTCAGTAGAGCAGTTGGTTAAGCCAGGTGTTGCTACAGCTGAAATTGATGCATGGATTGAATCACAAATTAAGGCAAAAGGGTTAGTTTCCAGAATGAAAGGATACATGGGATATCGCCATGTGAGTTGTATTTCTGTGAACGATGTGGTTGTACATGGAATCCCTCGAGCCGATTGTTTTTTGAAATTAGGCGACTTAGTAAAAATTGATGTATGTGCTTCCTTGGATGGCTATTGCGCAGACATGGCCCGCAGCTTTTTTGTTGGTCAAGTATCTGAAGTTACTCAAAAGTTAGTTGATGTTGCTCAGATTGCATTGCAAAAAGGCATTGAGCAGGCTTGTGTAGGTAATAGATTATCTGATATCTCAGCGGCAATACAGCAAGAAGTTGAAAAACATGGATTTGGGGTTGTTCGTGATTTTGCAGGTCATGGCATTGGGAAAAATATGCATGAAGAACCTGAAATAGTAAATTATGGTAAGCCTGGTAAAGGACCCATTTTGCGTGAAGGTATGACGTTTGCAATTGAACCGATGATTACAGCTGGTAAATATGATGTATATGTTGCTAACGATGGCTGGACGGTTAAAACAGTTGATCGTAGTTTGGCGGCACATGTAGAAGATACCATAGTTATTACAAGTACAGGACCTGTTGTTCTAACAACAAACAAGAATGTTGAACAGCACAATAATGCGAGTATTTCATGAAGCAAAAAGAAGAAGTTATACGAGTCGATGGAATTGTGAAAGAAACGTTGCCTAATGCAATGTTTCGAGTAGAAATTGAAGGCGGACATGTTGTTTTAGGACATGTGTCAGGTAAAATGCGGATGCATTATATTCGTATTTTACCAGGAGATAGAGTTGCGTTAGAGTTGTCTCCGTATGACCTAACACGTGGAAGAATTGTATTGCGATATAAGGATTAAGGCGGGAGATTTCATGAAAGTACGAACATCAGTAAAAGCTATTTGTAACGAATGTCGTATTATTAAGCGTAAAGGCGTTGTTCGCGTAATTTGCAACAAGAGCCCTAAGCATAAACAACGACAAGGTTAATGAGGAAACGTAGATTATGGCAAGAATTGAAGGTGTTAATTTACCAGCAAATAAACGAGTAGAATATAGTTTGCCGTATATTTTTGGAATTGGTCTTGCAAAATCGCAAGATATTTTGACTAAGCTTAACATCAATTTTGATACGCGAGTAAAAGATTTGAGCGATGCTGAAATTGCAGCAATCCAAAAAGAAATTACTGACAACTATAAAGTTGAAGGTGAGTTACGTAAAGAAATTACGTTGAATATTAAGCGTTTGCAAGAAATTGGTTCTTATCAGTGGATTACGACATAAGCGTGGGTTACCTGTTCGAGGTCAACGTACAAAAACAAATGCGCGCACACGTAAGGGACCAAAGAAAAACCCAGTAGCCTTGAAACGTAAAGTAACTAAGAAATAAATAATGCAGTAAGGGTTTTGATTACATGGCTTACAAGAAAAAACCAAAAAAACAAAAACAAAAAGTGGAATCAGCCATTGCACATGTTAAATCAACATTTAACAATACCATTGTTTCAATTACAACGATGGAAGGCGATGTACTATTTTGTTCAAGCGCGGGTCGTTTAGGGTTTAAAGGGTCTCGTAAGAGTACTCCTTTTGCGGCATCACAAATTGCATCTACTTTGGCAAAAGAAATGCAGCTTGTTGGAGTTAAAAATTTGGAAGTAAATATGCAAGGACCAGGATCTGGAAGAGATTCGGTTGTTCGTGCTTTCCAATCTGCGGGTATGAATGTTTCTGTGTTGCGCGATGTTACACCATTGCCACATAACGGTTGCCGAGCTCCTAAAAAACGACGTGTATAAAAGTTAATAATTTTTTAGTGGGATAATTAACCATGGCAGTTGTCAGAGAAGAATCGAACGAAAAACAGCAACAAAAAGCTCCTAGAAGAAAGCTTTCTGAATATGGAAAGCAACTTCAAGAAAAACAAAAAGTTAAAGAAATGTACGGATTGCGTGAACGTCAATTTAAACGTTTCTTTGCCGTAGCAAGTAAGCAACGTGATGGTGGTACCTGGTGAAAATTTACTGAGTCTTGCTTGAGCGTAGTTTAGATAACGTTGTGTATCATATTAAAAATGGCTACAACACGTACACAAGCGCGTCAAATTATTACTCATGGACATGTTTTGGTGAACGGTAAAAAGTTTATTCTCCTTCTTTGTTAGTTTCAACAGAAGATGTTGTTTCTCTTTCTGAACGTGTAGCAAAAATGGAAACATTTTTAAGAGACGTTGTTGAAAAAAGAATGAAGATTGGCATTAAAGTTCCTGATTGGTTGGAATTAGACAAGAAGGATAGAGTTGGTCGAGTTCTTCGTCTTCCAGTTCGTGCTGATATTCAAGTGCCAATCGAAGAGTATTTGATTGTTGAGTTGTATTCGAAGTAATAGATAGTTGATTAGTCCAGGCAAGCAGGAGGTTGAATGACTAAGAATAGGGAATATAAACCACTTATCATTCCACAGTTGAAATGGGAAAAAAAGACGTTAAGTGAGAGTTGCGGCGAATTAGTAGTTCAACCGCTTGAACCAGGTTTTGGAATAACGATTGGAAATTCGTTACGACGAATTTTGCTGAGTGGTGTTGAAGGGTCTGCAATAACATCAATAATTATTAAAGGTGTTAATAATGAATTTTCAGCAATACCTGGTGTTGTTGAAGATGCTATGCAGCTTGTTCTTAATATCAAAAATATTGTTATCCGTAATAAAGAAGGTAAACCCGGAAAAATGCGTGTACCAAAAAAGGTGAAGCAGATGTGTCTGTAGCTGATATTGTTGCAGATGATCATTTAGAACTAATCAATAAAGATTATGTTTTTGCACATGTAGCATTTGATGGTGAACTTGATGTTGAATTTTTTGTTGAATCTGGGCGTGGTTATCAACAAGCTCAGTGGCCGGCAGATAAAGCATATCAAGATGATTCTCGTATTTATTTGGATGCAATGTTCTCTCCAATACGTAAAGTTATGTTTGATGTTGAAAAAACACGTGTAGGTGAAGCGATCGATTATGATAAACTTATTTTGCATATCTATACAAATGGTTCTGAAAATCCTATTGATGCATTGCATTATGCTGTTTCAGTTCTTCGTACGCAATTAGAACATTTCCTTGAAAGCACTGAAATACCATTTAATGAAATATCTTCTCTTCCTGAAGAAAAGGTAGAAAAAGTACCATTAAAAACAAGCGATGCAAGTCTTAAAGGTGTTCCTGTTGATTTGTTGCTTAAGCCAATTGAAGAACTTGAACTTTCTGTTCGTGCTCATAATTGTTTAATCAATGCTGGGATTAAACGTGTTATTGATTTAGTTAATGTATCTGAAGATGATGCATTGAAGATTAAAAATTTTGGTCGTAAATCATTGAATGAAGTTAAAGAAAGCATGAAAGCATTTGGACTTTCTTTTGGTATGAATATCAATGAAGAAAATGTTAAGAAGATCTTAGGTGCAGATCAAATGATACATCAAAATGGTCGAAAAAAATTAAATCTTAAAGCGCCTCATAGAAGAGCGATGTTACGTAATCAAGCAATTCATTTGATTAAGTACGGACATCTTGGTTTCTACTAAAGCGCGCGTTAAAGAAACACAACGTCTTGTTGAACATGTGGTAACTATTGCACGTGTGGGTAATGACTTTAATGCACGTCGTCGTGTGCAATGCATTGTTGCCATATGACACAGATGCAGTTATTAAATTATTTAAAGAAATTGCTCCGCAATACGTTTCTCGCCCAGGCGGATACACTCGTGTTATTCCTATGGGAAAACGCATGAGTGATACAGCTACTGTTGCTCGTCTTGAATGGGTGAAGTAGTAATATGGCTGAAGAATTAACTTCTGAAGCTTTATTGTCTGAAAAAATTGAGCATATTCAACGTGTGCTTGCAGATTTACGCCCCGCTATCTTACAAGATGGTGGGGATATTCATTTTGTACGGTTTGAAAACGGTACAGTCTTTGTTCGATTACACGGGGCATGTGTTAGTTGCCCTATCTCTTTTATTACCCTCAAAATGGGTATCGAAACTCAACTTAAAGAAAAAGTTCCTGGTGTTATATCAGTTGAATCTCTTGATCCTGACGATGCTGTATAGTTTACATATAGGTCTAAGTAGTATTTTTTTGCGCTCGCCCTGAACGTGTTGAAGGGTATCCTCGAGCGCTCGAAGATATTCTTTGTCCCCAATCTCCACTTCCTCCTTCGCCAAGGCTTCGGAGGACAAGTCGTTCCTCGTGGGGTCCCCATTGGAATATAATGGAAATGGGGTTGAATCGGGGTCCCCGTCGGAAGGAACTGAAGATGGGGTTAACAGGCTCAGGACGAGCGTAGGGAAAGTGAATTTTAAGTGAAGATTACTTTAATTTTTTCTTTTAAATTCTTGCTTTCTATTTTTCTGTTTTGCTATATTCAAACTGAAGTAAAATGATGTATGCTTTGGTTTGAAAAAGGGAAAATATAAAAAAATAGGGGGAGTAGTAATGAAGATGTTTAAGAATATAATGTTTTCGACAGCATTGCTTGTTATGAATGTGATGGATGCAAAACAGTTAGGTGGAGCAAAGGCTCAGCCCGCACGAGTGACATCAGCAGGAGCGGAAGTGCAACCTTCAAGAGTGCAAGAACAAGGGTTAACTGTTCAGCAGCGACAAGAGATGCTTAATAAGCAGAAAGCAGAATACAGAGCTGCTCAGGAACAAATAGCACAAGTGCAAGCAGGTGCGCCATCTCCAATGGCGGGACCTGTGAGTTCAAAAGAATGGAGTGCGATAGTAAGAGAATTGACTTTAGGATCACCTTCAATAGATCGTATTAATCAGATTAAGCAAATGGATCTTACCGATGATCAAATGGCAATGTTGAGTATTATTGAGCAAAATATCCTTCTTAAAAAGCAGTTAGTTGTTGGAAAAACTGCAAAAGTAGCAAAAAAGAAGAAACAAGAAGGTAATCGTCTCAGAGGTTGGTTCGGTGACTGGTGGAGTGGTGAAACGGCTAACGTAGAAAATTATAAGTATATGATATTGGCAAAACTCAATGATGCTGAAAGATATCCAACATCAAAAGAAAAATATCCAACACTAGCAAGTAAACAAGATGCATTAAATTTGGGGATAGAATTTTTTGATGCTCAGCATAATGATCAAAATATAATGGAAAAGGCGATAAAAGCAGCGACGCAAGCATTGTCACAAACATCTGACTCTAATGCACAACAACGGATTAATGTGTTGAATAGTAAAATGCGTAAATATTTTAAATTTGATGTAGCAAGGCTGAATAAATCATTGATTGAAGACAAAATTATTTATCTTGAAAATTATCTTAAAAATAACGAAGAAAATTTAAAAACGTTTGTTGCAGCAAATATAACTAATGAAAATGTAGTAGCATTATTACGTACAATTATTTCTGAACGAGCTCGACTTAACACGATGATTAACAGTTTGAAGAGTCTTAAAGCTGCGCAGGAAAAATCACAAGAATCAGCTCAGGAAGCTAATGCAGAATACGTTCCTAGTAAAACTCCACAAGGAAGACCTGCTGGTAACCTGGTTGATCGAGAGTAAATAGTTATTGTGATGAATAGAGTTTTTAAAGTTGCGTTATAAAAAATAAATCAATAGCGGTGATGGTAAAACATCATCGCTATTGCTATAAAAAAAGGAATATATGAAGAGAATTATTGTGTTACTGATTATATGGTGCGTTGTGTTTCAGTTAGCCTTTTTAGAGGGTTCTAAATCAACTGAACAGATGCAACAAGAAGAACGTTTTGGTGGTGACTCTGAAAGACATACAGATATTACTTTGCCGGCAGAGTATCGCGAGCGTGAGAAACTGTTGAATAATGCTCGAGCCACTGAATGGGATGAGAGAGAAGAGCGTGTGTATCAACTTGATAATACTGTGGCAACGGGAGCGGGAGAAAAAATGGAAAGAACTACTCCTTTAGATAATTCACCTTTAACAACGCGCGCGCAAGATTTAGAGAATCAAGAACTTATCACCAATTCGCAATCAACCATGCAGGCGGAACAAATAGAGCATCGTCCTTCCACAAGTAATGCAAGTTTAACTGAGCGCATGGAGAGAGAGGCTCATCAAGATTCGCATTAATTTTTTATTTTTTCATTAACTCATCAAAAATTGGGCTAATGTAATTTTTTTGTAGATCGCTCAATTTTTGTTGATCAAAATCTACCCATGTAATAGTAAATGGATCCATAAACATTTTTTTCAGTTCTTGGATTATCTGTTTTTGTTCTTGTGGTTTGTAGGTATCTTTGTATCCAATAACAAAATTTTTGACTGAGATATCAAACCATGTTTTCAGATCAATTCCTTTAATCAAATCTCTAAATTGTTGGAATGTATCATTGATACAGAATGGCATGTAAAAGAGTTTTACGATATCTTTAGCAGGACCAGTTGGTTTATCAAATGAATTTGCCATTGTTTCAGTATCAATCCATGTAGAATGTCCGCTGATCGGATCAAAAAAAATATTAAAGGTGTGGAAATCACCGTGTACTACCTTTTTGCCAAATCGTTTATAGAAATTTGCAGCTTCTTTGCCAACTATGGTAAATGCGCGGCTCAACAGTTCTTTATTTTGTGCTGATTGATTGTCTCTGAATTGCATAATATATGCCGAAAGATCTTTACCTTTTGCTGCAGGCATTGCGGCAAGATAATGAACTGATTTGGTATCTGGGTAGGAAAAATAAGCAAGAGGTAATGCAATGGATGGAAGTCCTGGAACAACGTTTGGTGCAATCAACTCTTTCATTTTAGGATATTCGGCTATTTTTTTGAGTTTTGTTGCTTCATCAATACCATTACGCGCCTCTTTAATAATATACATAGATGCCGATCCCGCATGACATGTTGAAGTAATGAGAAACAGTTGCAATGTGTTGTAGCCACCTTGTGTTCCAAGATTTTTTGCTTTTAAGCATGCTTCTTTACTGAAATCTGCATTTTTAAGTTTTTTTTCATTGTACGCTTGTGCCAAAAATTTTGGTAGAGAGTTTTCAGTGAATGCGCCGTTTGCACCAAGAAGCGATTTGTCCACCTCCATATTTTTGATAACAATGTTGTCTTCTAATTTATTAAAAAAATCTTGAGATGATGCTGTTGCAGATAAACCGTACTGTTTTTTTATGTTGGTAATGGATTGTGCCGTACACTGTTTATTTGTTTTGGTGCATTGTTCAATAATGGCATCAGCAGATTTTTTGTTGCCTCGTTTACCTTTGTTGCGCATTAAGCAACAACTGCATGCATCTTCTGGAGTGTCCCATTTTACTGGGTTGCAATCAGCATCATCATTCAGTGTTTGAACGGCTTGATGAATGTATACTACTGTTGATTCACCGTTAGTTTTTGGTGCAGGTGTTGGATAAGAATTTGTAACCGGAGCGCCATATGTTGGTGTAGAAGTTCCTGTTGGAGTTCCGTATTGTTGTGCTGAATAGATTGTTTGAATGGGTGCTATGAGGGATATAAAGCAGGCGAGAGCAATCTTTTTATGTATACTATTTTTGGACATGAATTTTCCTTTGTATTATAAACAGATACTTTTATATTAAAGCATATTCGAAAGTTTCACTGACTTTCTATGATTTAGCGTGAATTTAATTTAAGAATAATTAAAATTTATTCATTCTTAGCGCTCGTCCTCATATGATAAAAGCATGTAGATTATTGAGTTTTTTAGGTTTAGGAAACTAGGCTATAAAAAAAGGTTGATAGCGTCTTGTGCTCGTCCTAGGTTACAAGAACCGTTTTCAGCTAAAGAGCTATCAACCAGATTTGTAGAAGATTCGAATAATCGCTTGAGCGCAAGGCTCGTATTATGAGGAAGAATTACTATGAAGCTAACAGAAATATTTGTTGGTGTCGATATTTCAAAAGATAATTTGGATGTTTTTTTACGTCCATTGAATCAATATTTTAAAACGCCAAATAGCGCCGCTGGTCTCAATAAAATACTTAATGTATTTTCTGAGTACAATGTTGTTCGCGTTGTATGTGAATCATCTGGTGGATACGAAAAATTATTGATTCGTACATTAAGTAATGCTGGATATTTTGTATGGCTAATTGAGCCGAAACGAATTAAGTCGTTTATCGCATCAGATGGAGCAAAAGCAAAAACAGACAAGATTGATGCATCTATGATTGCTTTGTTTGCACAACAAAAAGAATTATCAGAGGAAACACGCATTAAAGTGCCAAAAGAGAATGAAGAATTATTGAAAGCTTTAATAAGAAGGAAAAGTGATTTGACGGGAATGATCAGTCGAGAAAAAACACGATTGGCTCATCCACAAGTTGAATTTTGTAAAGACAAAATTCAACAACATATTGATTTTATGGATGAACAAGTTAAGGAATTGGAAAAAGAAATAGAACAATTAATTGATAATGATGATGACTGGAAACATAAGCAAAATATTATCACATCAATTCCTGGTGCTGGAAAAGGAACATCAGCAACGTTAATTGCTTTTTTTTCTGAATTAGGAAGTATTGGAAATAAGCAAGTTGCAGCCTTATTAGGCGTAGCTCCATACACCAATGAAAGTGGTAATTATAAGAAAAAATCTATCATTAGAGAAGGTAGATCCTTACCACGAAAAATGCTGTATATGCCTACACTTTCAGCTGTTCAACATAATCCAGATTTTAAGAAATTTTATGAGCGATTACGTGAAGAAGGAAAACCATCTAAGATTGCCCTAATTGCTGTAATGCGCAAGTTTATTATACTTGCTAATGTTCTTCTTACTGAAAATAGAAAGTGGGCACCTAATAAAAATGCCTATTCTACTTGACTTTGATCATAATCGCTGAACTTGTTGAAGGATATCTTCGAGTGCGTTCTTTTCTTTCTTTAAAAAATCTTTTTTCTTTTTTAATCATTGATAAAGAATAGTAACTGTGTTGTGTTTCGATTGTTATTAAGAATGCGCTCAAAGATACCCTTCAACAAGTTCAGGGCGAGCGCGGGGGAATCAGAATATTCTTCCACAAGCTTGCATTTTCGCCAAAGGCTTCGGAGCACACGGCAGGGCGAACGGGGGGTTACCCCTGTTCAATAATGCTCACCGTACTACCTTGTACACCTTTTTCAATATAAAATTGCACGGGAAACTGATCTTTCATACTTGGTAAATGGGATACAATAATAATTTTAGAAAAATCATCTTGTATTTTGTGCAATGCATCCATAATATGTCCCAAACCTTCTTCATCTTGCGACCCAAAACCTTCATCAATTATGAGGGTTTGCAATGCAGTTCCAGCACGGCGTGCAAGAAGTTTAGAAATTGCGATACGCAATGCAAAATCAATACGGAACGCTTCACCGCCAGAAAACAGTTCATATGGTCTGATACCAGCTTGATCAGAAATTTTAATATCTAATGTTTCTTTGGTACCACCTTTTTTTAAATCGCGTAATGAATCAATAAAAATTTGTGCTTGATTATTGGTAAGCCGAGAAAGTAAATAATTAGCTTCTTGCTCAATTTCTGGAATTGCTTCTTCAATAAGGAGCGCTTGAATACCATCTTTTCCTGTTGCGGTTGCAATTGTTTGATAATCATCCATAATCGCGTCCTGTTGTGCGATATTGGTCTGTTCTTGTTCAAACTCTTGTTTTATTTTTTGCAGATGTTTGTGTTGGTTTTCTATGCTGCCCTTTGCATGCAACAGCGATTCTTTTGTTTGATTGAGTTCTGTTTTTTGCAACTCAAGTTTTGTTTCTTGCTCTTGAAGTATGCGTAGTTGCGCAGGAAGATCACTCAGCGCAGATCGTTTTTTTTCAGTGATTTGTATATTTTTTTTGATAATTTTAAGTTCTTCGCACAATTTGTTGATACTGTTTGTGCGTATTTCTTGTTGCGCGATATCATGTTGCACTGTTTGATGCTCAGTAAGTTGCAGTTCGATTTGTGTCAGCTGTTCTTGATCTTTTTTATAATCTTCTTCTTTGTATTGATGACTGCGCAATTGTTGTTCTAACAGTTTTTTTTGCTGCAACAGTTTGAGATAGTCTGGGTTATTGATTGTGAACGTTGCAGTTTGTTGTTGCGCAATTTCTTTTTCTTTTGTGGCAATTGCGTGCGTATGTTCCGCTGTTTTGGCATCTGTTTGCGCAGATGCTGTTGTTAATTGCGTAATTTGCTCAGCTATTTTTGTGCGTGCATTGTGTGCATCAGTTATTTTTGTGTTCAGTTGCGCAGCTTGTTGCAGTTGTTCTTTATCTTTGGTAATCATTGCGTGTTGGGTAATTAATGTTTCTTTGATGATCGGAATAATGCGTTTCAGGCGACGTAATCTATGTGCTAAAAATGATTCTTGTTTATCAAAGTTAAGTTTCAAAAGTCTTCTGCGTGAAGCTGATAAATTCTGATCGCACAGTGGGCAGCTTGAATCTTCCCCATGCACCAACTTTTTTTTGTTGATTAAGCTGTTAAGTTCACTATTCATCCAATTGCCCAGTGAAACAAAGTGTTGATATGTTGCTTTGCGTTTTTCCAGCAGTGCTTCTGCGTGAGCAATATCTTGAGCATTACATTTTATTTTTGATAGTTCTTGTTCGTGTGCTTTTATTTGTGCAGCAAGAACTGCATCATCATTGTTTAGCTGCGTCAGTTGTTGTGTATTATTTTGGATAATTGTTTGCAGATTTTTGTATTCTGCACGCAATCGTTCCAACTCAAGTTGTACTATGTGGCTTTGTTTGACCTGTTCATCTTTGTATTGTTGTTCAATGGCGTTTAGTTGTTGTGTGATAGTCAGCATTGTTTGACGATGCTCAAGGTTTTCTTGTAAGAGTTTTTGGTGCGTTGCAATTGCGGTAACGATTTTGTTTTTTGCGTGTTGCAGTTGTTGAATATTGGCAAGTGACTGTTTTTTTTTGTTGATCTGGCGCCATTGGGTAAACAGCTCAAGGAGTTGTTGTTTATGCGTTGTTGCTTGTTGAGTAAGTTGTTGTAATTGAAATGAGAGGTTGTGGTGTTGTTTTTGTTGTTCGTCATATGCAGTGCGTTGTTGAACAAGTTGTTTTTGGTGATTGAGTAGTGTTTGCTCTGTCGTGGTGAGCGTTTTCATTTCCGTTTTAAGCCGATCAAGTTCTGCATTGAGTGTTTCTTGTGTTGTCAGATCTTGTGATCTTTTTTCTTGCAACGCCATGAGCACGGTTTTTTTGTTGAATGCATCTTTCACTTTTTCCAGTGCCAGTTTACGAATAACTTCATACTGATCAAGGCCTAAGATGGTAGCTAAAATTTGTTTGCGGTCTTTGGCTGATTTTTTTGAAAATTCATTTGAACTACCTTGGCGCAAAAATGCTGAATTAGAAAATGAATCAAAATCAAGGCGTAATGTTTGTTCAATTTTTTCTTGTGTTGTACGAATTGTTTTGTCAGTCAGTGGAATAAGACTGTCTGATTCAACGTCTACCATTCCAAATTCAAGAATATTAACCGGTTTGCCGTATGTTTCCATATATTCGCGGCGTATGCGGTACTGTTTACCACCAAATAAAAAGTCAAGAACTACGAGCATTTGTGTTTGGCCTAATCTAAGCAAACCCTGATCTGCTTTTGCTGCACCAGATACTTTGCGTGCTTGTCCCCAGATTGCCCATGTCATTGCATCAAGCAGTGCTGATTTACCGTGACCATTTTTGCCAGAAAGACAAATAAGGGAATGGTTTGTAAAATCAATTGTTTGTAAGTTAGGGCCGTAACTGAGAAAGTTTTTAATTTGTAGTTTCTGTGGAATCATATATTCTTTCTTATAATTTTTACATAAAATAAGTGTACCATGATTAGGGAGATTGTATGAATTTTAGGGCTATTATTATATTATCTGTTATCTCTTTTGTTCCATTGTGCAGCGCAATGGAAATTCCTACAAAAAATTCGCGTATTAAAGTACTCAGTTTTTCCAAGAATGATACAATTATTATAGCTGGCGATCATTGTTGTGAAGTATATTCAACCAAGACTGGAATGTCATCTATTCTTTCTGATGATGATAATGATTGCTCTCATCAAGATCCTATTTTTGATATGGCCATATCTCCCAATAACAAAAAATTGGCGTTGGTAAAAGCCAAAAAAATAGTTCTTTACGATATAACTGGTGATATTAAAAAAGAGAAAGAGTTTGAGCAAGAATTGCATTTTGGTTGGGATCACCAAATTTCTTGGTCCAATGATCAGTTAAATATCTGTTATGAGAACAACTATCCTTATATTGTGTGTAAGTATCACAGTATTACACAAGAATTATCTCAGTATCAGAGAGATCCTCGTCAATTCAATGCTCCTATAATGGTTGAAGGGACGAGACATCCTATAATTATTACAGATCTTGATAATATGAGAGAAAAAGAGCATGAAAGGATGGGTAATTTTAAATTGCATCTTTTGCCTTATACTTATTCCGAAAGATTTCCTCAAGGAGAATTTAATTATGATGGTACTTGGCTTGCCATTAATATGTGCGGAAAAAAATATCGTTTTCTGCTAAAAGGCAATCAAAAGATTGATGAATTTGAAATTTCTAGTGAAGAAAAAAATAAGAATGACGATATTTTTTATATTGCAATTGCATTCCATAAAAATGATATTACTGCAGCATTATTAAGAAATGATGGATGCATCGAATTTTGGGATTATAAAAAGAAGCGATTATTATTAAAATTACTACACTACAGAACTGATGAAAAAATGCTGTGGAAAGACCGTAACAATCGTGATCAGCTGCTATGTTTTTCTCCTGATTATGAAAGCATGATTGCGAGTGTTGGGCGTAAAATAGATCGGTGTGGTGTGCCTCGTACAGCGATATGTATACAGGACACAGGACAGCGTTGTTATGCATTATTTTGTGGACTAAAGAATTATTCTATGAAAATTCCTAAAGAGATCATATGGAGTATCATGGATACATTTTTATGGTGCTCTGAGTTGGTGCATGAAAAAAAGGTAAATGAAATTATACGCAAAAATCAAAGTAAAATTGCTGCCTGGGCTTTGGCAAATCAAAAAGCAATATCTGATGAAGAAAGTACTGTTGATGAAGATCAAGAAATAGTATCTGATGAAGAAAAAGATGATTTTTATACGTGCACATGTCAAATGAAAAAGATGTATGCGAGAGCACTGGTGGCGGTTTTGGCAGGTGTTGCAGCTCTGTACGCGTTTGTATAAGAAATAATGTAAAGGAAAATTATGTTTGCGTTGAGTTTATTAAGAGTACGACTGTTATTATTTTTATTGTGCGGCGTGTGCAGTGTATTATTGCGCAGCATGGAAGTTATTAAAAAAGATCAAATTGAAGATTTTATACGTCGTAAAACAATTTCTGTTACGGGTTCTCAAACATGGAATACAGATGGTAATAAATGTGCATGGGTAACTTTTGATACTAACTCTTTTCGTGCAAAAAATTTAAAACTTACGGTAGTTGGTTTAGTGGATGGTGGTAAGCGTATTGTAAGCAATACTCGTTCGTGGCGTAATTTTTATTTCCCTGTTTTTGAGGACGATGTTCGTCCATGGTTTAAAGATGGACGAGCTTGTTTTTATGGATATGGAAACGTAGAAGATGAAGATGATGTAACGTTTAATTTTGTTGGTGAATATTCTCTTGATGTGGATGGTACAGCAGAACATTATGAATGTATTTGTTACACTCCTTCTGGGAGTATGAGGTTTGATTATTTTAAAACTCTTACGGGATTATTGCATTTTCCTGTATTGATGAAAGCATTGTTGCAATCAACAAAGGTATTTAAACGTGAGTTTAATGATGGTTGTAAAAAGGCATTTTATCCAGAACCGAGTAACTTTCCTAAAGATTATAAAAAATATAAACAGCATCTAGGGTTGGAAAAAATTGAAGATGAATTGGATGAGCTGGAAATTCAAGAGTTTAAGAGATATGGATCGTATGATGATTTACCAATGAGCTTGAAAGCTGCATTTCAGGTACAGGGATGGTAAAGAGCAACAGCGTGAAAAAAACAATCAAAATTTATAGGAAAAATAATATGCATGTGTTGAGAGTACGATTATTGATCTTCTTGTTGTGCGGTGTGCAATGCTCATTGTATGGCATGGAGATTGTTGAAGATGGAGACAACAAACAGGTATTAGAAATTGTAGCTTATAATTTGCCATATGATGATTATCATGCACAGCGTGCATTGAGTTTGATTAATAAAAAATGTAATAAAGCGGTAGAAAATAGGTATTGGCCGGAAAAAAAAGGTATTGAAGAATATATACAAAAAAATAAAGATGAGCTGCCACGAGTGATTGGCGCAAGATCGTGGAATAAAGATTTTAGCAAATGTGCATGGGTAACATATGATGGTGACGCTGCTGTTTTAAAAGTTTTACAATTAACTTTAGTTGGGAAATGTGATAATCAGGTAATAACACGATGTACTGCATGGGAAGGTTTTTACTTCCCTATCTTTGAAGATAATCTACGTCCATTTTTTGATGAAGATGGACGCGCTTCTTTTTATGGATATGGAATAACTCGAACTTGTGATGGCCGTGGTCGTTCTTTTGCGCAATATTGTCTTGCTCTTGATGGTAATGAATCGCGCTATCGTTGTTATTTTTATTATTATACAAATCCTAATGATTTAGAATCATATCATGGTCAAAGTTTGTCTGTGTTATTGCAATATCCTGTATTAGCAAAAGCTTGTTTGCAATCAAAAAACGTAAGAATTACGCATTGTTGTGATAAGTGGGATCGAGTAAAAAATTTTTATATAACGGGAGTAACTATTCCTGAAGATTATAAATTCTTTAAAAAGAGTGTTGGATTGGAACAAGTGGAACAAAAAACACCTTATCATAGTAGATATATTTCCTATAATTCTTTAGAATCTGAAATGAGAAAAGCCATAGATGATCAATATGCAAAACAGCAAGCTGAAAAAAAGTAGTGGAGAGTAAAATATGATGATGAAAGAAACAATTTTTAGAGAATATGACATTCGTGGTTTAGTGAATGATGAACTGGTTATTGATGCCGTATATGATTTGGGCAAAGCGGTAGCGTTTTATTTAAATCAATTGAATAATCATGTAAAAACTGTTGTTGTAGGAATGGATGGGAGAGAAAGTTCACCAGCAATAAAAGAGCATATGTGCCGTGCGTTAGTTGATAGTGGTATGGGTGTGATTTTTGTGGGAGTGTGTTCATCTCCCATGATTTATTTTGCAACAAACACAATGCCTGTTGATGCGGCGGTGATGGTGACAGCTTCTCATAATCCCAAAGAATATAATGGTTTAAAAATATTATTGGGTACGCATTCTTTGTGGGGTGCACAGATTAAAGAGTTGGCAAAACTGTATTTTGCAAAAAAACAGTTGAGTGCTGCGCAACCTGGTACATACAAAGAACATATGATTAAAGATGATTACATTGCATGGCATGCAGAAAAATTTTCCCATCTTAAAAATGCATCGATAGATGCAGTAATTGATTGCGGTAATGGTGCGGCGGGTGTTGTAATACCTGATATTGTTAAAGTAATGCAGTGGAAAAATGCGCAACTTTTGTGCGCAGATGTTGATGGCACATTTCCTAATCATGAAGCTGATCCAACGCATATTAAAAATATGCAACATGTGTTACACGCATTGCAGTCAACAGATGCAACAGTTGGTATTGGTTTTGATGGTGATGCTGATCGCATGGGTGCTATGACCAAAGAAGGTGAATTGGTCCCAGGCGACAAAATGATTGCATTGTTCGCGCAACCGATGATTAAAGAATATCCGGGTATGACAGTGGTGTATAATATTGTCTGCTCTTCTGGATTAACTGAACTTTTAGAAAAATGGGGCGCACATACAATTGTAACACCGGTTGGGCATTCAATTATAGAAGAGAGTATGCAAAAGAATAATGCAATGCTTGGTGGCGAAACAAGTTGCCATTTCTTTTTTAGAGATAAACATTTTGGGTATGATGATGGCGTGTATGCGATGTTCAGATTGATTGAATTACTTGTTCAATCGGGTAAGAGTTTAACAGAGTTGTTAACGGTGTTTCCTCACAAAGTTACATCGCCAGAATTCAGGATTGCATGTGCTGAAGATATAAAGAATAAAGTGGTTGATGGTGTAAAAGATTTATTTTCTCAACAAAAAAATGTAAAGCTTGTAACTATTGATGGCGTCAAGGTGATTACTGATTATGGATGGGGTCTTGTACGCGCATCTAATACACAACCGGTACTTTCTATCCGCTTTGAGGCTAATACACAAGAAGATTTACAGCATATTAAAGAAGATTTTGTGCAGGTTTTGGCGCATTTTATGGATGAGGAGTTTTTGCGTGAGCAGTTACAGTAGAATATTCAGAAAGATGTTCGTATGTTTCGACAAGCTCAACACGAACGGAGAGAGAGTTGAGCGCAGCGTTTACTACTGAGTTTGTCGAAGTATCAATACGAATGAGATTGGAACAATTTGGTTAAAAAATGTATTAAGCCGTTCGTCCTGAGCCTGTCGAAGGATACGAACACAAAATAGTATAAAGATTATGAATAATCGAATCGGCGCGCATATTCGTATGCGTTCATCATTACATGAATTATTAGAAAGGGCAGATGCATTGAGTCTGCCTTTTTTCCAATGTTTTTTTGTACCCAAAGAAACAGGAAAATTAATCTATGCTTCTGATGATGAAATACGTGAATTTTTAAAAATTCGGCGTGCGCGATTCAGTGATCTTTATTGTCATGCATCGTATTGGGTTAATTTGGCGAGTTTAGGTAATAATGGTTTGCCGCAACTGCGTAAAGAAGTTGCATTCGCCAAACGTCTTGAATTTACTCATCTTGTGCTGCACGCAGGCACCGCAAAAGGTGCGCAGCACAAAAGTGAAGGGATTGATGCATTAGCTGTTGCATTGAATAAATTGTGCAGGCAAGAACAGGATATTACTATTTTATTAGAAAATACGTGTCACACTAACTTGGCGGTTGGAAGTGACATTTTTGATTTCAAAATATTGCTTGAAAAAATTGATATGCCAGAACGTATTGGTTTTTGTATTGATACTGCACATGCACATTCATTTGGCTATGATCTGGTGAGTGCCAAAGGGCAACATGATTTTATTGCTTTGCTTGATACAGCAATTGGTCTTGAGCGTATTAAGCTGATTCATTTGAATGATACAACAGAAAAGGTGGGTTCTTTTATTGATCGTCATAGTGTTGTTGGTCAGGGAAATATTGGTGAAGGTGCACTTAAAAGATTTGCAATGCATTCACAATTGCAACATATATCTTTGTTGATTGAATCGCCTGAATTGGCAGTGGAAGATGAGTTGGCAGTTTTGAATAAAATTCGTGAATGGTGATGTAGTTTATTCTAAGATTAAAAGTTTGATTATTTAACCCGTTCGCCCTGAGTGTTTTTTTGTTGTCAAAAAAATGTATCGAAGGGTGCGATATAAAAATGATATG
The DNA here is from genome assembly GCA_963695335.1 of uncultured bacterium. GTDB lineage: Bacteria > Babelota > Babeliae > Babelales > Vermiphilaceae > SOIL31. Next base: position 1,199,353 of record OY968764.1, on the reverse strand, counting down.
AGATGGTTATCTTTCCGCTTAACCCTTCGATACATTTTTGCTTTGCAAAAACACTCAGGGCGAGCGGAAAAAATTAGCAGTGGAAGATGAGTTGGCAGTTTTACATACAATTCGCGGCTGGCGTTAGTGAGAATTGAAAGGCGGCATAGTTATTGGAGAATACGTACCATTATAAAATGTATGTGGCGAGGCAGTTAGAATATAAGCTGTAAAAGCCAGTATTCCAAATAGGCTTGTTCCAGCTGCTGCTACGAGACCTTTTATATGTGGCTGAGATTTATTTTTGTTTTTTACCATATTCATTATTTCATTTTCATAACCTTCATTTTGCAGTTTATTGATCATTTCGTGCTTGTTTTGTGCAATTGCTTCTTTGAGTAATGGAAAGATGTAATGATTTTTGATAAATTCCTGTTTTTTATATTCATTATTTGATTCAAAAGTGATGCAGACAGCGTCCCGTTGGCTTGGTGGACGATAGGATGCAGATTTTTTTTGTGCGAAGTTGATTATTACTGGTATTAATTCAGGATTGTTTGTTTTTATGACCGCTTTAAAAAAGTTAACGGTTTCATTTCTATTGCCGATCTTAAAATCATGTATCATGAATGCATTAAGACGATTAATTGATGTTACGTGAGCAAGTTGTTTACATGTTTTTCTTAAGTTTCCACGATCTCTGTTTGAACAATACGCTATTATTTCATCAAGAGGGTCGGTAGGTACATTGATTTGTGGTGTATATGGTACTGATGCTTGGTTATGAGAATTTTGCCATAACAATGGCCATTTTATATCCTTCATCACATAATTTTGGGCTTGTAGCATCATTACGTTTTCCATAGCATGGGTGTGTAGTGTAGTCATTATTGTGATGACGAGAAAAATGTTTGTTTTCATAGTGAGCTTTATTTTATTTACGGTTAATTGTCGTCATTATACATAATCTATGTGTAGTATGCTAGATGGGCGTTCGTATGGTTCGACAGGCTCACCACGAACGGGGTATAGGATAATACAATTTCCGTTCGTCCTGAGCTTGTCGAAGGAAACGAACGATTAGGAGTGAGTGATGCGTGTAGCAATTAATGGTTTTGGCAGAATTGGGCGTAGTTTTTTGCGTTGTGTGGAACAAGATGCAAAGAATAGTTTTGAAGTTGTTGCGATTAATATTGGCAGTTCACAAGCAGAATACGTAGCACATATGTTTAAGTACGATACATTAATGGGAAAATTTCAGGGAGACGTTGCAATTCATGGTGATGAGTTGGTTATTGATGGTCATCGTATTAAAATTATCACTGAGTTAGATCCAGAAAAGTTGCCGTGGAAACAAATGAATATTGATTGGGTTGTTGATTGCACCGGTAAATTTACGCATCGTGATGGGGCACAAAAACATATTGCAGCTGGTGCTCAACGCGTACTGATTTCTGCTCCTGCGCATGATGAAGATGTTGCAATTATTCCTGGTGTTAATCAAGAATTGTTTAATCCTGCAGAGCACAAAATTGTATCATTGGGAAGTTGCACAACGAATGCATTTATGCCAACACTCAAAGTTCTTGATGATGCGTTTGGCATTGTGCGTGGTTGCATGACAACAACTCATGCATATACTAATTCCCAAGTGTTGTTGGATGTTGAAGCAAAAGATTTGCGTTTTTCACGTGCGGCAGCGCTTAATATTATTCCTGCAACAACTGGTGCTTCTAAAATGTTGAGTAAAATTTTACCGCATTTAGCTGATAAAGTTTTAGCAAAAGCTATGCGAGTGCCGGTGGGGAAAGTGTCACTTATAGATTTGGTGTTTACAACACAAAAAGAGTTATCTGTTGAAGCAATTCATGATGCGTTTAAGCATGCAGCGCAAAATAAAATGAAACATATTGTTGCATTGACTATGGAGCCATTAGTTTCCAGTGATTTTAGTGGCGATCCGCATTCAGTTATTATTGATGGTTTATTAACAACAACTAACGGCACGATGGGACAAGTTTTTGGGTGGTATGATAATGAGTGGGGTTATAGTGTGCGGATGAAAGATTTTTTGGAGTTTGTGAGTAAATAGATTAAAAAAGCCGGAAGAGTTGCGCGTGATTGCAATCTAACCGGCTTTTTTTAAAAATGAATATTATTTTTATCAGAGATCATCCCAAGCTGAACCGATCATTTTTATTATATCTTGTCTAACTTCTTTTATCATCTTTTCAGAATTTTTCCCTAATACTTTTGTTATCTGTTCACTTAATTGTATAAAGTTCTCATGGAGTGTAATGGCTCTTAAGATTGTTTCTACCGTAGTCTGTTTATCAACATTTGGGAATTGAGCAACAAAATGTCTTACTATTCTTGCAATAGCGTCATATTGTTCATCTTTGTCTTTTTGCAGGAAAATATCTTGGTCGTATTGGTAGGCATTTTTTATTTGGAAATCAGATATTTTAAGAGATGTCTGGTATTGATGGACGAGTTTGCCTGCGTACATTTTTAGTTGTAGAGGATAATCAGGGGAGTTGCTGTTTATAATAGGCGTAGGTTGTTGACTAGGTTTTCTTTCTACAGAAGTTGTTGCTCTCATAAGATTTGCTGTTTGTATCTGTTGTATTTGTTTTTCTGCTTCATGTATTATGTTGTTCAACATTGAAAAATCTGAAGAATTGGGTGTTTTTTTTCGTAATAAATCATATATATTTTCATAGCTTGGGCCAGTTTGAGGTTGTGGATAGTATGGCGCAGGTTGTGGCAATGGTTTTGGTGTTGGTTGTACGTAAGGTGTTGGGGTTGGTTTTGGTTGTGGTTCATTAGTAATTGTTTTTTTGCCAACTTGCTTTGCATCTGTAGATAGTATTGCAAGCAATGTTAGGACAGTGAGCACATTTTTTATGTGTTTCATAGAAAACCTTTCTGTAAAAAATTAATTCTAGCATTGAATGTAATCAAGATAGTCGTTAATGATCAAGAATTTTGTTATTGTTATTGTTATTGGTTTTCCTGGTAAGATGAGATTCTTTAGAGAGCAATTGGTTATGATTACATTGAAAGAAAAATTGATGGATGATAATACTCTTTATAATGAAGTTATAGAAGCAAACAAGCAGTATGCCGCACACTATGTAGCGCAGCCGTATCCTTTTGCGCATAAGCGCGCTGTTTTGCTGACATGTATGGATGCGCGGATGTTGACCCACGATATTATGGGTTTTAAAGCGGGAGATATGTACGTTATACGTAATGCAGGCGGACGTGCAAGTGATGATGCTATCAGATCATTAATTATTGCATCAAAGTTATTACAAGCAAATCAATTTTTTGTTGTGCATCATACTGATTGTGGCATGCAACGATTCACTGATAAATCGATGAATGAACTGTTGCAAAGTAGCATGCAACAGAATGCGCGTGTAATGTATTGTAGTGCTAGCTTAAAAAAAGAGCAAAAGAGTAAGATAACACCATGTAAAAGAGCTACTTGTTGCGGAGAAGATTCCTGTGTTGGGTATCAATGTATTGATTGGATGACGATTCAGCAAGGGTTATATACATCGGTGTTAGATGATGTGATAAAAATTCGTAATCATCCTCTGATTGCACCAGACATTCCAATTTATGGTTTGATTTTTGATGTTATGACAGGGAAACTAATTCCTGTTGATGAAGCGATAAAAGCGGGAAGGGTAAAACAAAAATGTTGTTAGTAAAAAGTAGGGTAGTAAAAAGAAGTCTTATAATAAGTGTGGCAATGGTAATTGCCATCACTGCTAAAGAGAGTGAAAAGTGGGTTGGTGAACATGTAGAAATAGTAAAAGTTGGTAATTTTGCATTACCACTTTCGCAACAACCAGCACCATTATTCAGTTTTGGGCAAAATTTGGTTGATAAGAATGATCTGCTTGCGTTTATTAATTACAATCAACTTAAAGGACCACGGTCAAATTTTATTACCGTGGTTCCTTCTATTTTGTATGGACTTACTGACACATTATCTTTATTTATAGAATTACCAATTGCAGCAAAATTTATGCATGAAGGTTCCAAATCGCATGGGGTGAGTGATTTAACAGTACAATTGGAACAAGTTGTGTATGCACATTTAACACCAATGAGTGTTAATGAAATTACTGCGGTAGGAAATATGTCATTTCCTACCGGTTCGTTTTCAAAAACTCCATCAACTGGTTTTGGATCACCAACTTTTTTTTTAGGAGTTACCTTAAGCCGCACTCAACCTGATTGGTACTATTTCAGTTCTTTTGGTGGTTTGATAACTACTATGTATAAAAATAATAAAATTGGTAATCTTTTTTTCTATCAGTTTGGTGTTGGAAGAAATATAGCATATAAAACAGATGGATGGATTTTGAACTGGATGGTAGAACTTGATGGCACGTATAAACAGCGCGATAAAGTATGTGGTTTGATAAATTGTAATAGTGGTAGTAACACGGTGATTTTGGGGCCTTCTCTATTCTTTTCTACTCGGCGGTTTGAAATGGACGGAGGTATTGCGGCGGTGATAGATCAACATCTGTTTGGAAGAGAAACAAGGGATCGTTGGCTTGCATCTTTTTACGCTGGGTGGAAGTTTTAATAAAATGAAAAAAAAATATGAACACCCAACCGCTCGCCCTGAGTGTTTTACGAAGTGTAACGTAGTAAAATGTATCGAAGGGTGCGATAAGAGAAAGTTATTGTTATGTTGCACCCTTTTGCCCCAATTTTCATTACATTTCAATTGGGGTCCCCATCGAAAAGAATTGAAGATGAGGGTAAGCGAGCGGCAAAAAAATAATAGATTTTATTTAATTGTTCTTTTTTTTATATCATCTTTTGTTATTGCAGAAGAGCAATTACAAGTGCATGTGGGTAATTTTGCACTTCCTGCATCGCAACAACCAGGACCGCTTGTTGGTTTTGGTCAAAATATTATTGATAAAGGTGATCTGCAACTTTTTCTTTATCTTGATCAATTAAAAGGAAAGCATAAAAATTTTTCAGAAGCAGCGCCATCTCTTTTATATGGAATTACTGACAAACTTTCTTTATTTGTAGAACAATCAGTTGCAACAAGGTTTCAATATGGGTCATTTGAATCGCATGGCGTTGAAGATTTGATTGCACAGTTAGAAGGTGCTATTTATGAGCGTGATGCATTATATACACTCACTCAAGTTACCTTAGTTGGTAATATTGGATTTCCCGTAGGTTCAGCTACTAAAGTGCCACCAACAGGTTTTGGAGCTGTGAGTTTTTTTTTAGGGTTTACTGCAAATCATATGAGAACAGATTGGTACTGTTTTACGGCTATGGCAGGGGTAATACCAACATCTCATCATCAGACCAAATTTGGTAAAGAATTTTTGTATCAGTTTGGCATTAGTAAAAATATAGCATACAAAGCTGATAAATGGATTTTTAATTGGATGGTAGAATTGGATGGCCTGTATCGGCAACGCAATAAAATTCTAGGCATAATTGATCTTAATAGCGGAGGAAATTTTATTCTTTTAGGACCATCATTATGGTTTTCCACGCAACACCTTATTTTGCAGGGCGGTATTTCAGCAGTTATTTCTGAGCATTTATTTGGTAATCAGTTTAAAGATAAATATTATGCAGCGTTTAATATTGGATGGAAGTTTTGAATTACCCCATCTCCATTGCATTGCAATGGGGACCCCGGTTAGGAGAGTGAAGTTATTTGTTCGTGTATTGGCTCCAATATCCACAATCATTTTTTTGTGATCGGTTAGGTTTGAGTTCCATTTTAGGAGTTTGTTTATTGGCTGGTTGATCCCAATTGATTTGTGTTGGACAGTATTTTTGATATGCTTCTCTTCTGCCTTGTACAGTATTTATTCGGTTGGTGGTGAGAACATATGCTTTGTTGCATTTGTTTGCTGTATGCATGCAGAATGTTGTGCTTGTAACAGTGAGAAGAGCAGCAATATATAATTTATTATAGTTAGTTTTTTTATCTGCGCTCGTCCTGAACTTGTTGAAGGATTTCTTCGAGCGCTCTAAGATGCCCTTCGACAGGCTCAGGGTGAGCGCGAGATGATATATAAGAGTTGTGTATTTAGTAGGTTGTATTTTCATGGAAAATCCTTTTAAAATGGAGGAATGTTTTTTTTGTATAAGGTGTAAGATTACAGGTTTTTCGGGAAGTTACAATAATTTAAAAAAATGCATATTCGCGCTTCACAAATTTTCTTATTTAAGCTATTCTATCAATGCAGCTACGTATTTATTTACGTGCTTCTTGTGATAAAAAAGTGTGGGGCCTATAGCTCAGCTGGTCAGAGCAGTCGGCTCATAACCGAAAGGTCCCAGGTTCAAATCCTGGTGGGCCCACCAAACATTAAAGAGAGCTGTGAGGGGAATACATGAGTGATCATCCATTTCTTCGATTTATCGATCTCGTCAATTTTGATCAGAAAATCCATTCTTTAGAAACTGAAAAAAAATCTATCTTATCCGAAATTGCACATCTCAATAAGCAAGAAGAAGAGCACGCACGTGATATTGATGAAATGAATAAACGTGTTTTTCAGTTCAAGAAAAATGTTGATGAACAAGAGCTTGAAATGAAATCTCTTGATCAAAAAGAAAAAGATAAAAAACAACGATTAGAACGTCTTGCCGATTATAAAGAGTATCAAGCAATTAAAGCAGAAATTGAAGCAGTTCAACAGATGCAAGTTGATCAAGAACAGTTAGTTTTGGATGCATGGCATCAGCTTGAAAATGCACAACACAGTTTGCAGAAAAAAACAAAAGAGTATGAAAAACAGCTGCAACAGTTGCATGAAAAGGTGCAAGAATTAGAAACAAAATCGGTACATTTGAGTGATGAAATTACTCAGCTTGCCGCGCAGCGCGTAGAAAAAGAAGCAAATGTTCCCGTTGAATGGTTAGAAAAATATACCATGATGCGTGCACGAGTGCCAGATCCTGTTGTTGAAATTGTTCATCAAAGTTGTAGCGCATGTTCCCATTTGATTACGCAGCAAGAAATGATCCGTGCAAAACGTGGAGCTCTTTTGCAGTGTCAGAATTGTTACCGTTTATTGTATGCACCAGAAATTATGGAAAAACATCAATGAAAAAAAATGTAACATGGAAACTTTTTGTTGATGGTGCTTCTCGCAACAATCCTGGCCCTTCCGGTGCAGGTATCTATATTGAAAAAGATGGAATTTTAGAAATTAAAGAAGGTTATTACCTTGGTATTAAGACCAATAATCAGGCTGAATATTTGGCATTGTTATTTGGTCTTTTTTTATTAGAAAAACATCTTGGTGTTGATGATCAAGTGCAGATTATTTCTGATTCACAGTTATTAGTGCGTCAGTTAACTGGCATATACAAAGTTAAGCAACCTCATTTGCAGCCATTACATGCTTTGTGTAAAAAATATATTCAAAAATTACGTGCTACCGTTGCGCACGTGTTGCGTGATGAAAATACGCAAGCTGACGCGATGGCAAATTATGGTATTGATTGTAAGAATATTCCCCCTCACAAATATATTGCGTTGTTGCAAAGTCATGATATCCATCTTTAGGTTATTCACCTGTTTTATTGTTTTATTTTGTAATATTTCGTGTGCTCATATGACCGTGCGTGTTTTAATTTCTGAATGTGATGCAACATCTTTTGTACAGTGGTCATTTACATCGCCAAAAGGGTTTATTATTCAAGCAGTTGATGGGAATGACAAACACTTAAAAAAACCAATTACAGTAAAACAGTTTAAACTCACGGTAAAGCGTGGTTTTTTATTTTATAAAGGTAAGCGTCTTAAACATGCAGTGCGCGTGCGACCAATCAGCGGGCATGCACAGTTGAATGGTGTTGCGTATGATGGTGAGTTTTGTATTATGCATCATAAAGATAGTTATTTATGTATTAACTGCGTTGAATTGGAAGATTATATTACTGCAGTATTAAAAACAGAAAGTTGGCCAGGATGGCCGTTAGAAGTGAATAAATCACTCGCTATTGCATGCCGCAGTTACGGTGCACATAAAGTTTTAGAAGCAAAAAAAAGTAGTCGTCCATATCATCTTAAAAATAGTAATGCGCATCAAACATATAAAGGTAGGCATGATTTGCCAGTATTAAAATCAGCAGTAGAGCAAACTAAAGGAATCGTGCTTGGTTTTAATGGAAAGCCAATTTTAGCAATGTTTGATTCATGTTGCGGGGGTATTATTCCTGCACTCGTTGATGATTTTGATTTTGCAAAAGTTCCGTATTTAGCGCGTTCATATGCATGTACGCATTGCAAAAGTTGTTCATTGTATTCATGGCAAGTATCATACGATCATGCGATGCTTGATAAACTTCTGCATCACCATAAACCTGAAATTGCACAGTTGCATGACATTCACATTGTTAAAAAAGATAAAGCGGGATTGGTTTCTGAAGTACAATTAAGAGGACCCAAGGCGCACACCGTTGTTTCTGGAAAAAAACTGTATTCAGCGCTTAAAGATGTTAAATCATTTCATTTTGATGTACGTAAAAATGCCGGAAAAATAACATTTTCCGGCCGTGGTTTTGGTCATCATATTGGGTTGTGCCAATGGGGTGCACGTCAGATGGTGCGTGATGGGTGGGATTATAAAAGTATTTTAAAATTTTATTATCCTGGCACCCAATTTATGAAGTTGTTATAAATATGAAATTGTTAGAATTATAATTACGCAGCAGCTGCTGCGTAAATTCATTTGAGATAAAAATTAAGATAAGAATTCAAATATAGCGCTCGTCCTGAACTTGTTGAAGGATATCTTTGAGCGCTCTCTTAGAGAAGAATTAATCTCCAGCTTAACGCCGGAGACCTGAACCTTCACTTCGTTACGGTTGATTCTGTGGGGGTATTTGTGTAAAACACCCCCACACCCCCGATACACAAACGTTCCCTTTGATCCCTTAGATCATTTCGAATTCAGGCCACAGTCTGCTAAGAAGCAGCCTAAACCATCATGCGAAATGTGTAGGTACTTATTTAAATTTGCGCTCAGAGATATCCTTCGACAGGCTCAGGACGAGCGCATCAAAAGAGATATCTTCCGTTCGCATTGAGCTTGTCGAAATGGGCGAACGTTAAAATAATGTAAAAAGTCCCATGAGCTACGTATGATGGTTTAGGCTGCTTCCGAGCAGACTGTGGCCTGAATTTTTCCCCATCTTCATTCTTACGATGGGGTCCCCGGTTTGGAGTGGAACAAAAAACTGGGGCTTGATCAAACAGGATGTTTGTGTGCGAGTGCAGAGGGGTCACAAGACCAATGCTGTCAACTTAAGAAATTGAGTCAATATTTTTAAATTTTTTATATGATATTATTATTCCTTAAAAAAAGGAATTAAAGCAATGATACAAAAAAAAGAGTTGCAGAAATCTTCAAAAGAATAAAAAAATATTTATTAAGTTCTCAATTGCGTGAAAATTGTAAGCTACAACAACAAGATTTTACAAGAAATCGATCTTTAACATTTACAAATTTAACGGTATTTATAATTAATTTTGTAAAAAAAAGTCTGCAACTCGAATTATATTCTTTTGCAGACTTTTTTAACATTTCAAGTGTTAGTAAGCAAGCATTTTCAAAAGCACGAAAAAAATTATCTCCCATGGTTTTTACATTGCTGAATCAAAAATTATTAGAAGAATTTTATACAGATAATGAAATTGAAACCTTTAAAGGCTTTAGAGTTTTAGCAATAGATGGATCAACCTTAAGATTACCTATAGATGATGATTTATATCATTTTTATGGAACACACATTCATGATTCCAATATTCCTTTAGCGAGAATATCTACAATGTTTGATGTATTGAATCAGGTTACTTTACATGGCTTAATAAAAGACAATAAAGCTTCAGAGCGTTGTATGGCTGATGAACATATTAAGTATCTAGCTCAAATTAATAATTCACATCAATCATTCGAAGACTTATTAATCTTCGATAGAGGTTATCCATCTTTAGGGTTGTTGATTATGTTGGACAATGCAAAAAAGCATTTTTTAGCTAGGATTCAAAAAAACTTTTTTTCCGAGATCAATGCTGCAATAAAATCTGAATGTCGCGATTCTATTATAACAATTCCTATATTTGAAAAAAGAAAATCTCCAAATGCACCACTAAATGAATATTTATCTAATTTACAACATGATGCAACGTTAAAATTAAGATTTTTAATATTAGATTTACCTAATGGTCAAAAAGAATACATTATCACTTCTTTAATGGACCAAAATAAATTCAGCTCTAATGATATTTTTTCCCTCTATCATTTGAGATGGAATATTGAAGAAAATTATAAATTTTATAAAAATATAGCAAAAATTGAAAACTTTAGTGGCAGATCAAAAACAGCAATAGAGCAAGATTTTTATGCTACAATTTTTGCATGTAATGTCTCAGCATTACTTATGTCTGAAGCACAAGAAGAACTTACAATTGAACTCCAAAAATCAAGTCAAAAAGAAAAAATACTTAAGTATAAATATAAAGTTAATCGCAATATATTAATAGGAACGATAAAAGATGAAATAATGGATATTTTTCTTGGGGATCAAGATCTCAGTGAATATTGTGAAAAACTAAAAAATCGCATAAAAAGAAATCTGGTACCCGTTATTCCCGGAAGACAATTTCCCCGCAATTCCAGACAGGTTAGATATAAAGTTGATAGGAAAGCTTTATGAAGGGGGTCAACAATGCCAATCCATTGCTTAAGTTGACAGCATTGGTCACAAGACCCCTTTGCGTAAAAGATAACCGTAACGAAGTGAAGGTTTAGGTCTCCGGCGTTAAGCTGGAGATTAAAAGATCTTAATAAAATTCAAAATTAATAACTTAATTTTTTGTAATCAATATGCCCAATCAAATCAGATGCAGAAATATTCCCCACATCTTTTGAATCAAATTGCTTAGTAATTTCCCCATCTTCCAATACCCATATTTTTTTGCCAATAGTGAGCGCAAGTTCTGGATCATGCGTAATAAGCAAAGTGGTGAGCTTATGTTCATTGATGAACTTGATAGCAAATTGTAACAACTTTGTTGCTGATTGTGGATCAAGTGCTGCAGTTGGTTCATCAAGCATAAAAAGACGTGGTGGCAGTATTGTTGCCATGATAAACGCAAGCAGTTGACGTTGCCCGCCAGAAAGATCTTTCATGGGTGTGTGTAATATTTTTGATGATCCAAGATTCAGTTTTTCAAGCTCTGCAGTTAAATGTGCAGGGAATGTACTCATGCCATTGCATAAGCTGACGGTTTTTCCTTTGTAATTGCTCAGTGCAAGATTTTGTGCAACGGTCATTGATGCAACACCATTGAGTTGTGGATTTTGGAAAAGTCTGCTGATAAACAGTGCGCGGTGCTGTTCATCAAGATGTGTAATTTCGATATTATCAAGAAAAATTTTACCACTTGTTGCAATCCGTTTACCACTAATCATATCAAAGAATGTACTTTTTCCTGCACCATTTGGGCCAACAATAACAATAAAATCACCACTGTTAATAGTACAGGTAATATTTTTAAGAATCTGTTTGTTATCAATAGTTATTGAAACATTTTCAAATTTTATCATGATTGCCCTTGTCAAGAATGGTGGAATGTTTTTTTAACGCGATCATGAGAACAATAAGAACTGCAGTAATTAATTTATTCCATTCAGGATCAACATTAAATTCAAAGGTTGCTGCAAGAATTGCTTGGTACAGTATTGCGCCAATTAATAAATTAAATCCAAAAGATTTTCCCAGTGTTTCAGAAAGTATAAGCCCTGCAAGTGCAATGATCAAAATACCAACGCTCGACCAGATGGAAAAATAACCAACATATTGTACAAATAAGGCTCCGGCACATGCAGTAATTCCATTGGCGAGGGCAAGCGCTGCAATGGTGTATGTATCTGCATTTTTACCTAAATTAGTGAGCATCTGCGGATTATCGCCAACTGCTTTAAATAAAAAACCACATTCCGTGTGCAAGAACCATTTGATGGTCAAAAGAAGTGCGCAGATTAAAGGAAGTAATATAATTATTTTCATGTTTGCTGCGCCAGCAATCAGATCGAATATGGTTGGTTTGCTCCCTACAACCATATTCGAACCAGCAATTTTCAGGTTAATAGAAAAGAGTGCTGTGGTGACAACAATACCACTGATGAGATTATTGAGTTTTAATTTGGTATGTAATAAGCCTGTTGCTGCTCCTGCAATTGCACCTGCTGCAATGACAAGAGGGAATGCGATGAACCAATGCACGTTACGTGTGAGTAAAAGTGCCATTAATGCACCACCAAGACCAAAAGTCCCTTCAACAGAAAGGTCGTCAAAATGAATAATGCGAGAGGTGATATATATTGCCATGACGGTGATGCCAAAAATGAGGCCGCGTTCTATAATTCCTTGTATAATGAGTAATTCGGAAAGCATTTTTAATTTCCTTAATTTTGCGGATTGATGACCCATCTTAATGTTTCTTCGCGCTCGTCCTGAGCTTGTCGAAGGATATCTTTGAGCGCTCGAGGATACCCTTCAACAGGTTCAGGGCGAGCGCAGGATAGAATTAAGTAGGGTAAACATAATAACTTATGCTATAAACATTATAGTATCAAATTATGGTTCATATAGGAAAACAAACGTAGATTTAACGGGAGAATGGGTAATAATGCCAGGGTATAAAGGTCATTTGGTGGGCGGAACAATAGCGTTTTGCTTGGTGCTTTTTGGACTTGTTGGGCTTGTTATAATCCCGCAACCAACGCATCTGATGATGGGGGAATGGTTGTTATGTGTGCTGGCTGGTGCATTGTTCCCTGATATTGATATTAAAAGTAAGGGGCAGAAATATTTTTATTACGCGGTGCTTGTTGTTTTATTTGTTTTGGCATATCAACAACGTCTGCAGATGCTCACTTGTTTCAGTTTTGTCATGATTACTCCTATGCTCGTTAAGCATCGGGGTATTTTTCATAGCCCACGCTTTGTGATTGCATTGCCGTTACTTGTGTGGGTGATTGTTGCAACGTTATTGCCGCATAAAGCGATGCATCTTTTTGTTGATACTATGTTTTTTATTGTCGGAGCACTATCACATTTGTGGCTTGATTTTGGAACACGTCAGTTTTTGTGGCGATTATTTCCGCGGAAAAAAAAGCGATGGTAGTTATTGAATGACACATTTTTTTTCTTGTTCTAGCTCTTGTGATCTTTTTGCGCCAAGACTTTTGAGAAAATTTTTAGAGTTTTCGCAGTTTGTGCGTCTGTCATCAAGATTATATTGATCAAGTATTGTTGAGTTGCCCATGAATCTAACTTCATTAATATCATAGACTTTACTTTGAATAAGAGTGTGTATGATTTCGTGATGATTGTGTGTAAGGGCTGTGTATAAAAATTTCCATAGATAATTGCTATTATCTTCTTTTGCCATCATTATCTGTTGTGCTTCTTCGTTTGTTAACAAAAAGCTAAGGCATCGGAATGCATTTCGTTCCGCACAAAGGCGTATTAATATCGATTGTCCTTCTTTGGTAGGTATTTTCTGTGTATAAAGCTGTTTGAGTCTACGGGAGCTATTCGAGAAAGTAGTAACGATATAAGGGATAAATGAAAAATCACGATCACAATGAGGATATAAGCAGAGTTGCAGATCCTTGGGTGCAGTGATTGTCTTGTATAAATTTTTCCAATTCTTGTTATTATATTCTGGATGCATTTTGCATAGCAATCGCATCATTTCAGGATTGTTGTTATGCAATGCTATCATTGTTACATCCATCATCAATGTATCAATAACTGCTATGCGGACCTTTAAATTGTTTTTACCTAACATACATAACCATTCCACTGCATTAAGATCATTTTCATAGATAAGATTGAAGAAAATAAGATTCCTATCAATTTTTCCTCTGTTTTTCATCACGATATCATATTTTTTTTCAATGCTATCAGGCATGAATCGCCATTGATTGTTTTTTGTAGCCCATCTTTTGCACACCAATCTGCAGTCATCTCTATCTTCTGGAGATAAGTAATCGCAGATTTTTTTGTTCATGTCAGGATTTTTTGTGAAAGGTATCATGCTGAAGGTTGTGAGAGAAGATAATGCTAAAAGTGGTAGTGCTATGATAAGAAGTGATGTGCGCATAAATATCCTTTGGGATTTATCGCGTTGGAAGATCTAATAATTGATAATCATGATGCGTCAGTTTTAAAAATTTTTCAATCCCTTCCCATGGAATTGCAAGCGTTGCAGTGTTAATTAATGGATGACATTGCAATGTTTTGTTTTCAAGGTTGCTATCAAAAATCACTGTCACCAAATTCAGTGTATCATTAATCAGACCAAGCACTGTCACAGAGCCTGGTGTAACTCCTAAATATTTATGTAAGCGTTCTTCAGATGTAAAACTGAGGTTGGATACATCAAGGATGAACTTCAGTTGCTTAAGATCAATCTGTTTTTCTTTGCCAACAACAACTAAAAAATGATGATTTGTTCTTTTATCATATAAAAAAAGATTTTTGATAGATGCACCCGGCATTTTTGGGCACACTGCATCTGCTTGTTCACAGGTGAATGCTGCCGGGTGATCAAAACGTTCGTAAGGGATATTGTTGGTATCGAGGAAGGTGTAGATGTTCATATCAATATTAATAACCTTGTATTCGCCGTCTTCTTTCCATTTTTCGTTCATATCGTATGCGTTCTTCTTCTCGTATTTCTTTAGTTGTTTTGGCGCCAAGACTGCGCAAAAGAGCGTGGGCTTGTATATTATTTTTATATGTTTCATCTTGAAGATATAAGTCGAGTATCGTTACTTTTTTACCATTTTCTTTAAATGAACCATTGATGAAAAAGAGCTTTTTTTTGATGAATATTTTTGCCATTTTTGGGTTATTTACATTAATAGCGAGTATAAAAAAATCTATATTGTGGTTTTTTATTGTTTTTTGCATCGCTGTGCGATCAGATAAAAATTTGAAGCATTGTATTGCATTATGATATAAACAAGCATTTATTATAAGTTTTTGTCCTAAGGTGGTTGGTATTTTGTGTTTATATAGCTTTTTAAGATTATGCGCGTTATCAAGCAAAGTGGCAGTTACATAAAGAAGAAATGTAAAATTTCGATGTTCACCAGGGTATAAGCATTCTTCTATTTGTTGTGGGACAGTAAGCGTTTTGTGATACAGATCTTTCCAATTTTGATTTTTATAATGTTTACTTGTTTCAATTAACAACCGTGCAGTTTCTGGTTGTTCGTGATGGATAGCAAGCATAGCTGATGTGAGGAGTGGGTATGGAGAGGAAAGAAATGTATAATCACACAGTATGCCTGTTCTATTTGTGTTTCTGTCTGCCATCCATTCAACTGCGGGATAATCATTAATGAGGTCAAATAAAATTATATTTTTGTAGAAAGGGTTTAACTCTTTTTTTTGTTTAATAATTTTATCATAATGTTTTTCAACACTATCGGGCATAAATTGCCAATCTTTTTTAATTTTGCCATCGAAGCCTCTTGCAGCCCATTTTTTGCATACCAATCGCATGTCTGGAAAATCTTGGCATGCAATTTTTCTGATAATTTGTGGTTCGATATCTTGAATGTTGAGAAGTTGATCGATCGTCATGCCTGAGACGGATGAATTATACGATAATGTGTGGAGAGTTATACTGATTGCGATGAATGCTTTGTTCATGTAATTCTCCTTTGTGGTTTTATTATATCAGTTTACTTGAAAATGAGTTTATGCAAATTTTTTTATCAGGCACTTTATGAGTTCGTATGGTTCGACAGGCTCACCACGAACGGGATTAGAATTATTTTTTTGTTTGTTATTGTTATCATTCCGTTCGCATTGACCCTTCGGCAAGCTCAGGAGTAAACGCCCTACTTGCGTGCCCTACGAAGTTTTAACGAAGTAGGGTCGAAATGAGCGAACTCATATTAATGGAAAATAAGCGAAGCGCATTTTCCGTAGTTTGTTGTGCAATAGTTTCAAAACTTTCACCGCGCAGTTCAGCGATATATTGTGCAATAGTTGCAATTTCTTTGGGGTGATTTTGTTTGCCACGAATAGCTTGTGGTGGTAAGAATGGTGCGTCAGTTTCTAACACAATATTTTTAAGATCAGCATTAAGAACAACATTGCGCAGTTCATGATTTTTTGGATAGGTAATAGGACCGCCAATGCCGAGCACAAATCCCCAAGATGTGACAATGTTTGCAAATGTTTGGTCGTAAGAAAAGCAATGCATAACAGCATGGGTGAGATTGTTTTTATACTCTTCTAAAATTTTTAATGTTTCATCATATGCATCACGGCTGTGCACAACAAGTGCAAGATCATGTTCAAGTGCAAGTTCTATTTGTGCTTTGAAAGCATTTTGCTGACGCATAAGATTATGATTAGGATAATGGAGATCGATTCCGCATTCGCCAATACCAACAATTTTGTTTTCTTCTTTGTTTTGTAACCACTTTTTCATAAACATTATATCTTCTTGCCATGTGTCAGAATCATTTGGGTGAATGCCAACGGTTGCAAAGACTGAATCGAATGATTGAGCAAGTAATATGCAATTTCGATTTTCAATTTTGCGAGTTCCAACATTAATAATTAAAGAAACTCTTGCCTCGTGTGCTTGTCTTATGATAATTTCTGCTTTTGATAAGTCAGATGTTTGCATTGGAGTATCAAAACTATCTTTGACCATCATGTTTATATGGCAATGAGTATCTATGAGCATAGCAATCCTTTTGTGCAATAAAGTTGACAAAATCGTTTTAAATTATTATATCTTACACTATTATAAAGAAGTTTTAATGAAGAGACAGTGTTTTTAAATTTTTACTAACCATAATATGAGGAGTTCTTATGAACAAGAGCGAATTAATAAATGAGCTCAGCGAAGAGACAACATTTAGTAAAATGGATGTTACTCGAGTGCTCGATTCACTAACACGCGTTATCAGCCGTGCGTTAAAAAAAGGTGAAAAAGTTTCTATCACAGGATTTGGAAGCTTTTGGATTTCTTGCCGTCCTTCTCGCAAAGGAATCAATCCTGCAACAAAAGAACGTATTGATTTACCAGAAATCAGCATCCCTCGCTTTAAAGCAGGTAAAAGCTTACGTGAAGTTGTTCGTTCAGTAAGACTAGGTTAATCAAAAAACTTTTCGCAAGTAGAGTTTTTACACAAAAACCCAAAAATTATATTTTTAATAATTTTTGGGTTTTTTTAAACCCCATTTCCATTACATTTCAATGGGGACCCCGGTTAAGAGAGAATCGAAAATGAGATAAATGTTATATATTCCACTCAGCAACCTTTGATAAGTCTATTTTGTGCTGTTTTTTGAATTCATCATAAAAGGCATTCAGATCAATAGATTTTGCCTCAAGAGCTTTTTTTATTGTCAATAACAATGTTTGTTTATTATTTTTTGAGTATTTTGCTTTGATTACAAAGTTGATGTAATCGCATAAATCTTCCATAAACTCGCCATCACAAAACTGTTGTTCTATTAATCCGTAAAAAAGAGCATTGATGAGGAACTGTTTTGATGCATCAATGTTTTTATCGAGGAATGTTCCTCTTACATGTTCAAAAGCAAGTACCATATAAGCTCTTGGATGGTGTTCAATTTCAGCAACGGTTTTAGCAAGTTCCATACATTTTTTAATATTGCCTTCTACTGCAGCATCTTCAACAGCGGCAAAAGCAAGGGAGTTTTTAGGTCTTCGCTGTTGGAAGAGTTTATTTTTGGGTTGATTTTCTTGTTTAGTTGTCATGTTTGTAAGCAGATTGATAACAGCTTTTTGCAAACAATTATCAACAGCACTGTCATTTTTGATCGCATCAATTCTTAAGAGTAATTTTTTCTGTTCGGTAAATTTATAATTCTTGTCTGATTCTATCCATTCAAGGCATGTTAGTAGGTCTATTTGAGTTTCGTTGAGCATTATAGTACAAAAGTCGGTAAGATCAATGTTGTTGATGAGAAGATATTTTTTGATTTTATGTAATAACTGTTTTTTAAATAGTATGTCATCAGGTGCATACTCTGCCGAGATTATTGTTTTAATGTATGAACATAATTTTTTTAAGAATAAATTATTGCAAAACTGCTGTTCGATTAAGCCATATTTAAGAGCTTCTTTTATGTAAGCTCCTGATAGGTAAAGACATTTTTTAACTCCTTCGCCTGTAAAATTATGTAAAGCCATAATAATGCAGGCACAGGAGTCATTTTTATCGGCAGCGATAGTCATCTTAGTCATATCTTTTTTAAGGGCATCTGTTAAAGCTTGTTTAAAATCATCAGATAATCGATTTGTGTGATCTTTTACCATTTTTTTTTGCAGATCAGTAATCGATAGTTGTGGTTGTACTGGTGCATTTGTATTGGTGGTGTTTGTATCTGTTTCTGACCACTCAGGAACTGATGCGAGATCTGTGTCAGTATATTCTTTATATATGTTACAAAAATAGGATGGATCAATTCCTTGAACAGTCAACGCAGATTTTATGATTTGCAATGAGTAGGCTGTGTTATCATTTTTGTTTTTTAGTATTTCTTTTGTGTATGCAACTAATTCTTCTAAAAATTGAGGCGAGCAAAATTGTCCTGTTATGAGACCATCAGCAAGCGCTTCGAGAAGCAAAACATTTGATTGTTTATTATTTTTTTTAACCATGTCTCCGATATAATAATGATACGATGCATAAAGGCATGCGCTTGGATGATGTTCATCTATTGCTGCTTTGTACATGTATTCGAAAGCTTTTTTGCGATCTTTGTGTTGATATGCTTGTAATCCCGCAAGAAAAGCGGAGGATGTTTCTTGATAATTATGATTTTTAATGAATGGAGCGACATCTTTTTTTTCAGTATGTAAAGATACATCTAATTTGGTATATTCCTTGACCAAAACATAAAAAGTGGTGATATCAACACCATGGTCTGTGAGTGCCTGCGTGATGATACGTAATAAATGTTGCTGCATAGAAGGTAGATGTTTGAGTGTCAAATCGCTCAGATATGTGCATACTGTGCCAAAAAAATGACCATTGCATAACTGATTTCCAACTAAACCATATTTAAAAGCTTCTTCTAAATATTCTTGTGATAGAGCATAATTTTGTTTTACTCCATCTCCTTGTAAATAATTACTGGCAAGGAGCATATATGCCGATGGTATTTTATGTTTTGCAGCGGCATTGCGTATCACTTTTAATGCAGCAGCTTTATTGCCTTTTTCAAAATTAATCATTGCATCTATAATTTCGGGAGGGCATTCTGTGTTGTTCAGGTCTTTAACGATAGTAGCTAAATCCTGATTTTTTTTATGTATTTGCCTGTCTGGAATTGATGTTAAATCTATGCCAGTTTTTTCTTTTATTTCGGTGTTCGAGGTAACGTATGTAGCGCTTGCTTCTAATAATGCCGTAAGATCTGTAGAGTTGCCTGTAAATTTGACAAGAACAGGTTTGTCGTCACTATCATCACTTACTTCTCTTTTTTCTTGGAGTGTTGTTATATCTGCACATTTCTTGAACAATTCACGTGAAAGTGGATAGTTAAGATCTTTTGCGAGTAATGGCATAAAATCAATTGTTTTCACAGGAATATCGTGTTTGCCATTTTCATGTTGTTCTATATATATTTCTGCCATTTTATGCAATGGCGGTATATATTCAGTCTGTGCACTTTTGCGTAATAATTCATAATCAATTTTTTCATTGAGTATAGCCAATTTATAATATGCACTGCCAAGGAAGAAGTGAAGAGGAGATCGATATTGCTGTAATTTAAATTTTTCACACAGAAGTTTTTGGGCTATATCCAGAGAAAGTATTGCTGAAGTGAGTGTATCTTTTTTGTTACTATATTGGCACATGGAACCGTAGGTAAAGCTTGCAATTGCATCGGTTAAGGTTAACTTATTGAGATTTTTTTGATTTTTTACACAAAGCTCAACACTTTTTGAGAACACATGTTTGCATGAAGTGAATATTGTTTCTATAAGATCTGTAGCGCTCTCATCAGGGCGTTCGTATTTTTTTGCTTGATTAAGAAAGAGCATTCTTTTTTCAATTTTCTTGGGATAATTTTTGTAATAATCACAAAGAATGTAATACGCTAAAATAACTCCTTCTTTGACTATATAACTTTGTAACAATTCTATAAGGAAAGTGACATTTGCTTCTTTCTGTCTGCTTTTCGGGTTACACAATGCTTGATGGCTATATCGTAAACTTTCAGTGAAGTTGCTTTGGGTTACATAACCTATTGCATTCAGATAAGGTAGTGCAATGAGCTGTGCATCAAGATTATCTGCCTTTGCAGCTGATAATATGTAGTGAGCAAGATCTTTTTGTTCTTGTGTTGGCTCTCTTAACAATAGATCTGCTGACAGGAGTTGTGTAACATCAGATTCTCTACAGTTATTAGCAGCTACGCAAGAATTAACTGCAAAACAACACCATTCAATGGCACTGTCTGTCATAATAGTGTTGTCTACAAGATATTTTGTACGTTCTTTGATAAGAGGGGACATATTAAAAAGTATTACGTCTCGTTCATCATATGTCTTGAGTTGCTGAGCACATTCAAGAATTTGATTGTAGAGTTCTTCATGAGGCTCTTTTTGTAAGAGCAGTTCTGATTTTCTGAATAACAGTTTTTCTTTGGTTACGCCACGTGTATTTGATAAGTTTTGAGCATTGAGCATCAGATCAATGTCTGCAATAGCGTTATCAATGTGATGTAACTTAACATACAGTTCCATACGGAGAGATATATAGTCAATCTTATATTTATCAGTGTCTATTAACACATTGATATAATGGAGTGCTTGTTCTAAGTTAATATACGGTTCTGCGAGCTGTTTTGGTATCCAAATAGATTCTCCAGCATATATGCTTATTAACCGTTTTAAGAGCTCTGGTTGGTTATTGTGATTTTGTAAGCAAGCAATTGCTTTGTTGATATCAAGTGGAATGAGTTTTTTTAATATTGGTAAACGCGCAGCATCAGGACTGTAATTGCAGTATACTTGTGCGAGTGCAAGTTGAGAGAATGTACGTTCAGGACAATCTTGTGTACTATTCTCTTCTAATAGCTGTAATGCATCGTTAATAAGATCTTGATCATCACTATCTACAAGAATAGCGCTTGCTTTATTAAATCGGATCGCACTGTTGTTATTGTATTGCAGTGCTTCATCAAATAATGCTAAGCGTGTGTTGAAATCGTCATGTATTGCCAGCGCCCATTCATTGTACAGTGCTGCAATTGCTTTTTGTGCTGCTTCAGCTGATTTTGGTAATACTTCTTTGCTATTAAGTGCAGCAATAAAATATGAAATAATTCGAGAACTGTATGTGATTCCACTTTCCATCAGTAATAAGCCAGCTGCAAAATTAGTGTAGCCATTATATTCTGATGGTGCTGCAATATTTGTATAAAATTGATTGCATGATTTGAGTTTTTCTTGCCACTGTTGGGTGGTGGAGCT
This sequence comes from uncultured bacterium, assembly GCA_963695335.1. Classification (GTDB taxonomy): domain Bacteria; phylum Babelota; class Babeliae; order Babelales; family Vermiphilaceae; genus SOIL31. Next base: position 1,177,788 of record OY968764.1, on the reverse strand, counting down.
CTGCGTAGTTTTAAGATGTTTTGTGATATTAAATGCTAACAGTATTGCAGCATGTGATGTTGATGTATCGCTTAATTTGGTAATTAATTTAATTGCTAAATCATGATTTTTTGGTTGAGCAAGCAATTGTTCTGATCGATCTGATTGTGTCAATAGAGAAACAGTCGTTTCTTGATCAGTGGAGGATGTTTTTTTATTGTGCACAAATGTTTTAAAGATAGCTTCCAGCTCTTCATCAGATAATGTTTTTTGTGTTGCCGTATAGATGCGTGCTTTAAGAAGTTGGGCTGTTTTTGATAAGGGTTGTGGTAATACATCTATGTATGTGCACGCTGTATCATAATTGCCACTTTCGGTATGACTGAGTGCCATAGCATAGAGAATGTCATTATTGGCATTCTTGTTTTTTGCGTATGTTGCATCACAATAAGGGAGCAATTGTTGCCACAGATCAGATAAAATGAATTCAGATGGTAGATTGCAATTTTTTGTGCTATCTGCAACGCCATTGTTAATAAAATTGATGATGCATTGTATTGATTGCACGTGTTGTTTATAAAAATCACAACTGTTTTTTTCTGCGTTATCAAGGATGTTTGCTATGGCATATTCTTGTGAGTTGCTGTCATGTAGTTGCAAAGCTGATGTGGTGTGTTTGAGCGCAGAAATATGATCATTTTTTTGCGTGTAGATGGTGGATAATGTTGTGTGTAATGTTATGCAGGTTGCAGCGTCTTTGTGTGTGTTTTCAATGTGACGTAATGCATCATGGAGCATTTCAATTTTTTCTGCGATGTTCATAGCAGGGGTATTATTGACCAGTGCGTGTATCAGTAACCCTACTTTGTATGATAGTTCTGGATTGGTTGTATCTATTTTTTTCAATTGATTATAAGTGTTGCCCACAAGAGAAGAGAGATAGTTGATATCTTCTTTGTTAAAACTTTGTGATGTAGCAATGTTTGCATTAAATGCATGGTATTGCACTTTTTTTTCTTTAAGAAATGCAGGCTTATTTTTTCTGTAATAACTATCAGCTTGGCTGTAATCTAGCTTGCTATAATAGAGCTCAGCTACAATATAATTAATATCTGATACAAGTTGTTTGTTTGTGCTATTGAGAATGGCATTATTCAGTTTTTGTATAACATGGGGAAATAATGGTGATTTTGCTATAGCGCTCAGTATATCAGCACTCTTTTTTTGGGCTTTAATAGTTTGAATCAGTTGTATTGTAACATCTTGTGGTGATACAGTACCGTTTGCACAATGTTCAATGGTTTGAATAATGCTTTTTGTGTCATTTTCACAGGTGTTGATAGCTTGGATAAATTTTTTTGCAACAGCTTGTGGTGATAATGTATCATCCCCATAGTTAATGAGAAATTGGCAGATTATTTCAGTTTCTGCAGTTTCCGGCTTCATATTTGATAGTTTTGAGTAGCGAAATTTTCTTTCATTTTCTGTAATAGACTGCAAATAGTATATTGACTGAATAATGTATGATGCAGAAGGATTTGTTTTGTTTGTTTGATTTCTGATGTCGATGAGCTGTTTTCCTTGAGAATCTGTTGTAGCTACTGGAATGTTATTGCTTTTAACTGTTGCAGTAAAATCAAGGAACTCATAAGCATGTAAGCATTGTTGAAATTGTATTTTTTCAAGAAATTCAGGTGCGTTACATAATGGATTGAGTTTATCTATATACTGTTCAATGATCAGTGATTGTGCGTTTGTATTGCCTTCAATGGCATATTTTTTAATGGCATTGTTGATTGAACTGTATTTTTTTTGAGTTTTTGGTTTTAGGATGGAAAGATCATTGGGTAGGCGATTTTTTATTGCATTGTATGTATCAAGAGCTTGTTTTATTTTGTACTCATTAAGAATTTGTTTATCTTCTTTAGTTTCATTTACTAGTTTGGTGCGGTTAGCTTTAATCAATTCAACATCTCTGTTTAGTTCAGGGAGTGGTTGAATAACTAAGCGATAATTTTGGGGAGTTTCTGCTATTTGATATTTTTCATAGAGCTTAGCATGTACAATATCTTTTTGGTTTTTATTCATTGCTTGCAGTGAGGTATAAATGCAAAGAAAAAATATCGATTGAATTAATCGTGCTAACATGAAAAACCTTTGAAGTATCGTATTTTTTGTTGAATATTGAACATTGAGAAATTTTTTACTCAGTAATGGGTTAGTGTATATGATGTTCTGCTTGTAGTCAAAAAGGCTTATTTGCGGTATGCTTTTTTCAAAATATATTTTTTATTATCGCGCTCATTCTGAACTTGTTGAAGAATTAAAGCGCGCTCAAAGATATCCTTCGACAGGCTTACATCCTTCGCCAAAGGCTTCGGAGCACACGGCAGGACGAGCGCGGGGGGAATCTACATAAGGGAATTTCAATGATAGACCTTACGCTTTTGCGTGAAAATCCTGAACGTGTTATAGCAGCGCTTGCTAAAAAAGATCCGCATTACGATGTGGCAAAGCTGATAACATTAGATAAAGAGTTACGAGCAATTAAAAGTGATGTTGAGCAATTGCGTTGTGCAAAAAATGAGTTGGCAAAGCAAGGTAAGTCGGGCATAACGCCGGAGCTGCGTGAACAATCAATTGCGCTCAATAATCAGTTAAAAGATAAAGAACAGCAGTTAGAAACATTGGGGCATGCGTTTAAAGAGTATTATCTTGCATGTCCAAACTTGTTACTTGATGAAGTTCCTGCCGGCAATAAAGAAGAAAATCTTGTGGTAAGTATGTTTGGTGAAAAGCCAACATTTTCATTTACACCACAAAATCACTTGGATCTTGGTGAAAAACTTGGGTGGTTAGATTTTGAGACATCGGCAAAAATTGGTGGTGCAAGTCTTGCTTTATATAAAGGTGATGGTGTTACACTGCTTTTTTCTTTGGCGATGTTTATGCTCAAACATAATCGTAAGCATGGTTTTAATTTTGTATTACCTTCTGTGTTTGTGAATGAAAAATCTTTAGAAACAACCGGCAACTTCCCTAAATTTAGGGATCAAGTTTTTGCAGTTCCATCCGATGATCTTTTTTTAACCCCAACATCAGAAGTTAACTTAACCAATATGTATCGCGATCATATTTTTGCTGCATCAGATTTACCATTGCGCATGACAGCATTTACAAGCTGTTTTAGGCGTGAGGGTGGTGCGTATGGTTCAAGTGAACGTGGTTTGATCCGTATGCGTCAATTTGAAAAGGTAGAAATTGTATCGATGTGTGAGCCAGAAAAGTCTGAAGAAGAACATCAAAGAATGCTTGCGTGCGCAGAAGGTATTTTACAGGCATTAGGTTTGCATTATCGTGTGATGCTATTAGCCGGGCAAGATGCATCATGGGCTTCAGCTAAAACATATGATTTAGAAGTGTGGTGCCCGGGGCAAGGTGAATATAAAGAAGTTTCATCAATCAGTAACTGTACTGATTTTCAGGCGCGTCGCGGTATGATCAGGTTTAAAGAAAAAGTTGATAGCAAAACACAGCTTGTGCACACTCTGAATGGTTCATCATTGGCATTACCGCGTTTGATGGTTGCATTGATGGAAACATATCAACAAGCTGATGGTAGCATTCAGTTGCCAGAAATATTGAAGAATGAAGGCTTATTTTAAATAATAAGTGAATTATGATGGTAAAAAAGAGTTTAGTCTCGCCGGAAATTGTGCACAAGATTAAGCAGTTGGAAATTTTTACACGTCGTCTACTCAATGGAACATTGGTAGGTGATAGCCGTTCTGCAATTAAAGGCACGGGCTTTGAATTTGATCAAATTCGTGAATATAGTTTTGGTGATGATATCAGATTTATTGATTGGAAAGCATCAGCACGCAATGATAAGCTGTTGGTAAAACAGTATATAGAAGAGCGCAGCCGAACAATTTTTTTAGTCGTAGATGTTTCGCAATCATCAATGTTTGGTTCTGGAAAACAGAATAAAAATAGTCGTATTGTAGAACTTGCAAGTGTATTGGCACTCGTAGCTCAGCATGGTAAAGATCATGTTGGGCTTTTGATGTTTTCTGACACTATTGAAGCGTATATTCCGCCTGGCAGCAGCTTAAACCATATACATTATATTATGGAAACTCTGCTCAGTTTTAAACCAAAGCAAACCACAACAGATATATCAAAAGCGTTGCAGCATCTTCTTTCTATTAAAAAAAGTGATGCAATTGTGTTTCTTATTTCTGATTTTATTGATGATACATTAGATACGTATTTGGCGCAGGCAGCGCGTAAATATGATCTGATCGCAGTGCGCTGTTTGGATGGCAATGAAAAAGCTATTCCATCCGTTGGTTTTATTACAGTGGAAGATTTGGAAACAGGTGAATTGGTTGAGTTGGATTTGCGCAATACGCGGAATAATGAAGTAAAAAAGTTTTTATCTGCGCGTATTGATAAACAAGATAAACTATTGCGGCGTTGTGGAGTTGATCTTTTTGAGGTATCACCAGATAGAACAGATTATTTGTCTGGGATGATTAATTTTTTTAGACGACGCATGCAGTATTAAACCCCAATTTACACTTTCAATTGGGGGCCCCATAAAAAAGATTTGGAACTATTAATAAAAATAAAAATATGGCGATATACACATTGTGTAATTGGAAAGCAAATAATTTTGCACCAGGAAAATTAGAAACACATTTTAATAAACATGTTCTTAAAAAAGCTGAATGGGGAAATATATCCATGTCTATGGCTGAATATCTTGATAGAGCTAGAATTCTTTTAAATAGTGAAGTTAATCATTATATTGAAGGATTTATTTCAAAAGAGGGTTGGGTATTTAGATATAATAAAGCAACCAATGAATTGGCCATAGCAAAATCAGATGGAGTTATAGAAACGTTATTTCGGCCTACTGAAGGTATAAATTATTGGATAGAACAGGTTAAAAAATATAAACCATAAAAAATATATGAATAAAACAAAAGTTAAATATAGTTGCCCATGCTGTGGTTATCTTACTTTAGATGATAAACCAGGATCTTTTGACATATGCCCAGTATGTTACTGGGAAGATGATAATATCCAGAGAAATGATCCTGATTATAAGGGTGGTGCAAATGGTATTAGTTTGACTGAAGCTCGTGAAAATTATAAAAAAATGGGTGCTATATTTGCAGAATATCTTGATCTTGTAAGGGCTCCATTAGATAAAGAAATTCCAACAAATAAAATAGAAAACTTAGAATATATAGAGAATAATAGCACATTACAATGGACAGCTGATTTTATAAACGATCCTCATAATGATTCTAAATTAGTGATAGAGCTTCTTTGTAATGGTGAAGATATTGGTGTTATAAAGCCTGGAAAACATGGATTAGAACTTATATTGTTTGATCATAGAAAAAATATTGCTATTCCATGTGATTGGCTTTTGGGGTTGATGAATAAAGCGAATAATGAATTTAAAAAGGCATAAAGAACCCCTGGATTTGACTTAGGTAATGTATTAAAGAAAATATATGAAGTTAAATGAAAAGACTGGTTTATATGAAAATTATGGTTTGTGGCACGTACCAATCTGGCAAACCGAAAAGTTCCAATTAGCGGTAAAAATTATCGCAATTTCTGTGATGTTATTAGTTGTTGCACTTGTGATTAGAAAATACATGCAATATCGCAAAAGAAAAAAATTACCGTTGTGGGATCAAGCACTTGCAGATTTGAATCAACTCAAACAAGAGCATAAAGTTGATGTTTTGTATGGTAAAGAATTTTATGTCACTGTCTCTGCGTTATTAAAAAAGTATTTTTATGACCGTTTTGGGTATGATGTGGTGGGCAAAACGGATGATGAGATGATTCAGTATTTGCAGGAACATTACCCTGATGCGCAGAGCATAGAAGATATCAAGGCTTTGCTGCAGGGCAGCGTGATTATTAAATTTGCTAATGTCCAAGCGGCTCAAGAGCAGATTGATCATGATTATGTACGATCTATTGCGATTATTACAAAGACTATACCGGAAAAAAAGTAGTAATGTGTTGTTAAAAAGAATAGAAGAAAGGGGCCTTAAAAAGGCCCTTTTTTTGACCAAAGTTAAAATATCTGGTAAGATTTTAATAGAGTATTAGTCTGCGTTTTTAACCATATGTAAGGGGTTTGCATGAATTTGTCGAAAATATTATCTGGTTTGCTGATTATATCGCATGTGATGGTATCTGCGGGTAATCATGGTGTGTATTACAGTGAGTTGAAAGCTTATAAAAAAGCTCCGGCTACTAAAGAAATGTTTGATGAATATGCTCATTCTGGATTGGCTAGAATTCAAAGCGATATAACTATTTATAAAAACTTAACATCTTTCCAAAGATTTGTAAGATCGGGTTTTCTTGGTCTGGATGTTATTCTTGTTACCCCAGATACTTTACCAAAACTTTATGAATATGTAGACGGTATTTGTAAAAAGGCTGATATTGCAACGCCTACTATTTTTGTAACTCGTCACGATGGTTTTTTTAATGCTTTTGCTCAAAAATTATTTGCTAGTACTGGTGGTATTATTATTGGTCAAAAATTAATGCATGAAGTTTCAGATGAAGCTTTGGAAGCGATTGTTGCGCATGAAATTGGTCATATTAAACATAATCATGTGAATAAAATCCTTGGTTTAATGGCTATGAGTTATCTTCTTTATCGTTTATTGTGTAAAGCATTGGATCTTGAAAGCGTGCGTGTATATTCTTCTGAGACAGAAGCAGAGAAATTTTTGAAATTAGGTGGTCTTATAGCAAAGAAAGTGGCAGTGCTGCAAGGATGTTTATTGTTACCTCCATTGGTTATTAATAAACAGTTTGAAAAAGAAGCAGATGCATTTGCATGTGATAATGGTAAAAGCGAAGGAATTGTTGAATTCTTTGAATTTATTTTAGGAAAAGAACAATTACGAGAAGAAGAGTTTGTAGCTATTCATAATCTATTACAACAAAATAAAGTAGATCTTACATTTTCGGATTATTATTTTGATTTAATGCCTCGTTATTATTTAGAAAAATTTGGTCATAATATTGATAAGGCACGTAGATATATTTATCATAATACTTTCTTAGGTGCGCATCCAAGTCCTGAGGCGCGTATTGCAGCAGCACAGAAATATTTGCAACAAGAAGCATAATACGATTTTGTTTTAGATTTAAAAATAACCCCGCTGCAAGGCGGGGTGTTTTTATTTTACAAATTGATCTTCGTACAATCGCTTAATTTCATAATCCGTTGAAGCTTCTTCCGCACTTTTATCAGTTCTATAATCCATAAATCGCGGAAAGCGCAATGCATACCCAAGTGTGTTTGCAGTTTTGCCAGCAGTGTGTAATGGCGACAGAGTAATTTCATCAGCGCGAACTCTACAAACAATGGTAGGATTTACCCACACATCAGGCGTTAATTCTTTAGCGCATTCAACATTTTTTGGTTTATCTTCTGTTGCAATTGCATCACATTTTTTCTTAAGTTCACGCCATTCATCGTCAGTCATACCAGTACCAATTTTTGCAACGGTTTGGAACATATCAGCTGTTTTATTGTATACGCCAACCAAAAATGCACCGATGCCAAAATGAGCGCGTTTACCTTCTCCAGCGTAATAACCCAGCACAACACAATCAATGGTATCTTCCAGATGGCCTTCTTCTTGGCGTTTTAGTTTAATCCAATTGAAGTTACGTTTACCTGGTTGATAGATTGCATCAGGACGTTTTACAACAAGCCCCTCAAGGCCGTGTGCTACTTCTGAATAAAAATAATGTTCTAATGCATTTCCGCTTTCTATTTGTTTATGTTCAATAACAAAAAGATGGTGTGATTGTACGTCTTGTACGATATCTTGTAATGTTTGATGACGTTGATTATAGGGTACATCCAAATAACTTTTATTATTGAGATATAACAGATCAAACAAAAAGAGTTGTAGTGGGAATTCAGTTGCAGCTTCTTCTACGCCATGTTTACGTTTACGTTTTACTGTTTCTTGGAAAGGCCGGAAGTTGCCGGTATCTGGATCATAGCCAATTGCTTCACCTTCACAGATGATATTTTGAACATTGAGTTTGAGTATTTCTTTGGTCAGATCAGGAAACATTGCTGACATATCTTGTAAGTTGCGTGAGAAGAAATGGATTTCCTTGGTTGATGCATTAAAATGTATTTGCAATCTAAAACCATCGAGTTTTGGTTCCGCAATGCAGGGGCCTAATTTATCAAATATTGCTTGTGCAGTGGGCAGCCGTTCCGCTGCAGCAGGAATGATTGGTATACCAAGTTGAATACTCATGTGCGTGATTGCGTTAACACCACCTTCTTTGAGTGCTTTAGCGATTAAACCAATATCAGCGCACATATTATATGCATTTTCAAGTTCCTGACGTAATGATTTATCGCCACGTTCCATCCAAGAAAGTGCATCAATAATAGTCATATCAGAAAAACCAAGGCGCAATTTGCCAATGATAATGCGCGTAACAAATTTAGCAGAAAGGGGATCGAGGTGTTGTAAAAGATTAATAAGAACATTTGTTTTTTCTTCTTGTGACCCGGTTCCACTGATTTCTTCCAGCGTACAGAGTGCCTGATACACAGCCTCAACAGAAAGATCTGCATCGTGCTGCCATGTATGCTTGCTAAGCACAAGGCCGATATCACCAACCAGTTTCATTTCTTTTTTTAAAGTTTCTTCTGGAATATGCAAAAATCCTGCAATTGCTTTGAGTAAGTTTTTTTCTGCAATATTAAATTGCGTGCCAATGTGTGGCGGATGCAGTTGTCCGAGTGAAAGGGATGCAATAATTTCCGCTTCATGCGGGGATGCTTTTTTGAATAGTTCAGCAAGTAAGCGTGTGATTTCTAATCGTGCTGCAATTGGTTCGATCTCATTAAAACTTTGCGCGACTTCAATAAATTTCATGGTATTTTTCCTCAGAGATAAATAATTTTTTGTGAGTATTATACATGTTGCAATGATAAGTGTGCTAAATACAAAGGATAAAATGTAACGTTTCTTACTAAGCAATATATTTTCTCCCGCGCTCGTTCTGAGCCTGTTTAACCCCATCTTCAGTTCCTTCAGACGGGGACCCCGGTTTAGAGTGAAACGAAAACTGGGGAAAAAGAATATTTTAGAGCGCTCGAAGATATCCTTCAACAAGTTCAGGACGAGCGCGGTTTATTCTCATTAAAATAGTTTGTAATATTAATTTTGTGTTTCCAAATAATAATTGTGGCAGCAAACAGTGAAAATAAAAAGAACGGATGATTATGCGTGGTATATGCATATATTGGTAAGCATGCAGTTGCGGCTACAGAAGCAATTCCAACTGTTTTTGTGATAAAAACTGTTAAAAGCCATACGACAAACAGTGGTAAACATGCTGCTGGGCATAAATTTGCAAGTAATCCGCACAATGTTGCAACTCCTTTGCCTCCGCTGCCATGTAAAAAAATGGAATATCCGTTGCCAAAAAGAAGTATGCCTGCAAAGAGGCAGAGATAATTGTAATCAAAGTACGGTTGCAAAAAATACATGCATAAAAATGCTTTTCCTGCATCAATAAAAAAAATAATAAAAAAATAATGTTTGCCTAAAAAGCGTGCAACATTGGTTGCACCAATATTGCCAGATCCATGCGCGCGAATATCAGCAATGCCGTTCAGTTTTGCAATGAGGTAACCAGTTGGGATTGCGCCAATAAGATATGCGAGTAACGCAATAATGAGGGTGAAAAAATCCATGGTATACTCTTTATTTATTGTGAGATGGGTATGTTTTTCATAATTTTGTGCATAATTTTATAATATTCAGGGACACTCTTAACTACTTGTTCTGCTAAAAATTCATTATAAGTATGAGATGTTTCATTACGGCTTGTAATACACTTCAGTAAAATAGAGGCTTCTTCTTCTGATATAAGGTTGGCATTAGCCGCTTCTCTGATGATTGCACGTGGAGCATTTGATTCCAGAGCTATTTTGAGCTGTTCTTGAAGATAGAGTTTTAAAAATTTCCAAAAAGTATCTATTGAGTATTCAAATCGTTGAATTATTGAATCATGAAAGATAAGTATGTATTTTTCTGGAAAGCCTGCATCATATTCATCTAAGACTTCTTTTAATGTTGATAATGTTTGTATGGTAATGTCGTAACGATCTCTTATTTTTTCCATAATACGCGATCTCTTAAAATTGATGTTTTCATTGCTTCATTAACAGAATTAATATCAACAACTTGGATTTTGTACAATATGTCAGTTGCTTCAAAAACGCTCATAAGTTCACCAAGAACAAATCGTGAGATAGGATGTCCGGAATCAAGTGCTATATCGATATCCGACCATTTTGATTGAGTGCCACGTGAGCGTGATCCAAATAAATAAATTGTTGCATCAGGCACAAGTGCTGAAATTATAGCTATAATTTTTTGTTTTATAGTTTCATCAATTCCATCATGTGTTAAAGTCATTATATCCTCAAAAAGATTAATTTTTTGATTATTGAAAACGAATACGATTGTTCTTTTTTAAAGAGTATCATTTTTTTATATAAATTCGAAAGATTGCTTGCCAATACTTACAATGTATTGTATAAAAAGTGCGTATATTGTTTATTTAATTGAGCAGAAAACCCTGGCTTTTCAAAGCCAGGGATGAATGCGAGTCAAAATGGAGGCGATGGAGCAATGCAGTTATAGTAATTGCGAAGAGCCGGCTCTTTAGGCATACTAAAAAACATGGGTAAATATTGGTGTGGATCTCAAACAAAGCACAGACTTATGTATCATTTAGTATGGATTCCAAAATATAGAAAGAGAGTATTAAAAGGAGAGATAGCAGAAAGAATAAAAGATCTATTGTATGAATGCGCAGATTTGCAAAGATGGAAAATAGAAGAGCTAAACATTCAATTAGATCATGTTCATATGTTAGTTCAAATGAATCCAGATGTAAGCGTGAGCAGGATGGTACAATTGTTTAAAGGAATGACCAGTAAAGTTGTGCGCGAAGAATTTCCAGAATTAAAAGAGTTTTTGTGGGGTAAAAGTTTTTGGTCAGATGGGTATTTTGCAGAAACAAGTGGTCAGGTAAACGAAGATCGCATACGAGAATACATCCGAAATCAGTAGAATATATCTTAAAAAGCGAAGCGGGGGCTTTTAAGCCCCCTGTTTTTCACTTTAACCTCAAAGGATGATGGATGAAGAAATTGGTGGTGGTTGCGATAATGTTATCTGCAGCGTGTATACAAGGCATGGAGAATGAAAAGAATTGGAGCATAACCGTTGGTAATACAAAAATTAATTTGTATCAAGGGAATATACTCGATAGTAATGATGGCAAAAAGGCAGATGTTATCGTTGTGAAAAAATATGAAAAACCAAAAGAAACAGATCCTAATCAGTTGGCACGTAATCGTTTTTTGCTTATCAATAAAGACAAACTGGTAGAAGTTAAAGCGCCTTACGTTAGTGTAAGCACTAGTCTTGATGTATTTTATGAAAGATATACACCTGGATATAAGTTGTATCACGCAAAGCTTTTTAACAGAGATGGTTCTCATTCTGTTGATGAAGTGGTTGGAGAAGCATTAAAAGACTTAAATTTGTGTTATACAGATGTTTTTACAAAAGCGATACTAGAAAAAAATGAAAAGGTGGCAAGAAGCATAGCATTACCAGCTTTAACTGTTGGGTCTTATAAATCGCATTTTCCAGACAGTAATAATTTGGAGAGTAAAGCTGCACAACGTACAATAACTACTATTTTGGAGTTTATTAAAAACAGTCCGAATGCGTATGATCGTATAGAGTTATTTGTAGAAAAACAGTCTGAATTTGCATTATACAAAGAACTTTTAGAAAAAAAGTGCTGCTGAAAAATAATTGTTATTCCAGTATACTATGTGGGTTGTGTGCCTTGTATTCAAAAGGCATGCAACTCACTTTTTTTATATAAAGGATTTGCGATGAAAAAGAACATTGTGATGTTGATGATATGTTTTGCAATGCAGATGCATGCAATGGAAAAAGAAAATCAATGGAGTATTACAGTATATGGTACAAAAATTAATCTCACGAAAGATTCATATGATAAAAGACAAGTGAATGTTGATGTAATGGTTGTGGGATATAATAAGAGTGCAGGATCACGTAACATTTGTAGCATATCGAGACGAAACGATAAGGGAGAGGATGATATACTTTTAGCACCCATGCCACGTGATGATGATGGATTACAATTATTTAGCTTAAGCAGTACTGTGAGTAATGTTTTTAGTATAGCAGAACCATGGGTTGCTCATTGTTCTGTATATATAAATGGTCAATATAGTGACGAGACAATAAGATATTGTTATGAAAAAAAAGGAAAATTGGTTGAGGAAGATTGTATTCAGAGAGTGGAATTTTATGCAGATATGGCACTTCAGGAGGCATCTAAAGATTTGAGTTTCTGTTATGAAATTGTTTTAAAAGAGGGACTGGAAAGATTAGGAAATAAAGAGGAAAAAAGTATAGGATTGTTAGCATTAAGTGCTGATCTTAATTTAGTATCACATGATCAGGTTGGTTTTCCACGAGAAAAAGCAGCACCTATTGCGGCAGCATCCATTCTTGAATTTATAAAAAACAATATAGGAGCGTATAATTGTATAGAGTTATTTGTAGAACAAAATTGTGGATTTGATTTGTACAAAGAGTTGTTGATGCAATGGAGGGGTAAAGAAAATGTGTTGCTTCTTTATTTTGCGCAAAAAGATTCTGAACATTTACTTTCGTCATTGCCGTGTGAGTTGATCAGTTATATAGCAAATTTAATATAACATTACCAAGGTTTGCAGAGTTTTTATGAAAAAAAAGATATTTATCGTTGCATTCATTTTTACTGTATTTGTGCATGCGATGGAAAAAGAAAATAAGTGGAGTATTACAGCATATGGTACCAAAATTAATCTGCATCAAGCGGATATATTGGAATATTATGCTGATGATAGAAAAAAAGAAGATGTTGTTGTTTGCGTGGGGAAATATAAACAAGAAGAGCTTGGCGCGATTCCATGTAAAAGTAATTCAGTAGGAGATTGTTATGTGCAGAGGACAGTTCGATTTACACCAAAAAAAGGTAGCCTTAATTATCAAAGAGCTTATTCAGAAGGTTGGCAACTGCACCCTCGAGAAGGTATCTGTTTTTTATGTGTTACAGAGCCGCATCTATGTACATTTTCTTTCTTTAGAAGTGTTGAAAGTTTGGGTTTTGATAAAAACTTCCATATAGGTAAATTGACAATACGCAAAAGCTGTGACGATTTATTATTTTGTTATAATGCTGCTTTGGATCACGCCACAATATTGTTGAAAGAAAAAAAGAGTAAAAATATAGCTTTGCCAATGTTAGGCGCGGATTCTGAGTATGATCTTTGGGGGATTCCAGAAGACAAAGCAGTTCCAATTGCTGTAGATGCCATTCTTACATATATAAAAAATAAACCAAATTTTTATGATACAATTCAGTTGTTCATGGAAGAAGATGCAGATTTTAATTTGTATAAAAAGTTGTTGATACAATGGATAAATACAGAAAAAAATGTGTTACTTTTTTATTTTGCGCACAAAGATTCTGAACATTTACTTTCGTCATTGCCGTGTGAGTTGATCAGTTATATAGCAAATTTAATATAACATTACCAAGGTTGCAGAGTTTTTATGAAAAAAAAGATATTTATCGTTGCATTCATTTTTACTGTATTTGTGCATGCGATGGAAAAAGAAAATAAGTGGAGTATTACAGCATATGGTACCAAAATTAATCTGCATCAAGCGGATATATTGGAATATTATGCTGATGATAGAAAAAAAGAAGATGTTGTTATTTGCGTGGGGCAATATAAACAAGAAGAGCTTGGTGTGGTTCCGATGGCAAGCAATCTGCTAGGATATTGTTGTGAGCAGCAAACAGTTACGTTTAGGCCAAAAAAAGATAGTATTCATTATCAAAAACTTCTATTACATGATTGGTATTTCCCAATTCGAGAAGATATAAAATTTTTAGTTGTTACAGAGCCTCGAGTTTTTAACCTTTCTAGTGGGGCTGCACAATATTGGTATGCAGATAGTGAATGTTATACAAAAGAGTTAGCGATTCAAGAGAGTCGTAAGGATTTATTGCGTTGTTATAACACTGTATTGAATAAAGGCATAGAATTATTAAAAGAAAAAGAGATTAAGAATATAGCTTTGCCAATGTTGGGTGCAGATTCTCACTATGAGCATGCGCGTATGTTTAAAGAAGATGTTATTTCAATTGCAGTAAATGCTGTTCTTGAATGTATAAAAAATAATTCAAAGGCGTATGATAATGTTGAATTGTTTATGGAAGAGATGGCTGATTTTAATCATTACAAAGAGTTGTTGATGCAATGGAGAGGTAAAGAAAATGTGTTACTTCTCTATTTTGCACAAAAAGATTCTGAGAATATTTTTGCATTATTGCCGTATGAGTTGATCAGTTATATTGCAAAATTAATATAACATTACCAAGGTTGCAGAACTTATGACAAAAAATATATTCATTCTAGCATCTATTTTTATGATATCTAGTCATGCAATGGAAAAAGAAAATAAGTGGAGCATTACAGCGCATGGTACCAAAATTAATCTTATTAAAGGTTATTTGTGTGATGTTTACCCGATATTGAACGTGAGTGTTATGATTGTGGGGGAAAATCAACAAACAGTATTAAGCAAAAGAACATTTAATCCGTATCAACAAGAGGTTGGTAATTATTTTTATAGAGGACATTCTATTTATTCGTATAAAAAGTCTGCTGATGAGATTTTTGATCCAGAGAAGATTGTGAGTGAGCGTGTGGTAGGTCAGGTTGTTGCTATTCAAGAACCATATGCTATGAAGGGCAAAGATGATCGGTTATTTTATTATGTTAGCAAAAGCAAAACAGGAAACTTACATGTTGATAAAATAAAAAGTAGGTTGAGCTTTTTTAAAAAGGATAATCAAAATAAAAAAGCAATACATAGTTATTATTATGTAGATAACAAAAGAAAGCTGTACACAACATTTCAAATGTCTGGTGATAAGGGCATGCAACAACTATTTAAAGATTTGGCTCAATGTTATGAAATTGTTCTTAATAAAATTCATCTATATGATGCGAAAGATGAAAAAAGTATAGCATTGCCTACGTTGGGAACGGTTGATATGCCAGTAGCCTTTCCCAAAGGAAAAGCAGTATCAGTTGCTGTAGCATCAATTTTTGAATATTTAAAACAGCAAAAAGAAGATACATATAAGCGAATAGAATTGGTTATAGAAACAGATTTTGAGTTTAATTGGTATAAACTGTTGTTGATGCGTGCATGTGGCGTAACGGATAAAATAGTGCAGTTGTATGGCGTGCATCATGATGTATATGAAAAGCAATCTGAGCATTTTTTATATAAAATTCCGCGAGATGTAATTGATTGCGTCACACAGTTCTTTTGGTATTTATCGTGAACTAATTATTATTGTATTGTTCCATAAAAACAGAGAAATAATTGTAGGCGCTGCCGATTGATAAGGCAGTGCCTATAATTAATAAGAGCAGTTCAGTTCCATTCCAATATAAAGCAGTAAAAAGATGTGCGTGGTATGGATTAGCGATTATAAAGGCTAAGCATGCCATTTGCGCAACGGTTTTAACTTTTCCATACGATGAGACGGTAATTGCAAAATTGTTTTCCAGAGCGATTTGACGCAGTGTCATGATAAAAAATTCTCTTCCAATCCACATAATAGCCCAAAAAAAATAAAGTTTGTGTGCGGCAACAAGTGCAATGAGTGTTGCATAGAGTAAAAACTTATCAGCAACATGATCAAGCATAGCGCCTGTGGAAGTGACTTGATTGTATTTACGCGCTAGATAACCATCAAAAAAATCAGTAAGACCAAATAAAACAAAAATTGCAGCTAAGCTGCAATTGAGCCAAAAAATATTACATGGTAATAAGTAAACAAGCAAGAAAGGCAAAATAATTGGAGAACCAATTAATCTGATACATGTGAGAAGCATGGGAAGTGAAAGTTCTGTGTTCAACATGAGAATGGTATTTATTTTTTGGTAGCGACGCAGGGACTCGAACCCCGGACCTACGGATTATGATTCCGCCGCTCTAACCAGCTGAGCTACGTCGCCACTAAATTTTATTATAAGCTTTTATCCCGCTCGTCCTGAGCCTGTCGAAGGATATCCTTGAGCGCTTATAAATATCAAACATTTCAATATTATAAACTTAGTATAACACTAAATAGAAAGCTTTTGAATACTAAAGTTACTTAAAATAAATCTAAAGAACGATTTTAAGAAAAATAGTGTTGCAATGAATGTTGCAATAATTCCCAACATCATTGTTACTGCAAATCCTTGAATTGGTCCTGAGCCCAAATTGTATAAAACAATACCACTTATAAAGGTAGTAATGTTTGCATCTAAAATCACACCCATCGCACCAGAAAATCCAGTATCAACAGCATTTTTAATACTGCTACCGCGTGCCAATTCTTCTTTAATACGTTCATAAATCAAAATTGAAGCATCAATTGCCATACCAATAGTCAACACCATACCTGCAATACCAGGCAATGTTAATGTTGCATGCAACCATGCAAGACCCATTAAAATAAGAATGAGGTTATATATAAGTGCCAAGAATGCAAGTAATCCGCTTAATTTGTAGTAATACACACTAAAGAGGAAAATTAAGCCAAAGCCACCAAGGCAAGAATATAAACCATTTTTAATTGATTCAGCACCAAGTGAAGGTCCAATTTGACGTTCTTCTTCAAAAGTTACTGGCGCTACAAATGATCCTGATTTTAAGAAGATATGCTAATTTTTTAACTTCTGCTGTTGTGAAGTTTCCGGTAATAGTACCAGTGTTGCGAATTGCTGATTCTATGCGTGGTGCAGATATAACTTCACCATCAAGAACTATTGCAAGTTGACGGTTATAATTTTTGCTTGTCAGTTCATAAAATTTGTCGCCACCTTCATCACTGAATGAAAATTGTACAACCGGTTCAACTCCAGTTTTACCACCCATTGTAGGACGTGCATCAGCAAGCATGTTACCTGTTACTTTTGCATATCTTTGTACAACATAATATGGAGTGCGTCCGTGATCACGTTCGCCTGGTAAAATTTGTAAATCATCAGGCAATTCACCATCATATTCAAGAAGCAGTTCTTGTTCACTTGAACCTATTTTTTCAACAAGTTTGAATTCAAGAAGTGCAGCACGACCGATCATCTCTTTTGCTTCTTGAGGATTTGAAACATCTGGAAGCTCAATGATAATCTCTTTTTCACCCTGTTTTGCGATAGAAATTTCTGCAACGCTGAATCTATCAAGACGTGTGCGTAATACTTCTATGTTTCGTAAAACAGCATCTTCTTTGATTCGTTTTTCCATTGCATCAGAGAAATTTAATGTGATACTGTTACGTTCAACGGTTTGAACTAGTTCACGTTCATCTGATTTTATGATGCGAGTAGCTTCTTGTGTTTGTTGAGGATTTTCGAATGTGAGAATTATTTTTTGATCTTGAATAGATCTTGAAAGGACGTTGATGCGTTCCCGTTTACATTTTGCTTCAATTGTCTGCATTTTTCTAATAAGTTCTGCTTCAATTGCTACATCTGTTTTTACTTCTAATGTTAGATAACTTCCACCAACAAGATCAATTCCAAAACGTATTGATTTGCGTAATGGATATAAAAAATAGATACCGATAACAATTAACAGTATCCATATCATTAAACTAGAATTTGCAAAACGCTTTGCTGTTGAATTCATCAAAAAACTCCTTAAAAACTTGGGGCTTCTCTTCTTTTTTTAATTATTTTTTATTGACGATAGCCAGATAGTAAGTTAGTCCGTCTACGCCTTCGATCCGTTTTCGCCTGCGGCTTCTTCGGACTCACGCTACGTCGGACAGTTTTCGCTTTTGCTATCGAACTTTTTCTATTTCAAAAACCATCTTGTTGCGGCGCAGCCAGATGAAGCTCGTTAGAGCGAAAACTGGTGCCAGGGAGGGGACTCGAACCCCTATGGGATTTCTCCCACAGCCACCTCAAGGCTGCGTGTCTGCCAATTTCACCACCCCGGCTTTATTTCAATGTTTTTTAGTATAGCGATAAATTCGATATTATCAATTTTTTTTAAATAGTCTGGGCGCTTAATCCTTCAACAAGTTCAGGATGAGCGCTTAAGAAAGTCTTCATCTATTTGTGTTAATATTTCTTTGAAAATAAGAAAAATTGACCTGGTTTGAAGTAGGATTGAGATATGATTTGAGAATATAAAAAAATGAGCGCTCATCAGCTCACCCCCATCTTCAGTTTCTTTCGATGGGGTCCCCGATTGAAACGAAGTAAAATTGGGGAAAAATGATTAAAGCGCTCATCAATAAAATTTACAGTTTATTTCCCAAAAATTAGGTCATACGGCATTCTGATAATAGAGAAAATAAAATCAGAAACACTATTAAGATATGACATAATCCAACCAAACCAGCCTAATTTTGGTTTTGGGGCAACTTCTTCTTCCTCTTCTTGTTCTAACTGTTCTTGTTTTTGTTCAAGAAGCTCTGTTTGGCGTTTAAAGCTTACACCTTTTTCTTTGAGTGATTCGATTTGGCTTTGTACGCGATTAACGTGTTTTGTTGCTTCTTCAATGAGTTTAGCGAAGTGGGTGAAAAAATCTTGTTCAACGTAGGTGCTTATATTTTTTATATTACGTGCTGCACCTTCTATCATGTAATACAGTTCGCGTGCTTTTGTATCATTTAAAATATGAGCAATCTCTTTAAAATTTTCCCATGCTTGTCGTTCATATTGGCGCACACGATTGATTTGATTCATGAGTGTGCCAAGAGCATCATCAATAGCATGATCAAGATTGGCAACAGATTCAACATCTTGTTTAAGCTGTTTTAATGCTTCTTCTTCTGTTGCGATGGTATCGTATAATGAACGCTCTTGTTCATTTAAATCACCTTGTTGTTCACGATGTTTTTCAAAGAAATCAACAAGTTCAGAAAGTATAACTTGTAGCTCTCCTTGTCCAATACCAACATTCAGATAAAAAGGATCAAGAACATTTCTATCAAGTTCATTACGTTTTACAAAAAAGATAGTGCGTGATTCCCATATTGCGTCAACAAGAAGACGAATTTTTTCATAACGTTCTTCTGCTCGTTCCCACCAAATACGTTTATAGAGCCAGTTGCCTTGTGGATTTTCAAGTGAAACGGTATCAATTCCAGCAGGAGCTTCTGCTTTTTCTGGTTCTTCTGGAATAACAATTGGTTCTTCTTTAATTGGTTCAGGCATGGTGGGTATGGTAGGCTGAGTAGGCTCTGTTTCTTCTCCAGGGATGGTAACAGTTTCTTCTGTTGGAGGTGTTGCAGTTTCTGTTGATTCTGCTTGCCCTTCGGAGCTCGTAGAGCGAAGTAGGGCTGGAGATTCTTCATGAGAAGAAGTCTCTTTATACGGAATCATTGCCTGCCCTTCGGAGCCTTGGCGAAGTAGGGGTACTTCTTCAGGGGGTGTTGGAGTAGATTCTATTTCTGGGGATACGATTGATGTTTCTTCTTGTGTTGTTGTTTCTGCTTGAGCTGGTTGTTCTACCGTGCTCTCCGACTTGTCCTCCGAAGCTTTAGCGAAGGATTGGGTTTGCTGAGTTGTTTCTATAGAAGAAGTTTCGGACCCTAAAGTTGTTTGTGATATGAGGCCGAACATTGCTACAGTTATGATCGTTTGTTTATGCATAATACTAATCTCCTTTGTTTATTTTAAAGTGATTCAGAGAGTTCATCCAATTCAGCCATAAGAGCGTTTGAAAGCTCTTCAGCGTCAGGTGAAGTATAACTCCATCTTACACCACTTTCTACTTTAGTTAAGACTGATCTATCGCTTTTAATATCAATAATATCAATGCGTACAACATTCATAAAAGGATGAACAAGAGATGGCGCGCGTACAACGCCAGCTCGTCCTAAAATACTGTATGCAACGTTTCCTTCATCTAAAAAGCAGATCATAACTTTTTTTTGCCATACCATGTTATGGTAACCTGTGTGATCTTTGTGAATGGTGAGTAAAATGCTTTCAAGGCCTTTTGCAGCAATGCATTGAACAGGAGTTGTGTTTGGCAAACCTTTTTCAGAAAAAGTTGCAAGAATGCCTACTGTTTGTCCTTTTTTTAAAACCGCCAATAAATCTTCTGGTAATTTTACACCAACATGTTTTGCCATGGATACCCTAACTTACTTAAAACAAGTACTAAAATATTTTTATAAAGAAAGTTGCGTTATAATTTCATTTTCTACTACAAGTCCCGCAGGACTTAACTGTAGACGACCATTATTTTCTGTAACTAAATTTTTTTGTTGCAATATATCGATTGTTGATCTGATTTTTGTTTTCTGTTCACTATCTAAACTGCTACTAATTTCTTCCCAACAAACCCCCTTTATTCTTCGTAATCCCAACATAACTTTTTCGGTATATACCTGATTTTGAGTGAGTGTCTCAGCAAATATTGGTTTATAATCGTTTTGCTCAATGCTTTGCAAGTATTTCATAAGATTTTTTTCATTTTGCAGTCGGGAAGTTCCATCAAATGAACATGCACCAAGTCCAAAACCACGATATGGTCGGCGTTCCCAGTAGGTTGTGTTGTGTCGTGATTCTTTTGCTGATCGTGCAAAACTAGAAACTTCATACTGCGTAAAACCATGATTGGCAAGAAATTCACGTGACCAATAATATGCATTAATAACATCGTCATCGCAAGGCAATGTAACTTTTTTTGATTTAACATTGAAAAATAGTGGTGTGCTATCATGAACTTCTAAAACGTACATCGATAGATGGGTAATGTTCCATGTCACTATTGTTGCAAGCATATTTTCCCATTCAGATGTACTAACACCTGGCAGACCCAAAATAACATCCACAGAGATGTTATCAAAATAGGCAGGAGCAGTGCTGAGTAATGTGTACACATCAGACGCTTTTTGGAGGCGATTTAATTTTGTAAGAACTTCATCATTAAGGCTTTGAACGCCAATGCTGATTCGATTAATCCCGAGTTGTTTCCACAAAGCTAACTGTTCAAAGCGCACCGTTCCTGGGTTCACTTCTAACGTTATTTCGATGTTTTCGCTGAAACTGAAGTATTGGTTGAGTACGGCAAACATTTCAGTGAGCAGATGATCTGGGTAGGTGCTTGGAGTGCCGCCACCAAAATAAATGGTATCGAGTTGTAGTTTTTCGGTGTAATTGCTGCCAAAATCTTTAATTTCTTTGATGAGGGCATTATGATACCGTTCCATGAATGGATCGTGCGATGCTAATGCCACAAAAGGGCAGTAATGGCAACGGTACGGACAAAATGGCCAATGTATGTATAAGGAGCGCGTATTGGCTGAAATGTCATAATGCATAGAAAAAACCTATTCTTTTTGAAAGCTAAAAAAGAGTACATTTCATTGTATCATAGGTCTTGTTATGCAGCAAATTGTAGTAACAATTAAAGTTTAGGGCCATAAATAAGGTCAGCAAGAAGTTTTGTTTTTTCTGGGTTCATGGTGAGCATTTTTGTGATGTTTTGTAGCAGGTTTTCGTATTCGCTGAGACTATTTGTGGTTTTATTGTAAGAATCAAGAAATTCTGTAGTATGTGTGTCTATTTCATCTTTGATTCCAAGATCAAATGAATTAGATTCTTCAATCGCTTCATTGATGAGAGGTATTTTTCTGTACTGAATAAATTGTTCTAGTGTTGATGGAGTGAAATTATTGTCTTTCATGCGGGCATTGTGTTTTGCAATTCTTTTAAAAAAAAGACTTATATAAGGGGCCATTGGGGCTTGTTGGAGTATATGTTGTTGGTAGGCGAATTTTCCACATTCCATTTCGCCGCAACCATCAATTTGTAATTGTGTTGTTGTATCAAGAATTTGAAATATGCTTGTAATCGTTTGGCTGTCAGTAGGATTATAATTACGTAATGCTTGATAAGTTTTTTTGTAGAGACTGTTGAGAGTGCTGTAATGATCTTTTGATACTATTTGAGAGGAGTTTTTGGTTGTGGATAATTGCTCTTGTTCCATTGCGCATAAAGAAAATGATACACAAGAAATGGTAAGTAATTTTTTGCAAGATAATGTCATGAAAAATCCTTTTTATTAAAAAAAATTCATTTAAGAGTTACCTTATAATGTGTGTGTTTACAATAAAATTTTTTGTTACTGAAATCAAGAGTGAATGTTTGTGTATAAAAATAGAATAGTGATTGGCGTGGTTTTTGTTATGATATTTTTTTTTGTGATGCAGCCTATACTTCGCTTCCCGCTCATCCTGCCGTGTGCTCCGAAGCCTTCGGCGAAGGATGTAAGCTTGTCGAAGGACGAAGGGCAAGCATCAATACTCCAGATTGTTGCTTCGTGCTGTTTATATCCGTTATTAAAAGCTCAGCAGATGATTGTTGAGCCTGTTGCGCGATGGAGGCACCGTTCAAATTCTGTTGCAGATTTGGAAAAAAGCATTGGTGATTTACAAAAAAAATATGCGGATCTTTGTACAGAGCATATTGCGTTAAAAGCGATGTGCCAGTATGCGGATGAAACGGAAGAGTTGCGTGGATTTAATAAACGGTATGCATTACAGAAGGGGAGCATTGCGCAGGTGTTGGCACGTCATTTTTCAGGTAATAATCAATTCTTTCTCATGGATATGGGTAGCGTGCATGGTATAAAAAAAGATATGGTAGCGTTGTATGGTAATACTATTGTGGGAAGAGTTACTGAATTGTATCCATGGTATTGTAAAGTCTCTCTGATTACAGATGTTGATTGCAAGGTAGCGGTGCTGTGTGCGCCTTCATCTGCAAAACTGCAAAACGCGCATAAAACTATGCAGGCTCGTAAAAATAGTAAAATGTCATTCAAGGGTGCAAGCGGTATTCATGAAGGTATTAATGAAACAGTTCGAACAAATGTGCGTTACGTGAGTCATCTAGAATCAATTCATGAAGGCGATGATGTGCTTTCCAGCGGTGAAGGGTTAGTGTTTCCCAAAGGATTTTTGTTGGGAAAAGTTATTTGCGCCGATAAGGGAGAACTTTTTTACACCATTGCTGTACAACCAGCGTTAGATTTCCAGACATTACGATATTGCACTCTCGTTGCTAAAGAGGATATTTAATTGGTATTGTTTGCTGTGATTATGCTCAATCCATTTAATTTCTCCTTCAATGAGAGCCTTTTCTTTAATAATTTTTATAACGGTGCATAGTGAACCAATTTCATTAATCAATCCAAGAGCTATTGCCTGTGTTCCGGTGAATATTTTTCCATCAGCCCAATTAGCAACAGTAGTAAGCGATAATTTCCTGCTGAGGGCAATCTGTTTTATCAGTTGTTGATATGATTCATTTTCTAAGTTAGGGGCGTTATTTTCAGCAGTTGCCTGTTGTATGGTTTGTGTGCTGAATGTCTGTCCTATGTTGCCAATGAGTGCAGATTCTGGAGCAATGATATAGTCGCATGCGCTTGCAATAAGATAAGCGCCTGAAAGGCACATGTTTTCTACCAAAGCAATAATTGGTTTAGGGTACTGTTTTTTGAGGCAGCGGATGTCGTGAAACAAAGATTGGCTTGTGCCGGAAGCTGTTTCAGCACAGTTTATTTTTATTAAAATTCCTTTAATATTGGGATCTTTAAAAAACGAATGGAGTTCTTTGGTCGGGTTGTATTCATTGTGTAATGGTTTAGTGATAGAAATAACACCAATAGGGGTTTGTGGCTCGAGAAGATTGATGTATTGTTGTTTAATGCCATCAACAAAAAACGGAGCGATGTAGAGGATTATAGTTAAAAGCAGGAGAGATCTGAGGAGATTAAGGAGTGTCATGATAAAGCTTTCTAGAGGTAAAAAAGTGCTTTTTTAACGTATTATTTTTAGTAGCATATCTCAAAAGGGATCGTTGTGAAAGAAATGTGATATAATTTTTTTGACTTTTGATGCTATATCCATTACACTTTCTTCAGTAAGTTTAGGTGGGATTTAAGGGCGATTAGCTCAGTGGTAGAGCATCAGTCTTACAAACTGGGGGTCGTAGGTTCGAAACCTACATCGCCCACCATACTTCGCTAAAGCTACGTATGGCAAGCCAATTTTTCAAAGGTTTGTCTTTTATTTGAAAAGAAGTTTGATGGTTTAAAAGCGAAGTATGCCCTTCGTAGCTCGTAGAGCGAAGTAGGGCTCGCTAAAGCTTTGTATGGCATGGCCATACTTTTTAATTGAAATTATTCCTCGGTAGCTCAGTGGTAGAGCAAACGACTGTTAATCGTTGGGTCGCAGGTTCGAATCCTGCCCGAGGAGCCACTAATTTGGGGTGGTAGCTCAGCTCGGATAGAGCGTCCGCCTGTCACGCGGAAGGTCGCGGGTTCAAGTCCCGTCCACCCCGCCAGTCTTCGCTCTTACGAGCTTCGTCTGGCTTGCGCCAATAAGAAATATTTGGCGATTACAAAAACTGTGATAGCAAATGCGAAGACTGTCCGACGTAGTTCAAAGAACGTAGACGGACTCTCGCTAAAGCTTCGTATGGCGCGGCCAGATTATTAAATGTAAAATTAAGATCAACTTTTTAAGTTGGTCTTTTTTTTTGTATTCAGGAGATAGTATGAAAATAGCAATTATCGGCAGTCCTGGTTCTGGTAAATCAACGTTAGCTCTCCAACTTCATAACATTTTACATATTCCCCTTTTTCATTTGGATCAATATTTTTGGAAGCCTGGTTGGCAAAGACCAGATTATAATGAGTTCGTAGAAACACATTATGATTTGTGTGATCGTGATTCATGGATTATTGAGGGCATGGCGATGAGAGTGTCCGAATATAGATTTTTTCAGGCAGATGTTATTATTTTTTTAGATATACCGTTGTATATTTGTTTGTATCGAATATTTAAAAGAGCGTTTTTGAATTTTGGTAAAGTATTTTTTTCAAGCGCTCCTGGATGTCCTGAAAGGTTTCCGAGTTGGGAATTTCTGAAATATGTGTGGAGTTTTAATAAAAAACAAAAACAAGCAATTGAATTTTCATTGAATAGCTACAAAGATCAAAAGAAAATTTTTGTAGTAAAGAATGCAAAAGAGTTGGATGAGTTAGTTGATCGATTTAAGCTTGGTAATGTTTAGATTTTTTTGCCTTGATAATATTTGCGTACTTTTTCTATGTTAACTCCAGGATAAGATAAAAATATTTTAAATACTGTTAGCTAAAAAATGAGGTTGCTTTATGAATATGAAGCAGCTTTTTTTACCGTTTTTATTATTTGTTAGTTTACCATCCTCTCTGTGTGCTGATACATGGAGAGTTTTTTTTTACATGGACTCAAGTGATGCTTTAAGTGATATGGCCATTAAAAATATTACTGATATGATCCGAGGTAAACCAAATGATGCAGTAGATTTTATGATTCAGTTACATGCATATTATGATGCTGGTTTGCGTTACCGTGTAACAGAGCATGGGTTGGAGTTTTTGGAAGAGGTACAACTCAGTGGTAATAGCAAACAAGATTTCATTACTGCAGCGCATTGGGGTTTTGCAGATAATGATCGTGATCATACTATGCTTATTATGTCGAATCATGGGTATGGTATTTTGGATCCTCAATGGAACGAGGTAACCAAGGAGTGGGAAATGGATGAGGGTTCGTTAAATAGTCAATGTGGTTGCACACTTAAATCAATTAAAGAACATAAAAAACATCGAGGATTTATGTTTAATACTAATCCACGCACATATCTCAATAATAATGATGTGGTAGCAAGTTTGGAAATTATTCATCGTGATATTTTGAATGGTCAAAAAATAGATATTCTTGCATTTGATACATGTATGGGTGACATGTTTGAAATAGCATATTTGGTTGCGCCGTATGCGCATTATTTGGTAGGTAATCAAAGTTGTTCTTTAGCAGATGGGTTTGATTATCAGGGATTAATGGCGGTGCTTAATCAAGGGTTTTCTGTACGTGAAGTTGGTATGGGGATGGTTGATGCTTTTGATGCATATTATAGCGAACATGATAGTTCTGGTGTATATACTCATGCAGCACTTGATTTATCGCATATATATAATGTTAGTCGTGCATTAGATGTTGTTATTGAACAGTTGCTACAGACGCCTAGCATTGAAGAGATACTTGTTGAAGCTCGCAACCTGAGCCCACGATTTTGTTTATGGCCAATGTATAGTGATCTTATAGCATTTTGTAAACTCATAGAAGTTGGATTATTAGAAATGAAATCGTCAGATAATCTGTTTGCAATAGAAGATAGTTTGCAGAATTTTTATCGAACAACAGATTCTTTAATCGTTGCTCGATGTGGTGGTTTTAGCACACAAGATCTTGCTCGCGGCGTTGCGATATATTTACCGTGGAAAGATATTGATAGCTCATATTATGCAACAGGCTTTGCACAAAAATCATTGTGGATTAAGCTTTTAGAATTGATTGTTGATTTTGAAAAAGGTGATGATCTCTTTATGGTATAAATTTTTAAAAAAGTTGTTTGTGTGTATAAAGCCCCAGTTGGGGCTTTATTTATTTTAAGAAGCCGCAAAATATGGTATATATATACATTTAAATAAGTCTTAAAAAATTATTAATAAATGGAGTATTGGTATGCAAGATCAATTAACTATCCCAGCAGGTTTACTCGTTACAGCAGGCTTATCGCCTGCATTTGTTGCACAATTTTCGCTATTTTTGGCTATTATTCTGATGTGGACCATTACATGGGGAAAAATTTTAAAAAAATTATTAGGTCTTCCCGTGATAGCCGGACGTATTGTTGCAGGTATTTTACTCGGGCCATCATTGTTGAATGTTGGTGCTTTTTCTTTTTTTTCTCAACCATTACTTTTACTTGACCATATGACAGGGCAGTTGTATAGCCTTGCGAGTTATGATGTTATGTTGTTTGTTGTGTTGCTTATTTCATCTGCATTAACCGTATCATATCTTTTGTGGATTGCAGGGCATGAAACTGATTTGCAAGACGCTTTTTCTATTGGACCTGTTGCTATATTAGCCGGAATTTTTGGTGCAGTGTTGCCTATCATTATGATTGCAGCACCATTGTATTATGGTTTAGGTGGTGAATGGAATATGGTACAGGCTCTTGGTATGGGTCTTATCTTTGCTGCTACAAGTGTTTCTATTCCGGTAGCGATGTTGTTTGCGTATAATAAAATGCACCTCAAAAGCTCTAAAGCAGCATTGGGTGCAGCGGTTGCGGATGATATTTTTGCTGTTATTTTATTAGCAGTTTTTTCTTTGGCTGTTCAAGCAGGGGTTCTGGGAGCTGTTGATGGAGCAATGTTGCAAGGTCATGGCACATCGGTGGGCTTTGCAATGCTTTCTATAGTTATTGCATTTATTGTGATGAGTGGTGTGGGGTATTATATTGTGCGTCCAAGTCTTGAATGGTTAAAACGCTCTCATTTATCGCATCTTATTGCTCCCGTAGCCAGTGGTGTGATGCTTGTTTATTTTGCGTTTGCTGAAATTGTTGGCGGATTAGCAGGTATTACCGGTGCATACTTTGCGGGTTTGTTTCATCGTATGGGCGATCACAGGCATGCAGCAGAGAAGGTTATTTCCCCCTTTGTTAATGCATTTTTGTTACCTATATTTTTGGGATCAATAGGATTGCAACTTGATGTGAGATTGCTCAATGGGTATGACTGGTTCTTGGTTATAGTACTTTTGGTGATTGCCATTATTTCTAAATTGGTGGGGTGTTGGATGGCTACTGCATTGAGTAACCGTTTTGCTCATAAAGATAGTTATCAGTGGACAGGACTTGACACGTATCTATTTGGTTCATCTATGGTTGCTCGCGGGGAAGTTGGCCTTGTTGTTTCTACTATTTTATTCGGATCAGGCATTATTCAGCCATCGCATTATGTGATAGCAATTGTGGTGATAGTACTGACCACTGTGGCAACACCAATTATGCTTGCGCAAGGTTTTGAACGTCTTGCTTTAATCACCAAAGATCAGGCTTTTGCACTTAATATCGGGCAATTCCCTTTTATTGGGACCACCCAAATGTTCCATATTATCACTGGATGTCTGGAAAAAGAGGGAACCCATTTTACCGTACTTCATGGTGATAGCGCTACGGTTGCTAATCTTGAAGGGGCTAACGTAAAAATAGTGCTCAATTCCGACTCAGGGATTGTGTTTGAGGGGGATCAAGAGAAGATTGAAGGGATTGTTCAGCTGGTTAAAGAGAGTATACAAGATGAGCTTATGAGCCTTTGAGCCTTTACAAAAGGACGTTTTTCAGTTACATTTAGAATATTATTCCCTAGAAATAGATTTATAAAAACATAAAATAACGAGGGCATTGTATGAAAAAGAATATTCATCCAAATCTTCATGAAGTCACTGCACGCTGTGCATGTGGTAATTCATTTGAAACTCATTCAACAAATAATGAATTAAGAGTTACTATCTGTTCTAATTGTCATCCTTTCTTTACTGGCCAACAGAAATTTGTTGATACTGCTGGTCGTATTGATAAATTCAATAAAAAATACGCAAAAAAAGCGTAAATTTTTATGAATATGTCTGATATCGCTCTATTGCAAAAAAAATATGACGATCTTGCAAGCGAGCTAGCTACTGTTACTGATAGCGCAAAAAGAATTGTGCTGCAAAAAGAGCTGGCTCGTCTTTTGCGTATTATAGATGCGCAGAAAGATCTTGCACGCTGTGAAGCATTGATTGTTGATGCAAAAAATCAGCTCAAAAGTTCAGTAGAAGATCCAGAAATGTCGGAACTTTTTAAGCTTGAGTTGCATGATCTTGAACTGCAAAAACTGCAAAAAGAGAGAGCTCTTGAAGATCTTATGATCCCTTCTGATGAACATGATGAACGTTCAGTTTTTATAGAAATACGTGCAGGAGCAGGTGGGCAAGAAGCGGCATTGTTTGCAGCTGATCTTTTGAGAATGTATACAAACTATGCATTGCGCAAGGGTTGGAAAGCAACGGTGGTTGATGAAAGTTTTACTGATCTTGGTGGTATTCGTGATGTAACATTGCACGTTGAAGGCACTGGTGTTTATGGGCATTTAAAGTTTGAAGCGGGTGTTCATCGTGTGCAACGTGTACCAAAAACGGAAACGCAGGGACGTGTTCATACTTCAACAGCCACAGTGGCAGTATTGCCTGAAGCGGAAGAAGTTGATGTAACCATTAACCCTGCTGATTTGCGTATTGATGTGTTCCGTGCGAGTGGTGCTGGTGGTCAGCATGTTAATACCACTGACTCAGCCGTGCGTATTACCCATATCCCTTCAGGTGTTGTAGTTTCATGCCAAGATGAGCGTTCTCAGCACAAAAATAAAGCTAAAGCTTTGAAAGTGTTACAATCACGTTTACTTGTGTTTGAAAAAGAACGTCATGCAGCTGAGGTTGGCAAACAGCGTAAAGATCAAGTGGGAAGAGGTATGCGTGCTGAAAAAACGCGTACATATAATTTCCCGCAAAATCGTGTTACTGATCATAATGCTGATATAACATTGAAAAAATTAGATTATGTTATTGAAGGTGATCTTGATGAGATTGTTGAAGCTTTACGTACGCTTGATCGTGAAGAACGGCGCAGATTAGCGCTGCAGAAGTAAGAAATATAATTGTGATTTTGTAATAGGACTGATTTAGATCAGTCCTATTTTTTTGTTGTTACAATTTTGCCGTTTGTTTGTAGTAATTTTTGTCGAGTAACGAATGCCATTCTGATAATAATTTGTTATAAAATCTTTTAATATCACCGCTGATATGATTACTTTTTGTGATTGGTGTTTTTTTCCAACTATCTTTGCGCGGAATCAATTTTTGTCTGATATGCTCTTTCTGCGGTGATTTACTACCATACGAAACTAATCCAATATTACTATCCTGAGCATTTATTATTTTAAGCGCAAGAGGATACATTTCTGTGGTGAGCTTATTAATTTCTTCATATGTTTCAGCTGACATTGCTTCGAGTGCTTCAACGTGTTCATTGGGAATAATATCTATTTCTCCAAAATAGGTAGGGTAATGAGAGAGCATAATTGTTGCATGTTTACCCCGATGAATAATGAAGTTTTCTTGGGGATCTTTTTGTAATATTGAGCAGTAATAACAGTTTTTGTGGACATTAAACAGTTGCGTTTGAGGAACACTAACATTTTCTAAACTTTTTATTTGCGGGAGTAGTTGTTCATAGAGCGTTGGCAGATTAATCTGCTTTTTTGTGTTTTGTACTGCGTCTTTAAGATTGTAATAAATGGGGGCATGGTTGATGATGATATGTTTATGTTGATGTTCTGGTATGCTTGCTCCGGCAGCAGAGCCTTGATTAGAGTTAATGTATGTTTCATTGGCGTGTGATGAAAATAAGGCACATAGTTGTTGAGTAAACATATTTTCTTCATGATATGATTCTGGCGATAGTTCAGATATCTCTTTTTTATGTTCATACGGAACAATCAGAAGATGTATACCATTGTCTATGTATGGCTGACTTGCAAGCATAATCAGTGAATGTTTTCCGCGATGTAAAATAAGATTTTCAGGGTTGTTTTTATTATTGATGATATTACAAAGTGTGCAGGATTTGTTGGTTAACATGTATGGTTTTTGTGGTGCATTAACATAATTTTCTCGCCATGGTGCATAAATTATGCCTTGCTTGCTTGCAGATGTGTTTTTCATAGCTTCCATACAAAAAAGATGAGAGATGTGTGGTACTGCTATCATAATAAAAATAATGAAAAGCTTTTTCATGCACTGCCCATTTTTTCTTTCCAATAATAACAATCTTCATGATATTCTTTGAATGATTGGATTCTCATGTGGAGTATTGTTATCAAAGATATTATTTTTGCAATCTGCTTTTCAAGATTTGTCCCTTCTCGTTTAAGTTGCAGAGTTAGATTTTTGTACTTTAGTTTTTTTTCATGTTTTTTAATTTCAGCGATGTGTGTTGTAACGGTTGCGTGATGTTGTTGTAAGAGCAGTAAAGCATCTTGGAGCGATCTGTAATATTCCAAAAATGGATATGGATCTTTACTGTTGTCTAAGATGAGTTCTTTGAGTTCCCAATCGCTCATGTGTGCATCATTGTTGTATAGTTTCTGATAATGAATGATATCTTGCTGTATGGTACTAAATGTTGCTTGGCAGCATTCAATTGTTTCTTCTGGAGTTGAGCTGTTGTTGTAAAAGTAATCGTACCATAATTTCCCAATAAGTAATGCTGCAGCCGTTGCTGCTATATAGTAGTGCGTGGGATATAATGAGGGAAGTTCGTTAGAATCTGTTTGTGAAGTGCATACATTACAAAAAAGTAATATGACAAAAAAATATCGTATCTGTTTATTAATACATGCATACATGTTTACTACTCCAATTATAAAGAATTTAATGGATAGATTTTATTATATGTAAGTTACATTGCATGTCAAAATGGTTACTGTTTTTTGACTTTTTTATATTATGGTATATCGTTTAAGCAGAATTGAACTCAATGTTTTACATTTTTACACAAAAAAGGGTTATTATGATCACTTTGACGGCACGTACAAAATCAGTTGCATTAGCTTTTGCAATGGTTGTCTCATCAAGTAATGTTTCTTGTTTCAATTTTTTAAATCCATTCGCAACAGACAGTTCTGTTTGTCCTATTAATAAACACACTTTGCTTGTTGCTGCTGTTGCGCTAGGACTTGCTGCAAAAGTTCGTTTGGATACAAAACCAAGAGGGACTTATGACTATAGTAATATGCAAGATGATATTATAGCGTTGCTCAATTCTTACAATATTTTTGATGCTGATTCTCGCGCAACTATTTTGAGTTTTATTGATAAATATTTTGTTGGAGCAAAATTCAAACTTGATGAGCAAACTGTTAGAACCAAAGAAGATGATGGTTCTGTTGTTACGCTTAAACGTAATAAAGTAGCACAAAAACCATCGGGTGCAATGGGACTGTTTGATGCATATGTGTTACAACAACTAGAAACAAATAATAAATTGTTACCTGAAGCCGCAGCTATATTTATTCTTCTTGTGACTCCAAAAGAAGCTTGGAAAAAAGCATTAAGTAAAGTTACAGGCGCAGAATACATAGCAGTATTATAATCGCTGATTAAGAAAGAATATTAAAGGTAGGTCCGTGAAAAACACGGACCTATTTTTTTTGTAGAAATTGGTATATCAATTTTTTTAGGATGTGGATATTGATTTGTAATAATCTTCTTACAAGGGAGAGAGTATGATAAAAGATGTATGGAAGGGCTTATGTATTGTAGGCGCTTCTTTTTTTATGTGCAGAGTGCAGGCTATTGAACAAAAACCGTGGACATTTTTGGTATATATGGCGGCAGCAAATGATCTGAGTCAATATGCATTATTAGATTTAGAGGAAATGGCACAAGCTGGTTCTAATGAGAATATTAATGTCATAGTATATCTTACGCTGCATGAAGAGGGGCAACAAAAATACAGTGCAAAATTGTATATTGAAAACGGATCAATAGTGCAAATTGGTGATAGAATGGTGCGCGATAGTGGTGATGTGGCAACATTGCAAGAAGCATTGCAATGGGCCTGTATTGATTATCCTTCAGATCATATTGCTGTGGTGTTGTGGAATCATGGATCGGGGCCTTTAAATAGATCTACGATGATGCAGACTAAGGGAGTTTGTTATGATTTTGATACCGATAATTATTTAACAGATCGCGATTGTTTGCAAGCATTCTCATGGGCAAAAAATAGTTTACGTGGGGGACAAAAGTTTGACATTATAGTATTTGATGCGTCTTTTTTAGGATCAATTGAAATGGCATATGCATTGTCTGCGTGTGCCGATTATATGGTTGCATCGGAAGAAGAAGTTCCTGTGGATGGATTTGAATATGCATATGTGTTACGCCAATGTGCAACTCAGACTTTTGATCCGCTTTCTTTTGCTCAGTTAATGGTACGTGCATATCAACAAGAGTATACGGGAACATCTGATTATACATTGTCGGCAATTGATTTAAATTTGTTGCAACCATTGGCTGATAATTGTAGTGCAGTTGCTCAAATTTTAACAACACAGTTAACAGGAAAAAATAGTACAGATGTTCGAATTGCTCTTAAAAAATGTATTAATACTAATCTTTGTCCTTCTTTTGATCAAGGTATTTATATTGATCTATGCCAGTTTTATAAGAATGTATTGAAATATATTGATGGATTAAAGTTATCAAATTCAGTGATTAATCAGTTTAAACAGCTTGTGAATAACGGATTACGTTTGCTTGCTCATGTTGTTAAAGCTAATGTTACGAGCGCACGTTATTCTAAAGCAGGTGGGATTTCTATATATTTTTCTCGTTTCTCACTTGATCCATCATATTATGGTTTGTATTGGACTGAGGGTAATCCTAATTGGTTGAATTTATTGGAAGCTTTTTTGATATAACGTAAGTGAGAGAATATGCGCTATATAAAATATTTTGATGAAATACGTCTTGCTGATGTTAGCCAGGTTGGTGGAAAAAATGCATCATTGGGTGAGATGATAACGCAACTCTCATCACAAAAGATTAGAGTGCCTATGGGATTTGCCATAACAGCAGATGCGTATTGGCACTATATTAATGAAAATAAGTTGCTTGCAAAAATGAAATCAGTTATGAAGCAACTGCATGGTACAAAAAACGTGCATACAGTTGGTTCTGAAATTCGTAAACTTATTATGAGTGGAACAATGCCAGATGATTTGGCACAAGAAATTCTGCAAGCGTATCATGAACTTTCCACTCGGTATAAGAAACATAATATTGATGTTGCGGTTCGTTCCTCTGCAACAGCTGAAGATTTACCCACAGCATCATTTGCTGGTCAACAAGATACATTTTTAAATGTGGTTGGTGATGAAAAGTTATTAGATGCATGCAAAAAAAGTATAGCATCTCTATTTACTGATCGTGCAATTATGTATCGCATTGATCAAGGATTTGATCATTTTAAAGTTGCGCTTTCTATTGGTGTACAAAAAATGATTCGTTCTGATGGTGCAGTTTCTGGAGTTGCATTTTCATTGGATACAGAAACTGGTTTTAAAGATGTGGTGATGATTGATGCATCGTATGGACTTGGTGAATCAATTGTACAAGGCTTGGTGACTCCAGATGAATTTGTTGTGCATAAACTCACGCTTGCGAAGGGTTTACACCAATTATTAAAAAATTATGTGGTGATAAAAAGACAAAGATTATATATGGGCATGCCCATATAAAAACAGTAAAAGTATCAAAGAAAGATCAGCATACTTTTGCATTAACTGATAAAGAAATTATTGAACTCGCACAGTTCGTGGTTACTATTGAAAACTATTATTCAAAATTAAAGAAATCCTACTTCGCTAAAGCTTCGAAGGACAAGTCTGGTCACCCATGGATATTGAGTGGGCAAAAGATGGACATGATGGGAAATTGTATATTGTGCAAGCACGCCCAGAAACCATTTATGGTGGTAAAAAAGAAGTTGCATTACAGCGCTATATTATAAAAAACGGTGCAAAAAAAGAAACTATTGTGACTGGTTTGAGTATTGGTCACAAAATTGTATCTGGTATAGCACGTGTAGTAAAAAGTGCCAAAGATATTAGTAAAATTAAAGATGGTGAGATTATTGTTACAACAATGACTGATCCTGATTGGGTTCCTGCAATGAAGCGTGCAGCAGGTATTATTACTGATCGTGGTGGGCGCACGTGCCATGCAGCAATTGTGAGCCGAGAATTGGGTATTCCTGCAATTGTTGGGACTGATAACGGAACTGCTGTAATAAAAACTGGAGAAGTGGTAACGATCGATTGTTCTCAAGGCGCTACAGGCGCTGTTTATAAGGGAAAATTGGAATATACCATTAAAAAAATAGCTCTTACAGATATCCCCAAACCAACAGTTGATATTATGGTTAATATTGCTGATCCTGATAGTGCATTTCAGACATCATTTTTACCAGTTGCAGGAGTTGGTCTTGCGCGTATGGAATTTATTATCACGAATCTTATCAAAATTCATCCCATGGCACTTATTCATCCTGAAAAAGTTAAAGATAAAGAATGAAAGCTAAAATAGATGAAATAACTGCTGCATATCAGTAAAAAAACAGATTTTTTTGTTGAACGTCTAGCACAAGGTATTGGTATGATTGCAGCAGCTTTTTATCCACGACCAGTAACGGTGCGTTTTTCTGATTTTAAAAGTAATGAGTATCGTAATCTTATTGGTGGTAGCTTATTTTGAACCAGAAGAAGAAAACCCGATGATTGGGTTTCGTGGAGCATCACGTTATTACAATGAACGTTACAAGCAAGCGTTTGCATTGGAATGTACAGCCCTTATGCACGCTGCGTGACGTGATGGGTTTAAAAAATATAAAAATTATGATTCCATTTGTGCGCACGGTGCAAGAAGCACAGTTGGTTGAAGCTGAAATGGCAAAACATGGATTAAAGCATGACTAAATGATTTGGAATTTGTAATGATGTGTGAAGTTCCATCAAATGTGATTATGATTGATGAATTTAGCACGTTATTTTGATGGTTTTTCTATTGGATCAAATGATTTAACACAATTGGTTTTGGGTGTTGATCGTGATTCTACAATTCTTGCAGAATTGTTTGATGAACGTGATGAAGCAGTTAAAATAATGATGGCAATGGCAATTGAAGGTGCGCATAAAAATAAACGATATATTGGCATTTGTGGTCAAGCACCATCGGATTATCCTGATATTGCTGAATTTTTAATTAAAGAGGGTATTGATTCACTTTCATTAAATAGCGATTCAGTATTATCATTTTTGATGCGCTCGCGCTCATCCTGAACATGTTGAAGGATTAAAGTGCGAGCGATTATTATACATCATATTTATTTTTAACGTACTGAGCAGCCAATTTTTCAAGCGCATGTTTTAGATCTTCAGGGATGTATGCCTTTGTTGTTGAACCATATATTTGTTTCTGAGTAGAGTCAATAACAGTTAATGGCTGAGCATCTTGCAAATGAGTGCAATCAATACAATATCTTCTTCTTACAGCATCACAATTGCAGGGACATGCAAGAGAGTGTCCTTGTTTATCTATGCAATAAGGACCCGCTGCAAGAGGTGTTAAAGAAATGAGTAGTAGTAGTCCCGCGCTCGTCCTGAGCCTGTCGAAGGATATCCTCGAGCGCTCGAAGAAACCCTTCAACAAGTTCAGGGCGAGCGCAATCGTATTTATTTTTTTCATTTTTTATCCTTTTCTTGCGCGTCAGCGCTCTTATTTTCTATTTCATACTGTTCAAAAAATGGTCGTTCATCATCAGCTGAAAATTCACAAGGGCATGGCATGAGGTTGGTAACATGTAGGATGTTTATGATGATGAATATAAAAAATATATATTTTCTCATAGCAATATCCTTGTCAGGTTTTATACAAAATAAATCTTAGTATCATTTTTATTATATGGTTGTTAAATTGCAAATGGCAATAGTGTTGTTTGAATTGAAGATAAAAAGTCAGTAAATAAAGCTTTTTATATGTTGCGCAGGATTGATGATCCAGGGCGATCGCATTTAAAACTCTGATTTTAACGGAAATTTCGAAATTCACTTGATACACTATTTGTATTGGAGGCTGGAGGATAAAGACGGAACAAAATAAAAAAAGTATGATGCTCAAAAAAAACGTCCCACTTGAAAAAGGAGATTTTTAATGAGCATCATACTGCATGAAATATGGCATAACTACGACCATTTGGCAAATCTTATAGCATGCTTAGAAGAAGTCACTGATCCAAGAATTGATCGATGTAAAAAACATGAACTTGTCGTAATACTTTTGATTGCAATTTTAGCTATATTTTCCGGTGCACAAAACTGGGTACATGTGGTGAGATTTGCACATGATCATGAAGAATGGTTACATGATAAAATATGGCTTCCAAATGGTATTCCATCACATGATACCTTCCATCGTGTCTTTTTACTTTTAAATCCAAAAGAATTAAAAGATTGGTTAGTGCTTTGGCTCGAAGTTGCACTGCATGATAATAGCGACCATATCGCAATTGATGGCAAAGTCATAGAAGCTTGGTCTTCAAACAATCCGTTTACGTTAATAAATGCATTCAGTCCTTCATCAAAAATAGTTCTTGAGCAAGCACGTGTTCCAGATGGCAATAATGAATTAACCGGTATGAATCGCGTATTAGATACGCTAAATTTAAAGGGAAAAGTAATCACTATTGATGCGATGGGTACAAGAAAAGCATTTGTAAAAAAAATTATCGCACGAGGCGGTGATTATATCTTGCCAGTTAAACTGAATAATCGTTTACTTTACGAAGATATTGACCTTTTTTTACGTACACTCGCACAAGGTGAACATGAAGAAATTGCATATAAATATCATGAAACTATCGATTATAAGCATGGTAGAAAAGAAATCCGAAGGTGCTATTCAACCGAATATATTGATTGGATCTATCAAAAGAAAGAATGGACCAATCTAAAATCAATAACTCTTATAGAATCAAAGGTTGAAGGTAAAAGAAGAAATGCAAATAATATACGTCTTTTTATCAG
Source organism: uncultured bacterium (assembly GCA_963695335.1). Taxonomy (GTDB): domain Bacteria; phylum Babelota; class Babeliae; order Babelales; family Vermiphilaceae; genus SOIL31. Next base: position 1,139,980 of record OY968764.1, on the reverse strand, counting down.
CAGCCTACCAGCAGATCCCGAACGTATCTTGGGTTATATTCGTGCCCATTGGAGCATCGAAAACCATCTTCACAGAAGTCTTGATGTCAATTTTAACGATGATCAAAGAAGCTTAAGAAAAGGCCATGGGGCTCAAAATTTTAATTTTCTCAGTGCCTTCGTTAATTCACTTTTAACCAGAAAAACCTCAGATTTCAGCTTGGGAAATAAATTACGAAGAGGAAATAGTGACCCTAATTTTATTTTGGATACCCTTATAAATCCAGGGTTTTAAATGCGATCGCCCTGTGTGATTTTTTAATTTGATTGACTTATAAATTCCCTTTTCTATATGAGTAAAAACAGTCTATTTTTTATATCATTAAAAAAAAGGGTTTTTATGAGAATGAAGGTTTTTTTGTTGTTTGTTTTTTTGGGATTATCAGTGCAGATAATGCAAGCGGATAATGGAATGGCGGATGGATTTGAAAATGAGGATTTTGCACAAGAAGAACGTGATTGTGGTCAAGATTCAATTCTAAAAATTAGAAAGAAGTTATTTGTACTTAATAAGGCGAAATTTTTTGATAAAGTGACGTTCGAAGAAGATGTAAAATTTAAAGATCATGTGAAGTTTGAAGATTTTGTATCATTTGATGGGAATGTAAAATTTAGAAAGAATGTTGAAATTGATGGTGTGCTTTCTGTAGCTGATTTAATAATAACAAGTTGTATAGACGCTGTTTGCATAAATAATTTATCAGTTGTTGATGAGGTAGTGAGTGGCACTTTGTCTGTGAACGACTTATTTGTAGGGGCTACAGATATCAATTGTGATCTGACTGTTGGTTGTAATATTTCTCTTAATGATTCAGTCAGTGAAGATATTGGTAATGTTATTAAAAATGGTATGCCATTTATTCATACGTACCCTGCAGCTTCTTTGAACACATTTGTTGGTCAAGCTGCGGGTAATTTTAGTATGACTGGTACACAAAATACAGCATTTGGGGCAAGTTCATTAATGAACGATACAACTGGTGCAGGAAATACGGCAATGGGTGCTATATCGCTCTTAAGTAATACAACAGGGCAGCATAATACTGCAGTTGGTACTGGTGTTTTGTTAAGCAATACAACAGGTTCTTTTAATACAGGCATTGGTTATTTATCGATGTTTCTTAACACAACAGGACGTCTTAATGTGGCAATTGGCGATACTTCCATGGCAAACAATATAACAGGATCTCAGAATGTTGTTCTTGGGGTATCATCATTTGCTTCAGGCGATGACAACGTTATTATGGGATACAATGCGGGTAATAACGGATCACAAAACGTTGGTATTGGGGTGAATAATTTGTTTAATTGTGATTCTGATCAAAATGTTGCAATTGGTTATCGTTCAATGGTTAGTAGCTCATCTATAAATGGTAATAACGTGGCGCTTGGGTATGAAGCACTTTCTAATGTACAGGGAGGTTTTAATATTGCTATTGGTAGCAGTGCAGGAAACGGCTCAACGTTAAGCTCTAGTGCTAATAATATTTATATTGCTAATAATGGTACCGATGAAAGTGGTGCAATTCGTATTGGAACTCTTGGCACTCATACAAATTGTTTTATCCAAGGCATAGAAGGGGTTACCGTTGCAGCTTCTGTTCCTGTTCTTATTGATGGAGCAGGGCAGCTTGGCACAGTTTTATCAACAAGAACGGTTAAGCATGATATACGTGATATGAATGAAGTTTCTGAAGTTATTTATAAGCTTAATCCAGTAACTTTTGTGTATAATGATGATCCGTTGGAAGTGCAGCAATATGGGCTCATTGCTGAAGAAGTTGCGCAAGTATTTCCTCAAATTGTAGTTCTGGGGAGTGACGGCCAACCTCGTACTGTTCAATATCAAGTACTGCCAGTGCTTTTATTAAATGAAGTGCAAAAGCAACGTGCGGCGCTTGAACAACAAGAGATAGACTTTTCGCATGCTTTAGAAATAATCAACAATCGCTTGCTTGCTTTGGAAAGTCATTCAAAAGGTTTGAGTAATGTAGCAGAGGTTTTAGCGCATATATATTCATGTGATCAAGATCAAGGTCCATTGCATAGAGATGTACCAAATTGGTATATGTGTGAAGTGAAAGATGCTGTTTTAGAGCTTATTGCATATGCTGAGACTATTTTAGAAGAAAAAACTGGTCAGTTATCACCGGCTCAATTAGCTGTCATTAATAATCTGCTTAATTCGATACCTTGTTATTAATTAATAATGATAAAAAAGAGCTCTGGTTTTACCCAGGGCTCTTTTTTTATTGTGTGCTTTTTTTTTAATATCCCGCAGGCGTTTTTGTATGCCAATCAGTAGCTTGCTGGAATGCATGGCCAACTTGGAATAGTAGTTCTTCAGATAAATGAGGACCAACAATCTGGAACCCAATAGGCAAGTTATCTTTGCTCATACCACATGGCAATGCAAGCGCAGGGATTCCTGCTATGTTCATTGCGCAAGTAAAGTAGTCTTGCAGATCCATTTGCAACTTATCGTTTTCAAAAGCCCCTAATTTGAATGCGGGAGCAGGGTGCACCGGCATAACCAGGATATCAACATCTGCAAATGCTTGTTTAAATTCATGGCTGATAAGTCTTTGTACTTTTTGTGCGTTATTATAGAACTGCCCAGCATGACCTGCTGAAAGTACATAATTACCAACGAGAATACGTGATCGTACTTCCTGCCCAAAACCATCGTGACGACTTGTGAAATACATTTTTGATAAGCTTTGTGCTTTTTTATTACGGAGTCCGTAACGCACACCATCAAAGCGTGCCAAGTTTGATGCAGCTTCTGCACGGCTTAAAATAAAGTATGTTGCTGCTGCGTAATCAAGCGTTGGGAGTTGCATCTCTGTGATTGATGCACCTTGTGATTCAAAAACTTTAACTGCTTGTTGAATTTTTTCTATAATTTCTGCATCCATGCCTTCTGCATAGAGGGCATTTTTTACAACACCAATTTTAAGATTGTGTGGCAGTTTACCATCAAGCTTTTGTGTATAATCTTTTGTATCTACTTGTTGCATTGATGCATCGTTTTTATCTTTACCTGCAATCACGGAAAGTACGCGCGCATTATCATACACGGTTCGTGTTGCGATACCTATTTGGTCAAGTGATGATGCATAGGCAACTAAGCCATAACGGGAAATTAAACCATACGTTGGCTTAAGTCCCACAATTCCGCATAATGCTGCTGGTTGGCGCACAGATCCACCTGTTTCAGAACCCAGCGCCCATGGTACAAGACCTGCAGCTACTGCTGCAATAGATCCACCACTTGAACCGCCTGGTACACGTGTAAGATCCCATGGATTATGAGTTTTTTGAAACGCAGATGTTTCAGTGGAACTACCCATTGCAAACTCGTCCATGTTTGCGCGCCCAATGAGTAATGCACCAGCTTTTTTCAGGCGTTGAGTGGCAGTTGCATCATACGTTGCAATAAAATTTTCTAATATTTTTGATGCACAGGATGTTATGCGATCTTTTTGGCAAATATTATCTTTAATAAGACCAGGGATGCCGAACAGTTCGCCGCCTTGAGCATTGCTATTTTGTAAAATTGATTCTTTATCAAAGATTTCTAATGCTGAACCAATTTGCCCATCAAATGCTTCAAAACGTCTGAGATAAAATTCGAGAATTTCTTCTCGAGTGATTTCTTTGTTTGCTAATTTTTGTTCTAATTCTTGGATTGTGATAAATGGATGAATGCTCATTTTTTTCCTATGGTGTTTTTTATTTCATAAGAGCGCTCAAAGATATCCTTCGACAAGCTCAGGACGAGCGCAGGAGATGGATAAATGTTCATTATTGGCTTTCGATAATTACTGGAACAACAAAGAAGTCGCCTTCACGTTCTGGTGCTTGCGCCAAAATAGCTTGTGCATTGCAAGGAATAACAACATCTTCACGTTCAACATTGCTGTTTTTTAAAGATGGAATCGTAACATCTTTTGCTATTTCTTGTACGCGTGCAGCATAACTCAATACTGCGCTGACGTGTTGTATTGTGGCTTTGATTTCTGTTTGTTGAAGTTCTATGTGTGAGAGACGTGCAATTTTTTCAATTTCTTCGTGCGTAATAAGTTGTTGTTGTGTCATGTATTTTCCTTTGGTTTAAACCGTTGGTGTTTTCCAATGTTCACTGCGGAATCGTCTAATATACCATATGCTCATTAATGCGTTGCCAAGATAGAATGACCCATAAAGTAGAACAAGTTTTATTACTTCATTGTTGAATGTTACTGTTGATAACAGATAAGATATGGGAACAAAATAACAAAAACAGGTAATAAATCGTACTATCATTACAATGCGAACATTACCAGCGCCACGCAGCGCCCCTGATAGGATTAATTGTATCAAATCAAAAATAATAAATATACTCAGGAGCGGGAACGCTTGCATTGCTAGATCGGTAAAATCACCTTTTTTATCAAAAATGTTGATGATGTATTCCCGTTTATAAATAAAAAATCCAAGGACAATTGATACCATCCCAGATGCTAAAACCATTATTTTTTTGATATTAACTTTAACGCCATCCCAGTTTTTTATTCCAACATCGTTGCTCACCAAAAATGTAATAACTTGCGCAAATGCAAGCGCAGGCAAGAATGCAAAACGTTCCATATCTTTTACCACACATGCAGCCGCAATACCGTTGGTTCCCATTGTTGCAACCATTTTGCCAAGCCATACATATGCCCATGCCATCACTGCTTTATCAAGCATGACTGGCCATGATACAGAGATAAGATGTTTAACGTATGAGACATCAGTGAGTGCAGAGAAAAGTTTGATACCATATTTGCGGTTTTTTTCATTGAATAGTACATACCCAAGCGCGATGACCATCATGCTGCCGTATTGAATAATGGTTGCAAGGGCTGAACCTTGTAACCCCATTTCAGGAAATCCCCATTTTCCAAAAATAAGTACGTAATCAAAGAAAACAAAAAGTATTGATCCAAAAATAAAAATTTTCATGGGCGTGCGGGCATTTTTAATGCCTCGTAAGAATCCCACTAATGCAAGATAAATAAACATGCAAAGAACACCTACGGCGCGTAATCGTAAAAATGGAACGCCGAGTGCTATGATTTCTTCTGAAACACCGTACCATGTATAAATAGTATGTGCACCAAAAAAAAGAAAGCTACCAAAGAGTATTCCTACAATAGTAGTAAGCCAAAAAGCATCGCGAATAGTGCGGCCAACATTTTCAAAAGAGCTTTGCCCATTAAATTGGCCACTGATGACAATGGTTCCAACAGAAAGGGCTTCACCAACTTTAATAATTAAATGGAGAAAGCTGTTAGTAACGCCAAGTGTTGCATACGTATGCACTGATGCGAGAGATCCAATAAATGCTGCATCAAGCCAGAATGGCATTGCGTATAAGAGGAAGTTAGTGATAAATTCGGGTAAGAAATAGCGCAGTAGTACGCCATATTTTTCACCTTTTTCGCTGTGCCAGATATCGTGGAGATGACGTGAGAGAGAGTTTTTTCTCATGATGCTATTCCTTACTAACTCTAAATTGATTTTATTCCCCGCGCTCGTCCTGAGCCTGTCGAAGGATATCTTTGAGCGCGCCTTAATCCTTCAACAAGTTCAGGATGAGCGCGTTAAGATTATGCTTGTACAACTTTAGGGTAGGTTTTTAAAAAAAACAAACTTCCTCTGTTTGTTATCTATTGTATAGGATACCTCTTTTTCTATAAAAGGCGCTTCTATTTTTTCAGGAGCCCATTGTTGCGACGCCCAGTACACCAGTGTACTGTTTTTATATGGGGATGTTGGCTTGAATATACGTACAAGCTCTTCCGGTTGTAGTGATGCTCGGGCAAAGAAATAATCTATTGAATGATGGGTACTGCGTAAAAACGTTCGCCAGTCATGCGGATAAACAGTAACATTATCGAGTGAAAATTCTTTGATAATATACTCTAAAAAACTTCTTTTTTTGTTGTTCACTTCAATAAGCACTGTATGCAGATGAGGATATAAAATTTTTAAAGGAATTCCAGGGAACCCAGCTCCCGTACCAATATCAGCAGTTGAATGCACTTTTGTCAAATCGACGTATCGCGATAGCGCGAGAGAATCGTTAAAATGGTACTGTATAATACCTTGAGGGTCAGTTATTGCTGTCAGGTTAAATTTATTGTTCCATTCAATCAAAAGTTCCAAGTACCTGCCGAACATATCAGTTTGGGATTGTGTTAAGCCATATTCTTTGGCTAATATGTCTAATTGAGTGGATGAAGAATTGTTCTCTGGATGCTGTTTGTTCATTTTTATTCCTGTAAAATATAGCTTTTATATTTTGATCTATGGTATCATGATTATGAGCAAAATACAATTTGTATTACCTGTGGGGCGGTATATGAAAAAAAGTTATTATGTTCTTGTCACACTATTCTGTTTTGTGAAGATTGTAGCTGATCCTACAATTACCTTTTTTTTAAACCTATTCCTGATATAAAACAAGTTACTCAAAAGATCAAAAAACCTGGTAAATTAGCCAAACATACTGTTCATGGCATTGTGCAACATGCTCCTATTGCAGGAATTTTGGTTACGTATGCTGGATTTGTGACAGCATCAAATTATAATGGCGAAGTTGTGCTTCCAAGAAAACATCAAAAAACAGCAATTACGATTTTGGTAACACCAGAAATGACTCCTATCGCGTTATTTGAAAATACTATTTTGCACTGGCAACTGATTCCAGGAGAGCCTGCGCAGATGTATTCATGCGAACTTAAGCAGAATGGTAAAACAGGGGGTTATTATTGGGATACACAAGAAGTAGCGTTACCAGAAGATAATATAATTCCTCTTTCTGCTCTTGTGATTACAGCTGATCCAAAAAACGTTGTCGTAAACATGGGTGAAACAGTGACTAATGAAACGGCAAATCTTGTATTGCCGGATATACTTGTCAGAAAAGGGATTAACATTGTAAAAAACAGTTCTCATATGTTAACAGTAAGACATCTTTTCAAGCCTGTTGAAACGGAAGAAAAGCGTGAACCTCTCAAAATGCTTACTCATATTATTGATTAAAAAGGAGCGTCATTTTTTTTAATTATAAATCCTGCTATACTAGATGGGCATTATTCCACATTCTTTGAGGAACGTGATATGAAGTTACAAATCTCATTTGATCTTATTGATTTAGATAAGGCGATTGCTATTGGTTCAAAAGTTGCTCAATATGCCGATATTATTGAAGTGGGGACAATTCTTATTTATCATCACGGCACCAATGCTGTCAAACAGTTCAAAGAAGCATTTCCTGATAAAGTTATTTTAGCGGACACAAAAATTGTTGATCGTGGCAAAGAAGTTGTAGATCTGTTTGCTGATGCAGGAGCAGATTGGGTTACGGTAATGGCAGGAACATCGAGTAATGTTATTCATGCAACAACCACCGCTGCGCACAATGCAAATATTAAAGTAATGCTTGATCTTATTGGTTCTGATTCAGTAGGGCAATCGGCGCTGGAAGCAAAAAATCTTGGTGCAGATGCATTATTATTTCACCAGCCGTATAGTGAAGCTGAATCACTCGTCTTTCTTGATAAGTGGGATATGATAAAAGGCAATAGTAATTTGCCTATTTTTGTTTCTGCAAAAATCAATCGTGAAAATGTGGATAAAATTGTCTCGCTGGGACCGGACGGCATTGTTGTTGGGTTGACTATCACCGAAGCTGAAGATAGTGCTCAAGAGGCACAATATTTTGCTGATTTGCTGGGGAAGCTATAACTACCAGCTAATTATTTTCGCACCCTTCGATACGTTTTGAAGACAAAACACTCAGGGCGAGCGGAAAGAAAGATCTCTCACTCCGCTCGCCCTGAGTGTTTTTCATAGCGTAAGCGAAGAAAAATGTATCGAAGGGTGCAAGTTACCAATTAAGCGTTTCCGGGAAATATTCAGCGACCAACTCTTTATAATACGGCATAACGTCTTCTATATTTACTGACTCAAAGCTTTTTGAATAAAGATCATATGTGCTAAACAGTTGTAACCATGGCATCATCGATCTATCATAATCATTCATCAAATAGTCATATGCACCTTCTTTGTGTGCAGCATAAAATGAATGGAATCTAATAATATATAAAGCCTGTTCAGGCAGATAATCTTTGACAACAGAGTACAAATATTCATCGTGTCCCCACGACATATGTATATTTTCAAGTCCGCAATGTGGGGTATATATGCCGTATTGTGTTTGCAGTGCAGGGTTGTTGATATCAGAATTATGATAAAAATAGGGTGTAAAGATTATTGTATCTGAGTATGCGCAGCCAACGGGAAATGTATCACCAACAACAGCCCATTGCGGCTCATTGAATAGCAATAAAACTTTTCCAAGATCGTGTATTAAGCCTGTGAGAATAAGCCAGCCTGGGTGGCCATCTTTGCGCAGTTTTTCAGCTGTCTGGAATGCATGAACACTTTGTGGTAATGATAAATCTGGATCACTCTCATCAATAATGTTATCAAGCGCTTCTATTGCATCCCAAATTCCCATACGCAGTTTATTCAATGCTGCGTATTTTTGTTTTTGTGCTAACACAAAATCTAATGTTTGATGAGTGTGATTAAGGAGATAAAAATTTTTAACAGTTTCAGATGCATTATTTTCATAGTCACGAAACTCAGTTTGAGGTTTTGTACCGAAACTATTTGTTGAAGTTAATGAGAATATAGTAAGTAATATAGTTATTTTTTTCACGATATTCCTATGTTTGTATAGTCTATTATTAAGATTGTGTAATTTTTGTTAAGATCAAATAAAATTTTTTATAAAGCAAGAGAAAAATAATGAAAAAAGAGATCAAAGTATTAGGATGTATATTCTTATTGGCAGCTTTTATTTTATGTACGTTGCAGGTAAAAAAGCCGTCTATTCCATCAATATTTTTGCAAACTAATGTTTTATCAAATTTATATGCATTAGCTGGCACAAAGGATTTAAAAATAGTTCCTCTGAAAGGAGGAATGTCAGAGTCAGAGTTGTATAAAATAGATAGTAATGATCAGCATTATGTTGTGAGATTTATGAGGCATCGGTCAGAAGCGAGTAAGGTAAGAGAAGTTGCTGTTCAAACTATTGCATCCCAAAATAGTTGGGGTCCTCATTTGTATGCGTCGGATATTGACGAGGGATGGATTATAATGGAATACATTAAACCAACTCCTCTTACGCAAGCTGATAGAATGAATGATGATACGTACAGAGCATTAGGAAAATCTTTACGTAAAATACATACAGGTCCAGATTTTCCATTAGTGAGAGATAAGGTTAAGGAAGTTGAAGAAAAATTAGATTATGTACATAAAGAAGGTAAAATTCCACAGTCTATTAGTTATGAAGTCTTACAAAATATTATCGATTCTATTATTAAAAATCGTTCAGATATTATTGCCCCAACACATCGTGATTTGAATCCAGGTAATATTATTTTTTCGGGAAATCGGTTATATATTATTGATTTTGAAGATGCAGCTCAAGATGATCCTTTTTATGATTTGGGTACTGTGGGCTTATTTTTTGTAACTAATTTTCATCATGAGAAACTATTTTTGAATGCTTATTTTAATAGGCTACCCACGCAGCAAGAGTTGATGCATTACTACCAGATGAAGCAGATAGCGTTGCTTTCTTCTGGGCTTAGTTTTTTAAAGCGTATCCCGCAGGAAGTTATAAAAAATACAGTAGTATCAGTGGAACCTTTTGAAAAATTATTGCAGGAATATAATCAAGGAGCTCTTGATATATCCACGCATGCTAATCAATTAAAAGTTGCGGTTAGTATGTTACAGGAAGCTATCAATCAATACGAACAAATTAAAAATATTAAAATTTCATAGACAGTTGCATTGCAGGTTGGCCATAATCATCTCTTGTTAGACCAAGTTGAAAGTCTCTTTTGTGTGCTAATCTTGAATCAATGAGGCGGTTGGCAGAAAATGCATACATTGCACCAAAACCAGCACCAGCGATCATTTGAGAGAGATAATGACGGTTACTTGATAAGAATATTATACTAACAAATACCGCAACGCCACCCAAAGGCAATGCAAAATTTGGACCAAAGCGCATGCCATAGAGTACGGCGGTATATGTTGCTTCAGCTAAATGTCCTGAAGGAAATCCACCAAATTTACGTTGATGTTTTGCAAACTTTTCATGAAACGGTCTTTTGCAGACATCAAAATCAAGTTTTTTGATAATATCTTTTGCGAGTAATACAAACGGCATACCAGTCAAAAAAACTTGACTGGTTCTTTGCATATCATCATTGTGGCTGAAAACAGCTTGTAATCCCAATAATGTAATTGGTATTCCGATACTTAAACGTGCAGTTTCTTTAACCCATTGAGCAGGTTCATATCTATTTTTCTTATGTCTTTGATCAAAAAAACAGTGATGCAATTTTTCATCAATCATACGAGCGCCAACAAAAAAAGGTGCTGTGGTTGCAAATATTTTGAGTGAATCCCATGAAAAAAGACCTAAATTAACCCATATGGCATCGCTTGCTACTTCTGCGAGTGTGCACGTGACACGGCGCCTTGCGGGAGGATTTTCGCGCAACCATGGTTTATCAGCTCGTTGTGCGCGCTCTTGCGGTGTACCATCTCGCCGTTCTTTTGTTTTTTGATTTCGGCGTTGTATGTAATTTTTATTGGTTTTATCAGTTGTATAGGGCAATGCAATGCTGTTGAGTATTGCGATACAACAAACTATTTTTTTTGCATATTTCATTGCCACCCTTAATCGTTAGGCTTATGACGCAAAGAGCTTGATATTCATAAGATATAATTTTTGAGGGTGATAATACAAGGGTGATGGTTGTTGTTGCGGGGTTTCTCTCCTTTTTCTTGATTTTTTGATTCTTGACGTTGTACATAATTGTTATTTGTTTTATGTTCAAAAAAACAAAGTGAGGATGTATTGATTATGTACAAACAGTTTATAGTATTGTTCATTGTTATCATGAGCCCTTTATATTCCATGGAAAAAAATAAACCGGTAACATCAAGTATGATGTTATTGCCCCAAGATATTGCTCGTAATCAGATACAATCATGGCTTACGTTTCAGGAGATATCCCGTCTTAAACAATTATCTAAATATTATAATCAGTTGTATGATACCGATCGGAATTGTTCCTATTCGCGTGATGATGTGTGTTCAACATATGCATGTAATCATTGTGCGAAGAGTTATTATCAATGTACTAAGATGTTGGTTCATTTTGCGCTGAGGTATGATGAACAGATGTTCAAGCATGTATGGTTTCATCATAGAAATATAAGAAAGGGCGATATTGAAAGATGTATTAGAAAAAACAAAAAGAAGTATGAGGTAATAATAAAAGGGGAAAAAGCGCATCATCGAAAGCCAGAAATAACAATACAAGAGGAAATGCGTTGCTATCGTGAGCATTATAGTCGTTTAAAAAATATTCATAGGCGTATGTTCCGCTATGTAAGGGAAGCAATAGATTCTCAAGATTCTAAGAAAATAGATAAAGCTAATACAATTTTGTCAGAAAGTGGATTAACTGTATTTGATTTGTTAAAAACAGGCACAGATTATGACATAGATGCTATATTTTATAATGCATCTTTATCACATAATACGGACCTTATAAAAAATATGTGTGGAGGTTGTGTAGATGATAGAGCATTCCCATATGTTATATTTTATGCTGATGAGCAGGTATTGTTTGATTTAATTGATAAAGATATTTTACCCGTTGAAAGTGCTACCAAAGATGGTAAAAAATCTGTGTTACATTATGCTGCTGAGCGTGGGTTTGATACTGTTATAAAAAAAGCGCTTGAAAAAGGTGCATATGTGAATGGTAGAGATTTTTATGAAAAGACTCCACTGCATTATGCAGTTAAGAAAGAAAATCTTGAGGCGGTTATGGAGCTTTTGAATAGTGCAGATGCTGATGTGCGTTTAAAAGATAAGAAAGGTAAAACAGCGATTGATTATAATACCCCCAAGTTAAAGCATCTTTTCCATGCTCCTAAGGTGAGTGATGAGAGAAAAGAAATAGCCAAAATGTTGCAGGATCATAAAGATCAGCATCAAGTTTTTGGCTATAGTTATTCTAAGGTTTATGATAATGGCTATCAGGAGCTGCATATATAAACTTATTTAGTTGCCATTAATTTCGCGCAATATTCTTTTAAAGCAGGGCCAAGTTTTGGGTTTTTAAATCCAATATCAATATTTGCTTGGAGCCATCCAAGTGGATTGCCAACATCATAACGTGATGTATTCATAACGTATGCAATAACACGCTCACCATTGCGCATCATATCAAGAATTCCATCAGTTAATTGAATTTCATTGCCGGCGCCAGGTTTGGTGCGTTCCAAAGAAGCAAAAATGCGCGGAGAAAGAATATAACGGCCTACAATTGCTAAATTTGATGGTGCTCGCTCAACTGCAGGTTTTTCAACTAATTCAGCAACGTCAAAAACTCCATCTTCTAACTGTTCTCTGATAGAAATAATACCGTATGATGACACTTTATCGTGAGGAACTTCGAGCACCCCAATAACTGAAGCGTTATATTTTTGTGCAACTTCAATAAGTTGTGCAAGTGCAGGAACTTCACCAACCATAATTTCATCAGGTAAAAAAATACCAAAATATTCGTCACCAACAGCGCTTTTTGTTTGGAGTACAGCATGGCCAAGGCCAAGTGCTTTTGATTGTGGAACAAAATTAAATTGTGCCGCATCGATAATTTTGTTGAGATCTTCAAGAAGATTTAATTTTCCTCGTTCAGCAAGTTCATTTTCAAGTGCTGGTTGATGAGAAAGAAAGTTTTTCAGCGCTTGTTTATCATCATTAGCGATAATAATAAAATCATTGATTCCACACCCAAGGCCTTCTTCAACAATTATTTGGATTGATGGTTTTTCTAAGATGGGTAGCATTTCTTTTGGAATTGATTTTGTGTAAGGTAAAAAACGTGTTCCAAGACCAGCAGCAGGAATAACAGCTTTATTTATTTTCATAGCGGTTTCCATAGTTTGAGATGTTTGTGCTAGAGAAAGCATGCAAACAGTGGATAATAACTTTTTCATCACAATCCCTTTCTTTTTCCCTATTTTTTACGAATTTATCTTTATAAATTCTTTTCATGCGCTGGCCCTGAACTTGTTGAAGGGTATCTTTCGAGCGCTCGAAGATATCCTTCGACAGGCTCAGGACGAGCGGGAAGGATTAAATTTCAAGATAGACTCTGGGTTAATATAATAAAATAGGTGCGTGCTATTCAAGAGAATTGGGTTTAAGCAAACTGGTTTAAGAATTTTATTTTGCTGGAATGGAACAAGCGAATATCATTAATGCCATATTTAATCATGGCAAGGCGTTCAACACCACCACCCAATGCAAATCCAGAATAAACAGTTGGGTCAATGCCACCAGCACGTAGTACATTAGGATGAATGATGCCGCTACCAAACAGCTCAATCCAGCGTGTATGCTTGCAAACAGAGCAACCTGTTGTGCAGAAAGGACATGAAGCATCAATTTCTATTCCTGGTTCGACAAATGGGAAAAATCCAGGACGCGCTCTGATTTCGATAGTGTCATTGTCTAATATTCTTTGTAGAAAAGTGCGCGCAGTGGCAAGCAAATTGCTCACTGATATATTTTTATCAATAAGCATCACTTCGTACTGTGTGAATTGATAATCATGTGTTTGATCCGTTGCTTCTTGTCGATACGTTCTTCCTGGTGAAAAGATAGCAATGGGGGGTTGGGAGTTTTGCATAACGCGAACTTGCACGTTAGAACATTGTGTGCGCAAAAGAAGACCCTTTTTTTCTAAAAAGAATGAATCTTCTGCCTCGCGCGCTGGATGATCTGCAGGAATATTGAGTGATTCAAAGTTATAGAACTCATTTTCCACTTCAGGGCCATCAGCTATGTTATATCCCATAGATATAAAAATATCTTCTAGATCAGCGATGATTTGAGTGTAAATATGAGATGTTCCTTTAAGTTCGGTGTGTTTGTATGCAGAAACATCAAAATTTTTGTGAGATAATTTTTTCTGAGCAGATTCTTCTTGTTTGAGTGATGTTATGCGATCATCAAGTTGTTGCTGAGCATCTGTTTTGAGTTGGTTGAGAAGTGGACCAACTATTTTTTTTTCATCGATAGATAAATTTTTAAGCTGCTCCATGAGGTCAGCAATTTTGCCTTTACGGCCTAAAAATGCAACACGGACTGCTTCCAAGGAGCTTTCATTGGTTGCAGCGGCAATGGCTGCCGTAAGTTCTTTTTTAATTATTTCAAGTTCTTGTGAGAGGCTTTTCATACATTATTCCGCAAGGATAAAAAAGTGGTTTTTATATGTAAACAAGATAACAAAGAATGATATCCTTGGCAATTTGATATGAATTATAGAATAGTGAAAGATAAATAAAAAGAGCGTTCGTATGGTTTTGCCCCAATTTCCACTTTGTTCCAATCGGGGTCCCCGTTGAAAGAAACTGAAGATGGGATTAAACAGGCTTACCACGAATACAAACAAAGGAGTTCCGATGAAGAGATTGTTATTGCCATTACTGATGTGTGGCATGCTTACGCTTTGTGATGATGATGTCACGAGAAAGAAGTTGGCACCTTGCAATAAGCATGAAGAAGTTATCAATGCAGAAAATAGTGAATTTCTTGCACAAGTTTTAGCCGCAGATGACGTTTTTGAAGAAACATATATTCCTCAACCGGATATGTTTTCTGTAAGAAAAGCGGCTATTATTACCTGTATGGATTATCGTTTGAATGATTTTTTAAGTACAGTGACTCCTGGGACGTATATTTTGCGTAATGCTGGAGGAAGGGTGACTGAAGATTGGATTAGGTCAATTATTATTCTTTATAAATTGCTTGAAGTAGAACAAATCATGCTTATCCAACACACTGATTGTGGTATGCAGAAATTTACTGATCATGTTATGAATAATTTATTACGCGGCAGTTTAGTGAAAGCAAAACTTATTAAAAACTGTAACACAACATTGTGTCCATTAGAGCCTAATAGTGCATGTAAGTGGGTTAATATTAGCAGTTGCTGTGGAACAAATCCATGTAAAGATGGATGTATTGATTGGCGCACTATTAACCATGGATTGGCTGAATCAATGCTTGAAGACGTTAAAAAAATTCGTAATCATCCATTGATACCATCAAACATTCCAATATATGCATATATTTTTGATGTTATTACGGGAGATTTGATCCCAGTTCCTAAGGCTATGAAGGCGGGAAGGGCGAAGCCTTTATATTGTAAGAAGAAATAGTCACTTTTTATTGACAAAAACCTACAAACAGGTACCATAATTGCATACATTGATAGTTTTTTGTCATCGCCGGGGTAGCTCAGTGGTAGAGCGGAAGCCTGAAGAGCTTCGCGTCGTTGGTTCAATTCCGACTCCCGGCACCAGTCTTCGCTCTAACGAGCTTCGTCTGGCTGCGCCGCAGTATAATAACTTTGATAATATAAAAAGTTTGATAGCAGAAGCGAAGACTGTCCGACGTAGCGTGAGTCCGAAGAAGCCGTAGGCGAAAACGGATCGAAGGTGTATGCTAGACTAACTAATAAAAAGTCAGATTAAATCTTTTTTCTTTTCCATTAAAATTCTTATTTTAAAAATTCTTGCATATCTTTTTTGTTTATTGTTAATTCTGTTTTATCGTGGTAAATTTTTTTATTCACATATTTGTCGCGAGTATTTAATAAAAAAGGAAATACGATGAACAAAGTGCTTTTGATGCTGGTAAGCATAACAGCATCTTCTTTTTTGTGTTCAATGGAACAATCTAGTCAAGTCATTAAATTATCTCCTCGTAAAAGTAGTGGGACTCCATTACAACCTGTCACCAAAGGCCGACGGCTAACAGATGGTGAGACTTTGAGTGTGGATTCGCCTTTGAAAAGAGAAGATTCACCTGTGTATAGTCGTGTAAGAAGCCAGTCGCGAGAAAGTGACGTTTTTGTAAAAGAAGAAAACATAAAAACACGAGTTTTGCAGCGTACCAATAGTGCTGAGAAAAAATAATTAAAACAGAGGGTGACATATGAAGCAGGCGCAATTTGATAAACATAATATTGCATGGTTTAAAATTGCTGAATGCGTGTCTCGTGGTGAAAAAGAGCGCGCATTAGGTGTATACCGCCTGCTTTCTCACTCTTTTAATGATAATGCTATTAAATATCAGCTTGAGGCTGATATTTATTGTTCTTTTGGTGAAACGGAATTAGCGGTTGCGTTGTATTATCAGGCAATGGAAGCGTATAAAAAATCTCATCGTTTTCTTGAGGCTGCTGCGGTTGGTGAACATTTGGTTGTTTTGCAGCCTGCGGAAATGTCACTTCATCGTCAGTTGATTCAGCTTTATCTTTCCTTAGGAATGGTTATAAAAGTACAAGCACATGTGCAGGTGCTCGTTGATTCTTTTGGACAAAAAAAACAGTGGCTTGAACAGATGCTTGATGATCTTGATCAGAATAAAAAACATGTTGAAGATTTTGTTGTTGTGCTACGAGAACATTTTGATGTTCTGCATGAGCATGCGGTTGAGTATTTGGGGAAGTAATTTTTATCGTTCGTATGGTTCGACAGGCTCACCACGAACGGAGAGAAAAAAATTTATATCCCGTTCGTACTGAGCTTGTCGAAGTAAACGAACGTCAAATTATAAACCACACTGTATCGTAATATTATACTGTTCCAAAGCTTGCGCACTTTCAGCATTCAAAAGAATTTTTTCTTTTGTTGTTAAGCGCAATTTTTTTTCATTTTCATGGAAAATAACATGCAGCGGAGAAGTTCCTTTGGTCATCAGCTCTTTAATAGCTGTCACTGTTTCTTCTGTTGCTTCATCTGGTAGCACAAGTGATATATATTCAATATTCGGCCATTCGCTGAGCACCAATTCAATAGGAACAATATCATTAGCTTTTATTTTACAACCAGTTTCTACTTCAGTATCAACTGTACCTTTGATGATAAAAACATGGTAGGAACTCAACCATTTTTCGGCTTTTGCAAATGTTTTGGGAAACGCAATAATTTCAGCAGTTCCAGACATATCTTCAAATTGTAAGAAAGACATGCGATCACCTTTTTTGGTGACAATGTCTTTGCGTGTTTTAAGCAGTCCGCAGCAGAGCGTTGTATGTTCTCCGGATGCTTTTTTTGCTTTTTCCGTTGCAGTTTCAAATGATTCAATAGCAAACCATGCACACTGTTTTTTATACGTTTCGAGTGGATGTGAGCTGATGTAAAAACCGATAACTTCCCGTTCTTTTTCTAGCTTTTCTTTATCAGACCATTCTGACAACGCAGAGAATATATGTAACTCATCGTCGCTACCACTATTTTTTTTGCCCATAGAAAATAAATCCATTTGCCCGGTGAGGCTATTTTTTTTATGAGTAGTTGCAAGATCAATGATATGTTCAACGTCTTTGTATTTTTGCGCACGGTTGCCGGGCAGTGTATCAAATGCACCTGCACAAATAAGACTTTCAATCACTCGCTTATTTGCTGTGCGCAGATCTACACGTTTACAAAAATCGAGTAAATCTTTAAATGGGCCTTTTTTACTGCGTTCTTCAATAATATTTTCAAGCGCTGCAAGGCCAACATTTTTAATTCCCTGTAATCCAAATAAAATGTTGCCATCAACAACAGAAAAATCAATGCTTGATCTATTGATATCTGGTGGCAACAATGTAATGCCTAAATCTTTTGCTTCTTGTAAGTAGAATGACATTTTTTCTGGATGCGTGGCTTCTAAAGAAATAAGACATGCCATAAATTCAGGTAAATAGTTTGCTTTTAGATATGCGGTTTGATAGGCAATAAGTGCATAAGCAGCAGAGTGTGATTTATTAAAACCGTATCCAGCAAAATATGCCATTAGATCAAAAAGTTCTTCTGCTTTTTTACCATCAAAATTGCGTGCGGTTGCTTTTTCAACAAATATTGCACTTTGTTCTGCCATCTCTTCTGCTTTTTTCTTACCCATTGCACGGCGTAAAATATCCGCTTCGCCAAGTGAATAACCACCAATTGCAGAAGCAATTTTCATTACCTGTTCTTGGTATACAATAACACCATATGTTTCTTGCTAAAATTGGTTCTAGTTCAGGGAATAGATATTTAATTTTTTGCGCCATGTCTACGTTCAATAAAATCATCGACCATGCCAGACCAAGTGGTCCTGGGCGATACAGTGCGTTTACCGCAATAATATCTTCAAATTTTTCTGGTTTCAGTTTGCGTAATACTTCTTTTAGGCCATTAGATTCTAACTGGAACACTCCTGATGTTTTACCTTCGCAAATCAGTGCAAATGTTTTTGCATCATCAAGTGGGAGTTTATTCATATCAAGCATAACATTATGATTTTTTTTGATCAGTTGCAGTACTCGATCAATGAGCGTTAAGTTTTTAAGTCCCAAAAAATCCATTTTTAGAAATCCAATGCTTTCAAGTTCAGTCATTGCATATTGCGTCACCAATTCATTGCTTTTTGGTGGAATATAAACTGGTAATACTTCATCAATTGGTTCTGGTGAAATCACAATGCCAGCAGCATGTTTTGATGCATGGCGGGTTAGGCCTTCAAGTTTAAATGCGATATCAAAAATATGTTTGGTACTTGTGGATTATTGTCGATCAATTCTTTAAGCGTGGTTCTTGTTCTAATGCTTCATTAAGCGTAATTTTAAGTTGTTCAGGAATCAAGATTGGTGATTGCATTTGAATCTTCAAATGAAAATCCAAGTACACGTGCAACATCTTTGATAACACCTTTTGCCATCATGGTACCAAAGGTGATGATTTGACACACTTTGTCATGGCCATATTTATCACGCACATATTGAATAACTTTTTCACGCCCTTCAATACAAAAATCGATATCGATATCAGGCATGCTGACACGTTCAGGATTTAAAAATCGTTCAAAAAGAAGATTATATTTAAGTGGATCAATATCAGTAATTTGCAATGCCCATGCAACTAGTGATCCTGCTGCAGAACCACGGCCAGGGCCAACAGGAATGCCATTGCGTTTTGCCCATTGAATAAAATCACTCACTACCAAAAAGTAACCAACAAATCCCATGCTGATAATCAGATCGATTTCTAATTCTAAGCCGTGCATCGATATGCTTCTATTTGATCTTGTGGAATAAGTTTTTGGTCTATTAATCGTTGCAGACCTATGCGGCACATGTGTGCAAAATATGTTTCTTGTGTATGTTCTGCAGGAATTTCAAATTGTGGGAAAAAGAGTTTATCTGTTTCAAAATCAAAATTACACATATCAGCAATTACGCCAGCATTCCACACCGCTTCTGGATGATCTTTAAATTCATCAAGCATTTCTTCTGTGGTGCGCATGTACACGCGGCAATCACCAAATGAAGCGATCGGGATCAGTCAATTTGTGATTGTGTTTGAATTGCAAGCATAATTTCATGCGCTTCATGATCATCGAGCGCAACATAATGGCAATCGCCTGCAGCAACACAATTAATATTTTTTTCGTTGCGCCAACTCAAACAATTTTTGATTTAAAATAACTTGTTCTTGTTGATCTTCTGGTTGCACTTCAAGATAAAATCGATCTCGGCCAAATACTCTTAAAAACCAATCAATACGCTCTTCTGCTTCTGCTGATTTGATCGTGACATTAATAGCTTAGGAATATGGCCACCAAGACATGCGGTGGTGACAATAAGGCCTTCTGAATGTTTTTCAAGAATGTCGTAATCGATGCGTGGTTTAAAATAAAATCCTTCTTGATATGAATATGAGATGAGTTTACAAAGATTTTTGTACCCTATTTCATTTTGCACGAGCAAAATGAGATGATAATATTTTTTTTCAGCATTTTTTACTTTTGCATCTTCTGTAAAATAAGCTTCCATGCCCAAAATTGGTTTGATGCCAGCTTTTTTACATTTTTGAAAAAATTTAACTGCGCCAAAAATATTGCCATGATCGGTAATGGCAAGTGCTTTATAGTTGTGTTGCTTTACCAAACTCAACAAGTTTATCAAGTGATATTGCACCATCAAGGAGTGAATATTCGGTATGAAGATGTAAATGCGTAAAATGTTGCTGCGACATGTTCTGTTTTTGTCCCTAAAAATTTGTTCAAGCTTATGTCTTATAAGAATAAGGGATATTGCAAAAAATGTTGAGTAATAAAATATTAAATGTTAATGAGCTGAGCTTCTTTTTTAGCTACGCATGTATAATAAATATGGCCACAGATTAGTCCTATAAGAGCTCCTCCTCCCATTGGGGGCAGAATCTGTAGAATGAGACTAGCATTATTTCCACTGATATGTGTTGCAACTATTGAAATTCCTCCGCATGCCATTCCTGATATTGCACCTAAGATATATGGTTTACAAGCTTTTTCAGTAATGTTATTTCGTGCAGTACGTGTCATTATTTTGATATTTTCATTAGCAAAAAAACTTTTTTGAATTTCTTGATCATAGAGTTTAATTTCTTCTTCCTTGTATTCATGAATTATGATCGCAGTATCATTCATTAACTGAGATGTAAAACTTGGCGTTACAATACCCATTATTTCTTTTTGTTGCTCTATAGGCAATCTAAACAGTAGCGCAATGGGTTGCTTTATTAATGATGATTTTTCAATCATTTTTTTTGCAGAGTGATATCTTCTTTGTACGTACCAAAACGGTTTTTTGTGAAATAGATGAGCTGAAAGTTCATCGCCATCCATCATAAATGTAAGGATTTGGAGTTGCACTTTTTCTTCTTCTAAGAGAGCAACATTAAAGATTAATGATTCTGCAAGAGGGATACCGTTTTTGTTTTTTGTTGTTAAAAGTTCATGGCGCTTTTTTTCTGGTAAAAGATTAAAACACGGACGTATGTATTTAAGAGGTAATTTAGAAATATCTTGAAGGCAACGTATCTGAAAATTTTTCTTTGCTGTAGGCGTTAGAGGAACAAGTTCCATTGCATGGGTTGTTGCACAGATGAGTAGTATGTGGCATGCAAGGATAATTTTTGTTTTTGTTAAGATATTCAGCATGGGTGAAGTTCTCCCTTTCTGTTTATTTAAGAATAGGGGATAATGAAAAAAATGTTGAGTTAAAATATATATTCAAATAAGACCGATCATAATATTATTTTTATTATGATCGGTCTTATTTGAATATATATGCGTTTTTATACGTATGTAATTAAACGGCTTTTTATTTGCTTGTTGATAATATCAAAAGAATTATGAGAAGACCCAACACCTGGTTTTAATAAGAAGTCATCAATAGTATAATTAACAGTGATATCTTTGTGCTTGTCCGAGAGCGTAGTTAATTGTTCAAAATGTGTTGATACCAATGTAATTACTTGTGGATGTGCATAGAGGTTTTCCAATAATTGTTGTGCAACTGCTTGGCCTTTTTCATGGTGAGTGCTTTTGAAAAGCTCATCGAGAGTGATGAGCATATATTCATCAGTTTTTAGATTTTCAACTTTTTCTAATAAATTTTCAGCATCGGTAAGTTCGCAAACAAATAGAGATTTATTATTAACAATATCATCAGATACGACCATAGAAGAGTAGATCTCTTTGTAGACTGTTTGACTATATTCTTGCGCAGGTACAAGCGTGATAGTTTGTGCAAGATATGCGCACAAGGTTATAGTTTTTAAACTTGTTGATTTTCCGCATGCATTTGGTCCTGTTATGATTATGTGCTGAGGTTCGTCATAGGCACCGAGTGAAAGAGAATTGAGCTTAATGGAGTCTCTTGTAGCTAATGGATGCCAAAAATGATGGGCACTCAGTTGAGGATGTGTGCTGTTTGTTATATATCGTGCAAAACTATATGTTAATTGATTGTTTTGATGGTTTTTAAACAGTTGAGCACAGCTAGTATATGCATCAATTTCACCAATAGCATTAAGGGCTGGATGTAATTCGTATCCAATCTCTTGTATTAATTTGTATGCCGCTAAAATAACGCCAATGCGGGAAAATGGAGAAGCTTTTCCTTTAAAGGTATTTGTTGTAAGCAATGTGAGTAGGGTTTGTAGTTTGTGCGAAATGTTTGTTGAAAGACATACATTTTCAAGATCTTTATAATGCGTCAAATGGGCTGTAATTTCAGGATATTTGTTGAGCTCTTCATGGATGCTTTTTAGTACGCGTATACCATGTGCAATGCCCATCAGTTGCGTTTGTATTTCTACAATACAATTGCAATGATTGCGAACAATTGCTTGAATGCTGTAAATCTCTTGTAATTGAGCGACGATATGCCATACATGGAATGCATATCTAACATGTGGTGATTGAGCAAACAGTTTAAGATTTTGCAACAATTGGTTATTGGCATGATGACTATGATGGGTGCATGTATCATTATGATCATGTTTATGATTGTGATGAGCATGACCGTGATCGTGATGATGATCATGTTTTTTGGAAGGATGAACGGCGCAGGTATGCTCTTCTGAAAGGCCTAGGGTGAAAACTGCATATGCAAGACTATGTTGAACTAATGAACTACAGAGATTGCCAAGATATGCAACTTGACCAAGTTCAAGGCATGCAGGGCTATAGTTCCATTCTTTGAAAGAGGGATGTGAAAAATAAAATTCTTCAAGAGCTGCCGTTTCAATGGCACTTGCTTGCTGAAGCATGTGCTCAAAATGAGGTTCATGAGTACTCAATATTTGTAATAACGAATTGAGTTTTGTATGAAGATTGTGATCTTCAATAAGATGAGCAATAATAGTTTGGCGGTTGCGTAAAGTTTCTGCATTGTCAGTTGGGTGCGCAAGTAGTTGTTGTAATGCTTTGCTGCCCTGTACAGTATGCGTGTAATTGATTGTGGAAAAAAGAGTGTCTAATTCTAAGTCGCGGTTGATTTCAGCACATAGCATGGGTGCGATGAATAGACAATACACTAAGAGAAGTAACTTCTGAGTCTTATAAAAAATCATGATATCCTTAAATGGGTGAAAAAGTTCTTAATTTAACCGGTTTTTGTGTTGTTTTCTATGTTGGAAGAACTATTTTTTTGTCCCTGTCTCTCTTTCTGATCGTAGTAGATATAAAAGCAAGCCAACATAGAGCTGATAACTTTGTTGCCATGGAAGTAGCAGAAAATGTTGGTGATAGATCTGGGCAATGATTAAATAGGAAACATGCTATGAATGGCATTGCGTGTATACCAGCAGCAGAGCATGCAGATAAGAGAAGTGTTAGCGCCGAGCAGTTAAACACATAAGTAGATAAAGGGTTTTCTTCCTCAAATTTTTGTACTTGGATAATGTCTTGATTTTTAAAAAAAATATTGGCAGTTGTTGTGTCGAGTGTCGCCAATGTATCCTCTGAGATAACGGGGCCGCTATAGGCTAACCGTGTGCCAAAAGATGGATTAATAACATTATTGATAATTGTTTTTTGAGTGGCAGGCAATCCAACAAGTAACGTTGCCAATTTTTCTTGTTTTTTGAGGGGTAGTTTTGAATTTAATATAATTTTTCTGCCATTATTTAGTTCTGTGCAGAGATGTAAAAGTGGTGTTGTATAATATTCCTCAGCTATTTTTTCATTTGCATTAAACATATACCATACAATGTGCTTTCTTATGTCTGATGGTAATAAAGCTACGTTAAATGTAAAAGAATCAGATAGTTTTTGTTTGATAGTAGTAGCTTTTTTGATTGGTAAAGTTTCGATATATAACCCTATGCGTTCTAATGACATAGTGGGAATACGTTGAATTGTTGTAGAAGCATCGGATGGTTCTGGTATAAAGAGCATTGCGTGCATTGTGGTGTCAACCATCAATAGGCAATATAGTAATACTGTAATAATTTTTTTCATTGTAGGAAATTCCGGTTGTTATACTGTGTGTTTATACTATATTTTGAATTTGTTCACGTATTTTTTCAATTTCAACTTTAACGTTGATTGCATGACTACTGATTGTTGCATCAGAACATTTGGATGCGATTGTATTGATTTCACGCCCTAATTCTTGGAGGGTAAAATCAAGACGTTTTCCTTTTTCAGTCTCTTGAGTGCTGAGGTTTTTTATTAATTGGTCTAAGTGGCTGTGTAAACGTGTAATTTCTTCATGAATATCAAGTTTATCAAGCATAGAATAAACACCACTTTTTTGTGCATCAGCCATTAAATTATCAGCTGCACCAAGCTCTTGAATTGTTGCATGCACTTTCTTTTTCCATTCTTCAACAACAACCTGCGCTTTTTCAGAAATAGTTTTCATCTCTGTTTTTATATTGCTAATCCGTTTATCAAGATCAATTGCTAATCTGCTACCTTCTGCTGCTCTATCTTCTATAACTTTATTAACAACTTCAGTAACTGCATCAAGAATTTGTTCTGTTGATGCTTCATCAAGTGGTTGGTCTTCTTTGGAGAAAATATTAGGGAGGCGGAGTATATTGTCGAGTTTAATGTCATCAGGCAAATGATATTTTGTTTTGATGTTATTCATTGCAGTCATATAACTATCAATAACATTCATCGCTGGTGTTATGCCACCTTCAAAAACATTAGGATTGCTTACGTAGAGTGTAAAATAAAGATGTCCGCGGCGTAAGGTTTCTTTGAACTGCTTGAGGAGTACTGTTTCTAAGTGAGAGAGCCCAAGAGGTAATTTAATAGAGGCTTCAAAAAAGCGTGAATTGAGAGATTTTAAGCTCACAGAAACAGTCGAGCGTTCCCCTGATGGTACAGTTATCACAAATGTTTTTGATGCAAAACCTGTCATGCTATACAATATATATTTTTTCATTGGGGAATTTCCTTAAATGTTTTTTATTTTTCTCCGCTCGTCCTGAGTGTTTTTTTGTTCTCAAAAAAATGTATCGAAGGATGCGGAATAAGAAAAATATTAAAACTAAAAAATCTTTTTTACATTGCACCCTTTATTCCCCAATTTTCACTTCATTCCAATTGGGGTCCCCATCGAAAGATGCTGAAGATGGGGTTAAAGCGAGCGGGGTGGATAATTAACTTTAATTTTAGGACAAATGTTTATTTAACCTAAATTAGTGTACACATTTTCCACATCATCATGATCTTGGAGCGTTGATAAAAAAGAAAGTGCCTTTTCAGCTTTATCTTCAGGTAAACTAACGCTACTTTTTGCAACCCATTCAAGCGCAGCATTTTCTATTTTTAAGCCAGCTTTTTCCACTGCACTTTTAACTGCTTCAAGGGACTTGATATCGCAATATATCGTGATATTTTCATCATCAATTTGGATATCTTTGATATCATAATCAATGAGCAATTCTAAAAGTTCATCTTCAGTTTTTTTGCCGATTGCGTTAACTACACCTTGTTTTTCAAACATCCATCCAACGGTGCCGGTTTCGCCGAGTGTACCACTGTTTTCAGAAAATAAGCGACGGAATTCAGCAACAGTACGATTTTTATTGTCTGTAATAACGTCAACCATTACCGCAATTCCGTTTGGCCCATAACCTTCATACATACATTCTTCATAAGATTGGCCAGGAAGTTCGCCAGTTCCTTTTTTGATAGCCCGCATTGTGTTATCTATGGGCATGTTTGCTTCACGTGCTTTTTCCATTAAAAGGCGTAAGCGTGGATTGCCGTCTGGATTACCGCCGCCTTCGCGAGCAGCTATGGTGATTTCTTTGATAAGTTTTGTGAAAACTTTTGCTCTTTTACCGTCTTCTTTAGCTTTTTTGTGCTTGATATTGGCCCATTTACTATGACCTGCCATGGCGTTTACGCTCCGCAATTGATAAGGATTTCTAATATAAAGTATGATATGTTTTTATTTTACTGCTAATTTGATTATCTGTCTAACAAGAGGGACTATATCGTCTGCTGGCCAACAAATCTCTTAATCAATTGTGGTAGTACATTTGCAGGTATCTGTCTTCCACGAGATGTTTTTTCCAAATAACCTTTGCGCAGTAAATATGGCTCATATGCTATTTCAATAGTATCAGCATCTTCACCAACAAGTGATGCAAGTGTATCAAGGCCAACGGGCCCACCGTTAAAATGGCACACGATTTTTTGTAAAATCATGGTATCAACTGCAGTCAGGCCATCATGATCAATGCCTAAGAACTTGAGAGATTGTTCAACAAACTGTTTATCAACATCTGCACCGCGTACTTGCGCCAAATCCCGTATGCGGCGAATAATTTTTTTTGCAATACGTGGTGTTCCGCGTGAACATGCACCAACCATGAGTGCTGCATCTGGAGTGATAGAAAGTTTTAGAAATTGAGCACTTTGCAAAACAATATCACGCAACTCTTCATCATTATAAAAATCGAGACGTTCAATAATTCCAAAACGGCTGCGCAATGGTGCGGAGATGATACCACTTTTTGTTGTGGCCCCCACAAGTGTAAATGGATGAATGGGTAAACTGACTGATTTTGCACCAGCGCCTTGCCCAATAATAACATCAACACGGTACTGTTCCATGGCGCTGTATAACACTTCTTCAACACTTGCGGGCATGCGGTGAATTTCATCAATAAAAAAAATATCGCGTGGTTGTAAGCTTGATAATATACCAACCAGGTCACCCGTGCGTTCTATCATGGGACCACTGCAGAGTTTAATATTTACATCCATGACTTGTGCCATGATCATAGAAAGTGTTGTTTTGCCGAGCCCTGGAGGGCCAAACAATAAAAGATGATCAAGGGGTTCTTCTCGCATTTTTGCTGCTTGTGTGTAAATAGAAAGTTTTTCTTTAAGTTCTTTTTGTCCAATGTAATCATCAAATGTTTGTGGAGAAAAATCATGGGAGCGTTCTTCTGGTGTTTCGCCTAAATCAAGAACGAGTGGTGTTTTTTGCATGAGATACCTTAAAAAAGCTATTTTTATTTGTTGTTCAATGTAAACTTAACTTATTTTCAAATGTAAGACAAAAATTTTTAAAGATGGGTTGCTTCAATGGTTATATCTTTCAAGTATATACATCGTTTCTGTTTGATTATCAGTTGTATCATGTTTGCATGCAATAGTTATAGCATGGAGCGTGAGATTGTTCAGAGCAATCACGTTTGCAACAATACATCGATGCTACTGGAAATTGTAGCGCATCAAGATTTTTCGTTTTTTAATACATTGTCTTTACCAGAATCATTGAAGTTTGTTTCGGCATTATCCTATGTAAATAAACAATGCAATAAAGTATGCAACTGCCCTATTTTCACCAGAAAATTTATGAGATATGGTTTTGATAAACATGTTGGTGGAAAATGCGGGGTCTATGAAGCAGATTTTGTAAAAAGGCTGCGGACTCATGGCGCAAGACAGTATAAAATGTTAAGTGAAGAATTACTTAACGTGCGAGTATATAATTTGAATATGGATGCCATTAAAACATGGATTAAAAATGGTGCAGATGTGCGTTATAGAAAGACAGGAAGGCTTTGGTGTACGGTTGGATTTATAGACTGTCCATTATTGTTCCCTCTTTCTAATGCTGTTGCGCAAAACCTGACAATTGTGGTTTCTTTATTATTTACACATGGTGCAGATGTTCAAGGTTATGGAGCAACATTATTGAATATGGCGATTGAACATGGAAATGAAGAAATAGTTAGAATGTTGTTGAATCGTGGAGTTGTCATTGATAAACCAAGAGATGGTATTTCTTCGGTAGCGCGAGCCGTACGCTGTGGCAAAAATGCTATTTTAAAAATATTTTCTGAACGTGGTATTGATTTCAATAACTTGGTTACGGATTGTTTTGGGGAAAAGTACCCACTATTTATTGCTGCAGATAGGGAACAGTGGAAATCTGGTATTTTTCTTTTAGAATGTGGTGCGGTTAAAGGAGCACGTGAAGCTTTTGATTTGGCAAAATCTTTCAGAAGGATACGTGTAACTGATTTGCGATGTCGTAGGGCTGTTATTTATACATGCAAAACACGAGAAAATGTTATTGAAGAAGTATACACAATTGATGCTGCGATGAAGGCATTGTTTTTGACAAAAACGTTTTCTGTGACGGATCAAGATGTGCAAGAGGCTTTGGATGAAAAAGATAAGAATTTACTACGATTATATTGTGAGTGTGATAAAAACATTGCACCACAAATACTTACAATATATCCTGATGTGCTTGAGTCTTATTATCGGTAAATATTTGTTTATCTGCAATGCATGATAATGTTTTGGAATATCCCAAGGCTTGCAATGGTAATCCATAAATTGCACAATCCATAACTTATGAGTGGGAGTGGAATGCCCACAACAGGCATCATGCCCAATACCATACTGATATTAATGATGGTTGCCAAAAGAATGTGCAAAATAAGCCCCGTTGCAAAAAGTTGTGCATAGATATCTTTTAACGTTCCGATTAAAAAAAATGATCGTAAAAAGAGTAATAAGTAGCAGGCAATGATAGCCAATGCGCCAAGCAAACCTATTTCTTCACAGCAGACTGCAAAGATGCAGTCTGTTCTGCTTTCTGGTAGAAATCGCAATCTGTTTTGTGTTCCATTAAATAGCCCTTTGCCAAACAATCCTCCTGAGCCAATTGCGATACTCGCTTGTTCAATTTGGTACCCTTCTTTTTTTTGATCACCTTGTCCCAGAAAAACAATGATGCGATTTTTTTGATAATCACGTAACACAAATGACCATATCACTGGTGCCATGATGAGTGTGATTAAAAATCCATACATAAAAAATTTTTTATGTAATCCTGCAAGCCAACATAGAATAAGTCCGGAAAAAAGAACAATGAGCGCAGTTCCTAAATCTGGTTGTTTTAAAATAAGAACAAAGCTGATGCCAAGCATAATAAGGAGCGGTGTAAAAGTGCTGAATGAGTGAATGATGGTTTTTTTTTGCATATGTAAGTGATTCACCATGTATGCAGGAAACAATAATTTTATTAATTCAGATGGTTGGAGTTTAAAAAAGAATAAATTAATCCAACGTTTTGCTCCCATGCCGATACTGCCTTTAACAAGCGTAAATAGTAAAAGGGCAATAACGCTGAAGTATGCAACCGATCCCCAGCGCATGATGGTGCGATAATCAGGAAGTAGACATAAAAAATAGATGATGATGCCACTGCAAATACCAATGCACTGTTTAATAAAAAAATAAGAGAAAGGTTGTTCACTGGTGTATGTTGCGCTGAAAATAAAGAGTAGTCCACATGCTGCAATGATAAGCATAAAAATGAATGTTACAAAATCAAAAGAGCGCAGTGTTGAACTGTATTTGATGCCCACAAAATTTCCCTTACTAAAAAAACTATCCTCCAGAGTTTGAGTGGAGGAGGATAGATTAGTATATCATGGTTATGATATTTTGATGCTTAAATAAGTTATTTTGCAAATAATCTTTGAATGAGATTATAGACCAAAGCAATAAAGAAAAATACAAAAAAAGCGATTGCTGTATGAGTTGCGATTCCCATAAGAATTGCTTCTGGAGTAACTTTAATAAAAGATTTGATGTAATCAAGTTTTGGTAGCATGTGAATGGTGCCAACAAATTTGAGTGTTTGTGATGGCCAAAATTTGAGAACAAGAGCAAAACATGAATACATTGCGCACATGGTTATTGCTGCAGCGAGTCCAAGGCTTGGGGCACTTATTTTCATTGGGATTCTTTCGTTGTGAAGAAGGTTATAAATATTTACTTTTTTGTATGACCATGATTTTTGATTTCACGCCGCTCGCCCTGAGTGTTCTACGAAGTGTAACGCAGTAGAATGTATCGAAGGGTGCAAAATTAGAAGTTATTGTTATGTTGCATCCTTCGATACATTTTTGAAGACAAAAACACTCAGGACGAGCGGAAAAAGTCAATGAATTATCAGGTTGCTTTAGGATAAAAAAAGACGGGTAAAAAAGACAACAAAAAAACTCGCGTAGTTTGTACGCGAGTTTTTAATATCAACAATATTATGTAATTTTATTCAGGTTTTGGTAAAGCGCGTGTGCGTTTTTCTTGAGGTATTACACCATTGTCATCAAACATGAATGCAGGAGTTGCAGAACTTTTTGTGACAAGGTTATTGTATACATGCTCATAATAGATTGCATTAATATATGTGATTAGTTCCTGTATTTTTGTTTCTAATTTTTGTAGTAAAGTTTCTTCTTGCTCGTCAGTCATATTTTTTTTGCGGCTGATTTTTTCTTCAATTTTTTCACTATATTCTTGTAAAATTTGAATAGTGCTAAAAGCCAATTCTTGCGAAGATGTAATCATTTCATCGTGTGATTCAATATATTCTGCACATTTCATAAGAGCCTTGCTTGGTTCTCCATCCAAAATAAAAGCAAAAAAGTTAGCCCATGCAAGTTGTAATTCTGTATCCAATGCCTGAATATCTTGTGACCAAGGTTCAGCATTTTTGGTTATTTTGGATGTTAATTTTGCAAATTCAACAGGGGTATGCACGCAAGATGTTGTTTGTGTTGCAAGAAGTGCAGCTGTAAGTGCGAATGAATTAAAATATCTGTTCATGAAAGAGCCTTTTTTTTATTGTTGTACGAATTCTGATTGAGTGTATAATTTTGTGGTTTCTAACATATGAGAAAACACGTTTTGAGCGCTTGGCAATGCTGTTTTATATTCTTCTGGCAATATGTCATGCATACCAAACATTGTTGTTGTATAGTTCTCATCAAATGTTGGTGACATGATCATGTAGTGGATCATTGCATAATATTGTTTATATATTTCTGCTCCTGCAGTAACAATTTGTGATACATCATCAGATGTTTCATTAAATACGCTGGCGAGGTTTTCAGCAACAGTAACACATTGAGGAGTGCTGCTTAAAAGAAGATTGAGCATAATAAGAGATTTATTGATTTCATTTTCTGGTGCTATTTCGACTGGTAAATCTCCTTGGCTGAGGCCGTTATAGGTGTCAGATATAGCTGCAAGATATTGAGCTGATTGCTGTATTTCATCACTTGCTTTTTTAAGTTGATCAGCAGTTGTGCTTGTTTTTTCATCTGCCCATGCGCGCAACTCTACTTGAGCACTTTGTTGAATATATTCTAAAGCGGCTTGAATAGTTGGTGTTGTATGTTCACTGAAATATTTTTGGCATATATTATACGTTTCCATATAAATAGTACGTGTGCCAGCAACAATAGAAAGACGATCTAAAAGTGTTTTGAGTGATGCAAGTTCCTTGGTTGCATCTTCATAATTAGCGATATGTAATCTGATAGATTGATTGAGATGTGTCATTGGAGTGTTGAATTGTCGTATTTTTGATTCAACAAGTGCAATAGCATATGAAAGATATAAAAAATTTGCGGTGAGTTGTAACTCTTCTGGCGTCATAGCACTGAGATATGTTGTTTGCCATGTTTTGAGTTGATTACTGGAAATAGATGCTTGTGTTATTGAAGAAAGTAAAATGGATAATAAAAAAAATATTCGATGAGTAGATTTCATACATCTCTCCCTTTAAAAGAATGGTCGGGGTGGCCAGACTCGAACTGACAACCCCTCGCTCCCAAAGCGAGTGCGCTACCAATTGCGCCACACCCCGAATATTTCAAATGATTTTAAATACAGAGATAATGTATATCTTTTTTTGTTGATCTGCAAGTTTTATTATGCAGCCTTTTTGCGCTTAATCCTTCAACAAGTTCAGGATGAGCGTGATAAGCTCTTTAAAATATAATATTAACCTTTAAGAGGCTGGCCGCGCCATACGAAGCTTTAGCGTAGTATGGGGTGAACGGTGGGGGTCGAACCCACGACATCCAGAACCACAACCTGGCGCTCTGCCGACTGAGCTACGTCCACCATATCAAACTAGGTCTAAGTATAAGGTTTTATAGAGAAAAATCAAAAAAACCTTTAAGTTTTGTATGCACCCCGGTTGGCGAAAGGCTGATTTTTTGCTATTATATACTAATAGGTAATATTTCGATGGTTTTTGGGCTTAAAAGGGTGAATGTATGAAAATTAAACCGTCCGTAATAACTCACTGGATCAACGTGTTTGGCGCCCGTGAGCATAATTTAAAAAATATTGATGTCAGTATTCCAAAAAATAAGCTTACGGTTATCACTGGGCCTTCTGGGTCAGGTAAAAGCTCTCTAGCGCTTGATATTCTCTTTGCTGAGGGTAAAAGACGCTATATAGAGTCCCTTTCTTCGTATGCACGGCAATTTTTGGGAATTAGCAAAAAGCCAGAAGTTGACCGTATCGATGGTCTTTGTCCTGCAATTGCTATTGAGCAAAAGACCGTTGGCTCAAATCCACGTTCTACTGTTGGTACTATTACTGAAATTTATGATTATTTCCGTATTCTTTTTGCCCGTATTGGTAAAGTGTTTTGTCCCAACTGCCGCTTAGAAATTAGGGCAGAATCTGCTGATGCCATTTGTCAGATGCTCCATAAAGATTTTAATCATAAAACCATTTCTGTACTTGCTCCTATTGTTCATGAGCAAAAGGGGGAGTTTGTGCAAGAGCTGATTCGTCTTTTTGATCGCGGCTATTATCGCATTAAAATTGATGGTGAGCGCTATAAATTTAAATGTCACGATGAAATTCGAAATCTTAATTTAAAAAAGAGCTATAAGCATACTATTGATGTTATTATTGACGCACTTGAAGTTAGCCTTGAAGAGAGCGCACGTTTGCAAGAAGCTGTGAATGCGGCATTTAAACTTGCGGGTGGAAGCTGTAAAATTATGGTAGGAGAGCATGAGTATATCTATTCATCGCATCGTATGTGTATTGCATGTTCGCAATCTATTCCAGAATTAGAACCGCGCTGTTTTTCATTCAACTCTCCTATTGGTGCATGTAAAGGGTGTGAAGGCCTTGGTACTATTAATGAGTGGCCGTGGGGTGCTGGTGATAAAGATTTATGGAAAGCAGATTATCCACAATTTTTTGGTGATAAATATGCAACGGTTAAAACGTGTAAGGATTGTCATGGAAAACGTCTTAATAAGTATGCATTATCAGTGTTTGTTGGTGGTAAAGATATTTATGATTTGAGTGATTTATCTATTAAAAAACTTATACAATTTTTTGATGAATTAGTTTTAACATCAACAGAATTAGAAATTGCACAAACATTAATCAGAGAAATTAAAAATAGACTGACATTTATCAACGATGTTGGTTTATCCTATCTTACACTGAACCGTACTGCACGAACATTATCGGGTGGTGAAGGGCAGCGTATTCGTCTTGCAACACAAATTGGTTCAGCATTGAGTGGTGTATTATATATTCTTGATGAACCAAGCATTGGTTTGCATCAGCGTGATAATGATCGTTTAATTGAAACACTTAAAAAATTACGTGATCAAGATAATACGGTTGTTGTGGTTGAGCATGATATGGATACCATTGCACAATCTGATTACGTTATTGATATGGGCCCTGCAGCGGGTGTGTTGGGTGGTGCAATTACTGCCGCTGGAACACCAACTGATTTAGCAAAAGATAACAGTTCATTAACCGGTGCATATTTAAGTGGCAAACGTGGAATTGTTATTCCCAAAAAATTACGAATGCCCCAAGGTTTTATGACTCTAGAACATGCATCAAAACATAATTTAAAAGATGTGACGTTACAATTTCCTCTTGGAGTGCTGTGTGGTGTTTCTGGAGTTTCTGGTTCTGGTAAAAGTACTTTGATTATGGATGAATTTGTGTCTGCGGTAAAACGTGAGTTTTCTGGCGGATATAAAAGAGTCTATAAACAAGCTAGCACTGAAGCAGTTAATTTAAAAGGTGCAGAAAATTTAGAAAGTCTAGTCGTTATTGATCAAAGCCCGATTGGCCGTACACCGCGCTCTAACCCTGCAACATATCTTGGTGTTTTTGATGAAATAAGAAAACTGTTTGCATCGTTGCCAGAAAGTAATGCGCGTGGGTATACAGTGGGTAGATTTAGTTTTAACGTGCCACAAGGCCGTTGTTTTGAATGTAATGGTGATGGGGTTATTAAAGTAGAAATGCACTTTTTACCTGAAGTTATTATGACGTGTAAAGCATGTGATGGTACCCGTTATAACAGTGAAACGTTATCAATTACGTATAAAGGTAAATCAATTGCTGATGTGTTGAATATGACAGCGTATGAAGCATTACGCTTTTTTGAACATCATAAAACAATCGCCAAACGTTTACAGTTATTGTGTGATGTTGGTCTTGATTATCTTGACGTTAGGGCAACCATCAACAACACTTTCTGGCGGTGAAGCGCAACGTATTAAGTTTGTTGATGAATTGGCAAAACGTGAGCAACATACGTTATATATTTTTGATGAGCCAACAACTGGATTGCACAATAGTGATATTGAAAAATTGTTACAGGTCCTTAATCGTCTTGTTGATAAGAATAATTCGATGATTGTGATTGAACATAATCTTGATGTGCTTAAAACAGTTGATTATCTCATTGATTTGGGGCCTGAAGGTGGCGATGGTGGTGGGCAGATTATTGCACAAGGTACACCTGCTCAAGTTACACAGTGTGCTGCAAGTTACACGGGGCGGTATTTAGTGCCTTACTTTTCATCCCTCGATACATTTTTGAAGACAAAAACACTCGGGACGAGCGGAAGAAATAAGAGTGTATAATTCTCCCCCGCTCGCCCTGAGTGTTCTGCGAAGTGAAACGTAGCAGAATGTATCGAAGGGTTTGAGCGCTGTTGGATTGAGAAATCTTACAATTCTGTTACGCTGCAGAGATAAAAAATATAAGTCCTACGGAGCATTTTATGAATTATGCAAAATTACTTTTATCATTATCAATTTTAATTTCACCGTGTGTAAATGCAGATTACATATATTATGTACGTCTGCTTGATCAGAAAAAAATTGATCAGCATGCGATAAGTATAGAAAAAAAAGTAACGCGCGATTATTATATACGCCTTGCATTGGTTGGTATAGTAGCAGCGCGTGTAACATATGGTTTTGTGACATGGTTTAATACTCCTCATAACAAAGTTACTGAAAACTTGATTCCAGTAGAAAAACCAAAAGAATCTATTGAGATTCCAAAAATCACCTGGGGTGAATGGGCGCATAATAAAAAAGTTGCATGGGTAGATTGGGGAAAATTTGTGGTGAGTAAAGAAAATATTCAAAAACAGGCGATTGATCTTGGTAAATTTGCATGTATGAGTGGTTTTCAGACTGGTATGGGGTTTGTGATGGAAGGTGTGTATGGGAAATTGAATTATCCAAATACACTCCGTTGGTATATCTGTTCCCATGTGCCATATACTGCAACAGTTAAAGTTATTAAAGATATGTTGGCAGCTGATCAAACGCATTACAATACGTTGTTGTTACAAGAAGCATGTAACCGTCTTGTATTAGATGGTGAAAAAATATGTGGGTACATGACATATAAAACTAAACAACTTGATATTGAAGAGCAGCAAATAGCTGAGCGTACTACGCGACATTTCTTTAATTATTACAATGAATTTTTAAAACGTCTTTCTGATCAACTGGCATGCGATGTAGTTGATTATAGTGCAATTGATACTATGCTCATATCTTTTGAAACTGATGTTAAACGTCAATTAAAACTTTTCTTTTATATT
This sequence comes from uncultured bacterium, assembly GCA_963695335.1. Classification (GTDB taxonomy): domain Bacteria; phylum Babelota; class Babeliae; order Babelales; family Vermiphilaceae; genus SOIL31. The sequence goes on along the minus strand of OY968764.1, from coordinate 1,104,235 downwards.
GAAGGTGAGACTGATGAAGAGAGGGCGATGATTGGGGAGAGGATTAAAAGGTCGTTGGTTATTGAGCATATTGCTACATTGTTTTAGTGGGTTTGAAATTGTAAAAAATATGATCCCTAGCGAAAGCTGGGGATTTTTCTTTTCTTATTAATCGATATACTTTGATCGATATATTGTAACGAAGTAAAAATTAATATGTATAGGAGTTATTGCATGAACAGAATAAAAAGCGCAATGATGTTATTAGTTATCTTGAGCGTAGTATCGTTGAATACAATGGGAAATAAGCAAAATCGCATGGGATTACGGTTGCTTGAACGGCAACGTCTTGCTAGAGAAATAAGTCTAGATAGAGATGCAATGGTTCGTCAGCAAAGATTAGAAAAAGAGCGTAGAGAACAAACTATATTATCTTATGATGATGTGGAATATTCAACAGTAATGCAACCGGTGAATGCAGAAAAGTTTAGAAAAATTATAGGACAATGCAATAATCAAACAGTATCATCTGATGATGATGCCTTGGAATACTCAACGGTAATGCTACCAGTGGATGTAGAAAAATTTAGAAAAATCATAGGGCAATAGCGGTATTAAGTTTTTTTGAGGAGTCGTAGATGAAGTTAACAAAAAAAGTGATAATAGCATTGTTAATGATGAGTATTGCACCATTGTGTGCAATGGAAAATGAGAGAAATAATGTGATCAGTGACGCAGATCTTTTGGCTAAGAAAAAAGCATTTGCATTAAAGTGGATAGAAAAAAAAACATGGGAACGTGAAACGTTAGTTTATCCAAGAAAGTCAGATATTGTAATCGACTTGGATACATTGAATAAAGAGTTGGGGCTATCATTCCCAGAGTCTATTTATAAAATTGGTGATCGTAGGTTTATAGTGCCCAAAGGAATGGATTCAAGTTGGATTCATCCAACGCTAATTCCTGAGCGTGTTTCTGATTCTGAAGTAGAGCAGATTTAGTAAAAACAATAAAAATATCATTGTAATTTTAATCTCAGAACTTGTCCTACGAAGCTTGAGCGAAGTAATATATAACGGTATACTTGAGTGATAATATAAAATCAACTCAGGTATACTGTTTTTTTAGGGGGATTTTGTGAATAAAATAGTTACAATTAAAATGGCAGCATATCTTATTTGCGTTGTTGGCAATGTATCATTAAGTGCAATGAAATTAAAATTGAAAGAACCTTATGATTATTGTGTAGCAAAAAAAATATTTTTATGTGATGAAATCATGAAAAAGTATGCAGTTCCGCAAGATATTGTTACTCTTGTTAAGAAAGATAGTTTTTATAGCGATTGTTTATTAAGAATGGATACAATATATAAAAAATTTGATCCATTTTTTAATTTTAATGCAGCAGGTTATAGGTGTCTGAAGGCGGCTTATAGGATAGAGATCGAGAAACGTTGTCGAAAGTTTTGGGCAATAACGCCACAGACATTGTTCTACTTTAAGGACTATCAAGATGAAATTTTATTCTCATTAATATCCCGTCAAGGATGTTTTATTCATAATGAAGGTCGTTTTCATATTGCATTAACGGAACAAGAACGTATAAGATGCTTTCTGTTGCCGGATGAATTTCAAGCTATATTAAATGAATATTCCCAGTCTTATGATAAGCTATGATAAAAAATCAAGAACATACACCATTGATGCAGCAGTATCATGATATCAAAGTTGATTACACCGATACGCTTCTTTTTTTCCAAGTCGGTGATTTTTACGAACTTTTTTTTGATGACGCAAAACAAGCAGCAGCATTTTTGGGCATTGCATTAACCGCTCGTGGTAAAAATAAAGGTGAACCAATTCCGTTGTGTGGTGTGCCAATACATGCAGTTGATCATTACATAGCAAAGCTTGTTAAAGGTGGTTTTAAAGTTGCATTGTGTGATCAGCTAGAAGATCCAAAGCCAGGCAGTATTGTTAAGCGTGGTGTAAAACAAGTTCTAACTCCTGGAACATTAACAGATTCAAAACTTTTGGATGAACGCACAGCATCCTATCTTTTTTCATTTTACCCCGCGGGTGATTCGTGGGGATTAGTTTTTAGTGAACTATTAACCGCACAAATTTTTATTACAACAGTGCCAGCTGGATCAGAAAAATTATTGGAATCAGAACTGATTCGCTTTTTCCCTGATGAAATTTTAATACCAGGTGCTGTTCGTGCACAGGAATTTCAGACTTATTTTAAGAAACTAGGATATTTTACGACCGTTGTACACGATGAGTCATCGCAGCATGATGCACAGCAATGGCTGCAACAACAATTCACACAATCAGCGTACGAACAAGTTGATTCTGATGAGGCAATGCGACAAGCACTTTTTTATTTCTATGCATACATGTCAAAGCATCAGCGTGCATCACTTGATCAATTTACGACACTCTTTTTTTATAAACCAGATGATTTTTTAATTATGGATGCAGCAACGCAACGCAATTTGGAACTTGTTAAAAATGCGCACGATGGTACAAGTAAAAATACGTTGTTTAGTGTGATGGATAGAGCTAGAACTGCAATGGGTTCTCGCATGATTAAAAAATGGATATTGCGTCCGTTAGTTAAAAAAGAAGCAATTGTGCAACGGCAAGATGTTATTAATTTGTGTTGTGCTGATGTGGCATTGGTAAATAATGTGGAACAGTTACTTGCGCATATTGGTGATGTTGAACGGGTGGTGGGGCGAATTGCGCTGCAACGTGCCTCACTGCTTGATTATAGCGCATTATCACGCATGTTATTGATTATTCCGCAGTTTAAAAAAAGCATATCAGCGTATAAACATATTTTTTTAATGCGTGTGATTGTAGACCACTTAGGTGAATTCAGTGCGTTATCTGATTTGTTGCGTGCAGCATTACATGATGAACCATCACAAGAGATGATTATTAAACTTGGTTTTGATCACAAACTTGATGAAATGCGCATGCTGGTTAATAACAGTAATGAAAAAATTATGGAACTTGAGTTGGCTGAACAAAATGCAACAGGCATTACATCTCTTAAAATTCGCTACAATGCAATACAAGGGTATTATATTGAAGTCACGAATGCCAATTTATCAGCTGTTCCTGAGCGTTATCGCCGATTACAAACATTGGTTGGACGCGAGCGTTTTATGACACCTGAATTGCAGCAGTTGCAACATGGCATTGAGTCTGCACGTAAAGATATTGTGCATCATGAACAAGCAATTTTTGAAACTATTAAGCGTGAAGTTGCACAACATATTTCAGCATTGCGTAAATCAGCGCATGCAATTGCACACATTGATGCTTTATTATCGCTTGCGCGCTTAGCGTATGATAATGGGTATACGCGACCAAGTTTACATGAAAAGCGTGATATTATCATCACAAAAGGGCGTCACCCGGTGGTGGAGCAATCTCTGTTCCATACGTTTATTCCCAACGATACCATGCTCACTGATGAACAATCATTATGGATTATTACTGGTCCTAACATGGGTGGTAAATCTACGTATTTACGCCAAGTTGCATTGATTTCTGTGATGGCGCATATTGGTTCCTTTGTTCCTGCTCACAACGCTCATATTGCATTGCTTGACCGTATTTTTACGCGTCTTGGAGCAAGCGATAACGTTGCTGAAGGTAAAAGTACCTTTTTGGTTGAGATGGAAGAAACGGCCATGATTTGTACTCAGGCAACAGAAAAAAGTTTGGTTATTTTGGATGAAGTTGGCCGTGGCACGAGTACGTTTGATGGGTTAGCCATTGCGCAGGCGGTGGTTGAATATATTTTCACCACTATTGGTGCACGTTGCTTATTTGCAACCCATTATCATGAACTGACCCAATTACCACAGACGTATCCTGGGATTGCAGTGTACCAGGCGGCGAGTAAAAAAATGGAGCATGGCATCGTGTTTCTTTATACCATTATCCGTGGTGTTGCTGATGGCAGCTTTGGTATTGAAGTGGCAAAATTGGCTCATTTGCCTGAAAAGGTGATTGAGCGATCGTGTGCATTAGTTCAGTCTTTTGCCCAAGGAACGGTGCATGTCATGCCGGCAGTAGTTGATCGATTAGATTTATCTTCTGAAAATATAGCTTTAAAGGCGGAAAATAAGAGGCTTTTAGCTGAGCAGAGCAAGGCTATAAAAATGGCAAATATGCTTGCAGAGCTTGATTTTGATACTTTATCACCTAAAAAGGCGTTTGATTTGCTGTGGTCATATAAAGAAAATTGATTAAGATTAAGACCCCAACTTAGACCGTTGGGGACCCCAGTATTCACCTTCGTTTCACGACGGTGTTTTTACGTGGGGTGTTCTTGTAAACACCCCACACCCCGTACACAAATGTTCCCTTTGATTCCTTAGATCATTTCGAATTCAGGCCACAGTCTGCTAAGAAGCAGCCTAAACCATCATGCGAAATGTGTAGGTACTTATTTTAATAATTTAAATAAAGACATGTGCGAGTTATAGGCTACGGTCCCCATCAACAGATGGGGACCGTAGCCTATAACTCGTAGGGATCAAAAGGAACGTTTGTGCCCGAGGTGTGGAGGGTTGGCAAGAACCCTCCACGTAATCAACCGTAACGGAGTGAAGGTTTTTCTGGGGTCCCCAACGGTTCAAGTTGGGGTCTTGGAATACTCATAATTGAAACATATATTTCACTGGACGCACCCCCCTTTTTTTGGTATATTATGAATAAAATAATCATTTAAATATGAGTTAAAATCTCGTTCGCAGCGTTGCTTTTTGACCAAGTGAAAACTGAGGGTTAAAAACCATGTGGACATAATATCTAGGGAAAGACCTAATGGTACACGTAGAAAAATATGATAAATACGCGATATTTGCAAACGGTGGTAAGCAATATCAAGCAATCGAAGGCAAAACTGTAGCTATTGAAAAAATAGTTGGTGAAACTGGTGATAAGTACGAAATTAACACTGTTTTATTCCGTAAATTAGCTGATGGTCAGTTTGAAATTGGCCAACCGCATGTCAACGGTAAAATCACTGCAACTATCGTTAAACAAACTAAAGATCCAAAGTTAGTTGTGTTTAAATTTAAAAGACGTAAAAAAGTTCGCGTGAAAAACGGACATCGTCAACCAAAAACAATTATTCGTATTGATTCAATCGCGTAAGTTTTAGTTGATTAAAAAAAATTAGAGACCTTTAAACGGGTCTCTTTTTTTGTGCCTAAAAATCCACTCCGCTCGTCCTGAGTGTTTTTTTGTCCTCAAAAAAATGTATCGAAGGATGCGGTATAACAATAACTTTATATTTTTGCACCCTTCGATACATTTTACTACGTTACACTTCGTAAAACACTCAGGGCGAACGGAATAAGATAATTCTGAGCATAACTTAATGAAGATGTTATACTCTATGCATGCAATTATACAAAGTAATAAACGGAGTAGAATTTCGATGAATAAAATATGCATGCAATTCTTGATTCTGGCGACAATGGTAACGCCCCTTTTTTCTATGAAGAATGAGGGCATTGTTCATATTATGGGAGATGTTTCTGTTATTTCCATTCCAAAATCAAATTTACTGTTCATGAAGGCATTGCATAAACATTGTGAGGATTATTATAGAATAACTAAACGACGAGGCATTGTTCCAAGATATCAACATGTCTGTTCTGATGAAATATGTTTAGTTGATACAGCGTTGACGGTAAGACCTGATAAGTTTACAGATTATTATAACAAGTTATCAAAGCGAGATCGTCTTTTGTTGATAAAAGCGTCGGGTCAGTATAATGAAGATGGTAAAAAAGTGATGCTTGATGTTCCTGAAGTAACCAAACGATTAATTGAAGTTTATTTTACCGATAATGGTTTGCGTAATCATATAAAAAGTTATCTGAAAAATGAAGATGAAGATTATGTGCGTAACTATTTTAAAGAGCAACTGATTTATAGTAAAGGGTCGATGTTTCTCAAAGAATCTATGCATGATACCATGAGTAATTTATTGACCAAAAATATTTATTTGGGATCACTGTTTTTTAATAGTTGCCACACCATCTATCCGCATCAGTATCCTGTTTCTTTATATACTGGAGATAAAGTCCGACAAACATATGCAATTTGTTTCGCGATTGATAATTATGAATATCGTATTACTGATGTGCAAGATAAACAATGTTTATTGTGGGTCATTAATCATGATAATCCAAGTGATACATTTTCCACACGTATTAGGCATAAGGGAGATATTAAAGGTTCTTGTTTTAGTAAAACAAAAACTGACGTTGAAGGTGTGCTGACATATTCTGATCATGACATGGTTTTTTCTACGATAACAACACAGAATGGATTATCATTCATTGAATCGGTTACGGTTGATAGTCCTGACTTTATTGTTGGTGTGCGTTTTGAACCTGATAATAGTGAGTGGCGTGTAGCTACGTATGAAGGGCGTGATAATGTATATAAGATATGGTCTATGCAAGGTACATATAAGAAAGAATCGGGTCGTAGCTCATTTAGAACAGATGGATTGATAGAAAAATTTGCTACGTATCAGGTAGGCTCTGGAAATTATCTGGTATCAATATGTGGCGTTGCAGACCTTTATTCAATAGAGATTAGCAAATCAGATGGTAATGGTTCGTATTATCGTGAATATAGTAGGGAGTTTGCATCTCTCAATAAGGTTGCATTTCATACTTCTGAATACACATTAGCTATGCTGAAAGTGGGAGATTCTGTTGAAATGTTTTATTCAGGATATCCTTTTTTTAAAGAAGATCCTGAAGCTGGTTTTTGGTCGCAACCAAAGAGTCAAGTGCATAGAGCGTATAGTCCTAATGGTGAATTCTTGATGTGTAATTCACTTAAAAACAAATGGGGTATGCTTTATGTTGAAACAGTTATACAAGATGCAACGACTCATAAACAGATAGTATCTATTGATACATTATATGCAGGTTTTAAGGGTGTTGGTTTTTCGCATGATAGTACCGAACTTATATTTTTAGATAATTCACATTCTAAAATATCTTTATTGACATATGAAGATAAGCAGATACTTTCTCAAATTGAAGATAAAGCATGTACAAATCTTGGTGTGGCATCATTGGTTAAGCGGTTGTGTATGGAGCGCAGAGAAAATGGTGCTATAGCATTACAAAACAATGATCCAGCGTATGCAATGTTACGTGATTGGGCTGGTACATCGCCTCAGTTATTGCAGTTGCTCAAAACATGTTTGCCGATCAGAACAATAAAAAAATAATTTTTTATTCAAACTTATTATAAATCCAATCTGGTGCAATATATAATCCCCATGCAACAAGGCGCCAGATTGGTGAAACGTATACAATTTTCTTCTTTTTTTCAATTCCCCTAAAAATATATTGAGCAGCTTTGTGCGCAGAAATCATCCAGAATGGTTTGGCGTATGTGTGCTGCATGATGGTATCAACAAAGCCCGGCTTGATATCAGTAACATTAATATTCCAATTTTCCCGTGCAATTTTTTTACGCAATCCTTGTAAATAATTAGAAATAAATGCTTTTGATGCATTATACGCAGGAGCAGTGTAATTGCCACGAATACCAGCAATGGATGAAATAACAACCAAGTGACCATGTTTTTGTTGTATAAAATGGTGCATGCTTATTGTTGCCATTGCGCAAAAACCAGTAACATTAACATCAATCGTTTGTTTATCAAGATCAAATAATAGATCAGGATTTTGTGGCCCAATGCCAGCGCAGATGACAATAATATCAACACCACCTATATGATCAATAAAATCAGATAATATATGACGGGCATTTTCATGACAGACATCAAGAACGCGGTAATGGGTGGTTGTCGGAATTTCTTGTTGCAAAGATATCAAAAGATCTTCTTGGGGTGCAGCAACACCCACAATATAGTTATGAGCGGCCATGATTTTTGCAAGTTCGCGCCCCATACCCGATGAGGCGCCAATTATTATTACTTTTTTTTGATGCATAAGAATTCCTTTTTTTATGATAAATAGCATAATGCTCGCCCACAAGGCTATGGTTTATCTTTTCTTTAACTCTGTATTAAGAAAAGTTACAGTGCTATCTTTTCTTAGTGAGGTTAGTTACGAAAAGATAGAGGAACCTAAAAATGGATATTAAAAAGAGAATTGGGACGTATGTAAAGCAAGGCATAACGGGGGCGTATTATAAAGCGTATGTGCCTAAAAAGTTACCACCAATCTCTTTAGAAGTAGAGAAGTTATATCCTATTTTAAATCAAGCGATTGAAGCTATTGCAAATTTGAACGCTAGTGTAAAATTTGCTCAAAATAAATCGTTATTCATTTATATGTATGTGCGCAAAGAAGCGCTTTTATCATCTCAAATAGAAGGAACGCAAAGTTCCTTTGCTGATTTGATGTTATTTGAGCACGCGCGCCCTTCGAAGCCTTGGCGAAGTAGGGAGCAAAAACCTCAGGTTGCTATTGAGGATGTGGAAGAAGTATCGCATTATGTTGAAGCGATTATGTATGGATTAAAGCGCATAAAAGAAGATTTTTCTTTAAGTTTACGTTTAATACGGGAAATTCATGACGTACTTCTGCGTGGGGGACGTGGGAAGCATAAAGCACCAGGCCTGCCCGAAGAAGCCTTGGCGAAGTCGGGTGAATTTAGAAAATCGCAAAATTGGATTGGTGGTTCACGGCCAGGCAATGCTTTATTTGTTCCTCCATCACCTGAATATCTTAAAGAGTGTTTATCTGATTTAGAAAAATTTTTATATGACGAAGAATGTCCATATCATATTTTGATTAAGGCAGGATTGGTGCATGTGCAGTTTGAGACGATTCACCCTTTTTTAGATGGGAATGGCAGAGTTGGGCGATTGCTTATCATTTTTATGTTATGCGAAAGCGGTTTTCTTGCTGATCCTATTTTGTATCTCAGTTTATATTTAAAGCAGAATCGTCGATTGTATTATGACTTGTTGCAGCAGGTTAGAGAGCAAGGTACATGGGAAACGTGGCTTGAATTCTTTTTGCAAGGTGTTGCAATTACTGCAAAGCAGGCATCTTTAACTATAGAAAAAATTAATCGTTTGTTTGCAAAAGATATGCAAGCAATTGAAAGTTTAGGCAAAGCGCGATTTTCAGCCGAAGAAGTTTTTGAATATTTAAAAAAGTTGCCGCAAGTATCGGTTAGTTTACTTGCAAAAGAACTTGAGATGACAGAACCTACGGTGCGAACAGCATTGGAGCGTTTGCAACAATTGAATATTGTGGAAGAGATTACGGGCAAAAAGCGGGATCGGACATATGTGTACAAAAAATATCTTGCGATTTTAGAGCAAGGGACCGATCCGTTATAATTTTATAGAAAAATGAGTATTAAAAAGGCCTTCCAGTGGGCCTTTTTCTGTTTTTACCCCCCCCCATTTATTGATTTTCAGGTTGAAAATTTAATAATATATAAAGTGATACAATATTGATCATTTTTTAATATGAGGGGAAAGTTTCATGAAGAATAATGGATTAAGATGCGCAATAGCACTACTCGTGGTGGTTTTTGTGGGGTTTGCGCAAGCTTCTGAGAACAAGATGACTAAAGAGCAGCTCAAAAAAGAACTGATTGCCGCTGAGTGGTCGCAGGCAAAAATTAAAGAACTGCGTGAAAAAACAGCTTCTACTCGTGAATTGAAATATGATCGCATTGCTCGTAAAGAATACTATGTAACACACAATCAACCATTAAGTCATTTAAAAGATGCACTGAATGATCTATTGATTGATCATTATGCCCAGAAAATACGTGCAGCATTAGAAGCAATTCCAGTTAATGAAAGAGCTGCATGGGCTGATGAATTACATCTTATTTTAGCAATTGGGCTCAAAGATTTTTATAATCGTGGTAAAGAACGTTATGAAGCAGGGCAATTGAGCACAATTAATTCAACAAATGATGGATCAGAAATAGGTATTGAAGGAACAAAATATCAGGCGTTGAAACGAGTGAAAACTGCAACTAATAATTTTACAACAATACCATTTAATGCACGTGCGCAAAAAATGTTACCAGTCGTCTTTTTCAAGAGCTTGTTATATGGAGATGTGATTTCAGCAAGACCAGTTAATGAATATCAATAATGATATATTTTTAATAATAAAAAGGGGGAGTTCATGAAGAAGAATGTATTGGGACGATTAATGGTATTATGTATAACAATTGCTGGAATAAATTTGTTAGCAGATCCATTGCATGAGCGTGAAAAGCAGTATCAACAAGGTAAATATTTTGTTTATGCGCAAGGAACAAGTAATGGTATTTTAATTGATCAAGCTTGGTTAGAACAGCATAGTGAGATGGTAAAAAGTATGGTAGGAGATCTTGGTGGTAGACCAAAAGAAATTACTGTTCCCTTTTCTATTGAAAATATTAAGTTAGCTTTCGATCTTTTGAACAATAAAGTTGATTTGATAAAACCTTCACGAGAACAATTTAATGGTGCAATTGCAGTTGAACAATTTTTATTAGTGCCACAAGAAGTGATAAATAAAACTGTAATGCAGCGCATTGAAATGTTAAAAAAAGATGCAACACTTGATGATTTAGTTGAAGCGTTTAATAAAATGTCTGATTCTGAAGAGCGTAAAATGATTTTTAAGAAGATTATTGAGGTAGTAAATAATATAATTTTTGTTATTCTTACTCAGTCAGATATGGATGCTCATGGTACTTCTCTTGGTGCCCTTTCTTCTATGACTAATTTGTTTGGAGAGTCTAAAGCTGAAGATTATCCGTTTAGAGAATATAAAGGAAGAATGGTACCAGTTACATCGACAATTAATTCATTACGGATTCCTGATTATACGGTATTATCTAAAATAATGAAGTCAGATGAAGATAGTTTACAACAATATAAAATTCTTCGTTATAAGGTTGTTGGGGTATTAGGGGTTTCGACATATCGTAATTTGGGCATGTCTGACGAAGCACTTTCTGTGTTTACGCCAGAACACTTTAAAAAAGATCGATTGGTAGATTTTGTAAATGCTCTTTTTAATAAAGTTAACGAGTTTGATGCGATATATAAAAAGCATTATGATGCGTTATCATTGCATCAAAAAGCATTGAGGGGTTTTAGAAAGTTCAATGCTTTTGAGATAGGTCGATAATAATCGATAAGTTTTAATACAATTTTAAAGAGGCCCTTTGCGGGGCCTCTCTTTGTTATAATTTCGCTAACTTTTCCAGATTCTTATTCGGTCCGGCAAAGATCAGTTTATCCAATTCTTTAATAATATAATCAGGACCAACTGAGATAATTTTTTCTTCTTCTTTTTTCCCAATACAATGTACTTCATATTCATCAAAAAGATCGATCTCTTTGATAGATTTACCAATAAATTCTTCTGGCGCAACAATGTTGATAACAGAGAACTGTTTGGTCAAACGGGTAACATCAACAAAGGGAGAACTTAAGTTATCAGCAAGGCGGATACCAATCTCTTTTTCTGGTAAAATAACACGATCAGCACCAACGAGCGTTAAGATTTCTTTATTGAGTTCATCAATTGCACGCGTAATAACGTATGGTGTTTTAAGATGTTTTTTAAGAATTGCGGTGATAAGAATTGTCTGTGTGCTATTTTCACCCATGGCAACAATAACGGTATCAATTTCATCCACACCGATGCTGCGCAATGATGCTTCATCTGTTACATCCATTACAATTGCATGAGCAACAGAGTCACGAATTGATGCAACAATTGATTCATCACTATCAATGGCTAATACTTCCATGCCATTTTCAGCAAGTACTGTTGCTACTTGATAGCCAAATCTTCCAAGTCCAATGACACAAAATTTCATTTTATTTCCTCTATTAAATTTATATATCTTTTGTGCGCTCGCCCTGAACTTGTTGAAGGGTATCTTCGAGCGCTTTAATCCTTCGACAAGCTCAGGATGAGCGCGGTGTAATTACCCCAACATTACTCGTTCTTCAGGGTAAGAGTATTCAGCTGTTTCTTTTCTTGTTTTTAATTTAAGGCCTAAAATAAATGTGAGTGATCCGATACGGCCAATAAACATGGTTGCCATAATAAATATTTTTCCAATAATAGATAATGTTTGTGTTCCTTTGAGTGAATACCCAACGTTGCTGAACGCTGATACAACTTCAAAGAAAACATCTAAAAATGACCAATCAGTTTCTGTTAACAATAAACAGAATGTGGTGAATAAAATCCATCCCAAACCAAGTGATATCACTGCGATTACTTTAAATATTTGATCAAGTGCTATTTCTCTTTCAAATATTTCTACAGAAGTTTCACCGTTGATTGCGGCTCTGACAGTGTTAATAAATAGTATAAATGTTGTGATTTTAAAACCACTTCCGGTTGATCCTGGCGATGAACCAATAAGACCAATGAGCATGATAAAAAAGAGTGTAGCAGGCAGAAAGGCGGTTAAATTTCCTAATATAAAGCCACAACTTTTGAATGAAATTGCATGGAAGATGGAATTAACAATTTTTAATGGCAAAGGGAGTACGTGGAGCGTGTTATAATACTCAAGTAAGAAAAATAACAAAGAAGTAATTACTAAAAGCATCCCTGAACCATAGAGAATAATTTTGCTGTGCAAAGAAAAACGATGTGGTTTTTTTGATAAAAAATATGAGCGAATACGTAAAGAAATTTCATGCCAGGTGATAAAACCTAATCCACCAAAGAATGTTAAAATACTGGTGGTTATCAGAAAGAGATAATTACTATTATAATGTTCCAAATTTTGTTCTGTTAAAAAATGGAAGAATGATATGCCTGCATTACAAAAAGCTGATACTGAATGGAATAGTGAAAAGAAAATTGCATTACTCAAAGTATATTCTGATTTAAATATTGAATAAAAACATAATGCTCCAACAATCTCTAAAATAAGTGTTGATCTAAACGTAAAAATAAGTATTTTTTTGATATTTTGCCATGAATCAAGTTCAAACAGTTGCCCCGCCATAAAGCGTGTTCCAAGTCCCAGATCAATAAACAGTGAAATAATAAAAAGACTCATCGTTGCAAGTCCCAGTGCACCAATTTGAATGAGCGCGAGAATCACTGCTTTGCCAAAAAAAGTGAAATTACTGAGCGGTATGGTAAAAAGCCCAGTAACACATGTTGCTGATGTTGCAGTAAAAAAAAGATCGATAAACGATACTGTTTTGGTATGCGCTATCGGAAGTGCGAGAAGTAATGTCCCGCACAAAATGAGGATGAAAAATGAAAAGAAAATTATATGTGCTGGTGAGATATCAATTATTTTATTCTTACTCATATGGACCTATGCTTTTATAACCTATCACTTGTAGCGCTCATTCTGAGCCTGTTTAACCCCATCTTCAGTTCCTTCAGACGGGGACCCCAATTAGAATGATGCATCCTCCGCGCTCGTCCTGCCGTGTCCTCCGTAGCTTTATGCGTAGGAGGAAGCCTGTCGAAGAATTAAAGCGCTTAATCCTTCAACAAGTTCAGGATGAGCGCAAAGGAGAATTAATGTAGATAGGCTTTTTTAACTAATTCTTTTTAGTTTTTAACATGTCGGCAAGATATAATTCAATCTTTTCAATATTAATCCGTTCTTGTTTGAGTGTATCGCGGTCGCGGACGGTGACACAGTTATCTTCTAAACTGTCAAAATCAAATGTAAAACATACCGGTGTACCAATTTCATCTTGTCGGCGGTAACGTTTACCAATTGATCCTGATTCATCAAATTCAACAGCAAAGCCGGCAGCAGCAATTGCATGATAAATAGGACGCATGTTTTCACTCAGTTTTTTGCTGAGCGGTAAAAATGCAGCTTTTACTGGTGCAATGGCAGGGTGTAATTTGAGTACAGTGCGTTCTTCACCACCAAGTGTATCAACATGATATGCATCAAACAGTACGGTTAAAAACAGACGATCCGTTCCTACTGAACATTCAACAACATTCGGCATGAATGATGTTTGTGTTTCTTCATCAAAAACAGATAAATCTTTACCAGAAAATTTGCTGTGCTGTGATAAATCATAATCACCACGATGCGCAATACCCTCTAACTCTTTCCATCCAAATGGATATTCATATTCAACATCGCTTGTTTTGCAGGAATAATGAGAAAGTTCAGTTTTTTCATGTGGACGGAGACGAATGCGGCTAATTGTAAGACCAATCGCTTCATAGAATTTAAGGCGTAAGTTGCACCAGTAATCAAAAAATTCATGTGAACTTTCTGCAGTGCAGAACCATTCAATCTCCATCTGTTCAAATTCACGCATACGGAAAAGGAACTGTTTTGGTGTAATTTCATTACGGAATGATTTACCAATTTGTGCAATACCAAACGGAATTTTTACTCGATTAGAAGACATGACATTTTTAAAATTGATAAAAATAGATTGTGCGGTTTCTGGGCGTAAGTATGCAACGTGACCAGATACTGCACCAAGTTCTGTTTTGAACATCATGTTGAATTGACGAGCTGGTGTCCATGCTATTTTTCCGCAGTTTGGACATGGACCATTAAGATCGATATCTGGGTCATCAGCACGGAAACGTTTTTTACAGTTGGTACAATCAACCATAGGATCATTAAAATTGTCGATATGCCCTGATGCTTTCCAGACTGCTTCTGGTCCAAGGAGCGCACCTTCTAAAAAGAAAACTGTTTTATCAGGAGAGGTTATTGATTTTGTCCACATGTTGCGGAGGTTGTTTTTGATGATGCTGCCGAGTGGGCCAAAATCATACACGCCGTTTAAGCCGCCATAAATCTCTGCTGATTGGAATACAAAACCACGTCTTTTACACAGTGCAACGATATCATCGAGTGTTGGTCTATAGGATGACATAACTAGATCCTTAATTTATTCAGTTTTTCGCTGCGCTCATCCTGAATTTTTGAAGGATTAAACGCATTAAATGTCTAATGATTTTTATTATAGGATAGCCGTTTGATGGAATTTTGACAAATCTCAATAAATACGCTTAATTTCATTTTTTATAGCTTTTCGCTAATAGCGGAGCTTTTTATTTGCGCGTATGTAATAAAAATATGCTTTTGGCATCGCATTGACATAAAACATGGGTTTGGGATAATGTCTCCCAGAGTATCACATAATGTTATTATTTACTTTTGAGCGAAAAAGGATTACTAGAATGAATTACATAAAGATTAGGTATGTGGTCAGTGTGATGATTACATTTCCATTAACAATGAGCGGAATGATGACGCAACAGTTGCGTAAAAAGGCAGTTGTTTTGCAACAGCGTTTATTTTTTAAGAACAACAATGATTTTTATAACTTGATTGATGATCCACAATTTAGCCTTGCTGATGCTGGAGAGATGATTGCAAAAGAGGTGTGCGCAGCAGGTGATACTTTGTGCCGTTCTGATATATCGCATGTTCAAACCCAAATTGTTGCGACTGCAATAAAGCATAGGAATGTTACGACACTGTTGCACCCTCTATTTCCAAGAATAGTACGATATAATAATGTTTTGAATCATTACAGTGCTGATGAACACTATGCATATCTTTTGGCAGAGTTTCATCGTCAGATACAAGGTAAAGTGTGTGATTGTAAGAATTGGAAAAAAAATAAATCGTGGCGCATTACTGATCAATATCATTTAAATTGTATGTCTGATGAATTAAAATCTTTTGATGAAACGTGGGTAAGAGAGTAAAAAGGAGAATGTGTATGAGTGGTATGAAGAATGTGTTGTGTTTGTTAGTTTTTAATTGTATCGCATGCTATGCGATAACAATTAATGATGTTCAAAAATTAACCGTTAACAATTTTTTTGGTGAGTGGTCAAAATTTTTAGATCAAGTTTTAAAAGAACAAAAAGAACAAATCTCTTCTGAAAACAACAAGATATACCAAGCATTTATTCAGCAGGCGAAAAAATTAAATATTACCAAAGTTACGGGAAATAAAAAATCTATTGCCGGCATGCAAGAGCAGATGAACGGTGTACAAAAAAGAATAGGAGATGAAAAAAAAGTTGCACAAGATTGGCAACAGTTGAGTGAAGTAATTGCAAATGCAGCACAACCAATATCTGCTGAACATGAAAAAGAATATATGACGTTTATTAAACAAGCAAAAGCTGTGGGTATTGAAAAAGCGCAATTGGATGCAATGGAAGCAAAAATGAATGAGTTAAGAGGTAAATTGGGTGTAGCGCCATCGCAATCAACAATACCTGCGCCGGTAATGGCGCCTGTAACGATAGAAAGAAAAGAAGAACATAAAGAAGCTGTGCCTGCGCATGAAGAAAAATCAGAATCGAGACCTGTTAGTTAATTAAGGAGTATGTATGAATGTTTGTTATAAAAGTTTTTTGTTGATTTTGTTGAGTAGCGTGAGCGCTACTTTTTGTATGGAGCAAGAACAACAAATTATAAAATACGAAAAACGTATGCCTGATCATGTTCGTCATATGCTTGATCGGAGTAAAAAATGCAAAGGTAGATGCCGCTGTTGTTATGATAAGCAGAATTTAAACCAAGAAGAAAAATGGTACGCTTTAATATGTGCAACATATTATGAAGATAGTCTGTCAGTAGAAAATTTACTTAAAAATAATGCTTTTGATGAACAGGTAGTAGAGCATACTCAAAGAAAAAAAATATATGAAAATAAAACTTTAGATGAACAAGCGAAAAGTAAATTATTAGGTCGTCCTAAATATAAGAATAATTTTCCACGTATTGATGTATTACCATTAACAGTGGCTCGATATACAAACAATCAAGAGATTATTAACATATTAGAGCAAAAAAGCAAATTAGAAGATGAGAAGATGGTTCCTCTTTGTGCGCTTGCAGCATATATGGGAGATGAGGATCTTTTAGATCAATGTATTAAAAATGAAGATTTTGATTCTTTGTATAAAGATCACCTTGGTGGATCATTGTTGAAACTTGCTGTTCGTAACGGGCATGAAAATATGGTGAAAAGACTTTTGAAGCTGCCTGAAGTTACAAAATATATTAATGATTACTATTTTTTTTCAGGAGCACCGGTGTTGTTTATTGCCGCACAACGTGGTTTTTATAGTATAGCACAACAGTTATGTCAAGCAGGCGCTAGGCCAGACATTCCATATTCGCATCCTGTGCTTCAGACAATAATATTACCAATTCATATAGCGGCAGATGAAAAACATCAAAATATAGTTGAATTGTTTTGTGAAAAATCAGAAGGCTATAGTGACGGTAGATATTGGACATACGGACAAATGGCATTGCATAAAGCTTTATTAACTGATGATAAAAGAACTATAAAAGTAGTACTTTCGGTGCCTACTGTGAATAACTATTTTTACAATGAATATTTGAAAACAGTGCAAAATATTGCAATAGAATATGGCTATTTTAGTCATGAATTTTTGTCTCCAAGTCGTTTGGATTATAAGTATTAATAAGGTTGGTGATTGATAAAAGGGTATGTGTATGAATGTTCGTTACAAAATTTGTGTGATTATGTTTTTGAGTTTTGTTGGCAATACTTTTTGTATGGAGCAAGAACAACAAATTATAAAATATGAAAAACGTATGCCTGATCATGTTCGCGCAATGCTTGATCGGAGTAAACAATATAAGGGACAGTGTGGCAGTTCTTGTGGTTGGTGTGGTGGCGGACCAGGTTTACATAGAGAAGAAAAGTGGCGTGCGCTTATATGTGCAACGTATTATGAAGATAGTGTATCGGTAAAAAATTTACTTGAAGGTAAAGCATTGGATAAAGATGCATTAAAATATACATATAATGATAAAAAATTAAATATATGTTCGTCTGTCCAGACGTTTCCGCGTTTGCATGTACTGCCATTAACGGTAGCGCGTTATACACAGAATCAAGATATTATTGCGTTGTTACAAGAGAAAAGTGATCTAGAAGATGACATGTGTTCAATTGATGCGCTTGCAGTATATATGGGAGATGTGGATCTTCTATGCCAATGTATTGCATATGGTGATTTTGATCCATTTTATAATGATAAATTGGGTGGAGGTTTATTAAAGCTTGCTGTTCGTAATGGTTATGAAAAGATGGTAGAAAAACTTTTGCAAATACCCGATATTAAAGCATCTATTAATTCTTGGCGCTTTAATGGAGCACCAGTGTTGTTTATTGCCGCGCAACGTGGTTTTTGTGGTATAGTAAGTCAGTTGTGTGCAGCTGGCGCTGATCCAGCAGCGGTGTATATACATTCTTATAATGGGATAAAATCATTACCAATCCATGCAGCTGCAGATCATGGGCATGCCGGTGTGGTTCAACTTCTTTGTCAATATTCAATCAATTCAGAAAATATTGTTAATGGATCTAATGCGTCTGGAAATACAGCATTGCATATTGCGGCAGAGAACGGTGATGCAGAGACTATGAAAGTGTTGCTTGCGGTGCCTACGATTACAGTGGATATTGAAAATAATTATGAAGAAACGCCAGTCAAAGTTGCACAAAAGAATGGCCGTCATTATTGTGAATGTTTGTTGTGGCGTTGGTTGGATAAAAACAGATCAACGCAGTAAATTTTAAGAAACTATACATGTGCAATTTTGATCATCTGCTTGTGATTCTGAACTGTCACTTGTTGAGAGTTCCCAGTTTTTAGATTTAAGGTCATCAAATTCAACTTGTGCTTGCTGTAATTTGAGTTTTAACTCTTTGCATTGATCATATTGAACTGGTGACCTTGTACTTTCATATTTTTGCTGTACCTGATCGAGTTCAATCTTGAGAAGTTCAATCTTAGTCATTCTATCCCATTCGAGTTCTACTTTGTTTCTCTCTTTTTCAATATACTTGTTCAGAATGATGCTGTATTCATGATTACCACTTTGAGTTACGTAACCAAGAGCATTTTGTATGCAACGAGAATCAAAAAGTGGTTTTTTTGTATGTAAAATCCATTTGAAATATCTGGTATTACCTTGTCCAATGCTGCATATCAAAAAAGATTCCATATCTTTGTTTTTGGGGAGTAATTTTTGTGCTTCAGGTATATGATTATTGCGAAACAATCTATAAATTTTTTCGTTTAGCTTAATCAATTGCACATTTTCTCGTTGTTGTTTGTAAATAACTTCCATAGCATACGTTGTTACAGAAAATAGTAACAGTGCGCATTGTAATAATGTACCAAGCATATCATTTTCCTGATTGAAGAATGGCGTGTTTTTGTTTTTGTTCATTCTATTGTACACTAAGATGCAATTGAAATAATAGTGATATGTACGTAAAAAAGGTTGTATCAACATGGTAGCAAAAAATAGTGTGCTTGTGAGTGTATGTGGAGCAATGGCTCTGTTGTTTAGTGTTTCTCTATTGCATGTGTATAGAAATCAAATTAAGTTACAAATTCAGATGGAGCAATCGCAAGCAAAGATGACGTTTGCTCCTATAAATCAAACAAATCCGCATGTTGCTGAAAACGTGATCACCGCTTCACAATTGTGGCGTCCGGTGCAAGATCGTGTGCGTGATACCGTGGTGCAACTTTTTGTGCAACTTTCTGCAATTGATTTATTAGAACCGTATAAAACTCCCCAGCAGGGCTCTGCGTGTGGGAGTGGTTTTTTTATTAATGATGAAGGGTATTTGATCACGAATGCGCATGTGGTTATTTCTGCAAAAACAATTTGGGGACAAATTCCATCTTTAGGTAAACATATTATTGATTTTGATGTGGTTGGCATGAGCCCTGAGCGTGATTTGGCACTGTTACGAGTAACCCAAGAAGGGCGTGAACTGATCACCAGAGAGTTGGGTGGTATTCCATATTTATCACTTGGTGATTCTGATTTGGTACGCCGTTCGGATGATGTGCTTGCGCTTGGGTATCCTTTGGGGCAACAATCGGTAAAAAGCACCAATGGTATTATCAGTGGTCATGAACATCATTTAATTCAGATGAGTGCTCCGATTAATCCAGGTAGTTCTGGTGGGCCGTTACTCAATATTAAGGGTGAAGTTGTTGGTGTAAATTCATCAGGGATAACTGAAGCGCAAAATGTTGGGTATGCTATTCCAGTTAATACTTTAAAAACAATTTTGAATGATCTGTATGAAGTTAAAATATTGCGCAAACCATTTTTGGGTGTGCGATTTAACAACAGCACCGAAACATTAACAAAGTTTTTAGGTAATCCATTTCCTGGTGGTTGTTACGTGATTGAAACTATAAAAAATAGTCCACTTGAAAAAGCTGGCGTGATGCGTGGCGATATGATTTATGAAATTAATGGGCATGCTGTTGATATGTATGGTGATATGAGTGTACCTTGGAGTGAAGATAAAATATCAATTATCGATTATCCATTACGTTTAGCAACAGGGGACACTATTACGATTGTTGCATTCCGAAAAGGGCAAAAGAAGCAGTTCACGGTAACATTGGAACTTCCTGAACTGCAAGCGATTCGCTCTATTTATCCAGGGTATGAATCAATTGATTATGAAATTTTTGGTGGCATGGTTGTACAAGAGTTGAATGTTAATTTGATACGCTTACTCGGAGATCATGCACCAGGGTTACGTAAATATGGAGAACTTAAACATCAATCTGAACCAATTCTTATTATTACGCATGTATTCCCTGATACGCAGTTATATAGAGGCCGCAACTTGCCGCTTGGTGCAACATTGAATGAAATTAATGGAGTAAAAATAAAAACGCTTGATGAATTTAGACAAGTGATTAAAAATGGTGCAACCAAAGAATATTTCACCATTGCAGCGGATGATAATGTGTCACGTGCAGCAGAAACAATATTTATTGTATTGGATATGCCGAGGATTATTGAACAAGAAACACGGCTTGCGCGTGATTATCGGTATCAACTTTCTGATACAGTAAAAGAAGTATTGAAGATTGCGAGTGCTGGTAAGGCGTTGAGTAATTAAAATGAAGTATATTGCATTTGTTTTTTTATCTATTTTCTTTTTTTCCAATCCAATGGAAATAGTTAAACAAGATCCATCAATTTCATGTGATAATGTTTGTTATTTGAATTGCATGCCTTGCGATATATTAAATTTTATAGCACATTTTTTGACCTGTGATGATGAGACAGAAGAGCAATTTGTTGAGCGGACTCAAGGAAAAAAACAACAGTTGGATCCTTATGCTGATGAAGAAATTTTACAAGCATTTTATGATGATGGGTCTGATAATTTGGTATCGATTTACTTATTCTGTGTAGAGAATGATTTTCATGGGCATCAGTTAGTAATATCTGAGGAAGGTGATCCCTATGATTTTTATAATGGAGCATTAGAGTCAGCAGAATATCGATGTATTGCGCTTTTTGGTAGAAAAATGGCATTGTTTTATTATACACAGATTGATGATGTGAAAAAATCTGTTTTAGAGTTACAAAGAATTGATTTAAAGAAGAATAAAAAAGATCCCCTCAATGGAATCATCAACTTAGGGGAAAAACGTGAGTTATCCCCTCTTGTTTTTGAACCTACATATATTGCCTTTAATCAACAAGGAACTCATCTGATTGCTCATGGTAAAAATCCAATTACTCAAAAAGCCACTCATACAATTTTTCCATTCAAAGAAGTTGTTGTAAGAACAAATAGATTGCAAAAATATTTGAGGAATAAGGTTGTGTGTAATACATATATTGAAGGTAAAAAGTAGCATGAATAAATATGCACCATTGGCTCTTTTTTTATTTGTTTCGCAGTTGCATGCAATGAAAATGATTAGACAAGATCCATTAATTCCATGTGATGCTATTTGTTATCTCAACCAGATGCCTTGCGATATATTAGATTATATTGCGAGTTTTTTAATGGAAACAGAAGAAGAATTTATTGAGCGGACACGAATAAAAACAGAAATTACAAACTATGATGATATAGTTCTTTTTGGTCATTTTGGTTTGGAGCCTGCGCGATCTGAATTGTGTCCTGACGAAAAAAAATATTTGGTACTGGGTAGAAAGTGTTGGGTAAAAATGCGTGAATTGACTCATCATTCTGCACAAGAGAATTTTCATGAAGATATGATGATGATTGTTGATTCGCTCAAAAGTGAAAATTTTGAAGACCTTGATAAAAAAGTCAGCTACAAAGAAACATTGATGATTTTAGGAAATATACATGTCATGCGTTATCACGTGGTGGCGGTATGATTGCTGTGATTTATGAGGAAAGAAAAGTTTCTGATAACGGAAACCCATGTTTTTATGATTATTTTAAAATACGGAAAATAGATACATTAAAAGAACGAGAACTTTATAGTCCTGATGAGTTTTTGCATAAAAGAATTGCTTTTAATAAACAAGGAACGCATCTGATTGCACATGGTGAGTATCATGAGACTAAAAAGTCTACATATAAAATCAGTTCATTAAAAATAACCAGTTTTGCCGAAGAGCAAGTAAAAGCTAAAATAACACATAATTTGCAACAGTATTTGAGAGATAAGTTTGTGTGTAATAAGTTTATTGAAGGTAAAAAGTAGAATGAGAATGCAGATCGTACAATTAATGGTGTTGTTATTTATTTTTTGTCACGCGCATGCAATGGAAATGACGTGTCATTTAAATCAGATGCCTAATAATGTACAGAATCGCATAGCACATTTTTTGGGATGGGAAACAAAAGAGGCATTCATTAAGCGGGTTTGTGAGGATATAAAAGACAAAAAGCGTATTTTATATAATAATGTAATTTCTGCTGATAAAACAAAAAAAGCAATATTCAGTAATTTTAATAAGGCGCAGTATTCAGAATTAGATGTGTATCATTTTCAAGATGATGGAAATGGGCATATTATTTTTAACATGCTTTTTGATGTAGGATACAAATTCACTAAGCTTGCTTTTAATCAGCAGGGAACAATTTTGTTTGTATGTTATGATTATCTTTCTCATAAAAAACTAAGGCTATTTAAGTTGAATGCAATTGTTGATTATGAAACTGATAGGTCGGGGTCAAAAAAAGAAGAGAATGCTTTGCAAAATTATTTGCGGTATCATTTGGTGTGTAGGAAATATTGAAGATGCGCTCAAAGATATCCTTCAATAGGCTCAGGACGAGCGCGGGGAGATATTTTCTTATTGGGGTCCCCATTGTAATGTAATGAAGATGGGGTTAAATGACACAAGCCTGCGAGAATTCGCAGGCTTGCTTGTTGAGAAGAGGATTATGATTAAGTTATTGGGTGTAACGCATAAGAAATGGGATGACAGTGTCAGGTGTAAGAGAAACTGAATTGATTCCTGTTTCTATTAAAAACTCAGCAAGATCAGGAAAATCTGAAGGTGCCTGACCACAAATACCAATATATTTACCAATTCTATTTGCTTCATGTATTGCTCTGATAAGCATTCTTTTTACCGCCAAATCACGTTCGTCAAAAATTGAACTTATTAATGCTGAATCGCGATCAATTCCCATGGTCGTTTGCGTAAGATCATTGGAACCTATAGAAAATCCATCAAAATACTCACCAAATTCTTCAATCTGCATCACATTGCATGGCAGTTCACACATCATAATAACTTCAAGGCCATTAACACCACGTTCTAATTTGTTATTGCACATTTCTGTAATAACATTTTCAGCTTCTTTGAGTGAGCGCACAAATGGTATCATCATTTTCACGTTGGTGAGTCCCATCTGTTCACGAACAATTTTCATTGCTGCACATTCGAGCGCAAAACCTTCTTTGTATTGCGGATGGTAATAGCGTGATGCACCGCGAAAACCGATCATGGGATTTTCTTCGATCGGTTCAAAATATGATCCACCAATTAAATTATAATATTCGTTACTTTTAAAATCAGAGAAGCGCACAATAATGGGGCGTGGGTAAAATGCTGCTGCCATCATACCAACTGCACACGCGAGTTGTTCAATAAAGAACTCTGTTGGGCTTTCATATGCTGCGGTTGTTTGCTCAATTTTTTCTCGAACTGATATATCTGTAACCATTTCAGGATGCAGTAACGCCATGGGGTGTATTTTAAGCGCATTGGTGATAATAAATTCCAAACGCACAAGACCAATTCCTGCAGATGGTAAGAATGATGTTTTGAATGCGCTATCAGGATCAGCGATGTTTACCATTATGGGAACTGGGGCTGTACCGATATTATCTAAAGATACGCGTGCAACATTAAAGGGTACATGGCCATCATAGACAAGGCCAACTGTTCCACCACTGCAATCAAGCGTAATATTTTGGCCATTGATGATTGTCTCTGTTGCATTTTGTGTACCAACAATTGCAGGGATGCCAAGTTCACGGCTGACTATTGCTGCGTGGCATGTTCTACCACCACGGTTGGTGATAATACCAGCAGCTTGTTTCATTGCAGGAACCCAATCAGGATTTGTCATATCAGTGATGATAATATCGGTTGCATTGATTTGATTAATATCTTCTATTGTATTGATAGTGCGTGCAGTGCCATGTGCAATTTTTTGCCCAACGCTAATACCTTTGGTAATCACATTATCTTCTGATTGTTTTTGTGTAAGGGTATAAAGTTGTAGAACATTTTCACGCATTGCGCTGTGCACTGTTTCTGGACGTGCTTGCACAATATACAATTTGCCATCAACACCATCTTTTGCCCATTCAACATCCATAGGGGTCCAGGTACCATTGCGTTTGATATATTGTTGTGAATAATGCTGTTCGATGATCATTACCATACGAGCCAGTTCAAGAATTTCAGCATTGGTTAAACAATACTGTTGTTGATCATCTTGTGAGACTTGAACTGTTTCTATTAAATTTTGTTCATTACTATAAATAACTTTATTGTTTTTGATTCCAAGATGTTTTTTAATAATAGGAGCAAATCCTTGGTTGAGCGTTGGTTTATGTACAATATATTCATCTGGTGTAACCGCGCCTTGTACAATTGCTTCACCAAGACCATATGAACCATTAATTACCACAACATCAGAAAAACCGCTTTCTGTATCGAGTGAAAATGCAACACCAGAACATGCAAGATCAGAACGCACCATTTTTTGTACGCCAACAGAAAGTGCTACTTCCATCTGATCAAAACCTTGTTCTTTACGGTATGCAATTGCACGATCATTGAATAAAGATGCGATACATTTTTTGTAATAGGTCAGAACATTTTGTGTTCCCTGTACGTGTAAAAAGGTATCTTGTTGGCCTGCAAATGATGCATCTGGCAAATCTTCAGCGGTAGCGGATGAGCGTACTGCAACATCGCATTGTGCCTCATTATAATAGGTTGATAACTCTTGATATGCGTAGGCAATTTCTTGTGCAAGATCTGCTGGAATGTTTCCATTTTCAATAAGAGAGCGAATTTCTTCACTGATGATTTTAAGATTTTTTAAATCATTGATATCGGTAATTTGGTTTGCAAGGTCAGTAATTTTTTCCGTTAAATTGTTGTAATTCATGTAAGCATTATATCCATCAACGGTAATAGCAAAACCTTGTGGTACTCTAATACCACTATGGCTTAATGCATTGATCATTTGCCCCAGTGATGCGTTTTTACCGCCAACTAATGGCAAATCAGAAAGGTTTACGTTCTGTAGTGATTTAATATACCTGTATTCAGGTTTTGTCTCTTCGGGGGTGGAAAGAAAGAGGAGTAAAATGGTATAGCGTAATGCTTTCATACATATCCTTTTTTCATAAATATATTTCTGTGATATTTGTTTGATAAGGTAGTATAAGGTGTTCGTTTTTTGCAATATTTTTTATGTAAGGCTTGATTGTGTGTATGTAATTTGATAGAACTGTATAGAATGTTTAATATTTTACTAAAAAGGGTGTCTATGAAGTTACATGTTTCGAGAGATATTACGATTGCTTTATTATTATTTGTGGGTAGCATAATACATGCTGATTCAAATGATCATAAAACACGATATGACTATATTATTGTGGGCGGTGGTGCTGCGGGGTGTATACTTGCGCGTAAATTGAGTGACAATGGTTGTAATTCTGTTTTGATGCTTGAAGCTGGTGGTAATTATATTGATGATCCAGTAACGCTTGACCCTAATTGGTTAGATAATGCACTTACATTAATTGCTGATCCCAAATTTTCTCTTGTTTATCCTGTGGCGTTTCCACCTTTGACTTTGTATTCTTACTCTGAAGGACATGAACTTGGTGGTGGTGGGGCACATAATTTTTTGCTTACTGTGAGAGGAACACCAAGTATTTATAATGAATGGGAAGCAATAACAGGGAATGCAAAGTGGTCATACTACGGTAATGTGTTAAGACTTATGAAATCTCTTGAAACATATACTCCTGATGGGACTGTTGCGAATCCAGCAGAACGCGGAACAAAAGGTCCTATTTCTGTAACTCAAGGTCAACCATTAGATCCTACGAATCCTTATTTAAGTGCACTATCAACAGTAACATTGACACCATTTATTTCTGATTATAATGATCCTTCTTTAGGTGATATTGGTATTTCTGCGGTGCAACAGTTTATAACATCGGGAGCAGGCAGTCATAGAAGTTTTTCTGCACTTGAATTCTTAAGCCCTGTAATTGATGCTAATGGAAAGGGTATTAATGGAAGAAAATTAAAAGTTATCACCAATGCTCAAGTATTGGATATTAGAATTAACAGTCAAATGCGTGCAACGTCAGTGCATTATACTGTACAAAATAATGAAAAACATGAAATTGAATACGAATTGATTAAAGCAAGCTTAACCAAAAATACTGGAACATTGATTTTGGCAGCAGGATCGGTACAAACTCCTAATTTATTATTACAATCTGGTGTTGGTCCAGCAGCAGATCTTGAAGCGATTGGTATTTCTGTTGTACTAGATAGTCCAAATGTTGGTCAGAATTTACAATGCCAGTATGGTGGATCAGCAATTCTTACGGGTACTGTGCCGTTTGGGGCAGAAGCATTTATTGATGCATATCCTTTCATGCCTAATGATGGTGTGCGCCGTATACAAATTATTCATTTACCCATAGCTAGTCCAGAGTCTATAGAAGATCTTCCTCTAATTCTCGATCCTCAGAGTAGAGGATCTATTACCAGAACAACCAATAATCCATTTATTCAACCTAAAGTTGATATCGGTTTATTTACTGACGGTTCAGTTTCCACACCAGGTACTGATGCATATTTACAAGTTTCTTTCTACAAAATAATACAAGCAGCAGCCGCTTTGGCAGGAGCGACGGTGATTTATCCTACGCCAGCGCAATTTGCAAGTGATGCTGATCTGCTGAATGCTGCACTGGGACAGCTAACCATACAATCACATATCGTGGGTACGGCTAAAATGGGCACTAATATATCCAATGGTGTAGTTGATGGTAATTTGAAGGTATTCGGACTGGAAAACGTATATATTGGTGATAATAGTGCGCAACCAAAAACATCTAATGGTAATGTTTGCTATCCAGCGTATATTATTGCATTGGTGTTATGTCAGGTTTTTGGAATCCCAACACCACCAGCATTATAAAAAAGAATTATATTATTAGTGATTATTTGAGGCGGCATGAAGAAAATCATGCCGCTTTTTCACTGAAATATTATAACAATCTTTCGATTATATATGTTGGTTGATAGGGTGATTGCGCAATAGCGAGTATGTTGTTTTTTGTTAGTAAACCAGTAATGCCACTCAATACGAGTAAAGAGTCGATACCAAAATTGATTGCGCCACAAATATCAGTTTCAACTGTGTCACCAATCATGAGCGTTGTGTCATGAGTAAAATTGAGATGAGGATGAATTTGTGTAATAAACTCATATATCATGCGTGATGGTTTACCAAGATAGATAATAGGGCAACCACGCTGAGCAAGTTTATGAGCAAAATAGCCTGATGGATATCGTAATATAGACCCTTCCAGTGCAAGTCGGTCAGGGTTGGGACAATAAATTGGTTGATTGGAATTACTAATTTCTTTTAAATCTTTGTCAAATATTGTTTGATTTTCATCGCCTTCAACAAAACAACTGAGAATGATTGCATCAGCATCACAAATCGAATGAGTTATCTGGGCATTTGTTCCTTCTAACAATGTATGTTGGCGATTTCGTCCAAGATGGTAAATTTTTTTGCCAGCAAGTGTCGTTTTGAGTGTGTGATGTAATAAATCACCAGATGTAACAGTGTGATAATTTTCTGTTATGCCAAATGTCTGTAGTTTTTTTTTGATAAACCAAGCTGGTCGTGGATTATTAGATAAAAAAATGATTTGTTTATTTTTTTTTATAAGATAATTGATTGCTTTAATAGCATCATAAAAAGGTTCTTTTCCATCACAAATAACACCAACCACATCAATAAGATATGTTGAGTATTTATGCTCTATATTTTTAAGTGATTGAATGATTTGATAATTCTTTATCATTTTTTTCCTTTATCGAATGAAAATATTTTGTTTTACTTTATAAAGAAAAAAAAGGAATGCAAAATGAAATTCATGAATGAAGCTTTACGTATAGCAGAAAGTGGACGTTTCACGTGTATGCCTAATCCTATGGTTGGGTGCTTAATTGTAAAAAATAATCAAATTGTTGGTTCAGGTGCGCATCTTAAAGCAGGAGAAAATCATGCTGAAATTAATGCTCTTGTTGAGGCAAATTCATTGGCATGTGGAGCAGATGTCTATCTTACGCTTGAACCATGTTCTCACTTTGGTCGGACACCGCCATGTGTAGATGCCCTTATTGCGGCATCTGTTAAATCAGTACATATTGCTTTAGCTGATCCTAATCCATTAGTCTCAGGTCGTGGAATTGAAAAATTACGTCACGCAGGGATAGAGGTTTTTCTTGGGGAATGTGCGCAAGAAGCATATGAGCTTAATAAAGTTTTCTTTTATTATATTACTCATAAAAGACCTTTTGTTATTGTAAAATGGGCAATGAGTTTGGATGGTAAGATTGCTATTAATCAATCTGTTATTACAGAAAAAAATCGTTGGATTACTTCTGATCAGGCACGGGCCCATGCGCATGCTATTCGTGCACAAGTTGGGGCTATCATGGTAGGAGAAAATACAGTTCGTATTGATAATCCTGAGCTTACTGTTCGTTATGGTATAGGTGACAATTTAAATATGTTACCACGTCCTATCGTATTGACTGTTGAAGGTAATCTTGCTTATGATCGCAAATTATTTACTTTAGGTAGGAATACATTAGTTATGACAAGCCATAAAGCATGTCCAAATTTTCTTACAATGCTTGATAAAAATAATATTGAGCATTGTTTTGTTTCTCTTGAAAATAATTTTTTATATTTACCTGAAGTTGTTGATATCATTGGATCAAACGGCATTTCGAGTATGTTGGTTGAAGGTGGGAGCCAGTTATTAACTTCTTTTTTTAACGCGGGTTTGGTGAATAAGATTTATACCTATATGGCGCCAAAAATTATAGGTGATGCTGATAGTTTATCGCCTATAATGGGAAAGAATTTTTTGGATAAATATGATGAGTTTTATGTAAAACCAAAAGAAATTATACAGTTGGGACCGGATATTTGTTTTGTGTCAGAAACATCGTTCACGCCAGCAACATATGATGATTTTATAGTGACATACAAGGAGAGTAGAGAATGTTTAGTGGTATAGTTGAAGATGTGGGAATAGTTATGCAGGTTGATCATCACAGAGACAAATCTATTATTACTGTTCAAATGCAGAAATGTTTAGATGCTGTTGATATTGGTGATAGCGTATCTATTAACGGTGTGTGTTTAACAGTGATATGTAGGTTGAAAAATAGTTTGATATTTGAAGCAATGCCTGAAACATTGCGACTTACTAATTTAAAAAAAATAGTGGCTGGCGATTATGTTAATGTTGAACGTGCTATAACAGCAGTAACCCGCATTGGTGGACATTTTGTTCAGGGACATATTGATGGAATATCGACTATTGAGTTGATTGAGCAAGATGGATGTGCATTAAAAATATGGTTTAAAAAACTTGATTTATATAAAGATTGTTTTATTCCCAAGGGATATATTGCAATTGATGGTATGAGTTTAACATTAGTAGATTCAAAATTAGATTTTTTTAGCGTATGTTTTATTCCGCATACACAAAAAGTGACCATTGTTCAAAACTATCGAATTGGAATGCAAGTGAATATTGAAATTGATCATATTGTCAAAACAGTGGCACAATTGCTTAAACAAAAAGAGAGTAATAATGAATACTGTTATTAAAGCTTTAAACTGTTTACAAAAAGGTAATATGATTATTGTTGTTGATGATGAAAATCGCGAAAATGAAGGTGATTTAGTTTGCTCGGCAAGTATGATTACTGCAGAGCAGATTAATTTTATGGCGCGTTTTGGTCGAGGATTAATTTGTGTAGCATTGCCTTTTGGGCAAGTGGAAAGATTAGATCTTCCGCTTATGGTGAGAAATGTGGGAGAAACAGATGCATTTGGAACAGCATTTACCTGTTCTGTTGATGCAAAGGATGGAATCACTACTGGTATTTCGGCGCATGATCGAGCATTGACAATTCGTTTAGCAGTTGATCCAACAAGCTGTAGAGATAAACTTGTTGTTCCTGGTCATGTTTTTCCTTTAAAAGCAAAAAACGGTGGTGTATTAGAACGGCGCGGACATACTGAAGCTGCAGTTGATTTAACACGTCTTGCTGGTTTAGTGCCTGGTGGTGTTATTTGTGAAATTCTTAATGATGATGGTACTATGATGCGTTTGCCTGATTTAAAAAAATTTGCATCGCAACATAATTTACCGATTGTTTCGATTGATGAATTGGTACAACATCGTATGAATACTGAAATACAAAATATCTGTACAACAATGTTGCCTACACCATGGGGTTTATTTAAGCAATCTATTTATCATGATGCAGAAGGAAAAGAACATGTACTTATGTTATTAGGATCTTTTTCTGTTGATGATATTCCGCTTATTCGAATTCATTCTGAATGTTTAACTGGAGATGTTTTTGAATCATTACGTTGTGATTGTGGTACACAATTAAGGAAATCATTATCTTTGATTGGACAGGAAGGCACAGGCATTGTGATGTATTTGCGACAAGAAGGTCGAGGTATTGGATTGACTGAAAAAATTAAAGCTTACGCTTTGCAAGATGAAGGATTAGATACAGTTGAGGCAAATCATGCATTAGGACATGCTACTGATATACGTAGGTATGAGGTAGTAATAAAAGTGTTACAGGATTTAGGTATTACAACTGTTCGTCTTTTAACTAACAATCCGAGTAAAATTGATTATTTAAAAAAGCATAATATTAATGTTATCCATGTTCCCTTGTTAGTTGAAGTTAATCAATATAATGAGCGTTATCAGTTTTCAAAAGCATTTAAGTTAGGTCATCATATTCCTTTTTTTGAACAGTTATAAAATAGATTAATAAAAAGTATGTAATGGAAGTTTACTATGTATGAAAAAAATGTAGATCAACCAAAAATAGCAATTATTACGAGTCGATTTAATCAAGAAGTTACGCAATTATTATATGAAGGAGCAATTTCTCGGTTGCAAGAAAAAAATATTATGATTCCGCAAGAAGATATTTTTTTTGTGCCAGGCGCGGTGGAGATTCCAGTTGTTGCCGCACGTTTAGTAATGAAAAAAAAATACGAAGCTATCGTATGCTTCGGTGCCGTTATTCGCGGAGAGACTGATCATTATGATTATGTTTGTTGGCAAGTAAGTTATGGGTGCCAGAAAATTGCTATTGAACATGGCATACCCGTAATATTTGGTATTTTAACAACAGATAATGAATCTCAAGCTTTAGAGCGGTGTGGTGGTATTCATGGACATAAAGGTAAAGATTGTGTTGATGCAGCATTAGATATGATAGCTATCATGCGTAATGTGTAGTTAAAAAATATTGATGTTGCGCTTTGCCTATTCATTGTTTGATATGGTTAAGAAATTGCAGCAATCAGTTAAAAAATAACAGTTATTTGTGATATGAACAATATATAACTGTTTATTTTTATTTTTACGGAGGTTGAATATGAAAAAATATATATTTTTCCAATCAACTTTACTGTTGTTTCTATGTATTTCATTGCATGTCAATTCTATGGAACCCGAGGTTTCTCAAGATAAAGTATGTTATCTCGCAATGATACCTGTTGACCTGTGGAATTGTATAACTCAATTTTTACCTTGGGAAGAGCAAGAACAATTTCTTGCGCGGATAAAAATAGAAAAAGATGAGAAGTTTCCTAAGGAACATTACGCATATTTTTCTGATGATATTCATTTGAAAAAAGGCCCTGTTTATGGTGTTTTTTCCCCTGATAAATATAAAGTTGCTTTGTGTGATTGGTTTTTTCATACGTGTAATCAATCGCGATGCGTGAGTTGTAAAACTTCAAGATTAATTATCGTTGATTTGCAACAGCCAGAAGGAGAGAAAGTAATACACGTTGGTCATTTTGACAACGGTTGCCATCGGGCAATTGGTCTTGCATCGACTGGTACTATGTTTGCGGTGATCAAAGAAGAGGAACATAAGGAAGAAGCTTGTCTTGGATCACATTGGGTCCGTCATCATGTTTTAGTGATACATAAAATTACAGAAAAAAGTGAGATATATAAGATGTCAGAAGATTCAATGGATTCACGCTTAATGAAGGTTGTAGAAAATTATACATGTAAGGTTCATGATGATTTTACCGTTGCACGGTTAATGTTCAATAAGCAGGGGACGTATATTGCTGCATATGGGCAAGATTATCGATGTGACCCAATACAAGAGAATTATCTGTTATTTGATTTAAAAAATCTTAATAAAGAAGGTATTATAGAAGAAAAGAAGGAAGTAGAGAAAAAAGATAAAAATCTATTGTTAGATTATTTTAGACATTATCGTGTGTGTAAAGAAATTAAGGGGGCTGAAAAATAGGTATGGCAAAAATAAAAAAACGTTTAGATGTTAAGTTGCATGAACTGTTACCAGAATATGATGAAAAGCATATTCAAAGTTGGATTATGCAGGGAAAAGTGTTTGTTGATGGTGAAAAAGTAACCAAACCCGGAACTATTGTAACGGAAGATGCAAAAATTACGTATTCCATTGAAGAACAAAAATTTGTGAGCCGCGCAGGCTTAAAGTTGGAAAAAGCACTGGATCACTTCCATATTGATGTGCATGGTTTAACTGTTTTGGATGCGGGAATTTCTACTGGTGGTTTTACTGATTGTTTGTTGCAGCGTGGTGCAAAAAAAGTATATGGCATTGATGTTGGGTACGGCGATGTGCATGAAAAAATACGGACCGATGAGCGTCTTGTATTGTTAGAAAAAACAAATTTACGACTGCTCGAATCTGTTGGTGAACCGGTTGATATGATAACGCTTGATTTATCATTTATTTCCGTTTTAGCTGTGATGCAAACCGTGTGTAAAGTATTAAAAAAAGATGGCAGTTTAATAGTTCTTATCAAACCGCAGTTTGAAGCGAGTAAAGAAGAAATTAGTGCGGGTGGTATTGTGCGTGATGATCATGTGCGGCAGGCAATAGTGAATGTGGTTGTCAGAGGAATTGAAAAACATGGCTTTGAATGCAAAGGTGTAATTGATTCACCCATTACTGGCACAAAAGGCAATAAAGAATTTCTCGCATATTTTTTACGTCACTAAACTCTTTATTGCGAGTTTATTTGTACTTAATGCACAATTAATGTTTTGTGCAGCTACAAATTCTTCTTGCTTATTATTGATGCTTGCAACAATTTTACTCAAATCATTTACGGTATTGAGTAATTTCCGTTCAAGCTCTTTTTCTTTTACTACAATTGCAGCAGATCCAATTGGTCCAAGCAATGCAAGGCCAGGTGAGTTTTTTTTGTACTTTTCTTCAATGGCTGTCAGTTGTCTTTTAATCTCTGCAAGATTATCCGAATATTCATGAGCGTACACGGGGTGTTCTTCTAAAACGTGTAATTGACGTTGCGCTGTGTAGATTTGATCGATAAAATCAATATCCAGCTCATGGATCATAGAATCTTTGTGTAACTTGATATATGAAGTGGTGCGTTCAAAGGCTGCTTTGACCAAAAGTAGTAATGCGCAGAGAAATAGGATGTCCCGAATTCGACTAAAAAATGAATATTTCATATAAAAACCCCTATTTTTATACTATTTTGTCCTCATTTTAAGGGTATCATGTATAAATAGTATGGTCAAAGGGCCCCATTTTACTGGCTAAATGACGTTTTTTTTGGTATAAATAAGTTAGTCTCTATTTCCATTCATTCCAATGGGTCCCCGATTGAAACGGAGTGAAAATGGGGATAAAAATAATTGCGCCCCCTTCGACGAGCTCAGGATAAACTCCGCTCAGTGAGCTAGGGCGCAAAAATCGAAATAAATATAAATAATTGCGCCCGTAGCTCAGTCGGATAGAGCGTCTGACTTCGAATCAGCAGGTCGCAGGTTCGAATCCTGCCGGGCGCGCCAGTCTCCGTTGCTGCGCAACTTCGTCTGGCTTGCGCCAAGAAGTGAAGATTCTAAGGCCCAAAAGCTTTGATGGCAAAATAGGAGACTGTCCGACCTAGCGTGAGTCCGAAGAAGCCGTAGGCGAAAACGGATCAAAGGCGTAGACGGACTAGCCCGCTATTTTCGCTCCTCCTATGTGTTAACACTTCGGAGGACTTTTTTTGTAAAAAAAAGCGAGGCTACGTATGGCACGGCCAGACTTCGCGTAAAGCTACGTATGGCAGGCCAGTCTTTTTTAAAGGAAATTTTTTATGATAAAAATTTATCAGCCCATTTTTTATACACAGCCAAATCATCATTAGAAAAAAGAACAAATCGCACTTCATCGAATGCTTTTGGATGAGCTTTAATAAAATCTTTTACTGCAGCAAATGCAATAGGTGTAGCCTCATTAATATCATATCCAAATATTGCAGTACTAATCGCAGGAAATGCAATACCTCTTAACCCATTATCTGCAGCAACCTGCAAACTATTTTTATATGCATCAGCAAGTAATTTTTCTTTATGAGGTGTATTCCCACGTGGACCGGTTGCATGGATTATTTTTTTAATACCTATTTTTTCTAAGTTAAATGCAGGAGTAATAACAGCACTCCCTGTTGGACATTTTTTACCTTGCGCAAGCACTGGCATTGCATCACAATATTGTTGCATTTTGGGGCCTGCTGCTTGAGAGATGGCTCGTGCAACACCACCACCATGTTGTAAATCTTCATTTGCAGCATTCACAATTGCATCAACTTTTTGTTTGGTGATATCACCTTGTACAATGGTAATTTGAGTTGAACCAACTTTTAATGGCTGCTTTGATGTTGTTTCTACCGTTGATTGTGTAAAACCTAATGCTGCTAATAATGATAACGCCCACGATTTTATATATTCCATACTTCACCTCTAACTATGTATAAATAAATTTTTTGTATGATAAACTAATCGCCTTAAACTCTTCAATACATTTACGTATTTTTTTAAACGGGCTATGCATCATAGGCAATGTAATCTTGCTTGCCTTAGTAATCAGCCGATACCATGATTGTGGCTTATTTTTGCCAATAATTGCTTTGAGTTCTCACTATGAGCTAAATTCTTGTTTTTTATATTGGAAATTTTATATTATGACGATGGTGATTTATTAATTCATATATTCAATAAAGGGGGTTTGGGGTTATGAAAGATATAATACATAAAAAAAATACCAATTATGCGTTGTATATATCACTCTTTGTGCTTTTTTCTTCTACGTATATTTTTCCTATGCGTATGTCTGAAAGAGGAAAGGCTTCCGCTAAAAGATATTTAGGTATAGCACAACAAGAAGAAGTGATAAAAAGAAAAAGAGAATTATTGATATTTTTAGATGATTCAGAAACAGGACAAGAGCCAGGATTTACAGAAAGTTATTTAATAACAGCTATTGGACAACAGGCTGGTCCAATTATAGTCTCAACTCACGTATTGAATAATATTGTAAATGAGGAAACTCGATATTATTTTGTGAGTGGTTTTTTTCAATCAAGCGAATGGATTATAAAAAAAATTAACAATTCATTAAATCTTTTAATCCCAATGAATTATCTGAAAACTTTAAAGATTGATGCAGATAAGGTAAAAACATTTGATAGCACTATGGGAATAGATGTAGTATCTGATGTTGAATTACAATTAGGGCTTAAGGTGAATCACATGGAAACCATAGAATATAAGTTAATTCATCAATTAATTTATGAGATAAAACAATTTGTTGGCTATGCTCATACACCATTATTGCAGCAATCGCTACCAATTTTTGCAGATTATTTTATAGATTCCTTAGATAATATTTTTTGTAAAAGATTGGATTATCAGAATGGAGCTATGAATATTCCTAAATGGCTTATATATCTGGCTGGTCATGGGGGGGCACTTCATTCAATTGCGCATATTAGTCTTGATGGTTTTAAAAAACTATTACATTTTTTAGATACTAAAATTAGTACTAAGTTGTTAGTGATTTCTTCCTGTTACGCAGCGGGAATAAATGTAAACAAAGTTTATGGAGAAATAAAATTAGGGACACAAGAATATTATTCATACCCCATAATTATTCAAGCTCTGAACGATACACAGGCCCTAGTGAAGAAGCCTGATATTACTGTAAAAGGTTTTTTCTATAAACATACTCACTTAACAACATATTGTGATTTTGTTAGTTTTTTTAAAAAAGCAAAGGAATTAGAAGGTAATTATGATGAGATTATAAAATCCGTATTTTCTAGGGTCATATCAAGTGCGCCTCAAATAAAATTGCCGAGCATGGAATGGTTTTCGGTAATAGATATAGATAAAAGCTTTGTTTCAATAGATTCTAAGTTGGCCAAGACAAGAGATCCTCAAAAACCATTGGATATCGTTTCTTTTTTTAAGAAGGACCCAATAGCTATTTTATTATATACAGATAATATTCCTTTTGAGCTTGTAGTTAATTCTTCACAGGTGAAGTTTATAGTTTCTATGGTATCACTACAATTAATAGAAGAAAAAAAAGAAATAAAAGACGTTTATATAAGGATAAAAAAGATATCATCGACTCAAAATTTTTCTGACATATTAAATTGGTTTGGGCCTGTCAGGAATGGTCTTGGTTTTAATTTTTTTTGTATTGATGAAATTAATGATAAGAGAGATATTATTATTCTTCGTACAAATGATGGTGCAATGAGAGTTTATTATACAGATCAAGATAATAATACCTTTACCACAAAATTATGGGGAACAGAGAAAGAGATAATATTTGAAAAACTTGATAAAGACTCTGAATTTGATAAATATTATCAAGATTTTATTCAAAAGCGAGATGCGTATTCAGCACTCTCTCAAGAAGAGGAAAAGCAAGAGATTAGTTCTGAACAAATTAAAAAAATAGAAGACGTCTTGGCCAAACAATTAGAAGAGCAGAAAAAATTAAAAGAAGCTTATACGGTCTCAGAACCTGAGGTTGATTAAGATATAACAAAAACAGACGATGGCATAATGACTATCATCTGTTTTTATTTGCTAGTTTTTAGTAAATGTATTGTTAAGCCTACTATTTTTTGAAAGGCGAAACAGAAAGTTGAAATCCAACAGCATTTAATAAAGATATTGCATTGTTCAATTTAGGATTTCCTTTTTGAGATAATATACGATATAAATTCTCTCTACTTATTTTAGCTTGTCGTGCAAGATCTGCCATTGTTTCTCCTTGTGCTTCACATACATTTTTTAATGCAAGTAAAAAAACACGAGGATCTTCATCTTTAAGTGCTTCATTAAGGTAAAGACTTGCCTCTTCTGGATCTTGTAAATCTTGGATTAATTTTTCTTGATAATCTCTAAATTCTCTTTTCATAATAATTCCTTCCCATCGAGCCAATACTGCTTCGCTTTTTCTATATCTCGTTCTTGGCTTTTCTTTTCCCCGCCAACTAATAAAAGTATAGGGCTTTTGACACCTAGTCAATTTTTTAGGATAATTAATATGAGGTCCGAGTCTCATATGTACTGAACCAGGACAAGCATTTGCATGCTTTGTAAGCTAACGGTAAACTCTATTGTATGGTTACTGAATGTGTCTATTAGGTGAGCCAGACTTCGCGTAAAGCTATGTCTGGCAGGCCATTCTTCTTAAAGGTTTGATTTGCCCACCATAATTTAGAGACGGTAGGGCATTTTTATTGAAATAATGATTTAAAGAAGCGCCCGTAGCTCAGTAGGATAGAGCGATAGATTCCTAATCTGTAGGCCACAGGTTCGATCCCTGTCGGGCGCGCCAGTCTCCGTTGCTGCGCAACTTCGTCTGGCTTGCGCCAAGAAGTGAAGATTCTAAGGTCAACTCTTTCTTTTCAGTTTGGAAATCAAGTATCATGATAGTGATGATCTATTGAGTGGTATATTCAATAAAGGATTTTCAGATATGAAAAATCTAATCTTATTTTTTGTAGCTTTTTGTTCAATAAATCTTTTTCCCATGCGTATGACAGAAAGGGGTAAAACTAACGTAAAAAGATGGCTGGGTTTGCCATCGAAAGAAGAAATAAATAGGCAAAAAGGATTACTGATATTTTTGGATGACTCAGAAAAAGCAGAAAAAGGTATATTTGATGCGGTTGGAGCGGATTTAGTGGCTGCACTTTATCAAGAGGCCGGGCCAATAATTGTTTCTACTTCATTATTGTATATGTTGCTTGAATTTAGAAGAAAAGATAATAGATCTACTGATCAGTTAATGAATGAGTTGGCAGATGAAAACGTTGTTTTAAGAGAGACAGGGAATTCTATTTTAAAAAGAGCTTTAAGACAAGAATATCCAATAAAGAATGCTATAGTGACAAGTAGGATAGGCTGGAAAGAGGAGCAATGGATTATAAAAAAAATTAATAATTCATTGAATCTTTTGATACCCCAATCTTATTTAAAATCTTTTGGTATTGATAAGGATAAGGTGGAGAAATATTTTGAGTCTTCAAGCTTGACAACTGATGTGGAATTACGATTAGGACTTAAAGTTAATCATATGAAAACTATTGATATTAAAGACATTAATAGACCGAATGAAGTACAGTTTGCGGATTATTTTATTGATTCTTTAGATGCTATTTTTTGTACAAAATCTGACTATGAGAATGCAAGTATGAGTATGCCTGAATGGTTTATTTATATAGATGGCCATGGTTTACTTAATTCTTCGATAGTATGGCTTAGTTTTGATGGTTTTAAAAAATTACTATATTTTTTAGAAAATAAAATAATCACTCAGCTGCTCGTGGTTAAATCTTGTTATGCAATGGGGGTAAATAGTGAGAAGATTTATGGAAATATGAAGTCGGAAATAAAAAGCTATTATTCATTTCCTATAATAGTGGAAGGGCTAAATAATGTGTCAACAGGAGATTATCTTCCTGCTGTTGATACTGTTGCTTGGGATAAATATGCAAAAAAACAATTAACAGTAGGTATTAATTTTGCTCATTTTTTAAAAAGAGCCACAACGCTTAATGGTGAGTATGAAAAAATTATGGAGCCTTTGTTTACTGGTCATGCGTCAATGATATTTCAAATTAAAATGCCAAGATTAGAATGGTTTTCAATTTTAGGATGGGAAAAAGAGGTTGTTTCAATAAATTCAGTTTTGGCAGAAGCAAGAAACCCTGAAAAACCATTAGATGTTATATCTTTTTTCAAGAAAGATCCTAAAATAATTTTGTTATATACAGATGATATTCCCTTTGAGCTTAAATTTAATTCAAATAAGATGAGGGCAATATTTTCTATGGTATCACCAAAATTAGTTGGTAATAGGCAAGAACCTGTTGTTCAGAGAATAAAAAAAATATCATCGCCGACAAGTTTTGCTAATGTATTACATTGGTTTATAGTAGATTGGACACCACAAGTTTATAAAGTTTTTTTTATTGATGAGATTGGAGATAGGAAAGATATTGTTATTTTTAGTGGACATAGCGCAGGGGATGTTCGAGTTTATTTTAAGGATAAATTTGGTGTTTTATATTTCGTTGAGTTGGAGGTTGGAAAAAGCACAGGAATTAGAGCTGAAAAAGTTGATTCCTTGATGAGTCCTTCCTGGTATAGAAAAGAATATGAAGAAAAAATGATTGAGGTGCGTAAGCAACACCCATCTGAAAAAATTATTCCTGAGCATATTGAAAAAATAAAAAATGTATTAACGGAACAACCTGTTGAAAGACAAAAAAAATTGATAAAAGCATATACCGTATCAGAACCTGAGGTTGATTAAAACATAAAAAAATAGACCATTTATATCTTATATATTCTTTTTCAGCGATCAGCTATACTACAACTCAAAAAAATGCTTATCCATTAAAAATTCATCATTGAAGAAGTACATATATGAAGAAGTTCGTCTTTTTACACGGCTTATTGTTTTCCATTCTTTTTTGTGCATCTCATAGTATTCGTAGCGAAGGAATAGTTGTTGAACGAAAAACTCCACTACCACGCAGGCCGCTGCTACCAAATGAATATCGACCTCAAGAAGGTTTTTGTGGTAACACACTTGTCAAAACACCTTTTGGATATGAGCCTATAAAAACATTAAGGGAAGGTGATATTGTTATTGGTGGCAATGGAAAAGAAAAGATCATTGTTGCCATCACAAAACATCACGTGAATCGGTGTGTAAAACTGATTATACATAATACAACTATGTATGTAGGGTATGATCAGATGTATTATAATCCTTCTACATATATTGGTGTTAAAGCGTACAGGCTTAAACCGGGAGATATGGTGCTGTGTGATGAACATCAAAGTTCTTTAGTAACATATGTAGAATTAATTAATGAACATACATTACTTTATTTTCTCACGGTTGAAGATCATATTTTTCGTATAGATCACTGTGATGTATGGGTGCATAATGCCGAGCCACTTGTTCTTGGTCTTTCTAGTACTTGTTTAGGCGGTGTGATAACTATCAATCCTATTACAGCTACAATTGGCGCTACTATTGCGTTGTCTACTATCGCCCATAAAGCATATCAGGCATATATACAAGACTGTCCTGGTGCTGATGTAACAATTGCTTTACCATCGCATGTGATGCTTGCAGAGCGCTTTTATTATATTGAAAGATTAGCTGCATTACAGGGGATGTATCAAGAACTTCTTTCTATTAAAAATGGCTTAGAAAATCTCAAAGCTCTTTGCAGTGGTAACTCAGCAGATTTTACGTATCAATTCTTAAAGCAAACCGTTCCAGTATATGCGCATCAGCCAAATCAGCTTTTACAAATTTCTTCTGCACGTGAAATGCAGTTATCTGATAATCAAAAAGAGAATCTTAGGATAGTGCGAGAAGCTGAGTTGCAGCACATGGAACAAGAAATTGTTACTTTGCAAACTGTTCTGGCTTTTCATATTAATGAGCTTATAGAGCAGATGCATGCTGCTAATGACGAGTGCGCAAGTGTTGAAGGGGAAATACATTCAGCTACGACCAAATGGAATGAGAATCGCGATACAATGACTGATGCTATAGCATTTCAAGCGTATAAAATGGATTTACTTGAGGATTGTTTGCTTAAAAATCTTGAGCAAAAGGTTAATGAGTTCAAAATAGTTGCTCAGTATTATCACAAGTGCATGAAGACTGCGTGCCTTAAGGATTCTACAAATATTGCTGATCTTTTAGAGAAGATGAATTCTGTAATCAGTGAATTTGATCAGAAAATTGTGCAAGGAAAAAGCCGTATTGCTCGTAATACTGCTGTATCTGAGCAGTATTACGAGTACCGTAGAATTTCTATAGGGCATGCAAAGAATGAGATTAAAGCTCAGTTGCAAAAAAATAGAAATGGGCGTAATGCTCAAGCTATTGCTGAAGCTAAAAATAAATTAGAAAGTATCGTTGTTGCTGGTAGTCCGCAAAATAATAACAATAAAAATGATGATGAGTCTGAAAAAAATTCTAGTAATAGAGAAAATTCTTTTAAAACAGCACAAGAGGCAACAAAAGCGGCAAAGGATTTAGGTTTTGAAAAAACTAATTATCGGTCTCAAGGTCAGCCTGTATTTAAAAAAGGAAATCGATATATATCGCCTGATGTAGATTGTCATAATGGTGGAGTATGGAAGATGGCAGATTCTGTGCAGAATTTAGGGAATAGGACAACACGAATGGGTACATATGACGCGTATTTAAATTGGATCGGGCATTAAAAATGAAATATTGTTGGAGAATAACAAAATATGATCCAGAAAAGCGTAACTCACAAGGATGGTTTCTGGAAGAAACATGGATTTCTTATGGAGATATCGGAAATGTATATCAAGGAGAAAAACTTACTTATGATAAATACATACAGGTAGAGAATCTCTATATAAATGCAATATTACAATTTATGACGTGTTTAAATATTTCACATTTACAGGTTAAGGACTTAGAAAGTAGTGACCGTATAAATTCTGATCCACTCGCTGACAAAGTAGAAGTTATGTTTGTTAATACAATTAAAGAAAATGATTTATTATCATCAGAACAAGTTGCAATGGCATCAAGATTAATATTGCGAGGATATTTTTGGTGTAAATTGATAAGCAAATATAACATGTTTGCTCATTTTGGCTATGACTACTATATGTATATTGGAAGCAGATTAGAATGCAAGGATGTGATCCAAAAAATAAGACAATCTGGGTTGTATGTTGAAAGTTTTGAATCTCCTTATAAATAGATCAGGTCGATACTAATGACGTCATTAATTAGTTTTCCAATTTCAGAATCGCAAAATATAGAAATAGTTATAGATAGGCACAATAAAGTTAATGTGTATGGGTACCAGGTTGTAAGGTTACATATATTTGATGAAGTTGAAGTACAGTATGTTCATGGTAGCAGAACAGTTATTTTAGCCAAGGATATTATACGAGAAATAATTAATACCTTTATTGGTACTCTAGAAAAAGTACTCAAAAAAGAATTGTTATTGGATGAGTCTTTTGTTGTCGGGAAAGTAGGATATTGTTTTAGTAAAATGACTTATGCAAACACCAATGAATTAGAAGAGAAAAATGATATTTTTTCAAAATATTGGGTGTGGTCTTCACCTAATAATGTACAAACATGGTTATATAATGTGAATGGTAAAATATATTTGGAAATAAGTTCAGCCTATCCATGGTTATTTTCAGATCCTGATGAAGGCGACTTGTATGTTTCTTTTGATGAGTATACGGAGAATTGCAAACCAATAGCGATAGTTGAATTACAAGAGACGCTTATTTTGGCGTGGATAGATCAATGTCATGCGATATTGCAGAAAATAGAATCAGTATAATTTAGAGCATGATTTAAAGTTTTTATAAAAAATACATTTTTGACACATTGTCATACGATTGATACAATAACCCTTATAAGTAAATATAGGTTTATTTTTTTTAGGGGTTTTTATACATGATCAATGTGAATAAATTGTTACTGAGTTTTGTACTTGTTGCAGCAGTTGCTATAAAAGCAGAAGATACAACAAAAACTGAAGTTGCTGAGCAAAATAGTGAAATAGTTGCGGAATTAAAAAAGTTGTATGCAAACGTAACTGCGCAAGAAAATATTGATGTAGCGAAAGACTATACAAATAAAGCATTAGAGCAAACAGAAAAAGTTTTTACGCAATATCCAATGTATGTTCCTGCGGTATTTTTCTTTGGAAGAGCATCAATGGCTGGTAAAACTGCTCAAATTGAAAGCATCTCAAAAGATGTATCAAAAGCTTTGAGAAGAGTAAAAAGCAGAAACATGTATGTTGCCGCTGGATTATTAGCAGGGCATTTCTATTATAATCGCAATGACAAAGCTGTTCAAAATGAGCGAGCTGTTGCAGTAAGCCCTGTTGTACTTAGTAAACCAACTCCATGTTCAAACAATATTGAAGCATAAGAAATTATTTTTTTGAGTTATATTAAGGTGATACCAATTGCGGTATCACCTTTTTTTATTTCCAGACACTTGCCATAGAAAACAGTTGTAGGTTTGCAAATGTTCCGCGTACATTTCCTTGTTTATCTTTTATTTTAATAATTGATTTTTTGAAATATGCATCAGCTAAGTCTTGATATGTTTCTATGCCTTCAAACATTTGGCTGAGTGGAATTTCATGGAGCTTTCCATAGCCATGTGCATATGAGCGGGCTTCGATGAGCAAGTTTTTGTTGGTATCAGAAACTGCCATGACGTGCCCTTTAATTAAAATCAAGTCGCCGGGTGATACCATTTGCCCTGTTGCAAGTGGTTGCAGGCATTGAG
This sequence comes from uncultured bacterium, assembly GCA_963695335.1. GTDB lineage: Bacteria > Babelota > Babeliae > Babelales > Vermiphilaceae > SOIL31. Next base: position 1,059,874 of record OY968764.1, on the reverse strand, counting down.
CAATTGTTGTTGTGTTTTTACAAAAGTAGGGAATGCCGCATATTTGGGTTGCGCGTGCAATAACGCCAGAACAGTCAAAACCACTTTTTGGGCAATGAGTATCATTCTCATATTCATATGCAGAGTAATCACCATTATGGGTTGTATGCATAACTTCTTTAAAATTGCCCTGTGTTGTGTGTGCAAAGCTTGTGCCACCCCACGTGTAGGGAATGCAGCCATGTTTTGTGTGAGCCCATTTTTTGAGTAAATGCACGTAATCTATGATTCTTTCATGCTCTGATTTTTGTTCGTCTATGATCATGCATTTGTGACGAGGTATTTTTATACGGTACTCTTTGTTTGTCTGATAATTAATAGCAAAAACTTCTACACTGTTCTTTTTTTTGGTTTCTGTTGGTGTTCGTGTAAACCGTGTTCCCACAGAAAAATGCATCTGTAAACTTGGGTCATAATGAGGTTCTATAAGAGTTATAATATTATTATCATAAAGTGATTGTTGAGTATTGTTGGTAAAATCAATGGGTTCTGGTAGATGATTAAGGAGAATATTGTGTTGCGCAAGATTTTCAAGTGGTGTGATATTTGTCTTCAATGTCCAGTACAATGATTGCGGTGTTGAAGATGAAGGAGTGAGGTAATAGGTTTGAGGAATGCGTATGTATACTTCATCATCAACTTTTTTCACCACTTCAACAATGTCATTATAAAGAGCTTGATGTAACCGCGGGCATGAATAGGTAGAGTTTGTTTTACCGCCACACAGAGCTATTGAGCTATATGCTGTTTGTGCTGATTGATCAGGCCGCATGGTGATTATCTGTTGCCCTATTAAATCTGCTATGGGAACATTTATCACAGCTTTTTGTGTACGCTCTGCGGAAATGATAATGGATGCGTAAGTTGCTATGTAGAGTGTTATAAAATATTTTGATTTCATAGGAATCCCCCTCTATTCCAATGTTCAAACCATTCCCTAAATTGTACTTCCAGCGCTCGTCCTGAGCCTGTCGAAGGATATCCTCGAGCGCTCTAAGATACCCTTCAACACGTTCAGGGCGAGCGCGATTAGGATTTTTAATTTAGAGTAGATTGTGTTTACAACCTAAGTTTAAAAAAAAGGTCTTATTCTTCGCTACAGTTTGTAAAAATTACAGGCCTCGATAATTCAAATTAATAGTTAAAATTTTAATTTTATAAAATATTATTGACTGTTTGATAATTTATCAACTACTCTGAAATTAGATCCTTCGACGAGCTTCCTCCTGCGCCAAGGCTACGGAGGACACGGCAGGATGAACGTAAATTTTAAAAATTGGGGGTTGAGATGAATAAAATAATAGAGAATTTCTTGGTGCCGTTGTTCGTGATAGTGAGTATGTTGTATGCATTTAATTCTTTTAGCGGTGATGGTCCAGTGGTATTAAACAAAGTGTATCATCATACCACGCAAAGCCCTGTGCTTCTTGAGTTGGCAAATATTTCTTGTTATTTTTCCGGTGATTTACAAATACAAGAGATAAAGAACAATAAAAGTTGTAATGCCCAATCGTGTGTCTTTTTTTTTCCAAAAGCAGTAATTAGCAACGAGGAATGTGAAGCTATGATACAAGCTTTACGTAATCATAGTGGTAGTTACACTATAACTATTGAGCAAGTAATCAAGCCAGAAAAGGGAATTATGATTGTTTTTAACTTTGATGGCAGCAAATTTGCTCTCAGTTATGAAACGTTTGATTCCATCAGTTTGCAAAAAGGCATTGTGTTTAGATTGTATAATAAAGAATTATTAAAAAAGCTTGAGCAGAGCAATAATCATCCTGTTTTACGTACATTATGGCATAATTCTAAACCGTGCATAGCAATTGATCCTGGGCATGGAGGTGTTGATTGTGGTGCAATGGGTCATGGTGGGATTAGAGAAAAAGATATTTGTTTGGCAATAGGTACCAAAGTGAGTAATTTGCTGGAGCAACATGGATTTTCTGTTGTGATGACAAGAACAGGTGATGATACTGTTGGGTTGGATGAGCGTACATCATATGCAAACAATAATCATGCAGATTTGTTTGTTTCTATTCATGCCAATTGGGCACCAAATCAGCGAGCAGTTGGCGTTGAGACATTTTGTTTAAAGCAATCGTTATTACAGCGAGAGTATTCACAACTATCAAATTGGCAACAAAACTTTTGTACTGATGTAGTTAATCAACGTGCAGATAGCTCATATGCATTGGCTCAAGCAGTGCAACGTCATGTGTGCAATACTATATTGCCTTTTCATGACGTTGCCATTGATCGTAAAGTTAAGCATTCTGTGTCACAAGTGTTGTTGGGTGCGCAGGCTCCAGCAATACTTGTTGAAGTTGGGTTTGTTTCACATCCAAAAGAAGCAGCATTATTGAATGATGCTGAATATCGAAATCATATTGCGCAAGCCATTTGTGATGGTATCTTATCTGTTGCTTTGTAAAATCAACGTTTTTATTGTTGAGGTGTTGTTTGAGTATTTGTTGTTGCTGGAGTATTAGTTATTGGTTGAGCAGGAGTACTGGTTGGAGTGATTGTGCTTGGCTGAGTGGTAGTTTGAGCAGGAGTTGTTTGAGAACTTTGTAAAATGGTCATAAACATATTGAGTAACGTTGTGACTATTTGTTGTTGTTCAGCAGAAGGAAGATTGTTGTAAGTTGTTATGAGTAGATCACCAATTTCTTTTGAGTCATTAATAATACTGAGTAATATAGCTGCAGGAACTCTTTTATTTTTAAGCTGAGATTTTGATTGATGTGTGGATTCTGTTGCAGCAGAAGATAGCGCAATAGTGCTGCTTGCGATTAGAAGCAGTAAATTTTTTGAGATATTCATATAACATTCCTTTTTTAAGATGTATTGAACTATTTTATACCTTTTTTAGTAACTTACCTTATTGAAGTAATAAATCAAGTTAAGATTTTTACTATTTTATTGTTGCTTATGTAAAAAGCTGGTAGGATACAAGTTTATTAAGGTTTTTTATGTAGGTGGGTTTAATTGCCGTGATGCGTTTTATTTGGGAAGATTTTTTAAAAATTGCGAAAGAAGAGCTTGGCAGCCGTGTTGTGGAAACATGGTTTAAAGCTGTTTCTATCACCCAATGGGATAACAAAGAAAAAGTTATTTATTTGCAAGCACCTAATGTATTTGTCTGTAATTGGCTTGAAAAAAATTATCGTTCTGTTTTTCAAACCCATCTTGGACGTCTATTAAATGTTGTTGACCCAAAAGTTGTTTTTTTAACAACATCATCGAAAAAAAACGATGATATTGAGTCTGGCAATGAGTTACAAGTATCGGTAATTGAAGCAAAAACGCCTCAAGCAAAAGTTTTTCGTCCCGCGCATGTTATTCCCTATAATAATCAACAAAAAACTCATCTCATTGGCTCTAAGCCATCAGAGCACCAGGGACATCTTAATAAAAAGTATGTGTTTGAAACATTTGTTGTTGGACCAAGCAATTCTCTTGCATATGCAGCTGCATGTGCTGTTGCACAAAAGCCAGGCGATCTTTATAATCCATTATTTTTTTATGGTGGATCTGGATTGGGCAAAACACATTTATTACATGCTATCGGTAACACTATTCAAGCGCAAAATAAAAAAGCGGTCATTCTGTATCAAACAGCAGATCGTTTTGTCAGTGAATTTATTAATGCAATTCGATTTGACAAAATAGATCGCTTTCAAAAAAAATATCAGCAAGTAGATGTCTTATTAATTGATGATATTCAGTTCATTTCTAATAAAGAAACTACTCAAGAAGCATTTTTTCATATCTTTAATTCATTATATGATGCACGCAAGCAAATTGTATTTTCTAGTGACACGTTTCCACAAAATATTAATGGTATAGCAGAGCGTTTACGATCACGATTAGCATCAGGTATGATTGCAGATATTCACCAGCCCTGTATTGAGGTTAAAACTGCTATTTTAAAAAGAAAAGCTGAAGTAAGCGGTGAGTTTTTGAGTGATGAAGTGGCTCATTTTCTTGCTTCGTATGTCACTTCTAACATCAGAGAACTTGAAGGGGCGTTGATACGCGTCATTGCGTTTGCTCATTTAACAAAGGAACCGATTAGCTTAGCTTTGGTGCAAAAAGTCTTTTTTAATGATGAAGTTCCGGCAGAAAAGCAAGGGATTGATTTTAAAGTTGTTGTGAGGGCTGTTGCCAAGCATTTTCCTTATTCATTGGATGAATTGAGGTCACAGAACAGAAATAAGGAGTTGGCCTTAGTTCGGCAACTTACCATGTATATCATGAAAAAACACACCAATAAATCATTACGAGAAATTGGTGCGTATCTTGGAGATCGAAATCATACAACGGTTAAACATGCCATTTCTAAAATAGAACAGTGCATTCTTGAAGATGCAAAGCTGCAGCGGCAACTCAGTACTATAGAAAAAGAGTTCGAGCGGTAAAAAGATTGTTTTTGATTAAAAATAATAGCGCAATAAACTAATTACGATGTTTATTGCGCTATGGCTGATTTGAGTGAAACACAGTATCCAGTATTAATGATTTATTTAATTTGCTTTTTTAACCAATTATGTTGCTTCCACATTTCATCGATTTTACTCAGGTTATTATAATGATTTTCATAAAGAGTGCCTGTGTAATGATGTTTTTCTCGCATTTTTCTCATTAATGAAGCAACCTTGGGATCACGCAAACTAGGGAAAATTTCTGCTTGTTGCTCATGAATATTAGTAAGATTATGCCATTCTGGACTATTCAATAGTTGTTCTTCATTATAATTATCAGTTAAACGATATAAGCAACTTTTAATAACAGCACATGTTACACTGTGCTGCTCTTTAATATGTTCACATTCATGTGTTATCATTGCTTCTTGTTCATCATTGGAATTAACTTTTTTTATTTTAGGTAATAATACAATAGTGCCATAAAATTGAGGATGTTCTTTATGTATGATAAGTCGTCCTTCTAGAACGCTCCAATTATGATAAGGAGCCATGGCTATTGCGTCTTCAAAAACTTCTTTCTGTAAGGCTTCATCATTTCTTTTATCAATAATATTAATACTATTGGGATTGATAGCATCTTGCTTTAAACATTTAATAAGCATTATGGATAATTCTACTGGAATTATTGTATCATGATGAATATTTGGTTCAGGTTTACTCATGTATTCTTGGCCGAATTTTTTAAGATCATTAAGTATCTCAAAGCAAAAAGGTATAGTTGATTCATCTAATTCATTTTTGCGAAAAATAGTATCTATTGTTTTATGCTCTTGTGACCGTAAATCATTTTCAATATTTTTCAATTCTGATTCAATAGATGTGATCTTTTTTTGAAATATATTTTTATTCACATAGCTCGTTGTCATTGTCAATGCAGAAGATATTTTTGATTGGATTAATTGAAACGTATTAATTGCAGGAACAGATAAATTTTTATAAATTCGGCCTCTAATAGTTTCTTTATCTTTATACCATGGTAATTCTTGTCCTAAAACAGGCATTATAACCAATAAAAACAATGTTGATATATATTTCATGTCATATCCTCAAGATTATTTTAGTAATTTATTTATCCATTTTTATATACAGTCACATCATTATCAGTAAAACGTCACTTATATCCTTGAAGATGCAAAATTGCAACGACAACTCAGTACTATAGAAAAAGAGTTTGAGCGGTAGCTATTTTTTTTAATCAGAGAATGATCTTAGAAAATCACGGTAATAATGTGCGCCTGTTTTTAAAGTTCTTTGTAAGTAATTAGGCGATTTTTTATCAAAATTTACATGGAAAAATCCATAACGGCGCGAATCCCAAGGATCAGGTTGCTCAACACTTGGCCACTCATAATTATCATGGGCTGACCATGGCGTATACCCAATAACATTGTAATTGTCTTCAATCAATTTGCGAATAGTAAACAAAGTTCTTTGGAAAAAGCGAGTTCGCTTTGCATTCCCCGCATCAGTGTTATCTGTTGCAATACCATTTTCAATAACAATAATCGGAATGTTTAATGGTTTTGCAATATTGGTATTTATAGTGTCTACCGCGCGATAGATACCTTCAGGGTAATCTCTATAATTTACGTTTGCTGTCTGTCTGTCTGTAACTGTTTCTTCTTGGCGCTGACTCCATAGCATGTACATATTTGAATATATGTTAACGCCAATCCAATCAAGAGATTTTTTTGCATGAGGATTATATTCTGTTTTTACGTATGCCTTTGTTGGAAGCCATACCTTAAAAGATCCAGTGTTAAAGAAGTTAAAAAAACCTTTATTTTGCGCAGCTTCACCCATCATGGTAAACAGTTTTGATACAGGCCAGTTAATTGTCTGTCTCCATGTTTTATTAACAGCATCTAATGGAACGATATTTTTCTGAATACCAATTTGTGGATTGGGTATATTTTTATTGGTTGCAGATTTTTCTTTATATAAAGCTTTGATTGCTTGATACACATCAACATGCGCTTCAAGCATGTTAGACATTACTTCCATTGTTTTTTGAAGATTTTTTTCTCCAGGTTCATTGTCTGCTTGATAGTAACTTTTGAATGCATACCCTTCAATGGCGCAAAAACTTGACCAATACGTAGCATGTTCATGTAAGGCTTCATACATTCTTTCTCCAAACCTTACAAAATATTGGTTATTTTCTATTTTTTCAAAGCCTTTTAACTGTGCAAACCACAGCGGTATTGTATAGTGATTAAGTTCTAATACAGGTTCTATACCATGTGCTTTTAACTGTTTTATAATATCAACGTATGTTGCGATGGCGTCTTCATCCCATGTATCTTTTGTGGGTTGTACTCGTCCCCATTCAAGCGTGAGTCTAAAGCTATTAATGCCAAGTTCGTTTTTCATTTGTGGAATATCTGTTTTATAACGATTCCAAAAATCAATTGCATCGCCTGCCATTTCCAGGCTTCGTTTTTTATTAAATTGAGCGGTCGCATTGACATCATCTAAGCCACCTTCAATTTGATAAGAAGATGATGATGCACCGAGAAGGAATAGATTGGGATTGTCTTTGAGTTGCTGGTTAAGAACTGCACTATTTTGTATTGCAGCGCGTAGTTCTTGTGCAGATTGTTGTGGATTTTCGATAACCGTTTTGTATTTTTCTTTTTCGTACTGTTTTTGGAGTTTTACATATTTTGGTTGATAAAAAACCCATTTTTTTAATGCTGCATACACTGAAGATGGTAGCCATGTTTTTGCAACGGACTTCATCGTATATTCAGATGAGTGGATGCTTGTTCCAAAAAAAATTGTCATTATGACAACAGTTTTTTTATAAAAAGATATCATTTTTGATCCCTTATCATTAATTTTCATTAAGTAACCCATGTAATTAATTTTATCCTGTGCTTGTCCTGAGCGCAACATTTGTAATCAGTTTATTGCGCTATTACTTATTATAGCTTTGCCAGTCTATCTTTAAATCTATTAGCACGTCGTAAATCACTTGGATGTTCTGTATTTGCATGAAAGACGGCATCCATGACAATTGGCTTATTAAATAAGCTTTTAGGAAGCGTTTTCATGGCAAAGAGTTGAGGTCTAGTGAAATCATTTCCTTCAGGTGGTGAAATAATATTACCAAATGATGCACGTTCTTTAATAACATCTACATAGTGTAAATGTATATCATGACGTTTTTCATGTCTTTTTATTTGCGCTATAAGCAAATCTTTTTCATTAGGTATGCCATCATCAGCTTTTAACTCATCATATTTTTTGTAAAAATTCATGTTCATCAAATTAACAGCAAAAGGTAGTACTAACGCACCACGTGTAAGTTTAAAAGCGTTGCGTAAAGCAAAGTTTTGCTGAATGCTTGGATAATATTTATGCGTAAAGCGTGTTAGTGCAGTAGATAATGATAGAGCTCCAGCTGTTCCAATAGCAGCATCATACATGGGAGCGTATTTAAGACTACGCATAGTACCATGAGTTAGTTCATGATGCAACGTACCAGTATGTTCATTCAGTTGTTCTTGTTCTTCAGATGTTAAGGTTGATTTGCCAAGTAATGTTGTAAGCTCTTGAGCTTGTTTGTTTGGGATGAAGATAATATTGCCATTGTCGTTGGTGCTATAGTCATGCGCATCACCAGCAAGAACAACTTTAACATTATTAATGCCTCTTGAGTGTGCTATCTTTGTAACAAAATGAGTAACAGATTCTGGAGCGTTAGATTGTGTATTTTTTAGCTTTTCTGCTTGACGATCAGCAGGATTTAATAAGCATTTATCAAGCAATGGCGCGCAAGTCATCATTATTTCTGCTGTTGAACAGAGACCACTTACTGCTCCTTTTGCGACTGTAATTGCCATATTCATGCTCAGAGTGCTTTGCATGCCTGTAACACAAAAAAATACGATTGGTAGGAAAATAGTACGTATTTTCATAATTTATACCCTTTTTTAAGGTTCTTTCTCATTATTATTAATTGTAATTCAAATTGAAAAAACCAGCAACAGGTCCCGTAGACACGGCGTTTTTAGGTTTTTTTTATTTTTTTAACGCATACCCTTCGATACATTTTTGCAAGCAAAAACACTCAGGGCGAGCGGAAGAAATGTAATATGTAGATCTTTAATTTTTTATCCAGTCCGCTCGCCCTAAGTGCCCCGTAGGGGTGTATCGAAGGGTGCAAATTAGATTGGAATAGATTCTATTACCACTTCAAAGTACAGGGATTTATTTCATGTTGCTGCTGTTGCGCTTCGCGGCGGTTGGTTTTTGTTTGTAAAAACGCATCCTGGAAATATTTTGCGCCTAAATACAGGAACCATTCAAGGTGATTATTAAAGAAAGGTTCTTCTTTTAATCCAACCATTGATGGGAAATGTTCCGTATCAACAATGCTGATGTCATAATCATTTGTTTTTTTGTTGTATTTAAGAACAAAATTATCTGAATGTGGATCAACAAACAGATGCAGGTCCATGCACAGTTCCATTATCAGTTCACTGCGTTGTTGTGCTGAGAGCATTGGAGCATCTTCTTTGGTATCAAGCGTGTCTGCTACAATTGCGTATGTTCCTGGCATAACGGTTGATACTTCTTTTTTTCCACCTACGTTATACCCATTAATTTTCATCCAGCGAGCTCTTTTAGGTAACCAGTACCATTTACGAGGAGTGGTAATTTTACCATTCCAACGTGGATGGTTTTTGATTTCATTATTAACCACTTCAAGATTTTTTACGCGTGTTAAGCCTGCAATATGTCTATTCATACCACCAGACATATAAAAGAAGAATTGCGTTTCAAACCCTTTGCAATACGGATCGCTGAAAGTTTTTGGGGTTTCCATGAACAGTTTCAGAACAAATGGATAATCTTTGAATTGGAGGACAAGAAGTCCACAGGGAACTTTATAATTAAAGTTTTTATCTTGTAACAGTTTAAAATGGGTAAACTGTTTTTTCCCTTTTTTGATTTCTTTTAGAAGATCTTCAATAAGCGTGTTGATTTCTTGGCAATCGTATGATTCTGCTGGGTTGTGAACATCGCTGATGGTGCTTTTTGGAAGCAGATGTGAGTAGAAATAGTCTTTATTGAATGAGGTAAAGATAGGGTACTCTGTGTAGGCCCAGTTGGTATGGGTTACCAGATTTTTAGAATGCCTCCACCCGAGGGTTATTTTTGGCATATCTTTGTCTTTTTTTCTGAATGGACTGCGTGCTGCAAGGGGAAAAAGACTCAAAAGAGTGCATAATAATGTTATTTTTTTCATTTTTTATATCTATTTTATAGATCGTCATACTTTATTACTACGTTACAATAACTTAAAAAAAAGAGCTTTTCTAACTCTTTCTATTTATTATTTTATCATATTAGAAAATATTGTCACGGGAAAGGTAGGGTTGGTGACTATTTCCGGCTTTTTTTTCCTTAATTTGAACGATTGGAAGGGGATTATTGTTTTAGGAAAGTGAGGTATGATACGATGTATTGGAGCTATTTGAGAGTAGTTGCAGTTACGGGTAAGGTGGGGTATGTTGGGAGAGAGTAGTAGTAAAAAAGGTGTCGAGAAGGAGTAGTTATGAAGCCGGAAATGTTGATGAGTCGAAATGCCCAAATTGCCGATAATTTGAGACGATTACCAAGGAAAATGTTACAGCTCCATGGGCTTGAAAACGTTACAGATTTTGTTTTACATGAGCTCTGTAGTAAGGATTGCTTTAATATCCCCAAAGCAGCCTATTTTGTTGAAAATCCTGCATTTAACTGTCTCAAAGGTATTGTAGGGGTTTCTACCAATGAGTTGCAGGGGGTGGAAAATATTTGGATCAACCCTGATCAATTTGTCAAAGCAATTACTGAGTCTTCATTCCATCAAAAAGTCAGATCTTTTCATTACGAAAGTCATAAAAACCGTGGGCATTCGCCAGAAGAAATGGCAAAAATTATTGCGCAAGAGTTGGGCTTTGGTGATTACAATTTTTATGCCTGGGATATGAAGCATGATAATCATGGGCTTCTTGTATGTGAAAAAGCCTCTGAAGAAGATCATGCGCATGATGTTATGGTAGATGGGTTCAGCTTGTTAGGTTTTTGTCCCATTTACTAAAAAATTATTGTTCCTCGAATGGGATCAATCCTGGTAATAGTTTGTCACTCAGATATGCCAATGCAGCTCCTCCACCAGTTGAAAGGTGAGTAATCTGTTGGTAATGTTTGGTATGTAATGCAATATCAACTGAATCGCCACCGGCAATGATTGTTTGTGCAGATGATTGTGCCATTGCATCAATAATATCTTTTGTGCTTTGTTCTGTTTGAGGGTGTTCAGAGAAACCCATTGCACAGTTTAAAAATATTGTTTGTGCTTGGTTAATTTCTTGCGAGATAAGCTCAACTGTTTTTGGCCCCACAGAGATGCCGATTGCATTATCAGGAAAGTTATCTGCTTCCTTCGACAGGCTCAGGATGAGCGGAGGACTAAATGGAGATATGCTGTGAGTTATTTGGTAATCAACGGGAAAAAGTAGTGATATGCCAGAGCGTTCAGCTTCTATTATAATTTTTTTACAAGCATCGACCATTGTATCATCTACCAATGATTTTCCTACAGGTTTTCCCATTGCTTTAAGGAACGTAAAGCAGAGCGCGGGGCATATAACAAGCGTATCAACTTTTTGTAATAAACTATGAATCAGTGGAATTTTATCTTTGATTTTTCCACCACCAAGAATAGCAAGAAAAGGACGAGGTGGATGTTCTGTGAGCATGCTCAGAGCTTGCAACTCTTTTTCCATGAGCAAACCAACGCTACGTCTGTTTTCAGGAAATTCATAGGGTAGCAAGGTTGTAGAGCATGCATTTTCATGAACGGTGCCAAATGCATCATTAATATAATATTGTGCTGTGCGCGCAAGTTCTTTTGCAAAAAAAATATCTCCGTTTTGTTCCCCAGGGAAAAAGCGGAGATTTTCAATTAAAAGAATCTGTTTAGGAACTATAGCAAGATTTGCTATAGCGGAGATGTTTGGAACAAATTGAATTGCATATCCGTGCTGCTTAAACCACGGTACAAGAATGTGTGTAGAAAGTTCAGGTTCTTGCTTTGTAGGTCTTCCAATATGTGTGGCTAAAACAATGCTGCCGTTTTTATTAAGAATAAAATTTATTGTTGGCAATATGCTGATCAAGCGAAAATCATTATCAATTTTTCCATCTAATAATGGAACGTTAAGATCAGCACGCAAAAAAACTCTTTTGTTTTCTATATTCCATGATGAAAATGTTGGATGAATCATATTTATCCTTCAAATCGTAAAACGCGAGAAACATTGATAGTTGCAATTTGCCGTATTGGTAACCATGTTGCAATAAATGTAAAAAGAATAACAACGCAAAATACAGCACATATAATTTCCCCATTCATAGCAACGGGTAGCTGAGTGACATAGTATGTGTCTGGTAAAGTAATAAAAGGGTATTTTTGTAACAACCAACTCGTGACAATTGCAGCGATTAAACCACTTGCAGATGCGATGCAACTGATTGTCATGCCAATAATCAAGAAAATTGTACGTATTGTGCTGTGCGGCATTCCCATTGCTTTGAGCATTGCAATATCAGGACGTTTTTGTGTGATTTGCATAAAAAGAAGAGAAATAATGTTCATGCTTGCAACAAGAAGAATGAGAGCGAGAATAAAAAATGAAACATATTTTTCCAGTTTTAATGTTGCCACCAGAGATGGATAGAGATCTTTCCAAGAATATACATCAAGACCCAGGCGTTTGCGCAGTTTTTGTATGAGTTGTTGTTCGTTAACATTGGATGCTGTTGTGACATTAATTTGATCAACATCAATGTTGGGATATAACTTTTCCAAAAAATCGAGCGAACAATAAATAACGCCGTTATCAAATTCATCAATGCCTGTGTCAAAAATACCAGAGACGATTGCAGGAGTTGAATCAAAAATAACTTTTTTACCATGTATCTGGTTATCGCGTAAAAAGAGAAGTTCTATTTCATCGCCTATGGTTATATTGTTGTACTCTGCAAGCTTTTTACCAATAATAATGTGATTGTTGGTAAAAAGTTGCGTAAAAGGTTGATTATCGACAGTGCGTATCATTTTGTGTGATAATGTACTGGTATGTTGTTCTGCGTGTGGGCTGATACCTTTAATGATTGCGATGATTGGCGTATCTTCTTGCTGTTGATCATTGCTGCGCAACAGTACATGATGGGTTGCCATAGGAGAAAAAGCAGTTATTTCTGGAAACTCTTTGTGTAAAATTTTGGAAAGAACATCTGTGTTGATACCATTGCGATATGATTGAATGATAATATTAGAGTGAATTCCTTGCATTTTTTGATGAATGGTTACTTCAAAACCGTTCATAATTGCTGTGACCAGTGCTAATGAGAATGAACCGATAAAGATTCCACTAAAACAGATAAAAGTCATTGTAGAGATATTTTTTTGGTACACATTATTGAGTATTATACGTTGAGCTAAAAAAAACGGTGTCATATTCATGATTGTTAACCTTGCTATTGTAAATAATGATTGTTTTAATTACGATACATTATAACCTATCTCTAGTCTTGAAAGATATTAGATTTCTTAGTTCGCTCATCCTGAACTTGTTGAAGGATTAAGCGCTCAAAGATATCCTTTTGCCCCAGTTTTTATCCCCAATTTACGTCTTACTCCAATTGGGGTCCCCATTGGAAGAAATGGAAATGGGGCTGAACCGGGGTCCCCGTCTGAAGGAACTGAAGATGGGGTTAAACAGGCTCAGGGCGAGCGCGGGATTTAATTTTAGAGATAATTTTTATTATAGGTTACAAAGGAAAAAGGGAATATGAAAGTATTAATGAAAATTAACATCGTTTATATTATCGGGATGATACTGTTATTACCAAGTTGTGGAAGATGGGTTGATTGGGGAACGCGAACATTTGAACAAACACCAACCGTGAATTCACCGGTTGCAGCAGCACAAAAATATATCCGTTCCGTGACATCATATGATCAGCTAACAACAACAGCTCGCTTTGATGTGTTATGGTTATCAGATGATGTGCGCACCAATTATGCAGATTTGTATGCTTTAAAATTTGCAAAAACTGATGAACAAAGAAAAATATTTCTCCGCCGACAATTAGAAGAAAATAATCATTTTATATCGTTTTATCTTTTGAGTTTATATGACCAACCACTTGGTGATACCAATAGTGATTGGAGTTTATTTTTAACGATAGATGATAAAAATTACTCCCCGATCGAAACCAAATCAGTGGAACTTGTTCCGGAATATATTCATATTTTTGGTAAAAAATATAACAGATTTAAAGTTCCATATAGCATAAAATTTGATGCTAAAGATATTAATGATAATTTCTTGATCACTTCCGAAACAAAAAATATTACGTTGCATTGCAGATCATTAAAAGCACAAGTTGCGTTTGAGTGGGACCTGTCCGCTAAAACATTAGCAGAGGAGGGGGTTGCATGAAAATTGCCATAGGCACAGATCATCGCGGTTTCTTGCACAAAGAGTTTATTACACAACATATGCACAGCATTGAATGGGTTGATGTTGGTACTTATAATACAGAACGCACAGATTACCCAATATTTGCAGATAAGGTTGTTGATTTGATATTAACCGGTGCTGTCAGCGCTGGTGTTTTATTATGCGCTTCTGGTGGTGGCATGGCAATTGCAGCAAATAGATATAAACATATCTATGCTGTTGTTGCGTGGAATGATGAAATTGCAAAGCAATCTAAGTTAGAAGATAATGCCAATATTTTAGTTATTCCGTCTGATTTTGTGTCGTGTGAGCAGGCTGTGAATATGATTGATTTGTGGCTTGCACAAGAATTTAAAGGTGGGCGGTATGCTGAGCGGATTAAGATGATTGATAAGTAAAAAACAAACAAAAAAAGGCTACCCTCCCGCGCTCGCCCTGAGCCTGTCGAAGGGTATCTTTGAGCGCTCGAAGAAATCCTTCGACAGGCTCAGGACGAGCGCAAGAGAAAAAATTAAATGAGAGAACTAAAAAAAGAGGCCATTGGAATTCCAATAGCCTCTTTCTGTTTATTTTGCAATTATATTTGCTTACACAGTAGCTTCTTCAGTCGTATCAGCCGTAGGCTTTTCAACAATTTTACCTTCAGCCTTATCAATAACAGCTTGTACCTCTTTATCAGTCATAATTTGTTTTTTCATAAGCTCATCAGTTAAAGCAACCAACGCATCTTTATGAATTCGCAATAATTGCATAGCATCTTCATGACATTTCTTGAGCATGTTATACGCCTGTAGCTTTAATTGTTGATTGATAGCTTTTGGCAAGCTGTCTTGATTAAGACCACCAAATACCAGATCAGTAATTATTTTAAATGCACGATCATGACTTTGAGGGTGGCATGTGAAACCGCGTGAGTTGAGTAAAAGTTCTTCAGCAGCAAAACCAGCAATGAGCGTGATCGCTTCATTAATAATAACACTTTCAGTTTTCATGTTGATTGAATCATATGGTTGTTTGGTTGCAAGGTAACCATATTCAATTTTTTGCTGATGATCTTTTTCATCTTTCTTTGCAAGTGTATCCCATACCATTTCATTTTTAAGATCAGGCATATGCGCATGTATGGTTATCTTATCAAGTTTGTCATGTGTTTCAAGTAACATTGTAGCGATCGCTCTGCCTGCAAAGTGTGTTGCAATAATGCGCAGTTCACTTTCAGGAAGATCTTTGCGGCTGAATGGAATAATATGATGGATTTCTCTATCGATACTACGTTCGAGTGCTTGTTGTGTTAATGGTTCTTCATTAAACCAAGTTTTAGCCATAGCCCCAAGAATAACTTGTTTCAACGCTTCAAAAGATTTTTGATTTGTTTTATCGACAAGAGCTTCAAGATCAAATTGTGAAAGATCAATTGCCATAGATTCAAGTTCACGTTTAATAAACGTCATACGATCTTTACGTGATGGATATTCAAAGCGGATCTCTTTACCAAATCGACCAGGTTGACGTAATGCTTTATCAATATTTTCTGGATTATTTGTTGCTGCAATAACGATTACTATTTTAGATGGGTCTGCGTTCATAGAACTTTGCATTGATGTTAAAAATTCACTTAAAAGTTGGTTATTACCAACACGGTTCAATCCAAGCAGATCAATTTCATCAATAAAGATCACCGCAGGTGCAACTTCTTGTATTTGTTCTAGAATATCTTTAATACCCAATTTATTAATCAAGAAAGAATCGATACTAAAAAATCTCATGGTGTTAGCTCTACCGCGTTTGGCCATGATCTGTTTTATTTCCCCAGAAAGACATTCAACGCTGAATGATTTACCAGTACGGGTTGGTCCTGTGAGTAACCATCCTTTTTCTGGAGTTGCATCAAGGCGCATCAATTGTTCAGGGTTGTCAATGTATTGAATAATTTGTGAGAATGCTTCTTTAATTTCATCAAGGCCAACCATATCTTTAAATGTACGCGTTGAGTTGATCTCAGTTAATCCCATTCTACGATTTTTGCGATATTCACCACCACGTAAATAATTCCAGACATCATCTCTTTTTTCAGCTATTTTTGGATAGATGTCATTTCTCCATGTTTCTGAGAATGAGGTATAAAAATGTTGTATCGCAAATGTTGCAAGGGGTATCCCACTCCCCATTAATCGATTGATAGCATAATCTGTTGTAATGAATAAACTTGCATCTGTTGGAACTATTCCTTCAGTTGCGTATGGATTTTGTGAAGAATTGTTTGGTAGTCTAGGTCCCATTGGAGTATCAATAAGAGGCCAAGAACCAGCCCATGATTTTAGTTTTTGTAATAGTGTGTTAAGTGATGGTAATAGATTAGGATTTGTTTCGGAGATATTTCCAAAATGTAATAACAAATAAACACTTAAAAGAGTAGCTCCCGTACCATAGTATGCAATTGTTGGTACATGCCATTTATTTGCAGGAGTAACGATATATTCATCAATTTTACGGAAAAATTTATTGTAGTGAGTAAGGCCGATATTTTTTACCGTGTGATGTAATGCAGAAAGTTCAGATTTTGTTTTTTTAAGACCTTCTTTTAATACTTCTGGTTTAAGATGGCTGCCTTTTGATCTTTTTTTATCTTTATTAAGATCTGTTACAAAATGTTTCAGATCGAATGGTTTTGCATCTTTAAAATTGTTTTTTATGTGATTATTAAAATAAGGAATAAAACTATTACAGAATTCTGTAATAAGATGAGCGTATTCCAAATACATTGCAGGGTCTTGCAGTTCTGCTATTTCTGATTGGCTTTTGAGCAATGCATTAACTATCATTTTATTTTCTGTAATGACAGCCATGATATTTTGTAGTTCAGTCACCGGAAGTTGTAAGGTGCCTTTTCTGACTAAAAGGGCAACTTCTGTGAGTGTGTTTTCAATTTTTTGTAAGGAACTGAATGATTTAGTGATAGCATTTTCTGCAAACTCGATAATTTTCATTAATTCTGCCTGTTGGACTGGCGTTAACGTCATTTCTTGTTTACTAGGTTCGCTATTTTCGGTATTTGCCGTGGGCTGAGTAGCATCTGCTTGAATAATTGCGCAGAATGAAAGTGCAGATAGAAGCAGTGAATGGATCATTTTTGTAGATTTCATTGGACTATGTCTCCTCGCTCTAGATGGTTAATTTATTTAAAAAGCCGTTGCTTATGCTCTAAATATACCATTTTTTTGGGTTTTCGTTACTTTTTCTCTCTATGATAGGCCTTTTTTAGCCATTTTTTGCAAAAAATATACACAGATTGATATTTTATTAATAATTTTATAAAAATTGTTGCAGTTTGTCAAAATTAATTGGTACTATAAGGGTAGAAAAAGAGAGGTTTTACTAAGGTTTTTTAATAATTAGGGGAAGTAATGTTTCCATATAACAAGGCTAAAATGCCGGCAATAACACGAATAAATCGTTGTATTGCTCTTTTATTATCTATGTTTTGCTTCTGGATGCCAGCTCTTAATGGGGCAATAGATAATATGTATGGTCATGTTATTCCCGAAAAGACCAAAACAGCAGATGGTATTGTTGTTGAGCATATTTTGTTATATCCCCAAGAATCGCATGATTCGTTAAAGCGCATTGCCCGCCGAGGTATGCTGGTGCGATCTGATGATGCAAAAGCCACTATTTTGGTATGTCATGGCTTTATGTGTGATAAATACGATGTTGGCGTATTACGCCGTATTTTTAAAACAAAGCAATTTAATGTTATGACTTTTGATTTCCGCGCCCATGGCCAGGATGGTGAAGGGCAGTATTGTACCTTTGGACGTGATGAAGCACTGGATGTTACCGCTGCGGCGAAATTTTTAAGAAATCATCCTGATTTATGTGATAAGCCACTTTTTGCATATGGGTTTTCTATGGGAGCTGTTTCGGCTATAGAAGCTCAAAGTCAGCGTTCAGAACTGTTTGATGCAATGATTTTAGACTGTCCTTTTGATTCAAGTGAAAGAGTGATTCAGATGGGGCTTGAATGTCTCAAATGTTCTGTATTTGGTTATGAATTTGATGTGCCTGGTAGAGATTTATTGCAAAAATATGCTTTTCACCCTTATGTCCAGGCGCTTGTTAAAGCAGTATTAAAAACTGTTGCGCAGTTGGATGCAACAGGCGTAAGTACAAATTTCTGTCCAATACATCCGGCTGAATCAGCTAAAAACATCATGGTCCCTGTGTTTCTTATTCATTGTAAGAATGATCAAAAAGTTTCTACTGATCAAGTAAGAAATGTGTATGAAGCTCTTGCTGGGTACAAACGGTGGTGGTTAACCAATGGACGTCGCCATTATGATTCATTTTTTTATAATCCGGAAAAATATATCGAACAAGTGAGACAGTTTTATAATCAAGTTCTTGAGGGTGAGTTAGAAGGAATGGAACAGGCGGGTATTATTGAAGATAATGATGAAGATGAACATTTATTTGGTGGATAACAAAAATGGAGAATGCTATGAAAAAATTAATGATGTTGTTAACTGCTTGTTTATTTATATGTGCAATATCTCAGGCAAAAATGAAATCAGTTAATTCACGCAGAGATTTTGAGCAAACCGTTGCACAAGATAGTATGGTAGTGGCGTTGTTTTATGATGGAAAAGATAAAGGCTTAACGCAGATGTATGAAGATGTGAGTAAAGTTCAAAAATATGATGATGCAGATGTTATTTTTTTACGAGTAAATGCTGCACGACCAGAACTAAAAGATCTTGCAAAATTATATCATGTGATGACAATGCCAACCATTATATTTTTCCATAACGGAAAACAGCTGCACGATGTAAAAGATCGTGCAACAACACAACTATTTGGTAATATTTCTCGCAGTGATTTGCAAGCGTCTATTGATGAGCATTTTGGAGCAGAGATTGCACAATATGTTGCGAAAAAAAATGCAAAAGTCAGTAATAGAGTTGCACGAGAAAATGAATCTTGGAAAGTGTATTATTATCCGCGTGATATATTTGTGAATAGCTATGGTCCAGAAGAACGTAATTTAGAATAGTAAAATTTGTGAAGATTAAGAACGTTCGTATATTTCGACAGGCTCAATACGAACGGAAGAAATTATTCCCCGTTCGTGCTCACCCTTCGGCAAGCTCAGGAGTGAACGCCCGCCTGCCCGTCGAAGCATACGAACACAAAAATAATAGATTCGTAACTAGAAGGTCCCGCTTTTAAGTGGGACCTTTTTTTGTTATTCTTTTCTTTAAATATAACTATATTACCGGGGAAAAGATTATGCTTACCATTTCCGTTTCGTCAGAAAATTTATTGTCACAAAGTGTTGATTGTTATGCCTATATTGTTGAAAAGAATTTTGATGTAGCAAAATTGCACGAAGCTACAAAACTGTACCCAGAACTTGCTGATGTTATTAAACATCGTGGATTTAGTGGCAGTTTACAAGAAGTTGTTTCTGTTACATTCACTCATAATAATAAACTCGCTTTTTGTATTGTTGTGGGTATGGGTGATCAAAGTAATAAAAGTGTTGGAATTGTTGAATGTTATCGCCGTGCAGTTGGCCAATTGGTTAAAGAAGTGCGTGCATGCAAGGGTGCATCAGTAGCATTTCATTGTGATGCGGATGTGCTGGGTAGTGTTGCACATGAATATGCAGCTGAACAAGCAGTGATTGCATTAAAATTAGCTGAATATCATTTTGATGATTTTATTACAGAAAAATCACGCAAAGAAAATAATTTTAATCACGTTACGCTTGTTACAGAATTACAACACAAAGAGGATGTGCAGCGTGGAGTGAGCAAAGGAACTGTTATCGCCAATGCAGTGAATCAAACACGTCATTGGATTGATATGCCGCCAACGCAATTTACTCCACAGCATTTGGTTGCTAAAGCACAAGAAGTTGCGCAACGCAATAATCTAAAAATGACAGCATTTCATGAAAAAGAAATTATAGAAATGGGCATGGGTGGTTTGGCATCTGTTTCGCGTGGATCAGATGTTGATTGTGCATTAATTATTCTTGAGTACAAGGCGACAAATCAAAACAGGCCTACGCTTTGTTTTGTGGGTAAAGGAATTACCTTTGATTCTGGTGGATTAAGTTTAAAACCAGCAGATTCTATGGAAACCATGAAAGATGATATGGCAGGTGCCGCTGCAGTGATTTCCACCATTGATGCACTTGCACAATTAAAACCAGATGTAAATATTATTGCTATTGCGCCAACATCAGAAAATTTACCGAGTGGTAAAGCAACAAAGCCGGGTGATATTGTAACATTTTATAATGGCAAAACTGCAGAAATTAAAAATACAGATGCAGAAGGGCGTTTAATTTTAGCTGATGCGCTTTCTTACGCGGTTAAACATTATAAACCAGATGCAATGGTAGATTTGGCAACATTAACCGGTGCGTGTGCATATGCTCTTGGGCCTGTGTATAGCGGATTGTTTAGTCAGCATCCAGCATTGAGTGAAAAATTGCATGCAGCAGCAGATCTTTCTGGTGATCGTTTGTGGCAAATGCCAATGGGAGATGATTATAAAAAAGCGATAACATCAACTGTTGCAGATATATGTAATATTGGAAGTAAACAAATTAGAGCGGGCGGTACAACTGCTGCACATTTCTTGCAACATTTTGTAGGGGACACCGTGTGGGCGCATATTGATATTGCGGGTACTGCGTTTGATGTACCAAATGTTTCTTATTTCCGTCCGGGTGCTACTGGCGTTGGAGTGCGTTTGCTTGTGAATTTGGCGATGAATTGGAATAAGTAACATATTATTTATAAAATAAAAAGAGCAGATGAAAGTATAATGTTTTCATCTGCTCTTTTTATAAATTTTTAAAATTTATTTACGTTTTTTTGGAACTTTTTCACCTTTTTTACGCGCTTCTGATAAACCAATTGCAATTGCCTGTTCACGTGATTCTACCGGTGTTCCAGCTTTACCTGATTTAGCAGTTCCTTCTTTAAATTTGTGCATCTCTTTTTCTACTTCTTTTCCTGCTAAAGGACTGTATTTTCTAGCTTTGGCTGCAGGTTTTACGCTGCTTTTTTTTGCAACTCGTTTTTTAGGTTTTGCAGCCGGTTTTGCTTTTTTGGCTGCAGGTTTTGCTTTCTTAGCAACTTTACGTTTTGGAGCAGCTTTTTTAACAGCAGGTTTTGCTTTCTTAGTAACAGCTTTTTTTACTACTTTTTTAGCAACAGATTTTTTTGCAGTAACTTTTTTTGTTACTTTGCGCTTTGGTGTGGCTTTTTTTGCAGTTGGTTTACGTTTTGCAGTTTTTTTGAGTGCCATGAGAAATTCTCCTTTTTTGAAAATTAGATCTTAAAAGGAATATATATTTGTATTATGATCTGTTGCAATAATTTTACGTATATTATTTTTTGTTTGCCTATCTTCCGAAGCTTTCAGCGAAAGATGGAGCGTAATAGGAAGTTTTACGCGAAGTAAGGTCGCATAACGCGATTTGTTTTGTAAAAAATATATATGCTGTCAGAAAAGATGGATTATGAATAAAGATTTATGCGATCTTGTTAGAAATATAAGAAAAAATGATAAGGAGGAAGAATGAAAATTTCTAGAAATACATTTGCAACAATTATGACTCTTTTATTTACAATTTCATTGAGTACAAAACAAGTGGGTAAAAAAACAGAAACTGTTGAGCCAGTAACTTTGGTGCAACCAATAATCAGCCCTCGTCCTGTGGAACAACCAAAACAACCTTCAGTGCAGCCTTCCAAAAAAGAAAGTTCATTTGCGCAAGCATTAAGAATTATAAGAACAGAAATGCGATCTGATCAAGTTTTAAGAGGTAATAGATTTACTGATTATTTTATTAATTTTGTAAGAAACAGTGTGCAAGGCAGTGAGTATGCGGATGTGTATGCGAAAGCTTTGCTGCAAGCTGGAGCAACACTGCATGTAACGCTTGATGGAGATAATGCTATTGATCGAACTATAGTTGATGACCTTGCTGATGAAGTTAATCGTCAGATGAAACTGTTGTTTGCAAAACCTGTGCCTAAACCTAGTAAACCGGTTGAGCAACCACGACCAGTGCAAGTTGGAATGCATGTAGTCCCAACAGATGCTCAAGCGCTAAGAAAATTTAATGTATGTCCTTTATTTGCTCAGACTGATATGGCAAATTTGACCCAAGATCAACGAGAATTAGCCAAAGAGTTGAAACAACAAGGTTATACACAAGAGCAAATTGCTCAATTTATTACAAAAAACGTTGCACCTCACTATTCTGTCTTTAATGAACAACATAGAAAATTATCGGGTGAGATAAGTCCTGCGTTTGAAAATATTGATGTTGCTGCAAATGTTCCTTGTGTTGTTCAATTGGGCAGATATGATAATTGGAATAGAACACTTATGCAATGTAAAACGCTTGATCAATTTGAACTTGCGGACCAAACCGGTTTTTCTGCAGCTATGTGTGGAGGGCTTTCATTAAATAATGGTCGATTAATTCGTGATTATGCACTCACTGGTAATGTGCAAGATTTTGATAAGATGCATAATATACCAGATGCAGCAAACTTTTTACGTAAACTTAATATTGGGGATTGGCTCAATGCGGAAGTGTTGAGAGATAATCTCCCTCGTCTTAAACAAGAACTTGGAGATGACGTAATAAACGTTTCAGTAATAAGTACAGTATCTTTATTTGATTCAAATTTATATAAAAAGCTGGGGTCTGCTGCATTTAACCGAGAAGAGTTTGATTATGTGCAACGAGTTAAAACAGTCATTCGCGATGGTTTACAACAAGATAACTATATTCATATTATGATCATCGGTAATGAAGAATCTGTAAATGTATTTGGACATTATTTTTGTTTTGCAATTATCAAAAAGGGTAATGAGATTCAATATGTTGTGTTAGACACTATCCCGAGTGCATATCATTTACAAGTTGGTTCGCATGAAAGAGATCGGTTAATGTTTGTTATTGAGAATATTGAAAAAGGAAGTTCGTCAATTGAAGTAGTTAATTTACGGACAAGATTTGTAAATACAAATTTTTAAGTTCAGAGAATAAAAAGAGCATCCTCAGGGATGCTCTTTTTTGTTGTAAAAATTACTCAGCCGTGTTGGTAAAATTTTGAGTGAACAGATCAGTTTCTATTTCTAATTCAGCCGCATGAATACGCTTCCATTCGCCGAGTGATACAGGAAAGTATGGTAATGCAAGTTTAAGCAATGTTTGTGCGTACATTCTGATTTCATATTGCGCACCTGCATGTAGACGCAGTTTAAGAAAATGCATGAGTGAATGCAGATTACAAGTGAAGATAAATTCTGTGTATGTGCACAGCGGTAACACGCTGCGTGCAATTTCTCTGCCAACACCATTTTCTAATAAATATTCATATGTTTGTACGCTGTTTGCTATGGCATCTTTAAGTTTTTGTGTGAACTCTGGATTATCAAATGACCCAATAGACGCTTGTTTATTTTTAAGATCTTGTGATCGCCATTTTGGAGGAATATAAAATTCCAGTGATGCTTTAACGTAGCGATAACTAATTTCATTATATGAGTTCATGCGGTGACGCATCCATTGACGTGCAACAAAAATAGGTGCTTTGATGCGGAAAGAGAATTGATTGTGCTCAAAAGGACTTGTGTGATTATGTTCCATTAAGAATGA
The DNA here is from genome assembly GCA_963695335.1 of uncultured bacterium. Classification (GTDB taxonomy): domain Bacteria; phylum Babelota; class Babeliae; order Babelales; family Vermiphilaceae; genus SOIL31. The sequence continues at coordinate 1,036,124 of OY968764.1, read as the reverse complement.
AATCAGTTTTTTATCACGTTCTGTTACTTCTGTTGAAATTTTACCATAAGAGACACGCGCAGCGTTAACAACATCCAAATCTGAACCAGATATGCGTACAAGTTCAACTGCGCTAATGCCATCACCAAGAGGATCAATATTTTCTGTTGATGCAGAATAAGCTACTATGTCATCTATCTGTAATGAGTGTTTAATTTGTTCCATTATATTATGTCCTATCGTAGAGAAGCTTTACTTTCATGTACCATGTTGATAATAACACCGATCATAAAAAGATAACAGACCAATGATGTATTTCCATAACTGACAAAAGGCATACCAACTCCTTTGGTTGGAGCTAGTCCAGTTGCAACCGCCATATTCATGACTGCTTGCAGATGAATAAGAATCATAAAGCCAAGTGTTACGAGTGTGCTGAATGTATCAGTGAGTTGATGTGCAATGCGTATGCCAAAATAGAGTAAAAGGATAAATAAAGTGATGAGAAATAAGCATCCGATTAATCCTGTTTCTTCTGCGATAATAGAAAAAATAAAATCAGTATGTTGCATTGGTAAATAGAAAAATTTTTGACGTGAATGTGCGATACCTGTGCCCAACCATCCGCCGGATCCAATTGCAATTAATGATTGAATAATCTGAAAACCAGCACCTTTAGGATCTTGCCATGGATTTAAAAACGTCATCACTCGTTGTAAACGATACGGACGGAATAAAATTAAAAACAGTGCGCTGACTGCAAGACCTACTAATGTTACAAGAATATGTTTGATCTGTGCATGTGCGCAGAAAAATAAAATAATGGTAGTGAGTAATAATGTTACTGTCATACCAAAATCTGGTTGTTTAAGAAGGGCGATGCACATAATTCCAATCAATAGAGAAAATGGAATGAACTGTTTGAGTGCTATGGTTCCCTTGGCAGCTTTTTTTTCAAGAAAATAAGCAACATACAATAGTAAAGTTATTTTAAGAAGTTCACTGGGTTGGAATGAAAATCCTGCAAACGTAAGCCATCTGCTTGATCCGTGAATGGTGCGAGAAAATTGTGGCAGCAGGGTGATAATCACTAAAAAAAGTGAACTTAAAAATAAAAAAGGTGCATTTTTTTTAATAAAATTAAGTGGAATTGTTCTGCCAATGCAAAGCGCGATAAGCCCTAAAAAAAGACCTGCGCATTGCCGCTTTACAAAAAAAAGAGATGTTCCAAATGTTTCCAGTGCGTATACAGAGCTTGATGAATACACAAACAAACATCCGATCAGAATGAGTGTTGCGACAATGATGAGAAATACTTGTAAATCTGCGTATAAAGGTAATTTTTTTGAGATCATAATTTACTCTGTATAAAGTTTATTACTAACTCCTTAAAATGTTTTCCTCGTTGTTCATAGTTGTCATAAAGATCATAACTGCTTCCTGCAGGAGATAGCAATACACAATCACCGGATTGCATAAGAGTGGTGCATGTAACAACAGCTTCATTAAGTGTAGTATAATGCGTTGCGGGAATGTTGTGAGCAATACACATGGCATATAATGCTTCTGCTTCTTTGCCAAAACAGTAAATGTGTTTAACTTGATTGTGAAGTTGTTTAATAAATGGTGCGCGGTCGACACCTTTGCTGAGTCCACCAATAAAAAGATGAAGAGGGCGCTTGGATAGTTTTTCAACAGCAGCAAGTGTTGATGCGGCGGTAGTGGCTTTTGAATCATTATAAAAATCAATATTGTTAAGAGTACCAACTTTTTCAACGCGATGTTCAGGTAGCTGCACATGTTGTGCAGCTTTTTTTAATGCGGGAATGTCTAAATTTAGTATGTCGCATGCAGCAGCAAGTAATATAATGTTTTCAATGAATGTAAGATCAATGAGCGCTGGTGTGAGTTCCATAATTGGCGTGTGAATGTGTTGTGCGGAGCGCATTACGGTGTTGTGTTGTAAGTAATAAATTTGCTCATTATGCATTAATAAATCAAGCTCGTCCTGAGTAGGGCAATCTTTAATAAAATAAGAACGTTTGTGCCCATCAACTGGAAGACGCATTTTATTGCGTAGCATAAAATGCACCAAAGACATTTGATCTTGTGTTTGATGCGCAACAATATTTTCTTTGGCTGAAAAATATTCATGTTCATCTGCGTGATGATCAAGATGGTTGGGATGAAAATTGGTCCAAATGGCAAGTTGCGGCGCAAATTGCTTGCAGTAATTCAGTTGAAAACTTGAAACTTCTAGAATGGCATAATCAACACTGTCTTGTTGATCAATAAGATTGAAGGTAGGAATGCCAATATTGCTTCCAATAACAGCAGGAATAGAAAGTTCTTTGAAGATTTGTCCAAGGATGTGTGTTGTTGATGTTTTACCAATGCTTCCGGTGATAGCGATAATTGGTTTTTTAAATGCAGTATAAAAAAAATCAAGTTCATGAAACCATTTACGAACATGTGTCGCGTAACACATTTGAGATATGTTAATCCCTGGGGAAGGAATAATGATGTCACAAGAATTAAAAAATATTTCTTGTTCTTGTTCGTTGTACCATCTAATATTTTTTTCTTTTAAGCAATCTAATTCATTGTCAGTTGGCGTCCGTTTATCCATGATGCTTAATTGATAACCTTGCGCATGTAAATAATTGATTGCTGCTTTACCAACAACACCAAAACCCCATATACCAATATGTTTATTTTTATTGATTATCATGAAATCTCTTAACTGTTATGTAACATATATCCATGATCATGGCTTTCAAATAAAAGTTCTATTGGTTTATATACAGAGTTAGATTTAACGTGGCTTTTTTTGTGGGCAGTAAGTAGAGCTTTGAGAGAAAAGCTTTCATGACATATAATGCAGGTGTATGGTTTTTTGTTAGGGTGTAATTTTTGTATATGTTTTGTGAGATGGCCTTTCTGAGTAAAACTTTTGTCACACCATATACATGGAAATGATCTTTCGCCAGTATGTGTCCATTCGTGCACTGTGAGATTGCTCTTGTTCGTAAAACTTTTTTTACAAGTAGTGCAACTAAATGGTTTTTCTTTAAAGTGTATAGATTCGTGTTCAATCAGATCGTTTTGTTGAGCAAAACGTCTCGTACATTTTGTGCATGCATATGGCATTTCATGATGCATTTGTTCGTGTTTTGTGAGTTGATTTTTTTGAGTAAATCGTTTGGGGCATTTTGTGCATGGAAATGGCTTTTCACCAGTATGTGTGCGTTCATGTTCTAGGACATGACCTTTTTGATTAAATCCTTTGGGGCAATAAAGACATATATATTTTTTTTGTACATTATTTATCGTATCTATTTGCATTGTGTTTATACGATTGTGCTGGAGTGATACAAAAAGTAATAATAAAAAAAATGGTCTGATTAATCTATTGTTTTTCATTGATTGATCCATTCTAAAAAATATGCATCATCTATCTCTGCATAATCACATCCATTCAATGGGACATTGTATAGGGGTTTGATGTTGGTAGCTTTTATATGCAAGATTAATTTTTTTTGAGTAAAACTGCGATTGCATAAGGGGCATTCATACAGACTATTTTGCGGATTGAGTTGTATGTTTGGTTCTATACGTTCGCCATATATATAACATGGGTAACTGATTATAGTTGACTGATGTATAAGAGAGATAGGTATTTGCAGTTTGATGTGCATGTCTAATAGATTTTCTGTAAGAATTTGATGTGGGGATTTACAATTCTGTCTTTCCATAGCATATATAGATACTGTTTGTGATACAAAAGAGCATAAAAAAATGATGAAATAGTTTATTTTTTTCATAAAAAACTTTGAGTATGTATCTTGTACAATTGGATTGTTTTTGAGTATTCTACATCATACTAGCGATAGTATAAATTAAAAAAAGGTTAGTAGGAACATTGTATTTTTATGGATATTAAAAATCATCAATTTAATATGGATGAGTTTATTCATCCTTTTATAGCTGCACAAGATATTTCACTCAATTCGCGTACTACATATCTTAATGCAATGACGCAATTTGTACGTTGGTGTACAGAAAAAAAAGTAACAGAACCAAAACGGGAAACAATTTTATCATATAAATTTTGGCTTGATACAAAAGGGTTAAGTTCGTATACAAAAGCGATGTACATAGTTGTTGTACGGCGCTTTTTTTTGTGGACAGAAGATTCTCAACTGTATCCAAATGTTTCTCGTGGTGTTAAAGGAATAAAAAAGTTTGCAAAAAGTCACCAGAAAGAATCACTATCGATTGATGCACTTAAGAAATTATTTGCTTCAATAGATTGTTCATCATTGCAAGGCAAACGTGATTTTGCATTAATTAATATTTTAGTACGCACAGGTTTGCGGCTTAAAGAGATTGCATCAGCAATATTAGAAGATATGTATGAGCAACGGGGAGAAATGCTTTTGTGGATTCATGGTAAAGGACGTGCAAGTAAAGATGAATTTGTATTATTAACGCCTCAGGCATTGGTTTCACTGCATGATTATTTGCAAGCGCGTGTTATTAGAAGTGAAAAAGATCCCATTTTTATTTCATTAAGTGATCGGAATTATGGAAAAAAATTAACAATTTTTTCTTTGTCTCGAATTATTAAACGTCGGTTACGTGCTGCAGGACTTGATAGTAAGCGTATTACCGCGCATAGTTTACGGCATACCTTTGGTGTACTTTCTATGCAGGCAGGAGCATCGTTGTATGAAGTACAACTTGCAATGCGTCATACTGCACCAACAACAACGCAACTATATTTGGGTGATATTGAACGGTTGAAGCGTCTGGAAGCATCTCCTGAGCGTAAGATGAGTAATTTGTTAGATGTGTAATAAAAATTGTGAATGTAATTCTATATAAATCATTTTTATTTTTGCTATTTTGCAAGAAAGATAAATCGTTGTTATCACATAAAGGAGTTATTATGTTGGATATGGTGATTGTATTTCTTCTTTTAGCTATTGTAGCTGGAGGACTTGGTTTTTCCGGGGTAGAGATCATCTCTGTTGAAATAGCGCGAGTTCTATTTTTTATTTTTCTTATTTTGTTTGTTTTATCATTGATTGCACGCGTTTTTGGCGGAAAAAAGCCGCCGATAAGTTAAAGTGTGCAAGTTTGGATACATCGATCTAAAGGCTCTCCTTGAGAGCCTTTTTTTATTTTTCAATCCATTCTAAATCGAAATCATGATGCATAGGATAATTGTAGTTATATAATAGGGCGTTTGTATCAGATGCAGGTGCAGATGTCTCTGGTGCAGGTTTAATCTTGTCTATTGGTGCTTTTGGTAATTCTGTAAGAAAACGATGCATTAAACGATCTGTGAGGTTTTGACTTCTGAGTTCGTTTGTAATTTTTCCTCCGGTATGGTTTTTTTTCGGCTGAGGGAGATTTTTTGTTCTGTTCTGCCGTTTATTATTTTGCATAGTATGTATTGCAGCGTGATGTGCTAGTAAAAATATGAATAAAAAAGTTATGCGATTGAGTTGTAATTTTTGCATTGTTTTCCATTAAGATTTGATATGGCATCATATTTGTATTTTACAGATATAAATAAGTTTGGTCAATAAAAAAGGTCTATAGTAATGGTTTTGTTGTTTTTCTTGCTTTGATTATTTTATAATAGAAAATGATAGATTGTGTTAGTTGTGATGGAAAAGCTTAAAAAAGGGGGTTTTTTATGAAAAAGTTAAGATTTTTTTTCTCAGTAAGCTTGGTTGCAATGGCTAGCTTGGCAACAGTTTATGCTATGGAGCCATTCGTGGGAGAATATCCGTTTCTCAAATCATTCATTTTTGATATTCAGAATGAAGCAAGAGATTTGACCCAGGATACTGGTGTTGAGTACAAAATAGTTACTGAGCCAGTGTTGTTTGAAAAATGTTTAAAGGTATTAGGCCTTGGTTATAATAGTACTCCATTGGATATTAGATATCATTATGAATTGATGAAAGAAAAATTAGCAGATCGTAACGGGTTATTAAATGTTATTACTAAAGCATATAATCAATTAATATATATGTTTTCTGAGATTAAAAAATATAGGCAAGAAACACAGCATCTTGTGAAAATGCCTTTTGAAGAGTTACAAGTAATGGAGCTTGAGGATAAAGAAAACTTTATGCATAATTTTTTTTTAGATAGTAAAGACGTAGTAATTGATAAAACTATTACGTGGTTGAAAAAAGAACATCAGCAATATGTTACAAGTCATCAAGTGAGTGGATTGCCGATAATCTTGCAAACTGCTTTTAGCTTACCTGTTGATGCGCCTGCTTATGTGGTGGATGAGCATTATAAAAGGTATATGCAAAACCATCAGGATTATTTGAATCAACTCATTGCTCACGCAACAATGAAAAATATATCTACACAGAAATTGAAAGCTAAATTATCTGAGGTGGAAAAAGTTAGTAAAGTATATGAGCAATATGTGCAAAAAAGAGGAGGAGGACAGTTATGACAACTTTAAATAGACGCTTATTAACTTTTTTGATGGTATTGAGTAGTTTATTTCCGTTGCATGGTATGTTGACTAAAGCCAGAAATGTACCTAAAAGAGCTTGGACGATGCCCTCATTTCAGCGGAGCCTGACTGGTGTGAGAATAAGAGTAGCATTTGAAAAGTCTGGGGATGTTAGTTGGAGGAAGTATGTTTCACCTAGTGCGCGATCTTTGACTGCACTTATTCCATTTACTCAAGCTTATTATGATTATAATCGAAAAGATTCGACACTTTTGCCTTTTAGAAATCTTTTAGATGGCTGGGAAAAAATAATATGTAGTAAATATTATGAAAAACAAGAAAAAGATAAAGCTTTGGAGAAATTGATCAGTGAAATGAGATCTTTTAATTTACAATCCCTTTTAGGATATAAAACTGATATTTATATATACGCTATGGCGCTTTTGAATAGATGTTTTATATGGCTTGAAGAAAACAAAGACACTGAAAGAAGTAGATTTCTTGATGCGCTTATTAATTATATTCATAAGATAGATAGTATGCGTGGAAATATAGATTACAATACAATAATGCAGGAATATCCTTTTCTTTTTTCTCTTAACGAACGTATAGAACGCTTCAAAAAGGATCGGGAAAAAAAACAGTGGTATCAACAAGAGCAACAGCAACAGCAACAACAAGAGCAATGGAAGCAACAACAGTATCAACAGCAATATCAACAGTCTAGACAGCAGCAGTATCAACAATGGAAACAACAACAGTATCAAAAGTCTGGACAGCAGCAATCGTCTTCTACATCTTCAATAAAAGGATCTCAAACAAAAAAAATACTTGGTTTGCCAGAAAGTGCATCAGATGCTCAAGTAAAAATAGCTCGTAATAAATTTTTATTAGAGAATCATCCTGATGTGACAAAAAATTTGGTAGCAAAAAAGACGATGACTCCAATGGAAGCAAAAAAACGGGCAGATATGATTGTTGATTTGAACCGTTCATATGCTTATGAATATGAGAGCCATAGAGAATAAATTATTGTTACATACATAGGCCCTTCTTATGTGCAAAGCATAAAGGGGGGCTTTTTTTTGTTGTTTTTTTCGACTTGTTTATTTTATAATTGAAAATGATGATGCGTTTGGTTGTGAAATAAATAGGGGGTTGGCGTGAAGAAAACTAATGTTTTGTTGATTCTTTTCAGTCTGTTTATTATACCTGTATCATTACAGGGAATGCGATTAAAACAAACTTCTAAGAGACCGGTATTTACTACTACAACAACACCAGTGAAAACTGGGATTCAGCAAAAACGTACAATTTATGCTCCTGAAAAGATTAAAGGATTATATGAAGGGCTTACGTCAAAAGCACAGGAGGTTTCTCCGGTAATTGGGGCGATAGAATTAGAGACAGGTGCAATTCAAAAAAGATATGAAACGGAATCAGAGGCTTTTGGGCCACAACTTGTACAAGAACTTTTTTATAAGCAGGGACCGCAATTCAGGCCAACGGCAAGCAAATCAAAAGCTGCATATTCATTGTCGCCAGAAATAATAGGTCTTGTGATAGGCGCTTTAGAGTCGGGTAGATTACAAGAACAAAAAGTGCGTGATTATATCATTAATCAGTGGCTTGATGAATACAGAAGAATTACGGATGAAAAAAGGCCTTTTCCAAGAGGAAAAATAGAAAAATTGTTAACGCTTATCGAAAATGAATATAAAAATGATAAAGATAGTTGTCGTAGAATTTTACTCGGTTTTTTGTATGCAAAGGCAATTCCTGATAATGATCACGATATGATACATTATCTTGCGGGGCTTAGTGAATTCATGCAAGTGTTTGTAGAAACTCATGAGCCAGTGGCTCAGGCAGTGCAGCATTATACTGAGCAAAAAAAAGGTTTAGAAAAAACAGAGCCGACTTTTTTTGATAGGTTAAAATCTTTTGTTAAGAAATATATTATTCGCGAAAGTGCTACGTATACGCAAAAAGATTATGATGTTGTGCGCCATGCATGGGAAGTTACTCCTCGAAAAGAAGTGTTGCAGAAAGCTGCAACAACACACTTTGAGTTAGTTGTCAGTGCCATGTTGAATGAGAAAAGAAGTACATCATTATATGCTCCTAAAGTTATTCAATCATCATATGGATATAAAGATAAAAGTCCTGCTCCAAATTGTGTTGAAACGGCACTCCAAGATTTGCTTAATATTATGTTGTACAATCCATCGTCACAATCATTTGATCTGACATTCTTACCATCAAATTTTTCGCTGAATAATGATTTTAAACAATTTTATACTACGTATAGTAGCGCAAGTAAAATTAATACACGAGAATGTGGGCAAGCTTTTATGAATCTGGTTTCAGGTGTTGAAGGAGTAGGGTATGTCAGAGGTGATTATGAATTGAATGCTGCCATGAGTGTAAAAAATTTTGTAACATTAGCAAATCATTTTTTTGGAATTAAGGCCCACAATCTGGGTGAATTAGGCACAATGCTTTCTGATGAACGAAGAACAATAACATTTACAGGACCAATAGTAATAGTAACGGGTAATAATTCCTTTTCAAAAATTACTATGAATATAAATAATAGGAAAACAGGTCAACGATTACAGGCAGATTTTTGTTTTCATCCTGGTCACGGTTGGCTTGAGGTTCCACAGAGAGATAAGCAAGGGGCTCAACAAAAGTCATTATTTACACCTGAAGAATTGGCACACAATTATAGAATAAATGCAGAGGCGCAAGCATTATTTAGAATTCAGCCAAATTTATCTGCGCTCTTTTCTACTTATCCACAATATCAACCGTCAATATCGTTGTTTTATGCATTCCCGACAGAAACTGATTCTCAAAGATTTGATGTCATTAAGAAAATTATGAGTATGAACAATATCAATCAAGAAGCATTGGATTATGCATTGAGTTTATATCAACAAATGCCACTTAATTGGCAAGGTGGCCCGGTTGCAACAGCTATGATAAATGGTGGAATAATATTAGGTTTATGGCGTACAGATACAAGATTGAAAAATTTGGTGGTGCGTTATTGGAGCACTGCTTTAGATATAGCATTAACGGAATTGTCTGATGAAAAAACTGTTGATTTTATCAAAGACTTATATCGAGAGTTGCCTGATAATGTATCAAAACAAACATTGATTAATGTGGTATTGGCAAAAACTGTATTTAGAAACCTTAGAAATGATAGCTTCAGAATAAAATTGTATGAACAATTAACTGATTTTATTAAGGAGTTATATACACAATTTTCTGATGATCTATTAAAACAACAATTTATTCAAGATATATTGAAAATGACTATAAATATTCCTCTGTTCAATACTAATTTTGTATTAACATTGTATGAGTGCATTACCGATGTCTCATACAAAAAAAAGTTTTTTGCTGATCTTTTATATATGATTTTAACTGAGCCTACACCCCGTATAGATTGGCCAAGAGCTCCATCGGGCTATTTTGCTGACTCAAGAGCCGCACGGGATCGTTATAGTCAAGAGCATGAGGCGAAGAGAAAGCTGTTAGAATATTATCAACAGATTCGCAAAAATATTGATCTTATTTTTATAGCAAAAAAATGTATTGCTGATGGGGCTGATATTACTGGAAATGCTACCATTAAACCAATTGATACAACTTCTACTACGCCGCTTTATTGCGCAATACGCTTGAATAATGCAGCACTTATTGAATTGCTGATCTCGAGTGGAGTTTCTGTAGATACGCCTTTTAAATATTTGCGGTATGAGGATATAACCCCATTGGGTCTTGCTTTAAGTGAGAATAATGTCAAAATGGTAGAATTTTTATTAAAGCATGGAGCTAACCCTAATGTTGCTTATCTGTATAATTCTAAGCTTACGTATCCAATTTTTGAATTTAGCATCAATTTTTTAAGGGAAAATATACTTAAATTATTAATACAATATGGTGCTGATGTTAACATTCTTAATGGTAAACAAGAAACTCCTTTAGATGCTTTTGATAGAGCAGGAAAAAACCGGTGGGGTGGATCGCTTGAACAACAACGAAAAATTCTTGTAGATGCGGGTGCAAAAACATCAACACAGATTATAAAAGAACAGCTTCAACAAGAAATCGTGAATGATGCGCAAGAGCGATTGGCACGGGAATAAAAAAGGATATGTCAGCAAAAATTTAAAGTTTGTTATGAAAAAAATAACTAACTTATTATGTATCATTATACTTGCTTATGTTGTGCCAGTACAAGGGGTGCGCATAGATATAGCAAATAAGTTATTGCTGTCAATTTGTGATCACTTAGAAAAATCAATGTATAGTTGCGCATTGAATGATAGATTGCATTTAGAAGATGTTTGTATAGCAATTGATCGTCTTTTTCAACTACGTGCATCAGATGTAGAATTACATATGAATGATGAAATTGTTGATAATATTGTGCAACTTATTAATATTCGTTTAACAAAAAATCCAACTTTTATACTATTTTTAACAGATCTTAATGCATCAATAGAGCCATGGCAGCGATTATCTGAAAATGAGTTTGCAGCGATATTAAAAAATAGTGCATTATTAGTCTCCATTGATGAACTACTTTCTTTTTTTCATATTTTGTATGCAATCGGTATACATGATGCAGTATTAAACATTGAACATGTACAAAGGTTGCTTAAAAAAGTTGAATTGGATACATCGAGAACTGTGCTTGAATTATGGGAAAGAAGAGATTTTTTAAAACAATTGTATGTGTTACGAGAATATCAAGCAACTACGATTACTGAAAAAATAAAATACTCAAAACAATCTGTACGTATCCAAAAAGATATCGATACTATTTTTGAAATATTAAAAATTACCGATCAATATGCTGACGTGCTTAAAAGATTTGAAATATTGAGTAGTTATTCGCAAGAGAAATTGTATGAACTTTTTGAGGATGCATTTTGTGGTGAAAGTAATAGTCTCAGTTTGGCGAACTATGCTCGATATATAGAAAAATGTGTGAAGCAAAATTAAAAAATATGGCATAATATGATTTTTCCATGATTTGTGCATTTTTTGCCAATAAAAAAATATGATAGAAATATTTTTTATGGATTTGGTTGATTTGCGATCAAAGATGGCCTAGGTTGGAAAATAACATCAAATTTAATATTGTATTGAGAGGCTTCGAAATCATTCGTTAAAATTGATCAATTTTCACATGTTTTTTTGTACAAAATATATAAAACAATGGGTTTTTTGGTATCCATGTTAAAAAATTTAAGTTTGTTGACATAGAGGCAACAAAAAAAGCCTTATTTAATAAGGCTTTTTTTGTCTTTGTTTTTTTATCATTTTATGTTTTATTGTGCTTGCATTGCCTTTTCATATAAACGCGTAATGTCTGAGTCATCCATCGCTTTTGCCATCTCTGCATATTCATCTGGAGAGTTTGTATTTCCTCGTAGACCTTCTTTTGCAAGAAACTCAAGATCAGACTTCCGTATATTTCAATGATCTCGAGTTGTTTAGGTGTAAGATTCTTATTTGGTTTAGGCGCTTGGCTCGATACCCATAATGGGAAAAATTATTTTGATTCTTATTATCTTTGTAATAAATTTAAATCTTGTCTTGTTACTGGTCTATTACCAAAATACAATGATTCAACATCTTTTAGATGTTTTTTCATTTTCGGTATCCAAAATGGTTTGTATCCTTCCTTCTCTCTTTCTAATTTCAGTTCGTTTTCAATGAATTTTCTATCCTCTTTCATATAGCTTTCAAGAAGACCTCGTTGATAATCGTTAAGATAAGGATTTATTTCTGGTGCCATTGTGGATATTTGTATTGTTGTAAATAGCGTTATGGTCAGCATCAAACCATTGATTAATGATATTTTTGTGTTTTTCATAAACACGCCCCTTATTTTTTCGATAATAATATACTCTATCATAGCTAAGCTTATCAATTTTGAATCCAAATAGTCAATAGTATTGCAAATATTACTCAATTTTATATAAAAATATTATTTTAATTTTTTTAATTTTTAAACTAATTCGTCGCATAACACATTTAATTTTACGTTAAATAAAAAATATAACAAAATCTAAATATGACTCATTTATTAAAATTTTTTAAAACTAATTCTGTCTTAAGAATCATTAAGAAACTATTCGCTAATCTTCTTCTGGATTCAATTCTGGGTTCAACCAATATAACAACTGTACTATTTTTTCTGGCAAAGAAACGAATGGATTATTATCAAGAGATAATTCTTGCAGTTGAGCAAGATTGTTAAAGATATTCTCCGGTAGTGTGGTTAGTTTGTTGTGATCAAGATGTAATAATTGCAACAGGTGAAGGTTATTAAAAATATTCTCTGGTAGTGTTATCAATTTATTATGATCAAGATATAATAGTTGCAGCTGGTGAAGATTATTAAAGATATTCTTTGATAATTGAGTTAATTGATTATTGTTGAGATATAAATCTGTTAGAGCAGTAAGACTATTAAAAATATTTTCTGGTAATTCAACTAATGAATTGTTGTCTAATCCTAACTCGTTTAGTTGAACAAGATTATTAAAGATATTCTTTGATAATTGAATTAATTGATTATGGTTGAGATATAATGCCTGTAACTGATCAAGTTTATTAAAAATATTTTCCGGTAGTTGGATGAATTGATTATTGCTGAGATTAAGTACTGACACATTTGGAAAGTTTTGCAAACTAATAAAATTGCTAGTTAAGGTAAGATAATTATCACCTAAATGTATCGCAACTATGAATGATGCATTTATATTGTGTGCTACCATTTCCAAGCCATCAAGGCTTGTTAATTTTGCTATTGGCAGACCATTTAAAATAATTTGGTTGTTTATTATGGGTAAAAGCCCATTAGTAAGAATTATATAGTCAATGATGTTACATTCAGGAATATATGTATTCAGTTTAATCCCAAGCGTTTTTCTTTTAAGATGTTTTCTAAAAAATGATGCGCTATTTTCGGGAAAATCTGCAAAATTATACGTATGATTTACTGTTAATTCTTTTGATTTATCTACAAATATTTTGGTGAAAGTATTAAGTAGAGTGTTACATATTAAAAAATCACAGGCGCCTATCATTTTTATTAAAATGTCAGTAGTGAGAGCATTCCTCTCTTTACATATATTAAAGGTTATCTCAAAAACATCCTGGTTAAGGTAATAACATTTTTGTGACTTTTGATCAGTAAAAGAACGAGCAGATTGTGTTATTGTATTAAGAATATTAAATAGAAGAATGACTTCATCATCTGTTAAATCAAGTTTATAAGGAATCTGATTAACATCTATTCCTGGGAATAATAGATTGTAATCTTCCTGTGAGTAATCTAATAAATTAATCAACTGATCGCACAAAAGAACAGCGTCTTTGTTAAGTTCAATGAATTGCCCATTGCTTAATGGATATATCAGAGTTGGCTGAATTTTAACCTTTTTTTCATGACCTTGTTCAATAGTTTCTTCTGGAAGACGTTTCATGCTAAAAGTTGGTGTATTGTTACAAATAAACATCATAAAGAATAAAATATATAGTTTTTTCATCTTATAATCCTTGCAGATCGTTACTTTTGTCATGTTTTTATTCATCATCTCTAATTATATTAGAAATAAATACCAAAAAACAAGAATATGATATATTGTGGATTGCGTAGCGCAAAAAAAGTCTTATAAAAAGCCTTTTTAAAAGATCCTTACAAGTGTTTTTATTGTTGCAACAATCGCTTTAGATTGCACTATTGATCGTTTTTTGAGCAACATATTGATTTTTTATATAAAAATTGACTAATATAAAATCAGAAAGAGTATATAATACCTAAAAAAAGGGGTTTTTTATGAAAAAGTTATTATTAGCGCTCAGTTTATTCTGTGCCGCTGCTATGCCGACAACCACGCAATGTGCGGGTTTTTCGGGTCTTTTTGACACAGCAATATCATTCCTTAAAGAGAATGGTATGGATTTACTTAAAAAAGGTGCTCAATTGGTGTCGGACAATTCCGATAAAATATTTGGTACTATTAAAGATTTAACTGGTATTGATGCGGCTGCTATGGCTGAGAAAGCAAAAAGTTTAATACCAGGTCCGCTATTTGATAAAGCGAAGAGTTTATTGCTTGGTGAAACCAAAAAAGAAGCGGATAAAGAAGAAGCAGTAATAATGGAAAAAGCTAAAGAAGTTGTGAACACAACTCCAGGACTTACACCAGCTGAACGTGAAGCTATCTTTGCAGAAGCAAAAGCTATTGCAACAAGAAATAGAGCTGAATTAGAAAAAACAGCTACACAATCAATTGAACAAAAACGTGCGGCAATTAAACAAGCTACCTATGCAAAATATGGTAAGGGTACGCCGATAAACTAACACATGTACCTTTTATAGATGAAAAGCAAAGGGGTTCGCAAGAGCCCCTTTTTTATTTGGTTTAGGCTTTTTTTAAAAAAGATAATACACTAGATATAAGAATCTATTTTTAGAGGAATATATCTATGGCTGAACAAAATAATCAGAAAAAGAGTTTTAAAGATACCCTAAATTTACCTCATACCGATTTTCCTATTCGTGCCAATCATAAAGAAGATGATGCGCTTATGCTCAAGCGCTGGGAACATGAAAATCTTTATACCACGTTCTTTTAATGCCCACAAGGGTGCAGAAAAATTTATTCTTCATGATGGTCCTCCCTATGCCAATGGGCATATTCATATTGGGCATGCCTATAATAAAATTTTAAAAGATATTGTCTGCAAATCGCAGCGCATGATGGGCAAACATGTGCCAGTAACTCCAGGTTGGGATTGCCATGGGTTGCCGATTGAATTTAAGGTAGCAAAGAAAATCCAGAACTTTACTGGTGCTGCGCTTAAAAAAGCATGCGCGCAATATGCTCAAAAATGGATTGATGTGCAACGACAAGAATTTAAGCAACTTGGTGTATTAATGGATTGGGATAATCCATATTTGACCATGGATGCTGGGTATGAAGCGCATACTCTTAATGCTTTTGGGATATTTGTAGAGCGCGGATATATCGAACGTAAAAATAAAACCGTCCTTGGTGCCCTTCATGTCAGACCGTTTTTGCATCTGCTGAAATTGAATATCAAGATCGTAAAGATCCTTCTTTGTATGTGCTGTTTACACTTAGAATCTGATGTTTCTCAAGAACTGTTTCCAACATTGCAAAATAAACCAATCAGTTTGTTAGTATGGACAACAACGCCATGGACTTTGCCGCTCAATAGAGCGGTTTTACTTAAACCAAATGACAACATATGTAATTCTTGAAACAGAAAACAATTATATTGTTGTTGGTAAAGAGCGTGCTGATGCAATTTCTCAATTGCTTACTATTTCAGATAATATTGTTGCAGAATTTAATTCAGAAGAATTGATCTTGTTAAATGCATATGTTGCATCATCCATTTATTCCTGATTTTTATACACCGGTTTTAGTTGATGATTCTGTACTGACTGATGATGGTACTGCATGCGTGCATTGCTGCGCCTGGAGTTGGACCTATTGATTATGAAGTTGGAGTAAAAAATGGTTTGGAAATTTATTCACCAATCAGTCCTGATGGGAAATATACCAAAGATATTACTATTCCGGAATTAGTTGGAATGTCTGTTGCGGATGGACAAGGTTGGGTCATTCAAAAACTGATGGATTGCAATACGTTACTTTTAAAAGCAAGCATCAAGCATTCATATCCTCATTGTTGGCGTTGTCATAATGGATTAATTTTCCGTGCAACTAAACAATGGTTTTGTGATTTAGAAAAAAATGATCTTAAAGAAAAAGCAACTTGCAGCTATCTCAAGTATTACCATGCTTCCAGAAGCATCACATAACCGTTTTGCAGCAACCATTGAAGGGCGTTTGGAGTGGTGTCTTTCTCGGCAGCGTGAATGGGGTGTGCCAATTACCGCATTAATTTGTAATACATGTGATTATACCTATATTAATCAAGAATTTATTGATGAAGTTGCTACAAAAGTTGCACAGCAAGGTATTGAATATTGGGATAAGGTGACATGTGAATGAACTCAATGTTTCTACAACATGTCCTGCATGCACAACTGGTGGATTTACGCAAAGAGACAGATATTCTTGATGTATGGTTTGATTCAGGCATTAGCCATTATGCAGTTTTAAAACAAAATCCTGCGTTGCAATATCCTGCAGATATGTATCTTGAAGGTAAAGATCAACATCGTGGATGGTTTCAAAGTTCTTTGCTGACAAGTATGATCATTGAAGAAACTCCCTGCATGAAAACAATTGTAACGCATGGGTTTACTGTTGATGCAACAAGGTCGAAAAATGTCCAAATCTTTGGGGAATGTTGTTTCACCAGAAGAAATGATCGAGCATCTTGGTACAGATGGTTTGCGTTTGTGGGCAGCGAGCATTGATAATCAGTGGTGACGCAGTTGTTTCAGAAATATTACTTAAAAACGTGCAAGAAGTGTTTCGTAAAATTCGCAACACCTGCCGCTTTCTTATTTCCAATATTAATGATTTTGATATCGCTAAAGATGCAATTGTAGTAGAAAAAATGAAATCAATTGATCAGTATGCGATGCAAGAACTTTTTGAGATTTATGAGGAAGTTATGCATGCATATGAGAATTATAATTTTACACGTGTGTCGCATCTACTTGGAAGTTACTGCGCAGTTAATTTAAGTGCATTTTATTTAGATATTGTTAAAGATAGATTGTATGTAGAAAAGAAAGATGGTTTTGAACGCCGATCTGCGCAAACAGTGTGTGCACATATTCTTGATACACTGACTAAATTGATAGCACCTATTTTATCATTCACGGCGGAACAACTTTCCGATGAATATCAAAAAGGTAAAACTGATTCAATTCATCTGCAGAAATTTCCTCTTGTACATAATGTTTGGGAGTTGTTAGCTCAGCGTGTATCTGCACAAGATATGCAACCATTGCATCATCGTGGTCAACATTATGCAGCAACACAGAAGATGGGAGAAGTTGAATTGAGGCATAGCCAAGAAGATGCTTGGGAGATATTAAAAGATATGCGCTCGGCGTTGCTTAAAGCTATTGAAGTTCAACGCGAAAAAGGGTTAATTAAGCATTCATTAGAAGCTCAGATTACATTATATATTGATCCTCAAGCTGACTTTGCTGATACAATAAACAATTTCTTTGCAATGATGAATGTAAAAGGTGAAAGCGCTGAAAGCTTTTTAAAAGAGTGTTTAATTGTTTCGCAATGCACAATCACATCAGATGCAACAAATCTTGAAGAAACAGAATTAAAAGGTCTGTTTGCACGTGTTGAACACGCGCAAGGGGTTAAGTGTCCTCGTTGTTGGCAGTGGGATTTGAGCAGCGATCCTGATGATTTATGTAATCGATGTCACAGAATAATTTACGGATAAAAGAAGGGCCTGCGACTGCAGGCCTTTTCTTATGACTTAGATATTATAGATTGTGCTTCATCTTGATTGTTTTCATTGATAACTTTTATCCATAATTCATAGCGACTACAAGGAGCTCTTCTTGAGAGTCCCATTCTCAAACCATGAGATTTTATGAATTCCTGTGTTTCTTTTTTTCTGCGTTGATGACAATGTTTTAATAAGTTTTTAAATATTTGAGCATGGTTTTTGTTGGTATGATATTCTTGTTCATAGTGTTTTAATGCCTTGGTGCAAGCGGCGTATTTTTCATTTTTTCCCAATTCGCAATACGCAACTGATGTAGTATTATTTAAAATCACATCAATATTGATCATATTGTTGTGATGCTTAGAAATTTGTTTTAATCGTCCTATTGTTTGAAGATTGCAATATCCTGTAATAACGGATAGACGATCTTTATCTAATTGTTCAAAAACAGACTTGGATTCCTTTTCCATGCATGATATTTGCAAACAAAAAAATATTAGTAAAGAGAGTAATTGTTTGTACATAGTAACCTTTGTTTTATGTATTGTTTGAGAATGCGTTTAAAAAAATTATGAATATATACTCATTTTGTATTCACAATTCAGTATAAACTGTTTAATTGACAAGTCAAGCTATTTTGGATACATTTCCATAATATATATCAAATTATGAATATTTAGGATAATTATGGGATCAAAAAAATTACTCGAAAATCATATTTTAAATATAGTTCAAAATGAAGCAGTGCGGGAGCAGGTTGATTTGCAGGAGATATTAAAGCGACGAGGATATGATATTCCCCAGGCGACACTTTCAAGAAAATTGAAAAAATTAAATATAGCCAAAGTTGATGGAGTTTATAAAATTATCGATTTTAGTTCATCATCTTTGCCTGTTGTATTAAGTATGAAAACCTCAGAATTTGGACTCATAATTCTTCATACACATCCTGGTAATGCAAATAGTTTAGGTTATTTTATAGATCAAAAATATGTTAGTTACGATACCCGTGATGCAGATGATACTCCCATTTTGGGAACAATAGCTGGAGATGATACTCTGGTAGTAATTGTAAAAAACAAGAAGGCTCTTAAAGAAGCACAATCTATTTTTGAAACTCTTTTTCCTTATATAAAAACCAAATAGCAAAAAAGGCCTGCATTCGGTGGGCCTTTCTGTATCTAATATATTCATTTCAAAAAGAAGGGGTATTTTATGAAAAACATCAAACTATTATTAAGTTTGAGTATGATTTTGGTCGTTGCAACATTCAGTCAAATGAATGGGATGCAAACGCAGGAACAGAGAATGCAGTCTTTCTTAAACACACAAAGAGATATAAGCGCTAAGGGTAGAGATTATTGGCAAGGCGTAATGAACTCAACACAAAAAAATGAATCAATGCCATCAGAGACTAAATCTTATCTGATTGAAAACGCAAAAATGCACAGGGATAATTTTCAAGCACAATTGGATAAATTGGATATATTACGTCACCGTGGATTTTATAGTATTGAAGAGATACAACAGGCTGGACAGACATTTGGACAACGATACTAAAAATATAAAAGAAGGGCCTGCAATTGCAGGCCCTTTCTTATGTGCTCAACTTTATATTATTCAGTTTCTTCAGGTAGAGTAGCTTCTCCTTGAACAGGCGCTTTTGGAGTTTCTTCTTTTTGTCTTGGCACTACAGGAACTTCACTTTTTTTAGATATGAATTTCTTCATGTCTGCAAAGAGTTTATCTAATTTATCTTTAACGGTAAGTAAAGATGCAGGAGTTCCAACATTCTCTTCTAATTTCTCTTTACCTTCTGCTGGTAATTCTGTTTCTTTACCACCAAAGAATACCCATCGCTTGGTTCCAGACACTTTGCTGATATCTTTATTAGGAACAATTTTTTCTTTTTCAGTTTCAGACAAGTTTGCTTTTTTAGCGGCATCTTGTGCTTTTTTAATATCGTCTGCTGTACCAAAAACTTTTAATGAATCACGCAACAGTTCAAGTTCTTTTTTATTTTTATCAAACGCTTTTTGTACTTCACGTTGATAATGTGATAAATCAGCAGCATTTAATTTTTGTTTATCTATTGTTTCAAGAGATTTGGCAACTGCATCTAATTTTTTATCAACAGTTGTTGTTAATGTTGAACCAGCGAAAATATCCAGATCATTGTCTTCTGAACTTTCAAGAGTTTTTGTAAGTTTTTCAAGTTTTGTTGGTTTGCCTTCTTCATCAACAAGAGCATTTTTGATATCTGTCAGATCAGTTTTTATTGTGGCAAGAGCGCCTTCAATTTCAAGATGAGGGGTGGCTTTTGTTGGTTCTGTTTTTTTATCTTTATCTTTGTCTTTATCATCTTTATTTTCTTTACCACCACCACTACGGCTACTACCGCCAGATCCACCAGCACCTTGACCAGCTTTAGCACCCGCGCCATTTTCTGCTCCATAACCATAATCAGAATTACCGTAATCTCCGTAAGGGCTATAACTTTCGTAAGGATTATAACCATAATCCCCACCATAATATTGTGGATAACCATAACCATAATCATAACCAAAGCTTTCTTGTCCTACGCCAACAGTTTCTGCTGAAGCAGGAGTGCGTACTCCTCGTGCAGACTCTTGTGCTCTTTTAGTAGCAGCTTCTTCTGCAGATTTGATTTTTTCTGCTTCTGGAGCATATTTTTCAAAAAGTGCATCAAGAGCTTTTGGAATGCCTAATAAATAAAAGCCTTCAGTATATTTATTAAGTATTTCTTTGATTGCATTTTTTGATTGTGCACTCAATTTTTGAATGCCAAATTCGGGAAGATTAATTGTTGGAACAAGTTTATTCAGTGATGTTTGCAATTGAATAAGATTATTATACAATGCTTCATCCGCGATGAGTTCTAAAAGATATTTATATTTTTTACTGAGATCTTGTTCTTGGGCTTTGTACAGTTTTTGGACTAATGATTCAAGCTCTAATTTGAAACCATCCCATTTGGTACCTGTTTGCCAATTGTTGATTGTGTTTTGGGTTCCCCAACGAGTTATGCGGTTAGGCAGTTCAGGAGAGCTATTAACAAGAACCATAAATAAATTGGATTGTTTGATAATATCATCGAGCACTTTAAGAGCTGTTTCTGCTTTTTTCTTGTCTTCTGCATTTAAAGATGTTGCTTCAACAACTTCTTGCGCAACTGGTTGTACTTCAGTAAATGGATTTGGTTCAGTCATCGGTTCATCTGTAAACATATCACCAAGAAATTTTTCAAATTCTTCTTCGTTCATGTTTTCAAACATTCGTGACATTTCTTCAACTTGGCGGTTAAATTCTGCTTGTTCTGCAGGGGAAAGACTTGAAACATACTCTTCTATGGCGCGATTTGCTTCTTCAAGTTCCCTTTCAAAATCTTGCATTTGTTGGGGATTCATCATTTTTTGTGCAGAAATGATTGTTGGTGAATAGCAGCAGAAAAGTACGCTCATCAATATATTAAAACATAGTACACGATACGTCATAATGAATACCTTCTCATTCTTATTGTGTTAAACTCTCATGATCTATTGCATCGATTTTTATTTTGTCGGTATAGTTTACATAACTTTTTGATTCAAAACTATCATTTCTCTGCAGGAATATATAATGGTGAAGTATACTAAAGATGGATTCTTCCTTATTGAGCTTATGATTGGTTTATCGATATCAACTTTTTTTATCTTGATTATCACTCATTATATAATTGAAGTTAAAGTCACGCAACAGAAAGCCCTTAACTCTGCTGAAAAAATTTCGACGCTTCGTAATCAAAAAGAAAGAGATTTTGTAAAAAAGTACGGAAATATACATGCATAATAAAAAAGGCTTTTCACTGTTATCCTTTTTGTTATACCTTATGCTTTTTACATTTATGACATTTTTTTTATGTCATATTATTGTATCTCTTATTATTCCTTCATTAACATCTGCGCGTAAGTCGCAATCAATTATGGCGTTGCATGTTGCATCAGATCTTTTTGTGCGAGATGTGCGTACAGGTATAAACAGTTGGAAACTGATTACCCCTCATGAGCTTATTTGGCAAGGCGAGGATTGTGATATTGGATGGTCTTTTGCCGATCACTGCCTGAAAAGAACTACTGGCGTATATAATGGAGTGTGGGCTCATAAAACAACAAGTACTGTTGCCTCTGGGGTTGCACAGGTCACATTTACTCCTGAAAAAGCTTGCGACAGCATTGTGGGAATAGAAATGAAACTGGAACCAAGGGCTGCTCAAAGTAAGCCGGTTATATGCTTTGTGGCGGTTAAGGAGTGTATGAATGAATGATCTTTTGTCTGTCCCGTTCGTCCTGAGCTTGTCGAAGGAAACGAACATCCATTCGCTCACTTCGACAAGCTCAGTGCGAACGGTTTGGAAAATTAGAGGAAGTTATGAATAAAACGCGGGCAGGCTCAGTCATTTTGATGGTTCTTATTATTATGACTGCATTGATCGCCATTGTCCATTCAATACAGCATTCGAGTTATTATTTGATGCTGGCAGCCCGAGAACGGGAAAATTATGAGCAAAAAGGCTAAAATCCCTTATTTTCAAGCTCTTTTTTTTAAGATATACTGAAAGTATCGATATTAATGCAAAAAATTGAATTAATCATCAAAAGGAGCAAAACATGGAAGTATTCTTACGCAAAAATGTTGAAAAAGTAGGAATGGCCGGAGAGATTGTCAAAGTTGGGGATGGTTATGCCCGCAATTTTCTTTTTCCAAAAGGTCTCGCTGTTGAAATTACTCTTCACAATAAAGATCAATACGTTGCCAAAATACGCAGCGTTGAAAACCGTAAAGAGGTTATAGCTTCTCAGACCTCTATGTTCGCAGAAACTCTTAATTCTGTATCTATTACTCTTAAACGCAAAATGCATGATAATGGGCAACTCTATGGTTCCATTAACGCTTCAGAGGTAGTTGATGCACTTGCTGAGAAAGGCATCAGTATCAATAAAAGCCAAGTAGAGTTTGATAAATCTATCAAATCAAAAGGCTCTTTTAAAGTTGAGATTAAATTAACAACAAAATTGAGATCAATCATTACCGTAACCGTTGTATCTGAATAGATATATGAGTAAAAACAGTCATTATAATAATAATTCCGTTGTAGCAAAAAAACAGAATGTAGAAGGCATTCTGGGAAAAACACTTCCTGCGCATGTTGATGCGGAGCGAGCTGTTTTGGGAGCATTGTTATTGAATGATGAATACATTACAACTGTTTCAGAAATTATTGTTCCCGATGATTTCTATAATCCTGCACACAAAATTATTTATCAGGCAATTGTTGATTTAGGTCAGAAACATAAACGTATTGATATTGTTACACTTCAAGACGAACTGACCAAAAAAGATTTGTTAGATGCAGCTGGAGGTATTATCTATCTGGTGAGTTTACAAGAAGATATACCATCGGTTGGTTTGATTGTTCAACATGCTACTATTATCAAAGAAAAATCAGTGTTGCGGCAGCTTATTAGTTCTGCCGCAACAATCATTACTAACTGTTATACACAAGATCAGAGTTCAATAGATGCTGTTCTTGATGATGCAGAAAAAGTTATTTTTAATATTGCCAACAAAAGATCAAGCAATAGTTTTATTCAGCTTGATATCTGGTTAAAGAAAACATTCCAGCATCTTTCTGATATAAAAAGTCATATGAAGGGCATAACAGGTGTCCCTTCAGGATTCTCCCAACTTGATCAAATGACTTCTGGTTTTCAAAACAGCGATTTTATTGTGCTTGCAGCACGTCCATCAATGGGTAAAACGGCGCTTGCTTTGGGTGTTGCTTTAACGGCAGCACGCAGTGGGTTTTCTGTTGGTGTGTTTTCCCTTGAAATGTCAGCTGAGCAGCTGACGCTCCGTTTACTTTCAGCGGAATCTGGTATTGGTCATCATAATATTCGTAACGCAACTATCTCATCTGATGAGTGGATTGATCTAACGAATGTTGCGGCACAGCTTGCTGAAATGAAAGTGTTTATTGATGATACAGCAATGCTTAATATTATGGATTTACGAGCAAAAGCACGTAAGTTAAAAGCTGAGCATGGGTTACAATTCTTAGTTATAGATTATTTGCAGCTGTTACATTCCAATAAAAAACATGAAAATCGCCATCAAGAGGTTTCTGATATTTCCCGATCACTTAAAGCATTAGCAAAAGAACTTAATATTCCAATCATTGCATTATCACAGCTTTCACGTGCTGTTGATAGTCGTATGGATAAACGCCCCATGCTTTCTGATTTGCGAGAATCAGGAGCGATAGAACAAGATGCTGATGTGATTATGTTTTTATATCGTGATGTTGTATATAATCCAGAAACAGAAAACCCTGCATTGGCGGAGCTTATTATCGGCAAGCAGCGTAATGGGCCAACAGGAACGGTGTATATGAACTTTATTAGAGAACTTACTAAATTTGAGGATACAGCCGACTTTGATTAATTAAAATTTCATTTCGATTAGGTATTATAAAAAAGTTAACTAAAACAATGTTGTGGAAGGGGCCATGAATGAAAAGTAGATTTTTTTCTAAAAGAGATGAATTTGTGTTAAGTACGTTTACTGCGTTAGTAGTAGGGGGATTATTGTATCAAGGTTTTGCTTCATTGTTGTACGGTAAACAACATTCTGTGTTTCAAAAAAGTCATGTTGTGGTTAAAAAAAATAAAAAATAAGAGTTTTAATTGAGGCTATAAAAATAAAATAACATATACAATGGAGGTTATACAAACATGTTATATAAAAAAATATATGCCGCAATTTTGTTGAGTGTATTCAGTTCTTGTTCCATGCAATGTATGCAGGAATCTGCTATTGCCGATCAAACATGGCAAGAAGTTCAAGTAGCTGCACGTGATGCAGTAGTTCAAATTTTTGTTACATCAAGAGATGTTAATTGGTCTAATCCATATTGTGTAAATAACACTAAAAATACCTGTGGAACAGGCTTTATCATTAACAGCACTGGCGATATCGTAACATGTTCTCATGTTGTTGAAGATGCATTAGCAGTTTTTATTTCTATGGCAGCATTTGGCAAGCAACGTTTTAAAGTTGATGTTATCGGGATATGCCCAGAGCGTGACATAGCATTATTACGCTTTACGCAAGAGTCTCTCAGTGTAATTCATAAAGAATTTAATCAAATACCATATCTTCAATTAGGTGATTCAGACGAGATACGAAGCGGAGAAGAAGTTTTGTCATTGGGATATCCCTTGGCAGCAAAAGAGCTTAAGGCTACTTCTGGAGTTGTAAGTGCTCATCTTTATCGATATTTACAGTATGATATTGCAACGAATCCAGGCAATTCGGGTGGTCCTGTATTTAATAAAAAAGGGATGGTTATTGGAATTCATAGAGGAGGAAATAAAGAGGCACAAGGTACTAATTTTGCTGTTCCTATTAATGTTTTAAAATCATCATTATCTGATCTCTATGATCATAAATTATTAAAAATAAATAGTGATTTTGGGATGGTATGGGAGCCGACTAATCAGGAAATCAGAAGCTATTTTGGTAATACAGATGTAAATGGTTGTTTGATATGTGATCTTGATCCTTTAAAAAAAGGTTATGTCGCTGGATTGCGAATAGGGGATATTATTTCTGCGGTTAATGGTTATTTTATAGATAATTATGCCGAAATAATTGTTTTGCCTGGTAGTAGTAAAATATCATTTTATGAATATATAGTGATGCTTCCTTTAGGGGCAGAAGTTAATTTTAGTGTATGGCGTAATGGAGTATCATTGGATATTCCTGTTACTATTGATTTACTGGATGATAATAATATTAGTACAAAATATCCTCCTTATGAAAAAATAGATTATGAAGTGTTTGCGGGCATGGTTATTATGCCATTAACAGTAAATTATATTAAAGCATATTCTAAAGATAAGCCTGGTTTAGCGCGATATTTGACGAATCTTCATGATAATGGACCACGCCTTGTTATTGCAAATCTTATTTCAGGATCTAAAGTTGAACATATAAAAACAATTCGTTGGGCTGACACTATTAATGAGGTTAATGGTGAATGCGTTACCACATTAGATGAATTGAGAAAAGTATTATACAAAAGTATAGAAACTGGTTTTATAACGATAAAAACTACCGATGAAACGTATTTAAATACTGATAATGCTTTAACAGTTTTATCGCTATATGATAGTTGCAAAGAAACAGTGGAACTGTCTCATGTTTATCAATATCCATTATCGGAATTTGCTCAAAAATTAATTACACAGGTTGATAGTTCTTTATTATAAAGTTACATTATTGTAGTAAGAACTTATCCGAAAATTAAAAAACTCGATTATTTCCCACCGCTCGCCCTGAGTGTTTTACGAAGTGAAACGTAGTAAAATGTATCGAAGGGTGCAACATAAAAGAGAGTTTTCTAATATTTTTGTTTATTCCGCATCCTTCGATACATTTTTTTGAGGACAAAAAAACACTCAGGACGAGCGGAATTGGGATTTCCGGATAATCTCTAAAATCAAAGAAGTAATAATTTTAATGAGGCTATTACAATGATATGTAAAAAAAGGTATTTTGTAGGATTGTTAAGCGTATTAATATATTCAATAGCATGCGCACAAGAAGCACCCACCACTGATCAAGCATGGCAAGAGGTGCAAGCCGCTACACGTGATGCTGTTGTTCATATTTTTTCTACTTCAAGAGCTACTAATTGGTTTAACCCGTATGTTGTGTGTGGTACAAGTACCAGCACAGGTACGGGTTTTTTTATTAATGAAGATGGTTGTATTGTAACCTGCTCGCATGTGGTTGATCAGGCTCTTTCTGTGTATGTAACCATTCCCACTTTAGGTAAACAACGTTTAAAAGCTCATGTTGTAGGAATATGTCCTCAGCATGATGTGGCACTCTTGCAACTTGATGAAAAAGCAGTTGCACTTGTTCGTAAAACAGTTGGAAAAATTACGTATGTGCAGATGGGTGATTCTGATATGGTTCAACGCGGGGAAAATGTTCTTGCATTAGGGTATCCTGGTACCACAATAGAAACGGATCAAATCAAAGGAACTGCTGGTGTGATTAGCGCTCGTTTAAATAGTTTGTTTCAATTAGATGCTCCTATTAATCCAGGAAATTCAGGAGGTCCTATTTTTAATAGAGATGGGATGGTGATTGGCATTGCTAATTCGGTTATCATTAACGCGCAAAACTCGAACTTTGCTACACCAATTAATATATTTAAAACATTCTCACCGGCATTGCGTGAATTCCAATTATTAAAAATTAAAAGTAATGGTATCATTTGGACGTTTACAACCCCAGAGATTAGAGATTATTTTAATTGCCCCATAGAAGGTGGTTGTTTGGTGTGTGATGTAGTATCATCAAGCCCTGCAGCTTGTGCGGGAGTGGAAGCAAATGATATTATCTGTACCATAGATGAGTATGAGATTGATAATTATGGTGAAATAAAAGCTTTATGTGATGATGAAAAAATAATGTTTGATTCCTATATACATCAACAATCAATTGGTACGGACGTTATATTAAAAATATATCGTAACGGAGAAGCGCTGGAATTAATTTTGAACATTGCGTGCAAAGAAAATGATGAAGATGATGATAGTATAGCGATGAAATTTCCTGCATATGAAACAATCGATTATGAAATGTTTGCTGGTATGATTATTATGCCATTAACAGTTAACTATATTAATATGTGCAAAGAAAGAGGTGGATTGCGACGTTATTTAACCAATCTTTATGGTAATGGATCGCGCCTTGTGGTAACTAACGTGTTTTCAGATTCAAAAATAGCTCATATGCAAAGCATTCGTTATGGTGATACGATTAATGAAGTTAATGGTGAAAAGGTTCATACGTTAGATGATTTTAGAAAAGCATTGGCAAAGAGTGTAGAGACTGGATATGTTGTTATAAAAACAACAGATGAAATAACGCTTGATACTGATAATGTTATCACTGTTTTAGATTTAGAAGATAGTTGCATAGAAACAGCAGAATTAGCACATATTCACCAATATCCATTATCGCAATCAACTAAGGAATTGGTAGAACAAGTTACATAACAAAAAAGTGAAGTAAAAAAAAAGGAAAAAAAAGAGTGGTAATTTTAGGTATTGATCCAGGGTTTCGGTTTGCTGGATTTGGAATTTTAAAAAAAGAAGGGCGTCAAGCCCTTCTTCTTGATTATGGTTGTCTTACCATGTCATCATCCGATAGTCTTGTTATTCGTGTTGGAGAGTTTTATAATTTTTTTGAAGAAAAAATTGTCATTCATGGTGTTACGGTGATAGCACTGGAAACACCATTCTTAGGTAAAAATGCTCAAAATTTTTTAAAGCTTGGTTATTTACGAGGTATTTTATATCTTCTTGCACATAAGTATAAAACGACTATTTGCGAGTTTGCGCCTACAGAAGTTAAACAATCTGTTACTGGCTTTGGCGGGGCAACAAAAGATCAGGTTGCACGTGTTATATTGCAACTGTTTCCTGGAATGGAAGTGCCAAAAAAAGAAGACGTCACTGATGCATTAGCTGTTACTCTGTGTGGATTGTGGTCGAGTAATCAGAATAGTTTGTTACAAAAATAGGATCCTCTCCACGAGCGGAAAAAGATTCGGAACTTTTTTTTATAATATAAAAAAATATTAACGAACAAAATGTTGACACTAATCTTTCCCTTTTGTTATGTCAAAGGAGTCTTTCTTAATGTAGAAAACTGTTTTTTTAACAAAAAAGGGATTATATGAAAAATCTTCGGTTTAATCGAGTCCATCGCCTGTTTTTACACGTTGGACTTTTGTTTTTTTCGCTTCACATGCAAGCGATTACAAAAGATGAAGCGTATATTTCAGATACAGAATTACGTGAGCTGTTAGAAGCTAGTGGTATGAAATATATTTATATCGGGAAAGATGTTAGCGATTTATACAAAGTAGTGTCTGCTATTAGTGAATTTGATGAGAATCAAGAATCTTTAGTGCATGAATTGAAAAACAATATTGAAGAAGATTTTTCGGTTGGATTGTATGATTTTGTTATAGAAGTTTTGGGTTACGCTGAAACTGTGTTACAAGAAAATTATTTAAGAATGGATGCTCAAGAAGCGCAAGATCTTTCTCAATCTCTTGAAGAGGTAGTTAATAAAGTTGTTAATGAACAACTTACCGTTGATTCACAAAAAATTATTGAGGCTTTAGATTTACCTTCAGCTTTAGGAGACCCTTCTATTGTTGAAGATGCTAGAATTATTAGACAATGCTTTACAACAGAATCTGATCATTGTTGCCCTGTAAGACAATGTAAGTTGATTAAAATAAGACAAAAAGTTGAATTTTTGAATAAGGTTAAATTTAAAGATGATGTTAAGTTTTATGATGAAGTTAAGTTTAAAGATGATGTTGAATTTGAAGAAGATGTTACTATAGAAGGTACATTAACGGTATCTGATTTAGTAGTACTGAGTTGTATTGATAATCTTTGTGTGAATGAATTAACGGTTATTGATATTATTTTTCCTATTGGTAGTTGTCTTGATCATCTTTGTGTAAATAATTTAACTGTCACTGATATAATTATATTGAGCTGTGTGGAAAATCTTTGTGTCACTAAC
This sequence comes from uncultured bacterium, assembly GCA_963695335.1. Lineage (GTDB taxonomy): Bacteria > Babelota > Babeliae > Babelales > Vermiphilaceae > SOIL31. The sequence continues at coordinate 1,006,504 of OY968764.1, read as the reverse complement.
TTGTCTGTTACAGATCTAACAGTTCTTAGCTGTATTGATAACCTTTGCGTTACTAACTTATCCGCAACTGATGCATTTATTAATTCATTATCGGTTAATGAATTAGTAGTAAACAGCTGTATAGACAATTTATGTGTTGAGAATTTATCAGCAGTTAATGCTGTTATCGATAATTTATCTATAGGAGAGATTATTGTTTTAAGTTGTATTGATAGTCTTTGTGTTGTTAATCTATCAGCAACTGATGCATTTATTGGTTCGTTATCGGTTAATGAGTTAGTTGTAAATAGTTGTATGGAAAATCTTTGTGTGATTAATTTATCAGCAGTTAATGCAACGATTGATAATTTGTCTGTAGGTGACATTATTATTGCAAGCTGTCTTGATAGTCTTTGTGTTATCGATTTTTCGGCAGTTGATGCTTCTATTGATTCATTATCCGTTAATGATTTAGTTGTTAATGATTGCATAGAAAATCTTTGCGTTATCAATTTTTCTGCGGTAGATGCTTCTATTGATAACTTATCAGTAGGTGAAATCTCTGGTGGAACAATCAGTGCGTGTGACGTGATTGTTGGTTGTAATCTTCTTATGAATAACTCAATAAGTCCTCTTATCGGTAACGTTCTTAAGGGTGGTATCAGATTTATTCATAATTTTGGAACTGATAACACCTTTGTTGGTATAAATGCTGGTAATTTTACCACAACTGGTGCTGAAAACGTGGGTATTGGACGTCAAGCATTATCTTCAAACACAACAGGTTTTGAAAACGTAGCGGTTGGTGGATTTGCTTTACCAGGCAATACTATTGGAGAAAATAACGTAGCAGTGGGTGCATTTGCTTTAACATCAAACACAACAGGTAATGAAAATACCGCGCTTGGTGGCTTTACATTAGCATCTAATATAGTTGGTTCTGGTAATGTGGCAGTTGGATTCCAGGCAGGATTTAGTTCAACAGGACTCAATAACGTTTTCGTAGGAAACAATGCAGCAGCATTTGCAGCAACCGGTGATACGAATGTTATTGTTGGATTTAACGCTGGAGTGAGTTTGACAGTTGGTGATGATAACATTTATATATCAAATCCTGGTGTTGCAACTGAAAGTGGTATTATACGTATTGGTACAACTGCTACTCATACAGCAGCATTTTTACAAGGTGTGTTCACAAGTGTTGTTGGCGGTACTGGTATACCAGTGTTTGTTGATGCAGCGGGTCAATTAGGAACGGTTGTTTCTTCACAAAGATTCAAACATAACATAGAAGATATGGACTATGTTGATTCAGAAAATATATACAACTTGCATCCTGTAACCTTTGTGTATAATAGCGATGCAACAGAAACAAAACAGTATGGTTTAATTGCTGAAGAAGTTGATCAAGTATTCCCTGCATTAGTTATCCGCGATGAAGAAGGCACACCATACACTGTACGCTATCATTTATTACCTATGTTACTTCTCAATGAAGTGCAAAAATTAAATGGTATTGTGCAAGATCTTCAAGCTGATAATCAAAAATTTGGTGCAATGCTCAGAGGTATTGCTGCAGCAATGACTACAGCGGCATTGAATTTAGAATAATTAGTTCTTCATATATCTCTAAAAAAGGCATTCATGCAAGTGAATGCCTTTTTTTATACATAACTGTTTATTTTTTTAATTGCCTTGTTTTATTTTTATTACAAACTAAAGAGTTTTTTGTCTCCATTAATTTTTTATTGAATTAAAAAAAAGGAGTTATACATGAATGTACGTCAATTAAAACGGTATGGTATTTTGCCACTGTTATTAGGTGCATGCGCTATACCATTATTAGCGGAAAGAAGAGATTTGTTACCACATTCTTTTGACAGCGAAATGAATAATCCACATCATCAAGTATCTGATCAATATATCTATTTTGGTACAAAAACCAGTAAAATTCGTGAAGTTATTAAAGAAATGAGTGAATTAGACGAAAATAAAAATTCTTGTCTTTGGGCATTACGTGCACACATGGATCAAGGATTTTTGTTTGGTGAATGGGATGCAGTTGCACAAGTTCTTGATTATGCTGAACGAGTTATAGAAAAAAATTATAAAAATTTACCTAAAAAATTAACTAAAAAATTAATACATGATCTTGAGCTTGTGATTAATCAAATGATTAATGGTTCATTATCTATCGCACCAGAAGCTGTAAAACATAATACCTTTGAGAATAACGATAATTGTTGTCCTTGTCCTGGATTTAAACCTATAGTTACTATTTTTAATGATACTTATTTTAAAGAAGATGTTCGTATTGATGACAATTTAATTGTTAAAGGAAAAACAAGGCTCCATGGTAAGTTAAAAGTATATGATAAGGCCATATTCGAAGATGATGTTATTATAGAAGGTGCATTAACTGTCACAGATCTAACCGTTTTAAGTTGTATTGATAGTTTATGCGTCAATACGTTAACAGTTACCGATATAATTTCCCCAGGAGGAAGTTGTATTGATCTTTGTACTAACAATTTAACGGTAACAGATCTTGTTGTTTTAAGTTGCATGGAAAGTTTATGTGTTAATGATTTGTCAGCTGTTGACGCAACAGTCAGTGGTACATTATCAGTTAACAATGCTTTTATTGAACATTTATCAATAGGGGAAATCGTTGTTGGAAGCTGCCTTGATTCATTATGTGTTAATGATTTATCAGCAGTTGATGCAACAGTCAGTGGTACATTATCAGTCAATGACGCGATTATTAATAATGCTACCATTCAATTGTTATCTGTTACTGATATTGTTGTAGGAGATTGCATTAATGACCTGTGTGTGATCAATTTCTCTGCAGTAGATGCTTCTATTGATAACTTATCAGTAGGTGAAATTTCTGGTCAAACAATAAGCGCATGTGATGTGATTGTTGGTTGTAATCTTCTTATGAATAATTCCATAAGTCCAAGCATAGGTAATGTTCTGAAAGCTGGAAATAGCTTTATACAAAATTTTGGAATAGATAATACGTTCGTGGGTGTTAATGCAGGTAACTTTACCATGAGCGGATTTGGAGGTAACAGTGGCTATGGAGTTAATGCATTACAATCAAATATAACTGGATATGATAATACTGCCATTGGTGTTAATGCACTTTTTTCTAATACTACAGGATATCAAAATATTGCAATAGGTAATAACGCTTTAGAATCTAATACACTTGGTCATGATAATATTGCAATAGGTGTTGATGCGTTAGAATCTAATACTTTAGGTTTATTAAACATAGCAATTGGTAATTTTGCATTGGAATCCAACACGAGTGGGTCGGAAAATATCGCAATTGGTATGAATTCTCTGCAAAATAATACAACGGGACTGTTTAACGTTGCCGTTGGTGTGAATACTTTAGTAGCCAATGTAACAGGTTCATCTAATGCTGCATTTGGTACTCAGGTTCTAGAAGAGAATGTTGGTGATTTTAATGCAGGTTTTGGTAATTTTGCGTTAGAAAGTAACACAACAGGTCATCATAATGTAGCAGTTGGCAATTTTGCTTTAGCAGCAAATACAACCGGTATTGAAAACGTTGCCATGGGTAATTTTGCTTTAGAATTTAATACCGTAGGTAACGATAATCTTGCGGTTGGTAATTTTGCGTTACAGCAAAATACTGTTGCAAGTTATAATACAGCTCTTGGTAATCATGCATTACAATCAAATTTAACAGGATATGAAAATACCGCGGTTGGTTATAATGCATTAACTTCAAATATTACTGGTTTTGAAAATACTGCTGTTGGCGCTCATTCATTAGAATCAAACACCATAGGTATTGATAATACTGCGGTTGGTAGTAAAACATTACAAACAAACTTAATAGGTTTGGCTAACGTTGCGGTTGGTAATGCTGCGTTAGAATCAAATACAAGTGGTTCAGCTGATATCGCGGTTGGACGGTATGCTTTAACTACCAACATTACTGGTGTGTTTAATGTGGCTGTTGGGAATAATGCCTTAAAAGATAATACAGCATCAACCAATGCTGCTTTGGGTTCCGATGCATTAACACTTAATACAACGGGTTTCTTTAACACTGCTCTTGGCAATTTTACATTGAATGCCAACACCACTGGCGTACAAAATACAGCAGCAGGAACATTTGCCGCTCCGGCAAATACTACAGGAAGTGATAATATCGCGATAGGATATCATGTTTTCTTTTCTAACGTTACTGGTAATGAAAACGTTGCCATTGGTAATCATGCTTTAGAAACAGTGACAGGAGCTGATTTTACCGTTGGTCCTATCACATTAACGGGAGATCGGAATGTGGCGGTAGGGTATGAAGCGTTACAAGATCATCAAATTGGTGAAGCAACCGCCGTTGGTACGTTTGCATTACAGCATAATACGACAGGGTATGCTAACACTGCGGTAGGTTATGCAGCCTTACAAGAAAATCTTATTGGTGCTGATAATACTGCTGTGGGTCATGATGCTTTGACATCTAATCTTGATGGTGTGAGTAATACAGCTGTGGGAAGTAGTGCCATGACTACTAATATAGGTGGCATAAATAATACTGCTGTAGGTGCAAATGCATTATTTGCAAACGTGGCAGGAGCTAGTAACGTTGCCGTTGGTTCTAAGACAATGTTTAGCAACGTTGTTGGAGATGAGAATGTTGCTGTTGGTGCCCAATCACAATTTTTGGGAACAGCTTCAATAGAAAATGTTTCAGTGGGAACTAATTCACTGTTTGCACTTCCTGCAGGGCGAGATAATGTAGCTATAGGTCAAGCTGCTCTTGAGGCGTATATTTTTCCTACTGATGATAATGTTGCGGTAGGGTATCAAGCTTTAAGGGAAGATTTAATTGGTGTAGGTAATACTGCAGTTGGTACATCTGCCTTAACGCATAATCAAGCAGATCGTAATACTGCGGTTGGCCAATTTGCTATGCGTTTTAATTCGATTGGTACTGAAAACAGTGCGCTTGGATGGAGTGCTCTTATAGACAATAATATTGGAGTAGATAATACAGCTATTGGTTCTCAATCAATGCTAGTTAATACAAATGGAAGTTTTAATACTGCCGTTGGTTGGTCTGCATTATCCTCCGATATATCCGGTAATGGCAATACAGCAGTTGGCTGGTCAGCCCTTGAAGCTAATTTAGTTGATTTTAATACGGCAGTTGGATATGATGCACTTCTTCTTAACACTCTTGGTATTGAAAATACAGCAGTAGGGGTTTCCGCAATTGCTAATAATACAATAGGTTTAGGAAATACAGCTGTTGGTTTTGAATCTCTTGAAAGTAATGAAGCTTCTTTTAATACAGCGGTAGGTGATAGAACGCTTAATTTAAATGTTGAAGGAGCCTTTAATACGGCAGTTGGCGCACTTTCTATGGTAGCTAATGTGTCAGGTGAAGGAAATACTGCCACTGGGTATCAGACTCTTAATACTAATAACGGTAACTTTAATACAGCGGTAGGGTTTGAAGCAATGCTAAACAATACAGAAGGAGCTGGTAATGTTGCCGTTGGAAATCTTACATTATTTACAAATACAATAGGAAATAATAATATTGCAATTGGTCCACAAGCTTTATTTACCAATCCTGATGGCTTTAATAATATAGCGATTGGTCCACGGGCAATGGAACTGAGTCCAAGTGGAGCTGCATCTAATAATATTGGAATTGGATCTGGTGTGCTTCTTAATATTGATAATGCTTCAAATATAGCTGTTGGTAACGATGCTATGGGGGTGAGTACTACAGCATTAAAAAATATAGCCGTGGGCACAGGTGCTTTATCAACTAACAATGGTACTACTAATATAGCAATAGGTGATCAAGCAATGACACTTAATGAAACAGGCGCTTTGAATATTGCTATCGGTCAAAATGCTTTGAGTGTGGATAGTGGCTTAAGTAATATAGCTATTGGTAATAATACCATGCTTACTTCTCCAACAGGTGTGGCAACATTTAATATTGCTATTGGTGATAGCGCTCTTTCTGCAAATGGTCAATTTAATAATATTGCAATAGGTCAAAATGCGATGAGCGTAAGTGCGACAGGTTTTAGCAATATAGCTATTGGGCAAAGTGCTCTTTCTGCAAATGATGCGACTAATAATATAGCTATTGGTGTGCTTTCTATGGGTAGTGGAGCAGGCGCGATTAATAATATTGCAATGGGAAGAAATACGCTTCAAATAAATGAAAGTGCTAGTAATATAGCAATTGGTCATGGAGCTATGGCTACTGCTCCTGGAGCAACACTTAATATTGGCATTGGTAATGCAGTGCTTGCAGTTAATGAAGGAGCGAGTAATATTGCAATGGGTAACAACGCTATGGGTACTAGCACAACAGGGAATGGAAACATTGCTATTGGTGATGGTGCAGGTGAAGCAATGCAAGGCGATGGAAATATAGCTATTGGAATAGGTGCAATGGCAGCAAATGCTGCAGTTGGAAATATAGCTATTGGTAATGGTGCATTGCCTGTTTCCACAGGAGCAAATAATATAGCAATTGGTAATACTGCAGGGGCTTTGAGCCCTGCTGGCGTGGATAATATTTGGATAGGATCAGAAGGTTTTCCTACTGTTGGAACGATAGGAATTGGAACACCATTGGTACATGATATTATCGTTTTGCCTGAAAGTGCGCTTTTACTTCCGGCAGACATTGGAGTTGGATACATACCAAATGCGCCTGTTACGGGTTATGCTACATTAGGATTTGTGATTCCATTAGCGCCTTCATCAAGACGTTTTAAGCATGATATTATGGATATTGGAACTGATTCAGAAGCTATTTATCAGTTACGACCGGTTTCATTCGAGTATAATGATGACCCAATGATCAAAAGAAGTAAACTTAATATTAAACAATATGGTTTAATTGCCGAAGAAACGGTTTCAATTATACCAGAATTGGTAAAAACAGATCCTTTTGGCAGTGGTGAAATATTTGGGGTGGAATATGATATGTTAATACCACTCTTACTTAATGAGGTTCAAAAAATGAATAAAAAGGTAACTGAACTACAAGAAAAAGATCTCACTATTGCAGATTTACGGGAAGATAATCAAAAGATGAAAAAAATTATAAACAACCTTCTTGCTCGTATTAAAGAGTTAGAAAAGCGTATGAATTAACGCAATTCAAATTTGAATTGGAGAACTCTGTAACTTCTTGCTCGTATTAAAGAGTTAGAAAAGCGTATGAATTAACGCAATTCAAATTTGAATTGGAGAACTCTGTAACAGGCCGCTTTTTTTTCATTGGTAAAAATCAACAACATTTACAATCTGATAATGGATATTATGTTAACATAGAAAAAAGAGACGGCTGCTTGGTTCCGCCGTAATACAGCGTGTTTTTGCATAACATTGGTGCAAAAGCATGTCCTTTGTGTTGATCAAGGTTGATTTTTTGGACTATTTTATCTTGTAGGCTATAAAAATATGGCTCAAGGATATAATCCGTATTATTGGCGCAATCAACAAAATATACCTTCTCATTAATAATACGTGGTAACAATGGCAAAATAGATTCATAGAGACGTTCTTGGATATCTAATAATAAAGAAGTAGGAATAGAAAAAGAAAAAAGAATGTTTTTGTTCCACGCATCACCCTCTTTTATAATCTGATGATACGTAAATAGCATTGTTGGGTTTTCACTATCTATCTGTTGTGCATGCTCAACCACAAACCCTTCAGTTTCAGAGACCATTGTTAAAAATATGATTGGAGTTGTTCCAAAATCAGCAACAAGATTTGCCTTTAAATTATCAGAATTGCTTTTTTGATATGAGCACGAGGCTATGGTGTAATGAAAATCATTAAGACTGTTTTTTGTAGTGCAGCGCTCAATATAGAATAGTTGATCATCAATTTTTTGTGGATACATATAATCCTTCCCTTCTGCTGAACGTAAACATTGCAATGTACCATCATCATGTAATTCAAAAAGCGCAAAGTTATTATTATATTGTGCACTGCAATAACAACTCTGATTATCAATCCAATGTAAATTGTTAATGCCACATAAAGGATCATCAAAATCAATAGCTTTTGCTGATCGTTTATCAAATGATTTAATGCGCAATCTGCCGTTATCAATAAAACTAAAACCACTATTATCTGGTAACATTTGTAACCCTGCCGGATTAAAAACTGACCACAACATTGGCTCAGTTTGACGGGTTTGTGTATTGTAAGAAAACAGTTCAATGTTTGTTGAAAAATGTTGATGAATATATAATATTGTTTTTTCATCGCTGAGTGATGCAACAGGATAGATATATTCAGTAGCAGGTAATGCGTAAGCATAAAAAAAGAAGATGTAATAGAGCAACCGCATAGACATTCCTTTTTAACAATAATCATTAATAAAGAACATCTTATTATATTCACCAGTTATAATCCATAATCTATCTGATGTTTTATATGGAGTTAAAAAATGGCGAAGCCCGCCATAGCCTTGCCTGCGCTTTGAAGCCTTGGCGAAAGAGTGGCGACGGCGGGGGTTAAAAAAAAGCTCCGCAGTAATTGCGGAGCTTTTTATAGATACTGTTTCTTGTATTAATTCATTAAGTGAGCTTCGAGAACTGCTACACGTGCAGCAAGTTTTTTAAGTTCGTTTAATGTTAATACTGGTAATACATGATACTGAATGGTTGTTGGTTGACCATTAGCATTTCTTACGACAATGCCAGGGAATATATCAGCAACTTCTTCAGCAATTAAACCATATTGTGTTGTTTCAGATGCGTCACTGTTGTAAGCAAATGTTACTGGACTGAGATCATAAATGCTTGCAGAAACATCGTTCATAGGTTGAATGTTATGTTTCACATATTTTGAAGAAGAAATGGTTCCGAGTTGGCCAGTTGAATCAATCACAACTCCTATAGCATCAGCTACACCAGTAGTTGTGCCCACGATACCACCAATACGTGTAACGCCACTTTCTCCTGCAGCAACTGCACTAGCACCAACATAAATATTGTTGTTACCTGTTGTTAAGGTTCCTCCTGCTCCATTACCAATGGCAATGTTGTTACTACCTGTTGTAGTAGCATTAAGTGCGCCGTTTCCAAGAGCAGTATTAAGGGTACCAGTTGTATTGTTTTGAAGTGCAACATAACCAAAGGCAGTATTACTGCTCGCTGTATTAGATTCAAGTGCGAATGCCCCAATCGCAGTATTGTCAATACCTACTACGTTATCTGTCATTGCAAAATAACCAACGGCAGTATTACTAACACCTGTTGTATTTGATGCAAGAACACTATTACCTACAGCAACGTTTTGATTACCTGTTGTGTTAGCAAAAAGAGTTTGATAACCAATTGCTGTATTATCAATACCTGTTATATTAGAAAAAATCGATTGGAAACCAACTGCTGTACTACGAATACCGATTGTATTGGCATTAAGTGCGCCATCTCCAAGAGCAGTATTAAAGGCACCAGTTGTATTATTTTGAAGTGCAACAAAACCAACGGCAGTATTATTGCTCGCTGTGTTAGATTCAAGTGCGAATGCCCCAACCGCAGTATTGTTAATACCTATTACATTATCTGTCATTGCAAAATAACCAACAGCAGTATTATCAATACCTGTTGTATTTGATGCAAGAACATTACTACCTACAGCAACGTTTTGATTACCTGTTGTGTTAGCAAAAAGAGTTTGATAACCAACTGCTGTATTATCAATACCTGTTATATTAGAAAAAATCGATTGGAAACCAACTGCAGTACTACGAATACCGATTGTATTGGTATTAAGTGCGCCGTCTCCAATAGCAGTATTGCCGGCACCAGTTGTATTGTTTTGAAGTGCAACAAAACCAACGGCAGTATTATTGCTCGCTGTGTTAGATGCAAGTGCAAATGCCCCAACAGCAGTATTGTTAATACCTACTACGTTATTTGTCATTGCAAAATAACCAACAGCAGTATTATCAATACCTGTTGTATTTGCTGTAAGAGCACTGTTGCCTACAGCAATATTTTGATTACCTGTTGTATTAGCCATAAGTGCACTAACACCAACAGCAGTATTATCAATACCTATTGTATTATTTTGAAGCGCGCCACTTCCAACAGCAGAATTACGAACACCAGTTGTTTCTGAACTTAATGCATTTGTTCCAAATCCACTATTATTGCCACCAGTTAGAGTAAGGTTACCTGAATTTTGACCAACAAACGTATTGTTTGTTCCAAAATTACTAAGGAATAAAGCACCGCCTTTTATGATATTACCCACAGCAGAGCTTGTTGAATTATTCATAAAAATATCACAACCAACAATAACATCACATGTGCTTAATGATTGAACAAAAATATCATTTACTGATAATGTACCTTCTATAGTAACATCTTCTTTGAATGTTACATCTTCAAAGAATTTAACTTTGTTAAGAAAATCTACTTTTTCTTTAACAATTAATTTTCTTAAACAATGAGAATTACAAGTACCGCATGCTCTTGCTTCAGGAGCTTCCACATTGGCAGCTTCTAACATTTCAGCATCAAGATTTAATTGATCTGCAGCTACTTGTTCAACAACCGCATTTAAAACACGAGAAAGTTCGCTTGTTCTGTCTGCATCTACTTTATTCATAACAGCTTCTGCATGCTCAAGAGCTTGTGCAACGCCTTCATAATTTCCGATTACAAATCCTCTTTGGATGTGTGAATCGAGAGCTCTTACTGGAGAATCTTCATCGTTATCAAGTTTGGATACTTCAGCGATAACATCTGCAAGATTACTCACATCTCTTCCAACATACACATAAGAGCGCGTTGGATTATCAAAGATTTCTTGTACTTCTGCAGCTGATAAATGGATTTGTGCCGTTTCATTGGCTGTGAGTGAAATGACAGTTAAAAGGGCAAGCCCTAAGGTCTGTGAAAGTGACTTCAACTTCATAAAACATCCTTTTTGTGAAAAATATATTTATTCGACTTTCTCTCTTTTTTAGAAAACTTTATTCGTTTGTACCCTCCCGTAAAAATAATATAATTAATGTGTAACCTGTATTATGTCTTCTAACATTTTGAGGGTACAAAATCAAATGCTTTTTTTATGCTCTCGCCTCCAAAGATGTAATACGGCTCATAAGCTGTTGCACCATATCCTTAAGCTGCATATTATCACTTTGCAGCTGTTGAATAGTTATTTGTTGTTTTTGCATTTCTTTAACAAGGAGCACCGGCAATATTTCATAGTTAACTGAATATGGTAATCCTTCACCATCACGTGACACAATTTGCGGAAGCACATTATCAACTTCTTCAGCAATTAATCCATATTGCTTTTCATGTGTTGTATCACTGTTGTAAATAAAGCTTACAGGGCGTAATTCATAAACATGTGCTGAAATATCTTCCATATCTTCTATTGTGTGTTTAAATCTTCGAGACGATGAAGCTGGCGCAATTTGGCCTGTTGTATTTTGTACTCGAATTGCAGTACTTTGCCCTGTAGGGATCGTTGCGTTATTTATGCCTTGGATAAAGCAAGATGTTGGTGTGTTAGTTATTTGTGAGCCAATGCGAATAGTAGTATTTTCACCAGCTGCACCATCATTGGTTCCAATATAAATGTTATTACTTCCCGTTGTTGTAGCAACTGCTGTACCAGAACCAATCGCAATATTATTACTTCCCGTTGTGCATGCACTAAGCGCATTATAACCAAGAGCTGTGTTATTAGCACCGGTTCCATTAACAAGTAATGCATTAACACCAAGAGCACTGTTTTGCCCTGTACCAGTTGTGGTAAAGTTACCAGAAGTTACTCCAATAAATGTATTACTTGTTCCTGTATTATGAATAAATCTATTTGCACCTTTCATAATATTACCAGCTGTTGATGTACTTGGATTTGTGCTTAATACAAGATTGCCTGCACAAATAGCATCATTCATACTTACTTCTTGTGCGGCAAAACTTCCTGTTCCATCACGTTCAACCAAAGTGTTTGGTGTATTAAGGCTTGTTCCACTCGATGAAGAAGTAGTGCTACCAAGTTGTCCTGAGCTATTAATGGTAACTGTTTGAACAGTACCACTTGGTATTACACCAAAAATACCTGCCATAAAAGCAGTTGTTTGTGATGTGCCAATACGTGTTGTTGTGGCTTCGCTTGCTGAAGCAGCATTTGCATTTATATAGATATTACCACTACCGGTTGTTAATGTTCCTCCAGCACCAGAACCAATTGCAATATTAGTACTGCCTGTTGTAGCAGCACTCAATGTATTATAACCAAGTGCGGTATTATCAGTGCCTGTTATATTCAATGTTAATGCATTATAACCAATCGCAGTATTATCAACACCAATAGTATTGGCTGCTAATGCACTGCTACCCATTGCAGTATTGAATGCTCCAGTACTATTAGCTGTTAATACACTGTTCCCCATGGCAGTATTATTCCCAGAACCACTCATAGTAAAATTACCAGCGCTTAAGCCAACAAATGTGTTATTTGTACCAAAATTATGAATAAATCGAGTTCCATTTTTTAGAATATTACCCGCTGTTGAACTGCTTGGTGTTGTTGTTAAATTAATGTTGCCAGCAATAATACCATCATTCATACTTATTTCTTGTGCAGCAAAACTTCCTGTTCCATCACGTTTAACAATGGTGCTTGCAGTATTAGCACTTGTAGCAGCGTTAGCAAGCACTGTTGCTGCTGCAACATTGGCAGCAGTTTGTCCGCCAACAGTGCTTACAACAGTTGCTCCTTGAGTACCTGTAACATCACCTACTAATGAACCAGAAAAACTTCCGGCTGATGTTGCAGTTGTCGCATTACCACTTAAACTTGCAGTGATCGTACCAGCAGAGAAGTTCCCTGAACTATCACGAACAACAATATCGCTAGCAACATTGGAACTTGATATGTTTGCTAACTTATCATTAGTAATGGTTGCAGCGGTAATATCAGCATCAACTATTAATGAAGTGGATAATAATCCTGCAGCACTATTATGTACAACACCCGCAGTACTCAATCCATCAATAGTCACACCTGAAGAATTAATCTTCATTTGTTCAGATCCATTAATATCAAAAGAAAGTGTATTTGCAGTAGCAGCTGATATACCACTGTTTGTGCTTCCAGTAAATTGTAATGATGGAGAAGCCGCTGTTCCTGCAGGTAATGTTAATGTTCCAGTTAAAGTACCGCCAGTAAGTGCAAGATCTGATGATGCATGTCCAGTGACATTACCAATTAAGTTTGCGGTGATTGTTCCTGCAGAGAAATTTCCTGAACTATCACGTTTAACAATAGCACTTGCAGTATCAAGATTTGTAGCAGCATTAGCTAAAACCGTTGCTGCTGCAACGTTTGCAGCAGTTTGTCCACCAACAGTGCTTACAACAGTTGCTCCTTGAGTACCTGTAACATCACCTACTAATGAACCAGAAAAATTTGTTGCTGTTGTAGCAGTTGTCGCATTGCCACTTAAACTTGCAGTAATTGTACCGGCAGAGAAGTTCCCTGAACTATCACGTTTAACAATAGCACTTGCAGTATCAAGATTTGTAGCAGCATTAGCAAGGACTGTTGCTGCTGCAACATTGGCAGCGGTTTGTCCACCAACAAAACTGACTACTGTTGCACTTTGAGTGCCTGTAACATCTCCACTCAATGATCCAGAAAAACTTCCAGCTGATGTTGCAGTTGTTGCATTACCATTTAAACTTGCAGTAATTGTACCGGCAGAGAAATTCCCTGAACTATCACGCACAACAATGGCATTTGCTGTATTAAGACTTGTGGCTGTTGTTGCAGAGTTTGCAACTTTACCGGCTGTAGAAATGGTATTTAATTTATTATCTGTTATTGCAGCAGTAGCACTAATATCACTATTAACAATCAACGAACTTGATAAGTTACCTGATGCATCATTATGTACAACACCAGCCGACATAAATGAATCAACAGAGATTGTTCCACCAGATGATATTTTCAACTGTTCTACACCGTTTGTGCTGAATGATAAATTGCCAGCGCTTGCTGAAAGTCCGCTTGTTGTACTTCCCGTAAACACCAGAGAAGGTAATGCTGTTGTTCCTGCTGGTAATTGTAATGTACCAGTCATAGTGTCACCAGCTTTAAGAACGTTTGATGATGCTGCGCCAGTCAAACTTGCAGTTATAGTTCCTGCACTAAAATTACCTGAACTATCACGAACAACAATATCATTAGCAACATTGGAACTCGATATATTTGCTAATTTATCATTAGTGATTGTTGCAGCGGTAATATCAGCATCAACGATTAATGATGTTGAAAGTAATCCTGCAGCATTATTATGCACAACTCCTATTGTACTCAATCCATCAATAGTAACTCCACTTGGACTAATATTCATTTGCTCAACACCATTGCTATCAAATGATAATGTATTAGCAGTAGCTGCTGATACACCAGTATTAGTGCTTCCGGTGAATTGAATTGATGGGGCAGCAGCACTACCGGCCGGCATTATTAAAGTTCCCGTCATAGTGCCCCCTGCAAGGGGTAAATCTAATGATGCATGTCCAGTAACATTACCAGTGACATTACCAATCAAGTTTGCACTGATTGTTCCTGCAGAGAAATTACCGGAGCTATCACGTGCAACAATTGCGCTTGCTGTATTAAGATTTGTTGCTGTTGTTGCAGAGTTGGCAACTTTACCGGCTGTAGAAATGGTATTTAATTTATTATCTGTTATTGCAGCAGTAGTACTAATATCATTATTAACAATCAATGAACTTGATAAGTTACCTGATGCATCATTATGCAGTATTCCTGCAGTGGTAAATGCATCAATAGAGATTATTCCACCAGAAGATATTTTCAATTGTTCTACGCCGTTCGTGCTGAATGATAAGTTACCAGTACTTGCTGAAAGTCCGCTTGTTGTACTTCCAGTAAATATTAGTGAAGGTAATGTTGTTGTTCCTGCTGGTAATTGTAGTGCACCAGTCATAGTATCACCAGCTTTAAGAACGTTTAATGAAGCTGCGCCAGTTAAACTTGCAACAATATTTCCTGCATTAAAATTGCCAAATGCATCACGTGCAACAATAGCATTTGCTGTGTCAAGATTTGTTGCGGTTGTTGCAGAGTTAGCAACCAAACCGGGAGTGGTAAGTGTTGCCAATTTACCATTGGCAATATTAGCATTTGCAGCAATATCAGCATTTATAATTAATGAACTTGTCAAAAGTCCTGTAGAGCTATTATGTACAACCCCTGCAGTGCTTAATCCATTGATAGTAATGCCTGAAGAACTGATATTCATTTGCTCAGTTCCAGCAATATCAAAGGAAAGAATATCAGTGGTTGCTGCAGTGATACCTGTTCCCGCACTACTGCCTGTAAACTCTATGGATGGAGAAGTAATAGAACCAGCTGGCATTGTTAAAGTACCAGTCATAGTGCCACCAGCCAAAGCAAGATCTAATGATGCATGTCCCGTTAAGCTTGCAGTTATGGTGCTTGCAGAGAAGTTACCTAAACTATCGCGCGCAACAATAGCATTTGACGTATCAAGATTTGTCGCTGTTGTTGCAGAGTTAGCAACTTTACCAGCTGTAGAAATGGTATTTAATTTATTATCTGTTATTGCAGCAGTAGCACTAATATCACTATTAACAATCAATGAACTTGATAAGTTACCTGAAGAATCATTGTGTAGTATTCCTGGAGTGGTGAATGCATCGATTGAAATTATTCCGCCAGAAGATATTTTCAACTGTTCTACGCCATTCGTGCTGAATGATAAATTACCAGTACTTGCTGAAAGTCCACTTGTTGTGCTACCTGTAAACACAAGAGAAGGTAATGCGGTGGTTCCTGCTGGTAGTTGTAACGTACCAGTCATGGTATCACCAGCTTTAAGAACGTTATTAGAAGCACTTCCTGTAACATTACCAGTTAAACTTGCAGTAATAGTTCCTGCACTAAAATTACCTGAACTATCACGAACAACAATATCATTAGCAACATTGGAACTTGATATGTTTGCTAATTTATCATTAGTAATCGTTGCAGCGGTAATATCTGCATCAACAATTAATGATGTTGAAAGTAATCCTGCAGCACTATTATGTACAACTCCTACTGTACTCAATCCATCAATAGTAACTCCACTTGGACTAATATTCATTTGCTCGATACCATTACTATCAAATGATAATGTATTAGCAGTAGCTGCTGATATACCACTGTTTGTGCTTCCGGTAAATTGCAATGATGGTGCAGCGGCAGTTCCTGCTGGCAATTGCAATGTCCCCGTCATAATACCCCCTGCAAGGGGTAAATCTAATGATGCATGTCCGGTAACATTACCAGTGACATTACCAATCAAGTTTGCACTGATTGTTCCTGCAGAGAAATTACCATTACTATCACGGGCAACAATAGCATTTGCTGTATTAAGATTTGTTGCTGTTGTCGCAGAGTTTGCAACCTTGCCGGCTGTAGAAATGGTATTTAATTTTGTATCAACAATAGAAGCATTTGGATCGACATCACTATTAACAATCAATGAACTTGATAAGTTACCTGATGCATTATTATGTACAATTCCTGCGGCAGTAAATGCATCAATGGAAATTGTTCCACCTGATGATATTTTCAACTGTTCTACGCCGTTCGTGCTGAATGATAAATTACCAGTACTTGCTGAAAGTCCGCTTGTTATACTTCCCGTAAACACAAGTGAAGGTAATGCTGTGGTTCCTGCTGGTAATTGTAGTGCACCCGTCATAGTATCACCAGCTTTGAGAACGTTTAATGATGCAGCACCTGTTAAACTTGCGGTAATAGTACCTGCAGAAAAATTACCTGATGCATCACGTGCAACAATTGCATTTGCTGTATTAAGATTTGTTGCAGTAGTTGCAGAGTTAGCGACTTTACCTGTTGTAGAAATAGTTGCTAGTTTAGAGTCAACTATCGCAGCGGCTGGGGCAACATCAGCATTTACAATTAATGAACTTGATAATAACCCTGCTGCACTATTATGAACAACTCCTGTGGTGCTTAATCCATCAATAGTAACTCCTGAAGAACTAATATTCATTTGTTCAGTTCCAGCAATATCAAAGGAAAGAGTGTCAGCCGTTGGTGCTGCTATACCAGTTCCTGTACTGCTACCGGTAAATTCAATTGATGGTGCAGCAACCGTTCCTGCTGGTACTATTAATGTACCAGTCAATGTGCCTCCTGTTAACGGGAGGTCAAGTGATGCATGTCCTGTTAAACTTGCAGTAATAGTACCAGCAGAAAAATTCCCTGAACTATCACGAGCAACAATCTCGTTTGCTGTATTTGCGCTTGTCGCATTTGTACTAAATCCAACATTATCACTATTGGTAACAATAGACATATATGTGTCAGCAACACTTAATGTTCTAAAGTTTAACGTAACACCTGATTTGCTTTGATATACTTGCCCTGATCCACCACCAACGTTATTACCTGTTGTAGCACTTGGTAAACTAAATTCTACAAATGTTACATCATCAGTACCAATAATTGCCGTTGGCGTATTACATAACCAACTTGATCCAGCATTATCTACACCTTCAGTAATTAATACATATGCTGTACCAGCCTCATCTCCTGAAACCCAATCTGTTGGAGATGTCCATGCACTACTTTGGGCAAGCCAAATACCATTCTGTACTTCATTAGTTTGACCAACAAGAAGAACACGGTCATTTGCTACAAGTGTTACACCATCTATTGTTTGCAATCCTGTTAAAGCAACATTGCTTGTACTCACCACAACGCAAGGAGTATGAGGAATAATACCAGTAGTCACGGCAGTATCAACATATGCTTTAGTAGCAACATCAGTATTATTTGTTGTAGTACCAAAAATAGTTATCATATTTGTTTGGAAATTGCCTGAAGAATCACGGACAACAATATCACCCGGTACATTAGAGCTTGAGATATCAGCCAATTTATCATTGGTAATGGTCGCAGCAGTAATATCTGCATCAACAATCAATGAACTTGATAATAGACCTGCAGAGCTATTGTGTACAACACCAGCTGTACTAAATACATCAATAGTAACACCAGATGAACTAATATTCATCTGTTCAGATCCACTTACATCAAATGAAAGTGTATTTGCGGTAGATGCAGAAATACCTGTATTTGTACTACCGGTAAACTGTAATGATGGAGCAGCAGCAGAACCTGCAGGTAATACCAATGTACCAGTCATAGTATCGCCAGCTTTTGCAACTTTACCATTAATTTGTGTTTGAATGGATGACATTACACCGTGGACATAGCTGAGTTCGGTAGAAGTTGTTACGCTTGATTCAAGTTCATTCGTAGATGGATCAGTAATTACTGCAAACCCTGGTGTTAATGTACCAACAATAAAGTTGCTATCAGTTTTTAAAACATTTGCAGCACTTCTATAAAGATTGGTATCACCATCAAATACAATTTTTGTTCCAGCTGTTGGTAATTGCACAAGGTTATTAAATCCATCAAGCTGCATAACAGTAAATTCTGATACCACTGGCTCACTATCAGACACATCACTATTTTGGAAACTGAATGATAGTTCTGATGTAGACGCATTTTTATTAATATCCCAACCGCGCAATGCAGAAGTCCCTCCCACTGGAGAACCGGTATCAGAAACTAATCTTAATCCTGCCAAATCAGTGTTATCGGTCGTCACTGCAGTAAGATTTGCATTGTCAGAAGATTGCACAAACAATGTTGATGGATTAGATAATGGATTATAAAATCCTATTGCTTGAGTAGAATAAAGCGATGAAATATAATCAATGCTGGGATTGCTACTAGTACCAATATTTGTTGCAATTAAACCAGTATTCACATCAGATGTTGATCCTATAGTAAGTTGATTGTTATTGCTTAAATCAAAATATGCAAGACTAACATTTGTAGAATCATTAATAGTAATATTATTACTTGAAATAGCACCTGCATCAAAATTTAATGTGGCAGAACCTTCTTGTAAAATATCGGTTGTACAGTTACTAATTGTGCAACCAGAAACAGCAGCGATTGTTGAGGCAGTATCAGTTGATGTACCAATTTGCAGAGCCGTTGTATAGTTTTGTATACTTCCATTACTAATACTAAGGAATGCATTATTACTTACCATAATACATTGTCCTTCGGCCACACCAAGTGAACTATTGCCATTAAATTGACATCCTATTATTTCAGCAATTGTTCCCGAATCACTTATCTGTATATCAACGTCAGAAATCCCATTGGTAAGTTCAAAACTTGATCCACTAAGAACCATATGTGATGCGCCTGTTTGTATAACATCAAAAGTATTAAATTTGAATGCTGTTGAGCTAATAGTAATGGTAGAATTATTATTAATAGTAAATCCTATATTGCATTTTCCTACCGTACCACCATCAATAATAACATTGGCTCCAGATCCTGTTATATTTATTCCCGTATTGACTGCAGGGTTACTCACTGACGGTGTACCAAAGAAAGAACATCCAATTGTTTGAACACGACTATCATTAACAGTTAATCCAGTTGTATTAGAAATGAAGATACATGCATCAAAACCATACAGTTGAGATGCTCCTCCTGAGCACAACACTCCTGTGAGAAAATTAACAAAACGTACACTATTACATGTTGATAAATTACCAGCATTCATTACAAAGCCAGTTGCGAGTGGTGAAGATGATTGTAAAGTAAGATCAGTAATACGAATGGTAGTGTTTGCTTGTAAAAGATCATTTGCAGGCGTTGATGGCATGATCATTACGCCAGTAGTTGAATCACCAACTATAGAAATACCATTAGAAGTAATAGTAAGTGCACCTGCGCTATTATTTTCAATATAAAGTCCAGGTGCTATAAAAATAACAATTGGATTACTGCTATTTGCAAGACTATTAGCAGTTATAATGGCTTGCGCAAGAGTTGCATATGGCGAATCAAATGATCCATCTCCTGTAATATCATTACCATATTGTGTCACATAAATGGTTTCACTCACTGCAGGGGTAATTGCACCTCCTTCAGTAACCCATTCCAAATTTGTCGGAGTTATTGCACCCGCACGTAACGTTTGACTTACTGTTGGCACTGTTGTTGGTAAAGATAATGTATAACTTGATGTAACTGTTGCAGGAGCATTAATACCAACATAGTTGCTTGCGGAATCTTGGAAATGAATTGCATTTTGAGCAAGCATAGTAAGAGTACCCGTCATAGAATCACCTGCTTTTGCAACTTTGCTATTAATTTGTGTTTGAATTGGTGATGTTACGCCATGTACATAACTGAGTTCAGTAGAAGTTGTGACACTTGATGCAAGCTCATTAGTTGATGGATCAGTGATCACTGTAAAGCCTGGTGTTAATGTGCCCACAATAAGGTTACTATCTGTTTTTAAAACATTTGCAGCGCTTCTATATAAATTTGTATCCCCATCAAATACAATTTTTGTACCAGCGGTTGGCAATTGTACAAGATTATTAAAACCATCAAGTTGCATAACAGTGAATTCTGTTACTACGGGTTCACTATCAGACACATCACTATTTTGGAAGCTGAATGAAAGTTCTGCAGTAGACGCATTTTTATTAATATCCCAACCACGCAATGCTGATGTGCCACCAACAGGAGAACCTGTATCAGAAACTAATCGCAACCCTGCTATATCAGTGTTATCGGTAGTAACCGCGGTAAGATTTGCATTATCAAGAGATTGTATAAATAATGAAGATGAATTAGATAAAGGATTATTAAATCCTATCGCCTGTGTTGAATATAAAGAGGATTTATATTTAATTTCAGGATGCGTTGTAGTGTTGATTGCCGCTTGTATCAATGAAGTATCTTCATCTGATAATGAGCCGATGGTAAGTGTATTATTATCATCTGTATCAAATGCAGCGATAGTAACATTGGTAGAATCATTAATGGAAATTGCATCAAGATCAATACTACTTGCTGTAATATTTGCTGTAGTAGATCCATTTTGAATAACATCATTTGTGTTATTTTGCGTTGTAATATTTGATGCATTTAATACAGTTAAAGATGTATCGGTTGAAAGGCCAACTTGTATACCGGTTGTATAGTTTTTAATCGTAGAACTACTTAAATTGAGACTAGCATTATTTGAAACCAAGAAAGCTGTTGCTTGAGGAACATTAAGTGAACTTGCACCATTAAATTCACATCCAATAATATTAGCAGATGTTCCGGCACCACTCAGTTGAATATTAATATCTGAAGAATTGTTTGTTACTTCAAAAGTACAACTAGAGAGTATTACACTCGATGCACCTGTTTGCATAATATCAGTATTATTAAATTTAAAAGAAGCAGCATTAATAGTAGCAGATGTATTGTTGTCTATAATAAGAGCTGTAACACACAGTGCACAGGATCCTCCGCTCATAACAAAAAATGAACTTGCGCCTGTTACATTAATACCGATATTTGTTGCTACAGTACTATTTCCAAATACAATACAGTTGTTACATTGTATATTGGTATCATTAGAAAATATTCCTGTTCCATTATTAATGAACTGACAATTATCAAATACATAAATACTACTCGTGCCAGTAGCATTTACCCCTGTTTGAAAGTTAAAAATTTGTATATTGTTAAATGTAGCAAAATTTCCTGTTGTTAAAGAAAGTCCAGATGCTGTTGATAATCCATCTGCCAAAAAAGTCATATTACTAATATTGACTGTATCGTTAATGAGTAACAAATCATTTGATAATGTATCGGGAATAATAAATGTAGTATTAGAAGAGTTACCAGTGATAGTAATGCCAGCTGATGTGATAGTTAATGGTCCAGCACTATTATCCTCAATATAATTACCTGGCCCCATGAAAATAGCAATTGGATAACTCGCACTTGCAAGACTATTAGCAACAGAAATTGCTTTTGAAAGTGTTGCATAAGGATGGTCAAATGAACCATCACCAGTAACATCACTACCATACATTGTTACATATACTGTTTGACTAATTGCAGGAACAACCGATCCTCCTTCATCAGCCCATTCTAAATTGGTTGGGGTTGTTGCATTAGCACGTAAAATTTGCCTTCCTGTTGGAATAGTTGTTGGCAAAGATACAGTATAACTTGAAGGAATTGTTGCTTGTGCATTAATGCCAACATAATTACCTCCATTATCCTGAAAATGGATAGCATTTTGAGTGAGCATACTCAAGGTACCAGACATTGAATCACCAGCTTTTGCAACTTTACCGTTAATTTGTGTTTGAATTGATGATGTTACACCAGATAGATAACCAAGTTCAGTTACAGTTGCTGCGCCTGAAATAAGTTGATTAGTTGTGGGATCAGTGGCTACAACACGATTTGGAGTTAACGTACCTACTATAAAATTGTCATCTGTTTGTAAAACATTTGCTGCACTTCTATATAAATTAGTGTCAGTATCAAAAACTATTTGTGTGTTAGCTGTTGGTAATTGTAACTGATTATTAACGCCATCCAATTGCATCAATGTATATGCTGGTACAAGTGATAGACCAGACATATCACTATTTTCATAATTAAATGAAAGTTCTGCAGAAGAACCATTTTTATTAATATTCCAACCACGTAATGCAGAAGTTCCGCCAACAGGCGAACCTGTATCAGAAATAAGTTGTAAACCAGCGATTTTGGTCCGATCTGTTGTTATTGATATGAGATCTGTATTATTAGCAGAGAGAGCATATAAAGAAGATGGACTGCCATAGATGTTTTCAAAGCCAAGTGCTTGAGTAGAATATAACGAAGATTTATAATTAAATACTGGATTATTTATAGGATCAATAGCCAGTTCTATTACGTTTATGTCTTGATCCGCTGTTGAGCCAATAGTTAATGCATTGTCATTATTTAAATCAAAATAAGATAAACTAATATTAGTAGCATCATTAATAGTTATTTTATTACTTGATGCAATACTTGCATTATAATTTAAGGATGCAGATCCTTGTTGTAAAATGTCTGTTGTACAGTTACGAATTGTACATGATGCAGCAGAGATAATTGTTGAGGCTGTATCGGTAGAAGTTCCAATTTCTATACCAGTCACATAATTAATAATGACACTACTTACAATATCTACAAATGCATTATCGGTTACTTGTATAGCGATTCCTTCTGGAACATTTGAAACATTGTTACCATTAAATGAACAACCAACTATCTCTGCAAATGTTCCTGCATCTTCTACTTGTATTTTTATATCTGATGAATCAGATGCCAACTCAAATGTACATGCGGAACATGTCATCTGTGATGCACCATCTTGAAGAATATCAAAATTATTAAGTCTAAAACTGATAGCACTTGATGTGCATATAGCATCATTAGTTACATGAAGACCTGTGGTACATACACCAATAACACCACCAGATATAACAGCATTAGCAAGCGATCCAGTTACCACAACACCAGTGTTTGCGGCTGGACCAGATAAAGAAGGTGTACCAAAGAAAGTACAACTATTACATTCAGCATGCGCACCATCAATTAATAGCGCTGTACCATTACCAATAAATAAACAGTTATTAAAGCCATATGAAGAATTACTTAACCCTCCAACACCCTCAATTCCCACAAGAAAGTTATACATATAAATATTTTCAAGAACTGATAAGTTATTAGAAAACATTGTCATACCAGTTGCTAGTGGAGCTGCTGATTCAAACGTTAAATTAATCATTTGTATAGGATTATTGATAAGAAGGAAATTATTTGTAGGTGTATTAGGTATAATAACCACACCATTAGAAGAATCACCAACAATAGAGACGCCATCAGCATTTACTGTAAGAGGGCCGGTACTATTATCTTCAATATAAGTACCTGTGCTGATTAAAATAGAAATAGGATCAAGATTAGATGAAAGACTATTAGCCAGACTAATTGCTTGAGATAAACTTGCAAAAGGAGCTGTAAGTGAACCATTTCCTGTTATATCATTACCATATTGTGTAACATAAATAGTTCTACTATTCAATGGAATAACAGATGTACCAGGAGTAATCCATTGTAAATTAGTTGGGGTAGTTCCATTTGCGCTTAATACTTGATTTGCTGTTGGTGCGGTTGATGGTAATGAAATTGTGTAGCTTGTTGGAACAGAGGCTGGCGCATTGATGCCAACATAATTTCCAACAAGATCTTGAAAGCGAACTGAATTCTGCAGAAGCATATTGAGTGCTCCTGTCATAGAGTCACCAGCTTTTGCAACCTTACTATTAATTTGTGCTTGAATTGGTGATGTTACACCAGATACATACCCAAGTTCAGTTGTGGTAGTTGCACTGGAAATCAGTTGATTAGTTGTGGGATTAGTAGCTACAGCGCGATTTGGAGTTAACGTACCAACAATAAAATTACTATCCGTTTTTAAAACATTTGCAGCACTTCTATATAGATTAGTGTCAGTATCAAAAACAATTTCTGTTCCTGGTGTTGGTAATTGTAATTGATTATTAAGACCATCAATCTGCATTACCGTGTATTCAGATACCGGAACTTGTCCAGAACTATCACTATTTTGGTAGTTAAATGCAAGTTCCGCAGAAGAACCATTTTTTTGTATATTCCAACCACGTAATGCTGATGTACCTCCAATAGTTACACCTTCATCAGAAAATAAATTGATTGTTGAAGTTTTTGAGCGATCGGTTGTTACTGATGTAAAACTTGCATTATTATCTGTCAGAATAAAAGATGATGTAGGATTATTAAGAAAATTTTCTACGCCTATTGCTTGCGATGAATATAATGATGATAAATAACCAATTTTAGGTTGCTCTGAAGATGTTACTGCTGCTTGTATGAGCGTCGTGTTAACATTTGCAGTCGATCCAATAGTAAGCGCATTATTTATATCTAAATCAAAAAATGCAAGATTAACATTCGTAGAATCATTGATAGTTATTTTTGTACTTGAAGCAGTGCCTGCATTAAAATTAAATGTTGTTGATCCTTGTTGTATAATATCCATTGTACAATCTTTAATCACAAGACTTGAAGAAAATAAAGATGTTGATGAAGTATCGCTCGATGTACCAATTTCTATACCAGTAATATAATTATGGATACTACCGCCGCTAATATTTACTGATGCATTATTAGTAACAAGCATAGCTGTGCCTTGAGGCAAGCCCAATATACCACTTCCACTACATTCACAACTGATGATTTCTACTATTGTTCCTGGATCGCTTACCTGAAAATCGATATCCGATGAACTTTCTGTTAATTCAAAAGTACACCCCACAAACGTTGATTGTGAAGCTCCATTTTGTTCAACATCAAATACGTTAAGTCTAAATGAAGTAGCAGTGGCAGCTACTATTGCATTATTTGTAATTGTTAAAGCAATTTCACATAGAGCAATAATCCCACCATTCATGACAAGATTTGCACCAGAACCCGTCACTGTAATTGCATTGTTAGCACTTGGATTTGATTCTAATGTTGTTCCAAAAATACTCGTACTGTTCACTGAAACAAATGCGTTATTAACAAGTATCGCAGTTCCATTATTTCCAAAATAACAGTTCATAAAATCATAGGAATTTTCAGGTCCGCCAACACAATCAACACCTACAAGAAAATTAATGAGATCTACATTGGTAAGTGTTGTTAAATTCCCTGCTGCAAGTGTAATACCTGTTGCTAAAGGAGCAAAAGATTGAAATGCTATATCAGAAATATGAATAGGAACATTAATCAAAAGAAGATTATTGCTTGGTGTATTTGGCATGATAACAACACCACTTGATACTTCACCAACAATTGAAACACCTTCAGCTGTAACCGTCAAAGGATTAACGCTATTATCTTCAACATAAATACCTGGTGCTATAAAAATATTAATTGGATTTACATCTAATGCGATGCTGTTAGCAAGTTGAATTGCTTGAGCAAGGCTTGCATAAGGGTTATCAAAAGATCCATCACCTGTAATATCACTACCATATGTAGTTACATAAATAGTCTTGCTTATAACAGGAATAGGAGATACTCCACTATTATCAGCCCATTCTAAATTAGTTGGTATTGTTGCGTTAGCACGCATTACTTGATGTGCTGTTGGGATGGCTGCTGGTAATGTAAGAATGTAACTTGTTGGGACTGTTGTAGGTGCTTGGAGCCCAATATATCCTGGACCTGGATCTTGTAATTGTAGAACATTATTAATAACCGCATTATCAACAGATATGTTATTAACACACAACTCTGGTATACAATTTATTACCGTAAGATTTTGAATGACAGTATCTGTAGAAGAAAAATTTGTTGCAGTTAAATCCGATACAACTGAAGACATTGCTCCCGTTGCACCTGTTGCTCCAGTAGCACCTGTGTTACCTGTTGCACCAGAACCGGATCCAGTTGCTCCTGTAATACCTTGAGGTCCTGTTGCACCCGTTGCACCAGTAGCACCAATACCTCCAGTTATACCAGTTACTGATCCGGTCACTACTAAATCGTTGACTGAAAGAGTGTCTTTTATCTTTACATTTTTTTTAAATCGGGCTGTTTTATCAACTTTTAATTTTCCCTGAGTATGAATACCTTCTTTTGTATGCACATGCTTATGAAAAGTCCCCTTACCAAGAACATCAATATTTTTATTAATTACCCACGTTTCTAAAGGTGCACGCGTTATTGGAGAGATAGTATCATCAGACTTAACTGTTAATGTTCCATCAAAAATAATATCAATAATGGTGTTGAGATCAGAAGCAAGTTTTTGTGCTTTTTGAATATCTATCTTGGTATAATTTTTCTGTAAAACTGATTCTGCATACGCAGCAACTTCAAGAATTGCATCATATTCTGCAAATAAAAAACCTTGTTCAAAATGTTGTTTAAGTTCTATAAGAGGTGAATTTTTCTGATTGTCTAATTCGCTTATGCTATTTATTACCTCTATGATATTACTGTGATCTTTACCAAGATATACATATGATGTATTTACATTATCGTTATTACTCATTTCTATGTGAGATAGAGTAGTAGCCATATCTTCGGCTATAGCAGCAAGTGGCAATGGTGCAACTAACAAAGCAAATGACATGAATAATGATATAAAACGGGGGCAATGTATAGTGAGCATAGTAGTCCTTTTTATAGGAATAAAATTATAACAGCATTGATTATGTCCATAAAAACAAAAAGATTCCTGCTTTCACAAGAATCTTTTTGTTTTTTTTTACAGTTTTATTTTTTATGCGTTATTTTCTAGTATATGCATTCGTTGTATAAACTGTTGTAACTGTTCTTGTAGGCTACATATTGCAGCATTCATACTTTCTGCAGTTATTGTAAGATTTTCAATGTTACATTGTTGTTGTTCAATAGTCTTTTGTTGTTTTTGAACTTCATTAAGAAGTAATACTGGTAACACATTATATAAAACAGTTTCTATTTCACCATCTTTATTTCTTGCAACAATACCAGGGAATATTTCATCAACTTCTTCAGCAATTAAACCATATTGTTTTGTTTCAGAAACATCACTATTGTAAACAAATGTCACTGGGCGTAATTTAAGAACGTCTGCCGATTCATCATTCATATCTTCAATAGCATGTTTTACTTTTCTTGTTGAAGTATTGACGCCAAGCTGACCTGTTGCGGTAACAAGAACTGCTGGAACGGCACCCACGTTAATACCACTGATATTTTGAATACGTGTAACGTTACTTTCACCCGCGGTAATAGTAACTGCAGCACCAATATAAACATTGCCACTTCCTGTTGCATTGCCACCTCCTGCGCCGTTGCCAATTGCAATATTATTGCTACCTGTTGTAATGTTAAGTAGAGTGTCATAACCCAGAGCGGTATTATTAGCACCTGTTGTATTAGATGATAGTGCACTCACACCAATTGCAGTATTTTGAGAACCTCCTGTATTATTCGTCAGAGCTTGATAACCAACAGCGGTATTACTGCCATTTGTTGTTTTAAGCAATGCTTGATAACCAACTGCAGTATTAAAGCTACCTACCCCATTAAGTTTAAGTGCTTCTTGTCCAACCGCGGTATTTTGATTACCGGTTGTATTAGTAACTAATGCTTGCCAACCAACTGCGGTATTATTAGTTCCTATATTATTTGCGGTTAATGCTTGATAGCCAACGGCAGTATTAATTCCTGTTGTATTGGCAGCAAGTGCACTTGATCCAACTGCGGTATTTTGACTAGCCGTGTTAGCAGTTAATGCAGATAGCCCAACAGCAGTATTATCACTACCAACTAGATTACTCACAAGCGCTCCTTGTCCTATAGCAGTATTATTATTTCCTGTTGTATTGTCTTGAAGTGCATTATCTCCAACGGCCGTATTTTGTATGCCTATTGTATTAGCGGAAAGCGCAAGAACACCCACTGCAGTATTTAACGTTCCCGTTGTATTAGCCTGCAGTGTACCTTGTCCACATGCAGTATTATAGTTACCTGTTGTATTTGCAAAAAGTGCATTTTGTCCAACTGCAGTATTATCTATACCTATATTATTATTTTGAAGTGCATCTGCGCCAACAGCGGTATTATTATTACCTGTTGTGTTAAGTCCTAATGCTGCATATCCAAGAGCGGTGTTGCTACCACCTATTGTATTATCCTGAAGAGCACTTACCCCAACTGCCACATTTTGAGCACCTGTTGTATTATCTACAAGTGCACTACTACCAACTGCAGTATTATTACTCGCTGTATTGTTTAATAATGCTTGATAACCAATGGCAGTATTATTAATACCGATACTATTTATTCCTAATGCCGAAACGCCCATGGCTGTATTTTGACCGCCTGTTGTGTTAAGTTCTAATGCTGAATATCCAACAGCGGTATTACTACCACCTACTGTATTATCCTGAAGAGCACTTACCCCAACTGCCACATTTTGAGTACCTGTTGTGTTAGCTTGAAGTGAATAATAACCAACAGCAGTATTATTAAAACCTGTTGTATTAGCGAAAAGTGAATAATAACCAACAGCAGTATTTTGATAACCTGTTCCAGGAGAAGCTGAATAAAGGGCACCATGTCCAATAGCGGTATTTTGATAGCCAGATGTGTTATTTTGCATAGCATAAGCCCCAAGGGCAGTATTGCTATATCCTATTGTATTATCACCCAACGCAACATATCCAACAGCAGTATTATTATTACCTGTTGAGTTGGCTGCTAATGCACTTGTTCCAATTCCTGTATTATTTCCTGATCCACCCATAGTCAAGTTACCTGCATTAATACCAACAAAGGTATTATTTGTTCCAAAATTATGAATAAAAGGATTACCACCTTTTGTAACATTACCAGTTGTTGAAGTACTTGTTGTAGCAGTAAATACAAGATTGCCAGCAAGAATACCATCATTCATACTTATTTCTTGTGCTGCAAAACTACCGGTACCGTCACGTTGGACCAAAGTATTTGGTGTATTAAGACTTGTTCCACTCGGTAAAGAAGCAGTACTACCGAGTTGTCCTGAACTATTAATAGTAACTGTTTGAAGAGTACCACTTGGTGTAACACTGTAAATACCCGCGACAAAAGCCTTTGTTTGTGATGTACCAATACGTGTTGTAGTTGCCTCTGCTGCAGTTGCAGCATTTGCATTGATATAAATGTTGCCACTTCCTGTTGTTAATGTTCCACCAGCTCCAGAACCAATTGCAATATTAGTGCTACCAGTTGTAACTGAAGGTAAAGTATTATAACCAAGCGCAGTATTATCAGTACCTGTTGTACTTACAAGCAATGCATTATTACCAAGAGCTGTATTGTGAGTTCCAATAGTATTTGCAGCAAGTGCACTTTTTCCAACTGCTGTATTGAGTGTTCCTGTAGTATTAACAGCTAATGCACTACTACCAACTGCGGTATTATTACTTGTTCCTGCTGCGTTTGCAGCAAGCGCATTAAAACCAATTGCCGTATTATCAGTACCTGTTATACTTGCAAGTAATGCATTATATCCAATTGCGGTATTATCAACACCAATTGTGTTGGCAGCTAACGCGCTACTACCCATTGCAGTATTATAAGCACCCGTTGTATTTGCGGTTAATACACTATTACCCATAGCAGTATTATTACCTAAACCTGTCATGCTAAAATTACCAGCATTAATACCAACAAACGTATTGTTTGTTCCAAAGTCATGAATAAATCTACTTGATCCTTTGATAATATTACCTGCTGTTGGTGTACTTGGGTTTGTGCTTAATACAAGATTGCCTGCACAAATAGCATCATTCATACTTACTTCTTGTGCTGCAAAACTACCCGTTCCATCACGAAGTACAAGAGTATTTGGAGTATTAGTACTTACCCCAGTCGGTAAAGAGGTGGTACTACCGAGTTGCCCTGAGCTATTAATAGTAACTGTTTGAACAGTACCACTTGGTGTAACGCTGTAAATACCAGCCATATAAGCATTTGTTTGTGATGTACCAATACGGGTTGTTGTCGCTTCACTAGCTGAAGCTGCGTTTGCATTAATATAAATATTGCCACTCCCTGTTGCTAATGTTCCACCTGCTCCAGAACCAATTGCGATGTTAGTACTACCCGTTGTGACGGAAAGTAAGGAGTTTAAACCAATTCCAATATTATCAGTACCAGTTATATTATTTGTAAGCGCTTGATAACCAAGAGCAGTATTATTGACACCAGTTGTATTCGCTGCTAATGCATTGTAGCCGAGTGCTGTATTATCAACACCAATAGTATTTGCAGCAAGTGCACCATATCCAACAGCAGCATTAAAGGTTCCCGTTGTATTGTCACCCAGTGCCAACGCTCCAATACCAGTATTATAGCTTGCTGTATTCAAGTTAAGTGCGAACGCTCCAACAGCTGTATTCTGGATACCTCCCGTATTTGCATTTAACGCAGCAGTTCCAATAGCAGTATTATAGCTTCCACCTGTGTTGAAAAAAAGTGCATCTGAACCAACAGCAGTATTAAAGCTTCCTCCGTTGTTTGTTGTAAGTGCGTTATATCCAACTGCAGTATTGTCTGTATCTGCTATGCTTACCGATAAAACATTATATCCAATTGCAGTGTTGCGAGCGCCTCCATCAAATTCTAATGCTTGATAACCAATAGCAGTCTCTCCGCTTGCTGTAGAATGTATCATTGCTTGATATCCGACGGCAATATTCTGATCTCCTGTGAAATTAGCTGCTAATGCACCGGAACCAACGGCAGTATTTTGAAATGCTGTGTTATTTGTCAATGCATTCTTACCAACAGCAGTATTATCAGAGCCTACACCGCTCAATAATGCACTGAATCCAACAGCAGTATTTCCTGCTCCGTTAATATTTTCCATTAATGTATTGTATCCAAGTGCTGTGTTGTTAGAACCGCCACTATTTGATGCCATCGCACCACTGCCAACAGCAGTATTATAAGTTCCTCCATTATTTACAGCAAGAGCAGTAAACCCAACCGCAGTATTATCATTATCTGCTGTGCTTGATGATAAAGCGTTATAACCAACCGCGGTATTATTAGGCCCGAATTCATTTGCCGTTAATGCATTTGAACCAACAGCAGTATTAAAACTTGCCCCGTTAAGAGTAGCAAGAGCATTGTAACCAACAGCAGTATTATCAGTATCTGTTTGGCTAGCAGCAAGCGCATTATAACCAAGTGCAGTGTGATCAACACCAGTTGTATTTGCTGTAAGAGCATTAGAACCTACGGCAGTATTACCACTAGCACCATTATTTGCTGCAAGCGCGTTAAAACCAATTGCTGTGTTATCAGTATCTGTTGTACTGGCAGTAAGCGCATTGTAACCAAGAGCTGTATTATCAACCCCAGTGGTATTTGCTGCTAAAGCGCTGTAACCAATTCCAGTATTAAATGCTCCGGTACCATTTGCAGTTAATGCACTTGCACCAAAGCCACTATTACCTCCAGAGCCACTTGTAGTAAAGTTACCTGCATTAATACCAACAAAAGTGTTGTTTGTTCCAAAATCATGAATAAAACTACTTGAACCTTTTATAATATTACCGGCGGTTGATGTACTTGGATCAGTCGTTAAAATAAGATTACCAGCAAGAATGCCATCATTCATACTTATCTCTTGTGCTGCAAAACTGCCTGTTCCATCACGCAGCACAATGTCATTGGCAATATTAGAACTAGAAATAGCAGCTAATTTAGCATTGCTAATAGTTGCATTGGTAATATCAGCATTAACAATTAATGAACTTGATAATAATCCTGCAGAGCTATTATGTACAACGCCTGCAGTGCTAAATGCATCAATCGTAAGACCTGATGAGCTGAGATTCATTTTTTCTGAACCATTAACATCAAAAGAAAGCACATTTGCTGTTGCAGCTGATAACCCAGTATTTGTGCTACCAGTGAATTGCAATGATGGAGCAGTTGCAGATCCAGCTGGCAAAGTTAATGTACCAGTTAAAGTTCCCCCCGTTAAAGGAAGATCTAATGATGCACTGCCTGTGAGAGTTGCAGTAATAACATTGGCAGCAAAATTTCCTGAACCATCACGAACAACAATATCATTGGCGATATTAGAACTTGATATATTTGCTAATTTATCATTAGTAATAGTTGCGGCAGTAATATCTGCATCAACAATTAATGAAGATGATAATAATCCTGATGAATTATTATGTATAACCCCAGCTGTACTAAATGGCGTTATAGTAACACTATTACTAATTACCTCATCTGTAATGCTTATTAATCCTGCGGCAAAACTTCCTGAAGCATCACGCGCAACAATAGCACTGGCAGTATTAAGATTTGTGGCCGTTGTTGCAGAGTTAGCAACTTTACCTGCAGTGGAAATAGTTGCCAATTTACTATCAGTTATTGCAGCTGATGCTGACACATCAGCATTAACAATAAGAGAACTTGAGAGATTACCTGAAGCATCATTATGAAGAACTCCCGCAGTAGTGAATGCATCAATAGAGATTGTTCCGCTTGATGCAATTTTAAGACGTTCTAATGCATTCGTACTAAATGATAATGCACCAGTATTAGCAGAAAGTCCTGCTGTAGTGCTACCTGTAAATACTAATGATGGTAATGCTGTTGTTCCTGCTGGCAACTGTAATGTACCAGTCATAGTATCACCAGCTTTAAGAACGTTTAATGATGCAGCTCCTGTTAAACTTGCTGTGATTGTACCTGCAGCAAAATTTCCTGAACCATCACGAACAACAATATCATTAGCAATATTAGAACTTGATATATTTGCTAACTTATCATTGGTGATTGTTGCAGTAGTAATATCAGCATCAACAATTAATGAAGATGATAATAATCCTGCAGCACTATTATGCACAACACCAGCAGTACTCAATCCATCAATGGTAACACCGGATGAACTAATATTCATCTGCTCAGATCCACTCACATCAAATGAAAGTATATTTGCAGTAGCTGCTGATAAACCAGTGTTTGTACTACCGGTGAATTGCAATGATGGAGTAGCTGCAGAACCTGCAGGCAATGTTAATGCACCAGTTAAAGTTCCTCCGGTAAGGAGTAAATTTAATGATGCACTTCCAGTTACATTACCAGTCACATTACCGGTTAAGTTTGCAGTAACAGTACCAGCGGAAAAATTACCTGAACCATCACGAGCAACAATTTCATTTGCTGTATTTGCGCTTGTCGCATTAGTACTAAATCCTACATTATCACTATTGGTGACAATAGACAGATATGTATCAGCAACGCTTAATGTTCTAAAGTTTAAGGTAATACCTGTTTTTCCTTGGTAAACTTGTCCTGATCCTCCACCAACATTAGCACCCGTTGTGGGACTTGGTAATGCAAATTCAGCAAATGTTATGTTATTAGTACCAATAGTTGCCGCTGGAGTACTACATAACCAGCTTGATCCAGCATTAACTGTACCTGAAGTTATAAGAACATATGCTTCACCCGCTGTTGTACCTAAAGCCCAATCTGTTGGATATGTCCATGCTCCACTTGTATTAGCAAGCCAAATGCCATTATATACTTCATTAGTTTGACCAACCAAAAGAACACGATCTCCTGTCATCACCGTATAACCATCAATAGTTTCCGGTCCACTTGGTGGAGAACCAATATCAGTTGTACTTACAACAACACAAGGAGTATGTGCAACAAGTCCTGTAGATACTGCGGCATCAACATAAGCTTTTGTTGCTGCATCGGTAGGATTAGTAACAGTACCATTTATAGTAATTTCATTTGTTGCAAAATTACCTGAACCATCGCGAACAACAATATCACCTGGCACATTAGAACTTGATATATTTGCTAATTTATCATTAGTAATGGTTGCAGTGGTAATATCAGCATCAACAATTAATGAAGATGACAATAATCCTGCAGAACTATTATGCACAACTCCTGCAGTACTAAATGCATCAATAGTTAAACCTGATGAACTCAGGTTCATTTTTTCTGAACCACTCACATCAAATGAAAGCACATTTGCTGTTGCCGCAGAAAGGCCTGTGTTTGTACTACCGGTAAATTGTAATGATGGAGCAGCTGCTGAACCTGCTGGTAGTATTAATGCACCTGTCATAGTATCACCAGCTTTTGCAACTTTGCTATTAATTTGGGTTTGAATTGATGAAGTTACACCAGATACATAACCAATTTCAGTTGCGGTAGTTGCACTTGATGCAAGTTGATCACTACCATCAGTTACAACAGCACGGCTTGCTGTGAGCGTACCAACAATAAAGTTACTATCAGTTTTTAAAACATTTGCAGCACTTCTATAAAGATTGGTATCACCATCAAATACAATTTTTGTACCAGCTGTTGGTAATTGCACAAGATTATTAAAACCATCGAGTTGCATAACACTGAATTCGGTTACTACTGGTTCACTATCAGATACATCACTATTTTGGAAACTGAATGAAAGTTCTGCTGTAGATGCATTTTTATTAATGTCCCAACCACGTAATGCAGACGTACCACCAACTGGAGAACCGGTATCAGAAACTAATCTTAAACTTGCTACATCAGTTATTGAAGTGGTTACCGCAGTAAGATTTGCATTTTCAGAAGATTGAACAAACAGTGAAGATGCACTTGCTCCTGGATTATAAAATCCTATGCCTTCTGTTGAATAAAGTGATGATTGATACTGTATTTCTGGATTAGTTGAACTGTTAATCCCAGCTTGCAATAATGTTGTATCCTGATTTGCATATGATCCAATAGTCAATGCATTATTATCATCCAAATCAAAAAATGCCATATAAACATTTGTTGAATCATTAATACTAATCTTTGAACTTGAAGCTGTACTCGCATTAACATTTAAAGATGCAGAACCTTGTTGTACAATATCATTGGTGGAATTGGTCAGAATAAATGATGATGCTATCAGAGATGTAGAAGCTGTATCAGTTGAAAGTCCTACACTTAAAGCAGTGGTATAATTAGACATACTTCCGCTAGTAAGATTAACAGAAGCGTTATCGGTAACTTGAATACCCATCCCTTCCGGAGTTCCCAATTGACTACTACCATCAAATTGACAACCTACTATTTCAGCAATGGTACCCGCACCACTGACCTGTATTTCAATATCCGATGATCCCGTTGTCAATTGGAATGTGCATGCAGAAAGTGCCAAATTAGATGCGCCACTCTGATTAATGTCAAATGTATTAAGTCTAAATGCAAGACTACTAATAGTTGATGTTGCATTGCTTACTAATGTAATACCTGTATTACATAATGCTATTACACCACCATTTATTACCAAATTAGCACCGGATCCTGTTACTGTAATAGCATTATTAGCGCTCGGCCCAGATGGTGATGATGTACCAAAAAGCGTAATATCCTGAACAGAAACATACGCATTACTTACCATTAACCCTGTTCCATTATCAGCAAAAAAACAGTTAATAAAACCGTATGAATTACTTGGGCTTCCTACGCATTCAGCACCCACAAGAAAATTAACAAAATCTACATTAATAACGGCAGTAAAACTACCTGACGCTAAGGTAAGTCCTGTAGCTAAAGGATTAGATGATTCAAATGTTACATCAGAAATATGCACAGGTGCATTAACTAACATAAAATCATTTGCTGGCGTATTAGGCATTAAAATAACATTGCTAGATACTTGACCAATAATTGCAATACCATCGGCAGTGACAGTCAAAGGACTCACGCTATTATCTTCTACATAAATACCAGTACCTATTGAAATGGTAATAGGAGTTGAACTTGATGCAAGACCGTTTGCAATACTAATTGCCTTAGCAACTGTCGCGTAAGGAGTTGCCAATGATCCATTACCAGTCGTATCATTGCCATACACTGCAACATAAATTGTTTGGCTATTTGCAGGAGTCACAAATGCACTATCAGTTGCCCATTCTAGATTTGTTGGTGTTGTTGCATTTGCTCGAATTACCTGACTTGCAGCAGGTACTGCTGATGGCAATGACAAGGTATAACTTGTTGAAACAGATGTTGGTGCTTGAAGACCAACATAATTTGAACTGGCCTTAAAATTAAGATAACTATTAATTACCTCATCATTTGCTGATAATGTTCCAGTAACTGTTTCATCAACAACAGAAATATTTGTTGCCTGGATATTTTGTGCAATAAGATCTGTTATTGATAAGGTTGTAATCGTAACATTGCTTAATATTGCATCTGTTGCTGATATAGTGCCAATCGTTGAATTTTGAACAATTTCATCCGTGACTGATAGATTAACTGCAGTAATATTTTGCACAAGTTCATCATTCACTGATAATAGGCCTTGCACTTGAATGATATTGGTAAATGGCCTTGCTATGGTTTCATCATACTGAAAATATTGCATGCCTAATTCAGTTTCTAAATCTGATATAGTAATCACAGGTGAATCTTGCATGATTGCAGTGACTGGTATTGGTGATAATAAAAGTGATAATGATATTAAAAAAGAAAAAAAACGATATAAACGTGAATGAGTCATAAATACCCTTTTTTAATTTTCGTTCGCTCACTTCGACAAGCTCAGTGCGAACGGGAATATGAATTTTTATTCCGTTCGTGTTGAGCTTGTCGAAACATACGAACGTGAACAATTGAACTTATATAAACAAAAAGACCCTTGCATTAACAAGAGTCCTTCTGTTTTTTATTCAGTAATTATTTTATGCACTTATTTCTTCGCTATCAGAATGTTGTATAAAATTATTTATTTCTGCTTTCAAGCTACTGATTGCATTATTCATTTCTTCTACGGTTACATATTGTTTTTTCATATTTTCAATAGTTACATGTTGTTTTTGTAATTCATTAAGCAATAATACTGGCAACAAATGATAACGAATCGTATATGGTAATCCATTCTCATCTTTAGTAACAATGTATGGGAAATGTTGATCAACTTCTTCAGCAATCAATCCATATTGTATATTTTCTGTTACATCATTATTGTATATAAAAGTAACAGGGCGTAATTTAAATATACTTGATGATAATTCACCCATATCTTCTATACTGTTTTTAAATCGTCTTGATGATAATGTTATACCAAGCTGACCAGTTGTAGTATCCACAACAACTGCATCTCCAGATACTCCTATATCAAGCCCTGCAATAAAGCAACTGGTTTGTGATGTACCAATTCGTGTGGCATTGCTTTCTGAGGAACTACCAGCATCAGCATTAATATAAATATTACCACTTCCTGATACTAATGATTGTCCTGCTTGATAACCAAGCGCAATATTACTTGATCCAGTAACATTTGCTGTTAATGCTTGATAACCAAGCGCTGTATTATCAGCGCCTGTTGTATTTACCGTTAATGCGCCACTACCCACAGCAGTATTAAAACTGGTTCCTGTTGTATTTGCAGCAAGGGCACCATAACCGATTGCTGTATTATCTGTACCCGTTGTACTTGCTGCTAATGCATTATATCCAATTGCTGTATTATCAATACCAATGGTATTTGCATTTAACGCCTGTGAACCCATTGCAGTATTATAAGCACCCGTTGTATTTGCGGTTAATACACTATTACCCATAGCAGTATTATTACCTGAACCTGCCATGCTAAAATTACCTGCATTAATACCAACAAAAGTATTTGCTGTTCCATAATCATGAATAAATCTATTTGAACCTTTTAAGATATTACCTGCTGATGATGTGCTTGGTTCTGTACTTAAAACAAGATTGCCGCTGTGAACACCATCAGTCATACTGATAATTGAAGCTGCAAAATTACCATTACTGTCACGTTTTACTATGGTGCTCACCGTATCAAGGTTTGTAGCAGCATTAGCAAGAACTGTTGCGGCAGCAACATTGGCAGCAGTTTGTCCTCCAACAAAACTAACCACTGTTGCACTTTGGGTTCCAGTTACATCACCACTTAATGATCCAGAGAAATTAGTTGCAGTTGTTGCGGTTGTTGCGTTACCACTTAAACTTGCAGTGATTGTACCTGCAGAGAAATTTCCTGAACTGTCACGAGCAACAATAGCACTTGCCGTATTTGCACTTGTTGCAGTTGTTGCAGAGTTAGCAACTTTACCTGCTGTACTTATTGTAGCTAATTTAGAATCAACAATTCCAGCTGACGTTGACACGTCAGCGTTTACGATAAGAGAAGTTGAAAGTAATCCTGATGCATCATTATGTACAACTCCGGCAGGAGTTAATAAAGCGATCTGTAGTGTTCCGTTAATTACTTCGTCTTGAGCAGATAGATTTCCACTCACTACAATATCAGTAGCTGACAGTTCTGTTATTGTTAAATTGTCTACAACACTTGCAATCGTAAGAGTTCCTATAACCGCATCATTAAAACTTACTGCATTAGCAGAAAAGTTGCCGTTCACATCACGCAATACAATAGTGCTTGGTGTATTGGCGCTTGTTGCAGTTGTTGCAGAGTTTGCTACTTTACCTGTTGTGCTAATAGTAGCAAGTTTAGAATCGATAATCGATGCATTTGCGGCAACATCGGCATTTACAATTAATGAACTCGATAGATTACCAGAAGCATCATTATGCACAACACCCGCTATAGTAAATGCATCAATATAAACAACCCCTGCTGGCGTAATACCCATCGCTTCAGCACCACTAGTACTAAATGATAATGTTCCTGAAGTAGCAGATAACCCTGTTGTTGTGCTTCCTGTAAACACAAGTGAAGGTAATGCTGTTGTTCCTGCAGGTAATTGTAAAGTACCTGTCATGGTGTCACCAGCTTTAAGAACGTTTAATGATGCTGCGCCAGTTAAACTTGCAGTGATTGTACCGGCAGCAAAATTTCCTGAACCATCACGAACGACAATATCATTAGCAACATTAGAGCTAGAAATATTTGCCAATTTATCGTTAGTAATTGTTGCAGCAGTAATATCTGCATCAACAATTAATGAACTTGTTATATTACCTGAACTATCACTGTGAAGAACACCAGTACTTAATGAATTAATTTGTAAACTGTCAGTAACAGCTGCATCTCCGACTGACAAACTTCCATCCACAACAACACCTGAGGAACTAATATTCATCTGTTCAGATCCTGCAATATCAAAAGAAAGTGTATCCGCTACCGATGCTGATATACCCGTTCCAGTGCTACTGCCAGTGAATTCAATTGATGGTGCAGCAACCGTTCCTGCTGGTACTATTAATGTACCAGTCAATGTGCCTCCCGTCAGAGGTAAATCAAGTGATGCATGTCCAGTTAAACTTGCAGTAATAGTACCAGCAGAAAAATTCCCTGAACTATCACGAGCAACAATCTCGTTTGCTGTATTTGCGCTTGTCGCATTTGTACTAAATCCAACATTATCACTATTGGTAACAATAGACATATATGCATCAGCAACACTTAATGTTCTAAAGTTTAACGTAACACCTGATTTGCTTTGGTACACTTGCCCTGATCCACCACCAACGTTATTACCAGTTGTAGCACTTGGTAAACTAAATTCTACAAATGTTACATCATCAGTACCAATGATTGCTGTTGGCGTACTACATAACCAACTTGATCCAGCATTATCTGTTCCTTCTGTAATAAGTACATATGCTGCACCGGCCTCATCTCCTGAAACC
Source organism: uncultured bacterium (assembly GCA_963695335.1). Classification (GTDB taxonomy): domain Bacteria; phylum Babelota; class Babeliae; order Babelales; family Vermiphilaceae; genus SOIL31. The sequence goes on along the minus strand of OY968764.1, from coordinate 966,289 downwards.
CAATCAGTTGGAGATGTCCATGCACTACTTTGAGCAAGCCAAATACCATTTTGTACTTCATTTGTTTGACCAACAAGAAGAACACGGTCATTTGCTACAACTGTTACACCGTCTATCGTTTGTAATCCTGTTAAAGCAACATTGCTTGTACTCACCACAACACAAGGAGTATGAGGAATAATACCGGTAGTCACGGCAGTATCAACATATGCTTTAGTGGCAACATCGGTGTTATTTGTTGTCGTACCAAAAATAGTTATCATATTTGTTTGGAAATTACCTGAAGAATCACGGACAACAATATCGCCAGGTACATTAGAGCTTGAGATATCAGCTAATTTATCATTAGTAATTGTTGCAGCAGTGATATCTGCATCAACAATTAATGAACTACTTAATAAGCCAGATGAACTGTTATGAACTACACCAGCAGTACTGAATGCATCGATAGTAATACCAGATGAACTGATATTCATCTGTTCTGATCCACTGACATCGAAAGACAATGTGTTTGCTGTTGCTGCAGAAAGTCCTGTGTTTGTACTGCCAGTAAATTGTAATGATGGAGCAGCAGCAGACCCTGCAGGTAATACCAATGTACCAGTCATAGTGTCACCAGCTTTTGCAACTTTACTATTAATCTGTGTTTGAATCGACGACGTCACACCGTGGACATAGCTGAGTTCAGTAGAAGTTGTTACGCTTGATTCAAGTTCATTGGTTGATGGATCAGTGATCACTGCAGTACCCGATGTTAATGTACCCACAATAAAATTGCTATCAGTTTTTAAAACATTTGCAGCACTTCTATAGAGATTTGTATCGCTATCAAATACAATTTTTGTTCCAGCTGTTGGTAATTGCACAAGGTTATTAAATCCATCAAGCTGCATAACAGTGAATTCTGTTACTACTGGTTCACTATCAGACACATCACTATTTTGGAAGCTGAATGAAAGTTCTGCAGTAGATGCATTTTTATTAATATCCCAACCACGCAATGCTGATGTACCACCAACAGGAGAACCTGTATCAGAAACTAATCTTAATCCTGCTACATCAGTGTTGTCGGTAGTAATTGCTGTTAGATTTGCATTATCAGAAGATTGAATAAATAACGAAGAAGCACTTGCTCCTGGATTATAAAATCCTATACCTTCTGTTGAATAAAGTGATGATTGATACTGTATTTCTGGATTAGTTGAACTGTTAATCCCAGCTTGCAATAACGTTGTATTTTGATTTGCATATGATCCAATAGTCAATGCATTATTATCATCCAAATCAAAAAACGCCATATTAACATTGGTTGAATCATTAATACTAATCTGTGAACTTGAAGCTGTACTCGCATTAACATTTAATGTAGTTGTACCATTTTGAATAATATCAGTTGTACAGTCATGAATAATAACTGCGGTTGCATTAACAAATGTTGAAGATGTATCTGTTGATAAACCATCTTGTATCCCTGTTGTATAATCATGTATGGTACCACCACTCATATAAGCAATTGCGCCATCAGTAACTTTTATACTCGTGCCTTGAGCAACACTTGATGTACTCAGACCATTAAATTCACAACCCACAATTTCAGCGATGGTACCAGCTCCACTAACTTGAATATCAATATCTGTTGATGCACTTGTTAATTCAAAGTTACACCCAGTTAAAGCCATATATGATGAGCCACTTTGCACAACATCAAAATCATTAAGTCTAAAACTTACGCTTGAAACAGTGCTCACTGCATTATTAACAAAACTCATACCAGTTGAACATACACCAACCACACCACCATCAATCACAACATTAGCAGCTGCTCCTGTTACATTAACACCTGTATTTGCTGAAGTACTTAATGATGATGTCCCAAAAAAGGTACAACTATTGCATTCAACACGTGTATCATTAACATTAAGCGCTGTGCCATTATCAACAAAAAAACATAAATCAAAACCATATGATTGTGATGCTCCTCCAGCACAATTAACACCAATAAGAAAATTTTCAATATGCACATTAGTAAATATAGATAAATTACCTGCTGCAAGAGAAAGGCCTATTGCATCTGGTGAAGAAGAGCTAAATGTGACATTCGCAATACGCGTTGTATTGTCAATCAAAATAAAATCATTGGCTGGCGTATTTGGTTGAATAATGACACTATTAGGAGAAGCACCTACAATGGACACCCCTGCTATAGTTATTTCAAGCGGATTGCTACTATTATCTTCAACATACGTACCTGAACTCATCATAATAGCAACAGGATTTGATGCAGAAGCAATAAGATTAGCGGCCTCTATTGCTTTGGAAAGTGTTAAATATGGTGTATCAAAAGATCCATTACCCGTGGTATCATTACCATATTTTGTAACATAAATAGTCTGACTTGCTGCAGGAGCAATTGATCCACCTTCCGTTATCCATACCAAATTTGATGCCGTTGTTGGGCCACCACGTAACACTTGATTCACTGCTGGTGCTACTGCTGGTAATGTTACGGTATAACTTGATACAGTTGCTGGTGCTTGAATACCTATAAAATCCGTACTTGAATCTTGAAACTGAAGCGTAGTTGCAACAACTGCATCATTCGCTGATAATGTTCCAGTAACTGTTTCATCCACTGCCTGTATATTTTGCGCAATAAGATCTGTCACTGATACTGTTGTAATAGAGATATTGCCTACTATTGCATCAGTTGCTGATACGGTACCAATAGTTGAATTTTGAACTATCTCATCCGTGACTGACAAATTAACAGCAGTTATATTTTGCACAGTCTGATCATTAACTGATAATAAACCTTGAACTCGTATGGTATTATTTGTTGCGACGATAGACAATGGTGATATCAATAATGCCAATACAACAAATAAAGAAAAACAATTCGACAACCTCATTCGATTCATAAAAAACCCTTTTTTATTTGTATGAAAATAAAACGTACCAATGAATTCATACAAACAAAAAAGGGTGATTTTAAGCAATAGTCTGCGATATATAGCTTTGCATCTCTGTTTTTAAACGTGCTATTGCATTGTTCATTTCTTCTACCGTGATATGCGTTGACTGCATTTCTTCAATGGTTGCTTGTTGTTTTATAATAATATCATGTTGTTTTTGCAATTCATTAAGGAGCAATATTGGTAATAGATGATAACGGACAGTATATGGTATCCCTTCTTTATCTTTTGCAACCATTGTAGGGAACAGTTCATCAACTTCTTCAGCAATTAAACCAATTTCTTGCGCATGCAGTTCATCATTATTATAAACAAAAGTAACAGGGCGCAGTTTTAATATATTTTCTGAAAAATCTCCCATATCTTCTATATCGTGTTTAAATCTACGCGAAGAAAATGTAATACCAAGCTGTCCATTGCTATTGATTGATACTGCATCACCTGATATTCCTGTTCCATTAATTCCTGAAACAAAACAAGCTGTTTGTGATGTACCAATGCGTGTTGTATTGCTTTCACTCGCTGATCCTGCAGGAGCATTTATATAGATATTATCACTACCTGTAGTAAGAGTACTTCCTGATTGATAACCAAGAGCAATATTATTTGAACCAGTTATATTCGTTGATAATGCCTGATAACCAACTGCCGTATTATTTAAACCAGTCGTATTTGCCGCTAATGCACTACTACCAATCGCAGTATTAAAACTTGTTCCTGTTGCATTTGCAGCAAGTGCGTTATAACCAATTGCGGTATTATCAGTACCTGTTGTATTTACTGCAAGGGCATTATATCCAACAGCGGTATTATCAACACCAATAGTATTTGCAGTAAGCGTTTGATATCCAACAGCCGTATTATATGATCCAGAGCTATTTATTGTTAAAGCATTCACTCCTAATGCACTGTTTCCACCTGGACCACTCGTTGTAAAATTACCTGCATTAATACCAACAAACGTATTGTTCGTTCCAAAGTTATGAATAAATCTATTTGAACCTTTTATAATATTGCCTGTTGTTGAAGTAGAAGTTGCAATGCTTAAAACTAAGTTTCCACTATGAACACCATCAGTCATGCTGATGATTGAAGCTGCAAAATTACCATTACTATCTCGTTTGACTATGGTGTTCACTGTATCGAGATTGGTGGCATTATTAGCAAGAACCGTTGCTGCAGCAACATTGGCAGCAGTTTGTCCACCAACAAAGCTAACCACTGTTGCACTTTGTATGCCGGTAACATCACCACTTAATGATCCAGAAAAATTAGTAGCTGTTGTTGCAGTTGTTGCGTTACCATTTAAGCTGGCAGTGATTGTACCTGCTGAGAAATTGCCTGATGCATCACGTGCAACAATTGCATTTGCTGTATTAGCATTGGTTGCTGTCGTAGCAGAATTGGCAACTAATCCAGCAGCAGTAAGAGTTGCTAATTTACCATTGGATATACCAGCGTTTGCAGCAATATCAGCATTAACAATTAATGAACTGGTAATATTTCCTGATGCATCATTATGCAAAACTCCCGCTGGAGTTAGTGTTGTTAATTGTAGTGGTCCATTAATAACTTCATTTTGAACCGATAATGTACCACTAATTGTTTCATTAACTACCGATAGTGCATTAATAGTTATATTTGTTATTGGTGTTGTAATAGTCAGACTTCCTATCACTGCATCATTAAAACTGACTGTATTAGCTGAAAAATTACCATTAACATCACGTAATACTATAGTACTTGGGGTATTAACACTTGTTGCACTTGTTGCAGAATTAGCAACTTTACCAGGAGTAGCAATTGTTGCCAATTTTGTGTCAATAATTGATGCGTTTGGATCAACATCAGCATTAACGATTAATGAACTTGATAAATTTCCTGAAGCATCATTATGGACAACACCAGCTGTTGTAAAACTAGGAACAGTAAGTGTTGTTATTATCGCATCATTTACAGATAAAGTTCCAGTTACTGTTAATTGTGCAACAACTGAAGAGATTGAACCAGTTGCACCCGTTGCACCTGTTGAACCGGTATTTCCAGTTGTACCTGCACCTGTTGCACCAGTAGCTCCTGTGTTACCTGTTACACCAGTATTTCCAGTTACACCTGTTGATCCAGTTGGGCCCGTTACTCCTGCCCCAGTGACGCCTGTTACGCCTGTTGCCCCAGTATTTCCTGTAGATCCCGTTACTCCGGTTGCACCTGTTGCTCCTGCGCCAGTCGCGCCTGTAGGTCCAGTAGCACCTGTAAATCCAGTTGTTCCAGTAGATCCTGTAGCTCCAGTATTACCTGTTGCTCCTGCGCCAGGTCCAGTAGGACCAACTGCACCGGTTGCACCTGTATTACCAGTTGCACCTGTTACCCCCGCGCCTGTGACGCCCGTTGCACCAGTAGCACCAGTTGCTCCAGTATTACCAAAGCCACCAGTGATACCAGTCACTGTTCCACTAACAATTAAATCAACAACTGAAAGATTATTAACACACAAATCATCAATACAATTAGTGACTACTAAATTATCCGTTGAAAGAGTGCCATCAATATTCACATTTTTCTTAAATGTTACATCATCTTTAAATTTAGCATGTTTACCAACTTTAAGTTTTCCCTCTATATGAGCACCTTGTTTTGTAAGAAGATGTTTTCTGAGCGTAGTTTTACCAAGAACATCTAAGTTTCTATTTATAATGAAAGCATTCAAAAAATTCGGTATATTATTTTCTCGATACATTAATCTTAAGACTTTAGTTGTTTCTAATGATTCAGGATTAATTTCTAAATCTCCATTAATAATTCGATCTTTCAAAGCTGCAATATCATCATACAACTGTACCACTTTTTCGTAATTTAATTTATGAGAGTTACGTTGCAAAACAGATGTTGCGTATTCCAGAACAGCAAGAACATCTTTATTTTCTGCAATAAAAAACCCTTGAGAGATGTAATCTTTGAATGCATGCAAAATAGAATTATCTTGTTGATCTAACTTAATAATTTGAACAATAACATTCTCAATATTGTTTATATCTTTTTCAAGATGAACATATAATATATCAGGCAATTGAGCTTGTAATGGTTGCATAAACAATGAGATTAATAAGAATAAAAATAAAAAATTAGAAATGCGTACATACAACATACAGATCCTTTTTTAAAAAAATAACAACGTAGTAATTTGATTTATTTAAACAAAAAAACCATTGAATTTACAATCTTTTTTTTGTTTAAATAAATTTTAATGCTCAAAATAACTATTTTTTATAAAAAAAGGAGAAATTGATGAAGCAATCTTATGTCTTTCGATGTTTTTCGCTTATACTTTCGGTTTTATTACTCTTTGCACCATTACCGTTGTCGGCAATATCAGAAAGTTTAATCAATAAGCTATCGGAAGACGAAAAACAATCTATTAGCTTATGTCAAGATGATATCTATCTATATTTGGGAGAAGAATTAAGTGATATCAGTCGAATAACTGCAACTATAATAAATTTAGATAACAACAAAGACTCTCTTCTTGTTGAGCTACATGAACATATTGAAAACGGATTTCTGATAGGACATTACAACACTATTGCTGAAGCATTAGAATATGCTGCAACTGTTTTACACCGCAGTCACAATACATTAAGCCATGATCAATTAAATACACTTGTTAATGATTTTGAATGTTTAACACATAAAGTTTGTAATGGTGAATTAAATATAAATCCTCAATTACTACAAGAAGATAGCAGTATAATTACACGTTCTCGCTGTCTAAACCCATTGACAGTTGATGGAGAATTAAATGTTAAATGTAAGACAACTTTAAAAAAGCACCTTACTACCAAACAAGGCGCTTTCATCCACGGCAAATTAAAAGTTGGTAAAAAAGCAACATTTCAAGATAATGTAACATTTAATAAAAATGTTGATATTGATGGTACTCTTTCAGTAACTGATGTGGTGATTACGAGTTGTATTGATGATTTATGCGTTAACAATCTTTCAGTCGTTGATTTAGTAATTAGTGGATCAGTAATTGGTATAACGGGTATTGCAGGGGCAACTGGCGCAACAGGTGCAACTGGAAACACAGGAGCCACGGGTGCAACTGGAGCAACCGGAAATACCGGAGCCATTGGCAACACAGGTGCAACTGGGAATACAGGATCTACTGGTAACACAGGAGCAATCGGAAACACTGGAGCTGTTGGTAACACAGGCGCAACTGGCGCCACTGGTGCAGGAACAACAGGGCAAACTGGTTCTATTGGTTCTACTGGTGCAACGGGTGTAACGGGTGCTACTGGTGCTACCGGGTCAGTATCTTCAGTTGTTGCACAATTAACAGTAACTGGAACTTTATCTGTAAATGATGCGATAATAACAACACTTACTATTCCTAGTTTTACAGCAGCTGGTGTTGTCCATAATGATGCTTCAGGAAATTTATCAAGTTCATTAATCGTTAATGCTGACATTACTCCCGGTACTATAGCTAATACAAGTTTAGCAACTATTTCTAGTTCTAATACCCCAGGTAATATTGTGGTGCGTGATGGTTCAGGTAATTTTATAACAAATGAAATCACTATAAATGGTACTGTTACTAATCCTACTGATGCAGCAACAAAAGCGTATGTCGATGCGGCGGTATCAACAGGTCTTGTTGCACATACTCCTGCAGTTGCTGTCAGTACTACTAACCAAACATTAAGTGGATTTCCTACAATTGATGGTGTAACGTTCCCAAGTGGAACAAACCGTGTTCTTCTTACCGGACAAACAAACCCAGTAGAAAATGGTTTATGGGTTGCTGCTGCTGGTGCGTGGACTCGTCCAGCTGACTTTGCTTCAGGAACACTTGCTGGTCAAGCATATGTTCTTATTTTATCAGGAACAGTATACGGCGGTTCATCATGGTTATGTAATACACCAACCGCGGTAATTGATACAAATCCTATTAATTTTGCACTATTCTCTTTACCCGATACAACTACTGGTGCAAACGTTGGCGCAGGAACAGGGCTTATCTTTAGAGATAAAACAGGTAATACACTTAATTTTAAAACGCTTATTCAAGGATCTCATATAGTTATTACTAATAATGCCAATGATATCACCCTTGCAACAGATGGTACAAATCTTAATACGCCTAGCACCCTTGTTGCTCGCGATAGCACAGGTAGCTTTGCAGCACAAGAAATAAGTATGAATGATGCTATTTTAACGGGCAATCTTGTGTTTACTGGCGCAACCAGCACTTCAACAACTGGTAACGTTACCAAAGGTGGTAGTCCTTTTATTCATAATTTTGGAACAAATAATACCTTTGTTGGTATTAATGCAGGTAACTTTACTATGAGTGGATCAGGAACTAATACAGGAATTGGAACAAGTGCATTAGCAGCCACCTCAACAGGTAATAATAATACTGCTGTTGGAGTGAATGCGTTAACTGCCAATACAACAGGTACTCTTAATACTGGCATTGGAGCTGGTGTGCTTGCCGCCAATGCAACAGGTAGTGCTAATACTGCTGTTGGTTTTAACGCATTGCACAATAATACCGTTGATAATAATATCGCTTTTGGTTATAACGCATTAAATGCTAATACTACAGGTGGTGGTAATACTGCACTCGGTACTCAAGCATTACAAGCTAACACAATAGGCAGTAGTAATACCGCTGTTGGGAATCTCGCATTACTTGCTAATACAACAGGTATTCAAAATACTGCTGTTGGTGGAGGTGCACTTTTAACTAATTCAATAGGTAGTAATAATATCGCCATTGGCTATCAAGCATTAACGGCAAATAGTACAGGTATTAATAATACGGCTGTTGGAGCTAATGCACTTCAAGCAAATAATATAGGTTTTGATAATACTGCGGTAGGGCAAAATGCACTTGTTGCAAATACAACAGGTAACTATAATACTGCATGTGGACAAGGTACACTGCAGGCTAATACAACGGGAACGTTAAATACTGCAGTGGGTGTTCTTGCGCTTTCCGCTAATACAATAGGCATACAAAATACGGCCGTTGGAGATAATGCACTTCAAGACAATATAACAGGGAATAATAATACAGCTTTGGGACAAGGAACATTGGAGCTGAACTTAATTGGTAGTAATAATACAGCTGTTGGAGTAGGTGCATTAGCAGCTGTTACATCAGGAGGAAATAATATTGCCATTGGATCTGGAGCTGGGGCTGTGCTCACAACAGGAAGCAGCAATATATATCTTAATGCAAATGCAGCAACTGCCATTGAGGCTTCTACTACTCGTATTGGTACGTCACAAACAGCTTGCTATATTCAGGGTATTTCTGGTGTCACACCAAGTGGAACTGTTCAAACAGTTACTATTAATAGCTTAGGACAACTCGGTAGTACTTCTTCTTCAGCTACTGGCACAAATCTCAACACTCCAAATACTTTAGTCCAACGCGATGGTACCGGTAGCTTTGCAGCACAAGAAATAAGTATGAACGATGGCATTTTAAGTGGTAATCTTGTGTTTACTGGTACAACGAGTACTTCAACAACTGGTAATGTTACCAAAGGCGGTAGTCGTTTTATTCATAATTTTGGTACAAATAATACCTTTGTTGGTATAAACGCAGGTAATTTTACTATGAGTGGTGGGAGTAATACTGGTATTGGAACAAATGCATTAGCAGCAAATACTACAGGTGTTGAAAATACTGCAATTGGTTATCAAGCACTAACGGCAAATACTACAGGTCAGGACAATGTTGCTATTGGTTATGCTGCCTTATTGAGCAATACAGCAGGTATAAATAATATGGCAATTGGTACTGCTGCGCTGGGAAGTACCACAACGGGTTCAAATAATACAGCAATTGGTAATGCTGCTCTTAATGCCAATACAGCAAGTGGCCAGAATGTTGCTATTGGTAGCGCAGCATTACAAAGCTCTACAGGAACTGGTAATACTGCCATTGGTTATAATGCCGGAATTGCTCTTCTAACAGGAAGCAATAATCTTTATTTATCAAGCAATGGCCTTAATGGTGATAGTGGCGTTATTCGCATTGGAAATAACCTGTCCCAAACCATATGCTTTATACAAGGAATTTTTGGTGTAACTGCAGCAAGCGGGTCAACAGTATTTGTTAATAGCAGTGGACAGCTTGGAACTGCTACTTCATCAAGAAGATTTAAACATGATATTAATCCAATGGCAGATGATTCTGCAAATATTTATCAACTGAATCCAGTAACATTTGTATATAATCAAGATGAAGCAGAAACAAAGCAGTATGGATTAATTGCTGAAGAAGTTGAACAAGTGTTCCCTGGCATTGTACTCAAAGATGAAGATGGAATGCCATATACTGTTCAATATCATGTACTTCCAGTACTTCTATTAAACGAAGTGCAAAAACAACATGTAGAATTACTTAATCATAAAGCTCTTATTGCACAACTAGAAGCCTTATCAGCAACATTTGCTGAACGTCTTGATGCATTAGAAGCATAGCAATACGCAAACTACAACATAAAAAGAGGAACTCATTTATATAATGGGTTCCTCTTTTTGTTATAGTTTAAACTTTTTCAAGCAAGGCGTCTGTTATAAAGAGCTAAATTATGAAGCGAGCATTCATTTTCTGGTTCTCTTTGCAATGCACACAATACAGCTTCTTTACCTATCGTGTATTCTCCTACATACAATGCACATTGTCCCAAAACATCATATCGTAAATAATCATAAACTCTATTTTCTACAAACAATGTATTACATGGCGGATAAGGCAATTGCACAGCACGAGATGCAAATAAATAGGCAAGGGCATGCTGTCCGTGACGAATATAATGACATGCTATTCTAAAAAGTGGCTCCGCTCGCAATGGCCATATACCATATGCTCGTAAGAAATAATACACAGCATCTTGCTCCGTATACTTGCAAGGTGATCCATCTTTATATGATTCAGCTATAATATGTTCAATTGCACAACCAATACGATAGGCTGCTAAATATTTTTCTTCACTTAGCTCTCCCGCATCCAATCTTTTTTGATAATAAAATATAGCCTGTTCCCAATCATCCATAAATTGACACGTTTGCCCAAGATAAAACAAAGTGCGTAAATTTGTTGGATCATCTTCAAGGCTTTTTTTCAGTAAAGCATAATCACGAAAACAACGAGCATGTGATTTATCTTTTCCATATTGTTGCGGTTGATATTCAAAATAAACAGAATCAGGCACAATGCCACTTGCAATGTCCGAAATTGATTCATGCACAACTCCACGGTAACGAACATTATGACCTCGGCGTATCAAGCGTGGTGTATAATTATCAATATTGTCTGCAACAGTTAAAAGATGCATAAGATAGCAGCTACCTGTACAGCCAGGTGCAATATAATTTTTATGTACTTTGCAGTAATCAATAAGCTCAGCAACATTATGCGTATACCATTCAGCATCAAGCATTACTATAAACGTATTATTAACAAAAATTTGTTCTGTTAAATCCAATGCTCTATTGCGAGATGTTGCAAAATCTACAAACGGTTCTTCAATAATATAAGCATGTTGAATGCCATGGCTATCAAAATACTCACGTATTACTTTTTGTGTTCCATCAGTAGATCCTGTGTCATACACCAAAAAGCTATCGATTCCTGCATCAACAAACGGTTTAAGTGTTGGAATTATAACATCAACTTCATCTTTAACCATAATAACAACGGTTAAAAGGAATTCATGCTCATCTTTAAAGGTAATATTCTGAGAAATTGTGCAACAATGAAAAAAGACAAAAGTATAGATCAGAATAGAAATTACATAAGAGTGCTTCATAAATATCCTTTTTTTAGATGTGAAAAACATAAAAAAAAGATACTAAAAAACTCATAAAAAAACCACCGCCTTGATTGTTACATCAAGGCGGTGGAAAAAAGGAGAGTAGTAATGAAGCCTAAATTAAGTTTTTTGTATGTCTCTGTAAGCCATTATTAATACTAATAATAATCATTAAATTACAAAAGTCAAAGTAATTTTAATTATTTTATAGCGGTATATTAAGGAGAAATGATCATAATATTCACATAGAAATGGTCTTAAAATCAGTCTGGACAGCTCTTAATACGCTCTCAAAAGCACTATCAAGGCGGGGGGAAGTAAAAATAAGCTGACATTTCAGCTCAAAAAGAGCCAATAATAAGGCTTTGCCCCGATCAAGGTCAAAATCAGTCATAAAATCATCTAAAATAAAGATTACAGGCTCATTTTTTTGTAAAAGTTGCCTTATTTGGGCTATTTTAACCAATAAAACGATCATTTTTTGCTGTCCGCGAGAAGCATAGGCCCTAGACCTCTTACCTTCTAAAGTTATCGAAAAATCATCAATATGGGCTCCAAATAGAGTACGTTTAAAGTGAAGCTCTTGGCGCAGAAGATCTATGTGATGGGCTTGCCAAAAAGAGTCAAAAGAGGCATCGCTGCCCTTTTTTGCCTGATAAGTAAAAGATAAAAAAAGGTTTTTATCAATATATTCACATAACATCTGATTCACAGACATTTCCATTTCTTGTAAAAACTGCTTACGTAAAAGCTGGATAACTGTAGTATATTCCCACAATTTCTTTGTCCAAATAAAGTAAGCTTCTTGATCTATGTTGACATGTTGCAAAAGAGCATTACGATGTTCCAAGACAACCCGATATTCACGCATTTTGGTAACATATACCGCATCATTGAGTAATAATGCTTGATCCACAAAGGCCCTTCGTTCTTCAGGGCCATCTTGTATTAATTTAAGATCATCTTCTGTAAGGCTCACTACACGATAATAAGACAAAAGATCCTTGTATGAAACAGTTGTTTTATTATCAACTTTAACCAAACGTTTATTATTTGCAAAGCCTATTTGAATGGTATGATCAATACCATTATCTTGTAACCCATTGTGTATCACAAATTTTACAAAAAACGAATCCTTGCCTACAGCTATCAAATCGCGAGAAAGATGTGTCCTAAAAGAACGCAAATAACATCCGTAATATAATGCTTCTAGCAAGGACGTTTTACCTGTTCCATTTGCTCCATATATAAGAATAATACGACTATTAAGATCTATCGTCGTCTGATCAAAACAGCGAAAGTTCTTAAGATAAACAGAAGCTACCTGTAATTGTTTAGTTTCCATTAGTTTGTGCTACTGGCATTACAAGATAAAACATAGTGTATTCACTGTTTTCTGCTGTATTTTGAGCATCAAAAATAATAGGTTTTGCTCTGCCTTGTAAATAAAACTGAATTTGTTCTCCAGGAAAAACTTGTAATCCATTAAGCAAATAAGGTGCATAGAAACGAATATCACACTCGGAACCAGTAAAATCAAAAAGCGGCACTTCTTCTTCTAATGTACCCACTTCTTTATTGTGTAATGAAACTTTGAGCTTTTCCGAACCAAAAGCAAATGATGTTGCAATAAACTGCCCAGAAAGCAAACATGACGAACGACGGAGTGTTTTGATAAAATGAGAACGGTCAACACGAGCTGGAACAAAATCTTTTTTATCTAAAATTCCTGCATATGCCGGAAACCCATCGACCAACAATTTTGAGAAGAAATTAAATGATTCACCAGAGAATACTAATTGATTGCCGCACAATCCAAGGAATATTGCACTGTCTGTACTGCTTTCTAAAATTTTTTTAACTTCAAACACTGCCCTACGTGGTAATAACCATTTACATGATTCTTCTAAGGCATATTGAGTCGTTTTCACTTGCGCAAGGCAATGCCCATCGCTCGCAGTCATTTTTAATTCTGAAGGAGATATTTCAAGCAAAAGACCATTTAAAGAAGAATTAGCGTTGTTTTGCGGAATTAAAAAAGCAACTTTATTAAGAAGTTCTAGAAAAAATGGTGCATTTAATTGCATTAAATTTTCAATGCGCTCAGGAAAAGGAGGAAAATTATGAGCATCTTGAATATTAAGCACAACATTCACAAGCCCTGATTTTACTACTAAACTGTTATCATCAACAACAAACGTAATATCACCTTCTAACTCTTTTACTAAATCAAAAAGGCGACGTCCTGATACCAAAAACATACGTGGTTCAGTGATATCGCATTCTTTAAGAACATAACTTGCTTGTAAACTAATCTCCAAATCAGTACTTTTTAAAACCAATTCCCTATGACTTACATGAAACAAAATTGTTGTGGTAGCATCAAGCGTAGTACGCTTAGTACAAATAGGCTGCATTGAAGACAAAATGGATAACAATGGTTTTTGTTCTACGACAAATATATTTTTCATTAAATAAATCCTTATAACAAACTATGTTTTTTAGTATAACCTACGTTACAAAAATAAAAAGGCTTGTTATGTAAACATTTATGATCGAGGATGCTTTTTATCATATATTTTTCTGAGCTGTGAAGTTTCAACATGAGTATACACTTCTACGGTTGTAATTTCTTCATGCCCAAGTAACACTTGCAGTGAACGTAAATCAACACCTTTTTCAAGCATATGCGTTGCAAACGAATGGCGCAACTGATGTGGTGAAATTACCCGTTTAATCCCAGCTTGTTCGCATATTTTTTTTAAAATTGCCCAGCAAGATTGACGTGAAATTGGTTTTATTTTTTTTCCATAAAGGATAGGAAACAGATAACATGAATTTTTAATTGAATCAGTAGATGATGTTCCTACATGCATTTGAAAATAATTATGTAATAATGCCATAACTGATTGAGGCAAAGGAATCATACGCTGTTTTCCACCTTTACCATTAATAGAAATAAAACTAGTATCAAAATGAAGATCAGATATTTTTATATTAACAAGTTCACTCACGCGTATTCCGGAAGCATACAATAAATAGATCATCATAGAGTTACGAACCCCCAAATGAGATCTATCTTTTTCTGAATATGCAAGAATACGGGTCACTTCATCTTGCGTAAGATATGTTGGTAAACGTTTTTCAATTTTTGGAATATGCAACTCTTTTGCACTATTTTTTATCTCAAAATGAATGCTGAGATATGAAAAAAAAGTCTTTAATGTTGATATTTTTCGGGCAATACTGCGAGCAGAAAGCTTAAGTCCATACAAATAATGAACAAATTCTTTAAGTTTATCCCCATTAAGGCTTTTTATATCAATAGAATTTTTATCTAAAAAATCAATAAATTGATTAATATCTCTTTTATATGAAAAAAATGTGTTAGTAGCCACACGTTGTTCCGTTAAAAGATACGCTTCAAACTTTGTTTGAATCTGTTTTGCGTCCATACTAAAACCCCTTTTTTATTAGATTTATTTATATATTTCAATGAATAAGAAATTTTGAGAAAATAATTGCCTGCCAAAGTTTTAACCAAGGCAGGCTTTTTTTATAAAAATAATGCTGACCTAATATGATCGAGCAACTAAAACATCATATTTACTTATTTGTTTACAATTAAAGCAAGTCTCAAACGTTTTTCCTTCAAGAATACAACGAATACTAGCTTTATAATTTTTAAGTTCCATTTCACATTCAGATTTTCCACACCAACTTGTTTGATAAAATATTCCATCATTTTCTAGTTTTGGTCCAAATTCTGCCAAATCATCACCGGTATGACGCATATGATGCATACGTGCTTGAGCTCTTTCAAATAAACTGCTTTGCATGGTGTTGAGTAATGAAATAACTTCGTATTTGATATCAGATAACCCGATAAAACGCTTTGCTGATTCAATACGCTCAACTACCACAGCTTGGTTATTTTCTATATCTTTTGGCCCAAGCTCAATACGAACTGGAACACCTTTCAGTTCCCATTTAAAAAATTTAGAACCCGGCGTTTTGCCTTCTTCATCATCAATAAATACGCGAATAGAATCTTTTTCTAAGTCTTCTTTAATTTTACGTGCTGCTGCAATAATAGTTGAATTATCAATACCAGCTTTAAAAATAGGAATGATAACAACTTGAATTGGAGCTACTTGTGGTGGGAGCACAAGTCCTTTTTGGTCACCATGAGTCATAACAAGCGCACCAATAAGGCGCGTCGTTGTACCCCAACTTGTTAAATATGGGAATGACTGCTTTTCTTGCCGATCTTGAAATTTCATTTCAAAAACATGAGCAAAAGACTGAGAAAGTAAATGAGATGTTCCCATTTGCAATGCTTTACCATCTGGCATAAATGCCTCGAATGTTTTGGTTATCTCAGCACCAGGAAATTTTTCATTATCTGTTTTATTCCCTGTAATTACTGGTACTGCAAGATAATTATGAGCAAGCTTTACGTATTCCTGCAACATAGTTTCAACTTCTTGATAAGCCTCATCATATGTTTCATGGGCTGTATGACCTTCTTGCCAAAAAAATTCTGTTGTACGCAAAAAAGGTCTTGTTCTCATTTCCCAACGCACTACACTACACCATTGATTAATTTTAAGAGGCAAATCACGCCATGATTGTATCCATCGAGCAAACATGTAATGAATAATAGTCTCAGAAGTGGGTCTGACTACCAATGGTTCTTCGAGTTGTTTGCCGCCAGCATGTGTAACCACTGCTAATTCGGGGGCAAAACCAGCTACATGTTGAGCTTCACGCTTTAGAAATGATTCTGGGATTAAAAGAGGAAAGGCTGCATTTTTGTGGCCCGTAGCTTTAATACGATCATCAAGAACAGCTACAATACGTTCCCAAATAGCATAGCCATATGGACGAATAACCATACATCCTTTAACGGGAGCATGATCAACCAGCTCAGAATCATAAATAACTTCATTATACCAACCCGAGAAATCTTGCTTTATATCAGGCAGTTTTTTCATAAAATCTCACTTAGTGATTTAATATTGATTCATTTCATGCTAGAATTATAGTATATAGACTAAAAACTATAAAATCTACCGCAGAATAGAAGCTTTTAATGGGCATTTAAGCCTATTTTTATAATTAAAGGGGATAATTATGAATATCAAAAATATAGCTTTCTTTTCTTTATTCGCTTTTGCTTTCTCATCACCTACTATTGGTCGAAATAAAGTTGTTACCATATTTTCTCATGGCATAGCTGATACATGGAAACAAGTACATGGATACGTTAAGTCATATGAAAAACATAACAGCACACACCATAATGACCGATATCTTATACATACGCCATTCATATCTTTTAATTATCCTGATGCTACTAATAAGTTCTACCGCGTAAACTATAATGAAACGAGTTTTGGCCAAGAAAATGAAATTGGTCGTCTTTATAAAGCTTATAACACAGCGTTATCTCATTATAAAAAAGATGCTTGCGATATTATTCTCTGGGGACTGTCTCGAGGTGCTTCTAACGTATTGATCTTTGCTGGTTTATATAACCTCGCTCACGTCAAGGCTATTGTTGTTGAGTCTCCCTACTACACTATGGGGGAAGTAATTGAAAGTTTAATGGCAAAAAAAAATCTAGGTTGGCTCGATGTTTCCTACGGAGAAACCGTCGCTGAATTCATATTTAAAAAATATTCTCGTCACGGTTTAAGTCCAGCAAAATGTCTTGAAACCATACCAAAAGATATGCCTATTTTAATTATTTGTTCAAAGGAAGATCATCTTGTTCCCGCTTCAACTTCAATCAATGTATATAAAAAATTGATTGAGTCTGGTCATACAGATGTGTATCTTTTTGTCACTGACCATGGCAAACACGCGGCAATCTTGCAGGGCTCCGATGGTGAAAAATATCAATGGGTTGTTAATGCATTTTATAAAAAATATAATCTTCCTCATTGCCGTGCTAGTGCTGCAAAAGGAAAATCTCTTCTTAATTTTTGCCAGCCTACAATTTAAGTAAAAAAATTGTAATAATTTACGATTTATTTTTTTTAATTTTAAACTTTTTTGAAAAATATTTATTCAGTCTGTTGATTTTACAAAATAGTTTTTTGTACAATTGAAATTGAAGTAAGTATATGAGGTTTCAAAAAACCAAAAAAAAGGAGTTCGCTATGGTAATGAAGAAAAAGAAAGCAGTTGCTAAAAAAGTTACTGCGAAACGTAAACCAGCTGCTAAAAAAGCCGCTGCGAAACGTAAACCAGCTGCTAAAAAAACTGCAGCTAAAAGAAAAGTAGCTAAAAAAGCTACAGCAAAAAAACGTAAACCAGCTGCTAAAAAAGCAGGTGCTAAACGTAAAGTAGCTAAAAAAGCAGGCGCTAAACGCAAACCGGCTAAAAAAGCTGCTGCTAAAAGAAAACCAGCTAAAAGAAAAGCTGCTGCAAAACGTAAACCAGCTAAAAGAGCAAAAGCAAGACATAAAAAAGTTGGTCTTCTTGCAGGACTTTTTGGCGCTGAAGAAGCACCTAAAAAACCAGCTAAACGCAGAATGAGAGTAAAAAGAGCTGCAGCTAAAAAAGCTGAGTAATCTTTTACAAAATCTAAAAAAATGAGGCTCACCATTTTTGGTGAACCTCATTTTTTTTATTCGCGCGACATCTCTAAACGTCTAAACTCAAACCATTGCTCAACAATATCACTCGGCCATGTTGCCGCAATATCTACAATAGATTCGTCTTCATTAAATATAGGCACAAATCGTGGGTAAATGCGTGCACTTACCTTCAGATCCCCAACCATTGTTTTCTGGTTAGCTTGCAAAAGAGCAACGTGTTCAACATTGCGCACATACCGTCCATAGGTATTGATAAGCTTATCACACGCAACACCATCACCCATTGATTTGATAGTTTGCACCTGAATCATAAGATCTTTAATATCTGCCAGTGTTTTTTGCATATCGGCAATTCTAAATCCAAGTACCTGATACGTATTATCCTCAACTACAACCTCTTCTTGCACCAGTTGCAACCCACCACCATCACACAGATAGTTCATGATTGTCATATTAGCCAAAGCATGAGCACCCATGATCTCTACTTGCTCAATGTCTTGCGACAATAAGCGCCGCAACCCAGTAGCGGCCATATCAAAAATCAGCTGTTCTATAACGTTATCTTTACCAATTTTTGCTGGCCAATCTTTATAAAGGCCAACGTTATCAAGCTCATCAAACATCTCAATGCTTGTGTATAACGCAATAATTTCCGCACGCAACTCTTCAAGTGCTGCTTCATTACCCGCCAAAAATTCTGGTAAATTATCACTGGTCACCGGTATGGTATCGCCAATTGCATAGGTTGTTCCAGCTATAGTAAGTGAGTCACTTTCTTTGAATGTATGTATCGCAAGGCGTCCACTTCCGTGACCCAACGTTTCATGTAAAATACAGTGAATAGCCCACATATCTTTACCCAGTTGCCCATCAGCATCATATTGTGCAAGCCAAGCTGCTTGTTCTGGAATATAAGATAAAATGCGCGATAATGTAGGAGAAACTACTTCATTAATCCCTTTATCGGGTTGATACATAATCTGTTTTGAACCATGTTGCGAACGGATTTCTGAATAATTTGGCAAACAATATGCTGCTGTAATACGTAATGGCCCCAGTTGCCCTGAACTGAATATGATTTTATTAATTGATGCATTAGGAATAGCAGAAACATCATCTATCGTTTCTCGCATAAATTCTTGTGGAAAGGGTAACTGTTTTTCAAGTTGCGGTAACAAGCGGTTTAAAACATCCATATCTACGGCTTTAACAGTAATATCTGCTTGAAATGATCCCACATACGATTTTGGATCATCATAGGTTTCAACAAATCCAAAGCAATAATCAAGACGACTATTGCTCTTTAACCATGCGATAGAATGCTTTTTAAAATAATCTTCATCACCTGTATGGAAAAACGTAATGAGTTGATCAAGACTTTCAATTAAATTGGCATCAAAGTTTTCAGGATGCTTTTTGGCATGTTCAGCCGCTTTTTCTAACCAATAACATGCAACATCTAACTCTTTGCCATACTTACCACCAACTTTGTATTTTTCCACCTTGGGCATACGGTTGCCACTGCTACTATCAATAAAAAAATATGAATTAACGCCGGTGCGTTCAGCAGCTGACAATGCTTGATAATCATCTTCAGTAAAATCTACCGCATAGATATTACCTGCACTTGCTTGGATATTATTAGCTATTAAACAGGTAGACTCGTGCTGTGTATCAAATAATGATTGTGCTACCCGGTCAAGCAATTCTGCGCTTTCCGGATAATTAAGCGCCTGCAATACTTGCATAAGATTGTCTTGTGTCAACGTAGTAAGCTCAAGCTTTGCCGGTGTACGCTTTTCATTGGCATGTTCTCGCAAGAAATATTGCCCATGATTTGTCCATAAATAGATCAAGTATGTTTTTGCCTCATTTAAAAATTGATCAACATCACAAGATAAATTGTCAGCATGATCATTTCTAAGCTTTTGTGCATGAGTAATAATATGCTCAAATGCATCTGTTATAATTACTGAATCTCTATGCCGCTGGTCTGCCGCAATTTTATTGCCCGGCAAGCTTGCGCGATACATATAATAAACAAAAATACGCTCTGCTGGCGTAAGATTGTTATATAAATCAGATAAGCCTGAAATATATTGCGTTGCTACTTCTTTATAAGATTCTAATGTTTTTGGTGCTTCTTCTAAGCAATACATACGCGTCATACCTAACATCATGGTTATTATATACAAATAGTTTACTTTCATATTAACCTTCTATACTTATTCTACAACTATTTCTCTATGCCACCTTAAACCTTGCTTAGCCAAATTATAATCTTTCACACTTTTATATAATAACAATGTATACCCGATTGCAAGGCAACTCACAAATGGAACACCTATGCGAGCATCTGGGCCTCGGCGAAATTTTTTAGACCCTAAAAGCGGTAAATGAATACCAAGTAGTCCACCACTCATAATAATATTGTCTCGATATACACTTTGATGAAATTCTGCTAAATCATCTTTAACTAATTTTTTCTCAGATAGTCTAACCCTACTCTCATGCTTCATTGCATTAGTTTCCAAAAATCCAAACGTTAATGCAACGATTAAATAAGCATATTTCACAATAATCTCCTCTTTAAAAAAAGAGGCCTTATTTTTTCAATAAGACCTACTTTTATATTTTTAATAACTACAACTTAAGCTCTACGCCAATTAATTTCACCACGTTGAGCCGATCTATGATTCATAAATTTATCATATAAAAAATATCCTTGTACTACTGCAAGAAAGCTAACTATTGGCAAGAGCTTCTTATCTTGACGAATTGTCTTGAATGCAAATGGAGAACAATTCATCGCCATGTATATCATGCCTTTATTCAAATCATCTTTACATCGTTTTTTATGCATATCCATTTTATGATCTGGCAACATAGCATTGATGCTTAAAGAACTTATGAATAATACAAAAGCTATATTTTTCATAACAGCTCCAAAATTATTATGAAATCTGGAGTAATTCAACATCAAAAATAAGATTTGCATTTGCAGGAATTACTGCACCAGCACCACGTGCACCGTATCCCAAGTTTGATGGAATAAATAAGCGGCGTTTTTCACCAATTTTCATAGTCATCACGCCTTCATCCCAACCTTGAATCACTTGCCCAATACCTATTCTAAAACTGAATGGTTGGTTGCGGTCATAGCTGCTATCAAACTTTTTACCCGGTTGCCCTTGATTATCAAGCCAACCTGTATATTGCACTGTTACCACATTGCCCGCTCTTGGACTAGCACCATTGCCTTCTTGTAAAATTTCGTATTCTAAACCAGAAGCGTTTCTTGTACGTGTCATCTTTGCATTCCCTGTTTGCGCTATTGTATTGTTATTTCCTGCATCGTTCGTGCTTCTGCAGCTCACAAGTAAACATGTTGTTACAAGTACTGCTGAGCACGTTATCACTAATTTCTTCACGATTGTCTCCTTTAAAAAAATGATTATCAATGATTATATCAGTACTTTGAGCAGATTCAAAGTCCACGCTTTTTCCACCATTCATCTGTCCAAAATTCTTGTGGTACTTTATTTTTATCATCATCTAAGGGATCTTCAAACCCGTATTCCTTTTCTAAAATATCAAACCATGCGCTACGCACAGAAGTTGGTAACTTTTTACCACAGCACATACAATAATTCATCAACATACCACCTGTTGAATTTGGAATTTTTACTCCATATTCACGATAACGTTGGCTATAATATAAAAGTGCATCGCCTCTAGCTAATTCCGCATCCATTGTTAAACAACAATAAGGTCCTTTATAATTACGTCTTTCTTCTGCAACTTCTTCATGTATTTTTTTAAGCAAATCTTCCATAATTCATTTATCCCAAAACAATATGTTCATTAAAACAAAAATTTTATTGGTTTTTGCAAAGAAATCGAAGCTGTATTTTCTTTATTGTCAATCAATTCACGTTTTTTCCACCATTCGTCAGTCATGAATTCTTTGGCAACTTTATTTTTATCATCATACAATGGATCTTCTAGTCCATATTCTTGTTCTAATATATCAAACCATTCATCTCGTAATGATGTTGGTAATTTGCTAGCACAATTAGGACAAAAAATCATCAAAGATTTAGATGTTGAACTGAAGTCTCGAATTGTATACTCTCGCCATTTTGAACTATATTCAACAGGGCAATATTTATCTTCTGCCTCATATTGCAATGCTCCGCAACAATATAAAGGTAACTTTTCAATTATATTTTTTTGCATATTATTTCTTTCATTAACCCAATGGAACTCGCTGATCTTTTTCGCCTTGGGTAGTCTTTTCATGATTTATAGTACCATCAAAATTTGCAACACGTATCCACTTACCTCGCTTATTAAACACTTCAAGGTGATCATTATGTAGCCCATCAATAACTACAAAATCTCCTTTATTAAATCCATCGCAACCTTCTATTTTCCTAGTTACTCTAAAAACACGTTTTCCTTGATTAATATGCTCCGTACGCTCCAAATAATCTTTTATTTTTTGCCCAAATGGATGCTCTTTAATCCAATCTTCTGTTCGATTATACCAAGGGCCCTCATAACGCTTATTTTCACCATTCTCAGTTTGAGTTGTTGCAGCGTGATGCGTTACAGGTTGTTCAACATGGATAGGAAATTGACAACCTTTATCAACATTAGTTTCAGGAATTTCGTGAACAAACTGAGTAGGAAGATCTGCTTTACCAGCTTTTATATCACAAACAATCGGAACATTTTGCACAGGTTCATAACAGCCAGTTGCTATTGGTGCTGTTGTACCATTTCTACTTTCAGGAGAAAAACAACCCTTATGTTGTAATTCATATCTATGAGCTTTTCTATGTTTGCAAAACATTACACAACCAAGAACAGTCCATGCCACTCCTTGCACAACAGCTGCAGCAATTCCTGCTGGTGGGCATGCAACAGCTAAAGTAGCAGTAGCAGTTCCCATCGTAAAAACAGGATCAACATTATGTGCAATAATTTCATACGGTGTTACACAAAAGATATGACTTGTCTCAACGGTAAAAGCATGCATTTTTTGTTGCTTATGCACCATTTCCACTGCATCAACAGAAACAATGTTACCACTTCCGCACAACAACTGTTCTGAAACATGCAATGCTTGCGCATTCACCCAATCGTTTCTGGTGCATGAATAAAACTTTTGATCTGGTGCTGCGCAAACACAGATATCTTTAATCTGAATTTTTATAAAACAGTCAGCAACATAACTCATCGTGTGAGATATAGAATTTTGCTGCAGTTGCCCACCTTCGGCAACCACAACAACATTGTTGCCTACAATAAATTGCTGAATTGGTTTAAATCCATACTCATACTTAACTAATGTGTGTTCAGCAAACCCATCCGGTTGCAAAAGTCCAAACCACAACAACATGTGTAACATTGTAAAATATAATTGCTTTTTTCTTCTCATAATCATCTTTCTGTTTCAGTTATGTAAAATGCGCAGCCCAAGTATACCATTACAGTCCAATAAAAATAGTATTGAATTACAAAACTATTGCTTTAGAAAAACAAACTTTTATAAAGTAAAAAGAAAAAAAATATTAAAAATCGCAAAATATGGTAAAGACATTTATGAAGTCAAAACTTTTATTACTGATTCTTTTGCTTGCTCAGCAAAACAGTATCCTTTCTAACATACAACGTAATATACAACCTAACTGTTATTCATGGGCAGTGATTGGTGCAGGAGTTGCAGGTATCACTGCTTTGGCACATTTATTAGAATGTGGCATCGCTCCTGAAACAATCGCCTGGATTGACCCTGAATTTAATATTGGAAGAATGGGAAAATATTATCGCGATGTACCAGGTAACGTACAAACAAGCCGTTTATTAATGTATGTTCATGGCTGCCCATTTCTAAAAGATATCGATTCCCCTTCACTAAAAGCACTTTATACATATAATATGGATGAATTCCAACACCTACACGTTATTGTTGATCCTTTAATAGATTTTTGTGCTTATTTACGCGCTCAAGTTCACTCTTTCCAAGATACAATTCCTGCACTCGATCACAACGGTGATTATTGGGTGTTACATGGCACTGATGGGGATATTAATGCACAAAAAGTGATTTTAGCAATTGGTGCTTATCCAAAAAGTCTTAACTATGATATTCCAGAGATTCCACTTGATGATGCGCTTAATAAAGAAAAATTGGCAACATATGTAAATTGCGATGATTGTGTTGCTGTTTTTGGAGGAATGCACTCGGCAATTCTTATCTTAAAATATTTAGCTGAACATTGTACTACTAAAGAAATTATTAATTTTTATATAGATCCTTATTTTTACGGAGCTCCAGGATTAGAAGGCGCAACAGCCGCATGGGCACAAAATGTACTTGAAGTTAATCCGCCAAGCAACTTAAGCCGCGTACTCAGCACTCCTGAAAATAGAAAAGCTATATTACCACGTTGCACAAAAGCTATTTATGCAATTGGTTATGTACCAAATCCAATTTTAGTCAATGGATCATCTGAGTTATTATTTGATGAAAATAACGGTATCATTGGGCAAGATTTATATGGAATTGGGATAGCATTCCCACCAACTGGTATTATTAACGGTCAAAAAATAGCAAGAAATGGTCTTATGACATACTTGGCGTACGCAAAAAAATTGGTACCTCAATGGGTTAATAATGAAAGATTTAAAGAGCCAACCGTTTCTCATGAAATAGATACAGACCAAGAACTACCATGGATATAGTTGCAAAGAAATGCCAAGTTACTTGTTCACCCAAAAACATCCACCCAAGCAATGCCGCAAAAAGTGGTGTTATAAAACCAGCAAATGATAAAAACGTTGCTGAATAACGGGTGAGCAAGTAACCGTACAAATTGTATCCAATAATATTTGCAATGATAACCAAGGCAAAACAATATCCACCAAGCATCATCAGTTCTTCACCTGAAGTTACTTTAAGACCTGTAAAACCTTCTGTACTGAGCGATAAAAGTAGTGCCAAAATTCCGCCACCTGTCATACTGATGCCATTAATGAGCAACAATGAATATTTTCTACTCATTAAATGTTTAACCATCATCCAACCGTATGCACTGGAAGTGACTGATGCAATCAGAGCTATCTCATAAATTGATAAAAAACTGACGTGCAAACCGATTTTTTCTAATGGTGTTTGAGCAACCAAAATAGGAATAAATCCTAAAAAACCAATAATTAAGCCACATATTTGCCGAGATGATAACCGTTCTGAAAATAAAAGATAAGAAAAAATTGCCGTAATAAAAGGTGATAAATTATAAAGTAAGCATGCCTTTGCTGAAGTAACACATTCTAACGCCCAAAATTCAAGCGTGTATGCAAGGAATATATGAAACAATACAATACACAAAAACAGTCTATAATCTGATTTATCTATTACAATTTTTTGTTTTTTAACCCATCGATAATACGCAAGCAATAAACTTCCACCTAATATCATGCGCATACCAATAAATAAAAATGGCGACACATATGATAGTGCTGCCTTGCCAAGAGTGAAAGTACTTGCAAAAAGTGCGTACATAAAAATAACTAAAATCATGATTTTATATCCTATTTAATTAAGAGAAATTACTGTACCAACATTAACACCAAGTTTTTCTTGAGCAGAACCTAAATTAACTGCTATCTCTAAAGTAGCGTTACTTCCTTTATAGCAAAGCAATTCCCCCGATTCAACATCAGTAAATGTGCGAGTAAATATAACTTTATGTATTTGATTATTAATCACAAGATTAACATAGTCATCAGAATATAGATCTTCTGCCACGGTAATATTTGTTTTTATATTACCAAAGCTATCAATATAGGTAATAACTCCATTATTAATTTGATCACCTAAATTATGCAATCGTACAATTTTGTCATCAGCAATTGGATTCAATATAGAAAAATCACCAGCAGTAAGACTAACAGCTGCTGGTGCAAAAATATCTCGTCCATGAAAAGTAACTGATTCTGAATTAAAGCATTGTTGTTCGATTTTATAAATTTTCACACCTTCTTTCTTTAAGAGATAATGAAAAATACCGTTATTTGGTCCAATAAAACGATAGGATCCTAACTCCACACACAAAATATCACGGTTGCTACCGACTCCTGGATCAACAACGCACAAAAAAACTGTATTATTTGGTAAAAAACGATATATTTTTTCAATCACAAATGCTGCATTGATCAAATTAAATTTTTCAATCGTATGATCAACATCAATAATCTGAGCATCAGGAAATGCTTTCAATAAAACCCCTTTAATAGATGCGACCGCAAAATCAAAACCAAAATCAGTAAGTAATGCAAAAAAATGTTTCATATATAATTCCTCTACGCCATATTAAAAATAAAAGCGCTTTACATGCTATATAAACGATATGTATCAATAACTATGAATGTATAAAAAATAGAAATTGGGTAAAAAATAGAATATTTTGGCCTTTAGGCCATCATAAGAGAATTGCACATGGCAGACATATATGAAAACAACGATATGAAAAGAGAAGATCTCGATAGAACTGAATTAGTATAAAGTGATATATAAGACATTATGACTCCTTGCGACGATGGGCTTCTTTTTGTATCCCATTCATTAAAAATGATTGCACACTTTTTGACATTTGTCAAAATTTACAATTTTTAAGGTTTGTTGCTTTTTTACAATAAACTCTGCAATAGTGAATATGATTATGTGTATCTGTATTAAAGAACCATAGTAAGGGGGATACGATGAAAAAAACAAAAAATCTTGTTATCGCAACTGTCTTACTAGTGGTCGGCACTATTTCTAATCAAGAAAACGAGACCAAAGATATTATTATTGGTGCAATTACCCCAGAAACCTCTCCAGAAATGTCTCAAGAAAATGTACAAGACAATATTGAAGAACAAATCACAACTGAATCCCTACTACGCTCTACGAGCTCCGAAGGGCAAGCTACCTCAGCTACACCTGAACAAGAAGCTATAAAAACATGGAATGCTCATTTAGAATCTCTCAAAGAGCTAGGCCAACATTGGAATAAAAATAGTAACATTCCTACCGATTCTTGGAAAGAAGAAGCAATTACCCTCGCCAAAGAAGCTCTTAATCAAGATAAAACTATTGCTGAAGCTCTTAAATCAGCATTTTTTAATACAATAACTGAGAAAATTAAAATAGAAGAAGATGAATTCAGTGCAAGTACGTATGCTCTCATTAAAGAATTTGATGATACCATTGATGCGTATGTTACAACATTAAAAGATGCTGAAACTCCAAAAGAAGCTGAAAAAGAAGAAGCAAAACCAGAACCGGTGGCTGAAACTGTTCCAGCTCCAATCGAAGTTGAAGGAGCCCCAGCCCTGTCCGACGAAGCCTTGGCGAAGTCGGAGCCAGCAGCTGCGCCAATCACTCAAAAAACTATTCTTGAAGAATGGAATGATCTTTTGCAACAGATTGCAACAACAGGAAGCAATAATACCTTAAATGAATCCATGGTCATTAAAACGTATGAATTAGCAAAAGATCTGTTATTTCAAAATTATACACAAGAAAGTTTATTCAGTGGCTTTGAATCTGCTCTTATACAACATAATGCCAATCGCACATTGTTCCCTATCAACATTAATCAAGCAATAGAAGCATTTAGCGCAGAAACAGGCATTACAATTCCATATAATCAACAAATACCAACACAACAAGAATATACTGCTGCTATGAAAAAGCAGGCTGAACAACAAGAAATAGCAAAAAAACAAAAAGAAGCTGAACTCAAAACTGCTGCTACCGTGCAAGAAGCTATTAAACAGGCAAATATATCAGAAAGCCAAATGCTGCAATTAAATAAAAAATTAGAAGAAAAATTGGCGCTCGAAAGAGCTATGCGTGAAGCAGAACAGGCAAAAATGAATGCAGAGTTAGAACGAATGAAGCGCGAATTAGCGTCTGCGCACAAACCAAAAGCAAAAGAAGCACCTGAAGAACAAGGTCTTATCAGCAGAGCAATTGGTGCTGTCAAAGGTGCTGCCTCTGCTGCAACTACATGGTGGTATGGTGGAGAATCTCAAGAGGAAAAAGATATAAAAGCATTAGATGAAAAACGGTTTGAAAATTTACAAACTATTCTCAAAACTATGACGGTAACTCCCAACGAAAGACTTGCTATAGAACAGAGTTGGACTACCTTTATAACTCATTTACGAACATTTAAAAATTTAGATACAAATAATGTAAAAGAAATTGCAGCATGGTTAAATACTGTGCAACAATCATTAGAATTTTTAATCTTTAGACATAATATTATTCCTTCTATAAAAGATGCAATTACAATCATGAAAAACGCCATCGAACAATACCCTGATGGCGATAAATTTATCAACAGCATAGAATCACGTTTAACAAGAAAACAAACTGAAATAATTGCGGCAAAACAACAAAAAGAAAATGCTCAAACAAAAAAAATACAAGCAAGAGAAGAACACAAGCAAACACTAGAACTTAAAAAGCAAAGAATCAAAGAAGAGGAAAAATGTATAAAAGCTGCGAAAAGCCGCATTGAAGCTTATGAATGTGAAAAAGCGTCTTGGCAACAGCTTTTGATAGACATCGCTCAGCACAAAGATGTAACTGAAGAAGATAATAGTATTCACACCAATGACGCAATTAAAAAAGCAGAATTATTATTAAACCCTGTGCATCCTGTTGTGTTAGAAAATAAATTAGCACTTGAACAAGATTTAAAAAAACAATTTATCAATGCTCTTTTAGCTCAACAAGGAAAAGAACACAAAATTAATATTTATAAGAATATAGACCAATTTAATGCTGCAATTGATAAAATAACAAGATAAGAATTACTTCAACTAAAAATTAAAGGCCAGTGTACAGCTGGCCTATTTTTATATACAATGATCACAAATTTATCACAACAAATTACCAAAAAGGACGAGTGTGAAATATTGCTATCTTCTTATCATTACTTTTATTGTAGCACCAGTTTCCAAGGCAATGGAAAAAGAAACAAATAATATTGCTGAATTAACCAATATACGCAAACCACATACTGCGCAATACCTTACGAATGATCGTGCCGTTATCATAAGCGAACAAGGACTTTATTCAGATTCTATACTGGTGCAAATTATTAATCCTGAAAACAATGATGTAGTAAAGAAAGTTTTCGTAGGAGATTTTAGACAATATGGTCATCACATTCACCTTGCCATTCACCCAAACAAACAAAAATTTGCTATATCATTGGCAAATGAGATAACAATATACAACTCAGAAACAGGTAAAGAAGAATGGTTTGCATCTATTAATACTAAAAACCGCATTAATACCGCTACATTCAGTCCAATCGAAGACACTATTTTTATAACATACTACGACAAATATAAAACAACAAACATAGAAAAATATAATTATGCAACAAATGAGAAGGGTAGCGTATACGATGGCAGTATGTTTTTTCGTCATGATATTGCATTACACCCAACTCAACCCATTCTTTATACAGGCAATCATAAAGGAAAATTGTTTTTCCATTCATCAATGACACGACAAGAAAAAGGTTTATCATGGAAGGACATAAGGCACCCAAAAATAATTGAAACTGAATATACCGAACGTGATTATCACTATAATCATGATGGATCAGTTGTTATTGCTCAAGGGGGTTCTGCAATTTACATTGCAGCCCCTGCTATGATAGATAATCCAAACGATCACCCCAGTAGATTGTTTACTGGTCCAAAGTTTACAATGTTACGTGACTTTCTTAACTTGTCAGCACAATATCCATACAATCCAATTTTAATGAGACTTCAATGTAAAGACAAAAAAAACGAAGCAATATCTCCTATAAAAAAAGTTATTTTCTATCCACAAAGCCTTCTTTTAACAGTACTTTTCAACACACGATATCCAGATAAAAGTGCTTTTGATATACAATATTGGGATATACAAACACAAAAATGCATTCATATCACACCAATATTAGAAACACCTGAAACATGTTATACTACCGAACCTGTGGATCTTTCTTTTTCCTCTGATTGCACAAAGCTTCTTGTTACAGTTAACAATAGATGTTTTGTTGTACCAGTTCCTCTTGAAGTACAAAATAGGCCACAAGAGTATATCTAAATAATCGATCAAAAAATTAAAGGCCAGTTTTAAACTGGCCTTTTGTTAATCGTCTTCACTGCCTACTTGCAGATCATTATCAATAATCATCACTCTCTCAATTTTCACAGCTTTACCAGTTTGCGTATCAACTTCTATCCACGCACCACTCAGCACAATAGGAACTGACGTATCTGGGGTAAATTTTACCGGTAATGCAGTCAAAAAATTGTGAATAATTGGTTCTTTTTTCATACCAAGCATAGAATTTAATGATCCAGTCATACCAAGATCAGTAATATGAGCAGTTCCACCAGGTAAAATCCGTTCATCTGCTGTCTGCACATGCGTATGAGTACCCACAACACCACTCACTCGGCCATCAAGGAAAAATGACATCGCCATCTTTTCTGAGGTAGCCTCTGCATGAAAATCAACAAAAATAATATTCGTTTTTTCTTGTAACTGTTCTAAATTGCTTCAGCTTATGAAATGGACAATCAATATGATCTTTCATAAACACACGACCTTGCAAATTAATTACACCAATAGGTGACCTTCCACCATAAATGTTGTTACCCCAACTCCAGGAACTCCTGGAGGAAAATTTGCAGGACGCAATAAATCATGATTTTCATCAAGATATTGATATATTTCTTTATGCTGCCAAATATGATTACCAGTTGTTACAACATCAACACCATTGTGCTTGAAAAAGCTGCATATTCTTGCGTGTTATACCTCTACCATGTGCGCTATTTTCACCATTTACAATAACAGCATCGATGTTATGTGTTTTTTTTATCTTATCAATATGCTTTTGGAATATTGCTCGGCCCGCTGCGCCAACAACATCACCAATAAAAAGTACTCGTAATGTATTCATACATTACCTTGCATATTCAATTGATCGTTTTTCGCGAATAACATTAACTTTAATTTGACCAGGGAAGTTCATTTCTTGTTCAATTTTACGTGCAAGATTATGAGCAAGAAGATTTGCTTGTTCATCATTAAGATTATCTTCTTCAACAATTACGCGTAATTCACGACCAGCTTGCAATGCATACGCTTTTTTAACACCTTCAAATGAACCTGCAATTTCTTCAAGTTTTTCTAAGCGTTTAATATAAGCAGTTAATGTTTCTCTGCGTGCACCAGGACGTGATGCAGAAATAGTATCTGCAATAACCACGATAATTGCATAAATTGAATTGAAATGGAACTTCTTCATGATGGGCAGCAATCGCATTAACAACAATTGGATCTTCACCACATCGTTTTGCAATATCACCACCAATAGAAGCATGTGGACCTTCAACTTCAGCAGTTACTGCTTTACCAATATCATGCAATAATCCAGCACGTAATGCCATTGCACCATCAAGACCCAATCTCTTCTGCAATCATACGAGCAAATACACCAACTTCTTTACAATGCACAAGAACATTTTGAGAATAACTGGTTCTAAAATGTAATTTACCAAGCAAGTGTTACAATTTCAGGATGAATACCCTGCAAATTAAATTCAAGAACCGCATTTTTACCATATTCTTGAATAATTTCTTCAATTTCTTTTTCGCATTGAGCAACTGTTTCTTCAATACGTGTTGGATTAATTCTGCCATCAACAATAAGTTTTTCTAACGTACGACCAGCAACTTCACGGCGTATTGGATTAAATCCAGAAATGGTTATAATTCAGATGATTCTCCAATAACAAACTCCATGCCTGTTGCCATTTCAAGCGCTTTAATATTTCTTCCTTCTTTACCAATAATTCGTCCCTTCATCTCTTCATTAGGAAGATGAACTATGCCTGATAAATGAGGAGCAACTTGATCAGCTGTATAACGCTGCATTGCACCAATAACAATATTACTGGATTTTTCTTTTGCTGTCTGACGTGCTTCTTCTTCAACTTTTTGAACACATTTTTGACTTGCTAAGCGAACTTCTGACTCAATGGTCTCAAACAATGCATTTTTTGCATCATCTTTGGACATACCACTCAGCTGTTCCAACTTTACAATAAGATCATTATAAAGACTTTTTACTTTAGTTTCATTAACACGAACATTATCTTCAAGACGAGACAAATTACGTTCTTTTTGTTGCAACTCAATACGCAAGTCATCAAGCTGAACTTCACGCTTTTCTAAATGTTCTGATTTAGTGTTTAATTTGGTTTGAAGACGATCAATTTCAATGCGTTCACGCTTAAGTTCTAATTCAAACTCTTTTCTTTTGTGATACATCTCATCTTTAATTTTTATTAAAGCTGCTTGACGTTCTGTCTCAATATCACGTTTTGAGTTTTTCAATCGTTCTTTAGAATCTTCCTCACGGACAGCGGCTTCCGCATATTTTTTATACGCAACTAACAAAAAAAGCAGTGCAACAACAACAGTTGCTACACTGGCTCCTATAAAAAGAATAGATATATCTATCATGAACATTCCCATGCTCAACAGACTTAAGCCTGAGAGCTTTTAAGTAACAATAATAAAACGCATACACAAGCAGAATATGTTAGCTACCGTAAGGAAATGCACACAACAAGGGAATTGTCTTCAATATATCATTACTATATGTGCGATTGCAGGAAATTATCCATAACAACTTACACATTTAACAATGATAATTCATGTTCAATATAATCTTTAAGAGCAACTATTCTTTCTTCTTCTTTAGCCTGTTTACGTTCACAATGTAACAATTTATCTGCAATACGCAATGCTGTAAGCACTGCTATTTTTTTCACATCGGTAATAGCAAACTTATGACTAATTTCTTTCATAGAAGCGTCCACCATTTCGGCAGCTTTTAATACTAACGCTTCCGATTCATCACTTGAAAGAATATAGGTCTCTTCAAAGATTTGTACCTTATAGCTTTTTTTTTCATTCATCATAGTTGATTTTCGTTCTCAACAATTGAATCAATACTCTTTATTAAATCATCAAGGGCTGAACGAGTGATAGAACGTTCTGCCGTAAGCTCCTGCACATGACAGGTCTCTTTTTGTATTGATTTTTCTATAGCATTTAATTGACAAGTCAATTGTGCATTGCCTTCACAAAGCATATCATTTTCTGCTTTTAATTTATCAAAGTCGCTTTTTAACGAATCATACTTTGACTGCATGGCAGCATACTGTTCTTTTGAACATTTAGCCATAGCAACCAAAGTTTTGATTTTTTCTTCTAAAATTAATACTACTTCCATAAAGTCTCCCCTTTTTAAAAACTTCATTCTTGGAAGTAGTCTAATGATTCGTTCAAAGCTTTGTCAAGAAATCTACTGTTTAGTGATCTCAACAATTTTAGAAAAGGCATTTGGCTCAAAAATTGATAATTGACTTAACATTTTTCTATTTAAATCAACGTTAGCAACTTTAAGACCATGTATAAACTTGCTGTACGATGTTCCGTGAGGTCTTACCGCAGCAGTAATACGTGAAATGAAAAGAGCACGCATATCACGTTTATACATCTTTCTGCTTTTAAAAGCAAAAGCCCATGCACGCATTAAAGTTTCGTGTGCTCTTTTGAAAATATTTTTACGTTGTCCCCAAAAACCTTTGGTTTGCTTTAATAGACGTTTATGTCTTTTTTTGGTCGCTAGACCGCGTTTAACTCGTGACATTGTTAATTCCTAATGTATTTTATCGATTTATACAATTAATATGGTAATAAAAGTTTTATTCCTGGTAAATCTGCATCACTAAAATATGTTGCACGGCGGAATTGACGATTTGTTTTTGCGTTAGCCCTTGTCATTAAGTGACGTCTAAAAGCTTTACCACGTTTAATTTTAACTTTTTTTCCGCCTGTTTTTGAAAAACGTTTTTTTGCGGAAGAGTTAGTTTTCATTTTAACTTTTTTAGCTACTTTTTTAGCCATTATTTATCCCTAATATGTATCTATTTTAAATAATAAATACGTGACCACATTTTACCTAATTTTGAATCTTGCTCTTGAACAAGATTATTCGCCCAACCATATTCT
Source organism: uncultured bacterium (assembly GCA_963695335.1). GTDB lineage: Bacteria > Babelota > Babeliae > Babelales > Vermiphilaceae > SOIL31. The sequence continues at coordinate 931,707 of OY968764.1, read as the reverse complement.
TCAAAACTTTTTTGTATTTTATCAAAAAGCTCTGATCCTCGAGTCTCTTTGGTCGTCATTTCACGACCTCTAAAAGAAAGCGTTATTTTGACACGCTTGCCCGAAGTTAAAAATTGCGCGGCTTGCTTGATTTTAGTTTGATAATCATGCTCACCGATCTTGGGACTCATTTTTACTTCTTTTATTTGAATAACTTTTTGATGTTTTTTGGCTTCAATAGTCTTTTTCTTCTTTTCATAAAGAACTTTACCAAAATCCATAATTTTAACTACAGGCACATCTTCTTTACCTGACTGCGCTATCATGACAAGATCAAGTCCTGCCTCTTCTGCATAACGTAAAGCTTGACCTCTACTTACAACACCGATGTTTTCACCATCCTGCATTATAACTTGAACACGCTCAGCACGAATTTGCTGATTAATCAACTGAGTCGTTGCGCTTTCTTTTCTATCTTTCAACATATACCTTTTTCTCAAACAATTAATTAATCAAATTCTGGACCATTTTCTTTTGATTGCTCATCAAACCCAGGGGCAAAAACAGTTTTTTCTACCGCAATTGCTTCCATAACCTTGCCATAAACTTCTGCAAAAGATTTACCATCTTTTAAATATTGTAACACTTGATCACGGCCTTGAGCTATTTTTGTATCGTTAAATGCAAACCATGAACCTGATTGTGTTATAACTTTAAAATGCAATGCAGCATCAAGAAGATCAAGCTCTTTACTGATACCTTCACTAAATAATAAATCAAGTTCAACCTGTTTAAAAGGAGGAGCAACTTTATTTTTAACCACACGTACACGAACTCGATTTCCAACACTGACTTCATTCTTTTTAAGACTTGCAATTCTACGCACATCAAGTCGTACTGAGGCATAAAACTTTAACGCATTACCACCCGTAGTTGTTTCTTTGTTGGCAAATGGCATTGCACCAATATTTTGGCGAATTTGATTGATAAAAATAAGCACCGTTTTTGATTTATGAATAACCGGTGTTAATTTACGTAAAGCTTGAGACATAAGTCGTGCTTGTAAGCCCATATGAGAATCACCCATATCGCCTTCAAGTTCCGCTTTAGGCACAAGAGCTGCAACAGAATCAATTACTATCACATCAATAGCGCCTGATCGTACGAGCATTTCAGCAATATCGAGCGCTTGCTCGCCATAATCAGGCTGGGAAATAATCAATTCATCGGCATTAATGCCTAAATTTTTAGCATACGTAACATCCAATGCATGTTCAGCATCTATAAATGCACAAATTCCGCCATTTTTTTGTGACTGAGCAATCACTTGCATTGCTAATGTTGTTTTACCAGACGCCTCTGGTCCAAAAATTTCAATGATTCTTCCAACTGGCAAACCACCAATACCAATCGCACGATCAATAAGAATGGACCCGTTGAAATTGCTTCTGTGCTACTATTATTTGACTCTCCAAGCTTCATGACAGCACCGCTGCCATATTGTTTATCTATCTGAGAAAAAGTGACTTCGAGCATCTTTTTCTTCATAGATAATTCAGCTTGATTCTTCTCTTTTGAATGCTCTTCACGAGCTGCAGTTGTTGTTTTTGTTTTCATTCTGAATATTCTTCGCCAGCTATAACCATTAATTCATTAGTTTCTATTGTAGCATTTCTATGCAAAGAAGCAATAGCGCTCTCTACCTGAGACTTCATACGATAAGGCATTACTTGAGCCTTTATCCCTTTTTCAGCCTCTAAAATATGTCCTTCGCTATATTCTTCAATGGCATCAACTTTTATTAAAAAGCTCGTTCTATCGTCATTATGCGATAAAACCAAGCCTTCTTTATTAAGACTAAGCATCGTTTTTGCCGGAAGTCCTTTTTTATCAAGCTCTTGCACCTTTTTATGATCGCTCGGCTGCACCATACCTGTGTGATGAAGCAATATATTGTATTTTTTAGCGATAGCCTCAAAAGATGAGCCTACTGTTGCTTCTTTTGCCTCTTGTACTGCACTAACCATCGCATTATAAGCGCGCTCTTCACAAAGTTCATCTTTAACAACCGCTTTGATAGAACTAAATTCTGGAAGGTGACGCTCTACAACATTAGTAAGCAACACCGCGATTCCCACTTCATTTTCTACAAAAAAGGCATATTCTCCTTTTTTGAGTCCAAAAAGTTCTTGGGAGAGCATGGTATCATTTCTCATAATGCCCACAGCCATCTCTTTTTTACCGCCTTTTTGAGCAATAAATGATTCTATTGTTTGCGCATCACCTTTAACCGCAACCGCCTTAAGATCTTTTACAAAGCTCTTTTTGAACTGTTTTTCTGCAAGTATATTTTTAATCTCATTTTTTACTGCAGTGATTGGTTTATAGGTACGTGGAATGCGTTTAACAAGCTGTAGAATAACTTTACCATCTTTTGTTTCTATCACTGGAGAGATGTCTCCAACATTTTGCAATAAGAAAGCTTCTTTTTCAAAAGCTCCTTTTCTTTCGCCTCGAGCAAAAGGATCTACTGATTCCCATTTTTTTGCCCATACAGATGCTGGATTATTTTGAATTTCTTCTTTTACCACCTCAAGCGTCATATCAGGATGTTGCGCAAGTTGCTTTTGACTTATCTGTTGCACATGGATTTTGACAGGATCAAGAACATATTTACTTACTTTATTATCTTCATAATATTGATGAATCTGTTCTTCAGAAATGGATGCTCCATAACTTTTGGCATCAAATTTCCATACAATTCCATCACGTTTTTCTGGAACCCAATAACGACGGCGTTGATTGTTTTCTTTATTATAAAAATTCAGAGCATCTTCATCAGTTACGCTTTTTTTCTTTTCTGCTGCTATAAATGAATCTAATGAGAAGGTCAGATATGAAAACTCTTTACCAAGATTTTGTGCTATGAACTCTTGCTCAAGATCAAACAAAGGAACATAGCATGTAGAACCGATAAATTGCATAGCCTGCAATTGAGAAAGACTCTGTTCAATTTTACGCTCAAATTCTTTAATGGACATGCCTTTATGTTGCAAAAACATTTTAAGTTTTTCAGAATTAAGCACACCTGTAGAATCAAAAAGAAATTGCGGGACAATTCTTTGTAAGTGTTGACGAGCAAATTGAGCATTATTAATGCTTTCGGCAATATATTGAGAGTGAACATGAATACCGAGAGCATCAACAAGTTGATTGAGGAGTGCTATTTTAATAAGCACTTCAGATGCCAATGCTTTTGGATCTGTTGGCCAGTTCATTGCCTGCATTAAAAGATCTGCATATTGGCCATATTGCGCACGGATTTGGGCAAGAAATTCACTTTGTTCAGCAAGTTCTTGTGAAAAATCACGATATGATACTTTTTCTCCATTAACCTGCATTGCCCATGAAGAACTTCCTTCATGTCTTAATAATGAAGGAATAGAAACCATCCCCACACTCAAAGCAACAACGATCAAAATAGCAATATATCGAACTGTTGATTGTTTAAACTGGTTGCGAATAGTGATGATCATACTATAAAACCTTTCTTTTTGTTATTCAAAATTTAACAAGTACATATACGAGCATCTTTAATATTTTCTTCTTTAGTTAGTTTATCAACAAGATGTAATAAATCATCTTTATTAGAATACTGAGCAGTTACTACCTGATACCAATAGGAGCTATTACCTTTAACTGTTTTACTCACTCGCTTTTTCAGTTCTGTCTCAATTCCCTTTGCTGCAAGCTTTTTTATAAAGCTTTGCGCCGCTTTTTCCGTTCCAAATCCTATGAGTTGCGCATAATAATATTGAGTATCTAATGCAACAGTAGTCGCTTGTTCTGCTGTTGCAATCTCTTGAGGCATCAAAAATGATGCAATAGGAGTTTCATCTGCTTGCGTTACCAATAATGTATCAGTTGTTACAGCCTCAGAAGGCTGTGTAGATAATAATGTTGTGTAAATTCTATCCGCAACAGCATCTTGCTGCATATCTTGCGTAAATTGTTCAACAGCTTTTCTTTTCCCTAAAAAATAGCCTGTCATAAAAAGAGAAAAGGCCAGTAATATAATTACTGCCACAATAGCACTCAGTTGTCTGCTTGGTATAAAAAGACCTTCATTATTCTCGACTGATATTTTCTTAAAAGAATCTTCCCATTTATTCATATTTTTTACCTATTTTACAGGATAGTCGTCGTAACAGTTCATTAATATATAAATGAATTTTGACATTCGTCAAGTTAACAACTTCAAGACAACCAATATATATGCCAGTATACTTCTTTTCTTTATTTATTTCACGCTCTAACTTACGCCAAAATGTATGTTGTCGTTTTGCATACTGTCTTGTTTCAGTGGCAATAGTATTAACCATTGCCTGAAAATCTTTGTCTGATTTATTACTTGATAGATAATCAAAAATTTGATTGTACCCAATAATATTTTTCTTCTGAATAAACGCTTGCCAAGGAGTATGCTCGACTGCTTTTGTCTCTTCTATCCATCCGCACTTAAACATTTCAAGCACGCGAGCATCAATTCTTTCTTTAAGCTCTTGACGATCGCGTTCCACAAAAATCACCATAAAATCTACTTCCGGATCATATGTAGGACTGTATGTTGAGGGCAATTTACCCGTTGCATGCCAAATAGTTAATGCACGTTTAATACGGTATTCATCGGCTTTATCAATACTTAACGCACGTTTGGGATCAATATTAAAAAGTTCTTGCCATATATTTGCACCCTCTGGGTACATCTGAGATATATCAACATCAGGAATTGCTACTTGCGGTGGAAAAAGTAACGCATGTAAATAAAAACCACTGCCACCAACAAGGATAGGTAATTTCCCCCGCGCTCTTATTTCTTGCATTTTTTTATAAACTAAAGACCGATACTCCGCAATAGTAAAGTTTGCAGGAGTGTCAATAACATCAAAAAGATGGTGTGGAACGGCACTATGCTTCCAATCAGGTTTAGCGGTACCAATTGATAAAGGGGTATAAAATTGCCCTACATCCATATTGATAATCTCAGCTGGAATATGCCCTGCAATAGCGAGTGCCAAATCTGTTTTGCCAACACCAGTAGGACCATAAATAACAAGCATGAAAGGTAGATTTGTTGTTTTCATATATATCATCATACATGAAAACCATTTATTTTAAAAAATAAAATGGGGCCTCAATTAAAGCCCCATCAAAAAATTATAAGCTACTGTTTTTTACTTTATCAATGACCAACTCTTTTAATTGTCGAGCTGCATCGCACGCTGCTACTTTAGTAACTATTGCAATTTCCTCGATAAGAAGATTTTCCGTTTGTTGCAACAAACTTTTTTCACCAAATGAAAGTTCTTTATTGCCTTCAATATGTCTGAGGTCTCTATAAATTGCACACAATTCTAAAAGATTACCACTACGAAGCTTTCCTTGATACTCTTTATTACGCTTATTCCAATTACTTGCGGCAGCATCCAATTGTTTTGCCATCACTGGTTGTGCCAATAATTTAAAAATATCATTAATATATTCAGCGGAACTCAGATGTCTAATTCCAACAGCTGTTGCATTTTCTGTTGGGACAAGAATTGTCATATCTTTATTAAGAAATCGTAATTCAAAAAACTGCAATGATCTACCAGCAATTTTTTTTTCAATGACACAGTTAATAACTGCAACACCATGACCGGGATAAACAACTTTCTCATTGCGAGCAAACATCTGCCACCCTTTCATAAAAAGGTATAGCTCCTCGCAAGGATAGCTTCTACACAAAAAAAGTATATCACATTTTTATAGAATATTTAAGGTCTATAATTTTTTATGTTAAAAATAGTTTACTGCCATGAAAATGGCATATATTCACGTTCTTCTGCTAACTCAGCATTTTTATCAGCAATTTGCTGTGCTGTTTGTGCACCATATTCTTTGAGTAATGCTACAACTACATCAAAAGTACAATCATGTTTTACTAACTCTAATACCTCATCAAGCATCGTTTTATCATCAAAAATATCATTTTTATCACAAGCTCCATCATCAAGCAATATTGGTAACACCTTGTAACTTTTAGAACGACATGCTCTTCTTAAAAGTTTACGGGCCAACAACTTTCGGTCTTCATCGCGTACTAACAACTCTTCAAATTCATCATGTAGAGAATACATTAACTGCCTCATACATTTTTCATAATCACAGGTAACCACTATATTTAAGGCTCTTCTAATGTTAACTTTATTACCTTTGATATTACGATTAATAACATCACTGTTTCCCGCAATGCATGCCATAATTAAAGGAGTAGGTTGACATGGTACCTTACCTGATGGCAAAGTTGTAACTTTATACTGTTCTAATAACTCAATCATCGGTTTGTCTTCTCTTGCAATATGATACGGATCCAATACAATTTCGTATCCTGATTCATTATTATCAACATTGCGATAACACAGACTTTTACATTCAGCATTGCTGAGATAACTATTTTTTAAAATATTTTTAACACCTACATAGTTACCGTTATACACAGCATTCAAAAAGATACGACATACACGATCATGACCAACTTGACAAAATTCATGAACAAACAGTGGAGATTTTATTGATACTGTTTGAGACCAATACTGATCAAGACTCTGAATATCTGCTGCTTTATTATCTGAGTATTGAAAAATGAGCAATTGAGTTTCTTTTGGCAACTCAGAAAAATGCTTGAATTGTTTATTTTGCACAAGTTCACTATAAAAGCATTTACTCAGCAATCGCTTACCATAAAAAATCAATTCCATACCACACATTTGCTGAGTAAAAAAGAATGAAATAATAAGTACGATGCGAGTTGTCAAAAACGGCGTATTCATAATACCTCTCTGTATACTATTACATGCATATAGGATATTTATCATACATTGTTGTATGAGTAACACAAGATATTATTACGTCAAAAAATAAGAGAACAAAAACGGATTGGTGTTAGTAAATTTATAGCAAAGTCATGCATTTAAACCAAAAAGATGATTCTTACAAAACAGAACCTTTTTTGCTCTTGTTTTATAAAAATCATCTTGATAAATTCTTTTAGAATTGTACTTATAGCTATCTCGCAAGGATTATTATTAATGGTTAATCGATATCCCTATCTCCAAGCATTGCATTCATTAACCCAGCCATCATCATAGTTCTTTGCATCAATCTTCTTTCAGTTTCTTCTCTTGCTTGTCTCTCTTGGGTATCTCTCAACAGTATTTGTGATTCCAAATATTTATTACTATTCTCACCATTGCTATTTTTGATAATTTGCTTCCAGGTATTTTCTGCAACAATTTCTTCAAGAGTCATTTTTCCCTGCAAAATTCTATCAACTTGGTTCATCCCTTCAACTTCTTTAACACTCATACCACCCTCACGAACAAGAATATCAATATGTTCTTGATCAAACATATCACTCTTTTTTTTCATTCGATCTAAATAGGTTCTCTGTTTCCCAGACAAATTAGTATATAACATTCTGTTAGAACTATACGGATCTTTATGCGCAACTAATTCAAAAGCTTTTTTATCATGAGTTACCATTTTTAATAAAAGATAACCAGCATCCCAACGCTGATTATTACCCATCCAGAATGCACTCAATTGCTTTTCTCGTTGCAACAATATCTCTAAAGCATTATTTTTAACAAAAGGATATTTAATAGCAAGATCAATACAACCTATATTCATAAAATATTTAACTTGATTATGACCTTGTAATTGTTCATCTACTTTTACAAATTCATGCACTATATCTTCATCTTTTCCCAAAACTATACCACTACCAAGCGAATCAATCGCACCCTTATAAGAACGAGAATGTAATTTTTTGATATTCTCAGTTTTTAAACGTCCAATTTCAACAATCTCTGGATCTGCTGCAAAGATTTGCTTATCAGGATTTTTATAAAATGACTTTGCATAAGGATCAATACCATATATTTGTGTATCATCCTTATCGAAGCTCACTAAAAATATTGGTACATCTTGATTTTTAAGATATCTTGCTACAAATTTTAGATTATTCTGTTTTTTATAAAGTCTTGCTAGTTTGTATTTAGCTTGTTCTTCTTGTGGTAAGCTTTGCCATCTTTCTTTCTCTATTGCAATTTCTTGTCTTGCAAAACATTGGCGAACAGAACTTTCAACTCTTTTTTTAGCTTCTTTATTTTTATAATGCACAATCATAGCAAAAGATACACTATGCGCTAAAGAAAGCATGGCCAATATTAATCTTAAAAACATACACACCTCGATTATCCAACAGAAATATAAAATTATAGCTTTGTTACACTAAAACAGCATAACAAAGCCATAATAAATTACAATAAGAAATAGGATTGCTTAACGTCATTGTACGCTACAAAAAGTCGAGACAAAGGCGCAAACAGAAAAAAGACCAATTTCCTTTTCAGCCTCCTCACACTCTACTTCTTGCCACGTTTTACAACCAAGTTCTTTGCACAGTTCAATATATTCGGCAATATTAGAAATATCTATTTGTTCAAGCAATTCATCCAAGACCGTTACCTTACGGCCTGCGTGCATCAAAAGAGTATCATTCAAACGACCATAAACTTCATATTGAATCAAAGCCCTAAATGCATGTTTTTTATTATTACGCATCGCCATCTTTAACAAATCAACATGCATTTCATCCATCACAATATGATGTATCAAGGGAGATAGTAGTTCAATAGAGTATGGATTATTATTATAAAGAGAAATCACAATACAATCGTATACTTTACTTTGATAACATTTTTCATTTCCCATCTGCGCAACAACTTGTTTAACTGTATTGATATCACCTACAAAACAAGCGCTAAATAGAGAGACCCACCAAAACGGCTTGGCCTCATCAGGGTAAGATACTAAATCCAACTCCTTAAATTTATTACTTACCACAATTGTGTTATTATCGCCGATCGCACTAAAATCATACACATCACATAGTCGAAATCTTCTTTTCTTTTTATATCTATCGGCAAGATAATCTGTACCAAAATCATAGTCAAAATTACGTTGATTGGTATGATCAAGTACTTTACTCATCACTTCAACATTCTTATCCAACGCAGCATGCATCATGATATAACACCAATCATCATGACTTGCACAAAAAGATGCATTCTCAACGAGTCTATACATATTGGGAACTTTTTTGGCACCTACTTCATGCCACCAGCTACTACATTTTTTTAATTGATTTTGTATAGAAGGATGAGCCACCACAAAAATGTGCCTGCAAATATCTTCTGGAAACTTTTGTATCTCAAAAACTTCCATACTCACAGACACATGATTATAAAGTAACGCAAGCAATAGAATGGTTAATCTCACACAAATCAAGATTGTTCAACCTCTTTCCAAGTCTTACCACCAAACTCTCTGTATATCTTTATAAATTCATTAATATGAGGGATATTTGTGTACCGACGAATTTCATCAAAGTTTGTCGCTTTATACTCCCAAGGAGAGGCACCGCATAAAATACTGACTTCATTATTCATACAATTATAAACATTATGTTTCACCAATGTTCTGAATATATGTTGTTTATTATGATGCATCGCCAAAAATAACAAATCTAAACCCAAGGATCTACTAGGCTCTCCTTGAGTTTTTAAAGACGACAGTGCTTTGATACAACTTTTATTTCCAATACACGTTGCTATACAAAAACAATCATATATCAACATATATTTTCTAAAAAGATCAAGTCGTTGATTGAAAGAATCATCACAACGATTGCTACTGTATTGAACCATCTCTTCATCAACAATATTATCCAACATTATTTCAACTTGTACCCTATGACCACAAAAACAAGCATCAAAGAGGCCATAACAATCAACACCTGGCACACTTAAATTGGATTCCAAATCCAATTCTTTAAATTTCTCAGGGGTATCTTGTGTCCAACTATTTTTATATCTCGCCACCAATTCATCAACATATTTACAGTTACTATCAAGCTCTTCAAGTAATTCTTTATCTTTCTCTTTATCAAAAGTTTGATTAACATTGTTTCTTTCTTTATAACCAATATAAAAAGAAGGAATCTTTTCTTCTTTTAGTCTCGATAATACATCAAATGTTTTATATTCTTTAATACAACGCGTGCCACACAAGCGAAAAGCATAGAGCCCTCTTCTTTCAGTAAGGCCATCATCAAAGACATATTCTTTATATACGCTACCATCAAGATTATAATCAAAGTTGCGCAAATCAGTACGATCAAGCACTTTACACATCACCTTAACATTAAAATCCAATGCAGCATGCATCATAATATAACACCAGTCATCATGACTCGCACGGAAGGATGGATTATCAAGAAGTCTATACATATTGGGAGCTTTTTTGGCACCTATTTCATGCCACCAGCTACTACAGTTTTTTAATTGATTTTGTATAGAAGGATGAGCTACCACAAAAATGTGCCTGCGGATATCTTCTGGAAATTTTTGTATATCAAAAACTTCCATACTCAAAGATACATTATTATAAAGCAACACAAGAGAGAATATGCTTATTTTAAATATAAATCGATACATATTTCATTACCAATCATTGGGATATTTTCTTAAAATATTTTCTTTTATTGTTAAGAAGTATGCATTATTTATAAAATAATGCAATTGATGAAAAATGCTGTTAAACGAGACAGGATAATGTATACCAAAAAAGTAGGTATAAAAAAGCAAGGGCGCGCACCTTCCCTTTTTAGGGATTCTTTGATTTTTGCAAAAATGATAGTGTGATTTTCAAAAACTTTTAGTAGGTATTTTTTTAATTTAAATTGAGTTACGAATTTTATTCATTAAATTAATTTTTTGATAAAGTTACGAATTTTTTAAAAAAATAAACGCGTGTATTGGTTCGATCAGATAATTCGTGGGTTCAATTGACGTGCGATTGGTACTTAGTCTTACTTGCCCTTCATAGCTCGCAGAGCGTAGTAGGGATTGCTCTATATAGTTATACACGTATGGGTGTTACCTTATACTTATACTTATCCTTCTTTTTATCATCTTTATTCTTACCCCTATCCTTTTCCTTATTATTCTTACTTTTCTTATTTCCCTTATTCTTATATGTCTCATATACCTCTATATATACATATGCATATATATACCTATTCTTCTTTTTCTTATTCTTAATCTTAATCTTAGTCTTGTTCTTATTCTTATTCTTATTACTCTTATCCTTATCCTTAATCTTATTCTTATCACCCTTCTTACTTATTTTCTTATATAATCTATCTTATTCATTCTGCTTTCTTATTCTTCTCTGTAGGGTAGACTTCGCTTTTTAGCGAAGGGGGCCCCTTTAAGCAACAAGCTTCGTAGTAAAAACGTCTTATACTCTTATCTCTCTATATGTCTCTATATATATGTATACACCTATAGTCTTACACTCTCTATAATCACCCTTATTTCTTATTCTTTATTCTTCCTATTTTACCTCTATTCTTCATCTTATAACGAAGTCTCCTGCCCCCCGCCTTCATTTTATTCCCGCAGGGAAAAGGCGGGGGGCAGGATGACGGAGTGGGGCCCGCGTGCGCGCGAAAAGTTGGCCATTGCTTCGCCCCGCTCAGCAAAAAGACTAGGCAATACAAATGCTTTGGCCCCACTCCGTCATCAATTATCCGACGCACATAGCAAAAATAAGAATGTGCTGCTGAGCGTACAGATATATATAGAAAAACCCTATCACCAAGCCCCCTTGATCTCAATTATCCGACATACATAATAGAGAGTTAAAAATCACGATTCAATCGCTACTTTGCTTAAAACAACCACCAAGTCAAGATCGCAACCTTGAGTGTAACCCACTAATATTTTGTGAGTCTTTATTGACAAGACCATTGTTTTTGTTATTCTATAAAAAGAGCTGTAAAAGCAGCACAATATCATGGTATATGAGTAGAAACTCGAAGATATGTACACAAGATCATGAATAATTAGCCTGCTCTTCGTAGCTCGAAGAGCGAAGTAGAGAAACAATATAGTATAAACAAACAAACCTGCCCTTCGTCCTTCGACAAGCTCAGGATGAGCGGAAAGAAGCGAAGTAGGGCCAAAAGGATCGAGATGGCAAAAATAATTGGTATCGATTTAGGTACAACTAACTCGGTAGTAGCATTTATGGAAGGCGGCCAGCCTAAAGTAATACCTAACAAAGAAGGCGGAAATACAACCCCTTCTATCGTTGCGTATACAAAAGATGGCAGCCGTTTAGTTGGTGTTTTGGCAAAACGTCAAGCAGTAACCAATCCAGAAAACACGTTAGCTTCAGTAAAACGTTTTATTGGTGCTAAGTATGAAACAGCTGCAAAACAAGCTAAAAACGTATCTTACAAATTATCACGCAGCGACAATGGCGAAGTTGCTATTGAAGCACAAAACAAAAAATATCGCTCCACAAGAAATCTCTGCAGCGGTATTAAGCATACCTTAAACAAACAGCAGAAGATTACCTCGGGCATAAAGTAAGCGAAGCAGTTATTACTGTTCCTGCATACTTTAACGACGCTCAACGTCAAGCAACAAAAGATGCTGGTAAAATTGCAGGTCTTGATGTTAAACGTATTATCAACGAACCAACAGCTGCTGCATTAGCGTATGGCGCTGATAAAAAAGGCAACTCAACTATCGCAGTATTTGACTTTGGTGGCGGTACATTTGATGTTTCAATCTTAGAAATCGCTAACGGCGTTATCGAAGTTAAATCAACCAACGGTGATACAATGCTCGGTGGTGATGATATCGATCATAAACTTATCGACTATCTTAGTAGAAGAATTCAAAAAAGAACAAGGCATCGATCTGAGCGCGGACAAAATGGCGTTACAACGTCTTAAAGAAGCTGCAGAAAAAGCAAAAATTGAACTTTCTTCAATGTTAGAAACAGAAATCAACTTACCTTATATCACTGCAGATGCTACTGGACCTAAACATTTCAACACAAAAATATCTCGCGCAAAACTTGAATCGCTTTGCGCAGATGTCTTTGCTCGTTTAGTTAAACCATGCACACAAGCATTGGCTGATGCTAAATTAACAACTAAAGATATTAATGAAGTTATTCTTGTTGGTGGTTCAACACGTATCCCTAAAGTACAACAAATTGTTAAAGAAACTTTAACAAAGAACCAAACAAATCAGTAAACCCTGATGAAGTTGTGGCTCTTGGTGCAGCTATTACAAGGTGGTATTTTAGCTGGTGATGTAACTGACGTATTGCTTCTTGACGTAACACCTCTTTCTCTTGGTATTGAAACACTTGGTGGCATTGCAACCAAACTTATCATGAGAAACACCACTATCCCTACTCGTAAGTCTCAAGTATTCTCAACAGCAGAAGATGGACAAACAGCTGTTGATATCCGTGTTGTACAAGGTGAACGTGAATTTGCAAAAGACAATAAAATGCTTGGTCAATTCATGTTGAAGGTATTCCTGCAGCTCCACGTGGCACACCTCAAATCGAAGTAACATTTGATATTGATGCTAACGGTATTGTAAGCGTATCTGCTAAAGATAAAGCAACCGGCAAAGAACAACGCATTACTATCACCAACAGCAGCGGTTTATCAAAAGAAGAAATTGAACGCATGGTTGAAGAAGCTAAAGCTCATGAAGATGAAGATAAAAAAGCTCGTGAAGCAGTTGAAAAACGTAATCAACTTGATAGCACAATTCTTGATGTTGAAAAAACACTTAATGAAAACAAAGCTAAACTTTCTCAAGAAGAAATCACTGCAACAGAAGCTGCTCTCGAAAAAGCAAAAGCTGCTTTAACAGAACATGCTGATCATGCAGCTGGTCTTCAAAGAGCACATGATGAGTTAACTCAAGCTTCATACAAAATTGCTGAAACATTGTACAAAAATCAATCAGCAAATGATGATGCTTCTGCTCAACAAGCTCCACAACAAGACGAGCCAATTGACGCCGAAATTCAGCAATAAAACATACATGCCCTTTTAGGGTATCCATCACGAATGACTCAAAAATCCCCCGGACCAAACCGGGGGATTTTTTTATTGTTTACAAAACTCAAGTAAATCTGCATTCACTTTATCTTTTAATGTTGAGCACAAACCATGCGGTGCGCCAGGATAAACCTTTAAAACAGCATCTTTAATCATATTAACGGATAATTTGCCAGAAATATCCAATGGTACAATCTGATCATCATCACCTTGAATAATAAGCGTAGGCACATCGACCTTTGCCAAATCATCTCTAAAATCAGTTTCAGAAAATGCTGCTACGCAATCATAAATAGCATTTAACCCACCCATCATTCCCTGCAACCAAAAACTATCTATTAACCCTTGTGAAACATGAGAATTTGGTCTATTGCTACCAAAAAATGGCAAAGCAAATTCTTTAAAAAATTGTGCGCGATCTTGCAGAACATTGTTACGTATATCATCAAAAATTTTTAAATCTAATCCATGTGGATTTGTATCTGTTTTGAGCATCATTGGTGGTACTGCACTAATCAATACAGCTTTTGAAACACGTTGTGCACCATGTCGCGCAATATAGCGCACAACTTCACCACCACCGGTTGAATGCCCAACATGAATTACATCGCGCAGATCTAATGCTTCAACAAGTTTTGCTAAATCATCAGCATATGTATCCATATCATTGCCTTGCGAAGGCTGACTAGAACGGCCATGCCCACGCCGATCATGCGCAATGCAACGATATCCATGTTGAGACAAAAATAACATCTGATCTTCCCACGCATCTGCCGTTAACGGCCAACCATGACTAAAAACAATTGGTTGACCTCTTCCCCAATCTTTGTAATACAATTGTATATCAGCTCCATGTTCTTTACCTACTACAATATAACTCATCACAACTCCTGAAAAAAAATAGTATCAAAAATATTTATGTAGTATTGTAAACACATCCAAAACAGTAATAACAAGGATTATCCATGAAAACTCATACGGTTCTTTTCATCACCTCTCTGGTAATATCAAACGCGCATGCAATGGAAAAAGAAAGCTCAATTATTACAGATTTTATATTGACTGAAAGAATGATTACTGAATATCAACTACCCAAAGAAATTGCTCCTCTGATAAAAGAACTCTGCTTACAAATCAGAGAAGACCAAGTCTCATACGAGCGACATCCCTACAATAACTATGTTGGAATGCCCGCTTGGGATGATTATGGTATTCCCAAAGCATACCTTTACTACCTTACAACTCAACAAGGCGATTGCCTCCAAAAATATTTTGAGGCTTACGTTATTCATAATCATTATAAAGAAAAAGAACGCGTAGAAATGATTTATAGCTTAGAAAGTAAAAAAGATTATAAAATATTTAAAACCATACCTATTGCAATAAGAAGATATTTAACCAAAATACCAAAACCAAGCTATGAGGGCTTTGGTTATTCTCATACAGATATTAATGAATATAAAGTTTTACGTGTTGAATATGGTGAAGAAAATGATTTTAAACCCAAAGCAAAATTTATTATTCATGAAGAAAAAATCAAAAATGTTACTCCAATTATTTACCAGATACAACACTATAAAAATTATGACTGAACAATATAAGAGCAACCAATAATCTAATAAAAAAATCTTGCAAAATTTATCTCCTTCAACATTATGATAGAAGCAAAGAAAAACTCTATCAAAATAAAGGAGATACACATGAAACATATCGCATCACGTATTCTAAAAACTACAATGTATTCCATTGTAATCATACCATCTATGTATAGCATGGAATTAGCACAAAACGTTCTACACCATATTTTTCCCAACTTACATCACGCAACACATCAGCAAGACACCCAAATTGCACAATATAATCTTGGCATTAGTGAGGGCGAAAAAGCATATCGTCAACAACGTTTGCCAATCGTAAAAGCCGCATTAGAAAAAATGCTCAACCAAACATTAGAAGAAAAACAAATTCCAATTATTGCAATGATTGGTAGTGGCGGCGGATATAGAGCAGCGCAATGCACTACTGGTTCTTTATGTGGCGCAGATAAAATAGGTCTTCTTGATGCAACTACATATATTACAGCACTATCTGGTTCAACGTGGGCTGTTGCTCCATGGATTGTCACCGGCAAACCAATACAAGAGTTCAGAGGATATCTTAAAGAATGTGTTGCAAAACCATTTTTAGAATCCACTCTTGAAGAAAAAGAATTAATGCTCAAAGCAGTACTTGAAAAAATAAACAAAAAACCATTCACGCCAGTAGATGTGTATGGTTTTTGTTTAGCAAATAGATTACTTGAGTCTTTGGGAGAAAAACGCCAAATGGTTACTTTATCCCAATTAGCAAACACAATTTCACAAGGAACACACCCTTATCCTATTTTTACGGCAACTGATGGAAGAGAAACAATTGTAACGGGACAAACGTGGTATGAATTTACACCTCATACGATTGGTGATCGCAACAATAATATACATATACCAACAACAGCATATGGTAGCATATTTAAGCAGGGAAAATTAAAAAAACAGACACACGAAAAATCTCTTGGATATGGTATGGGCACATGGGGATCTGCATTTGGAGCAAATATTCGTGATATCATAGAAGAAATTATAAAAGATCCTGCTATACGAAAAGAAATTGAATCTCTTATCCCAAACGATGTAGAAGCAGATCGCCCGCTTCATTTTTATGCAAAAGTACCAAATTATATGTATAAAATGAATAATGTTGCCGATAAAACAATCACTACTAATAAATATATGGATTTTGTTGATTCTGGCCTTGAAATTAACCTACCTTACCCACCTATCAGTGGTATATGCGCAGAACGTGCTCCAGAAATTCTTATCTTCTTAGATTCATCTGCAGGACCGGTGGGTGAACAACTACAAAAAGTTGCTGCTTATGCACAAAAATATACATTACCTTTCCCAACAATTGATTATACAGACATAGACAAAAAAACAATCAGCATCTTTAAAGATGAAAGCAATCCACAAGCTCCTGTTGTAATTTATATGCCACGCATCAGTGATAAAGATTTATGGGAAAAAAACAGATCAAAACCTGAATTTGCACAGTTTAATTTATCAGACTTTGATCTTGATAAAGAAACGAGTGATGGATATTGTAAAACACAAGAATTTCAATACACACCTGAACATTCTGAATTAGTAATGAACCAAACTGAATTTAACATGCTCGTAAATAGAGATAAAATTATTGAAACAATTAAGTGGTGTATTGATAGAAAATAACTGATCGCAAAAAACAAACTCATTGCATTTTATTGAATTTTTTTTATATCTCTATAATCAGTGTTAACAAAGAAAAACAATAAAAAAAGGGATTATCTACGCACACACATCAAAAAAAGTATAATGAGTACAATATTTCACAAAGGAATGTAATGATTAAAGTAAAATATCGTTTATTACTTGCCAGTTTTATGGCCATCAGTAGTGCAATTACTACAGCTCATGATAAATCGTTCCAACATAATATCCAACTACAACTTGCTGACTCTCTTGGTTTTCTTGTTGAAGGAACTGAATTTTGGGTTACCCTTGATGTGAATGTAGATGATTCACTTGTCACACTGCAATTACCCGTGATTAACTTTCAAACAGGTCAAGTTTCTACGATTAATCCATATTATCCATCCGGTGAGATCAATACAGGCATCCCACCCGCAGGCGGATATCTATTTACAGTAAATGGTTTCTTGCCAAAAGAATTGCGCCCAATTGATGCAACACCTCGCTCTATTGTAGCAGCATCTAATAATGGCATGTCTCCTGTATTTTCATTCACGCAAGATCCTGCAACGTTACCCAATCCTCCCGCAGGTTATATTGTGCAAGTAACCAATGCTGGTGAATTGCAAATCCAATGCGCAGGAACCTTTGGTAATATTATTCCTGCTGGCCCCCAAATCTTAATGCCTTGTTCAATTTCCTACACAGCAAGTCAGCCTAAAAAATTGCACGCAAATGTAAAAATAAGTGATAATCCTATTAATGTAACTGGATTCACTGATGGTCCAGCAACAGATGGATTCCGTGACTCACATGTTAACGATGCATTTGGTAATATAGTTGCATATTCTTGGACCGATAATTCTATGGTTGCAGATCAAACCAATGGAACCATGAATACCATGGTTGCTATTGGTAAAGTAAACAAGCATGGTAAACTCAAAATGGGTAACCCGATTCAACTAACTGATTTACCTGCCGGTGTACTTGCTTGGGATACTGCAGTTGCAATCAACAGAAATAATCCAAATAATATTGTGGTTTCATATGGCGTTATTGATTATACAGATCCTAACATTACAGCTCCTCCTTGCCGTGCAGTATCATTTGATGGTGGCAAAACATGGCCTGCCGCATGGGAATACACTGCATTTACCGGATCAATAACAGGCAATACGCTAACGGTTACCAATATGGCTTTTGGATCGATAGCAATCGGCGATGTGCTCTATACAGATAACGCTTTTCTTCCCGCAACAGGTATAACTCCTGGAACAATAATAACTGGCTTTGGAACTGGAACCGGTGGCGTTGGAACGTATACAGTAAATATTGCTCAAACTGTACAAAGCGTTTACATGCTAGCTAGCCAACAATTGAATGGTACTTTGCAAATCATACCCGGCTACTCAGATGGATTTGGTGATGCTCGCGGAGTATCTTCAGATAAATTTGGTAATATTTGGTATAGTACAACTATTTTTTTTGATGCAGCGGGCAATCTTGTTAATCAACCAGTATTTGCTGTAAGTAGTAACGGGGGGGTTACCTTTGAAGTTATTTATACTTTACCAACTCCTCTAACTGGTACTATCTACGATTACCCACAATATTGCTTTGGTGGTGACGGATTAGGAAATTATGGACTTTGGTTCCAAGCAAGCACATTTGATCAAACGCCAGGAACAGGTAATGCTTATCCGAATGTTGGCTTTATACCAATAACAGGATTGGGAAGTTTTGGAGCGCCAACTATTACTACCCTATCTGGACTTACCAATGCACAACTAGAATCTGATTTAGCCGCAAGTGCTGATGGAAGACTTTGGTTAAATTCTGGTCCATGGATTGGTGGTCAAGGTCCTAATACAAGTCCATATGCCTATGTTCAACCATCAACAATTGTATTTAAATCACCTGGAGCACAAGATGTGAATTATGCAGGGCCATGGGATGTCAATAGTTCAAATAACAGTACAATCCAATATTTTGGACAATTCGCTCCTGGAACAAATCCAGCGACTGACACAACATCATTTGTATATTTTACCCTGACCCCTCAATCAATTATTTTTGATGAAAACCGTCAAGCACTTTATGCGCTCGTTAATCCTCAGTATCCAAATTATTCTGAAAATATGCAGATATTCTTCAGTATTTCACGTGATAATGGTATGACATGGTCTGATGCAATTCGAATCAACACAAGCCATACTGCTAATCGCGGATATCAATCAATGGCACTCGATACAACAACTGGCAACTTACTATTTGGTTGGTATGATGGACGTAATGATAAAACATTCAAGTCTGTAGAATATTATGGCGCTGTAGTAACTGCTCATGAATTGGATAAAATGGTAAACGACATACCACTATCCAATCCAACTTTTGTGGTACCTTCAGCAGCATAATTGATATTTTATATCAGTCGAACCGTTGATACTACAACAAAGAAGGGCGCAAAAGCGCCCTTCTTCTACTTTTTATTATTCTTATAAATTACCAACAACTTGGAACGTATTCAGCACGCACTGCAAGTGCTGAAATGCTGAGTTTTATAGAACCATCTTCTTCTTGTGGCACTGATTTTAAATACTCATCAATAATATCATTAAAAAATTCTTCATGTCTCTCTTGCGGAATTCTATCAATTTGTGCAGGAATTGCGCTCATCCAATCAATAAACTCTTGTCTATTTTTAAACAAATGCGGAGCTTCAATTTTTGCTACCAGCTCTTCTTTTAAACCTGCCAATTTGAGCATGTATCTTACTTTTTCTTCATTAGTTGGATAATAAGGAATTTCATAATTCACAAAATATTCTTTCCATGTATCATGCGTACACATACCAAAGCGAGCACGTAAATATGGACTATCTTCATGTGCAAGCCCTGCTCGTAACTTACCCCCAACAGCCATTAACCATGCAATATTCTTAAATGCTTGTGGTTGATCTTGTATCCACGATAATGTTGAAAATGCAGTCACTATATTAAATTGATGATTAAAACCGTAGTATGGTATACCCGTAAATGGACATCGCATTTCGTTTGATATATCCACAATATCAAATGAAAGATTATCTGCTGCATAATTATTTTGAGCATACTTTATCTGATTTTCTGACTTATCCACACCTGTAACAGATCCTTTTGGAACTCTTTTTGCAATTTCTGCTGTCACCCTACCATCACCACATCCAATATCAAGCACCTTTTCATTACCTTTAAATTCTATTTTTGATAGCGCACCCATAGCTGCTTTGAATTGCAATTCAGAATTTTTTGAGTATTTTTGAGCATCCCAATCATTTTCCATGCCATTAATGGCATGCATAAATATACATAAAGCCAATACATAATATTTATTCACCACAAAACTCCTTCATTTTTGAACGTATAATTCTTACACGCACCAATATACATTCAAACACAAAAAAGCCCAACACAAAGTTGGACTTTTATAATCTACTTAAAAGCTTTGTAATGTATAATTACATTTTATTGCAGTTACAAGGACACATTCCGCATCCTGGACAACACATAAAACCTTTAACAAACATAGCAAGACTAATCATACCAGAAATACCTACAATCCACACAGCTGGCATTACCATACCTGGCATAGAGTTCATCATCCACGCAAAGAAATCATAACCATAAAGACCAGTTAACATATTAATAGAAGCCAATGCTGTAATTATCCACGTTGCCATACCAACCATCTTCATCATAGGTGAATGCATCATCATAGAACTACTCCTTTTTTGGGAACAATATATAAATAACTCTATTCACAGTATTAACACACCCCATTTTTTTGTGCAATAAAAAATGTACTGCATTAAAAAAATTGCGTAAAATAGCTTTTTAACGCACACTAAAACATATATACATATTAAAGCTTACCTTAACCTGCCAAATCCATTTCTTATCGCGCTCATTCTGAACTTGTTGAAGAATTAAGCGCTTTAATCCTTCGACAGGCTCAGGATGAGCGCCTGAAAAAACTAAACCTTGAAAGTAACTTAATGAGTATCAAAGCCGGACTTGTCGGACTTCCTAACGTAGGAAAATCAACTTTATTTAATGCACTTACCAAATCAAGCATTCCTATGGAAAACTATCCATTCTGTACTATTGATCCTCATGTTGCAATCACAGAAGTTCCTGATGAACGTCTTGAACAACTCAAAAAGCTCTATAATTCAGTCAAAATTATTCCTGCAACTGTTTCTTTTGTGGATATTGCTGGCCTTGTAAAAGGAGCTGCAACTGGCGAAGGTCTTGGTAATCAATTTTTAAGCAACATTCGTGAAGTTGATCTTATTTTGCATGTCTTGCGCTGTTTTGAGGACCCTAATATTGTCAGAACAACTGAAGTTGATCCTATCAGCGATTTTGAAATTATCATGGCTGAGCTCATGCTCAAAGATATTGAATCCATTGATAAACGTATCCCAAAAGTAGAAAAATCGCTCAAAGGTAAACTGACTGCTGCAGAACAAAAAAACTTCACCGATGAATTTGAAACGCTCAAAGTGGTACGCATTGCTCTTGAAAATGGTGATGCTGCCAAAGCAAAAGAACTTGTCAAAAAAACATCCGCTGAGATGATTCCATTACTCAGCACCAAAAATTTCATCGTTATTGCCAACATCGCCGAAGGTGAATTGGAAAATCAGCAATATCTGACCAATAAACATTATCAAGCAGTTGTTAAACATTTTGGCTCAGAATACGTTGTTCCCATCAGTGCACGTGTGGAATATGAACTCACACAAATGGAACCGGCTGAAGCACAAGAATTTATGGATATGATGGGAATTGCACAACCAAGCTTGGATATTATTATTAAAAAAACATACGACAATCTTGGTCTTATCACCTTCTTTACCTGCGGACCAAAAGAAATTCATGCATGGCCTGTGCGCAAAGGTGTTACCATTCGCCAAGCTTCTGGTGAAATACATTCAGATTTAGAACGTGGATTTATCTGCTCAGAAACATTTGGGTACCATGACTTGGTTACCCATAAAACAGAACCTGCTATTAAAACCGCTGGTAAATTGCGTATTGAGGGGCAAAATTACCTTGTTCAAGATGGTGATATTGTGCACGTGCGTTTTAATGTTTAATAACATCCCATTCTGCAATAATTTTTAATCTATCAGGATCTTGACTGGCTTGCGTATAAGCAAATTTAAGATCCTGTTTTCTTTTTTTAAAAACTTTTTTAATCCGCAATCTACATTTTTTATAATAAATTTTCATATGCCTTCATATCATGTCCATGATCTTTAATAACAGTTGCAACAGCATATAATGGATATGAATGTATTTTTTCATATATCGAATAATTTTGTGTTGAAAATCGTAATCCATACGAAGAGTTCTGATGACTATCTAAAAACATGTGCATGCTTTTTAATGTACTTCCTGCACCACTTTTAACTTCTACAGGAACAACTTTACCTTGGTCTGTGATAAGATAATCAACTTCTGCTTCACTGCCTGGTGCATTTCTTGTCCAATAAAACAAATCTGCTTTGCGTGCTGGATGCGCATACGCCAATATTTCTTGTCCAATAAGCGCTTCAGTTACCGCTCCTTTATTAACAAATTCCTGTTCTGGAGACAAAAACCACGCCTTTAAATCAAGTCCTAATAGTGCTTGACCAAGCGCACAATCCAACAAAATAAGTTTAAATTGTTCAAAATCAACCTCTGCACCTAATGGAACCCCATTACCTGCACTCCGCATAACGGAGTGAACAACGCCAGCAGTTACCAGTAAATCTAAACATGGTGAAAGTTCACGTTTTCTGTATTCTCCTTCTATTGCGCTATATTTAAATTTTGTTCCCCAAAACCGTGGAATTGCGTTAAACAGTGTCGCCAAATATTTAATCTGAAACTTTTCCGCATATTTGCCAAAATCTTGTTTATACGTATCAATAAGGGTGTGATGAATTTCAAAACACAATAATGGATTTTTTGTTTCTCGCCAACGAATCACCACTTCTGGCATACCGCCGATTGCACAATATTCTCCAAACAATAAAAGCAATTTACGATGAATAACATCGCTTAATTGACCATGATATGTGCCTGGCATAATTTCTGCCGCAAGCATTTCATAACCACATGCACACAAGAATTCAAAAAATGAAAGTGGATACATATACAATGATTGAACTCTACCAACGGGAATACCAACCAATTGAATAGCAAAATCAAGCAATGATCCTGCAGCAATCACATGCAACTCAGGAACTTTTTCATAAAAATAACGCAATGATGTGAGTGCCCGAGGAGTTTGTTGAATTTCATCAAAGAACAACAATGTTTCTCCTGGAACAATTTGTTGTCCCGCAATAAGAGATAAAGCACTCATGATACGTTCTGGTTCAAGATCATATTCAAAAACTTCCTGAGCAGATGTAATAATTTCAAAGTTGATTTCTACAAAAGATTTGTATGTTTTTCCTAATTGGCGTACAGCATACGTTTTACCAATCTGGCGAGCCCCTCGTAATAATAATGACTTACGATATGGGGATTGTTTCCATTCCATGAGATAATGATCAATTAATCTTTTCATGAAAAAAGCACCTCCATGGTTAAAAAAGACGATTAATTTGAAGACTATATGGTCAAAAACGACGGTTATTTTTGATCTCTCATGGTTAAAATTAACGGATGAAACCAAAAAAAGCAATAAATCCAGGCCCCTACTTTTGGTAAAGGCTTCGAAGGACAAGCAACCATTCTTTGCATAAATAGAGTTAAACTATTACTATTGAGCCCCGATTTTCGGGGCTTTTTTTTGTTTTTTATGGTAATGTAATAACAAGAAACATTACATTTTTTGGAGACATCCGATGAACCACACAAAAAAAATATCAATTCTTACCATTCTCACTCTTCTCACTCACTGCACCTTACTCCCCACAACGTATTGGAAATGGCAAAACATCAATGTTCATGCAATACAATTCCCACAATCATTTGAATGGGGATTAACAACAATATCATATGAAACTGATGGCTACTCAAAATCAAGCACATGGTACACATGGGAAAACCATACTGGCAACAATAGCAAAACTCCTTTTACCACAACACGTTCAGGTAACGCTGCAGCACATACTCAAAACTATAAAAATGATGTGCAACTGATGAAAGAGATGGGAATCACAACATATTGTTTTTCTATTGATTGGAGCAGAGTTGAACCAGAACAGGGCTGTTTTAATGAAGAAGTTTTACAACAGTATGCAGATTTATGTGATGAATTAATTAAAAATGATATTAGTATCACCGTTATTCTTAAAGATTACTGCGATCCACTCTGGTGGGGTTATATTGGCGGTTTTGAATATGAAAAAAATCTTCATCTTTTTGAACGATATTGCCTGAAAATGCACGAAGTGCTTGGCACAAGAGTTGATCGTTGGATTACATTTTGGGCACCAGAAAATTATGCTGTTCTTGGTTATTTAATTGGAACAACGCCTCCAGGAATACGCAATCTACACCGTGCAGCAACAGTTTTAAAAAATGAGTTTGAAGCTCATGTCCATGTCTACAAAAAAATAAAAAATGCACCTCACGGAAGCACTTCACGCATTGGTATTATCAAACATATTCACTTACTTGAACCGTGGCATCTTTGGGACAAACCAAGTTGTTATATTGCAAATATGCTCACCAACGGTTCATTTTACAACTTCTTTACCACGGGAGTTTTTAATCTTAAATTTCCACTCCCGGGCAAAGCTGGTGCATGGGTAAAACATGTTAATCATTACGCACCAAAATCACTCGATTTTATCGGCATCAATTATCATAGTCATGGATACTTAAAAAATATTGTAAATCATGTGAGCAACCCTGGAGAAACCGCAACAGATGTTCCAGGTATTACGGTCTATCCGGAAGGATTATATTTTGCAATCAAAAATGTATCTGATAATCTTGCAAAAAAATTAAATATTCCCATGATCATCACACAAAATGGTATTGCAACGCATGATGAAAGCGTGAGAGATTTATTTATTAAACGTCACATTTATGCAACATCAAAAGCACTGGCCGATGGTTATAATGTAGAAGGTTACTACTATTATAGTTTCTTGGATGGATTTTCTTGGGGCAACTATGATACACAATTTGGTCTATTTTCAGTTGATCGCGCAACTATGAAACGCACGTTTAAAGATGGTGCTCATTATTTTTATGATGTGATTAAAAAGTAACAAACAAAAAGGCAGGCCCTCAATAAGAACCTGCCTTTTTTATCTATATTACTTCGCTGCTTTTTCTATCAAATTGATAATTTTCCATGCATTTATATCACGAGTACGATCTGTATTTCTCAAAGAGTCTGTAATGTAATAACTGCGTTCACCATTTTGATTTTGATACATCACAAGTGGATACCAATGACCTCTTGTACCAGTACTTGAACCAGTTTGTCGCATTGTTCCCAAGGCAAAAATTTGAAACATTTGTCGTTTCTTATTTAATAATGGTTTTATAGCCTCATCAACATAAACTGCCACTTCATCAAATTCCTTAGGGTATTGTGGATTATCAACTAACTCGAAATTACCAATCGCTTTAAAACCACAATTAACTTGTAATGGTACAATATCCACTCGATGTTCTTGCCATAAATATTCAAGTTCGCCATCACTTAACCAATCTCCTGCAAAATCTTCGCTTAAATCAGGATTACTATATATTATCTGAATAAATTGTGGTAAATCAAAAAGAAAACTTTCAGACAAAAATTCTTTTCTCATTCGCTCCAAATTAAAACATTCGCTTATCATTTCAGGTTGCTGTAATATTTTAATAAGACCTTCATTTGTTTCATTTTTGAAAAGCTCTAATGATTTTGCCAAGTAATCGCAAATTGCTTCATCAGTAAATTCGTACTGATTGCTCAGTTCTACTGGATTTTTCGCTATAACCATCACTATATTCTCTAAAGATCCTAATGCCGATGCATATAAATCTCTTGCTTTATCACTGGTAAGTTTTTTACTCTTCAATGCTGCTATAATTGGTTCATATACTTGCGATCCATACCGAGCTTGCACTATGGCATCACAATTTTTTGCTAAAACTGACAAAAATTTTTCATGTAATGCTTTTCTTAATTCTTGATTTTTTCGCCATGCAATAATATCTTCACGCCATTCACCACCTGGACCAAAATATACTGCTATAGTACTAGAATCCATCAATGTCTTTTCCAAATCTACATCATTCTCATTTCCATTCTTTGCTCTAACAATCTGCATTCCCCTCAAAAGAGTTTGATATCCACAGCTCGCAGCACCACCGCCGTCCCTATTGAACTGTGAGTATACTTGGTATTGTTTAAGAGTTGGAGTTTTTAACAAATCTTTAGGGATCAGATTTTCTCCACCTTTCCCTGAATCATCACCACCCTTTTTACGTGTCCACCAATAATACATAGCTCCTGCAACGCCAAGTGCTACAAGTGCTCCAGGCATTGTTTTTTGCAATGTCTCTTGATACTGTGACATCTTTTCTTTCCACCAATTAATATCTAACGCATATTGTGATGTGATGGGCAACAATAACAACGCTCCAGCCAACGCACATAAAAGATAATGTTTACAACGGTTCATATATCCCCCTATATTAAAAACAGATTTTCACACAAAAAAGCATACTTAATAATTGAATTAATTTTCTATACAATTCCTATTCCTGTCTTTATATTCTCTTGCGCTCATTCTGATAGTTCGACAGGCTCACTAGTAAACACCTGCCTTGAGAACTTGCCGTGCCTGCCATAGCCTTGGCAAAGGCAGGTTGAAGAATTAAGCGCTCGAAGATATCCTTCGACAGGCTCAGGACGAGCGCGGGGAGAATTTTATGAAACAATATCTTATGTTTGCATCATTTTTTGCCATAACTTCACTCATTCATCCAATGGAGACATCTGTTAACAACCTCACATTGGAACAAAAAATTGGTCAACTTTTTATGGTTGCTGCAGTTGCTGATGAAGAAATTGCAAAAGATTTTTTAGCAAAAAAAACATACCGCATGGATAAAGAATACATTGAAACACTCATCAAAGATTATCACATAGGCGGTATTATTTATTTGGGAAAAAGTGATTCAGAAAAGCAAAAACAGAGAACCAAATATTTTCAAAACATATCAAAATTACCACTATTGATCGGACAAGATTTGGAACCAGGTAGAGTTGGAATATCACGTTTACCACAAATGGAATGCTTTTTTGATAATCAGACGCTTGGCGAACGCGATGAGATAAATATGACATACAGCACTGCAAGTGCAATCGGAAAATACTGCAAAACATTAGGTGTGCATATTAATTTTGCACCCGTTGCTGACGTTAATAATAATCCCAATAATCCTGTGATTAATGACCGTTCATTTGGTGATGATCCTGAATTGGTTGCACAACATGCAATTGCATTTGCACAAGGATTAGAAAATGCAGGAATCATTGCATGCGCAAAACATTTTCCTGGTCATGGTGACACCAATGTTGATTCACATTACGATTTGCCACTGATTTTGCATGAGGCTAAACGATTACATGCAATTGAATTACACCCATTCAAAGAACTGATCAAAAATAATATCTCTGCAATCATGGTGGGACATCTTGAAGTTCCTGCATTTGAAGATACACAAAAAACTCCTTCAACTGTATCAAAAAAAATAGTCACTGATTTACTACAAAAAGAGTTAGGCTTTAAAGGACTTATTATTACCGATGGCCTTGATATGCAAGGCATCACGAATAATTACAAAAATGGTCAAGCAGAGCTGCAAGCTTTACTAGCGGGCAATGATATCCTACTCTCTCCTGTTGATGTTCCTGCTGCCGTTGTTGCAATCAAACAAGCAATTGCAGATCAACGCATCACAGAACAAGAAATAGATGTGCATGTTAAGAAGATTATGGATATTAAGAATATGCTTAATATTTAGAATTATCCAATTCTGCATCCTTCGATACATTTTTGCTTTGCAAAAACACTCAGGACGAACGGGGGGTATAAAATTTCTGATAAATTTTTAGTACGCAACCCCACCTTTAACCCACACAGCCCACTGTGAACACATTGCATTATCGCAAGGATTAGTATTGGCAAATTCACCAGAAACACCAATTCCCAAATAAGGGTCAAGATCATCTCTGTTATCCCACACACCACCGATGTAACCAAATACTTTGTGCGATAATGCGCGTGGCAATAATCCAGATTCAACATTAATATCACTATCTTTCAGTAAAATTGCAGGATTAGAACCATTAACTTGTGCTTGTGGGATATTCAACATTGCCGCATCTGCTGCATTTAACTGATTAAGAATCCCTGCCGCTGTTGAAGCTGCTGCGGGTTGGTTATCAGCATTTACATTTTGATAATTACCATTGCCAGCGCCTTGTCCACCCAAAATAGTTGCTTTGCTTTGCGTAGCATTCAATGCAACTGAACTGTTATCTGTAGCAAATCCATAAATCTGTGCATCGCCTTTAATGCCATATCTATTCTCTACAAATGTATCGCGACAATGCAATTTTTCTTTGCTGTTGTACCAAAAATCATACCCTAGATCAATTTCAAAACCATCATGCTGATATGCAAGTTTTAATACAATATCAGTTTGCACTCCAATACTTATTTTTGCATCAAACGTTGTGTGATTAATTGCAGGAACCAAATTCCCAATATATTGGTTTGTTGGTGCTGCACCATTAATAAGAAGATTTTTTGAAGGACTTTCTATCTCTTCTAATAATATATATCTACTCCCATTACCGTTGGCGGTAAAATCAAAAGAACGTTTTTGTTCCGATGTAAACAGATGTGAAACATGTGCATCAAGATACAATGCTACACGTCTTCCTGCTTCTTTATTTTCCCACATATACACGTGCGCAGAAACTCCACCACCAACATCCCAATGATGACGGTTCCCTACAATTTCTTCAAATAAAAATTCTGCAGTTGTTGCATTACCTGTTGGCGCACCTACTCTAAAATTCACACCAACATGATACCACGGTTGATTATAATTCCATCCCAATGTTCCTTGTATTTCTGCAACTCTACAACGAGTTTGCACACCAAAAATTTTACCATATTTAAGCGGTATATCCATATCACCAAACATGGTAAAGCCTTGCATTGCTTGCGTAACACTATGCGGTAAATTTACGGCAGGAATATTTGCATTACTCATATACCCTGCAGGATAAAACGCTGTTCCTGGATTAATATTATTTTCACACATATACAAATTCCATTTTGTTTGAACAACAGGCACATGGATCATAATAAATAAACCAGGCAAATACCCATCAAATGCCTGGAACCAGTTAAAATCTACAATGGTATTACTCACATGTGGCGAAAAATAAACAGTGCTCGAAAAATCAACGGGTAACCCAAAATAATCTGCTAAAATATC
The DNA here is from genome assembly GCA_963695335.1 of uncultured bacterium. Lineage (GTDB taxonomy): Bacteria > Babelota > Babeliae > Babelales > Vermiphilaceae > SOIL31. Next base: position 901,909 of record OY968764.1, on the reverse strand, counting down.
ACCTTCTTGACGTTGTGCTTTACTACCAGAAAAACTGAGTTTACATCCTCCAAATAAAAAATCAGATATTTTTTGTGATTCAATTGAACGTGTATATTTTACTGCACCAGCGATAGTACCATAATTATAATCTTGATCATATTTATAAATCAGCTGCTGCCAATTGGTCAGTTCAAGCACACCATCTAACCCTTGTGAACGAATTCCAAAAACTGTCTTTTTTCCAAAACAAAGTAAATCTGCAGAGCATAAAAAAGCAACACCAGCTATTACATACATAAAAAATTTTTTCATATTATTTTCCTTTAGGCTGAGTGCATAATCTTCACATCAAGCCTAAAATAAGCGACTCTTCTGACGCAATATATTTATTCTACTTGCGCTTCAGCACGTTTAATTCATTCACATAATCAAACACTGTTTTTGTCTTATCTCTTACCAAACCGTTTACAATGCTGATAATAAAATCAGCCCAATATCCATTAAACAGTTTACCTTTGGCAAAACCTTTTTGTTGGCACACTGATGTCAAATCTTTAACTGCATCATAAGACAAACAGTTTCTTTTATTAGGAGTAATTGATGGATTGCCATAACATCCAAAACTCACTAATGATCGATGTGGCTCATAAGGTTCCGGTGCTGCATGTTGCTCTTCATTACATGCAATATCTTTATTCATAGTCCCCGTCATATTTTTCCAAAAATAATTCTTTTCTGGCCACGTAAACTCTGTGTGATTTTCATTAACTTGAGTAAACATAATTAATCTTTTGTTATTCTTGCGCATCCAACCCAACGTTGGCCATTCACCCTTTTGTTGTGCAGCGGCCCAATCGGACGGGCGTAAAATTGGATCATAACTGTTCTTCATAAGAATTCCTCTCATATCCCGCACCATTTTGTCTGGCTCAGCATAATCTTCAAACAAAATAGTAATAATTGCTTTGGGATGAGATTTAAGAAAATTAAAAATACGATTCATTTCATAATGTAGCGTCTGATAGAGTGGCTTACCATTCTTTTGAAACACGGTTGATTCTTCTTTTGGATACGATAAAACAACACTTCTACCATCTTTTAAAATTGATGACCAACTTAACGACCAATCAAAGGTTGTAAACATCAGACCGCGCACACCAGTAGCTAATAATCCCGGTATTGGTTGATCTTGCAAAGCAGATGTTGGAGGGAAAAAACGTGGATATTTTTCTGCTGAATGAGCGCCAACATAATGATATTGCGCATAATTCAACCCATCATCAGGCTCTTTAAAATAATCTTTATCACCACGCGCTTGCTGCATATCTTCTTCATAACGATCGTCATAAGAAGGAATATATGGAGCTAGCGCCGCTTGCACCGGCGGATTTATTATGAAAAAAATGATAAAAAAATATCCCGCGCTCATCCTGAACTTGTTGAAGGATTTCTTCGAGCGCTCAAGGATATCCTTCGACAGGCTCAGGACGAGCGCCAAAAGACCATTAATCATTGCATATCTCTTACTATTCATGTTCCCCCCTTTAAAAATGGTATTACCACTTGTCAATTTACAAAGATATTACTACAAAAAGCTAGGTTCAAGCTGATTTGCAAAAAATTGTATGGTATACTAAAGTATCGGCTAGTGTAATGAAAGCGATATTTAGAGCTCTTTTTTTGGGTATATATAATGAAAGTTCGAAGAAAAAAAGGTTTTTTCTCTATTTCAGCCGTTGCTAAAATGTTTTCTGTTCATCAGCAAACAGTACGCCTCTATGAAAAGCAAGGTCTTATTAACCCTAAACGTTCATCAGGCAATACACGGCTTTTTTCTGAAGAGGACATTGATCAGTTAGAGGAAGTAATTTACCTCACCCATGAAATGGGAATTAACTTAGCCGGTGTTGAAATGATTCTGCGCCTTAAAAAGCAAATCAAAAAGATGCAAAGTGAGATGAACAAAATCTTTGAATCAACTCAGCATGAACTTGATCAAGAAAATGAAAAATCAAAAGAGATGGTTCAAAGTAGTTATCAGCGACTTTTACAACTTAAACACAAAGGTGAAAAAGAAGTAAACGCAGATGTTCCAGTCAAAAAACAAGCCAACCATAAAGAACAAGATAGTACTGTGGACGTTGATAACTGGGAAATAGAATACGAAGACTAAAAAAATAATCCTGGAGCTTTAAAGTATACAGTAATTACACCAACTTTAAAAAAATGTTTTAAAAATAACGTTCAATAGTGCAAATTCAAAATAAGTAAGGTGTATGATTAGTCCTCAATCACGAAAGGCATAGTATGAATAATGATTCATTTTCTCATGACAACAATTCACAATTCGCACTTTCGTATGAACTGCTCCATTTATTAAGATGGCTTGGACAACATGATACTGACAAATTGAAGAAAATTATATCCAAGGCCGTTGCGCATGGATTGCATGATAGTATACAAAAAGCTACAACCGTGTCTGACCCCAATATACTGGAAGAAATGCACCACGGCATTGTTGATTTCTTTGAACTGCTTGAAATACTTCTTGGCGAGGCTATTAATACTCATGTAGAACAAAAAGCACGAGAAAAAAACTTACTTCCTACAATCGATCATTTTGATTCATCACTTTTGGATAATGAAACATTACGATCGAGCATAGAAAACACAACAAAAAAACTTGATCACAACCCACACATGAATGCAAAAGAGCAGCTGTGTAAAGAATTTCTTAAGCAATGGAAGCCTATTACTAAAGGCAACATCCATTAATTAAACCCCAATTTTCATTTCACTCAAAATTGGGGACCCCATCATAAAATATAAGTGCGCTCATTCTGAACTTGTTGAAGAATTCAAGCGCACTTTTCTAAAAAAATCCCAACTTCTCAAGCGCCTCACGCACTTCAAAAAGTGGTAATCCAATAATGGTTGAATATGACCCTTGTACATTTTTCAAAAATTGATTACCATACTTTTCAATCGCCATTCCACCAGACACGTCCAAGAATGGTGTATGTTCAAGATAAATATCAATCCAACTTTCTGGTACATAAAATATAAATTCAGCAGAAACTACATCCGTAATTCTTTCATCAACAACCCAAACATTATTTTTTCCTCCTTCATCAAGGCTTCGGCGGACTGGGCGCCATACCCTTCTATCCACACAAAACGCAGTGCATAAAAAAGAGCCTTGCGCACTTGCTCTTATTTTTGCAATTGCATCAGCTCTATCAACTGGTTTGCCATGAATTATACCCATTTTATCATGCGACATGGTATCAGCAGTGAGCACATAGCATACCTCACCTTCATGTTTACCATCGGGCAGCACAACATGATCCATCTTATGCAATGCAATGCTCAGAACCAATTGTGGCAACGGCAATCCCCAATCGCATTGCGATTCATCAGCATTTTGACCAACAACAGTAAAAGGGATCTGTGATTCTTCTAGAAGCATACGTCGCGATTGCGACTTTGAACCAAAATACAAAACATTTTTAAGCATATATATAACTCTTTAGACTTCTTCAAACCAATCCTTATTACCCTCATTCATAAATACTTTAAGCTGAGTATTATCAAATTTATACCTATCAAACAATCCCATAAGTTCACGTAAATCTTTGCTTGGTATATTATTAGATGCGAAACTTAAATGTAATTCTCTACCTATTCCTTCAACATGCACAATAGACTTAATTTTTTTAAGCCAATTAAAAAACAATGTTTCATCAGTATTTGTATAAAATCGCAACGGTGAACATCTCAAAATGATTCCTGAACCCATATTTAATTTCCCTATGTATACTACCTTACTTTACCACCAGGATAAACATTATCATAATCTTTACCATTTGGATGTTGAACATCCCAATGAGGTCCTCCATGTGCTTTAGGTCCAACTCCCGTAGGAACCCATACATTACCCTTATCATCCGGCCATCCAACAGTACCATTTCTTGGATGTTTCACTTTTTTCCCATCCCAATTTTTAGGCGGATGATAGCCATCTTTTTCTGTTGGCATGCCTGGTGCCTGTGCATCATTACTGTTATAAAGATCATCTGCTTGCAAATTATCAATTGAAATACAACCTACTTCAACACTACCCTGTTTATTTTTATGCCATTTATACCCAACATAAGTGCCCAATGAAGCTAAACCACAACTAACACCTGCAATTTCAACGCCAGATCCAAATAAAAAAGATATTCCTGCAACAATGGCAGGAATAAAATTATGTGCACAAATATCTGCTTTTGATACAAAAAAATTGTGATATTGCCCAACAGTTATTACATAAACATCAACAGATTCTTCTTTAAACTTTATGAGAGCATTATCAAAATCTGAAACCATAATCCATGATGCAGTTGCTGTATCATACAGCTGCTGGTTTGCAGAAAGCTCTAAAAATTCATCATCTATCGCAACAGATACATAATGAGGTATTGATTTTCTTGCAACATAACAAATTGGTCTCTCAACAAAATTGTGTGTGTCATCCCAACAAATAACTACATCGCCAACTTTTAAATCTTCTATCCTTTCATACCCATTAGGAACCTTTACCAATGTTCCAGCTGCAAATCCTTCTGCATAATTTTGCACAACACTAAATAACGCAAATAATGTAATAATATTTACATAAACTCGCACGAATTCCATTTACACCTCTTTTTATTATTTGATTGTATAAATAAATGTTTCAGAAATAGTACATGGATATATAAAAAACTCAATTTAATTGATCAAAATAAACAAATAGATTACGTTTAAAGAATGAATTATCAATACTATGACCCTACCCAAACTATTTTAACTCTTCCGAATAAAAAAATTGTCCTTGTTGGCGGTTGTTTTGATATACTCCATTTTGGACACATACAGTTTCTACAAAAAGCAAAAGGAATTGGTGATTATGTCATCGTAGCTCTTGAACCAGATGAGCGGATTATCAATTATAAACAGAGAACACCGGTACATACACAAAAAGAACGTGCACACAACTTATTAGCACTACACTCTGTTGATCACGTCATTATGCTGCCTCAACTGAATGGGTTTGATGATTACCTAGCATTAGTGAAAAATATCAAACCGAACATCATTGCAATAACTAATAACGATCCTCAACAAAGCAACAAACAAAAACAAGCTGACGCAATTGGCGCACAGCTTGTTATCGTAACTGATATAATCGAAAACTTCTCGAGCTCAGCGATTTATAAAGCACTTTCTCTTTGATTACAATCTTCGCTATTCATAATTTTTAATAACTTGTGATATGTTTTTAGTTGAGAAACAGCATCTTCGTAAGTGTACGTATAGGATTCACATCTCTTTTTTGTCTCTTCCAAATCATGCATTCTACCTTGCACCAACTCTATTGCACTTCTTCCATGCTCATCTTTATGATGAGGATTAACATACAATGAACGTAATAATCTTGCACGATCTAGCAAATGCGTCTCTTCGTGACTAACTGTAAACGGTCGCGTCAGTAACTTATGCCACAAATTTTCACCAAAATTATCTACTGCATGCGGATTAACTCCTTTATCAAGAGCATATTTTATAAAAAAATCTTTTGTGAATTCTGTATCTTCTCTACCTTCATCCGAAATGATTTTATGTAAATAATTCCCACCATGGCTATCATCTATCTTACGAATATCACAACCATACTCTTCAAGAAATCGTAGCATCTCAGGAGATTGGGCTATTTCTATTAAATCATCATAAACATTCAATCCAAATTTTCCCATCAACATCCCTGCCACCTCAACATCATCGACCTCAATAACTTGCTCAAATAGATATTGCCGATTAAATTGTAACTCTCTCATCTTCTCTTGACTGGTAATCTTAGGAACATAAAAACGTTGTTGCTGAAATGCTTTTGGCGCTGAGTTCTTTAATGCTTTTACCAACATAGCATTAAGGGGGGACGTGATGCTAAAAACAACGATCGCAAAACCTACTATCTTTTTTGTCATACATTCACCTTTAAAAATAAAAACGGTACAATTATTCCCAATATTGTATGCAATATCTTATATTTATCAATGGCCAAAATAATCAATACAATGTTTATAACCAAAAGGGTTTGTTATGAAGCATCTCATTATAACAAGTAGTATGATATTAATAAGTTCATATGCACTCAGTTCAGAATATCCTCGCCAAGGAGAACTTGTTCGTAAACCAGCTTTTAGAAAAAATAGTCACAAACCTTCTATTGTGCTTCATAATAAGTCAAATTATGATATTACTACTAAAAATTCAGTAATTAACCCAGGAGAATCACAAAAAATTCAGTTGTCAGAAAATTTGGAATTAAAACTATTTCTCGGTGCTTCAAATGATGATCTTACGTTACAATTGAAAGACCCTCTGCCGCACAATGTGTGCTTCACTGAAAAATCAGACTTGATTGAACTGACCTATGATGGGGAATGCATTAAAAGTTATATTTGCAAGTGAATAACAAAACTAAAACACACAAAAAAAAAGCCATGTGTTTTTCACATGACTTTTATAAATTACCACAATCTTCGCTGAGCAAATGCATGCCCTGAACCAACTTTAAGATATCTTTCAAATGCAACGGCTTTAGATTGATCATCAAAACAAATGTATGTAACTAATTTCCAAGGTCTATCATCAGAGGTATAAATAGATGCACCATTGTTATGTTTTTCCATACGTTGTTCAATATCATTAGTAAAACCTATATAAGTTTTATGAGGGTTTTTCAGAGACTTGATGAGATATACGTAATACATATATAAATTAAAGAAATGTTATCTAAAATTAAAAAATTAGGATAAAAAAAGAGCCCTACTTCGCCGAAGGCTTCGAAGGGCATACTACGCTCAGCTATCAAACTTTTTTAAATTTTTTATATCAATCATTTGAAAGGTATGGCTTGCCATACGAAGCTTTAGCGTAATTTGATTTACCATTGAAAAAATTACAAGGATAAAAAAAGAGCCCTACTTCGCCGAAGGCTTCGAAGGGCATACTACGCTCAGCTATCAAACTTCTTTAAATTTTTTATATCAATCATTTGAAAGGTATGGCTTGCCATACGAAGCTTTAGCGTAGTATGGCTGCCCCTAGTGGACTCATTCCTTAACAGATCAATTACTTTTGATTTCAGTTTACAACACATCCAAACAGTATTTTCTGAGCTTCACTTATCTGTTTAACAAAACATTATGCGCGTTGGCAAATAAAACTTGCGCGAAACCTGTTGTTGAGGTAACATATTTCTCATTCAAGAAAAGATACAAACAAAGGAATGATATGTTACCTACGAAACTTTTAATGCGACAGCTATCAGATAAAGAAACAAATCTACTTCAAAAAGAATCCCCTGATATCATCATTCTACAAAAAAACGATGAGCAATTTGCGCAAGGAAGAATACTCCTAGAAGAATTACATGCCAAAGAAAAGCAATATCCAATCCTCAAGCGTACAGATGACAGTCTTAAATTATTCAATCTTCGAAATGCTGTAAATCGGGCCCAATACGAATTAATTGAAGAGCTTGATTATATGCCTATCACAGCAGTCATTCAAAATTGGCTTATAACGCTTGAAAAAAACACTACGCAGATCAAATACACATCGTACATGACAGACCTAATGGACAAAAATATTATCCCAACTACTTTTGCGGATGGCAGAGCATTCAGTATAGGTGGTTTAAGGCATATTAACCAAAAATCAATACTACAATACATAGAACACATGAATGATTTATCTAAGACAGCTAAAATAGCTCGTATCGAATGTTACACTTCATTCAGTATATTCCTCGAACGTATTACTAATGGATGGTTCCGAAGAGCATTACCCATAACTTCTCAAAAAAGATCTGTTTATCGCTCAACTATAAAAACATCGCAAAAAGCTCTTTCTCTAGATGAGTTAAAAAAATTTAATACATTCTTAGCAAAAAATAATTATCGGGATTATCTGATTTCAAGCACTATGTTTTATGGAGCTGTACGTATTTCTGATGTTTTAACATTAACCCTTGAACAAATCGATTTTTCAAATAATATCATTCGATTTTTACAATACAAAAATAAAATCAAATATGAAAAACCAATAGAATATCCAAAAACGTTCATGAAAAAATTAAACGATTACATAGCATCAACACAAGAACAACGAGCTGATAATAATCACATATTTATTACAAGAAATGGAAGATCATTAACGCGATCTCGACTAAATCATTCATTTACAAACGCAAGTAAGGAGGCAAAAATCAGACGAGTACAACCAGATACTATGCGAGCAACATGGCTCGCTCTTAATCAAAATTCCATAAATATAATCAATGAGATTCTTATTGAAGAGTAAGAAGAGCGAAAACCAGTAAGCGGCAACTCACTGGCTTTCTAATGTTTTGGGATTGTTACCCTCATAACAATATCAATATATAATATATACATTTTTTTGTATATATATCCTAAAGCATTTCCTCTCACATCTTCATTGAACTCTCTTAAATAAAGAGGCTTTCCATGAATAATGCTTTATCAGACAAGCTCAACCAAATGAACGAATTCTTATCAGCACAAGACCTCGTATATCTGGGAATCTATGCATCAATTGATGCAGCATATCTAGCCAGAAAACGATCAAATAGTCCCGCTTACATCAAGCTGAAACACAAAATTTTGTATCCAAAAAAAGCAGTCCTTACATTCCTTGAAGACCGCATGCATGCCCACAATGGCGCAGATATTTACACCAAGGAATACTAAATGAATAAAGGAGAATTAGTAAGTAATGCAATCCCAACAAAACTCACGCCTGAAGAAAAACAAAGACTCATTTCATTCTTCCAACTTTTGATTCAAATAGACCATAGGGAAAAGATAACTCCTACAGCACAACAAGCGCACCAGAGGAAGAAACAATGAATATAATACAAACTAACTATCTACCCTACTTCAAGTTTCTAACAAGACGGGACATGGAGAAAAAAGGGTTTGTACTACTAGGGCGCTTATATACCGATGGACAAAGACATCACTTAAAGAAAAAAGATAATCCAGGATCGTACATAGCATCTATCGAAAGCTGCGACAGCGAAAATCTCATATTGTTTTGCTCGTATGGTTTGATCGATTCAAATGAACAGCACAATTTTTCATGCGAAGTCCTACAAAAATTAATCATACTCACTTAATATAACCAAAAAGAAGCCACTGAAGCATCATCTTCAGTGGCTCACACTTAATAGGAACTGACATGCATAATATCGAAAAAAGATTTAATTTAAAAGAAAATTGTAAATCATATATGGCAGAGAAGGGCCTCACCTTTGATGGTGATCTTATTACTGATGCTAAAATTCATCGATACTCAAGCAACAATAATAAACATAAAAAAGATGAATGGTATATTGCCTATGAAGGCACTTCATCTCAAGGTAACCATTTCTTGAATGTTGTTTTTGCGTCATGGAAAGATGGAATAAAACATACATATAAATCTTTTGATCAAGACACTTCTGTTAATGATGACGAACGCGCAGAATTAAAAGAAATTGCTCGCCTCAATATATTAAAGACAGAAAATAATATTCGTGAAAACCAAGAAAAAGCTGCAAAATCAGCTCAAAGCTTTTGGGAGCAATGTTCCATAACGCCATCTACAAATGACTACCTACAATACATCAGTGTCAAAGGTATTGAACCAAGCAATACCGTCAGATTTAGCAATAATCTACAAGGATACCCCTCTCTTGTTATTCCTCTGTATAATAATGAAGATGAACTACGATCTTTACAATTTATTTCCATGGAAGAAGGAAAAACATGTAAAAAATTTTTTCCTGGTGGCGAGAAAAAAGGAAACTACCATTTAATAGGCAATTTAACTGATGATAAACATGTCATGTTCATTGGCGAAGGTTATGCAACATGTGCATCTATTTACGAAGCAATCAAAAAACCAACAATTGTAGCATTTGATGCGGGTAATATCTCAGTAGTTCTGGATAATTTAAAAAAAAGATTCCCTCAAAGAATCTTTATTGTTGCCGCAGATAATGATGAAATAGGCACAATGAAAGCTCATGACGCAATCAATAAATTTAATGACTGCTCGTTTGTTATACCTGAGTTTCCAAACCAAAAAAAACAAGATGCCACTGATTTTAATGATCTTGCTCAAATAGCAGGCATTGATGAAGTAAGAGAGCAACTCATTCAAGCCTATGCCAAAAGCGAAGCCGGCAAAAGAGTTGCTCGAGAACACTTTCTCAGTGACAATGATCCATGCAAAAAATTTGAATTAAAAAAATTTCCTACTCCACTCAGAGAATATATATCGTCAATACAAAAGACCACTAACGCACATCCAATTATAATTACAGCATCCGTAATCTCTATGATGTCTGGTTATTTAGGCACCAAAGTTTTTATACCAGAAGGAGAATACTTCCAAACTCTTTATAGCAATCTTTGGATTCTTTGTATTGCAAATAGCGGACAATTCAAAACCACCGCTCTCAATAAAGGAGCAAAGCTTGCCTATGACTTGCAAACACAGATACTTGCTCAAATAAAAGAATTGCAAACAGGATCACAACAACAAAGCTCTTTAACCGAAGAACAATTAAACAAATCAAGAGAAAATATTATCCTTCCAACTAAAATAACCGCTGAAGCTCTTTTGGAATACTTAGCCCAAGAGCATAAAGGGGTTATCTTCGCCAGTGAATTTGGAGGATGGTTACAAAACCTGGATAAAACACATAACAATGATTTCAAAGCTATTATGACAGAGCTCTATGATGTGCCCACATGTTATCGCTATAAAACTAAAACACAAGGAGATTGTATATTAAAAAAACCCTTCATATCGATTTGTGGTGTATCTACAGCATCTTGGATTCAAGAAAATATGAAATTGAGTGATATTCCAAGCGGTTTTTTTGCTCGACTCATTATACTAACTCCACCATCCAACGATAAAATTCCACCGGCATTGCCTTTTCGTCAGGCAGTATCTGATGAGAATCAAGAAATGACTTTCAAAATGTATATAGACCGTATTATCACATCTATAGGAGAAGAACGATCCTTTTCTCTAACTCCAGATGCAAGAAGAATCTTTCATAGTTACCATATACTTATTTATTGTGCAGCACGAGCTTGCAACGATAAAACGATTAAACTGATTCAACCATATCTAAAAAGATGGAGTCCTGCTCTTCTAAAAATCGCAATGATAATGCAACTTTTTATAGATCACAACAGTATAGAAATATCGGGAGATGCAATAATAAAGGCTTTTCATTTCCTCAACCCTGCAATTAAATCTACTATTGGATTTTTAGAACAAGAATTTGGAGAATCGCATCACCAACGAAAATGTCGCACCTTAATAAACTGGATTAGTAAACGTATCCAAGATAAAAAAACCGTAACGCGCCAAACAATATTAACCTCAAAACAATTTGATGGCGGAGCCAAGGAATATGACCCTATATTGAGCGAGCTTGTTGACCAAGGCAAACTTATATGTAAAGAAGGTAAGAAAAAAAAGGACGATGAATATTACATAATTGATGAGCCTGAAAACAATTGAACCTAACTCTCAATCGTAAACAAAGCAGTAGTATCAAAACCTTTTTATCCACAAAACAATCTAAGTTGAAGAATTGAATACAGCCCCCCTATTCCTTTTGCCATCAAAACTAACGGGGGGATTCAATATTTCAACCTTTATATGAAACAGTCAAAAAAACCCTTTTGTAAAACCATTATATGAATTGATAACAACATCAACCTGCTTCAATTTTATTCAACATATCAATACTTCGTAGTGTTAGTCCATTAGGTTATTTTACGCCAATCTTTGGACTCATCAACATAATCGAAAAAACTATCCAAATATGTTTCCATTTTTTTACCATGCCATCTACGAAGTTCCTGATTAGTTGCCTGATATGATTTATGTTCATAGTAAAATTGCTTACTTTTAAGTCTTTGGTACGTATCCTCATGCATGCGAGGTGGTTTTTTATAACAATCCAAATCTCCACCTTTATTCCGCACAAACTTCTTCACCTTTTGACTAATATACTCATATCGCATAGTAGGCCTAAAACGCTGAGTGTCATATCCAAGGTTTAAACACTTACGACATAGAAAAATACTTCTCTCTGCAAAATAAAGAAATCTCATGCGTTTATCACACAAAGGACATCGAAAATAACTTCTAAATCCACCGTAATTACAAGATAATCTGGCAACTCGAATTATATAAGAATGCTCTTTACGTTTCCCATAGACAATCTTTAAAAAATTTGGCTCTGGCTCAGCATTAATATCAAGTGGATCAACCCTAAATCCCGTCATCATATTATTTTTATAGAGATGAAACGAATCTATTTTTACCATAGAAGAACAATTTTTTTTTGCTAAATGTTTCTTTTTTATTTTCCAATACCATCCCCAATGAGTCACCGCAGACCTCCTTTATCGAAATATATAGAAAATAACATAAAAATCTTTCATTACCCAATCAATATTGTTCGTATTTAATTTGTTAATATAAATAATTTACTCGACAAATATTAACAATTTGTTTATACTTTATTAATAATAAAGCTTATTTTATAGCAATTAAGCTTTATTATTTAAAGATGAGTTTAGTTTTGAAGATACTTATTAAATTGGTAATCCTTAAACTAAATATTCTATGGAAAAACACATTCGCCGAAACCTTCCTTGTTTCTTTTTTGAACTTGCTGATAATCCATCCTATAACGAATTATGGGAAGCAACTCAGAGAATTAAAACAGAACCTATAACTCTCACTCATAAAGATTTTGATGCTGACTATACCAATCTCATCAATACGATAAATAATGAACTTATCAAAAATAATCTTTTCATAAAACAACAAGTCGTTTATGACCTGGATCATTATGCTTTAAGCTTTATTTTGCATCATGACATATCGGGTCAATACTATGAAAAACGATATCCCATTCAAGTAAATAATGATCATCCAGAATTCGAACTTTCTATAAAATTCTTAAAAATTCGTTCATACATCGATGTGCTTGGCCTAACAGTTACAGACGTCGTTGATTCATTACCATTAAATAGATCTATCACCGAATCTATTACCATCAGCCACAATGATATTAAATCATATTTCGATTGCAAGCGATGTTTTTATCTTGTCAAAAAATGTCAAATTAAAAGAGATTACGATAACGATAAATTTACGCTTTCTAATGCAAATGACAATCTCCTAAAAGATGAATTTCACCAATGTCGACAGGTAGAAAAAGCTCATCCTATACTAATGAGCGAGAGAATTTCAGCCATTCCATTTAATCACAAAGATATACCAATATGGCAAAATTCACACTATGGGCAAGGCGGAATTAGGTTTCATGATAAGTCTCGTAATTTCATTCTAACTGGAATCATTGACGAAGTATTACAAAATCAATCAGGACAACTTATTGTTGTTGACTTTAAAACAACATCCAAAGACATGATAAGCATAGATGATGCGCTAGGCGCATCCTATAGACGACAAATTTCTTTTTACTCTTATCTGTTGAACAAAAATAACTTTCATACAAGTGATATTGGCTATTTAATATTAGATAAACCTGTTATATCAACATATGACTATACAGATGTTATACTCGGCAAAACTACTTCTTCAAATGAATATGTTTTTAACCCTTTTAGCACGATTGATACGTACCAACGAAAGCTAAAGTTTCAAACTACAGTTATAAAAGTCTCGATTGATTATTCATGGATCGAAGAAACACTAGATGAAATTTTACAATGCATAACATCACCTGAACTTCCAAACATTAAACCTGGCAAACAATGCTTTAATTGTTCTGCATACCAGCATAGAAAAAAAATCGAAACCTGGTTTGAACAAAAAAAAGCTACGTAAGGAGTGTATATATATTAACTACACCTACAACGCTTTCTGCCCCTTTAGCCAGTTAATATTGGGGCATTAAACCGAGAGCGATTACACGAAAAGTCTAAACATAAATATCAATGTATGCCATCACGATATAGATACAACAAACATTAAAGGATATTTATGCATTAATAACCAGAGCAAAACGCATTGGGCGTATATAGCAGGAATAATGGATGCAGATGGGTGCTTTATGATATTTAAACATAAGCGTAAGACTAAAAATAGAACAACTGACAGAGCTTTGGAGTTTCCAAAGACTGTAGAAAATTGGGCTATTACTTATTTGCCTGGTATTAAAATAGCAATGATTGAACCAGAAGCGATTGACTTTATAGTCAATGAAATGAAATTCGGTTATGTACACATCGATGGCGCTCGCAAAAGTAGACCTAACTCAAAACCAATTTATCATTGGTATATGAGAGATAAGAACCGAGTGGCAGAGTTCATTCAAAATATTCTTCCTTACTTACGTGTAAAGAAAAATAGAGCCCTTCACCTTTTAGAATATTGTAAACATGTCCAAAAGGTTCCACATCGAGGATATAAAGGCCTATCTCTTGATGAGCTAGATTACCGAGAAGACATGTATTTAAAAATGCGTGAGTTCAATGGTAATAAAGTAGGCGCAACGACTAAGTCTCTTGGTCACGAGAGTACATACGATAGTCTTATCTTATAAAAAATTATCACCGATATTTCATTTTAGTAGAAAAATCATTGATTCCCCAAAAATAAATATACCCTAATTTATAACATAGCAACTGATATTTCTTCATGCTACAATAATAGTTCTAAACCATTTTTAAACTTCCTTAACAAATCAGAGCAGCATGAAAGCAATTATTATAGCAAGAGTATCCACAGAAGAACAACGTGAAGCCGGCAACTCACTTCCTGCTCAAGAAGCACGCCTTCAAAATTACTGTAAAAACAAAAATTTCGAGATTGTCAGACTATGCAGCTTCGATGAAAGTGCATACAAGAATCAACGCGACGCATTCGATCGCATTGTAGATTTCATTCTCGAACAAAAAGAAAAGGTCATCGTTTGTTTTGATAAGGTTGACCGTCTTTCAAGAAACGTTTTCGATAAACGCATTTCCCTACTTTATGAAAAAGCGCTCAGTGACGAAATAGAAATACATTTTGTTTCTGACGGACAAATATTGAGCAGCAAAATATCTGCTACTGAGAAATTTACATTTAGCATGAGCCTAGGCCTCGCAAAGTATTATTCAGATGCAATCAGCGATAACGTAAAGCGAGCACAAGAACAAAAGTTACGCAAAGGAGAATGGCTCGGGAAAGCACCATTCGGTTACAAAAACATTAAACTTGAAAATGAAAAAACCGCTATCATTGTAGACGAACATAATCGCTTTATAGTAAAAACAGCCTTTGAACTCTATGCTACAGGCGGCTATTCAATGGAATTACTCTGCAAAAAAATCAAAACTGATTTTGGAATTTCATGGTTCAAGTCTCATCTTGCTAAAATATTACAGAATCCTTTTTACCATGGAACCATGATTGTAAAAGGTAAATCATATCCTCATTGCTATACACCTATTGTCTCACAATCACTGTTTCAACAAGTGCAGAACATAAAAGATGGCTTCAAAAAGAAACCTTTTAAATATGCCGGACTACCATTCTTCTATCGCGGCCTTATTCGTTGCTATGAATGTGGACTCTCAATATCACCTGAACGCCACAAGGGCCATGTCTATTATCATTGCACGCAATATAATGGCAAACACGGGGCAAAATGGATTAGAGAAGATGAAATAACAAAACAATTGGGTGAATTTTTTAAAGCTCTTCAAATGCCGGATAACATACGGAAAGAGATTGCAGAAACTCTTCAGGAACTTCATCTAAATAAAATGGAATTTCATAACAATCAATTCGATAAATTTACCGGAGAACTGAAAACTATTACCAACATAATGGATAAACTCTACATAGATAAACTAAAAGACAAGATTAGCGACGAACAATACGACAAGTTTCATGCATCATTCACAGCACAGAAAGAAGATATCAATCTACGACTCAGCCAACTTAACGATGCTGAAGATAATTATTATAACACAACAAAACACGTGCTTGAAATTACCAAGCACGCATTTAATTTATTTGAAAGTTCGGAACTAGAAGAAAGACGACAATTAATTACACTTGTACTTCAGAACATTCGCCTACAAGATGAAAACATCGTCTACGACGTACAAAAACCATTTGATGCTATCAAGAAAGCAACCGATGGTAATGTATGGCTGGGGCGGAAGGATTCGAACCTCCGATCACAGGACCAAAACCTGTTGCCTTACCGCTTGGCCACGCCCCAAAAGAAAATTATCAAATTTATTATCTACTACTCTTCATCCGATACTGGATGCGCTCCACCAAGATCCATAACTTTTTTGTATTCATGCACAACATGCTCTTCAATCATGCTGCGAGTTTCTGGGTTTAGGGGATGCACAACATCACGAAATGTTCCATCTTTACGTTTGCGTGATGGCATTGAAACAAATAGCCCTTTGATTCCCTCAATAACTTTGAGGTCTCGAATAATAAACGCATTGTCAAAGACTATTGTCGCATATGCTTTTAATTTTTCACCATCCGTTACCGGAAATACTTTAACTTCCGTTATTTCCATTGCTGTAATCCTTAAGGATAAGTATCGTTTTTTGCTTCTTTACCGCTCGTACTTTAATGTATAGCATTACATTTTTTTGTCAAACAAAATGCATCTTTTTTTCACATTTTTTTACAAAATTATCCAATCAACCGCGCAACCCTCAATTTTGCAGACCGCGATGATGGATTTTTTGTTATTTCTTCTGCTGTTGGTATAACAACATGCTTCGTAATTATCTCCAGTTTTCCTTCTTCCTCTTTATCTTTAAAGAACTGTTTAACAATGCGATCTTCTAAAGAATGAAAAGATATGCACAATAATAACCCATCAGGTTTCAAAACTTGCATTGCCCCTGACAAAAATCCTGTGATGTTATTCAATTCCTGATTAACAAACATACGTAATGCCTGAAACACTTTTGTCGCTGGATGAATCTTTGAACGTCCACGAGGAACAACTTTTTCAATAATCATAGCCAATTCACGTGTTGTGTGAATCGGCCTTTTTTGTCGAGCTTCAATAATTGCTGCTACTATTTTTTTTGCATGAGATTCTTGCCCCAATTGCCAAAAAATTTCACATAATTTTTCTTCAGAAGATTTATTAACAACATGCTCGGCTGTTATTTGCTGATGTGCAGGAGACATTCTCATATCAAGCTCAGTATCACGTGAAAAGGAAAAACCTGCACGTTCTTTAATATGCATCTGCGACGTACCAAAATCTGCAAGAATACCATCAACCTTGCCAATTTTTGCTTTTTGCAATAATCGGTACAAGTTTGAAAAATTACCCCACAATATTTGCAATCTATCCTGATATTTTTCTTCCAAAGCTGGCGCATATGTGTCAATTGATGTGGCATCCCAATCAACCGCAACTACACGACACTTTTGCTGCTTATTTAAAATAGCTTTTGTATGTCCGCCTGATCCAAATGTAACATCACAATATATTTTATCCGGTTGAGGATTAAGATATTCTAAAACTTCATCCACCATCACCGTTTTATGATAAAACATATCTGTGTTTTCTTTTTGCATACTCATTCGAACTTCTTTAATTATATATGTGTTGTTAACCTAGAAACCAAATTATCAAGACCAATCGCACGAGAACCTTTTACTAAAATGGTAGGTTTTGCAACAAGCTCACTTTCAATTTTACTCATTGCTTCTTGCCATGTTCCAACAATCTCAACACGCAAACCTACAGGAGCTGTTTTTTTCACCCATGTAACCAAATTGCCTACCAAAATTACTTTATTCAAAGAAGGTACTTTACGTAAGAATCGTCCTACTTGTCTATGCCAAAATGGGCTATTCACTCCCAATCCCAACATATCACCAAGAATAGCAATTTTTGGTGACTTTGTCTCTATTTGTTGAAACGCAAGCAATGCAGCCTTCATGCTTTCTGGATTGGCATTATAACAATCATTAATTAAAATACCACGATTATCATTAACCTGACGTTCTTCAAAGCGCCCCGCAACAACACATGGTTTTTGTATTGCATTAATAATAATGTCATCAGAAATGCCAAGCCAATGCGCCGCTGCCGTTGCAGTTAATACATTAAAAACAGCGCCCACATGCGGATGATTAAATACAACCGAATACTTATTTTTATATATTTTCAATATAAAACTAATATGCGATCCGGACACTCTCATTTTTCTCGCTTGCACCTGATTGGTTGTTTTTGATCCAAACTTAATAACGGGATGCTGATAAGAAACATGGGCAAGAATAGGCTGATCACCATTAATAATCCCAATACTATTTTCAATGAAATATTTAAAAACATCACGCTTTTCAAGCGCAATGTCATTCAAAGATCCCAAACCATCCATGTGTTGATGACCAATATTAGTGATGACAGCCGATGTTGGACGTAATAAATGAGCGAGCTCAGCCATTTCCCCACGCTTACTGATACCCAATTCAAAAATAGCCAATTCATGATCAGCTCTCATACGAAACATATTCAGCGCAAGACCAATTCTGGTGTTTTGATTCCCGTGAGAAACAATATATTTTTTCCCTGCATATGCCATAATTTGCGCCAGCATCTCTTTTGTAGATGTTTTACCCACCGATCCAGTAATTGCAATCACTGGATAACTAAATTGTGAACGCCATGCTGATGCAAGTTTAATAAACGCCTCAACAGGATCTTTAACCAGAAGAATAAACTTGCTATCAATATCTTTTATTTTTTTTAAACTATCTTTTTTTGATTCAGCGACAATTGCTCCCGCTGCACCTTTTTGAAATGCTTGTACAAGAAAATCATGTCCGTCAAAAGCTATACCTTTTATAGCAACAAAAATATCACCCTCTTGTATCGAGCGTGAATCAATAGAAAACGTTGCATTTTCTGGAAAATGCCCAGATACAATCACCGTATCAGGCAATATCTGAGCTACAAAAACGTTGTCAAATCGCATTGATAAAATCTCCACTTTAACCCCAATTTCACGTCATTTCAATGGGACTAAGATCTCTTTTTTTTGTACATTTGTCAAGCAGGGTCCATCAATTTTATTAACGTATTACTTTTCGTGTTTTACTTCCATCTTGCGGCATAATCAACCCCTGCGCTTCTAACATTTCAATAATCCGCGCTGATCTATTATATCCAATTCTGAATTTTCGCTGCAAAAGAGAAATGGACACCTCATCTATATCACCCAAAAATTCTCGTACATCTTTATAGAGCACATCGTCTATTGTTCCTGCATCTTGCCCCTGCAACACAGTTACTTGTTGCATATCAAGATATTCAACTTTTCTTTGTGCTCTAATATGATCAGCAACCTGTTCAATCTCTTTATCAGAAACATATGCACCGTGCACGCGTCTTAATTGTGATGTTGCCGCATCAAGAAAAAGCATATCTCCTCGACCAAGTAAACGGTCAGCTCCTACAGTATCTAAAATAGTGCGTGAATCAATACGTGATGCAACTCTGAATGATATCCTACTTGGGAAATTAGCTTTAATAAGCCCGGTGATAACATCCACTGAAGGCCGCTGAGTTGCAACAATCATATGAATTCCTGCCGCACGCGCCATCTGTGTAATACGGGTAATCAAATCTTCAATATCACGTCCTGCAGTAAGCATTAAATCTGCTAACTCATCAATAACTACAACAATATATGGCATAGGATCAATCTCTTTCCGCTCGCCCTGCCTGTCCTCCGTAGCCTTGGCGTAGGAGGAAACTTGTTGAAGGGTGCGTGCGTTATAATCATTTATATTACGAGCCCCACATTCCGCCATCTTTTCATAACGATCTTCCATCTCTTGCACCACCCATCTTAAAACAGGAGCTGCATACACAGGGCTCGTGACAATCGGAAACAGTAAATGAGCAATATCAGTAAACGCTGCAAACTCTAAACGTTTGGGATCTATTAAAATAAGTTTCAGTTCATCAGGACTTAACTTACACAATAAACTTATCAGTACAGCATTAAGCGCTACTGATTTTCCTGACCCTGTTGAACCTGCAATTAATAAATGTGGCATACGTGCTAAATCAACTATCACTGCATCACCAATGGTATCTTTACCAAGCACAAGTGGTAAATTACCTGAAAATTGTGTGTACGCTGACGATCGTGTAATTTGCGAAAAAAGAACATCATGACGTGTTGTATTAGAAACTTCAAAGCCCACAACTGATCTTCCTGGAATTGGTGCAATAATACGAATACTCATTGCTTGCAGTGCCATAGCAAGATCATCTTCAAGAACAATAATTTTACTTAATTTTGTATCAATATCAGGCTGATACTCAAACACGGTTACAACAGGCCCCCGCTTAATAGCAACCACTTGCCCATTAACGCCAAACCGTTTTAATTTATCTTCAAGAACTTGTGCACGCTCTTGTAACTCTTTTTCAACGTTGTGATCTTCTACATGTTTTTCTGCAATAAAAATATCCATGTGCGGCAATGCGTATTGAGGAGCTTGTTTTTTGAGTGACGATATTGATTTTAACTTTTCTATTACTTGGGTAGGCAATGGAATTGAAACAGAAACAGTTTTATGATGCACATGTGATACTGTAGCAGATTTCTTTTGCGACAATGATAATATAGCCGATGTGACAGGCAACTTTAAAACACCAAAACTTTCATGCTGTTGCAATGACACAACAACATAATTAACTTCATCACTCTTTTGCTGCTCAGTAAAATGACATTCTTCACCCCAACCAAACTGAGTAGAACCAAAATCTTCAATAGCGTTATCACTCACTTCATCTTCAGGATGCATTAACCCCGTTTCATGAAAGGCTGTTCCATTTAATAAAGACATAATAAATTGCACTACTATAATAGGAAGACGCACAAACAATGCACGTACGCACACTCCAAAAGCATATACGGTTTTACTAACCACCCGATATTTTTTCATTAACACATATATATGATGTGCTACACCAATGCCATATTGTACTGCAAACATAAATGACCAACGGCAAACAATAATCACACTCGCGCACAGACTGCCATATAAAAAAAGAATTCGTCCAATAGTATCAAAATAGTGTAATAACATTTGCGCAAACCGCAATCCTATCAATCCACCAGGATAAGGACTGACTGCAACATCCATACCATACGTAGTAAGTAATGCAGCCCCAACACACATTATATATACAGCAGCACACAAGCGCTCCCAATTACCACGCAATGTTTTTTTGGTAAAAACAATCAATCCAAGAACAAGCAATGGAATAAGTAATAAAAATGATGCTCCTCCAAAAAAATAAAACAAAAGCGCAGCAAGATGCGCGCCAAGGGAGCCACCACAATTAGAAACAGTGTTTCCCGCACTCGAAATATAAAGCAAACAACTATCAGTTGGACTATACGAAAAAAGAGAAATTATTAAAAAAATAATAATTCCTCCATAAAAAGTAGCTCCCACCAACCAAATCAACCTGTTTTTATCTAAAAAAAATATATTCATTGTAAAACTCCTTTAAAAAATTTTATAAAAAAAATGTACTTTTACTACCTTCATGAAAGATCCACCCCATGGTGAAATATAAAAAATTTTATAAAAATAACCTAGTAAACAAAGGGTTTTAGCCATTTTTAAAACTGTAAAAGTCGTTCCACAGCATAATTTCTTATAATTTTTCTTTACAACTTAGATCTCACAATACTATATTGTACAGTGATACAAAAATATGATTGAATAAAAAAATAAATAATGTAATTCAAAGAAAGGAGAGATCACACACAGAAAAATAATATTCGCTCAAGATGTCCTAAAAATATCTCGATTAAGTAATGAGTAAAAGGAGTTTAATTATGAAACAATATTCAAAATTGTTTTCATTACTCGTGCTTGGTAGCACGGCAACAGTCGCACTCGCTGACTGCTGTAGCAACAATAATAACGGTAGCAATTGCGTTATTCCATTCATTCAATGGCGTTCACAAGGTAGAAACATGGCTCGTAAACTCGAAGGTACAACGAGCTATGCAGTTTACCAAGGCGACATGGATGAACGTTACGGCACATTCAACATCGATATAGAATACGATCAAACATTCAGAGGCCACCAAATAGCACAATGCCTTTTTGGTGATACCTTAGTAAACTCACCGGTAACAACAAACAACAATTGCAGCAATAGCTGCAATAGCAGTGCTATCATCATCTCTGGTCTTGGTGCAAACGGTCTTGGAACAGGAAGAGCTGCAACTGAATTAATGGCAGAAAACTTCCTCCTTCCACGTGATTTCAAAAGTGCTATTTCCTTCAGCCCAAAAGTTCAAAGCGTTATCGTTGATTTCAACTTGTTCGTTGGGCTTGATAGATGGGTTAATGGTCTTTACTTCAGACTATACGGACCAGTTGTTTGGAACAAATCAAGCTTACGTGCAGATGAAAATATAATCAGTCAAGGAACTGCAGCTGGATCATATCCACAAGGTTATTTTGACATCGCAACCGCTGTTCCAAACTCATCACTTTTCCAAAGCGCACTTAACTTCTTTGGCGGATGTCAACTTCCAAAATATGCTAATGAAGCTGTGACTATACAACCACTTAACTTTGCAAAATTCTCTGATTGCAACCTCAACAACAACAATAACAACAACTGCAGCAACAGCTGTAATGGTGACTCACACCACAAAACAGG
Organism: uncultured bacterium; assembly: GCA_963695335.1. GTDB lineage: Bacteria > Babelota > Babeliae > Babelales > Vermiphilaceae > SOIL31. The sequence goes on along the minus strand of OY968764.1, from coordinate 879,072 downwards.
ATTTGCTGAATTACGTGGTGAATTTGGATGGAACTATATTGCAGATAAATATCGTTTCTTAATCAACATCCAAGCAGCAGCTCCAACAGGTACTCGTCCAAATGCTGAATTCCTATTACCAGCATATGTTGGTAACGGTAGACATTGGGAACTTGGTGGTGGTATCGGTGGAGCTTGGAAAATGTGGGAAAGTGAAGACGGAGATAGATCATTCAACTTTATCGTTGAAGCTGATATAACTCACTTATTCAAAGCAAAACAAAAAATGACCTTTGATCTTAAAGGTAAACCACTCAGCCGTTATATGCTTGCTGAACAACTCGGAACTCCTGCTGCAGATGCACAACTTATTCCTAATACTTCCACTTTTGCAGCCCCTAATGTTACAGCAGGTGTATACATGCCAGTTGCAAACTTCAGTACTCGTGAAGTAAAAGTTGGCTTTGGTGTACAAGGTGACGTAGTTGCAATGTTCAACTATACACACCGCGGATTCTCATGGGATCTTGGATATAACTTCTGGGGCATGTCATGTTCAAAAATCAGCCTTGATTGCAACAACGACTGCAGCAACAACAATTCTTGCAGCAGCGCAGCTATAATCACTCCATTCCCTACAAACATGGCGCTTAAAGGTGATGCAAGTGTAGTAGGTTATAATCCTTCTAATGGTACTGGATTTGTTTTAGGTCTTGGTGCAACAGAAAGTGGAGCAACAATCTTTACTGGTACTAATGCTACTGCAGCAAACGCAGCAACTCCAGTGGGTAATCCATTAACTAACCTTGGTGTAGATAGCCACATTCCTGCTGTATATAATGATGTAGCAACAACTCCTCCAACACCTACTCCTTTATTTGTATTTGATGCAACAGGAGCAACATCAACACCAATCCAAACTTCTAATCCACCAGTATTTATATCTATCGATGATCTTGATATAGAAGGTGCTAAACAACGCGGACTTTCTAACAAAGTGTTCACTCACTTCAACTACACATGGAGAGATTGCTCTGACAGATGGGTTCCATACTTAGGAGCAGGTTTCAGTGCTGAATTTGGCGACCATTGTGGTGGCGGTGATGATTGCAGCAACAACACAACTGTAACAACAGTAACAACAAATAATAATAGCGGTAGCGGTTGCAATAGCTGTAAAAAATGTGCACTCACTCAATGGGGTGTTGAAGTTAAAGGTGGGGTATCATTCCACTAATAACGGATACTCATTATTGTTGTGTTAAGTAATTTACCTTAACAAAGCAAACAAAAAACGAATACTCAAAAAGGCCTAGCTTAAATGCTAGGTCTTTTTGCTATAACCCACATTAAAGAAAGAGCGTGTTGATGCTTTCTTCTTTACAAACATCATGCAAACGTACTATATTAAGGCACGTAAATATATGTATCACCTTCAAGGAGAAGAAGAGTATGAAGAGACGAATTTCACAAAAATTATTATTATTCGCAGCAACTGCATACACCATAGGATTACAAGCAGATTGCGGCTCATCCCCAAACACAGAATTGCGCACAGTACCATTTGTACAATGGCGTTCACAAAGTAGAAACGTACCACGTAAATTAGTAGGCACCACAAGCCATCATGTATATCTTCATGATATGGAATCATTTTATGGCACATTTAATATAACACCACAATATGATCAAACATTTAATGGCAACGATATTGCAGAATGTTTTTTTGGCGCAAGTTTAATTAACAGTCCTGCAACAAATGATTGCAGCAATGGTTGTAGTGAATCTCTTATTATTTCCGGTTCGTTAGTTCCCAATCGATCTCCGTTTGAATGGATGGCAGAAAATTTCTATCTTCCCCGTGATTTCAAAAGTAGCATAAGTTTTGAACCTAAGCTCCATGATTTTCTGGTAGATTTTTACCTCTATGTTGGCCTTGATGAATGGGTAAAAGGAATGTACTTCAGAATCTATGGCCCCGTTGTTAATAACAAAACAAGTCTTAACCCATGTGAAACAAACATAGCACCAGGAACAGTTGGTTATGCTCCAGGATTTTTCAGTGCAAATGAAGTCCCTGCAAACACATTACTCCCTTCAGCACTTGCATTTTTCAGCGGAAATACAACCGTCATTGTTCCAGGAATTACCGTTGACCCTTTACTCAAATCAAAAATAACCAATTGCCAACACAGCCTTACTGGATTTGCTGACTTACGTGGTGAATTTGGATGGAATTATCTCCATGAAGATTATCATGTTGGTTTCAATGTCCAAGCAGCTGCTCCTACCGGCAACCGTCCTCACGCTGAATTTCTTTTTGAACCATACGTGGGTAATGGTAAACATTGGGAACTTGGTATAGGATTAAGCGCACATTGGACAATGTGGCGCAGTCAAGATGATGAACAACATCTTGATTTTATTTTTGAAGCGGATGTAACTCACTTGTTTAATGCATCACAACAAAGATCATTTGATCTTATTGGTAAACCAAACAGCCGTTATATGCTTGCAGAAAAAATGAATCTCAAACCTACACCACCAAATCTTTTTGGTAATGCAGATGGTACTATTACACAGGCAACATCACAGTTCAACTCAGAATACTCTCCAGTAGCAAATTTCAGTACTCGTAATGTTAACGTCAGTGTTGGAGTACAAGGTGATATTGTTGCCATGCTCAATTACACATATCGTGGTTTTTCATGGGATATTGGATACAACTACTGGGGAGTATCTCATGAACATATAACTTTAAAAGATTGTGACAATTCTCCAGCATTCCCTGAAAACACTTGGGCATTAAAAGGTGATGCGCAAACATTTGGTTTTGCTCAAATAGGCACTCCTGGAAGTGGTGTTACTAATGTTCCATTATCTGGTACAGAAATGGGTGGCACATCAACATCAGGAATTGGTGCAACAATCTATCAAGGTACCAATATTCCAAAAGCAACAGCTGATATGCCTGCAATCACCAACCTTGCCGTTGACAATGCACAACTTGCTCAAACAGGCGATGGCTTTGGTTCTGCTATTATTCATGCTACTAATATCGATGGTCCTCAAATTAACACATCTATTCAACCAGTATTCATTAGCATCACTGATTTAAATATAGAAGGTGCAGAAACACGCGGATCATCTAACAAAATATTTAGTCACTTTAGTTACACATGGATAGACCGTGAAGATTGGATCCCATATCTTGGCATTGGTTTTGATGCTGAATTTGGCAATCACAGCAATGATTCTAATAATGATGGTTCTTGTAATAATGGTATCAGCTGTGCACTTTCTGAATGGGCAGTGTTTATTAAAGGTGGAGTATCTTTTGATTAATGCGTATCGCATTAATCATTTAAATGAAAAAAAGAGGCTGAGTTTTTGCTCAGCCTTTTCTTATTTCTATTTTGTACATTCATACACAATCATATCATCATGAGAAGATGGCGCGTGTCCATGCTGATGTGCTTTTATTTTTTTGATTTTTGAAAAACCAACTTCTTTTAATAAATCATCTATTTCTGTTGGATGAAACAATTTAATCCGATAATATTCCATTTCTGTTCTGGCAAGTAAACCATTTTCAACTAATTCATACCTCAACATTACAGGTACCACCGAATTTTCTCTTGGCAAAATAAGCCTATTTTCAACAATCGTTGTAGTATCATTCTTTCTAAACACTTTTCCTGTCCAAACACCAATATGTTCTAACTGTTCATAAATAGTTTGAAGGTCAAAAACAAAAATACCTTTAGGTAACAGTAAAGAATAAATTTTCTGTAAAGCGTTTTTTATATCTGCTCGCGTTAAAAAATGACAAAACGATGTATCAGGAATAAAAATAAGATTATATTGTTTTGTTTCTGGAAATTGCTCTAAATACTTTTCCCAAATATGTGGGGATAAATTTTTTGCTGCACATTTTTTACGCATTGCTTCAAACATAAATGGTGAAGCATCAAAACCCTCTACATTAAATCCTTCTTCTAAAAGCGGAATAATATAACGACCAGAACCACACATTGGCTCTAAAATTGGTCCAGAAGAGTTTGCTACATATTTTCGAAAAAATTTATATTCTTGAACAGATGGAACTGGTTTATCAAAATCCCAAAATTCTGTACATAAACCTAGATACGTTGTTGATTTATTTATATCACCTGTAAAACAAAAATGCGTACACAAAAAAGCTATAATTATATATTTTTTCATCTCTCCCTCCCTTTATTTACCTATTTTTGAACAAAGCCACCCTTTTGTACATATTCAATTATGCAATAATATAAGCACTAGTAGCAAGAATGTGCAATTTTTCATAATTTTTTTCCAAATAAGCCAGGGCGATCGCATTTAAAACTCTGATTTTAACGGAAATTTCGAAATTCACTTGATACACTATTTGTATTGGAGGCTGGAGGATAAAGACGGAACAAAATAAAAAAAGTATGATGCTCAAAAAAAACGTCCCACTTGAAAAAGGAGATTTTTAATGAGCATCATACTGCATGAAATATGGCATAACTACGACCATTTGGCAAATCTTATAGCATGCTTAGAAGAAGTCACTGATCCAAGAATTGATCGATGTAAAAAACATGAACTTGTCGTAATACTTTTGATTGCAATTTTAGCTATATTTTCCGGTGCACAAAACTGGGTACATGTGGTGAGATTTGCACATGATCATGAAGAATGGTTACATGATAAAATATGGCTTCCAAATGGTATTCCATCACATGATACCTTCCATCGTGTCTTTTTACTTTTAAATCCAAAAGAATTAAAAGATTGGTTAGTGCTTTGGCTCGAAGTTGCACTGCATGATAATAGCGACCATATCGCAATTGATGGCAAAGTCATAGAAGCTTGGTCTTCAAACAATCCGTTTACGTTAATAAATGCATTCAGTCCTTCATCAAAAATAGTTCTTGAGCAAGCACGTGTTCCAGATGGCAATAATGAATTAACCGGTATGAATCGCGTATTAGATACGCTAAATTTAAAGGGAAAAGTAATCACTATTGATGCGATGGGTACAAGAAAAGCATTTGTAAAAAAAATTATCGCACGAGGCGGTGATTATATCTTGCCAGTTAAACTGAATAATCGTTTACTTTACGAAGATATTGACCTTTTTTTACGTACACTCGCACAAGGTGAACATGAAGAAATTGCATATAAATATCATGAAACTATCGATTATAAGCATGGTAGAAAAGAAATCCGAAGGTGCTATTCAACCGAATATATTGATTGGATCTATCAAAAGAAAGAATGGACCAATCTAAAATCAATAACTCTTATAGAATCAAAGGTTGAAGGTAAAAGAAGAAATGCAAATAATATACGTCTTTTTATCAGCAGCCTACCAGCAGATCCCGAACGTATCTTGGGTTATATTCGTGCCCATTGGAGCATCGAAAACCATCTTCACAGAAGTCTTGATGTCAATTTTAACGATGATCAAAGAAGCTTAAGAAAAGGCCATGGGGCTCAAAATTTTAATTTTCTCAGTGCCTTCGTTAATTCACTTTTAACCAGAAAAACCTCAGATTTCAGCTTGGGAAATAAATTACGAAGAGGAAATAGTGACCCTAATTTTATTTTGGATACCCTTATAAATCCAGGGTTTTAAATGCGATCGCCCTGCAAATAAGCCTTGATTTCTACCCCCCCCCACCTGTTACTATTATAATTGAAATAAAATATCGTTAATTTTCAAAAAAGGGGAAGTCTCATGAAAAAAGTACATTTATTATCAGGTGTGATAGCGTTAGGGATGATAGCTAGCATCAATGCAAAATCAATGAAAAACATACAACTATCAGTAGAGGAAGTACAACGTAGAAAACTAGCTCGTCAAAAAGAATTAGCACGTAAACCAGTGTATGCAATGCTCGATGCTCTCATAGTTGATCAACAAGGGCTTGAGTATGTGTTTAAAAACAATATCGATTGGCCCGCTATTTTTCATATTCTTGATTCAATGAAAGGTGTTATTAGTGTTACTGAATATACAGCTCCTGATATAACTCAAAGTACATTGCTTGATATAGCGGCTGAAAAAGATTATTTATTAGCAGCAAAAACATTACTTGAAAAATATAATGCCAATCCCAATTTAACTCCTGTAAGTTCTCTCATGGTAGCCTGTGAATTTTCCCATGTGTCAATGGTTAAATTACTTCTTGAACACGGCGCTAATCCATATCTAAAAGATCCAAATGGCAAAACAAGCTTTGATTACGCTCGAAACAAACCTCAAATCTTAGATCTATTGTATAAACATACAAGTCCTGCAAAAGCTGCTTAAATTTATAATGTTTGAGCAAAAAAAAGGTCTCTCTTCTATGAGAGGCCTTTTTTTGCGTATCATTGCCTTTTTTTATTCAACTCTGCTAATGCTAGTACTATATTTATTGAGCGCTCGAAGAAATTCTTCGACAGGCTCAGGACGAGCGCTGGAAAATACTACTTAGTAAAAGATGTTATAAAAAAGGATCGTCATGAAAATAAAATATATCGCCCTTCTCGCACCTATTGCATTCACATCTTTTGCGTATGCTCTAGAACAACAAGTAGCAACCTTTTTTAATGGACGATCAATTTCTCGTAACGCAGCACGTGATCTTGCTGGTTGGACAAATTACATCAATAAAGATAGTTCACCGGATATAGTCTACGGAGCTTTAAGTGTAACACCAGAATATAGTCAGACGTTTCATAGCAGCAACAATATCACACGTACTCTATTTGGTGATAATTTAATTGGTCACGGATGTGCTCAACATTTAAAAATTTCTGGTTCACAAGTAAATAACCGTGGACCACAAGATTTACTCGCCGATTATTTTTATCTCCCTTCAGATTTTGAAAGTACCGTACAATTTAATCCAACCATTGATAACGTCATAATTGATTTTGGTTTTTATCTTGGTCTTGATGCATGGGCAAAAGGTGTTTATTTTTGGTTACATGCACCCTTTTCTCACACACGCTGGGATATAAATATCAATGAATCTACGATTAATGAAGGTGTCAACAATGCAGCTCCCGGCTATTACACACCTGATACATTACCACGTAACTTATTACTTGATAATTTTACTGATTTTGTAATGGGCCGTACTGTACCAAATACAGATAACATTGCATTTGAAGAGTTGCGTTATGCAAAAATGAGTACTGATCGCTTGATTAAATCTCGTCTTGCTGAGCTGCGCACAGGATTTGGATGGAACTTTTTTGCAGAGCCAGATTGGCATGTTGGGTTTAACGGACAAATTGCGGCTCCAATTGGATTGCGTCCTCATGCAGACTTTTTGTTTGAACCAATGGTAGGCAACGGGCATTTTTGGGAACTTGGTTTTGGATTAAACGGTCACTACAATTTTTGGTATAATGAAGAAGAAACTGCACACGCTCAATTCTATATTGATATAAATCTTACGCATCTTTTTAAAACCAAACAGGTGCGCACATTTGATTTAACGAGAGCAGGAACTCTCAGCAGATATATGCTTGCTATGGAAATGACATCACCAGCAACAAACCTACAAGGCCCAACTAATACACCACAGCTCATTCCATCAGCACAATTTGATAATGATTATCTTCCCGTTGCCAACTTTACCACCCTTGATGTAAATGTCAGCATTGCAATACAAGCTGATATTGTTGTTATGTTTAATGCAGTAAGAAACAGTTGGAGTTTTGATCTTGGTTATAACTATTGGGGCAGATCATCTGATAATATATCTTTGCGAACATTTGAATCCTTTGATGAAAACAGATTTGTATTAAAAGGTGATGCACATATATTTGGTTTTTTGCCAAATTCAACAACCTCCGTAGCCCTTTCTGCAACAGAAGATAAAGCAACCATTCATGCAGGAACCAACTTACCTGCAACCGGCACAACAGACCCTGCCGTAATCATTGCGGCGTCGAAGAACCCAAATATTGATTTCCCGCAACCAGCTCAAACAAATCCTACTGCTCCAGCAACGCCACAAAATCTATTATACGCACCAAACATACCTGATGCTCCTACCAATATCATTAACACATCAATTCCACCCGTATTTATTACACGTAATGATCTTAATCTTGAAGGCGCAGAAACGGGCGGATCATCAAACAAAATATTTGCCCACCTTTCATACACTTGGAATGATAAAACAGAATGGCAACCGTATCTTGGTATTGGTGGTGAAGCGGAATGGGCTGCTAAAACCAAACGCGATTGTGACAAGACATGTAATAATCATGTTCCACAAGCATGTGCATCGCAATGGGGTATATGGCTTAAAACTGGCGCAACATTTTGAACAATACATTAATTTCCTGCGCTCATCCTGAACTTGTTGAAGGATTAAAGCGCACAAATAAAATAGCATGTACTTATGAATAAGAAAATTTATTTCAAGACCGCTCAAATCCTTCGATACATTTTTGAAGACAAAAACACTCAGGACGAGCGGAAAAAATCAACCACTTCCTTAATTGTATCTTCTCTTGCGCTCATCCTGAACTTGTTGAAGGATATCTTCGAGCGCTCAAAGAAATCCTTCGACGAGCTCAGGATGAGCGCAGGAGGTTTATTTCTTTTTACATTTATCATCACCCACGCACAAAATACACAAGTCATCTCTTTTATTTCACCACGCTCACAGGGTTTTGATACCCCACGTTTTATATCAGGTTGGGATACAATCACTCACATTCCCACGCAAAACAAGTTATACAGCACATACGGATTTGTATTAGAAACAACAACATCATTCCGCCCCGAACGGATCAACCAATGTTTATTTGGGCAAGATATTGTCAGAAAAGATGGTGACGACACCGAATGGAAAGATTTTATTATAGTATCTGGAAGTCAAACAGAACACCGATCAGCCCAACAAGATTGGCTTGCAGATTATTTTGGTTTACCAACAGATTTTAGTAGCGTTGTACGTTTTCGGCCACGCGTTAATAACGTTATTGTTGAAGCACAATCTTTTTGGGGATTTAATAATATTGTAAAAGGATTATATGTAGAAATATTTTTACCACTTGTTTACACCAACTGGAAACTTGATATAGGAGAAGCGGTCATTAATTCAGGAATAAATGGTTATGCTCCTGGTTACTTTAATCCAAACGGAGTTGAACGATCAGATCTTTTGAAATGCTTTAGCCAGTATATTGCTGGATATAGCGTACCAAATATTAGTGATCTTACCTTTCAACCACTCACACAAGGTAAAATGGCACTCTGTGCACGCCGTGCGGTACACTTTGCTGAATTACGTACAAACCTTGGATATGATTGGTTTATACACGATCTTCATCATGTTGGTATAAAAACGCAATTGGCTATACCACTGGGAAACCGTCCACACGGAAAATTTTTATTTGAACCAATTGTTGGTAATGGACATCACTATGAATTAGGCATTGGCATCACTGCGCATGCAGTTGCATGGGAAAATAGCACACAAGATCAAAAAGTTGATTGCTTTGCAGATATCACCGTTAATCATATGTTTAAAAGTTCTCAACGACGAGCATTTGATTTAAAAGGAAAACCAAATAGCCGTTACATGCTTGCAGAAAAAATGACACCTATTATCAGTGATAATTTAACAGGCAACGGTAATATTCCAATCGCCCAATTCGATCATGAAGTCAGTTCTATCGTTAACTTTACTACACAAGACATTGTTGTAAGCATCAATGTACAAGCTGATATTGCTTTAAGCCTTTCATATACTCACAATCGTAATTATTGGACAATCGGTTATGATGCCTGGAAGCGTGGATGTGAAAATATATCACTCAAACATTGTGAAAATTTTCCAGAAAACAGCTGGGCAATCAAAGGCGATGCCCAGGTTTATGGTTTTGTCGGGGAATCTTCTAACTCTTCCGATTTACCAATCGGAACCGCAGTACCACTTTCTGCAACAGAATCACAAGCAACTATCAATTATGGAAAAAATTTACCAAAACAAGGCGTTAGCTCAAATGAAGCAGAACGCAATATCCAAATACAAACCGCTCAACGCAATCCTAATATAGATTTTCCAGAACCAGCATTTGCTGGCAACAATCAATATCTAGTGGCTTCGCCTCAAGATATAACTATCACAAACCAGATAAATACATCAATCCAACCAGTTCTTATCAGCATACATGATCTTGATCTTAATAGTGCTGCCACAAGCGGATTTTCACACAAACTATTCACTCATTTTGATCACCACATTCACACCTATGGCCGCGCAGAATCACATATTGGATTTGGATCTGAAATTGAATTTGGCAGACAAGCAGGTCTGCCTCCGGTGATTGGTGACGATAAATGTATTAACTGCGCACTTTCAAACTGGGGTGTATGGCTTAAAGGTAGTGTTTGCTGGTAACAGTTCTTGCAAGCAGCAATTTAATTAAGATACATTAATACTATCAATACTTTCATTGCTAGGGGGGGCAGTTATGATAGTACGAATAGTTCTTATTACTCTCAGTTGTTCTTTTTTATGCTCAATCGCATCAATAAAAAAAACAGATGCTTATCCCTTGCATCAATTTAATAACTACAAAATCTACCTCACTGAATCTAAGGATCCAAAGATCAACGATCCTATTGTAAATGGGCTTGATTCATTTAATACCGAAAAAACAGGCATCATAAAATTTGATCATTGTACAATTGTTGTAAAAGATAAACATAAAAAAGCGATTGCTGGAGCAACCTGTGATATTTGCAGATCTCCTGCTATTGGAGAAGTTTGTGAACTCAATGGTATATGGGTAGATAAACAGTATAAACATAAAAATCTAGATACATATATCATGAACAGATTACTTGATTATGTTACACATAAAAAATGCTCTATAATCCAAACAGAAGTTCATGGCATACACAATAACAGTGAGGCAAAAAAGTTTTATGAAACAATTGGGTTTGTTGCTGATGCAACTGTTCCGGAGCTAGGAAATATAGAAACATACATTATGAGATTACCTCTAGATAAACGTATTATTGTAAAATCATCCCCCATTCCCTATAAAACACGATTAAAAACATCTCGCAATAAACATAGTAATGCCATCGACAAACACATACATAACTCTACTAATGAAGCCTGTTCTATCATATCTGAACAACCTTATACTATTTTTGTTACATCAAATAAAGACAAAATTATTGCTGGTGCTATTGGCCACATACTTGGATACAAACATATAGGAAAATCATGCAAAGTATCTACTGTATGGGTTGATGAAAATCATAGAAACAAAGGTTTAGGAAAAAAAATTATGGATGAAGTAAGCACTTACGCCACAAATAAAAAGTGTAAAAACATCCATCTCGAAACTTATGAATGGCAAGCAAAACCTTTTTATGAAAAATGTGGATTTAAAATGGTAGCCGTTGCTCCTAATGTCCAGAAAATGCATGGGATGGAACAATATTACATGAAAAAGATATTACAAAAATAGTTAAAATTTAAAAAAAGGATTTTTACATGAAGCTATTAAAAAACATTATTCTCACGTCATTGTTTTGCATACAATTTACACATGCAAAACAAATGAAAAAATCAGTACCAACAGCGCAACCTAATAGATCTCAAATGCAACCACAGCCATCAACTCAACCCATACCTCAGCCAAAACCTGTAATACAACCTCAGCAAAAACTAATCTCCCCAAAACCATCAGCAGAAAAAAAAATAATTCAACCTCAAAAACCAACAATCATTAAACAACCAGTACAAAAAGCTCCTGAAAAAAAAGAAACTAAACAACCTTCTTCAATAAAAGCATACCCTCCAACGCATAACCTCATCATGCTCCTTGATCCAAAGAAAGTAGAAACAATCAATCGTGGTGGTAACGCCATGGTGAATAATGCTCTCATGGGATTCTACGAACAAGCAGCACCAATTATCATGAGCAGTAATATTTTAGAAATTATTACCATCATCAGACAAAGAATAGGTGAACAAAATTTTCAAAAATTACGTAACAGTTCCTATAATACGGTACAGCAATTTGCTCAACAACTTGTGCAACAATACAATATCAATGAATCAGTATTAACAGTTATTTTAATGAGTCTTATTAATTTTGATGATAAAAGTTTACACTATTACTTCCACAAAACAGATCATTTAGTATTAGTGATTCCAGAACGTTATATGAGTACCAGCTTTTCTAACAGCCCATCGTTCAGCTCAGAAGATGAACTCAAAGCATGTGGTTTTCATTCAAACATTGTTACAAGAGTTACCAATACAACCCCTGAAAATCTTCTGCAGCAATTAAAAACTCAGCCCTCCTACGCCAAGGCTACGGAGGACAGGCAACAAACTATAGGTCCAAGTAAATTTATCGATAACCTAACGGCACTGTTTATTCCTCAAAAAAAATATGGAAAATTAATTTCTCCAGAGCAAGATACTGAATGGGATGAATACATCTCTGGACATGGTGGGCCAACCTATCTTGTTGTTGGTAATACGTATCAAGTTGTACCAGAAAAAGGCAATGTTGTGGGAATATCATTACAAGAATTTTCACAATTAATGCACTTTTTTGATGAAAACCTTAATGTTGCCTATCTCCATTATACAACCTGTTTTTCTGGTGGGTATAATCAACTGTTTGTGAACGATATACTCTCATCATTAGACGTTGATTTTATTGTATCATCAGAAGGATTAGGTGAAAAAGAAACAACAGGAATACCATTATCTATGCGATTTAGTTCCATACAACCTTATATACAATTACAGTATCACCCTTTTACTGACTTCTTTAAGTTACTCAGACATTACATTGGTCAACCAAAAGAGTTTATAAAAATAAAAGAAGGGAAAAAAGAACCCGTTGCAAAAATTATACGTGCTCTTAATCCCCATGAAACTGAAAATAACCAACCATTTGTGCGCTTTCCGGGAAAAGGTGTGTTTGGTGCTCTTTCTATCAGTAAAAATACAGAAGTCTTATCAGAAAGAATAATAAAAAAGCATGAAGCTGAACACCGACCCATAGATATGAGTAATAAAGATATTGGTATTATTATGGTAAATCCATTGCGAATTAATGTTGCAATAAATATTGGTGACAATACCGATTGCGCAATCGTAACTCCCACAGTGATGACTCAATCTCGCCAAACAGGTCGCGTCTTTAAAGAAATCAGTTGGAATATTCAACTACAAGAATTGATTTTTAATTTTGTACGTCTTAATCCAAAAATGCATACACAACTTTTTGTTGTTAAAAAATTACAAACACAAGAAGGGAACATAAACAATCTCATCATTAAAATAGATGGCATGATGGGCACAGGTCCTGGAGCTTCACCTAAACCATCAGTACAAACTCAACCTTTACAATCACATGATATTCCAATTGCTAAGTTAGGTGCAAATGTGCATGTTGCTTTTGAGTTGAATAAAAATGTATATCAATATTCAGTAGCCATAAAAACATTTGACGATCTTAATGAGATACTCAAAAATATGCAAAAAATCTCTTTTTCGCCAACTAACATCAATTCCATTGCCCAACAATTTTTGACCCCACAAGAGGTTGCCAAACTTAAACCAAACAATTTGGATGCTATTGCACAGTTTATTGATGCAAAAATCTAAAAAATAATATTTAACAAACTAAGGATTTTTATGAATTATCTTAAAAATATGCTTGTCACTATAGCACTACTGTGCATAACCTCAATTAACTCAATGGAGCCCGAAAAGCCAGCACGTCCATCAAAACCGAGCCCAGTGATGAGACCAACAACGAGTGCATCTGCTCAAAATAGACCATTACATACAAATCCACCGCAAAGACCACGAGCAGCACTTCCAGCTCCACTGGAATCTACAACAGCCAGTTCTTCTATTCAAGACATACAATACAACAATCCATCAACAAAAAGAGCATTACCAACACCTCCATCAAAACCACACCAAAAGGAACCCACAACAACGAGTTCCAGTACTCAAAACAGACCCTTCAATAGTTTGCCACCTCAAAGAACATTGCCAGCACTTCCACCCCTCATGGAATCCACAACAGCCAGCTCCTCTACTCAAAGCAAACAATCAAGTAGATATGCCGAAGTACTGGATTACATAACAGCCACAATGTCTGATCATGATATATTGATCAATAATACATTCACTCACCCATTTATTGAATTTATAAGAGCACAACATCTTTCTGATGAAGACACTACAGCTCTTTTAGAAGCTGTGGCAATGATTTATATGACCCCAACAGGCAATAACAAAAAAGATGAACCCTACTCCGCTCCATCCTTCGCTGAAAGCTTCGGAGGACACGGTGAAGCTACAAAGGGCAAGCAAGTAAAGGAAAAAAAATCTATTATAGAGCGTACACAAAAACATTTTACAACTCATGACCTGATTATGTTACTTGATCCAGAAAAAGAAGAAACCTTACAGGGATCAGCACGACTTCTGGTGCAAGATGCACTACTTGCACTCTATGAGCAAGCCGCCCCCATAATAATGTCCAGCAATATCTTGGGAATCATTACTCATCTAAGACACACAATCGGCGAAAATAATTTACAGATGTTACGAAACAGCAACCAATCGGACCCATTTGCCCAGAAACTACTGACATCATATAAGCTACATGAAAATCCATTACATTTAATTATTCTGAGCTTAATTGATTTTGATAGCAAACACTTCACCTTTTATTTCCATAGATCAGAAGATTTAGTACTCGTTATTCCTCAACAGTACATTATAGACAATATAGAAGATGCTTCTCAGTTTAACTTGCAAGATCAAGCAAAAAAATGCGGATTTAATCCAGCAATGACCACTCCAATTGATAATTTAAGCGCCGAAAATCTTCTGCTACAACTCAAAATACAAGAAACATCTCAACATAAAACTACATTCATACATAACCTCATATCACTCTTTATCCCACAAAAAAGCAATGGGGAACTAATCACACCAGCAGAAGTTATACCATGGATTATATATCTTGGAGGGCATGGAGGAGCGTATTACCAATCGATAGGTTCTATTCGTGAACAATTAGATATCAACCAACAAAATCTTGCTTTTTATCAGGAAGCATTACAAAACAATAGAAAACACCATGATGCTCAACAAAATATAATTATCGCTGAAGAAAACATTAAAAAATACGAAAAAATATTACAAGGGAAATCAGATTGGCCAGACTCACAACTTGTAATAGGACAAGCGAACATTGCAGGAACCACAATGGATGATTTTTCATCTCTCATGACATTCTTTGACCACAACTTATATATGTATTACGTACATTATACAAGTTGTCTTGATGGTGGATACAAGCAAACTTTTGTTAATGAAACACTCTCATCACTTAATGTTAATTTTATTGTTTCAACCCAAGGGTTGGATGAAAGACCAACCCAGGGACCACATTTAATCTTAACATTCAACTCAAAAGCACCGTATACGGTAGTATCAAAAAAACCATTCTCTGCATTCTTCAAAGTTTTAAAAATATTTATTGATAGACCAGAAACGTTTGTGGAAACAAAAAAAGATAAAACAGAACAAGAGCCATTTGCTTATGTTCTGAGTGCTATTGTCCCTGCTATGAATCCACAAAATCAACCCTTTATTCGTTTTCCTGGTGTTGGTGTTTTTGGTGCACTGTCCCTTGGTAAAAAAACAAAAAATATAACCAACACACTCATTAAAGCTCATGAAATTGAAAACAGACCAATAGATCTGAGTGATACAAATATTGACCTTATTACCATTACTCCATCGCGTATCAACGCTTCACTTAATTTTGGTAAAAATATGCATTGTGCAATAATATCACCAACGCCTGCCCTCATTAATCCATCTCATGAAGCAATTCACCTATTTAAAGAAATAAGTTTTGAAAATCCATTACAGGCACTCATCTTTAACTTTATATCTTTCAATGCTCGCATTCATCCACAAACATTTATAGTAAAAAAGGTAACTGGTATATCTATCAAACAAAGTGCCACCAATGTCATCAACAATCTTATTATTCAGATAAAACATATTCCTGGACAGACTATACGCGCACATTTAGAAGTCGCTTTTGAATTCAATGGAAATATGTATCAATGCGAAACAGAAATCAATAACTTTGAAGATCCTCATCTGGCGAAATTCATTTACTCTCTTAACTTTGCACCAACAACGGATATGAATTATCTCAGTAAGAAATTTTTAACATCGCAAGAGATTAAAAAACTCAAACAACCAATAACTCTGGAATCTATTGCACAATTGATTGATAAAAAAATTGATACGCAACAACCATCACTCAAAGATACTGCGGTGAAAAAAGAGTTGAGTGAATTTGTAAAAGAGATGCACAAATAAATAATAAGGGATTTTCATGAACTGTTTTAAAAATATAGTTGCAATCATAATATTATGTACCATAAGCTCAATGAGTCCAATGGCAATTCATTCTCCTACTCAGAACAAACAATCCAATACTAACACCCCTGAAAGGCCATTATCATCAGCTCCATCATCCAAACCAAAAAGAACCACAGTACAATCAAAGGACATGGAACCTACAACAACGAGCTCTTCTACTCAACCTCCTCAAAGACCATCATCAGCCGCTCCATCAACGCATCATCCAATAGATGCCACAGTACACCCAAATGACATGGAACCTACAACAACGAGTTCTTCTACAAGTGAATACAACACACCGCCACAAAGACCATTGCCAGAACTTCCATCACCACAAAGACCCATAAACACCACGTCACAATCAGATAAAAACAACCACGGCTTAAAAGCCTCGGAATTTGTAACTCAAGATGAAAGTATGTATTAATAAATACTGAGAGTTTGTGAAACAGATGCCAAAAACTAAAAAGTAGCGCGCTGGAAAATAAGTTCATCATCAATTCTCTTTCAATGAAGTCCCCAATTAAAATAAAATGGTAATTGGGGATTACAAAAAGGAGCTGTCATGATGAAAAAAAATATAATAAATGTACTCTTACTCACTTCACTACCATCATCATTCCTTTATTCATCAGAACAACCGGAAGTTAATGCGGTAAACCAACTGCGCAGTCTTTCTATTTTCAGTCCGCGCTCACAAGATATTAACGCTGCGCGTGACGTGGTTGGGTGGCATCCTTTTATTCACCGCTACGACACCAACAAAAATTATTCTGCTCTTGCATTCACGCCACAATACAACCAATCCCTTAGACCAAAAAATATTTCCTTAGCTCTTTTTAATTCTGATACATTCTCTCTTTCTGGCAGTGAAATTCCTGGCCGTGAAGGCACTCAAGAACTCCTTGCAGATTACTTTGGTCTTTCTCCTGAATTTGCAAGTAATGCATTCTTTAAACCACTGATTCAAAATCTTGAATGTGATATGGCTCTGTATATTGGCCTTAATAAATGGCTTCCAGGATTATACATGCAGTTCCGTGGACCAGGTGTGTGGACGAAATGGAATCTCAAACTTTCTGAAGAAAATATTGATGAAAGTAACAGTCCTTTTCCTGCTGGTTACATGGCAGCAGATGCAGTCACACCTCCATACAGTTCATACACACAAGCAATGCGCGGCATATACCCATTTGGTGAAGTTGAGAAATTAAAGTATGGGAAAATATGTGGCTCACAAACGCTCAGTGGTCTTGCTGCATTAGAAATGGTTCTTGGTTACGATTTTATTCATAGAGAAACATCACATGCCGGAATCAATTTCCGTGCATCTGCACCAACGGGATCACGCCCCAAAGGTGAATTTCTTTTTGAACCGCGCATAGGTTGTGGCAAACATTGGCAAATTGGTGTTGGGTTCACCGGCCACCATCAACTGTGGGAAAGCGATAATGAACAAAATCTTATCATTTGGGTTGATGCAAACTTCACCAACATGCTCAAAGCAAAACAACATCGCTCATTTGATTTTTGTAAAAATGGATTCTTCAGCCGCTACATCCTTCTTAAAGAATTCGACGAAGACGGAGTCTTCGCTCAAAGAATGCTTCCCGCAATCAACGTCACCACACTTGCATGCGATGTACGCGTGGATATACAGGTTGATATGGTATTTATGTTTGGATACACGTATAAAAATTTTCTTTTTGATATTGGATACAATGGATGGATTAGAAGTAGAGAAAAAATTTCATTACGTGAAGGCATTACACCCAATAAATATGGCTTAAAAGGTGTACAATTTGCTGTAAACCCAATCACAGGTCAACCGAACAATACAACTGAAAGTAGTGCAACCATTTTTGAAACAGAACAAATAGTGCCGGATGGATTAATGCCAGTATTCATTAACACCAAAGATCTTAACTTAAAATCAGCTGCATCACCATTGCTTGTAACACAAAAATTTTTCTTAAATTTATCATATTCATGGCCAGATTGTTGTGATTGTGCAACACCATTTTTTGGGGCTGGTGCAGAAATTGAATTTGAAGGGATTAATACAAGGAACTCTTACCAACCCGCTGATACTACTATGGGACAAGCAAGCTTTTGGCTTAAAGGTGGGGCGGCATTTTAAAGAAAAGACAAAATCTCCAGCTTAACGCCGGAGACCTAAACCTTCACTTCGTTACGGTTGTTTTTTTGCAAAGGGTCTTGTGACCCTCTGCACTGCACACCAATGGTTCCCTTGGATTCCTTAGATCATTTCGAATTCAGGCCACAGTCTGCTAAGAAGCAGCCTAAACCATCATACGAAATGTGTAGGTACTTATTTAATTAATTCTATCCTGCGCTCGTCCTGAACCTGTTGAAGGATATCTTCGAGCGCTCTTTTCTTTATTTCGTTCTTAAATCATGAACATAGTTAATAAAATCTTGGACCGTATGAAGTTTCTCAGCGTCTTCATCATTAATTTCAATACCAAACTCTTCTTCAACTTTCATCACAATATCAACCATATCAAGTGAATCAGCACCAAGATCTTGCAATGTTGCTTGCGAATTTATGCTTGCTGCATCTTCATGTAATTTTTCAGCGATAATAGATTTTATTTTTTGTGCAGTCTCATTCATTTCTATTGCCATCAACTAATCCTATATTTTCATGTGTTACATTTACTATTTCTTTAATTTTTTCAATATCATCTTTTGTTGCAATTGATATCACCGTTTTTTCAGGATACTGATTTTTAATCATATCATAAAGCTGCTTTGATGGTGTTGCAATAAAAATACAATCGTAAGAAGCAAGCATTCTGCTTGCTTTAAACCATTCCAATGGTGAATTAATATGACTAATAAATCGCTCTTTAGTATCATCTCCCATGGTAACAATGTTACCATCAATACAACTGATAAGAGGAATTTTTAAATCTTTAAAATCAACTTTTTCTAAAAAATTTTTAAACAGATCCACAACACCATTCACTAATGATGAATGTAATCCAACTTCTGTGCCAACATATTCCATTTCAGCCTGGCCTTCGAATATATCATGCAATTGCGAAAGGTGATCACGATTTCCCGCAACAATATGATCAGTTGGGCTGTTATAAATCGCTACAAAAATTTTATTTTCTTCTGTGCTCAGTTGTTCACATGTTTTTTCAAGTTGCACAGTAGCAATGCCAACAACATGCAATGCATCCACATTCATTTGATCAACAGTTTCTTCATAAAATGAACAAAATTTATTCAATAAATAAAGACCATCAGGAAGAGAAAAACAACCTGCTGCAAAAAGCGCGGTTGTTTCACCATTATTATATCCAGCGACTACATCAACATTGATACCTTGCTCTTTGAGTACTGCAGCAACACAAGCCCCAATTAAAAAAAGAGATGTGTAAGCGTTGGTTAATTGACTTATTTCACTGTCTGACGACGCAAAACAAAGCTTGACGAAATTAATATCTAATACATGCGAAGCTTCTTCAAAATATTCTTGTACAATGCGATATTCATCGTACAACTCTTTACCCATACCAACAAACTGACTACCGTATCCAGGAAATAATAATGCTGTTTTCATAATAATCTCCACGTTCGTTTACTTTTGCCCCAATTTCCACTCCGTTCCAATCAGGGTCCCCATCGAAAGAAACTGAAGATGGGGTTAAACAAGCTCAGCACGAACGGAGATATAAAACTTGCATTTATCCGTTCGTCTTGAGCCTGTCGAAAGAAACGAACGTCTTTATAAACTAGCACGTAATGCTTTCAATCGCGCAACAGTTTTTTCTTTTCCTACAACAGTCATCAAATCAAACACACCAGGACCAGAAGCTTTTCCAATCAAAGCAAGACGAATGGGTTGCAGCAAGTTTACTAATTTAATACCAAGTGTTGCAGCCAACTCTTTTCCAACTGCAGCACAATTATCATGCGTAAACACGTCACATTTTCCAAACGCTTCTATTGCAGCATCAAGGTGCTGTGCCGTATCGGCAGTAACCCATTTCTGAATATCTTCAGAATTATATTCTTGTGGACCGTTGTGCACAAGCACTAATTCATCAACAAGCATTCGCAATGTTTTAACGCGTTCTTTGTACAAAGTAACTGCTTGTTTGATTGTATCAACACTCCAACTGAACTTTGTTAAAAAATGAGTATTAACATCAGCAACAATTGCATCAATAATTTGTTCTTCAGATAACGCTTTTAAGTAAACCGTGTTAACCCATGCAAGTTTTTCAAAATCAAAAATAGCACTCTTTGTGCCAATAGTATCCAACGTAAAATGTTCAATCAGTTCTGATAATGAAAAAATTTCTTGATCACCATGTGACCAGCCAAGACGTGCTAAATAGTTCAGCAATGCATGCGGCAAATAACCTTCTTTGCGATATTCAATCACCGAAGTTGCACCATCACGTTTACTCAGTTTATCACCGCTTGGGCCTAAAATAAGAGGTAAATGACCAAATTGTGGATTAGTGTATCCGCACGCTTCATTTAACAAAATTTGTTTTGGTGTATTAACAATGTGTTCTTCACCACGAATAATGTGCGTGATATGCATAAATGCATCATCAACAACAACTGCAAAATTATACATCGGAAAACCACCGGAACGGACAATAATAAAATCATCCATATTTTCTAAACTGATAGTGATGGGACCTTTAATAAGGTCCTGGAAAGTTATTTCCGTGCGATTTTCTGGAAGCTTAAAGCGAACAACATGCTGTGTGTTCTCATCACCAGGTTGTTCAGCACGATCACGGCAATAACCATCATAGGTAACAAAAAAATCTCCGCCTGTTTCTTTATCATAACGGGATGCAAGATCTTCCGGTGAGCAAAAACAACGGTATGCTTTTTTTGCATCAATCAATTGCTGAGCAATTTTATGATATTCAGAAAAACGTTCACTTTGCGTGATAATTTCTTCATCATGTTCCAATTGCGTCCATGCAAAGGAATGTAAAATTGAATCACGATATTCCTGCGTTGAACGATCAAAATCTGTATCTTCTATGCGAAGTAAAAACGCGCCACCATGATGACGCGCAAAAAGCCAATTAAATAATGCTGTTCGCAGCCCACCAATGTGCAAATGCCCTGTTGGTGATGGTGCAAAGCGAACGCGCACCGTGTTATTTTTCATGTAAACTTCCAGTTGTGTTCGTTTACTTCGACAGGCTCAGTACGAACGGAGATATAAAATTTTCTAATCCGTTCGTGTTGATACTTCGTCAAGCTCAGTAGTAAACACTGCGCTCAACGCTCTCTCCGTTCGTGTTGAGCTTGTCGAAACATACGAACATTCATAATTATAAATAAAATTTATTATACTATTGTTAATGCCAATTGTTGTTGTACTTGATCAACCCACGGAGATGGCGCCATTTTTTCATCACGTTGTTCATCAACAAGTTGCTGCCAAATTGCACGCGCATCAGCAACCTGATTATTCGACCAATAATAACGGCCTAAATAATATTGCGCGCTATCACGGTAGATATTACCTTTATCTTGCGCTAACATCTTTAACATGTCTAAACCAATTTCATTCAATTTTGCATCATCAATATCCAACTGAATTAACGCACGTTCCATTTCATACAATGCAATCAACGCAGATTCTGGTAACATATCCGCAATCATTTTATCCAATGTAACAAGCGCTTCTTCTTTTTTATCTTGCGCTAATAAAATCTGAACTTTGTAACCCAAATAATACGGCAGAACTGATGAACTTGAATGTTTTTGATATTGTGTCTCAAATTTTTCAAGCAATGGTGACCATTGCGGATCTTTTTCACGCGATACTGTTTCAAACTCTGTCATTAATGCTGCAAAATCATATTGCGCTGATTGTTCTTTATTAATGATCCACAGTTTACGAGCAAAAAATAAAACAATCAAAAGAGCTACAAAAATAACAGCTCTGAGAATGTTTTTATCATTTGCGTACATGAATCGAGAAATATTTTTTACTACTGAATGTGTATTTTGAATAGCCATAGTACATAACTCCAAAAAACTATTGTTAAACTTATTTCCTCCTACGCATAAAGCTTCGGCGGATAAGCAGCAACGTATCATACTTCAAGAAAAAAATAAAGTGCTACACCTGCGCCTGTTGCGTGGATGCAGCCTGCTTAACAGTTGTCATAGTCACTTTGCCTTTTTCTAACAACGCTTGTAACGTTTCATTAAACGTTGGCATAATATTTTCATCAACTGTTTTTTGCGCAAATAGTATCGCCTGAGTAATTGCAAGCTCTTTTGAAGAACCATGTGCAATCACAACTGGTTTATTAATACCTAGTAGCAACGCACCACCGGTTCGCGCATAATCAATTCTATTCTTTACACAACGCAACACCGGATACGCACACGCAAGCAATATTTTTAAAATAATTGAACGCTGAGCTTCATCTTTCATCCACTCGATCACAGCTTTTGCAGTTCCTTGAATACTCTTTAATAAAACATTTCCGGTAAAACCATCAGTAACAATAACTTCGGCACGACCAGAAAAAATATCACGCGATTCAATGTTGCCAACAAATTCAAGACCTGTTTGTGCAATCAATTCAAAAGCTTGTTTTACTAAAGCTGAACCTTTATACGATTCATGCCCGTTAGAAAGTAATGCAACTCGTGGCTGCGCAATGGCTTTGGCTATGCGAACATACGCATACCCCATATACGCAAACTGGACCAAATATTCTGGCTTGCAATCAGGATTGGCTCCCAAATCAAGACAAAACAATGATCCATGGGTTGTTGGCAAAAAACTGCCAATTGCAGGACGAAGAACTCCCGGCACACGACCAACAGTAACTGATGCCGCTGCCATGACCGCTCCGGAATTACCTGCTGAAACAAAAGCATGCGCTTTGCCAGCATGAACTGCTTGCAATGCGCGAACAATAGAAGAATCTTTTTTACGTAACATGCCACGAATTGGATCTTCATCCATTTCAATAACATCAGAACAGTGAACAAGTTCAATGGGAAGGGATCGCCAACGTGGGCAATATTGCGTTAATAAAGGCAACACTTTATCTTGATTGCCAAATAAAATAAGGGGAACACCTTTTTTTGCTGCTGCTAATGCGCCTTGAACAGTTTCTTGCGGGGCATAATCGCCCCCCATAACATCAACCGCAATCATTGTGGTTTTCCCCGTACTATATAACTCATTAATTACTCAGCTTGTGATTCTGCAGATGCTTTTTTTGCTGGTGTTTTAACTGCTTTTAAAGCAAGACGTTTTACTTTTCTGTCTGCTTTGGTTACTAAGACCTTAGCGCCTTTATAAAAACCACATGTTTTGCATGGAGTATGAGGAGCTATTGGTTCTTTGCAATTAGAGCAACCAGTGATTGCTTTAACTTTAAGACCCTTATTTGCAAAGCGTGAATCACGGCGGGCTCTGGAGCGTTTTCGTTTTGGTACTGGCATGACATCATCCTAAAAACTAAAAAAATATAAATTTATGTTTTAAACTAAGGAATATACATTATTATACGAGATTTCTTTAAATAACGCAAAATCAAATGATTAAGCTCTTTTTTCATCCCCTGGATGCTCTCTATCCCACTTATTTATATAATCTTGGGCCATTCCAGCTCTACTTCTCAGGGAAGGATGATCAGGGTCAAAAACAAAATAAGCCATTTTTAGAATTTTCGTTTTTTTTCTATGAAGCACAATTTTATCTTCATCAGAAATATTATTATCAGAAAGTTGTGTATTAATATCAGTTATTATGGGAGCGATATATGAATATGAACTTCTCTGAACCTTATTGCCATAAAATTTATTTCGCAACAAATTATCTTCAAAATATACTATAGCCTTATCCAATTTTTCTTTAACCGCAACAATTTCTTGTCTTGTGTTTGCATGCTCAAAAGCAAATCGGTCTGCTTCTTTTTCTTGATATCTAATATGGAAAAGCGGTCCCCCACAAGCCAAAGGTATAAGCCCCCAAACAAAAAGTGTAACCCTCGGAATATAACGGGGATATTTGTCTGCAAGTAATGCTGCCAAAATTCCTGTTGTTGCTATAGGTCCCACAAATAACTGGCGTTTAAGGCCATCTTTATTATTAAAATGCTTCACTTCATGTTTTAGAGACCATGCTGCCTCTAGTAATTCACCGGAACTACATTTATTTGGATTGAAAGTTTCGGGAATAAAAATGGTATTGCTACGCACATGCCAACCTTCATATTTCAATGCTTTTTTTAATGGGACAGTTGCAGCATTGTCTATATTACTCTTACGCAATTCTTGCCTTGCCCAACTTTCTGTTTCCCTTGAAACATCTTCATACTTAACACAAGGTTTATTAAAAAAAGCTTTAAACGTCTTGGCAATCTTTTTCCCATACCCCACATTCTCCTGATCCATGGAAGAGGATGGGCTAATAAACGTAAAAAGCAGCATTAAAGCCGCATGTTTTAAATATTTTCTATTCATAAATTGCCTCTAACTTCTTTCACCCACAGAATGATCCTTATCCCACTTCTGTATATAATCTTGAGCCATTCCAGCTCTACTTTTCAAAGATGGATGCTCACGATCTCCTATGAACTCGGTAATGTCCAACAGCATATCTTTATTACGTAGCATAGAAAAAATCTTATCTTTTTTATTCTGAAATTCTTTCTCTTCTATACCATTAGTTGCTCTCAGTGATTTTAATTTTAATAAATCATCCTCACGCCTTTGTAAAAATTCTTTCTCATATTTCGTACGTATTTGTATAAAATAATTTTTAGCAGCTATAAGTTCTTCCCTGCTTCTTGCTCTCTCATAAGCAAATCGATCTGCTTCGCTTTCTTGATATTTACAATAAACCATATTAGTTCCATATCCAAGAGGCACAAAAGGTATTGTAATAAATGATTTTTCTTTAGCAAGAACACAACTTACTGCAATTATTCCAACCATAAGAGCTGTTCTTTTAGTTATATCATAATTTTGAACATGTTTAACTTCATGTTTTAAAAGAAATTCACCTTCCAAGCATTTTTGACGAGCACATTTGAGGGGATCAAAATCTTCAGGAATAGTAATAAAATAATCATAGCGTGCCTCCCAACCTTGCTCATCTTTTGCTTTTTTAAATGAAATCTTGTCTACACCCTTTATACCACTTTCCTCTAAAACCTTTATTGCCCACTTTTGTGTTTCAGGAGTAACGTCTTCATAAATAGAAGCCATCATTTTACCCAACAAATGTGGCAAAGCAGCTCCTAAGGTTGCACCAATAGCAAAACTCTGCCATAAATATCCACTGTTTTTATCGTTATTGTCCATAGAAAAAGATGGCTTAGAAATCATCAAAAACATCATTAAAAGGCTGCAAATGAAATATTTCTTATTCATAATTGTCTCCAAATTGATAATTCCCCTAACACTTCATTATATACTATCCAGTATATAGATTTCTCAAAAATGATCAATTTGAAATCATATTTATGGTTTTTAGCCGTATCGGGCGCGAAATCAGCGCCCCAATAAAAAAAACCCCCGTCATGGAGGCAATAGAACCAGCAATAGAAACATCAGCGTAGGAAGCGAAAATATAGCCTAAAATGGCTGATAAAACAGCAAAAATAACAGTTAAAAAGAGCATATCGCTGACTCTTTGGGTCAATAAATATGCACTAGATGGAGGTGTAATCATCAACGCAACCACCATAATAGCTCCCACAGCATCAAATGTGGCAACTGTGGTGATACTTGTAACGATCATCAGCAGATAATAGAACAAAGCGGGGGAAAAACCGGTCATAGTTGCAAGAGTAGCATCAAACGTGGTGATCACTAATTCTTTATAGAACAGTCGCACAAACACAATATTAATAATAAGCGCAATACCCATCACCCACAATGCCCGCGGGCCACAATCCATGCCATTCACCATAAAACGGTTGAATGGCGCGAAGGCAAGTTCTCCCAATAAAACCATATCCGTGTCCAGGTGCACGTTGCGCGCACACTGAGAAACCAAAATAACACCAACGGAAAAAAAGAGAGGAAATACAAGACCAATCGCCGCATCTTGTTTTAAACGCTTACTTTTAATAATCATCTCTGTACACAGCACGGTTAACACACCTGTCAATGCCGCACCCACAATCAGCAATGGCGAAGTTAAACTTTGAACACACAAAAACATCACCACAATGCCTAATAAAATGGCATGGCTAATTGCATCACTCATCATGGCAACACCACGCAACACCAAAAATAAACCAGGCAAACAGCATGTAACAGCCGCCAAAATTGCAATGGTTATAATTTCCAGATGCAACATATTTATCGCCATGCAACACCTCTGTGCGGTGCACACAATAAAGAAAAAAATACAATACAACTTGCTGCAACTACAATCGCCGGACCTGTTGGCAGATGATCAATGACACTACTTGCACACACACCAATAATTGCGGCACAAGCGCCAAAAAAACTTGCAAGCACAACCATGTGCAATAATTGTGTCACCCACTGACGTGCTGCTGCTGCGGGTGCAATGAGCATAGTACTCATCAAAATAACACCAACAGTTTGCAAACCGATGACAATTGCAAGTATCAGCAACACCGTAATAATTGTTTCTATAATTATTGTTTTAAATCCTAATGATTGCGCAAAAATTGGATCAAAAACATACATGGTGCACTCTTTCCAACACAACATTAATATAATCATAATAAAACAAGATATGAGTGCGATTGCACTTATATCTTGATAAAGCAACGTTGATACATTACCAAATAAAAATTTGTTTAAAATAGCTTGATTACTACTTGGTATTTTTTGTGCAACCGTCATCAGTACAAGACCAAAACCAAAAAACACTGATAAAATAATGCCAAGCACTGCATCTTTCTTAAGGGTTGTGCGTGCAAGAATATAATGCATACTCACTACACCTATAACTCCTGCAAATGCACCGCCTGCTAACAACACCCATGGGTTTTTACTATGCGTGCATAAAAACATCAATACAATTCCTGGCAATGCTGCATGTGATATTGCATCACCAAGTAAACTTTGTTGGCGTAATAATGCAAAAGAGCCGAGCGCCCCTGCTGTTATTCCCAGCAGTGCGGCTCCTTGCAAGACGAGTAGTAAGGTGTAATCTATACATGCAATCATTTTAACTTTCTTTTTCCCGCATACCCTTCGATACATTCTTCTTCGCTAAAGCTACGAAGAACACTCAGGGCGAGCGGGGATTAACTCTTCTTTTATTGCTCTAAGAATTCTCTTTCCGCTCGCCCTGAGTGTTTTTTGTCTTCAAAAAATGTATCGAAGGGTATGCGGCCATATGTGCATTCAAGATTGAATGCATTTAACACTTGCTCAGTAGGCCCAGAAGCAATACACGTTTTATTCAGTAATAAAATATAATCAAAATATGTTGATGCCGTAAAAAGATCGTGATGAACAACAATAACTGTTTTGCCTTCATCACGTAATTTCTTAAAAAGAGTAATAATAATTTTTTCAGCTTCAATATCCACACCAGCGAATGGTTCATCCAAAAAATAAATATGCGCATCTTGCATGAGCGCACGTGCTAAAAACGCTCGTTGTTGTTGCCCGCCAGATAGTACACTAATTGATTTATCTGCATATTCGCACAAGCCTACGGCAGCAAGAGACTCATATACTTTAATACGATCAGCATTTGTTGGACGCTTAAACCAGCCTAATCTTCCATAACAACCCATTAATACCATATCAAACACGGTGATCGGAAAATCCCAATCAACAGAACTGCGTTGAGGGATGTATGCAATTTTATTGCGCACATTTTTAAAAGAATTTCCCAAAATTTGCACATTGCCTGCAGAAATGGGTATTAATTGGAGCAACGCTTTCATGAGCGTTGTTTTACCTGCACCATTGGGCCCAATAATGCCACACATCACACCTTGTGGAATAGTGACTGAAAAATTGGCTAGAATTAAATTGGGACTTGCCCTTCGTAGCTTTAGCGAAGTAGGGTTGTATTCAACAGTAAGATGAGAAACATCTAATGCTGGTATTTTTGATATATTTTTCATTGCTTTAAGTATAAAAAAATAGTAGATATTATACAAAAATTTCTTTAAATAAAAGGTGACAATGAAGTTCACATCAAAAAAATTCTTAATTATATTATTACTATGTTGTTCACAAATAGCTACTAGCATGGAGAATGAATATACACAAAATATAACAAAAACACCTTCAAAAAAGTCTCATAAACGCAAAAAGTCACATAAAATCCCTGATGAACGAAGAATCTTTGATGAAACAGTATATAAAAATAATGATTCTTTTGACTGGAACCCAAAAAACACAAATCAAGCCTTTATGGATCACAACAAAACATTAGAAAGCTTTCGAAAAAAAGCAAGCACAGTACCATATACCGATCAACATGAATACCGCACCATTCTTTATGATAATGATATACCACAGCATTGTCATGCCATGTTAAAGAAAATCATCAAACAAAATAATATTCATAAAGACAAATTTTCCCTGTTTTTAGCAGAAAAAACTTCGTATTTTCTTTGTCCTCCATATAATGAAGATTTTCATTTCAGCTCCCCACCTCAATATTCTGTCAACGCTGATTCTCATTTTATGAAAAAGCTTTCTCTTAAAGCACAAGAAGCTTGGTGTCTTTATTTGATTACTATTGCGATGCATAGAAAATCAGATTTTACGCATAACACTATTTTATTAGATGAAAGGAATAAAGAATTATTTATTGGACTTGCCGCAAAAAGTGAAAAATATATTGATCTATTTAATACATTTGTAAAAGAAACACGCAATATACCTATTGATCTTTATAAAGAAATAAGAACAATTGACAAAATATATGCAGAACTCGCATGGCTTAAATCATACGCTGTTTAAAGAGAATCAACAATCGCATTAACATTATATTTCACCATTGCAATATATGATGACGCGCCACTCTGTTCATCACCAAGCGCATCAGAATACAATTCAGGGCCAATTGCAATATTCCATCCACGTGCGCACACAGCATTTTGCGCTGCAACCAAAGCACGTTGTGGAATTGATGATTCAACAAACATAGTAGAAATTTGTTTTTCAACAATAAAATCTGCAAGCTGCTGAATATCTTTTGTGCTAATATCACAATCGGTACTCAAACCTTGCAGACCAATAACTTCAAAACCATATCGCGCACCAAAATAACCAAACGCATCATGCGCGGTGATTAAAATTCTTTTATCCACATCAAGCTCGTTCACTCGTCGCTGCACATATTCATGCAGTTGTTCAAGTTCATCAATATAATCATCGCCATTTTTTTGATATACATCTGCATGCTCAGGATCAAGCGCAATAATCTGTTGCTGCATATAACGCACAAGCTCTATCCACAAAAGAACATCAAACCAAATATGCGGATCATACAGATCATCAAATTCAGATGAGCGCAACTGCTCTTTTTTAAGTGTATTTGCTACTGCACACACGTTAGTAAAACGTTGCATGCCTTGCAACACCTGCCCCATTTTACCTTCCAAATGCAATCCATTATAAATCACCATGTCTGCCGCTGCTAACTTGTGCACATCACTTTCTCTGGCGCGATACAAATGCGGATCAACACCGGCGCCCATCAAACCGTATACCGTGATATTATCTCCAACAATATTACGCGCTGCATCTGCAAGCATACTTGTTGTTGCAACAATTATTAAAGTTTTCTTGACCTTCGTAGCTTTAGCGAAGTAGGTTTGTTGCATTTTTATATCATGTGATTGATATCCCGAAAAAAAAATGGTGCCCATTGCACCACCCAAGAATAAAGCTATTACTAATTTTTTCATGAATGCACTACCCACATCCCAGTAAAATCTTGTGATATAACACCATCAAGTTGCAAGTTAAACAGTTCTGATTGCAGAATCTCTAGTGGCAATTGTGTGCTGGCAATAATATCATCAAATGATATTGGTTTTTTACATGCGATGATAATACTTTTTTGTTGCGGGGAATAGTTTGAGTATTTATCAACATGTGTATCACGAAGTTTATCTGATCTTTGCGCTCTCTCGCGCTCGGTCTGAACTTGTTGAAGACTGTCTTTGAGCGCTCCAAGATACCCTTCAACAGGTTCAGGGCGAGCGCACTGGAAAGACTCTAAAGACATCTGTTTCGCTTTTTCTTCTACTACCTTCTTATCAGGAAGTATCACCCGATCACCAAACTCCTGCAGAATATCAGCAGTGCACGTAACAAGTTTTGCGCCTTGTTGAATTAATGTATTGCACCCAGCACTCAACTCACTGCCAAGAGGCCCAGGAATTGCAAACACTTCTCTGCCTTGCTCCATTGCATAATGCGCAGAAATTAATGCGCCACTTTTTTGCGCTGCCTGCACAACCAAACACCCGTGTGACAATCCTGTAATAATGCGATTGCGTGCAGGGAAATTTCCTGGTAACCCTTCCATTGTTAATGGAAAAGAACTCACCACAGTCCCACCATTTTCAGCAATTAATTTAAATAATTTTGTGTTTTGATAAGGATACGGACGTAACAGACCAGAGCCAAGTACAGCAATAGTTTTACCATTATGATTAAGCGTTGCTTGATGCGCCATAGTATCAATGCCACGCGCACCGCCACTCACAATTGTATAATCCGCTGCAACAAGATCTGGAACTAGCAGATCAATAGCATGCTGACCGTAATTATCTGCCTTACGCGCACCAACAATTGCCAATTTTTTTTCAGGCGCTCGAGGATATTCTTCAACAAGTTCAGGATGAGCGCATAATGAAGCCCCCTGCCAATATAAAACTGCCGGAGGTAAGTAAATATTTTTTAACAGTTGCGGATAAGATTCATCTTCAAATGTGACCCATTGAATATCGTGTTGTTCAATAAGAGTAAGTTCTGCTTGAAGCATTTTGGTATTGGCAAGGCCATCAGCCAATTTTTCTGCTGTACCCTCAGAAAATCCAAAATTGTTTATCCAATCTGCTTGTGAGAATGAATAAAGATCTGACACCGAAATGTCAGATCTTATGATTTTTTGAATTATTGCAGGGCCAATATTTTCTATAAGGGTTAGGTGGAGAATGAAATGTTTGTTGTTCATAGTTTTTGTTTTACGTTCGCTCACTTCGACAGGCTCAGTGCGAACGGATCATATAAAACCGTTCGTGTTGAGCTTGTCGAAACATACGAACACTATAATTCTACTTCTTCATCCTCATCAATATCATCTGCGTCTTCATCTTCATATTCTAAGTCAGAAGCAATTTCATCTTCATCTTCAAGCTCTTCGTCATCAGACTCATCATCATCACCAGCATCTTCAGTCACTGGCAATGAACGCGTTTCAATCACCGCGCCTGTTTCATCACCAGATTCACCTGATTCATCATCAGCAGCCTCAAAGGCGACAACATTGTGCAGTTTTTGATCATCATCAAGTCTAATCAGACGAACACCTTTTGCTTGACGACCCATTGTGCGAATATCTTTAGCTGAAAGGCAGATAATTTTACCCGCTTGATCAATAAGAAGAATATGTGAATCTTCATGAACAATAGTAAGGCCAATAACAGGACCATTACGTTTATCTGTTGGAATGGTTCTCACACCCATACCACCACGATGCGCAACACGGAAATCTTCTATGCGAACCTTTTTGCCGTAACCATGTTCTGTTGCAAAAAGAATTTCACCATGATCGGCAATAACTTCCATGCCAATAACACGATCACCTTTTTTAACACGAATACCCATCACACCACTCGCTTGACGGCCCATAGAACGCACTTCAGTTTCTTTAAAGCGAATTCCTTGCCCTTTTGATGTTGCAAGAACAATAGTGTTGTCACCATTACTCAATGAACAGAACACAAGTTCATCACCTTCACGCAATGTAATTGCACGAATACCCGTTGCACGAATTTTTGCAAAATCAGATGCATCAGTACGTTTAATAATACCTTGACGCGTTACCATCACCATAAATTTACCTTCCATAACACGAGAAGGAAGTAGTTTTACTACATATTCACCTTCTTGTAGTGGAAGCAAGTTAATAATTGCGCGCCCACGTGCAATACGTGATGCTTCAGGAACTTCAAATGTATTTAAGCTGTACACACGTCCAAGGTTGGTAAAGAAGAGCAACATGTCATGCGCTTTTGCAACAAACACGTCTTGCACAATATCACCTTCAAGCGCTGTAAGACCCATCTTACCTTTACCACCGCGGTGCTGAACACCATACGCTTCAATTGGAACGCGTTTTACATAACCTTTCATGGTCAATGTAACCACCGCTTCTTCATCAGGTATCAAATCAGCTTCAGTTAAAATATCAATCGCACCTTCAATTTTAGTGAGACGCACATCATTATAGTTAGCTTTAATATCTTCTAACTCTTTAACAATTTCTTCTTTAAGAACAGTTTCGTTTTCAATAATAGATCGTAACTGTGCAATATTCACTTTGATATCAGCCATTTCACCATAAATTTTTTCTTGTTCAAGACCAGTTAAACGTTGCAAACGCATTTCCAAAATCGCTTTACCTTGTTTTTCAGTCAACAAGAAACGTTTATTGAGTTCAACAATTGCTTCGTTAGCGGATGGTGATTTTTTAATCAATGCAATAACTTCATCAATGCTTGTAAGTGCAATAATAAAACCAGCCAAGATATGTTCACGTTCTTGCGCTTTACTCAAATCATACTGCGTGCGGCGATAAATAATCTGTTTACGATGGTATAAAAATTCATCAAGTAATTGACGTAACGTAAAAATAAGCGGCTGATTATCCAAAAGACCTAACATCAAAATAGAAACTGATGTTTGTAAATTGGTATGCTTATACAACTGATTCAAGACAACACTTGGAATTTCACCACGCTTAAGATCAATCACTAAGCGCATACCTTTTTTATCTGATTCATCTTTAATATTAGAAATACCATCAATAATTTTGTTTTTAACAAGATCTGCAATTTTAATGGTAAGATCAGCTTTGTTCACTTGATACGGAAGCTCAGTGATAATAATACTCGCACCCTTACCTTGTTTTTCTTCAAACTCAGTAACACCGCGTAAAATTAAATTACCACGGCCCGTTTTATATGCTTTGACAATCCCCGCGCGGCCGCAAATAACACCGCCTGTTGGAAAATCTGGACCTGGAATATATGCAAACAACTCTTCTTCTGTAATAAATTCATTTTTGATCATTGCAAGCAAGGCGTTAACTACTTCACCCAAGTTGTGAGGTGGAATGGAAGTTGCCATACCAACTGCAATACCTGCAACACCATTAATGAGCAAGTTTGGCAGTTTACTTGGAAGCACAACAGGTTCTACGGTTGATTCATCAAAGTTGGGGGTAAAACCAACTGTTTCTTTTTCAATATCTGCTAAAATTTCTTGTGCTATTCGAGCCATGCGAACTTCAGTATAACGCATCGCCGCCGCATTATCACCATCAACAGAACCCCAGTTACCTTGCCCATCAAGTAATGGATAACGTTTGGAGAAATCTTGAACTATACCAACCATTGATTGATACACTGCTTGGTCACCATGAGGGTGAAATTTACCAAGCACATCACCCACCACACGTACTGATTTGTGATACGGTTTGTTATAAAAAAAACCAAGCTGATGCATAGTATATAAAATACGACGATGCACCGGCTTTAAACCATCACGAATATCAGGTAATGCACGACTCACCACAACGGACATTGCATAATCAAGAAAAGAATCTTTCAACTCTTTTTCGATTAAAATTGGTCGAATATGCATATTTTTATTATTCACAGGTGAAGTGGGACGTTCCATCAGTTAGCCCTTTTCTAGAGATCAAAAACTTGTATCAAAATTTATCTAAAATTATACAATTAGTATAGCATAAAAGCGTGGTTATGACAACAAATCCACAAGCATAACGGTTATATTATCTTTTGAATTTCTCTTCACCGCAAACATACCCAACATCTTAGCAAGTAAATTCATATCTTGTATTTCAGACTGTTTTGCATGCAAGATACAGGCTGCTTCTTCATTACTCACAAAATTCCATAAACCATTAGAACCTAAAATCAAAAACTTATCTTCTTTTGCTAACTCTATCTCTTGATAATCTGGTTTTGCAATAACAATATTTTTACCAAGATTATAATCGCCAATCGCTCGTGATACAGAAAGGAATCCATTAACACGATTATTAAAAACTATTCCTTTAGCATCTTCTATCCTAATATACTCATCTGCTCTATCTGGCGTATGATCGTTTGTTGTAAGGATCACTTTACCACCAGACGCTACTACTGCACGAGAATGACCTGTATGTGCAACATGAACTGTATTATCTTTAATAAAAACAACCACAGCCGTAGATCCGCAAGCACCGTTTTGTCTTACAAATTCACTTTCATCAATACCTTTAATCATTGCTTTCATGCGCGCTTTTATCGAGCCTGATGTTTTTACAAAATAATCACGCAAATTCTCTGCCACAAATTTTGAAACTATAGAACCATCGCAATCATCATTATTATGTTCACCAACTCTATGACAATAATGCCCATCACATACCACATACAAATGCCCACCATCAACAATGTTATGATAAAAAAAATCTTCCTGTTGTTTTCTTTGATTTATTTCAGAAAAAATGCCAATTTTTTTAGGCTTAATTAATTGTTCTCGCTCCATTGCAGAACACAATGGCACTACAACGTATACAGATAAAAAAAATAATATTTTATTCACAGCGCATCCCCTTATAAAAATATATGTGATATTGCGTACTATTATATAATTTACAAGATACAGGACTCTACAAAAATAATGAAATCATCATGGATGATAGTTTGCATTGCTGCATTATGCGTGGTATAAAAAACAGAAAAGGAAATTCGTATGATGTTAAAAACTATTACCCTATCCTTTATCCTATGCATAACCATTACCCACGCGCATGACACTTCTATCCGCTTTGCTGAACAACAAGATATACCCGGCATACTTACTTTAAGCTCAACAGTATTAGAAGAATACTTTAAACCGACTATACGCACAGGATACCCACAGTTTGCTCACAATAAAACGCTATGTAATGAATTTTTTAATGAAGCTGACAACGCATATAAAACAGCCCTCACTCAAGTAGCAAACAAAGAAAAACATGAAAATTGCCATATTTTGATAGCATCAGAGCAAAAAGATCCAGATAACATTCTGGGTCTTTGTCTTTTTAAAAAAGAAAGCGATTGCATACATATTGAATATCTTATTGTTTCACAAGAATCACGCGGCAAAGGAATTGGTAAGGCATTATTAGACTATACGCTATCAACGTATCCAGAAATTTATAGATATACACTTGCAACACTCGCTGCACAATCCAATGCGCAAACGCAAGCATTTTACGAACGGTATGGATTTACAAGCACCAAAGAACTAATTACTTTAGATGAGCGCTTACCACATGCGCATATTATATATGAACTTAATAGCAAGAAATAAAACTAAGCAATTATTTCTTACACAAAAAGAGCGCTGACAACAATCAGCGCTCTTTTACCATCTATCTCAAAAAGTAAAAAATTTAATTATTAACGAACAAACTTATAGTAAAAAGCAAGTATACCTATCAAAGAAACCCCTGCTAATTTTCCCCAGTGATTGGTGAAAAAACAGACAATACTATTATTTGATTGAAAATCTTTATTATTTAATTCTTGCCCCTGTGAATTGCATAGCCTCACAATATTTTCTGGAGCTCGACCAAATTGCACATCACATTTGCTCAATATACTCACAATGTCAAATTCATCAATTACTCTTGAAGTATTAAAATAAATTAAAATGGGAGTTTGGATGTTAAAAGCACGACGCTTTCTAAGAATATCAAAAATAAAATGTTCCGCAGATTTATCATCAACAATATCACAAAAATTACACTCTATTGATACTCTATTATCACCATCATACTTATAGTCTCTAGAGTCTATCCACTCTGTACGATCCTTACTCAAAAATTTCGCCAACAAAACACCATTTTCTATACCAGAATGTAACTGAATAGTTGATGATTCAGAAAACTTAGTTCCAATATCAGACTTCCATAAACCTGCAACCAAATCTTCAATCTTAGTATCAGGAGAACGCTTCTTATCTTCATCGCTATAAAAACAAGCTACCATTGATCCTTGTCCGCTCTCTATGCAGTGATTCAAAGCTGACTTTAATGTATATCCATGAGAACTTTCCATTCCATGCAATCTTGAAACAGCCATCAAAGCAATAATCATTACCTTTATTTTCACAGCAACACCTTTATTAGCAACCCATCAATAATGTTATTTTTTAATGAGTAACTTTATAATAGCAAGCAAGTATACCTATCAAAGAAACTCCTGCTAATTTTCCCCAGTGATTGGTGAAAAATTTGGTGAAAGAATAGAAAGCACTTAAAGAATCGACTAGCTTTTTTTCATCATTCTTAGATTGAAAAACTTTACTCTGACAACTTAACTCTTCTAATTTTTTCAATAATTCATCAATTGAGTCACCACTATTTACAATATTATCAAGTTTACTAATAGCTAGTTCTTTGGCTGATTGAAGAATCGCGGCAGAAAAATCAACATTAAAACTTGTCATATCTGCTTCTACTGCTTCACAAATAGATTTTAAATCAGAACTCGTTACTATAACTAACATAGGTATTCTTGGATGGCTAACAAGTAATTGATTAACGTTTAAAATATCTTCTTTTTCAGTGTTACTACCAATATTATAAACAGTGCATAACATTACTCTTTTAGTATCATTTTGATCTATCCACTGATCACTTTCTACATTCTTAATTTTTGTCACTTTCTCTGTAGCAGGATACCAATGAACCTTTGTTATACGAGCAAAGTTTCCATCTATGCTTTGGCACTCTTTATCAATAACTTTTTGAGTCAGACAATGTATTGTTTCTTTATTGTTCGTCTCTTTCAAACAACAAACAACTACTGGTCGTTTGCAATTATTAAAAGCATAAGACCTACTATTAACACAATCCTCAAAACTTTTTGTTAATGCTTTCTCATCCTTAGCAGACACCATCTGACCTCTTTCAGAACCATGCAACCCTGAAACAGCTACCAAAGCAATAATCATTAATTTTATTTTCACAGAAACACCTTTATGTAAATATATTTAAAAAACCACCAATAATATTTTTATAATTGCTATTATAACAGGCGTATTAAATAAATAAATTTAATTCTTATCTAATGGTTTAAGATTTAACGCAAAAATATGACAAACAACATATCAAATCTACCAATCAAATTTAATCACACAAACCGTGATATTATCATGACTGCCACTGCTGATAGCTTCACTTTGTAATATCTGCGCAACATCACCTACAGATTGTTGATCATCTTCTAATTCCTCTTTAACTATAGCAACTGCCTCTTCAGTACTCACAACATCCCACAAACCATCAGATGCTATGATTACAAAATGATTATCAGAGTTCAATTGCATGTACTTATATTCTGGCGTTGCAATAATCTGACCCATTTTACATTTCAATGGTTCATCACCAATTGAGCGTGATACTGCTAATCCGTTAACACGCCACACTCTATTAAACCGCACCACACCACCCGCACGTTCTATACGCTCTTTTTCATCGACTCTGTTAGGCTTATGATCATCTGTAAACAAATATGATTTGCCATTACATTCAAGAACAGCCCGCGAATCGCCAGCCCACGAAAAATGCAATACATGTTCATTGTCTATGTACGCAACAACAGCAGTTGAACCATCTTTATAGTTTTCAAGAGCATATTTTTCAGCTTGTGCAAATGCATATTCAAAACACTCTTTTCTACTTTTACCCAAACATTCCTGAAAATAAGCATGCAGATTGGTTTTTAGAAAAGATGATGTTTTGTCACCGCCATGCCCATCATATACACCAAAAAAATGCCCTCCATTAAGATCTGCATAAGCAAATCTATCTTCTTGATATGGACGCTTATTTTGGTGCATAGCAATGCCATACGTTACCTTCAACTCTGCTGCTAAAACGGCAAAAAATGATAAACCAAACAATGATGCTATAATTATTCTTCTTTTCATACAACAACCTTTCACTTTACATAATTATGGTTTATTACTATAAAAAAATGGGCTGCAGTAATCAATTATTACCACAATCCATTTTTATAATTTTTTAAAAACTAAGAATAGCTCAAATGACTATTCTCTATTCTTATCGTGTACATTAAACGTACGAGCCAACATACCCTCTTTCTTTTCAATGAAAATAATTCGTTCATCACGTGAACGTGCTTTACTAAAAAAATTTGATATAAATCTTATTTTTTTAATTCTTTGTTGCTCTTGCGCTTCTTCTTGCTGCTGCGCTTCTTTACGCATTTGTTCTACCGTTTCATGCATTACACACAAATCATACATCGCTTTACACATATACGAAGTTGGATACCTAAAAAGATATGGCTCAAGCTTAGAAGACAATGCCTCTGCATTTACCTGCTGCGCAAAGCCAACCGCAACCATAGAAACTAATAATAACTTTTTCATAAAAACCCCCATATATATACAAATAATCTCTATATTTTAAGATTACCATAAACCCATAAACACCGCAAAAGGGCCTATATTTAGCGGCTTTTTGAGCATTTTTAGCTGTTTTTGCCAAAAACCAACAAAAAAAGGGAACGTTGCGTAACCATTGCTAATTAACCCCAATGTTCCATTTTTTATATTTTAATAAGCTATCTTAAACAATTACTCGCGAGATGCTCTTGTAGCGGCTTCACTCTGTTTAAAAAGATCAAATTTAGTTCCTTTGATAGATGATCGATAAAAACTATCATAATTTCTTAAATCAGAAAATGACTTAATTTCATTTTTAATCAGTTCTTTTTGTTTAATAAGCGTTTCATTCTTAGGATCTTTTTGTAAACTTCGTCTAACATTTCTGGAAGATTCTTGTAATTCATTCAACTGATGACTGAAACGATTTCCTAAATGATCGCTAAACATAGCATACAATTTTGCCTGCGCTTCCTTCTTTTCTGAACGCGCACCAAATATCATTTCAATTGCTTTCATATCCCTGAAACAATAATATATTCCTGTTGGCTTAATCTGTTGTTCCAATTCTACAAATTCTTCGTTCGAACCTTTTTTACTTTTTCTTTCCTGTCTTATTTTATCTAATGATGCTACAAATAAAGAATAATCTCTCTTTATTTTTAACTCATCAAGCGTTTTTAACACTTCTCTTTTCTCTTCTTCTTTTTGTACTTTTCGATTGGGATTATTTAAATTTCTTACTCTATCCGCAAAACTTTGTGCACTAGCATTCAGCTGTGCTAACTTACCACCTGTCTTTTTTTCTTGTTTATCTTGATCCACAGGCACACCAAGTTTACGTGACATATCTTCCATGCCAGCCTTCATTGCCTTAGCTTCATCGAGCATTCTATCCATCTCTTGGTTTTGCTCTGCAATTTTTTTTGCACGCTCATTATCCATTGAATAACTCAATGAAGCGATCGATAATAAGGAACTCAGCAATAATAACTTCTTCATAAAAATTAACCTCTATGTATATAAACAATAACTTTATAATTTAACCATAACATTGCAGATGAATTAAGTCAAAACAGATGTTTTTAAAACTTTCTTTTGTATAACTTACATCCAGCCTTTTCTCAAACAACAAAAAATGGAACCTCATTAACCATTTCTGATTAACCCAATGTTCCATTTTTATATTTTTAATAAGCTATCTCAAACAATTACTCGCGAGCTGTTTTTACTTGCTCAAACCTGCTGCGCGGCATCCTTGATCTTGTGAAAACATCACGACGCGTTAATTGTGGTTTTAAATATGAACCTGTTATTTGAGCATCTATTTTTATTTGCCCTGTTAACTCGTTCACAATTGTTTCTGTAGAACTTGAAGTATTCACAGTTTTTTCTGGAGACACAACTTTGTCTTGATCTTTAAACAAAGCAATTTCTTCATCTAATGTTTGAGTTGATTTTTGATAATTTTGGTATACTCCATAATTCCACAACCTCTGGAACCAAGAAACATTATTCAAATCACGCTTCATAAAGTTTTTAGTTGCTTCTAGCATCAAAAGAGTATCAATATATTCCTTATTATCTGTATCATTTAACTCATGACTATGGGCCTTCATCTTTTTTGCATATAACAGTTCATAATATTCTATCGTAATCCATTCAAAACCATTACGAATATTACACGATTCTTTTTCAATTTTGCTCAATTTTCCTTTAAACGCATCGCACCAGAATGCTATACAATCTTTTCTGTCAGTACCCCCTAAACCCTCTAGCTGTTCTAATAAAGGTTTGCTTGGGTCTATCTCTTTATTTTCTTCCATTGAATAACTCAGCGAAGCAACCAACAATAATACATTAAACAATAATAACTTTTTCATAAAAAACCCCCGTTTATAACAAAATATCCCTATATTTTAAGACTACCATAAAACCAGCAAATGCCGCAAAAGGGGTCTATTTTAGCGATAATTGATTCAAATTGGCCTGCATTTTACAAAAAACTAGCATCCTTTATACTTATCCTTAAGGTTTTTCCTTTAAAAACACCCTTAAAACCATAGAATGAGAAACGCATGAGTCAACGCATTCCTAATTTACAAGAATTTACCCCAGATAGAATCAGAAATTTTTCCATTATTGCCCATATCGATCATGGTAAATCAACATTATCTGATAGATTATTAGAAATATCAGGCACTATCACTGAGCGGCAAAAAAAAGAGCAATTTCTCGACAAACTCCAAGTGGAACGTGAGCGTGGCATTACCGTTAAAGCACAAACTGCTTCTATGTTCTATGAATACAAAGGGGTAAAATATCTGCTTAATCTTATTGATACCCCGGGGCACGTTGATTTTACGTATGAAGTTTCTCGTTCATTATATGCCTGCCAAGGCGCATTGCTCCTCATTGATGCTGCACAAGGTGTGCAAGCGCAAACTATGGCAAACTTCTATCTTGCATTTGATCAAGATTTAAAAATTATCCCTGTCATTAACAAAATTGATCTTCCCAATGCTGATCCAGAAAAAGTAACCAATCAATTTGTTAACTTATTTGATTTTAAAGCAGATGAAGTGATCAAAGCTTCTGCAAAGGCAAATATTGGTGTTACTGATATTTTTGAGGCGGTTATTGAACGCATTCCAAGTTTACATGTATCGTCTGATAAACCTCTGCGTGCACTGCTTTTTGATTCATGGTTTGATGATTACCGTGGTGTTATTTGCTTGATTGCATTACATGATGGAATTATCAAAAAAGGTGATATCATAAGCCTCGCGCAAGCAAGCTCAAATTATGAAGTACTGGAAGTGGGCTTAATGTACCCAGAACCAACCCCAACCAATGTGCTCTATGCGGGGCAAGTTGGGTATTTAATCACTGGTATGAAAACCATCAAAGAAGCACAAATTGGTGATACTATTTATCACAACAAAAAACCGGTTGAGCTGTTCCCTGGTTTTAAACCTGCAAAACAGATGGTTTTTGCGGGAATATTCCCTGTGGATAGTGAAGAGATTGGCCTACTGGAAGAAGCAATTGAAAAACTTACCCTTAATGATGCAAGTATATCAGTTGAAAAAAAGACATCTGCAGCGCTTGGAATTGGCTTCAGATGCGGATTTTTGGGTATGCTCCATATGGAAGTGTTCAAACAACGTCTTGAACAAGAATATAATCTCACCGTTATTGCAACAGCTCCGAGCGTGTTGTATCAAATAAAAATGGCTGGAACGG
Source organism: uncultured bacterium (assembly GCA_963695335.1). Taxonomy (GTDB): domain Bacteria; phylum Babelota; class Babeliae; order Babelales; family Vermiphilaceae; genus SOIL31. Next base: position 836,662 of record OY968764.1, on the reverse strand, counting down.
GCAAGATGATCACTATCGAAAATCCGTCAGATTTCCCTGAACGCAACTATATTGATGAAATTCTTGAACCAATGATTAATGCAACGATTATTGTTCCACAACAATATCTTGGCAATGTTATTAAGCTCTGTGAAGAAAAACGGGGCAGACAAGAAAACCTTACTTATCTTGATGATACACGCGTTATTCTTAAATACCGTTTACCACTCAATGAAGTTGCCATGGAATTCTATGGAGAGCTCAAAGGCCTCAGCTCTGGGTACGCAAGCTTTGATTATGAGGTTGCTGGGTATGAACCAGCAGATCTTGTTAAAATGGATATCCTCCTGAATGGCAAGGCTGTGGACGCGCTTTCTATTATTATTCACCGTGATAGAGCGTTTTATATCGGCAGAGACCTCACGCAACGCTTACAAAAGGTTATTCATCGCCAACTGTTTGAAGTTGTTATTCAAGCAGCCATTGGCTCAAAAATTATCGCCAAAGAACGCGTTGCTCCATTGCGTAAAGATGTAACTGCAAAATGTTATGGTGGCGATATTAGCCGTAAACGTAAACTTCTTGAAAAACAAAAAGAGGGTAAAAAGAAGATGAAACAGGTCGGCTCTGTTGAAGTTCCCCAAGAGGCGTTCTTATCCCTCCTCAAGAAATAACACCCCCCCTGGATTTACTCCGGGGGTTATTTTTTAACCTCATCCACACGCATTTCTACCCTAAAAGTTAAACAAATTATTGAGTTATGACCACTTTTTTGATTATGGTTAGAGGTGAAGGATATATTTTTAATCTATAACCCCAAAAAAGGAGTGCTTTTTATGAAAAAGCATATCAAGGCCGACAATGGCAATAGTTCTAATCCAGGCGAAAAAAGCAAATACTTCGGAAACTATGGCAAATCAGCGTGTAGCTCTACTTCTTGCAAAGATAAATGTAAATGCCGTTGCAATGATTGCGATGGAAAAAAAACATGTGGATGCGGCTGTAACAGCTGTAATTGTAATGCAATGCCTAAAGGGCATTGTTGCGACTAAAAAACCACAAGTAAACATAGCTTAAAAAGGAATTATTATGAATAAAAACATTAAAAGGCTAGGAATAATGAGCATATTTATGAGTATGCTCTTTCTAGCACAAGATACATTAACTCGAGGCGGTGGAAACAGTGGCGGACATAGCACTGGCAGTGCACACGGTAGCAGAGGTGGTGAAAGCCATGTAAGTGGAACAAGCCACGCTGGTAATAGAGGTCATGTGAGCAGAGGTCATGAGCATAGAAGTAGATATGGTCATGAACATGGTCATGGATATGATGGCGGATATTATGGAGATGGCTACTATGATGATTATGATGATGGTGAATATGCAATATTACCGATACTTGCTACAGAAGAAGCAATTATTAATGAATAAAAAAAGTTCATTCTATACATACAATTAAAAAAGGAAGATTTCATGAACAGAAAAAAATTAATGAATATGGTATGCATACTTGCTAGCATACTATTAGTTACACAAAATGCATTCCCACGCGGTGGCGGAGGTGGCGGCGGTAGAGGCGGCGGTGGTGGAGGACGTGGTGGCGGTGGTAGAAGTATGGGTGGTGGAGGTAGAGGATTTGGTGGTGGCGGTGGTAGAAGCATGGGTGGCGGCCGTATGGGCGGTGCTCGTGGTAGAGGTGGTGCAGGCGTAGCAAACAGAGGTAGAGGTACTGCAGGTAGAGGCGGCGCAAACGTTGCACATAGAGGTGGTAGAGGTACTGGTGCTGGTAGAGGTCAAGGCAACAGAGGAAATCGCGGCCAAGGTAATCGTGGTAACAGAGGTAACCGTAACACGACCGTTAACAATTATTATGGTCATGGCGGCGACTGGGGTGGATGGGGAGCTTGGGGTGGCTATGGATTGTTCTTAGGTACCCTTGGTCTTACATATGCACTTGCATGGAGTACTGCATATCCGTACCAATCTGGTTATGATGGTTACTACTATGCATCTCAAGAAGAAGCAGATAGAGCGGCGCAAGCAGCGCAAGATGCTATGGATGCGGCTGATAGAGCTGAAGGTTCAGCGCAAAGCGCTGACTATTCAGCTGGTTACGCTGCAGGAGCTGCTGCTCGAGGATAACCACTAACGTTAAGCTTATAAAAGAGGCGCACCTTCAATGGTGCGCCTTTATTTTTTTTACAAGCTTGGCTATGCTCAGTAACAACAACCACCCATTCAACCAAAGGGAACTGACCATGCCATCTCTCACTCCAGACCTTGAAAAACCAAAAAGCGATCTTATATTCTCTGGCAATATTCTTATATTATGGGCATATGATATTGGTGAAGATATTAATCTTGATAAAATTGAACAATCACCAGACATTGTTAAAGTGCCACTTCACCTTCCAAAACATTTCAAGCAATACAATGTTCCTCTTGCCATTGAACACCCAGCACCTTCTGATACATATTTAACAAGCAGCAAAATACATAATTTTGGCGCAATCTCACTGACATATAAAATTCCATTTTCAGACACGCTTGAAAATTTACGAGTGAATTGTGATCAGCTTGCAGACAAATACCAACAACAAAGTATTAACGACGCTGAAATAGTTTATAAAAAAATTGAGCAATTTGTTACGCAACCAAAATTCTTTCAAACAAAAGCTTCTTACGTTATTGTGCAGGTTGATCCACAACCAACAGTGCTCGATTTAACACAACTGCAAAAAGAATACGGCAGCACAATTGCCTCCACACTCCGTTTTGAAACAGAAATATTATCTGAATTTCAAAAAAATGAAATGCTTGATTCTGCAATTGGTTATTTCCGTGGCAGTTTGATAGTTATTGATATCGATGCGGCATTTGTATATGAAGAAGATTATAGTGATATTATTGATCTCTTTGAATTTGCCAATATTCAACAACTTGAATTACGCTTTTTTGACCGTCTTCTTGATCAACAAATCAACATGATTTATGAACGCAAAGAAACAAAACTTTCATGGGGCGCTTATTTACCATTTTTTGGGACATTCTTTAGCGATCCGGTTGGACAACTGCGTAAATTAAAAGTTGATATCTCTGTGATCACTGAACGTTTAGAAAGTAGTATTAAAATTGCTGGTGAACCGTATTATTCAGAAATTCATAATTTATTGGCTGAAAAGTTAGATTTAAAAAATTGGCATGATGGAATTGATAGAAAATTACGCATTGTTGAAGATGTGCAGACAGTGTTTCAAGAAAAGATTGATGCTACGCGAGAAGATTTACTTTCTGTGCTTATCATCATTCTCATTTTTATTGAACTTATGTTTGGTGCATTAAGTTACCTGAAGGGGTAAAAATCAAAAAGAACGGCTAAAAACCGTTCTTTTTTTATTCAATTTTATTGAGATTTATTTATTTTGCAACACTCACAATAGCAGGACGAATTACTTTGTCGTGCATTGTATAACCTTTTTGTAGCGCTTGTACAATCTCACCTGATTTATGTTTACCAGATTCAACTTGTACCAAAGCTTCATGATATTTTGGATTAAACACAGAAAAATCAGTGATTGGTTGGACACCAAATTTAGCTAAAAGTTTTTCAAGAGATTGGTAAATCATTTCAAAACCAGCAAGCCATGCAACATGCGCAGTGTCTTCACGCTTTTTTTCTTGTTCAAGTGCACGTTCAAAATTATCAATAACATCAAGAAGACCCAAAATAACCTGTTTTTGTGAATCTTGCGCCCAATCTGTTCTTTCTTGAGTCACACGTTTTTTATAATTTTGGAAATCTGCCGTTAAAGACAAATATTTTTCAGCCCATTCAGCAACGGCTGCGTTTGCTTTATCCAGTTGCTCTTTTTCACTCAAAACCGGTTCATTGGTACCTTCTGTTGCTGCATCTGAATCGTTACCGCCACCAAAACCAAAAAACTTTTTAAATTTATCGTTGTCGTTTATAGCCATAATTCCCCCTTATATCAATATTCTTTACTGTAATACACTGTTTTAGTATATCACTTTTTCCTTTTTTTGATAAATTCCTTATACTGAAAAAAAATACCGGACAAACGCGGGACCAATTATGAAATATAAAAACTATCTACTTATTGCCTGCCTTGCAGGCATGAGCTCAGTTTATCTGAGCGCTATCGACAATCCTCATTTTTATCGTGCAACCAACATGTTCCCAGAGCCACGCCTAGAACATGATTACCTCTCAACATTTGAAGCAAACGTAGAGGGAGGTTCAACCAGCCAAGGCCGCTCCGCCAACAACAGTATTGTTCCTTTACTCGATATTTATGGCTTACAGAATATCCAAGAACTTAACGTTAATACTATATTCACTAACCCAGACAATCAATATAACGCACTTTTAAACAATCTTGCAGCATTGCCTAAAAGAACTGATTTTGCAACAGTTTCAATCGATGGAAAATTCCATATCATCGAATCAAACCTTTCATTTACTCAAAATCTTTCTCACGGGTTGCTGCTTTTCTTCTATTTGCCCGTCAGAAAATTAAAAATCAACAACATAACATTTACCGATCTTTCACCAAATGATGATATATTCCCCAATAAAAATACACCTGAATGGCAGGCGGTGTTACAAAACTTTAATCCATTGCTCAACAATTATGGCATCCGCACATCCGGCACAACAGAAATTGGTGTTGGGGACTTTTCTTCTTACCTGGGCTGGACACATAACTACCAAGAAACAACCACAATCGATTTTGTTGATGTTACCTTGATGGCAGGCTTGCTCAGCCCTACCGGCAAACAAAAAAACGAACTCAACCCATTTTCATTGCCAACAGGCTATAATGGGCACTGGGCATTCCCCCTCTGCGCTATGCTCTCTATAGGACACTATGAATGGATTACGTTTGGTGGATATGTAAACTCACTGTTTTTCCTCAACAAAGACAAAACAATGCGCCTGAAAACAGATGCAGACCAGAGCGGTATCATCAAACTTGCATCTGGCAATGTTTCAGTCCACAGGGGACCATTGGTTCACACTGGACTTTATCTTAAAGCAGATCACTTTGGTCATGGATTTTCATTTACTTCAGCATATTCTTTTGCTTCCCAACAAAAATCCAACTTAACCCCCGACTTCGCCAAGGCTTCGACGGGCAGGCTATGCGACTCAACACAATTTAATTGTGCTATCATCAACAGCGATCCAACGCTTGCTGGATGGAATATGCATACATTTAACTTTATTCTTGAATATGATTTTGCACGTGAAGGAAACAAGGTTGGCAACCGAATTGGCGTATTTTATAATCTCGAAATAGCGGGTAAAAGAACATTTAACACAAATATTGCGGGCGGAATGTACGGGCTTGATATTAGTTTAAGTATGTAGAACCCAACTGTCTCTCCATCTCTTCAATCATATCTTCAGCACACAGAACAAAATCATATGTTTTGGGAGTAAGATTCACTAATGCAAGTAACCGCTTAACTCTATCTAAAACAGCAGAAAAATAAGCAGTATCATCTGCCAATTGCTGCGCACCCTCTTTATGCATACGATTAATGCAAAATTGTGCAAAAGCCAAACGTCCTAACAATAAATCCAACGATAGCATTGCCCCGTCGCTCTGCTTTTCAAACACAGTAGCCAACGATTGCCACACATGCATCGATGCTTCTAACCCCTTTTGATACCATGTTTTAGGAAAAAGAGAGTCAAAAGAAAGATTAACCTGATAGGTTTTTACCGATGTTACGCAAAAAAGCATTACAAAACTCGTCAAAAAACCTATTCTTTTCATGATAATCCTTCTTTATTACAACGCCCCTTTTCGCTTTTATTATTACAAATATTGGACTTTATAGTCAATGAAAATTTTCAGTTAGAAATTTGTCTTAACATAAAAAACCCCGCTTTTGTGGAGCGGGGCATATACTAATTACTCAAAAAAAGTAACTTAGAATGGTAAGTTATCTTCAAATGGGGGCTCATCCTGAAAATCAATTTCACCTGTTGAAGGGGCAGGAGCTTCTTCTTTTTTAGCAGCTTTAGTTGCTTTCACCCTTGTTTGTGCTTTTTCTAATTGCGCAAGCAAATCACGTTCAACCGGATTATTTGGGTTAAGCTGAACACCATTGTCAGCATCATCTGCCATAGATCCACCAAATGATGCTTCAGCAGAAGCTCCATTTGATAAAAACACAACACGTTCTGCAACAATAGAATGCTTGCTGCGCTTTTGCCCTGTTTGATCATCCCATGAATCTAATTTAAGACGACCTTCAATCAACACTGGACGACCTTTTTGCAAATACTGACGACAACTTTCTGCTTGTGCTCCCCACACATCAACATCGATGTAGCATACTTCTTGTACCAAGCTGCCAGTTTGCTTATTTTTAAATTGACGATTAGTTGCTAATCCAAGACGAGATACGCCTTGTCCAGACGGAAGTGTGCGATACTCAGGATCTCTGGTTAAATTACCAACAATAATAATACGATTAAATGCTGCCATGTTTGGCCTTTCACTAATACTAGGATGTGTATAATACTTATATTTTATCAAAAAAAAGATGATATCGTTATACCATTTTTACGATATCACCTTTTCTGATAATAGCAAAAAAATATCTTTTGCTAAGCGGTATTTTTCTTTAACTTAACTTCAGAAATGAATATTTTCTAAACATATCATCGACAATCGCTCGCTTAGCAGCAACATTAAACTCTTTTGATTCAATACGATTTAAATCATTAATAAAATCAGCACGATCTGTTAATGGCACATCAATCACTGCTCGTTTTTTAAGATCAAAAATTAAATACAACATTTTACCATACTGTTCATCATCGAGTGGTCTTGTTGCATCAACAAAAAGAGAATTAATATCAACAAGTGCTCGGCGTATTGGTGTATAATCTTTTTCGGTAAAGACTTTATAACCTCTATAAGCAAGCCAACTGCTCAAAAGAGTCGGTGTTAAAACTGCAATTTTACCAATTCCAATATACTGATTTTCAATATTTGCAAGCTTCTCTTGTAACCGTTTTCCTGTCATTAAAAATTTAAACTCTCCCCACAAAAGCCCCGAAGTCAAAAATTTACTTTTATAAAAAAGACCCTTATCCCACAACTCATTCATTAATGCATATAAAGATTCACTTTTACCTGATTCTATTGTACTCAGCATTACTTTCTCTTGTTCTGCAGTAATATCACCACTAGTCACTAAATCTGAAAGAAACTTTGCAATTGTATTTTGAGCTATAGTAATTTCTTCTTGAGATACCAATAATTCATTACTCACATCATGATTACTTCTACCAAAAACATCTTTCATCACATTTTCCACAGGAGTAATAACATATTCTTTCATTCCATTTGTTACATACGCAAAAGCATTTGATAATTTTTCCAATGCATTTGCTTGATATCCCCATCCTAACATGGCTGCTACAGCACCATACTTTAACCAATTACGCTCAAGATGCGCTGGCATTTGGGTATCATTCATCTCTGATAAAATCTGATTTTTGAAAAAACGCACGCGTTCAAGTTTTGCTTTTAACAGCGTTACTCGAGCAATAAATGCTGACATGCCATCAAAACTTTTTACTGAAACTTTTATGCGTACCAATATATCCAACAATCCATCAACCCACGCATAACCTTGTACGTAATCGCTCCTGAATAAAGTTTTATGTTTATGATCGTACACATTACCATACTCAGAAAGTTGTCCCAAAAGAACATACAGCTCTCCCTGATGGCTTTGTAATTGCTCAATATTATTATTGATCTCAACATCCTGAGAAGCGCCCGTAACCCATTTCACCGGGTTTTTTGTCACAAAATATCTCCATGGATGATTCTTTTGGTATCTCCAATACACAAGACGAGCATCTATTTCTTGCAATGCATCTAAAATTTGCGCATAAGCAGCATCATATAAAACTTTTGCACACTGAACAATCGCATTACTTTGTGCTTTTTCATAACTTTGTAAAGCTACAGCATCATCAATTGGAACACTTATAATAATCTTTCGCAACGCAACAATTGCTTCTGGAACGGTTGAAATAATGGGAACAACTGGTAGCCTTTGAGATGTGTACAGAGAAAAAGAAATGATTACCAACAAAATAGATAAACTTTTACTATATAATTTCACGACTACCCCCCTTTTTTTATATAAGAATAAAATATCTTACAAGCAGTATAGTCAATATACTGCTGAACAAGCTAGCTTATAACATCTTTCACTAAACAACATACTACTCTCTGCGCTCGTCCTGAGCTTGTCGAAGGATATCTTTCGAGCGCTCGAAGAAATCCTTCGACAAGCTCAGGACGAGCGCGGAATAAAAATTCATTAAAAAAGGTGCAACTCAAAGTTACACCTTTACTCGTCATCAAATCATTTTTTTTACACAGAAATACGTCCTAAAAACGCATACTTATTAAACATGTTCTCAACAATACTATGTTTTGTATCCGATCCATACTGTTTAGATTCAAGTTTTGCTACATCAGCTAAAAATTCATGCGCTAACGGATCTTTTAATGAACTTGCTCTATGACGTAATTTAAATACCAAATACAGCAATTTCCCGTAAGCATAATCATTCAGCTGTGTTCCCGATTCTATTAATAAAGCATTAACATCTGCAAGTGCAATACGTATTGGTGAATAATCACGAGCTGTTGCCCATTTATATGTTTTAACCGTACCAATACATGCAGCAGCTAATGGGGTAAATGCAGTAAGTTTAGCCGTCCAAAAATTATTTTTAATAAAATCACCAACGATATGCCCCAAATCAACAAATAACAATCCTATTTCCTGAGTTAATGGCAAAATATTTTGGTCTAATAAATCAAGATATGGTATCAATAAATTCAATATTTCATCCACCAACAAAAGAATACGAACAGTCTCTTGATCAAGACGATTATCAAACGTCCATGCTGACCAGCCAGTTTTTTCACACAATGCGTTCAATGAAGCTAAATCATTATTTGCTACATCTGAAAGTATCTGATCTTTATTAGCAATATTCATTTTTGTCAGTGTTTGCTCTAAAATATCTTCAGCATATTGCCGTAAAGATTTAGCATTATCTTTACTTATATTTGCTACATTTGCTTTGACATTACTTGCTAACTTTTCTATCTCATCAACGCGTTTCTCTATATTATCAACTGCTCCTTTAGCATCTATTCCAAAGAAGACTTTATAAAGATCGGTCAATGGATCAACAACCACACTCGTAACTACGCCTTGTGCAAAAGCCCCTGTTCTTTGAACTGCGGCTGGTATAACATCAGGATTATTCGCATGATAATGCGCCACATATCCAGTTGCCGCCAACATTGCTGTATATGCCATCCAATGTTGCGTAAAATGACTCGATTTTCTTACAGCATTAAGCGATCGTAAAAGATCATGCGCAAATGAATCTACCTTTTTCATTCTCAATGCTAATTGAGCTGCAATATCATCAAATTGAACATTATCAGCAGAAGCATCATGATTATGAGATAAAACCGTCAACAATCCATTTACCCACTTATAACATTCATCATACGTAACATTACAAACCGTTAACGCATGCGCATGCCCAGCTAATGCTCCCAACAATGTATATAATTCACTCTGCTTACGCTCTAATTGAACAATATTATATGCAATCTCTTTTGCTTGAGACTTTCCCATAATCCATTTGGTTGGAGATTTGCTAAAAAAATAACTCAGTTGATGATGCTGCTGATAGCGCCAATACATCATAAGCTGATCAATTTCATCCAATGCATTCAAAATTTGGTTACGCACATCATAAAAAAAAGATTGCGCACAAATTAATAAAAGTGCGCTTGATATTTGCTCATATTTTTTATAAACATCACTCGTAACATCAGATTCATACTTGACCATTTCTTGATGAGCTGAACGGAGACGAGAAAGCAAAGCAGACGTAGAAATGGTATTATAGTTTTTCAGTAAATATCGTAACTCTTTTTTATACGGCACATTGTCATCAACATGGCGTTGAACATGTTGCAAACAATCAATATCTGTATGTTTTATATATCGTGCTACTGCCTGCTTAAATTCGAGAGGGGAAGATGCATAAGATGCACCACAAAAAGGTACTATGACCAAAGATAAAAATAATAATAAATTTCTTACTCTATTCACGGCTGTTTTCCTTGTATAAAATGCATGCAAAACTACGTATTATACAGTATATTATACCAGAAAAGCCGAAATTAAGAAATGGGGATAGTGATTTATTCAGACTGAATTTTTTGCATTTCCATGCAGAGAAAATGAAGATCTTGCTGTATTTTATTAATTTTACGTGCATATCGCTCTAAATCATGCGTTTTTTTTGTTTCTTTAGCATGATAATTGGTCAACCCAACTTTACCTGCACGCTTGAAAAAGCATTCCTTTTCACCATCAGCATAATCACTCAACATCTGCAGATCTTCTTTTTGAATAGCATCAACGGTTTGCCGCAAATTATTAAGTGATCTATTAAGTTCGTTCAACACAACAACTGCATCTATTTTAAGCTCTATACATTGCTCTTTTGAAACATATTTTTTTTTATTTTTGGGAACAATAATAAGCTCTTGCTCTTGCTCCAAAGAACAAGCACTACAGATGCCAATCATAAGGGCAAAAAAACCAACGTATTTTTTCATGAATTATCTTACTGTTTTAAATAAACCAATGCGTGCATATTGCATAAATGTACCACTCATAAAAAATATCATAATACCAAGCATTGTGTAATACGTTTTAATAGGCACCCAACAAAAAAAGTAGCATGCAAAAAGCCATATAATAAAAAGCATCTGGATAAAAGTTGTTGTTTTACCCAAAATTGTCGGCTGCACATTCAGGTGACCACGAATCGCATAAATAATAATTGCTCCAGCTATTTGAATAACTTCTTTACTTACGACAAACAAAACAAACCAGCGTGGAATAGAAAACAGTGGCGTTGATATAAAAGCCAATGTAAAAAAACATGATATCAATAACAGTTTATCCGCTATTGGATCAAGACATGCACCAAGAAATGTTTTCTCATTCAAATAGCGCGCCAAAAGACCATCAACAACATCAGTCAAACATGCGAAAACAAAGAAAAAAAATGCACATCCCCATGAATTTGTAATCATAGCGCCAATGATAATCGGAATAACAACAATGCGTGAAAGCGTGAAAAGTGTTGGAATAGTGATACGCTTTTCTGTTTCAGGCAGATGCTGAAATATGGCAAGCGTAAATTTTTTAAGATTAATTTTTTTCATGATACTACTGTGTAATTACCGCACTACCCACACATACATCACCATCATAAAACACTGCATACTGCCCCGGAGCAATCCCCTGGTCACGCCCAGAAAGTGTCACTACTTGCCCGTTAATAATACATTCATAACGCTGTGCTCCGTGACGCAATTTAACTGCAAAATTGTTTTTCCCTGAATGCAACTCACTCAACCAGTGAATTTTTTTGATACTGAAACTATTACGTTCTTTTGCATCATCATAATAATTACGGGAAATGAAAACGATATTTTTATCAATATCTTTTGCAACAACATACCACGGTCCGCCACCAAGCCCAAGACCTTGCCGTTGGCCAATGGTATAAAACCAGAATCCATTGTGAGTTCCCATGAGTTTACCGGTTTCAACTTCTATCATAGCACCAGTTTGCGTACCAAGATGATGTTTAATAAAATCACTAAACTTAAACTTGCCTAAAAAGCATATTCCCTGGCTATCTTTGCGATCTTTATTGGGTAAATTAAATTCATGCGCTAATGCACGCACTTCACTTTTTTGTAAATGGCCAATGGGGAACATCACACGTTGCAACTGTTGTTGACTCAAATGGGATAAAAAATAAGTTTGATCTTTAACTGGATCCGGCGATTGCACAAGTTCAACAATGCCATCTTTTTCACGGCTTTGTGCATAATGCCCAGAAGCAACTTTTTCAAAGCTTGCATCTATTTTATCCAAGAAAAGACCAAATTTAATACGTTGATTACATAAAATATCAGGATTTGGGGTGCGGCCTGCCTCAACCTCTGCAACAGTATAGGCTACCACTTCATCTTTATACTCTTTTTGCAAAGATACCACTTCAAGCGGAACTTCCAGCTGATCGCACACCTGTTTTACAAAGTTCAAATCATTTTCCCATGGGCAATCACCCAAATAAGAAAGTTCATCTTCAAGCCAAATTTTAAGATAAAAGGCGGTTACATCATGCCCCTGGTTTTTGAGCAATTGCAGCGCAACGGAGCTATCAACTCCACCAGAAACAAGAACCGCAACCTTCATTTTTTTCATTTTTCCCCTGACAATCCAATAACTTGCTCCCTTTATCGTATCATTTTTATTAAAATTTTCAATTTGTCCTAAAGAACAATTCTATTGATTTTAGGAACATATTCATTATATAACGTAATCAAAGTACATTTTCTTCAAAAAAAAGGATCGAATATGCATAAAAGAGAACTCGCTAAATTTTTTTCTGGCGTAGCCGTTGCTAAAGTAGGATTTCATGGTGTATTAGCAGCAAGCAATGTATTACCAATCACGCTTTTAGGATTTACTATTTCTACTGATTACAATTTTTGGATGTTAATAATTTGGGCAGCTATAGCAGTTTTCCTCATCCACTACGCATGGTTTAAAAAATAAATAGATATGATCATACTTCTCATCTTCGCATTTATAGCCGGTTTTATTACCATACTTTCACCATGCATTCTCTCTATTGCGCCCCTTTTGCTTGCAACAAGCAGCAACGGAACACATTCTAAACCATTTGGAATTATTGCCGGCTTTGTTACAAGCTTCTCATTCTTTACCCTTGCAATGACTGCAATTGTAGAAGCAACTGGCATATCTCCTGATATCTTCCGCGCTATTGCACTCGGGATTGTAATTTTCTTTGGACTTACCATGATCATTCCATGGTTAGAAAATAAGTTTACTATAATGACCAGTTTTATAGCGCAACTTGGCAGTTCAATCGAAAAGAAAATTGTTCCCGATACATCGTCAAGCTCACCAATAAATGCTTCAAGCCAAACCCCTGCCAACATTGAACCGCAAAACAAGGGGTACGTAGAATTTTTTACTGGCCTTATTGTAGGAATTGCTCTTGGTCTTATCTGGACTCCCTGTGCAGGGCCCATTTTGGCAACCATCACCGTCATTGCTGCAACAAAAGGAATTACGCTTACCACCATACTTATGACACTTTCTTATAGCCTCGGCGCAGCAATACCAATGTTATTAATCTCTTTTGGTGGCACAAAAATTATACAATCAACGACTGCCCTTACACCTTACACTCATACCATCAGACAAATTTTTGGAATCATTATTATCGTAAGTGCTCTCGCGATGATATTCCACGTTGATACATTCATCCAAGAAAAAGTTGCGCACCTATTCCCCTCCATTACTATCGAAAACAGTAGCAAACTACAAAAGGAACTTACTATGCTCAAAAAATCAAATTACGTTCGCTCTGAAAGCGAACGTCAAGCTCCTGAACTTGTTGGCATCACTGATTGGATTAATTCAAAACCACTCACGCTTGCACAACTCAAGGGAAAAGTTGTACTTCTCGATTTTTGGACATATTCATGTATCAATTGCGTTCGCACATTACCACATGTTACTGAATGGTACAAAGAATACAAAGATAAAGGTTTAGAAATCATCGGTATTCATACACCAGAATTTGCTTTTGAAAAAAATAAACAACATGTAGAAGATGCTGTTAAAAGATTTAATATCACCTATCCTGTGGCACTTGATAATAATTATCAAACATGGCAAGCATACAATAATCATTATTGGCCTGCACATTATCTGATTAATCAAGATGGCAACATTGTCAAAACACATTTTGGTGAAGGTGATTACGTAGAAATGGAAAATGCAATCCGTGCATTGCTCAACATGCCTTCTATCGAGAAAAAACCTACCCCATCCCCCGCTCGTCCTGCCGTGTCCGACGAAGCCTTGGCGAAGTCGGAAGCTGTCGAAGGACAACACATCACTCAAGAAACTTACCTTGGCTCTGAACGTGGCAAACAATCATATCCAACACAACCTCTTGGCAATGATCAAGTTGGCCTAACAGGCACCTGGACCATTGCACCTGATCATATTCATAGCGAACAAGATACCAGTGAAATCATCTTAAATTTCATCGCAACACATGTCTATCTTGTTGCGCAATCCGATACACCACAACAAATTATGGTTTTCCTTGACGGAAAACCAGTTTCTTCAATCAAAATTCATCAACCACAAATGTATGAAATTATTGATGTAAAAGAAAAATATGGCAGACATACACTAACACTGCAATGTTCAAAAGGTATCGATGCATATGTATTTACGTTTGGATAGAAAACAGTATTAAATTATTTGAATATCAGTACGTTGCAATAACTCAGGAATATGTTGCCGCCAAACACAGCCTTCTTGCAACCGATTCATTTTATGTATGTTATAACCACTACACGCCATTGCATAAACAAGCGCCATACAACCAGTGCCAACAAAAGATCCTCCTGGAAAACATGATGAAAGGTACAGCAACATAGAAAATGAAGCTTTCCATCCAATAAGAGTGCCCCAAGCCAAGCATCCCACAAGAGCTCCGGTGAATCTCAGCGAATATCTCTCCCTTATCGCTATAGCACTTGTTCTCCAATACTCATGATACCGATGGCAATAATAGAGAACCACGGTCGCCATCACAATTCCAGCAGAAATTTTACAAGCCCCAAAATCATTTATAAAGCAATCATGCGGATCCAACCCTTTAACACGTGATTCCCAAAAAGATTTGCGTCCTGTTTTCTGAACTAAAAGACTCAGGTCTTGATTAAACTCATATACCACCTTATTGAATTCAATATTATCTTGATTAAGGACATAATCGCATCCATCAGGAAAAGTTGAAAGCACATACGTCGCTAAAAAAACTAGTAATAAACAAAACTGATCTCCATTCCATTGCTTTTTAAAATTATTGATGGTCATAATTGGTTGATCATAAAATTGATATCGACAATCATAATGATCAACATACTTACCAAATACATTCATAACCCGTGCCACGCTCTCCAACTCTTGTTGAGAACAAATATTGCATTTACGTTCCTGAATATTATGATTCACCTTGATATCACGCGCATATTCAAAAATCAGATGCAATGGAAGAAGATTTGGTTTAACACTATATTTTTCTGGATCTTGAAATATTTGCATTGATAAATCATATTGATCAAGAACATCACATAAAGGCATTGTACAAAACAAATCTGCAGCATTTTTATATTCAGCAAAAACCTGCAGATTTGATAGATTAATAACTTTTTTACAAAGGTCAAAAATATGTACCTCTAGCGGATTTGATCGATTGGTAACTTTTTTATAGCCTTCAAAAATATGCGCTGCTATAAGCCTTTGTAGCTCTTGTGGTAGCTCAATCATATGCAACAAAGCTGTAAGCCGCTCATCTTTTTGCCACATAATCTGTTTACGTACTTTTTTCAACTCTGTTTCCGACAATCTTTCTGCCCATTTTTGCCCATTATCCAAACTTATTAAAGGAAAACCTTGTAATGATTTAAACGAAATAAGCTCATTTCTTTTTTCATAAGTCTCACAGCGATGTGGCTCACCTTTACGCTTCATAGCAGATGCTGTATTCACAAACATCAAAATAAGTAACAACAGATTTTTATTATTCATAATTAAATTATCTCAATACTAATACGTTGTAATAATGGTTGAATATCCCAACTTGAGACCTCATCTTCTTGCAAACTTTTCACCTTGTAGACATTATAACAAGAACAAAGCAGCATATATAAACTTGTCATACAACCAACCCCATAGAATGAATTTTCTTCAAACTGTGCCGCAATACATGACATTGTTGTATACACACCACACATACCAGACAATGTAGTCAGAATAGAACGTACTTTTTGAGAACTATTTTTGTCACCAAACTTGCCCACTGCACGATCTATCTCTCGATGCTTAAGTCCCAAAAGAAAAGCTATCCACGTTACCCCCAAAACACCAGACCACTTTTTATAGTGCGCGCCATGCCAAATAATAGGTTCTTCCTCTTGCTTGTAAGTATATGAACAATACTCATAATCACCACCCGTTATTTGACGCAGATATCCAACTTTATCATTAAAAACACTGATTGCTTTATTCAAATCATCAGCTGCGGCATTATACTCAATATTACACCGATTACAAACTCGCTGCCATCTTAAAGGAAACATCAAAAATATATATGCCGATATAACAATCGGCAACAACAACATCTGATCACAAAACTCTTTTTTAATATGATCAAAAGTAATGTGCTTATTATAAAATTGATATTTCAAATATCTAGTTCGTCCAACAGCGTTTTTAAATACTCGCATCACTCTTTCCAAACTTTCCAACTCTTTTCTTGAGGAATAACCAATGTCATGATACTCCATGGTCTTATGATATACCTTGATATCATCTGCATACTCAAAAATAACGTGCAATGGAAAAGAAGATTCCTTATAAAAACTAAATGCTTCCGGATTTTGAACTATTTTTCTTGATACTTGATATCGATTAAGCGCATCACAGAGAGGAATTTTACAAAATATATCTGCAGCTTTGTGACATTCACCATTTTCAAATAAATGCGCTACTATAGATTTTTGTATATCTTGTGGTAATGCAACCATATGCAATAACGCAGTAAGCCCTTTATTTTTTTGCGATTCTATTTGATCACATATCCGTTGCTGTTTTTCTTGTGATAATGTTGCAAACCATTGCTTGCCATTATGCAAGCTTATTAAAGGAGCACCATATAATGATTTAAAAGAGATAAGCTCATGTTCACACTCCATTGCATGAGTAGAACTTAGCACCAAAATACAACACAATATAATTATTTTTTGAAAAACAGACACTCTTACTACTTTCATTGTAAATTCTCAATTGCTTACTTACGTATATGCCATTATAATGGTGACCAAAATACACTATTATAAAGAAAAAGAACATTATGATATTACAAAAAACAAATCTCATACTATCTATTACTCTTCTACTCAATCTCAGTTTTAACCTCATAAGCATGGAAACAGCCTATACGGCTGATGCATTAGTTGCCAATCCCGTAGAGTATCTTATAAAAAACAAAGCGGCATCTGATAAATTTTGCACAAATGCTCACATTCTTCTCAACCAGAAAGACTATTCCCTTGATCTCACAGCATTCATACAAGATTACAGCACACTCGCTCAAAAACATGGACAGGAATTTCCTTTATTTTTCATTAGAGAATGCACCGAAGATGATAATCCAAAACATAATGATCATTGCCTCTTAAGTAGACTTTATAAACCACACTCAAGAGCATCTTTTGAAAAATATGCAAGTCAATTATTAATCAACAAATTACAAACGTCTCCAACCAATTCTGTTACGTATACAGACTTTGCCTCTGGTGACATATTCCAAACTCTGATTACTGCTACAAAAACACTCATAGAGCTACCAAAGGCACACATCACTATTCATTGCATAGATGACAGAAATACCTGCTATGTAAATGCGATAGACTTCTTGAACAATTCACGAAGAATAACAACCGATCCAATATCTTTTGATCTAAGTTCTCGCGTAGAAGAATACGTAAAACATGCACGCAATCAAACAAAAGATGTTTTAAGAATTCAATATATATGGGCACTAACAACTGGGCAATTATATAAACAATTCCTCTTGAACTATCTTTTCAAAGAAGTACAATGTAAACAATTCTTATCATGGCTAACACAACAATTTCCCCTGGCACACATTTCTTTATATATTCACGATCAAATTGATAGTTATTACGATTTTCTGAAAAAAAACGGGTTTGCCCATGCAGATATTGTTACCACTGCAGATATTGATGATGATCAAAGTCTGAAAATGAAAAGCCATAATGATTATCAATTACTCTGTATAAAAACATTAACAAACAACTCTAATGCAAAAACCGCTTGGTTAAAAAAACTTGATGAAGATAATACAGGTATTCTAACTGCCGCTTTATCTGATATAAACAATTCAACCGAAATTAATTTCAACACTATAAAGCTCTAGCAATCTCTTTAAGCTGTTTAATGCGCTCCTGAGCAGCACCACGATGAGGTGCATGCATGACATATATTTTCGATGATGCAATATCAGCCTGCCAACCATACGAAACATCGTTCAAATCACTAAACAATTGATACGTAATTTTACCAACAAAACAGACAACTTCTGGTTGATACTTATGTATTGCTGCTAATATCTGCTTTCTTCCAGGTATCGCTTCACTTTTTTTAAGCTCAGAGGTTGTCTTTGTTCGTCTATCAACTAAATTCAATATGCCAAAATGATATTTTTTTTTAAATTCATACGTATAAAAATGTTTTAATTTTTTATCATCTTTTAAAAATTCTCGTGGTTCATCAATAAGTCCTGCATCACTCAATAAATACCAAAACATTTTATTATTAGAAAATGGGACGCCACGCTTATATGAACCTGGATGAGGATTAATACCAACAAATACAATTTTTAATCCATAACCAACTTGATACTTGATCATACATCTCCCTTTTTTATCTCAAGCACCTTTCGTAACTTTTGCGTAGAAGTGCAAAGGATATGTTATCTTTTTACCATGCACAACAGCCCATGGCGTTAACGTGTGTGGCTTAACTGATGTTACACTAAAAATATCTTCAACATCTATATCATACACCAATAATGCATCGCCAATTAATGATCGGTGACACCGCCATGGCACCGCTTCAGCACACATAATTGCAACTGTTTTTTCATGCGCAATTTCTATAAGTTTTTGCAAAGCTTCATGAAATTCATCCCTCTGCATATAATCAGCAAAACCACGAAAGGAAAGATTTTCCCATGCCATATTAATTGAATCTTTATGTGCATGACGTAGCCCACCCAAATGTTTTTCATGACGATAACCAATATGATGATTACGTAAAGCGTGCGCCAATTCATGCTCATTAAATTGCGGATTATGGCGTGATTTTGGTATTGTACGAATATCGATCAATTCAGTTATATGATAATGCTTAAGAATTTCTACAAATTCATCAATTGATCGCGTTGAATGCCCGATGGTGAATACAGTTATTTTCTTCTTCAACTTCTACTCACCCTTTTTCTGCTCAAGCGTCCCAACTGCATCTTCTGCCGGAGCGTAAATAGTAATCAACTTAAGATAATCAGCGCCCATATTTTTAATATTATGCGTTGTTCCCGCAGGCACAAAAACTAAATGATGTTCTTTCACCTCAGAAACAACATCATTAATAATCACTTGACCGCGCCCTTGCACAAAAATAAATATCTGATCAACCGTGTGCGCTTCTGCACCAATTTCTTGTCCTTGTTCAAGGCACATGATAACAACTTGGCTATGCGGACCAGTTACAATTTCTTTTCTATAAAATGCATTTTCTATCGCGATATCAAAAATATTTTGATTAAAAAACTCTTTTGGATTTACGTACATATCTTCCCTTTTTTCCTTACGATAAAAAAGTTTTTCAGAAAATAGCAATGCAATACTATTCGATCTCAATATCAGTACGTCGTAATAAAGCAGAAAGATCCTTACCTGCAATATGATCTTCACGCCAAGATCTCATTTTTATAAAATTATAAAGAGCAACATTCACAGCATACCAACCTGTTATACAACCAATACTCAACAAAGGATGCTCCAATAATGGTTCCATGACTCTTGGTGCAATATATTCAAAAAATGTTTTTATTCCAAAGACAACCCCACCACTTATAATACTAAACACTCCAACTTCTTGCCCATTCTCCAACAAACGCCCATCTTGTTTCATTTGTTTCATTCTGGAGAAAAAGTTGCTATCTCCAATCATAGCCAATAAAAAACCTCCCGATGCATATATTGCTATTTTTTTAACTAAAGCATCACTATTAATCTTCCATGTCTCTACTAAAGGATTTTTGAGTTGTTTTATTCCAGATAACCAGACAAAATCACCCGTTTCATTATATTTATCTTGTAAATGTGCATTAATAAAATTTTTTATACTATTTTTCTCAACAATATTTTGATCAATATAGTCATAATCTTCATACCAAGGTTTTGCAATCAATTTTGAAGCGAATGGAAGTAAGCAAAGCGGCAACAATACCCATTGCTCTCTACTAAACCGTTTTTTAAAATTATCAAGCGTAGACAAATCATGACATCTAAAATTTATCCAATTTACTTGTTGCATCATCGTAGGGAACGTATTAACAACTCGCTCTATAGATTGCAATTCACTTTTCTTACAACAAACCCTTTCCATTCCGCGCCATTCACTCCCCCGCCATGCATTAAAAACAAGAATATCTTCTAACAATTCAAAAATAACATGCTGTTGCGCTTTAGGATCATCTATAAGAGGATGTAAACATTTATAATCTCGCTCTCTATCTTCTTTCAAAAAATTAAGAAATTTTACTGCCTTATTCTGATTATCAAAAACAACTCGTATAGGCTTTGCATAAAATTTATTGACAGCGCCTTCATACTTACCAAAATGTTTATTAGGATCATCTTTATAACAACGTGTATAACTATAACCATCAAACATATGCGCAATAACAAGTTTTTGTACATCCAATGGTAGCTCAGTAGTAACTTTAAAAAGTGCTACAGTTTTTTCATTCTGCTTTTTCAGATTACTTTGTATTGCATCTTTTTGTTCATGAGACAACGTTTCATACCAAGGTTGTAATTCATGCAACTTCAAAAAATCAAATTTTGATTCTTTTCTAGAGATGCTATGATCCATTGCATTAACAACACCAACGAATAAAGCAACCAGAAGAGTTATCTTTTTAAAAACATCTATCATGATTTTTATAATTCCAATCGAAATAACAAGAAGCTAAATTATTTATTAAAACAATTCTTTCATTATACATTTAATTACAACACAATCCTATCACAACTCTAACAATGCTATTTTGTCTATTTTATTTTTCAAAACATATACCTTTTGCTAAACTCAAATCACTTCTCAAACTTCATTTTTCAGCATAAAAAAAGGAAACTCGCATATGAACATTTTCTCTGGCAACTCTCTCTGGCAACTGGTATATCAATCCGATACGGTGAGTAAAATTGTACTTCTCATATTACTCGGCATGTCCATTGCATGTTGGGCTGTATTTTTGGGCAAACTTGCACTGCTGCGCATCAAAGAACAACAATTCAAAAACATCAATAAAAAAGCTCAAGCTGCAAAAACAGTTACAACACTTGTTGAAATAACCAGTAGCGCACGCAATACTGCTCCAGCTTATTTTATCTCCAGAAATCTCAGTTTTTTAAAAGAAATAGTGAGTGACATCAATCAAAAAATCAATCCCTATGAATGGGAACTGTTAGAAAGAAATATCGATAATACAATTGATGCAATGCTCACGCACAATGAAGAATACATACCAATATTATCATCAAGCGCTGCCGTGGCGCCATTGCTTGGTCTTTTTGGAACCGTATGGGGACTTATTCATGCATTCATACGCATCAGTGAAACACAAGTTGCTGATATTGCCACTATTGCACCAGGTATTGCAGAAGCTCTTATCACAACACTTGCAGGTTTACTTGTTGCAATTCCAGCGCTTGTTATGTTCAACTATTTACATACAAAAACACGCGCATTAGAACAACAACTTATTACACTCGCTGACCGCATCACTTTTGTTTTCCAGTATCATCGTGAAAGGTAATAGCTCATGCGCATACGTAACAATAGACGATCTCGCAGAAAACAAAGCATCTTACACGATCTTTCTATGACACCATTGATTGATACTGCACTCACGTTATTAATTATTTTTATGGTTGCAACACCCGTTTTGCAAAATGCAATCAAAGTAACGTTGCCACGTGGTAATGCTCAAGAAGATACAAATAATCAACCAACTGAGTTAATTGTCTTTATTGATAAGCAAGGTGATTTTTATGTTAATAAAGAAAAAATTGCCAAAGCAGACCTTATCCCTCATATCAAAAAAACTGTTGGCAATGATCATGAAAAAACCGTATACGTCAAAGCTGATACAGCAATTTCATACGGAACTGTAATTGAATTAGTTGATGATATTAAATCTGTTGGTGGTATAAAATATGTGGCTCTTGCAACTCAAAAACATTCACAAAAGACACCTGCTTTGGGTTAAACTTTTAGGCTCTTGTCTTTTTTTACATCTTGTTTTTTTATTTTGGGTGTTTTGCGTATATCGTGACAACAGTTACATGCTGTCACTGTCTATAAACAAAAAACTGGGTTATTCTACGCCCATTTTTTTTGTACCACTTGGCATTACTACAACGCCTATAAAAACAACTCCAACAAAAGTAGTCCCTCAAAAAGCTACTGTGAACAAGCCAAAACCCGCAACTCCAGCAACACCCGGTAAAACTGATACCAAAAAACCAACAACTGTTGCTGCTGTACCCTCCTCCTCCGTTAAAACTTCCGACTCCGCCAAGGCTTCTTCGGACAAGACGGCGGATATAAAAAAGATAGAACCAGCTAAACAAGAAATCCCAAAACAGGAAATTGCGCAGAAAACTGAACCCGTAAAACCAGCACTTCCAAAACAAGCTCCATCCTCCTTCGCTAAAGCTTCGGCGGACACATCTGCTAAAACAGATGTGAAAAAACTAGAACCAAAGATTGAAGAAAAAAAAGAAATAGTTAAACCAGCATATATAAATCCTACACCTATTGCACAAGCTTTAGACACTAACCAGACAATTATCCCGCAATCCTTCGCTAAAGCTCCAGAGGGCGCAGCAATTATCCCAGACAACGCGCAAATTTCTCATAACTATCGCGAAGTAGAAGCACTGCGCAAACAAGCACAGCTGCAGAAAGAAATTGTTCAAACATGGAAACCTCCCATTGGAGTATCGCCAGATTGTATGTGTGAAATATCTTTTTTTGTTACATCAAAGGGAAAAATAGAAAATATAAAAATGATAAAAAACTCAGGTGTTATGATGTTTGATATCTCTGTACGTCAAGCGCTTTTTGCAATGAAAATGCCGCAATGGACATATGGAAAACCATTTACAATTGATTTTAAACAGTGATGAAAATGAATGCACCATATAAACCTATCTTTACAATCTATGCGCTCACCCTGAACCTGTTGAAGGGTATCTTAGAGCGCTCGAAGATATTCTTCAACAAGTTCAGAACGAGCGCAAAGAGGAATCTATCATATACATTTTTTGTCACTCTATTATCTATCCCCATCACTGCAAAAGATTCTCATGCCACAATAGTTCACTCCTGGCATCAAACAAATTATAAAAATGATAGACATACATCACATGCTGATTTTTCCCATGATCCATTACGGAACAATATCAACACATCACCTTCTTATAAACAGCATTTTAAACAATATAACGCTCAAGATTTTCAAAAACATTTTTCGTCACACGGATACACAGAAAGCCAAATACTTAATCAGCGCTGTTTGTATATGTTTGATGAATTCGTAAAATATACACAAACATATTCAGGTTACAAATGCACCATCCAACAGCTACATGCTGAATTAAAAAATCTTCATTGGTTGCAAAAAATTTGGTACTCCATCAAAGGTACTTATTGCTCAGGCCTACAAGAACGCATCCACTATTTATACAATCAATTAAAGAACCTTAAGCATGAGCAACCAGTTTGTAATGAACCAGTTCTGCGCGATCATTCTCTTGAGACATTTCAAACACAAACATCTGAATACAAAGAATTACAATCTATTTATCAAGAATATGCGCCTTCATTATCAGCCGCAATTAATAAACGGTTAGATGCATATCATAATTTGTCAGGAGCTGATAATTTTCTGCACTACACAAGTACATCATACAATCTCAATAACAATGTTAAGCAATTATTGCATAAATATAACTATGACGCAGTATGTTTTACACAATGCTCTGGTAATAAACTACAACATGCACTTCATCAAGAATCACTCGATTTACTTAATCGTATTGATCATCTATCACCAACTTCAGTTTTGTATGATCATCAAGAAGCATTAATCGATTTTACTGTGGCAATGGTTGATTGCAACCATAAAGGTCTTACCGATAAAGCAACTACTATTGCCGATTTTTGTTGGACACTGCTTGATTACGGCCAAGCAGTTGCTGAAGGTGCTGCAATTGGCATACAATCAGCAGTCACTGATATTCTGAACAATCCTATTGAAGCAACAGTTTCTATGGTTGCAAGCAAACCGTTACTTGCATATCAACTCTCCAAAGTTCTTTATAACGTTGCAGATATTGGGTTTACTGCAATAACCAATATTGATAAAGCAAAGGATAAATGGAATCATTACGCTGAACCATTAAACAGTGTCATTGATAGAATCTATAACAAAGAAATATCATTACGCGATGCAGTTAAAAATGGTACCGCGGTTGGCGTCAGCTTAATGGCGCAAAGTAGATTACTTGGTGGATTAGGAAAATTCTGCAACACAATTAAACAAAAAAGTATTACCTTTGCAAAAAACAGTTCTCTGTTCAATCCACAAGAATATCTTACAACCCCTGAAGGGTTGCTGTTTAAAGCCACAACAAATGCCAATAAGTTAAAGCGATCGGGACAAGCTACGGCATCAGGTTTAAAGAATAGTATTGAAAAAATAATTCCAGAATTTATTCAACAAAACCGCATACCTTTAGATCGAGAAATCGTTTTGCATAGCACTCATTTTAAAAAAACAAAAATAGCCCCAGTAAAAGGTGCTCAAGTATATACAAAAGACAACTTATTCTATCACCGAGACACTCTTCACAGAGGAAAAGGTGCCCATTTAGAAGTTTATAACAAACAGGGAATACATCTTGGAGAAGCTGATCCTATTACAGGACAATTGATCAAAAATACTGCAGACAAAAATAAAAAACTAAATCTGAAATAAGCAATAATATGACAACTCAAAAAACGGCTGAATTGTACTTTAAAAAAAATGATATCTATATTTTAGATAATTATGATAACACAATCATTATTAACGATAACAATCAAGGACTACTACTACTTGATAATTCGTTACACATTCAAAGAAAATTAGTTATTCCACAAAAAGCCTCTATATATTCTGTCTACAAAAAATATGATGGTAGCGCTATTATTCTCTATTTACCAGATGCTCATCAAATAATTTATACAGATCTAAAAACACCTACCCCCTATACCATCACTCTACCTAAAGATTTTAACGAAGAAATACTTTCACCAAATTATTACTGGAATAATAATACTCTTATCCTAACAACCCTTAATGATAACTTTTATCAATTGGATTTTACATCAAACAAATTACATCCCGTATCTAGCGATACAGTAGAAAAAGATTATCCTTCATTTTTTGATTTTTGGAATATATGCAGGAAATACAATATTTTAACATTTTATCCAAACAAACAATCTTTCATTTTCCAAAGCAGTAGTATTGTAAGTTTTTTTAATTTCCAACAAGACAAGCAACATATTGTTACGGGATTCAGTAAGGGATGGCATGACGTTGAATGTAGTAATAATATATTTTTATTTATTCATGAAAAAAAAATAGAAATAATTAACGAGCAAGACAAAATTATTTTAAAACCTCATGTAGATTATATCTTTTTAAGAGCAAAATTTCTTAATGATAATCATTTTGTCATCTTAAGTAGCAATCTTTCTAACCCTCAAGAAAATCTTTTAGAAATATATAAATTTGATTAAATGAAAAACTTACTGATTTTAGGTTCTGTTGAGTTTTCATCGTAACCATATGCAAGTTCCCACAAAAGAAAGAAAAGATAAAAAATTTCGTGCCGATTTATCAAAACGAGCAAACACTCTTCTAAAGTGTTTTATCTTTGAAAACAAGCATTCAATCGCATGTCTCTCTTTATATAGATGTTCATCATATTGATATTGTTCTTTACGATTGGATCTTGGAGGAATAACGGGAACACAATTTTTTTCTATTAATTTCGAACGTAATTCAGTGGAATCATATCCTTTATCCGCTATTACATATGATTCAGAAATATCTTTTAATAAAATATCAGCCTGAGTAATATCATTACGCTGACCAGGAGTAATAACAAATCTTAAAGGATTGCCTAAAGCATCTACTGTTGCATGTATCTTACTTGTAAAACCACCTTTACTTCTTCCCAGTCCTTCATTTTTAAATTGATCATATCCAGCAGAACAGGCATGTGCGCGGACTATCGTGGCATCAATCATTACATATTCCATATCGGGATCCTCTGCACAAAAACTGAGTAATTT
Source organism: uncultured bacterium (assembly GCA_963695335.1). Lineage (GTDB taxonomy): Bacteria > Babelota > Babeliae > Babelales > Vermiphilaceae > SOIL31. The sequence continues at coordinate 810,160 of OY968764.1, read as the reverse complement.
TTCCCAAATATGTTTTTTTGACCAAGCATTAAATCTGCTGAACACACTATTCCAATTTCCATATTTTTCCGGCAACTCTCTCCATTGTGCTCCTGTTCTTGCCATCCAAAATGTCCCTTCTATAAACTTTTTACAGTCCTTTTCTTCTTTTATATAAATGTTTTTTTGCTGTTTTAAAAAATTAAAAATTTTGCTCCAGGCCATTTCGCTGATATACTCTTTTTTCATGATAGCACCGTTTTAGTGATTTGGTTTTTGCTTTTTCGGTGTTATCATACTTCAAAACTTATCTTTTCAAAAACTCAACAGAACCTAAACAGGCATGATACAATTACGCACAAACATTTTTAAAACATTTGGAGAACCACGATGAACAAGCATCTATTCGCAGCTTTTTTAACACTGAGCTCTATCTCATTTTTTGCCATTACCAATCCCATACCAAGCAAACAAATAAACAAAACCCAATTATTGAAACATTTGCAAAATGTTAAAGCTACATTACAAAAGCATCTGAAAACTATGCATGATAGATGGGAAGAACTTATGCTGGATTTCGATGATTGCGAATCACCAGAAGATATAGAAGAAGTAACGGGAATGATTTTTTGTTGCAACCTGAGTGACGATTTTTACAAAAGCTCTATTCACTTACAACAAAAGACATCAGAACGAGTAACTCCTGCCTTTAACTTCATATGCACTCATATAAAACCTCTTACTCTCGATGAAATATCTCATCATCTTCTTCCGTATGCAAAGTCAAAATTTGATAAAGACACAACAAGACAGTTACAAACATTATTACAGTCTCTTTTCACTAAACATTGTCAAATATGCCGCAACAGCAATCTCCCTATTGAACTTACTCAAATGTCTATTGATGAAATATTTGAGCAATGCATTTGGTTTATTCTTGGTACTAATGACCTTGCTCTCTACGAAAGTAGAGTTCTATTGCAAAAAATAGATGCAAAAATTAAAGAACTTGAATGCATATAAGGAATTTCATGAAAAAATTGTATCTCTTTTTATGGATCATATTTTCTGCGCAAGCAAATGATATTGCATTAACCATTTCTGGTGCACAACAAACGCAAATGCCAATCGCAATCATCGTACTTGATGGCAAAAACAATCAGCTCAATGATATTGCCGCAACTATCAAAAAAGATTTACAATTTACCGATCAATTTAAAGCTACCATCACAAAATACGATGCAAATACATCAAGCAAAGTTCTCAAAAAAAATATGCAACAACTGTGCAATTGCGGAACACCGCTTGCCTTATGTATCAGCAGCGAATCAAAAAACAGTATCGCATGGCGATTATATGATACCATGCAATGCACTATGATATGTGGAAAAAAACAAAGTAAAAAAAATACTCTTGCACGTGAATGGGCGCATACGGTTGCAAATGAAACATTCCAAAAATTAACCGGGAATCAAGGCTTTTTCAGTTCACGCATTGCATATTGTAAAGATTCAAAAAATGATGCCGGTAAATCATTACGAAAAATTTATATAGCAGATTTTGATGGCAGCAATGAAGAATTACTCGTTAATCTACCAACTATTACGGTTGCACCACGTTGGCACACCACAGAACCACGTATTTTATATTCAGAGTATGCCAACACCAATGTTGAATTGATGTCCGTTACTATGAATAAGAAAAGAAAACCAGTTGCCAATTTTGATGGTATCAACATGCTTGCTTGCTATTCCCCGAATGGAAAATCATATTCTTATTGCTCTTCTCGCGGCAGTGGAAGTTGTCAGATTTATCTTGTTGATGATGGCAACTTAAAACGGTGCACACAAAACACGGGAAATAATACGTCACCTATTTTTATTGATGAACATCATCTTTGCTTTTGTTCAGATTTTCAAAAAGGTAATCCACAAATTTATATCGGCAATCTGCAAACAGGACATTTACAACGCATCACTCATGGCGGATATTGCACCACACCAAGCTACTGCCCAAAGACTCATAAAATTTCTTATCACAAAATGATTCAAGGTGCCATGCAAGTTATGGTCTATGATTGCGCAACCAAAACACATACACAATTAACTAAAAACGCGGGCGATAAACATGAAGCCAGTTGGTCGCCCTGTGGAACGCAGCTGCTGTTTGCGCATGAAATTCCAGGTAAAAACAGTCAACTTTGCACGCTTAATCTCCTCACGCATACAACAAAATATATAACAAATGCTCAAGATATTTGCAGTTACCCTCACTGGGGACCAACGTATCAGAATTTTCCTGTGGTAAGCTAGGCATCGACAAAATTCATGATTGTGTTACTATAAGAATGGTATTTTACTCGTAATATCCTCATAAACCTCAAAAAGCAGATGAATTTGTATGAAAAAACCCAAAAATAATAAATTCTGGACCCCAAGTCCAAAAAATCTCAAAAATGCTATCGTTACCTTTGTTATTCTTGCAGGCGTCCTTTTAGTGCTGCATAAATTAACTGAGCTCGGCAGAAATGTTCAAGTTATCTCTTATTCCACCTTCTTAGAAAAGATCGACCAAAACCTCATTAAAAAAGTATATATTTCGGGGCAAGATGTTGAAGGTCTCTTTACTGATGGTAATCGCTTTGAAACAGTTATTGGTAATAATGCGAGTGATTGGGACCGTCTACGTAAACATAATGTAGAATTTTCAGTCATTTCACCAACCAATCAACTGGGTATCTGGTACCTCTTTTTATTCTCATGTTTATTTGTTGCTATCTGGGCTATTTGGTACTTTATCCGCTCTCGCAGCGCTGGTGCCAATGGTGGTGGTGGCAATATTTTTACTATGGGTAAAAGTGGTGCTCGTATGTTCTTGCCTGCAAGCATCAAAGAACGCTTTAGCTCTGTAGCTGGTGCTGATGAAGCAAAAGAAGAGCTTGCAGATGTTATCGACTTTCTTAAAAATCCTCAGAAGTACGAACGCCTTGGTGCCAAAATTACTCGCGGAGTATTACTGGTGGGTGAACCAGGAAACGGCAAAACATTATTAGCACGCGCCGTTGCTGGTGAAGCAAACTGTCCATTCTTTAGTATCAGCGGTTCAAATTTTATCGAAGTATTTGTTGGCGTAGGCGCTGCACGTGTCCGTGATCTTTTTGCACAAGCACGCAAACATGCTCCAAGCATCATCTTTATTGATGAAATTGATGCTGTTGGACGTCATCGTGGCAGTGGCATGGGTGGCGGCAATGATGAGCGCGAACAAACGCTCAACCAGCTCCTTGCTGAAATGGATGGTTTTGAAACATCTCCAACTCCGGTAATTGTTATTGCTGCAACCAATAGAAAAGATGTCTTGGATAAAGCACTCTTGCGCCCAGGAAGATTTGACCGCATCGTGACTGTTCCTTACCCAGATTTAAAAAGCCGTGAAGCAATTCTTGGCGTACACATCAAGAATGTTATGGCTGAAGAAGGTCTTGATGTCAAAAAGATCGCTCAAGGAACCCCAGGGTTTTCTGGCGCAGATCTTGCCAACTTGGTTAATGAAGCTACTATCATTGCTTCAAAAGAAAATAAAGATATCGTAACTATCCATGATTTTGATGCAGCACGCGATAAAGTGATGCTCGGTAAAGAAAGTAAAAGTATCATGCTCACTGATGAAGACAAAAAACTCATCGCGTACCATGAAGCTGGCCATGCCCTTGTGCGTCTTTTATTACCGGAAACATCTGATCCGCTGCACAAAGTAACCATTATCCCTCGTGGATCTGCATTAGGTGTCACACATTTCTTACCTGAACGTGAAAAATACATCACGAGCAAAGAAGAGATGGAAGCATCAGTCATGTCGGCACTTGGTGGCCGCGTGGCAGAAGAAATAATATTCAATAAGCTCACCACGGGCGCATATAGCGATTTTCAGGCAGCAAACCGCATAGTTCGTAATATGGTAACCCATTATGGTATGTCCGATGAATTAGGTACCATCATCTATAGCCAGCAACATGGTGATTTTGAATATTCTCAAAAAACTGCTGAAAAAATCGATGCTGAGGTACAACGTTTAACCAAACTTTATCACGAACAGACGTACGCATTGCTTAAAAACAATCGTGATAAGCTGGATATATTGGCTAACGCTTTGATTGAAAAAGAGACCATGCATGCTGATGAAATCTATGCTTTATTGGGTATAGAGCCAAGACAGGCACATAAGTTAATTTAACCCCATCTTTTAAACCCCATTTTCACTTCATTACAATGGGGACCCCAGTGGAGATTAGGGAAAAAACTTGTAAAATTTTCTCTTTTTGATATCTTAAAAGATAAATAAATAGGCTTTAAAGTAAGGTATTCATCATGTCAAGAATCTGTGGAGTGTGCTCAAAGGGCCCACAAGTAGCAAATTTGGTCAGTAACGCAAATAACAAAGTAAAACGTTGGGTATACCCGAACGTGCATACAATGCGCTATACTGTGACCGGTGACGCAAAAAATCACGTTCACCGCACAAAAGTTTGCACAAAATGCCTCAAATCAGGCAAAGTTAAAAAAGTTCTCTAAAATTTAAGTCAAGGTCAGATGTACTATGGCAAATATTAAATCCGCAAAAAAACGTGTTTTACAAACCGTAAAACGCCAATCTCGCAACCAAGCAAGAAAATCTTCTCTCAAAACTGCTGTTAAAAAAGTTATCGCAGCAATTGAAGCTGGTAATATTGCAGCATCAAAAACATTGCTTGTTGAAGCTGAAAGCAAAATCGCTCGCGCAAAAGGTAAAGGTTTATTGCACCGCAATACCGCTGCTCGCAAAATCAGCAAATTAGCTCAAAAAGTTGCAGCCGCTTCAAAAAACGCGTAAAAGCAACCTCCGATCGTCCTGAGCTTGTCGAAGGATTAAAAAATTTAAAGGTACCTGAAAATGGTACCTTTTTTTATTTTACAAACCAAACGTTCCCATAGAACGTCGGCACATGGGACATCTTCCAAAACATTTCTTATAACAATGCTTACAAATAAAATGTCCCAAGTGTCTATTCACACAAGGGATACTAGCCAGATCATGATCATGAGTTTCGCATTTAACACATTTTTGTTTGCCATATGCATCATTCATCAATATCCACATTTCATCCGACAAATTAAGTAATTCAGCAAAATCTTGATTAACAACTGCACCGTATAATAATAAATGTGATATCATATCTTTATTTTCCAGTATTACGGCATAAAACAGTGGTGTTCTACCATAGTTATCCTTTATATTCACCGGCGCACCAGCTTTTAATAGCTCAAGATATTTACTACCACCATCAGCATTTTGAATAACTAGAGAAAGTAGCGGAGTTCCCCATTCATCACAATAATCAAGATCAAAAAAGCCACTATACATCATTGTTTGCAAATAATGATATTGATCATTATTTATGCAGGAATAAATAACTTTATCCGCAAAAAGAGCATTAACTTCATCTTTTTCATACTCACCTTCATATGTATGTAACAAATGAGGATTTATTTCTACATAATGATGAGCCTCACGAAAATCATTACTCCGCAATGCATCCAAAAAACATTTTCGATGCCGAGACCTATTTTGTATAAACCGTGCAAGCATTAAAGATTTTTTATGAGCCTGAGAACTGTTAGATGTTAATGCATCCCAAACCTCATCACTGCACTGATTAAATAATTTTTCAGCAATAGCTATATCCTGAGAACAATATCCATCAGAATTGTGTATAAGAATATGTTTTAACTGCTTTGCATCATGAGCTAACAAACTCATAATCGACAAAGATTTATTTTCTTTTGCGGTAGCATTAATCACGCGGAAAAATTTTTTCCACTCTCGAAATGCTTTTAAAACAGATCCACCACGTTTGTGTATAATTTGATAAGGCGTTTCGCCAACTGTATTCACACAATCAATATTCGACCCACGATATAATAAAAATTGTATTACATCCTGCTTTAAATACTTAGCTGCATAATGCAAAGGAGTGTTACCAGCTTTATTATATGCATTAACGTCTGCACCAGCGTCGTACAAAATACGCGCTCTATCTAAACACGAATTTTTAATACATTTAAAAAACGGTGTTTCACCCGCATCATTTTTTTGTTCTATACACGCACCATGATCCATTAATAACTGCACTATCACACTGCTACGGACTACATGAAGAGGTGTGTCACCTCCCTTTACTACTGCATTCGGATGGGCATTATATGTAAGCAACAATTCAGCACAATTGTAATAACAACGCTTCACTGCTTCATGCAATATGTGTGCACTTGATGGATGACGCAATACACGCTGTAAAATATCTGGCAAAGGAATCATCATACCAGGACCACAGCACGCTCTCTCAGCTTTATCTTTTAACCATGTTCGCAAAGGGCCCACTCCATTATGCTGAACATAATCTAACAATGTACAAACATATTTTTTTTCATTACCTGAAAACTCAGTTATTTTACGGCGATAGCGAACGTGCTTTTGCTCAGGACCTGACTTAGAATAGGATAATTGACGCATTCCAATACAATGACTACTCATACACAGCAAAGCTAGTACAACTTTTTTATTCATTTTTTACTTATCATGATAAAACAACAAAAATAGATGTTTTCATTACAAAAACATCTATCATACAAAATCAAAAAATAGGATACATTATATTTTCAGCAAATGCATCTATAACCCAAGATAAGAAATCCATGAAGCAATCCATGCTGATCTCAACATAACTATTTTTTTATAATCGATCTGATATTGATCCAAATCACCCTGCAATCCTGTAACAATATCATTACGCACTTCTGATTCGAGCGCCCAACCTAACAATATTAACGCAAAGGTAACTAATTCATTTGTTTTTAATTTTTGTGAAAAATAATTTTGCATTTCACTTTCTAAATATTTTATTAAGCTCCCAGTAATCATCCCTACTCCACCACCCAATACAGCTGATCCCAAATACGATGCACAAAATCTTTTAAACGTTGCATTATCTTTTAAATTTCTGTGTGCAAGCGTAGGTGCTGCATCGCAAGATGCTGGCATAGCTGATAATAAAAACAGTCCAACAAATAAAGTTATTTTCTTAGTCATACTCTCTCTCCTTATAAAAAATATCATCAACAAGTTAAATCCATATACTTTTTATATTCAATCAAAAAGTTTTTCGCAACAATAATACTTAATTTTCTTATAAAACTCAGTACAATATACACCATTAACATCACAAAAAATCAAAGGATTACTATGTCGCGATCATTTCTGATGACTTTTTTATTACTCAATAGTTTTGCAACAGCGCAAACAGTAGAAATACTCGATCTTGATATTATTTCATACGAACAACTTATACAAGAAGATCCACACGCATTGGAAATACTACACAATGCTTTGCATACAAAAGGAATTGTGGGGGTCAGAGGTGTACCTGGATACAAAGAAAAATATGAACAGTTCATTAGCGCATCACGAGCATTCCATGCATTACCTGAAGAGATAAAAGAACAATACAAACCAAACAGAGAAGCTGGAGACACGTTTCTTGGATATGAAGTAGGAAAAGAAAAATTCCAAAATACAGATGGCAACTGGATTGTTGATGATTTAAAAACATCTTACTATGCACTTCTCCCCAACTATGCCCACAATAAATGGCCACATGAAGTGAATTTACAAGATCCATTTGAAACATTAGGAACCTTAATGGCTGAAACGGGCGAAATGGTCATGTACAAAATAGGCCTTCTGGGTGATGCTACAGGATTACATCTAGAAGATAATGCATGCACCGGCAGAATGTTGTATTATCGCAAAAGTGAAAACAACCAAAATCCTCATTGGTGTGGCGCACATTTTGATCATGGTTTATTTACGGTAGTTCTTCCTGCTGTTTATTTTGTAAATGATGAACAAATCACTGAACCAGAAGAAGCTGGGCTTTTTGTCAGAACATCTGCAGATGTTCCTTTTAAAAAAATAATGGCTAACGATTTGGATGTTATGATGTTTCAAGTGGGAGAATTTGGACAGTTGGTGAAAAATGATGCAATTCGCGCAACAGAACACCGCGTAGACAAAGCGCATGGTGCTATTGAACGTTATACCATTGCACTCTTTTATGGAGCACCAATGGATATGCCTATTTATTCTACATCAATATTAACACAGGATACACGATACGGTACAAATGCAGATCATTCATGTACGTACAATCAATGGAATGAAGCAAGTTTTAGACGTTATTTGGTGCAGTGAATTAGCAAGCATTCATATACTTCTTATATTCAACCAAAAAATTCTTAGCAACTGTTGTTGCAACTTGCGCAGTTCCAATATGTTCAACAAGAATAACAATAACAAGTGGGTCATGTTCTTTATACTGAAAATGGCCCACAAACCATCCATGCTCTAAATACCTTCTATCAAGTTTACGTTTACTAATATCACTTGTTTGCGCTGTACTTGTCTTTGCATAGATCGTAATATCTTTCACCGCCTTAATACTTTTACCTGTACCACTTTTAATCACCGCTTTCATCGATTTCTTTAAAAAATTAATTGTCTCTGGTTTCAATTCTAAAGGAGTCGACACAACAGGTTCATCAATAAGTAAACGTGGCACGGTAAGATATCCACTAAAAATACTCGCAATCATACATGCAATTTGAATTGGTGTCACGAGCAAAAAACTTTGGCCAATGGTGACAGATAATGTTTCTCCCGGCCACCAGCGCTCACCTTTATAATCAAACTTCCATGCTCGGTTAGGAATCAATCCCATTTTTTCTGGAAAAAGCATGTTCGTTTTTTTACCTAATCCAAATTTATATGCATACTCAGCAAGCGTATCAATATCTATTTTTTTACCTATTTCATAAAACAGTGTATTACACGATTGCGCGACAGCTTTTTTAATGCTTATTTCACCATGCCCAGCTCGATGCGCACACCAATATTTGCGCTTGCCAAATAACGTATACCCTTTGCAATTCCATGTATCATGTTCAGTAATCATTCCATGTTCAAGTGCAGCGCTAATAGTGACAAGCTTAAAGGTAGAACCTGAAGGATAACTTGCGTCAAAGGCACGATTAATAAATGGATTCTTTTCTTGCAATCCCTGCCATGTTTGGTATGACATAGGATCAAGAAAAATATTTGGATCAAAATTAGGACGAGACACAAGCGCAACAATAGAACCATCTGCGGGGTTGAGCAAAATAAAGCTTCCTGTGCAATGTTCGGGAAACACTTTTTCGCACAAATCTTGCATATTAATATCAAGAGTTGTTTGAATATCACTTCCAATAAGAGCACTTTCAAGCTCTTCTTGCGATATGCATTGCCCTGTTGAATTAACCACATTACGCACAAGCCCTTTTTTGCCCGTCAAATCATCATTCAATATTTTTTCTAACCCAAACTGACCATGTGTACGTGCAGTCATATTACCCAAATATCCAACAATGTGACTTCCACATGCATTATACGGATAAAACCGTTTAAAATGAGTATCGATAATAATATTTTCATGATTAGGAAACGCTTCTGCTAATTTACTCAGACAAATAAAATCGATGTCTACGAGCAGTTCTGTTTTTTTTCTCTTCTTTTCAGCAGCTGTAATTGCATCATATAATGCTCCTGATGTAAGCACAGTACCGGTAATATCTTCCACTGTTTTTAGAATTACTAATTGTTCTTGCGATAAAGTTTTATTGCCCGTCCCTTGCCAATAGAGCGCAGCTACGGGACGGTTTGTTGCTAACAAATTACCATTCACATCACGAATACTGCCACGCGGAGAATCAACCGTTGTGTATCGAATAAAGTTTTTCTCACTGCGTGATACAAAATATTCACCACAATAAATTTGCAAAAACATAAGACGCAAAAAAATAATTCCAAAGCTCAAAGCCGTCACAGCAAAAATAATAATATTTTTTTTATTAATCGTTGCAGTTGATAACATCATACCGTTATTTCTTCTTCATCATCTTATTAATGGGATGAACACTTTCACATAATTGAGAAATTTTTTCTAAAGAAACATGCGTATATTTCTCCGTTGTTGCAAGAGTTTTATGTCCAAGCAATTCTTGCACTGCACGTAAATCAGCACCTTGATTGAGTAGATGGGTGGCAAAAGAGTGACGCAATTTATGAGGTGTCAGTTGCCGATCTATGGGCAGAAATGCTCTAAACATTTTGATAATGCGCTGCACAGAACGCGTTGTCAGTTTTTCATATCGATAGTTCAAAAACAGTGCTTCTTCTTGATTTTGTATCACAGGCCGTTCTGCTTTATAATAATACAAAATTTTCTCACGCGCTTTATCACCAAACAGTACAATCCGCTCTCGCTTTCCTTTACCCAAGATACGAATAGTGCGTTCATCCATATTAACATCTTGAATGCAGATATTAACCAGTTCCGAACAACGCACACCGGTTGCATACAGCAGTTCAAATATCGTTTTATCACGCACGGGATATTTGGTTGGTAGCGATTCATTTTTAATCCCATCCAAAAGATAACAAAGTTCATCAACACTAAAGTAGATAGGTAATTTTTTATCGATACGTGGCCGTTTTAAATTTAAATTAAGCTCAATGCCACGTGTTTCAAGAAAACGTTCAAATGATGTAAAACAGGAAAATTTACGTGCAATGGAAGTCTTACTTATTTTTTTATAAAACAGTGCTACTAAATACCGTTCAATGATTTGCCGCAATCCAAGATTTTGCATATCATAATCAGACATGTCTGACCAAAAAGAAATAAATTGATTTAAGTCTAAAAAATAAGCGCGCAGCGTATGTTCCGAGAAATTACGCTCCGCTTTAAGGTGTAATAAGAATGCTTCTTTATGTTGTTCAAATTCTTCTTTTTTCATAACTACTCTCTTTTTAGCGCTCGAAGATATCCTTCAACAAGTTCAGGACGAGCGCGGGAAAATAGATCTTGTCCCGTTCGTGCTGAGCCTGTCGAAGCATACGAACTCTAAGAAATATAAATTTATTGATCTATACAACAATATTTTAGGCGCTCGCCCTGAGCCTGTCGAAGGGTATCTTCGAGCGTCTAAATTAAATTATACTCTTTACAGCGACGATTAACAGAAGAACGATTAACACCCAAGAAAAATGCGATTTTATTTTGATTTTTGAACTTATTCCACAGCAATGCCATCACCCGTGGCTCTTGCAATGCTTTTTTACCAAGACGTGCAGCTTCAACAAGACCAGGATCGGTAATATCATACGTAGGATCAAACTCAACTTCTTGATAGATATGATTTTTCTTAGACTTTTTAACAAGAAGTTGCTGGATACGAGATTTCAGCTCTTGCAAACTGATTGGCCGATGATCAGCAAGTGAATCTTTTTCTTTATCAGTGAGTGCTAACACATGTTGCAAAGCATCTGACATCAATGCCTGTTGTGTAAAACCTTCTGTTAAAGAAAGCAACTCATCTTCAGGAAGTGTGAGCAATGAAGGCATGGTTACCACCGTTGATTTAAGTTCTTGGAGCAGTGCCTTACTGAATTTACCTTCTTGCATCAACACGTTTAAATTCTGATTAGTTGAGCACATAATACGCACATTACTTGTCATTCTCTGGTCGCTTTTGAACAAATTATACGTGCCAGACCGGATACATGTTGCCAAACATTCTTGCGTTTCCAAATCAAGGAAGTGAATATTTTTTATAAATAAGGTACCAACGTTATCAAGCTTTTCCAGCAACGGTTGGCCATATTTTTCTTGCACGCCAAAAACTGGATTAATACCAAACAATGTAATCGCAATATCATAATTGTGTGATGGGCCTTGCAACGTTATCACATGCAAATCGTCTCGCATGCTAATATGATGCAAAATCTCCGCCATAGGCTGTAAATCTTGTTCAGGCATCTCGAGTAAAATAGCCTTTTTACTCAATGCAATTTTCAGCAGCTGTATCTTAAAATTCAATAATATTGGCCCCGATCCAGGAATCAGCTGATTGATCAGCTTACCAGATTGTGTTGTTTGCAAATACAGCAAATAATCCCATTCGCTTGGATCTTTTAATAAATCAACATGGTGCTTGATGGTGTCAGCAATAGATGGGTATGAAACAGTGATAATAATAGTACTTTTTTCTAAATGCGGTACTGCAGAAACAACAAGCTGATTATCACTACCGTCCCTGACAAACACCGTCTTTGGTGCTTTAAATGATTCAACTTGCCTCACCAAATCACGCAAACATTGTACCAATGGATGGCCATGCTGCTGATTAATATTAACATCAACCAACTCTTTAGCGGCATGATTACCATATGAAAATTGTCTGTTTTTATAAAACAGAATGCCAATATGTTTTGTTTTATGCCTACGCAAAAATGATCGCATACTTTCTTTATATTGCTCAATCTCTTGATGTTTACCATACAACTCATCACGCAAGAGCTGTGATTGTTCAAGGAGAAGGTCCAAATTTTTATTCTGCAATAAGTTAATGATATTGCCGAGGTAACTTGCGAAAACAATAAGTTCATCACGCTCAACATTACTATAAAAATGCTGCTTACGCGCATGCCGCTCAACAATAATGTATGCTATCAGTTTTTCATTCTCATAAATCGGCAAGAAAATGTCGGCATTAATCGTGCCCAAGAATTTCAGAATAATCTCACTTTTTTCACATGCATGGTAAAAATGAGTAAAATCGATCTCATCATAAATAAGAACTTTTTCATTACGCATAGCACGTTCAATGATCTCGCTATGTGTTACCAAGAATGTTTCTACAAGAGATGTTGTACTATCTTCAACTGGATCCATCTTTCTTAAATAAAGACGTGTTTTATTGGCAGGAATACCAAAGGTTTCTTTGCAAAAATTTTGGGTAATATGACCAAGCTCACGCAAATTAGTCACATTACTCAACTTTTCTAACACGCCTTTAAATTCATCAATAAAATTAATATTCATCGGCTGATATACATGGTTTTTGAGATTCAAGAAACGTAATCCAAAAATTTTACGGGCGCAGAAATAAATGGCACACGTAATAAGGATCGTGGAAAACCCAACGCCCGCATAAGTATGTGCAATCCATGTAATGCCATATATCTTAAAAGGAAACCCTTGAATTAAATCTGCCATAAAAACAGGCGCTATAAGACCTTGCATTAACAATTTAAGTTGCTTTTTGAGCAAATGAGGCAACTCGGAAGATCTAATTTTTTGCACTGCTATACACAAACTTGGCAACACAACAATAAATAAGGCATAAAATGTAGCAAGATTTTGAATTGTTGGCTCAAAACTAAATTTTCTACGGGATGGGTCTATACAATTAAAATCAACAATAGCTGCTATTGCAAAAAATAAACCAAATATACTACTAATAAAGACCAAACATTTTTGTCTTAGGGAAATAATATATCTATCAGTCACCAAACTTTCTACAAATAATGACATGGATTGGTATTGAACCATAAAAAATATCCATGCAGAACGTATGATAAATAAAATAATCTGATAACTCAATTGAGGTAGAAAAAGTAATTGTGATAATTTTAATATCCAAGCTAAATCGGAAAACATATTACCAATAAGAATGGCAACCAAGAAGAAGAGTGGTTTAATTACTCTTTCCATATGCGCAGTTTTTCTTACTAAAGCAATTAAAATACCTAGTTTAAGAAAAAAAGATAAAAGAGTGGCTGGTAAAATAAAGTAAAAAGAACCAAGGATTGATTCTATATATTCTAAAAAAAACATAATTATATTGCGCTTTTAAAAGGGCTTTATTATACTTTCTTTTATTTAATCAAGAAATTGTAAAAACCCTATTTGGAGTCATTATGAAAAACTATTTCAATTTCGCTACACTTATCATAGCAGCATTCGCACTCATATTCGGAGAAATGCCTCCAGGATGCTAACATAATTCTCATCCTAACATAATTTCACAGCTATACCAAATAATGAGAGTAGTAATGTGGCAAAAGGACAAGACAATTTAAAAAAACGCGCAATTTCTATAATAGAAATATTGCAGGATGCAACAAAAGGCATGGTTCAACCAGCCGCAACCAGCATCACTGAGCTCTACGGGCGCAACCCTTTTTTAATTCTTGTCAGTTGTATTTTAAGTTTACGGACAAAAGATTCTGTTTCATTACCTGCATCACAGCGCTTATTTGAGCATGCTCAAACCCCGCAAGCATTACTACTTTTATCTCCTGCAACCATTCAAAAATTGATCTACCCAACCGGCTTTTATCGCCAGAAAACGACACAAATCTTAAAAATTTGTACCATCTTACTCAAACAGTACAATGGCAAAGTCCCCAATACGTATGAAAAACTTATCGAATTGCCCGGCGTAGGGCCCAAAACTGCCAATCTGACCCTTGCTGAAGGCTTTGGCATCCCTGCCATCTGCGTTGATACTCATGTCCACCGCATCTCTAACCGCCTAGGCTTGGTAAAAACAGAAACCCCTGAGCAAACAGAAGAAGCGCTCAAAAAACTGTTACCGCAAAAATATTGGTCAGAATATAACAAACTGATGGTCATGTGGGGACAAAATATCTGTGTGCCCATTTCTCCCAAATGCTCAATCTGCCCGCTGCTGCCACTCTGCCCACAAGTTGGCGTTACACGACATCGTTAATTTTCATTAGAAAAAATATCAAAAATACCCCCTTTCGACACCATTTCACCTGTATGGTATTATATAAACAGGAATAATTAACATTAACATTATTTGTTAAAGGGACATTCATGATAATGACAACAGAAACAGTCGCTCTCTTACCGATCATCAAAGCATTAGCACAATCAATCATTTTTGCATCAGGGACACAAAACATATCTGATACATGGTATCAACAATTTTTTACAACCAATCACCAGCAACACACATTAATTAACACGTATGCTCCAGCACACAAAGAACTATCACATTTCACGCAAAATGAACTCGGCGCATGGGCTTCAAGAAGTTATGAAGAACTTAACAATATTCTTGCAAGCAAAGATTTTGATATACGCCTAGAACCTTTCGACCGTGGTTTTGGTGTGGTATCTATACTTGATATCAAAACAGAATGGTTGCATGCAGGAACACCAACTACTATTTTATGCCCAGATAATGGACAAACATATGATGGTGTTGAAATTTCTAAAGGGTATAAAGTTTTTTCATCTGCCAACCATGAACATCCTATTGCACAACTATGCACGCAATCAGGTGACATTATTTATCTTACCAAAGCAACAGAACAACAAAGTGGTTTTGAACTGCTTGATACTGTCAACACCATCAAAAGAGATCTCACAGAATCATATGATTACAATGGCAAACTTATTTTCCCCAAAGCATGTATTGATCATCAGCCAGATGTATCATGGCTTTTAGGCATGGGATTTGATACCTACAGCATAGAACAAGCAAAACAACAAACAAAGTTTACTCTTGATGAAACTGGCGCTGAAGTGAAAAGTGCGGTTGCAATTGCATTGATGGAATCTATATGTTGTTCCAATAATCTTGTTATTGATCAACCATACATTGTGTGGTGGGAAAGAAAAGGTGTATCTATTCCGGTGGTTGTAGCATTAGTTGCACAAGATAGTTGGCAACAAGAATAGACTTTTTTTATGACAATTTAAGCATTATACTTATGGGCAATGTAAAATACATAATAAAGAAATGCTCATGAAAAACAATATATTCATCTTTATCATCACACTCACTATTTCCACACACCTCAATGCCATGCAGCCAGAAAACCCTCCATGTTTTTTTGCAAACATGCCGGCTGATCTCATGAATTATATCGCCAGCTTTTTGACATTTGATGATGTTGAAACAGAAGAAGAATTTATTAACCGTAAAAAAGGCCCTTCATCGTACCCCAAATCTTTCTACTCTAAAACAAAAACAGTTGTCATAGAGAAAGAAGAAGAAATGGACTTTGGTTCTGACTCAGAAGGTTCCAAACCAATATTTATAAGAATGTACAAAAAAGAAGTAGAAAACTCTCAAGAAGAGGTCTCTCCAGAAGAACCAACAGAAGAAAGGTTTCGTAAAGATAGGGTTATGCCATTGACCTGGTTACTAAAACATAAAGCGATTTTAGGTACTCATGTCCTTTTAACTGTGTATTCCCCAGACAAAAATATGTGCGCCATGACATATGTTTCTCATAAAAGCTTTAAAGTTGACACCTTATCAATTGTTAATACCAAAACAAATGAAGAAATTCATAATATTTCTGCTTACAAAAAAGATAAGACAAAACGTCGAGAAAAATATTTTCAGAATCTGACTATTTCTTCTTGCGGCAACATTTATGCAATACTCTATCTTAAAAAAATAGATAATATAATTGGATGGAAAACTCCCATAAAAATCAAAAACTTACTCACTCAAAAAAAAGAATACCCTATTTTTCCTAAAATTCCTGGTTCTTGCGAAACCATAGCATTTAATAAACAAGGTACTCATCTGATTATGCACAAAGTCGACCGCGATCGTAGCACTAATAAAGATGTTCTACATCACGCAATAATTCCACTCACCACAACATTAGCAAATAATACACTACCACAAAAAACATTGAACTATTATTTTGCACAAAAAATGGTTTGTAAAAATTTAATTACGCCTGCTGAAAAATAAAATCCCTTGCCACCATCATAATGATAACAAGGGATTGTGATATGCAGATCATATTCTATATTTTGAGCGCATCAATTTTTTGCAATAATGCTTCAAAACTGACTCCAAATTCTTGCTTGCCATCCAAATCACGCAATGTGACCGTTTTATTTTCCACCTCTTTTTTACCAATCACAACCATCAACGGCACACGCTCAAGTTGCGCACGTTTAATTTGACCAGCAATAGGATCAGAAGAGTTATCAATTTCTACACGCACACCATAATCAAACAGCTGATTCATAATCTGGTGCGCATACTCTTTTTGTTCATCAGTAATTGTTAAAATTTTCATCTGAACTGGTGACAACCAGAATGGTAAACGACCTTTAAAATGTTCTAAAATAATTCCAAAGAAACGTTCAAATGATCCATAAATTGCGCGATGCAACATGACTGGTCGTGCCTTTGTACCTTCAGGAGAAATGTAACTCAAATCAAAATTTTCCGGTTGAAAGAAATCAACTTGAATAGTACCACATTGCCACACACGTTTTAATGAATCTTCAATACCAAACTCTATTTTAGGCCCATAAAACGCGCCTTCACCTTCATAGATTGCGTATGTTTTTCCCGCTTTATCAAGTCCATTGATCAAAGCTTTTGTTGCAACTTCCCATAACTCATCACTCCCCATAGCTTTTGCAGGACGAGTGGAAACACCTATCACAATATTGCCAAACCCAAACGGTTTAAGAACTTCATCATGCACTGCAATAAAATCTACGATCTCTTTTTCTATCTGTTCTGGCGTACAAAAAATGTGCGCGTCATCTTGACGGAATGAACGTACTCTAAACAGTCCACTCAAAACTCCAGAAAGTTCATGGCGATGCAAAGTTCCAAAATCTGACCAACGTAATGGTAATTCACGATACGAATGTGGGCGTTCTTTATATACCAAAATAGCTGCAGGACAGTTCATTGGTTTGAGTGCATAAGAATGCCCCTCAACCATAGAAAAATACATATTATCTTTATAATGTTGATAATGCCCAGATCTACGCCATAATTCATCACTCAACATAACGGGAGTTGAAAGTTCTTGATAGCGAGCTTTTCTTAAATATTTTCTGACATGAGCCATTAATTCATTCAAAACAATGGTTCCACGTGGATGGAAAAACGGAAACCCAACACCTTCTTCATGAAATGAAAAGAGATCCAGCTCTTTACCAAGTCTCCGGTGATCAAATTGAATCGCATCTTCACGTTGTTGTAAAAATGCTTGCAAATCTTCTTGTGTAAAAAATGCTGTACCGGTGATACGTTGCAACGGTTGTTTATCTTTATCTGCGCGCCAGTAAGAACCAGAAATGAAAAGTAATTTGAAAAACTTAATATCACCTGTTGATGCAACATGCCCACCGCGGCACAGATCATAAAAATCACCTTGCTCGGCAAGACCTACTGTATCACCAGGAATGTCATTAATCAGTTCAAGTTTGAATGGATTGTTACTATACATTTCACGCGCAACATCTTTTGAAATTTGTTTATGCGTCAGCGGAATATTTTGACGTGAAAGTTCATGCATTTTTTCTTCTATGCGAACTAAATCTTCATCTTTAAAATTTCTTTCCGGCAACATATCATAAAAAAAACCTTCTTTTGTTGCTGGACCGATGGTTAAAATTGTTGACGGAAACAGTTCTTTAACTGCATGTGCAAGGAGATGGGCTGCCGAATGGCGCAATACTGATAAATCTTTTTCGTGCATAATGAATCCTATTATCGTTCGTATATCCTTCGACAGGCTTCCTACTTCGCCAAGGCTTCGTAGGACATAGCAGGACGAACTAATTAAACTAAATTAACCCGTTCGTGTTGACACTTCGTCTTTACTCAGTAGTAAACGCCCGCCTGCCCGTCGCAGCTTTAGCGAAGGCGGGTCGAAACATATCGAACGGTAACCATCAAATATTTTAAAATAATTATTTTTTCAAATATACGTAAAGAATACCACAAAGATTAAAAACAGATAAGGGGGAGCGCATCCATTGCTTCACTCAAACTCATTGTGCTACGCTGCAAGCGAGAGTAGTGATAACCCTTAAACATGGGATGAAAGATGCCTAAAGACAAAAAAATCTTTATTCTGGATACCAATGTTCTCATACATGACCCAAAAGCAATGTTCAGCTTTGATGGTGCGCATGTTGGTATACCAGCAACTGTTCTTGAGGAGCTTGATCAATTCAAAGGGGAGGGAACTGAACGCGGTCGTAATTCACGCCAAACTATACGATCCCTCGATGAGCTACGAGAACGAGGATCTTTACGTGATGGAGTTACTTTGGAGGGTGGAGGTACCCTCCAAATTCTTTTTTATGATGATACTAAATTAGAAAAAACTCCCCTTATCAGAGCAGCAACTGAAGACAACACCATTTTACTTACCGCGCTTGGTATGAAACAAGATGGGTACGATGTGATCTTTATTTCTAAAGATCTTAATGCGCGTGTTAAGGCAGATGCTATCGGGATTGCAACAGAAGATTATTCAAAAGAAACAGTAACAGAAAAAGTATTCTACCAAGGATGGGTACAAATATCTGTCCCTGCAGTAGAACTCAAAAAAGATTTCCCTCCACAACTTGTCGGACTTGCTAAAGATAAAATAATTACACCAAATGAATTTGTTTTAGTAGAAAGCAACAACAACCCACATAATAATCGCGTGTTCCGTTATCTTGGTGGTGATAAATTTAAACCAATAGTCAACCCAACACTCAACTGGCCAATTGCAGCACGTAATGCACAACAGTTAATGGCTTTGGAACTTCTGCTCGACCCGAGCATTCAATTTGCATGTTTATTTGGTCCAGCTGGTACCGGTAAAACATTCTTAGCGCTTCTTGCAGGATTACATTCACTCTTTGTGAACAAAAATTATGATCGCATGATTATTTCCCGTCCTGTTGTTCCACTTGGTCGTGATATTGGATTTTTACCAGGAACTGTGGCAGAAAAATTGCAAAGCTGGATGATGCCAATTTATGATAATATGCAATACATCATGCACACCATCAACAAATCAAATAAATTTCAAGAAACAAAAGAAGAAGATGAACCGAGTCATAAAGGTGGTGGTAAACATAATCACAATCATAAAGGTAAACATAAACACAAAAAACATCACGGTATTACCTTTGAAGATTTAATTCATCAAGGCAAAATTTCACTCGAAGCTATCACCTACATGCGTGGGCGTACTATTCCTTATCAACTCATTTTAATTGATGAAGCGCAAAACTTAACACCGCATGAAATTAAAACATTAGTTACGCGTGTTGGTGAAGGAAGTAAAATCATTTTAACCGGTGATCCATATCAAATTGATTCACCATATCTTGATTTTGCAAGCAACGGTTTGGTTGTTGCCAGTGAACGCTTCAAAGGACAACCACTGTTTGGTTCAGTGTTCTTGCCTGTCAGTGAGCGTAGTGAATTAAGTCGACTTGCAGGTGAGCTACTCTAAACAAATCAAAAACAGCCTGGTGTACATTTATGTCAGGCTGTTAAAAACTTAACTTAAAACTAAATTTTTTAATTACTTCCCCGCCGCTCGCCCTGAGTGTTTTACGAAGTGAAACGTAGTAAAATGTATCGAAGGGTGCAACATGAAAAAGATTTTTTTAATTCAATATTTTTGTTGATCCGCATCCTTCGATACATTTTTTTGAAGACAAAAAAACACTCAGGACGAGCGGAGGGTTAAAATTTTCAAACAAACTCTAATTACAAAAAAAGGAAATTCTTATGAAAACTATTTTCAAAAAAATAGTGCTGCTCACAACCTTTTTCATCATCACACCAACCCATACTAAACAAATGGGCAAACCAACAGCACAGCCGACTCGTCCAGCGCCAATTCAACCGATGCCAACACAACCTGTAATACCAATAATTCCAGCACCAATTCAACCAGCGCCAGTTCAACCTATACAGGTTCAACCTGCTCCAGTGGGTACAAATACATGGACATCATCAGCTGGATTAGTGTATAAATCAAATCAAAACTTACATAATCGAATCAATCATGTATTGGCACATGCTAAAGCTGATCCTAAAAAAGCAAATCATACTGTTTTTAGTGTTCCTGACTACCAAATATTAGATTTGGTTGATGAAGCATGGAGTAACAGAGGCAATCCACAGGCAAACCCCAACGGCAAAGGTGATATATATATCATAAATATGGGAAGAGTTGTTGGAACAAAAGGCGAAACAAAAATACAAATAAATACATTTCAAGGTACACCAGAGGTTATATCAGCATATCCTGTGAAATAAGTTATTTGTAATCAAAACTCAAAAAAATAAGGGTGATCATTGATCACCCTCTTATAAAGTAAATTTAGCAAAAAATAGTTTAATTATGTATACTTCCCCAAAACATAAAAAGGGAAATATCCATGATTAAACTACTACAAAAAAATTACATCCTTTTCTTGCTTTTAAGCTTATTTTCTTGTGCATATTCTTTAAGCAAATCATCTGATACACCCGAAGTTACAATGCATTGGTCTACTTCTGACAATTATCCTGATACTAATCATCATACATGTAAAAATTTTCTTAAAACTAATTTTAGTTATAATATTCACCCTATCCAGCCTTCCTACAATAATCATCACACATACAATAAAAACAGTTATTATAATCCCTATATTGCTTATATGTCTGTGTCTGACTTTCAATACATATTTGCATCGGTTACAAACAAATATGATATTTTAAACAATTATGCATTATATGCATACCCAAATTTTCGTTCTTTTGCGCGCAATTTGCCATGCTACAACGAATTTATACTCGCGCTCCACTCTAAAGTACAAACCGATAAAAATTTTAAAACACACACTACCCATATTCCCGGTTTTAATCCGTCAGAATTTCACAAATTTATAGAACATGAAACTAATATTATTCGCAATCATCAAACTACTGAAAAAAAAGGAACTTTACATATTAATAACACTCAAACTCTTGATACATTAGCTCATCATTGCACTCGAAAAATTGATACTACATATTCAAATAACAATCATGAGCGACTACGCAATCGTCTTGCTGCAATCGAACAGACACACAAAAACAATAAAATAGCGCTTGATAACCAACTGCATAAAGAATTATCCCACACGCGCAACAAAATGAATTATCTTGAACGCACATATTCCCATGATCCTCATGTGCAAATCTTAGCTCCTGTTGTGTACCGTTATACTACACAAGCAAAAAACGAACACTGCCCTTTAAAAGCATTTGAGCTTTCAGACTTTTGCCATACCATTACGCAAGTTTTAGAAAACGGAATGCACATTCTCTATGATACATCATCCGCCATTGGTAAAGGAATTGTAAAAGGTGCACATGATTTTGCAACTATTGAACATTGGAAAGGCATGGCGACTGGCGCTCTTCAACTAGGTTTATTATTTGCTGATGCGGTAGGACAAGAAGATGCACTCCATTATGCAATGGTTTTATCAGCAACAACAGATAACACTGAAGCTTTAACTGTTGCAGCAGAACAATATTGCTCGTATACACAAGCACAAAAAGATGCAATCCATAAATGCGCGCAAGAAACATATACAAAAATTAAAAGAATGTCTTGGCAAGAGATTGTTGAACATGGCACGGAAATTGGCACAACTCTCATCTTGGATACTTTAGCGCTCAATGCAATTAATGGCTTTAGTCGTGCAACAAGTAATCTGGTTATCAAAGAATTAAACAACGCACTCGAATCTGGCGCGCTACTCACTGAACAATATGCTGTTGAAGTTGCTGGTTTTGGTAAATTGATTGTTGAAGAGGGGGCGGAAGTATCAACTAAAGTGGCAGATCTTATTAAAAATGAATCTATGCTTTTCGCCAAAAGCACTGAAGCCATTTCCCCGCAAATAAAAAATACAATAACACAAGCAAAGTGGTCGGAAAATATTGTTCAAAAAATACGCCATATTAGCGATGATATTTTGGATATTATGGAAAAAGCTGGTGGACATACACTAGAAAGACATATTGCTAAAACATATGATGAGTTAATGTTCAGAATTATTAAAGATGAAGTGAAAAATGCAACAACTTTTACTTCTAAACGAATAGCTACAAAAGCTGTAAAAGAAAATTTAAAACATCATGCAGAAAAAATAGCTTCATGGTTTAACGATCCATTAAAAGATCAAATTGTTTTGGAATTTTCGCATCAATATTCAATTGGCAATGGAATTCTTAAAGGCAAAAAAAAACCATTTTATGATTTGATAAATTCAAAAATTGTGTTAGAAAAAGATATTACTCAAGAATGTGGATTTAAAATATTAACGGCCTTCCCAGTTATAACGTAATTACAGGAAAAATATATCATGGAAATATTAAAATACTTTTTTGAGTGCTGTTTTAACGAGAGCGAAGGCTTTAAGGATTTAAATAGGATTATTCAAAATTTTAAAGATCATGAACATGATGAAACCCAATTGCGACTAATTAGAGAGCTTCATCAAATTATACAAACTAACAATTATGACTTTGCATCCCGTTTTATTGATAAATATGGTAACAGAATATTTGATATAGAAAAAACAGAAAAATTTCTTAAGTTTCTGTATGACCGATTAATAAATAGACCTACCAATGTAAAACCTGAAGATTTCCAAAAAAATTGTAAAGTTGTTTTTTGTCCTGTCTGTTGCCCTGATCCAAAAGTAGCAATGAAATTTAGCTTAATTGAAAAAGCAACTGTTATTGGCAAAGATTTACAGATTTATATTTGTAAGCCATGTAAATTAGTATGGCTAACAGAAGACATTCGAACGGACAATGCTCAAGATTACAAAAAATTTATGAAATCGATTGGTCTCAAAGGGTTATGGAAAGAACTCGAGGATGTTGATATTTTATGACAACCTTATGCCCAAGATGTGATAATCAAGGATTAATCTATAAAGCAAAAGTGCTTAATTTAGGGATTATCTTAAACATATGTGATGAATGCGATGCTTGCTGGCCTGAAAATCAAAAAATAACCATTAACAACTTCAAAGATTTAACTGTTTTTCTTGAGGAACATAATCTAGTTTATCAAGATACTGAAATAATAGATCTAGGCTACCTAGAAGCATCCTCAAACGAAAGAATACGAACCTTCTTTAATGTCCCAAGAGAAGAAATAATATCTTTAATTGATGAAGCATGGATGATGAAAGATGCCCCTTTAGCCAATGATCCCGGAGCATATATCATAAACGTGAAAAAAATTGTTGGTACAAATGGAGAGTCCGCAATAAAAATAATTGTTAAACCTGGCACAGCTGAAATCAAAACAGCTTATCCCGTAAAAATATAAGGATTGATATGATAATGCTCTGCCCTGTATGTGAAGGACAAGGAAATATTTACAGAGCAAAAATTGTTGATTTAGGAATAACAATAAAAATATGTGATGAATGCGAAGCTTGTTGGGCTTAACAATCAAGTAGTTGACATTAGCAATTTTATAGGATTAACATCTTTTCTTAAAGAATTGGGATTGAATTATAACAGCGCCAAAATAGAAGATTTAGAATATGTCACAATGGACAGTTAATCAAAAAATAAACCCTGCTCTTTTTACAGGTCAGGGTTTATTTTCATTTCATTAATATTGTGAAAATTATGCTATAAATAATTTATTTTTTTAAACGCTCAAGTGAATTCAATTCATTCCATGCTTCATGAATTGGACCTGAACGATCTTCCAACAGCACTTCTATTATCCCCCTTTTTGATTTCTGTGCTATGGCACAATGAACTGCTGAATATTCTTTACAAAAATCACATACTACCAATTCTAATGCTACAGCAACCCCAGTAGGATTCATGCGTTTAGAACCAAATGTATCCGTCAATTTCATTCTTTCATCGAAATATTCAAAACCATTTTCAACTAAACGACTCTTTAATGTAATTTTATCTGGCAATAATACCCAGTCCTTGCTATAAATCAATACATTATGAGTTACAAATCCAATTACCAACATGAACAACATTTCTTTTTTCATCATAATTTGTCCCTTCGATCATCTATTATTAAATCTGCTTTTGCCATTCATCATTACTCTTCTTTTCCAAATCACCCAAATATGACGGTAAATTAACGCCAGACATTGCGGCAATTTCGTGAAGTGGCGGTAATGATTTAATCATGCTGCTTACAAAGTTAGCTGTTGAACTGCCCTTTTCAGATGAGCCACTATCCCACACGGTGATTTTATCAATCTTAAGATTTTTAATAGCTTCAGCTTGCAGTTTTGCAACTTCTTCTAGCTTTTCAATCATGAGCATGGTTGCTGCATCTTGGCTATTATTTGCACACGCTTCCACAAGCAATTTATACCCTTCAGCTTTTGCAGCTAATACTTTACGCACACCTTCAGCTTCTGCTTGTTTAATGGATAAAATTGCTGCAGCTTCACCCTCTGCTTCAATGCGTTTTTTTGCAGCATCAGCTGCTGCTGCAATCTCTATTTTACGGCGTTCAATTTCTTTGGGTACAATTTCTTCAGCTTCAAGGCGTTTTAATTCTGCAAGGCTTGCTGCTTTATAAATCTCTGCAAATGCATTTTGTTCAGCAATTTGCCCAATACGTTTTGCATTAGCTTCTTGCTCAAGCAACTGCGCATTCACGTTTGCTATTTTTGCTTTGGCTTCATTTTCACCTTGCACTGCATCAGCATTATAGGTAGCTACTTGGATACGGCGCTCTTTTTCCGCTTCCGTTTTACCAATATCACCACTCTTTTCTTGATTTGCTACATCAATTTTTGCCTGATTGAGTGCAGTGGCAACTGACTTTCTGCCAATACTTTCAATATATCCTGATTCATCAGTAATATCGGTGATATTCACGTTCAAAAGCATAAGGCCAATTTTTTTCAGCTCAGATTCAATATGCTTTCTCACTTCCAACAAAAAGCGCTCTCTATCTTGGTTAATCTCTTCAATCATTAATGAAGCAATAGTTAATCGCAACTGTCCAATAATAATTTCCGTTGCCATCATCTCAATATCTTTTTGTGAAAGTGCAAGCAAACGTACTGCTGCATGGTTCATCGCTTCTTGCGTTGTATCAATTGCAACCGTGAATGTGCTTGGCACGTTAAT
Source organism: uncultured bacterium (assembly GCA_963695335.1). Lineage (GTDB taxonomy): Bacteria > Babelota > Babeliae > Babelales > Vermiphilaceae > SOIL31. The sequence continues at coordinate 784,265 of OY968764.1, read as the reverse complement.
ACGAATATTTTGTTGAGATAATGCTGATTTAAGTGGAATGTGTAATGTCATTGGCGTCAGATCAAGAAATGCATAATCTTGGATTAATGGCCAAATAAATGCACCGCCACCATGATAACATTTAACAGATTGTTCACCGGAAATGTTTCCATACACCGCCAGAATTTTATTTGAAGGGCAACGTTTATAACATGTTGCTACCAAAAACACGGTAACAAACGTAAAAAATGCAGCTAATTCTGCAAAAATGATGAAATCGAACATAAGAGTCTCCCCAATGGGATTAAAAAGGATTACACGACAAAACACGTTTGATTATTGCCCACACCGCCGGCAATAATGAATTGGTTTGCAACTGCTCTGTAGCAAATTGCGTACAACTTACAGGATATTTACAATGAGCTATTCCAAATAATGGACGAAAGCCGACAATTAAAAAAATTATTAATTTATTGAAGATTTTCATACGCCGCTAGCAACATTTTCTTAATCTGCTCAAAAGAAAGCGTTGTCATTTTTTTATGTGCTATAACAACACAATCAAAATTATGCTCAAACAACTTTTCTTCATAAAAAATAGATTTAACACGTCGTCGGATCAAATTACGTTCCGGAGCATTACCAACCGCACGTGACACAACAATCAAAACTCTGCCAAAATCTTCTTTTTGACGAAGAGCAACCAAAACAGTACAAAATTGATTTCTAACAACACGTCGGGCATTGCTAAAAAGATAATCTATTTCCCGTTTGGTGAATTTTGAAATCTTTCCTACAATGCCCGACATATAATTTTACTCAGATAAACCCTACTTCGCTTCTTCCCGCTCATCCTGCCGTGTGCTCCGAAGCTTTTAGCGAAGGATGTACGCCTGTCGAAGGACGAAGGGCAAGCTTTTTAGTATTTGCTTGGTGCTAAACGTTTACGACCTGATGCACGGCGACGGTTGATGATCTTTCTTCCATCTTTTGTGCTCATTCTTTTAAGAAAGCCATGCTTTCTGCGACGTTTAATATTACTTTTTTTGGATACGGTCAATGACATAATCTTCTCCGCTATAAATCAACTTATATCTCTATTCTAAAGCAAAAATGATATAATTTCAAATTTATTACTTTAGAATAGAGTCTTTATCTAAACACCATAAAAGTGATGGGGTGACCAAGGTTTCATTTGGTCTGTCACGCTAATCTGGCGGTTAAAATAGTCCGGGTTACCTCCAGGCCATGGATAATACGCATATGAGGTACTGTTTGGCTCTTCTTTACGTTTTTCAAGAGAGCGTTTCAATCCTGCTACAGTTGGAAAATCACCGCTATCACGTCTTGCTTGCTGTGAACAAGACAATGGACTTCTTGGCGTTTGTGGGGAAGTTTGAGACTTATTTTCCATAGCATTCATACCCGCTGCTTGCAAGACTACTACTCCTAATACAACAAGCTGCAAATTCTTAAACATAACATTCCTTAAATCGGTAACCATGCAAGATCAGGATTTTTCTGTAACTCTGCGTGCCAATCACGCCTTTCTAATACAATATAGCTTGGTATAGATAAATTAAGACATTGTCTTTTTGTACCCTTTTCCACCTGATTTATTTCAACTGGATGCTTTACTGTAGCTCTTTTTGCTATTTCAGCCGATAAAGACAATTGACTTCTTGGACAATTCGTTGCCTTATTCTCCGAAGCATTCATACCCGCTGCTTGCAAAACTACTACCCCTAATGCCACAAGCTGCAAATTCTTAATCATGAAACCCCTTAAAAATATAAAATCATTCAATATGAGCCAAATAACGCTCTGCATCAAGCGCTGCCATGCATCCAGCACCCGCGGCAGTTACTGCTTGACGATAACGATAATCATGTACATCACCTGCTACAAATACGCCTTTAATGTTCGAACTCGTCTGATCATTAACTTCTATCCAACCGCCCTTATTGCATGTAATATGTTCTTTGAAGGGGGCAGAATTAGGGTTCAACCCAACAGCCACAAAAATACCGTCTGCTTCAAGCTGCATCGTTGTACCATCTTGTTGATTGATCATTGTAACACCCGTAACCTTGTTACCATCGCCATGAATCTCAGTAACAGTGCTATTATAATATGTCTTAATATCAGGATCATTAATCACGCGCTCTTGCATAGCATGAGACGCGGTAAATTTGTCTAAAATATGGATAATGGTTATATCTTTGGTAAATTTCTTCAAAAATGATGCATCTTCCATGGCTGTGTCGCCACCACCAATAACAATCACTTTTCTATCTTTATAAAAGGCACCATCACACACCGCGCAGGTTGTAACACCCTTACCCCAATATTGATCTTCACCAGGAACCCCAAGACGTTTTGGAGTTGCTCCCGTTGCAATAATAACCACATGGGATCGCAATGTTTTTTTATTGTCTATGGTGAAAGAGAACGGTTTTTGTGAAAAATCAACACTTGTGACATTGCCAGACACAAATTGTGTACCAAAATGTTTTGCGTGGTCACGCATATTCATCATCAGTTGTGGTCCGAGGATACTTTTTTCTCCCGGCCAATTTTCAACATATGATGTTTTGATCAACTGACCACCTGGCGTATCACCATCAATAACAATTGGTTCAAGATTTGCACGGGCCGCATAAATAGCTGCAGTTAATCCCGCAGGTCCTGAACCAACAATAATAAGTTTGTGAGTTTTGCTTTCCATCGATGTTTTTCTTTTAAATTAATATTTACTTTTTAGTTAAATAGTAAATCACATAATTTATAGCTTTTTCACGAGCACATACGCGAGTTAATTCATTTGTTACCAGCGGCATTTCTTGCCCGTAATGTTTTGATTCTGGTAAACCAAAATAAATAAATTCTCGCATACGTTGTCGTTTATCTAAATTTAAGTAATTTACGATATCTTCATGCGTAACAACTATATTTTCACGATAAATCAGCTGATCAATAAGTAACGTTTCTTTTACTTGTTTTTCAGCTAACTGTTGAATCCAAAAATTAAAATCTTTTTGTTTTCTGTACACATTATAATCTGGATTAGACTGAATTGCACCTAAAATTATTTTTTGTTGACGCAAAACAAGATAATTTGGTGCAAAAAAACGATGTCGTGACAATAATAACTTAAAAGCTTCTTCAACCATTGCAAGACGTTGCGAAACATCATTACGATATGAAAATACTTCAATCAATTTTTTATGCATATCTTTGTTAGTTTTTACTCTAAAATGGTCTTTAAATTGATCAAAACAAAAATAAACATGTGGCACAACATCAACAACATGTATTTTAAAATTATAAGAAACACGTAATTGATCACTAAAATAATCCTGTAAACCTTTATTGCCAACAATAAACTCATCACCTTTTTTTTTGCCAAGAAAAAGAGACTGTAAATGACCTTCAACATCTTCATTATCGAGTTTCAACCAAAAATTCTGAGAAAAATTTTCATTCAAAGGCGCATATTTATTATTAACAACTGAAACAGTAAAATTTATCCAATCACCAATCGATATTCCTTTATCAACACTATATTTTTCTAAATTTTTTTGCTCTTCTTGAACAAATGTTTCTACTTGACGATCTAAATCTTTATAATTCTTTCTGTGAGGTGCTTTAAAAGGAAAATATTTCCATTCATTCAACGCAATCATGGGAAAAACACTTAATTCAAAAATAAAACGAGCGTCTTGGTCATATTCTAAACAAATATCAACAAGACGCGGATCGCCTGCAACAAGTAACTTTTGCGCTCGTATTTCTTGAAAAAGAAAATTGATAATACCAAACTTTAAAAAAAATTCTTTCAGATGTTCTGTAATGTTCAACTTATACTGTTTACCAATATATTCTACGGGAACCTCTCCTTGTTGAAAGCCATATGCCTGAATATTATTTTGTAATGCAACGGCTGTTTCATCAAAAAAAGTATTAATTAAAGATTTAGCAACAGTTATAGTTGCCCGACACAAACTAGACTGATCATAATTATGTTCTATGCTCAAAAGAGAGCTATTATCCAACGTAATTTTTTGCTTCACCGTAAACACCTCCTTAAAACTTTTTTTTTAAAGACTGCATCACTTAGTCAAAATTTGCAAGGGTATATTTGAAATGTGAATGGAGATAGGACACAAAAAAAAGATTGGCTTTCACCAATCCAAATTATATGCGAAAATTATGACTTTTTATTAATTCCAGCCCTACTGCGCTCTAACGAGCTACGAAGGGTAAACCGCGCCAAACGACTGTGTCCTCCGAAGCTTTACGCGAAGGAGGAAGCCTTGGCGTAGTATGGTGCAAGAGGAGGGAGTTGAACCCACACACCTTTCGGTACTGGATCCTAAGTCCAGCGCGTCTGCCAATTCCGCCACTCTTGCATTATTTTATTTCAAAATTATCTTTGATCTTCGCTTTTCTGTTTTTCCGTCCGTCTACGTTCTAGCGAACTACGTCGGACAGTCTACACTTGTTTTTATCAAAGTTTTTGTGTTTGCTAAGCTCTTTTCTTGCGGCGCCAGCCAGACGAAGCTCGTTAGAGCGTAGACTGGTGGGCTGCCTTGGACTCGAACCAAGAACCCACAGATTAAGAGTCTGTTGCTCTGCCAATTGAGCTAGCAACCCAAAGATCAAAATATAGTTAATAATGTACCACAAATTTAAATAAAATAAAGTTCTATTATTTCAAAAACGGTCTTTCTTTTGTAAGTTTAATAAATTGATCATGATATTGCATTGCTGCATCATGATTTAACTTATCAAGCGCTTTTATATTACCCTTTATAGAAACAACCCAACCAATTTGATCTGCTTTAGGATCTGCTAACTGCGCCTTAATCAATTTTACTAAATCTTCTTCTGTTAACTCTTCTTTTGGCTTTTCTTCTGGCTGGGTAGACACTGCAGGCTTTACATTTTTTTCAGCTCTTACCTGTGCAATCCTATCAGCTATTTTTTGTGTAACTTCTGCTTCAGGCATTATATTTTTAGAAATAATCACTTTTTTCAAAGTATTTATATCGTTAGTCCATTTTGCAACCGGGGCTCCATATACATTACGAATTTTAGAGCTGTATTGAGTTTTTTCTTCTACCCTTTCAACTATCATACCATTCCAATTACTTGGCACTGTTCCCAATTTTTCTAAAAGATCATTCAACAATTCCATGAGTTTATCATTATCTAATTGTTGTAACCTTGACACACTAAAAATTTGTTCAACAACTTTTGGTGCTGTCTCTTTAGAAGCCACAGGCTTTGCCGCTTCTCCTTTTGCTGGTGTTAATGCTTTTTTAGGACCACCAGATGGAGCACCAGGTTTTCTTGAAGGTGCAGGTCTGGTGCCTTTTTTCATTTCTTCACCAGATGGAATTTCAGGTGTTTCAACTTTAGGAGCTTCAGTTGCTTCTGCTTTTGGTACAGCTGGTTTACGTTGAGGAGCTGGTCTTCCTGTAGATTTTTTCATTGGCTCTTCACCAGCCGGCAATGTAGATTCTATTACTTCAGCTTTAGGACCTTCAGTTACTTGTGCTTTTGGAGCAGCCGGTTTAGGTGCAGGCTTTGTCCCTTTTTTCATTGGTTCTACGCCTGCCGGCAACATGGATTCTGTTGGTTTTTTCTCTTCAACATCAAGAGGCCTAACTTCCGCACTCTCCATTTTTGATCGCATTTTTATAAAATAATCACGCGCTAGCTCTCGATTTACCATCGCAAGATCAAATAAATCATTAATTCTATCATTCCATGCACTTTCCACGGGAAAACGTAACTGTTCGTCTAGTCTTTTTGTAATGGCATCCTGATCAACTTTTGGCACAGATACTGGAATTGGAGCTGGTGCCACGGCAGGACGTGATAACACTGCTTGTACATCACTCATTCTTTTCATTACCTTGGCATCAGAACTACTAGTAATAATTACCATCATCGCAATAACTATCATTTTTTTCATCATTGCCCTTTTCATGATTCCTTCGCTGCGCTCGTCCTGAGCTTGTCGAAGGATATCTTCGAGCGCTTAATTCTTCAACAAGTTCAGAATGAGCGCAGGATTTCATAATTTAAGCTTACCTTACACTCTCTACCAACAAAAAAGCGAGCGATTATAAAAATAATCACTCGCTCTCTTTATATTCATTCTGCTAAGAATTTTAGACCGTAGATAATTCTACTTCTTTTTTCTTAGACATGCTTTCTACTTTTTCAATGTATGAATCAGTAATTTTTTGCAATACTTCTTCCAATCTATTGTAGAAATTTTCAGAAATTTTCTTATCTTTTTTAGCGTCAGTAATAAGATTTTTAAAGTCTTTACGAACGTTTCTAATGATAACTCGGCATTCTTCAAGCTTTTTGTGAAGCATTTTTACTAACTCTTCACGTCTTTCAGAACTCATCTCAGGCAAACGTAATCTAATGATTTTGCCATCATTAACTGGAGAAACACCAACACCTGCTGCAACAATCGCTTTTTCAATATCAGAAATAATTGATGAATCCCATGGTTGTACTGTCAACAAACGCGCATCGGGAGCTGAAACAGTGCCAAGCCCTTTGAGCGGCACTGAATCTTGTCCATACACCATCACAGGAATATCTTCAATCATCGATGTATGCGCTCTACCTGTACGAATTTTAACCAATTCACGCTCAAAATGTCTGAGCGGATTTTCCATCTCAATTTCCATTGGTTTTTGGAAACTTTTTATATCATTTTCTATTAAAATAATCTCTGACATAATAGTGCCCCTTATCTGCTGTTACTTGCCTAATTCAAAGCGGCAAAATCTTCTAATACGTACACTTTCACCGGTTTTGGCAATCAAGTCTTCTAACACCTGTTTAACAGTGAATTGGTCATTTTTGATAAACGGTTGTTCAAGAAGGCAAATATCGCTGTAAAGTTTTTTAACTTTACCTTCAACTACTTGGTCGATAATCTTGTCAGGCTTACCTGAATCTACCATTTGAGCTCTAAAAATCTCTTTTTCTTTTGCTAATAAATCTTGATCAACTTGTTCAGATGATACATACATTGCTTTATTTGCAACAATTTGTAAACAAAGATCTTGTGCAAACTGTCTTACAGCTTCAGTATTTGCAACAAAATCAGTTTCGCAATTAATTTCGAGTAAAACACCAATGCGATCACCTGGATGAACGTACGCCTTGATAATACCTTCGCCAGTTTCTTTATCAGAACGTTTAGCTGCAACTGCTGCGCCTTTTTTACGAAGCAAATCTAATGCTTGTTGAAAATCGCCCGCTGTTTCTTCCAATGCTTTACGGCAATCCATAAGACCAAGACCAGTATGATCTCTTAATTCTTGCAATACTTCTTTATCTATTTTCATAAGATCTTCCTATATATTTATATAATTCTTATATTTTTAATTGTGCCACAAATAGGCATTTTATCAACAGTTATCAAGTTTTTCTTCAAGGCGCTCATTCTGATGCTTCGTCAAGCTCAGCAGTAAACACCTGCCTTGAGAACTTGCCGTGCCTGCCATAGCCTTGGCGAAGGCAGGTTGAAGAATTAAACGCACTCAAAGATATCCTTCGACAAGCTCAGGACGAGCGCGTTAACTCACATTTTTTCTGGATGACTCACCCCAAGAATATCCAAGACAAGCGCAATCGTATTTCTTAATAAACCGATCATCAGCAAACGTGCTCGGCTTTTTTCAATATTTTCCATATCAATAACACGCACATGACTATAATAACGGTGGAACAGCTGTGCAAGCTCAAGCACATAATAGGTCAACAAATGTGTCTGATGATTTATGGTAATATCCATCAACAGTTGCTCAAGAAACACTATCTTTTTGAGTAAAAACGCTTCTTCTTGACCAATATGCTGCGCATCTGCAGCGGTAATATTACTCAATTCTGTTTGCGCCACCGCTTTTGCCAAAATACTACCCGTGCGCACATATGCATATTGTACATAATACACCGGATTTTCTTCTGTTTTTTTAAGCGCTAACTCAAGATCAAACTCAAGCTGTGCATCCGCTTTACGGTTTAAATAAAAAAAGCGAGCAACATCTTTGCCAACCGTATCGATAATGTCTTGCAAACCAACAATTGCCCCAGCACGTTTTGACATACGTACCAATGCCCCACCTTCTGATATTTTAACCAGCTGGTACAAAATCACTGAAAGTGGAAGGTCTGTGTAACCAAGTCCATTTTTGACTGCGTTAAGACGCATTACATAACTATGATGATCATGACCAAGAACCATCATCACATTATCAGCTCCACGATCAATCTTATTTTGTAGATACGCAATATCGGCGGCAATATAGGTATATTCACCCGTTGATTTTTGTACCACACGGTCTTTGTCATCACCAAATTGAGTTGTCTTAAACCACAAAGCCCCATCGTGCTCAAACAGTAAACCATGTGCTTGCAAAACTTTTAACGCTTTGGGTATTGCATCACTTGCATGCAGCGTTTTTTCAGAGAACCAAACATCATACTCAATGCCATAATCTTTAAGTGTATTTTGTAGTGCCTGCAAAAGATTATCTTTGGCATATTCAGCAAAAAAAGAATCGGGCTTTTCAAACAACTTTTGCCCAAATTCTGCGTAACAGTCTTGCGCAAGATCAGCCAAATACTGTCCATGATACCCATCTTCTGGGATAGTTGCATCCATTCCCGCTGCTTGCAAACAACGCACTTTGAATGATTCGCCTAATTTTTGTATCTGGTTACCCGCATCATTGATATAAAATTCTTTCGTAACATTGTGACCTACAAAACGGAGTACATTACCGAGCACATCACCAATAATACCACCCCTACCATGACCAAAATGCAATGGGCCAGTTGGATTTGCACTCACAAATTCAAGTGAAACATTATATTTTTTTTCTAATGTGTCAGGTTTAAAGAATGTTTCTTTTTGTTCGTACAGTTCTTTGGCAAGGAGTTTAAATGTTTCTGGCTTAAAATAAATATTAATAAACCCAGGACCTGCTATCTCTATTTTTTCTATTAATGGATGGGTAAATGTTGCAATTTCCGTTGCCACTTCTCGTGGAACACGCTTTAATGCTTTGGCTAACACCAATGCTATGCTTGTTGAAAGATTGCCAAACGCCTGCTTTGATTCGTCAACATTGATATGTAACTTGGTTTGATCAGAAGTTATTTCAGTATGCTGAAATAACTGTTTAAGGTGTTCATTAAATGCTTTTTGAATTCGGTCAATACTATTCATAATAATTTTCCTATAACTTATAGGAATAATTTTAGCACAAATATACATATTGCGATAGACAAAAAAAGTGTGCTTTTTCAGACCTGCCAGGCCCAAAAGCACACTTTTATAATTGCTGAATAAGAATGAAACTTATCTTACTAATTCTTCATTTATTTGCTCAAATTCATCTGCAGTCATACTTTCTGTAACATCTTTACGATGATTCCATACCGGAATTTTTATATTTTTAACAAAGTCCGTTACTTCGTCTAACACATTACGAGGTACATTGGTTGATTCCAACGCCCCTGCAGTTTCGCCTACTTTAATCTCTTGGTTGTTAACTTCAGTAGTTTGTCCTGAGATTTCATCAGAAACATCAGAGTTTGGTGCTAGGCCCGCAACAGTTTGTGATGTTCCAACCAACACTGCCATAAAAGCTGGTATTGCTAATTTTCCTGCACGAAGAGCTACCACAGCCACAACCAATGCTGTTGTTGCCACCACTGCAGCTTGCACTGATCCTTTTCTATACCACACAGCAGGAGTCACTTGCTCTATTGTTACTTCTCCCATATCTTCCATACCATGCATAGAAGCTGTTACCATTGCAGAAAAAATCACTGCCGACAGTTTTTTGTAAGCTATATTCATCAGAAAACCTTCATTTGATTAATAATATAACGTGAGTTCGATCTAAGCCGTCAATAGAAAAAAGCTTTTTTTGTATATTGATGGCTTTTTTTTTCGAAATCCGTAAGAAGCTAAAGCTGCAAATACATTTATAATCAATGATCTTGGACTACGATATCGTGAATGTTCAATATTAAGATCCTCCTTAAGAATTGCTCCAACAGACTCAATGATTCCACGTTTTTTTAACATGATTTTATCTTTAACATCCATAAGCTTATTTTTCATATTATTTCGAATTTTTGTAACAATATGAATGCCTTTAGAGTAAAGCTTTTGAAACAGTTCTGAATTAAGCAAATAGCCTTTATCTCCATAAACTTTTCCATGAATTTTTTCAGTTATTTTTTCAATAACTTTTGTATTATTATCAACAACATTTCCTGAGGTGATACAAAAATCAATAATTTCTCCCCAACCATTGATAATTACATGAACTTTGAATCCGTAAAACCAACCCACACTTGTTTTTCCTCGAGCGGCTAATCCTTTAAAGGTTTTATGAGAAGATATTCTTTTTTGATGACTTACAGACAGTGAAAAACTGTCAATGTATGAATTGCCATCACATTTTCCAAGCGCATATAATTTTGTAAAAATAGCTAAAGGCATTGTAATTTTTTGTTGTAATTCTACAAAACGATTATAGCTTGTAAGACCAGGGAACGCTGATTTTAATTCATCACTTTTTGTGTAATAATCCTTGAATGTTTTATAGCCAGATTGCTGATAATAAATGACAATCGTCATAGTTTCACTAAGCTTTAAAGATCCATTCCTTTTTCTAATATTTTTCCCATCAGAAAGAACACGGATTGGAAACTCTTTTTCAAAAAATTTGCAAAATTCATCACAATGGTAGAAAATAGTAGTCAAATTCATTACAATACCCTTTTTTAAGTTTGATTGTTTTTAAAAGGATATCGTAATGAATTTTTTTTTAAAATTTTCTTAGATCGAACTCACGTTAATATATATTGTAAATTTTATGCATGATTATAGCTTTTTTTTCATATTTTGCATAACAATTTATCGCCGTGCTCATTCTGAGCTTGTCGAAGAATATCTTAGAGCGCTCAAAGATATCCTTCGACAAGCTCAGAATGAGCACTAAGAAAAATATCACTTTTTAACCATTCTTCTAACAAACTCTTTCAAAATGTCTTTATCAGTAACACCATCATCAATCTGCTTTTCATACGCTAATTTTAACAACTGCCCCATTTTTGGTCCTGGCTGCACAACATCAAGAAGATCTACACCTTTTAATAATGGCTCAACTGCACTGGTAGAAACCCCTGCCTGCAAAACTTTTTCTCTAAACAGTTCTACATCAGGAAAATCACACGTCAAAGGTTCATGACTGTTTCCATTTCTGCCACGTTTATCAGCAATGCACAGATCAATGAGCATGAGTACATTAACATTATGAGCTAACTTATTTGCCAATCGTTTATATGCAGGCATTTTTGCATTATTAGTAATAAACTGCAATGGTGTCATGTGATGCAACACAAGCGATGAAACCGCATTAATCAGATCAACATTATGCGTAATACGCTTCATCATTGTACGCGCAAACTTTTTACTCTCTTTTTCATGCCCAATACTTTTAATAACACCATTAACTTCAATAGTTGTTGTAACTTTTCCCAAATCATGACACAATGCGGCGTACACTAAAACAAGCTTATCAAATTCATTATCATACTTGCCTATTAATTCTACAGCAGCATCAATTGCCTGCATTGTATGCTCAAACACATCGCCTTCTGGATGCCATTTTGGCTCTTGCTCAATGCCAACAGTTGCAGCAAGTTCTGGCAGTACATCATGTAAACGTCCAATTGTATACAACCAACGGATACCAAGCGATGGGCGCCGTGAAAATAAAAACAGTTTTCTAAATTCTTCTTCAATACGCTCGCGTGAAATCTGTGCAATATCCATTTCCGCACATAATGTATTCAACTCATCATCGGGGCACATCTCAAAACGTCCAATAAATTGCATCACACGGTAAAAACGTAACGGATCTTGAATAAAAAAACGTGCATCAGGAGTACGCAATATCTTATGTTTAATATCGCTTATTCCATCACACGGATCGATTAATTCATTGATCATGAGATCAAAAGCCATTGCATTCATCGTCAAATCTCTGCGACGCGCAGCAACCTCAATTGGCATATGCGGATCAATAACCACTGTTGGCTTACGTCCTGGACTATCTGCACGTGGCAAAGACCAATCAACATCAAGACCATGAATACGTAGCACTCCAAACGCTTTACCTACCAAGCTCACTGGTCCAAATTGAGATAACAATTGTTCCAATTGTTGTTCAGAGAGACCATAAACTTCTATGTCTATATCTTTAACAGGACGATTCATTGTCATATCACGCACCGCACCACCAACAAGCAATGCACGTCCTTTGTGCTGAGCAATTGCCTGCGCAATTGCATATATCTTTTCAGACTGCTGACTTACTAATTTCATTTCATCTCCTGATTGCACTACGACTATTCTTTGAATGAGCACAACATTTTTTGTATATTACAAACACATTACTTTTATAAAAAGGATACCCGATGAATAAAACAATATATATAATACTCTTATCAACAACTATCTCATCCTTCTGCGCAACGAACAAGCAATCCCCTTTGCAAAAAATCACATCGCTTCTTACTGGTTATAAACTTGAAAAAGTTGATCAACGCGAATTACCGACAACATCAATTCATAACATATCAATTAATAATATTAATGGTCCAATCAGTATCAAAACATGGAAAAAAAACTCAATATTTCTCAAAACCACAAAACGTGCAAAAAAAGAAGAAGATTTAGATCATATTAAAATTGTTGTTGATGCAAACACAACTGACCATCTGGCAATCACCACCAAACATATCAATCAAAAACTCGTCGGATTAGTTGAATATGAACTTATTATTCCCGCATCTCTTGATATTACAGTTAACGTGTCAGAAAACGGGGATGCGTCTATAAAAAACGTTCATGGATCCATTAATGTTGTCACCAATGATAATATTACCATCTCCAACAGCAAAAAAACAGTATCTGCCCGCACACTTAAAAAAGGAACAATCAACATTGCTCATGCTCTTGGACCTGTTGATGCACATACTCATTACGGCAACATCAACGGGGAAAATATAGCTCATAGCTTTAACGCACATTCAACATCAGGGAAAATTTCAGTCGCTTACAAAAAATTACCATCTACGAGCGCTATTGATCTGAATACAACATCAGGACACATCACCCTTGCTTTACCAACAGACACCAATGCTGAAATTAAAGGACACACAACGCATGGCACTCTTCTGTCTGATCATGTTATTACCCTCAAACCTTATGCAACGCAACTGAATAGCTCTGCATGGAATAAATTCAAAAAAGAGGTGGATGGAACCATTGGGACTGGTGAAGCGACTATTGCGCTTCATAGCATCAAGGGGAATTTGAAAATTAATGAAATCAAAACAACATAAAATATGGTATACTAAATAAAAAAACCATAATATAAGGAACACTATGAAAGCGATCGTACTATTTCTCACTGCCCTCATCTGTTTTACTGCGCTCCATTGTTCAGCCAAACAACTGCAAATTGGCAATAGAGCTCCCAATTTTTCTTTAGTAAATCAAAATGGTGAAACCGTAACACTCGATGATTTTAAAGGTCAAAAAGTGGCACTCTATTTTTATCCAAAAGATAGTACCCCAGGATGCTCAGAACAAGCATGCAGTTTACGCGATGATTATGCAGCATTAACTGAAGCTGGTATTACTATTCTTGGTTTGAGTAGAGGATCAGTCAAAAGTAAACAGAAATTTATTGCAAAAAAAGGTCTACCATTCACGTTACTTGTTGCTACAAAACAAATACTCAAAGATTACGGCGTTAATCGTGGATTTTGGTGGTACATATTTGGCCTTCCAAAACGTTGGACTTTTTTAGTTAATGAATATGGCCTCATTGTTGGAATTATTAAAGATGTTGACACAAAACATCACGCACAACAGATATTAGATGCATTTAATGCGGTTAAATAGAGTAGTAATTATTGCATATTCTATATCTTTGTATTTTATTGCGCTCGTTCTGAGCCTGTCGAAGAATATCCTTGAGCGCTCGAAGAAATCCTTCGACAAGCTCAGGACGAGCGCGGGACACACTTTTCAAACGTGGAACTACATTATCCTACTGCCTTTATTCACCATAAGCCTTGGAAAATCAACTCCAGGGCTTATATCCTTTAATGCAACAGATATTGATACTCAAACCAAAGAAATAACAATCAATTTCACCATTCCCAAAAAAGATTTCATCTACAAAGATTTTATTACATGCTCAATTGATAATCCACACATTACCCTATCGCCATGGAAAGCAAATAAACCCACTGTTGCTCATTATGATTCATCATTTAAAGAAGCAAAACAGATTTTTAATGAGGATTTTATCGTCACTCTACGAGCGACAACAAATGACAAAAATACTCATTCAGCTTACCTTTATTGCAGCTATTATCGCCATGCAGACAAAAAAATTAATCACCTACAGTTTCCTTTGGTTTTTTCCGCTACAGCTCCACAAAACGATGAAACAATTGATTCAACATTTACAGTAATAGATGATTACGAGCCAATAAAAAAACGCCATAGACCAACAATTATTGAACGTTATAGCTTAATGATACTCACTACAATGTACATTATTACTGCATCACTGCACGTTGACCATAAAAAATACTTTGCGATTTTACTCTTTCTTTTAAGCGTACTTATCACTTTTTATTATTTCTTTAGAGAAGAACTGAAAAAACAGATCAGAATAAAAGAATTGCTGGAAATCATTATCTCTCTTTTTATGATGATCATTACGGCGTATCTATTGGCATACACATACATCATCAGCACACCATTACTTACTATGATCATGGCCAGCATATGTGCATTATTTTTTGGACTGTTTTATACAAAAAAAAGTACGCAGGTTCAATCAAAAAACCTTCGCACTTTATGTACTTTTCTAGGAATGTTGTGTATCTGCAGCACACTACTTTTATCTTTTAAAGCGCTGCAATATGCAGATCAACAATTTAATTTACTCTAATTAACGCTGTTTTTTAAACTCATCATGTCGTCCACAACTTTTCTTCTCATCATGATGTCGCTGCTTTGCTTCACGTAACTGCAAATACATATTATCAATCACACGATCAAGCGTAGCATAAAAATCCATACCTTCATGCTCATACGATGAATTCAAACTATAATCAGCACTTTTAACATGCAGTTCAACACGATGATGCTTATGAACACGACTTGGTTCAAGATAAAGATCAATAAATACTGGCCCACGATCATCGTGTAAAAACTCAACTACACGTTCCAGCTGACCATTTGCATACTCTTGCATAACATCAGAATGATCCATATTACGAAAAACAATACGTTTATTCATAAGTACTCCTTTTTTTACTTACAATAAACTATATTACCGTGATCGCACAATAAATTTAACAGGTACACCACGCAAATCATATTCTTGACGCAAAACTTTTTCAAAATACGCAAGTTGCGAATCACCAAACCATGTTGGTTGGTTCACGTGCATCACAATAGTAATTGGAGCAGTGTTGATCTGATGAGCAGAAAAGAACATTAACAAATTTTTATTATGGTACAATGGGCGTTTTACCGATGCATCTTTAAACAGTTGCGTTAACTCATTTTGATTAAATTTACGTGAATAGCGCTCCCACACTTCTTTTACCGTAGGCAAGATTCTGCCAACATTTTTTCCTGTTT
This sequence comes from uncultured bacterium, assembly GCA_963695335.1. Classification (GTDB taxonomy): domain Bacteria; phylum Babelota; class Babeliae; order Babelales; family Vermiphilaceae; genus SOIL31. Next base: position 768,490 of record OY968764.1, on the reverse strand, counting down.
TACAAGAAATATTAAGCGTTACTACTTTCTTTAAAAAGAAATCATACTCTGAAAGAGCATGATCAAAGCGCACTTTGGTTCCTTCATCAACCAAGTCATATTTATTGAATAAAATAATCAGAGCCTTATATTGGCTATCAAATGCATAAAACGCAAGCTTTAATTCTTGATCCACAACTGATTCTGCGCTTGCATCAATAAGTAACAACACAATATCAGAACCTTTGAGAGCTTGCATAGTGCTCTGTACCATCATACCTTCAAGCGGTTCGGTGACAGAACGCATTCTACGTACACCAGGGGTATCAGAAAGTTGAATATCTTCTTGATAAAACGTAACACGTTCAGCAAGTGCTTCGCGTGTTGTTCCGGCTTCAGGAGACACAATTGCACGCTCTTTTTCAAGCAATAAATTCATCAATGATGATTTACCCACATTTGGTTTACCCAGCAACATAACTTTGTACGCAGGCTCTTCTACTTCAACCATCAAAGGCGCCGGCAAATGCGCAACGATCAACTCTAATAAATCAACTATATTTTTGCCATGAGAAGCAGAAATAAAGCAGCTTTTTGGAAAACCAAGACCTTCAAATTCATACATATTTTCAGCTGCATCTTTAACATCAACTTTATTCACAACCAAGAAAACTGTTTTACCATGCTTGTGAAGCAATTGTGCAATCTCACGATCTTCATTAACGAGTCCTGCTTTACCATCAACAACAAACAATATTATGTCGGCTGATTCAATCATAGATAAAGCAATTGCTCGCGATTGGCTTAAAATAGGATCTTGTGTTTTACGCAAACTGATACCACCAGTATCAACAAGCTCAAAACTTCTGCCCTGCCATGCAATGGTATCTCGTAAAAAATCACGCGTTACACCTTCTAGGTCCAACGCAATAGCTTTTACATTTTCAGACAAGCGGTTAAATAATGTAGATTTGCCAACGTTGGTACGACCAACAATGACAACTTGAGGAAGTTTAATTTTTTTCATTAATTTTCACGTATTTCGGTAACAGTTCCAGGAAAGTGACGCATCAACATTGCTGCAGTTTTCCATCTATTTTCATCAGAGACATCAATACGTTGCTCATTTTTATGTATTGAGACAACTGTACTTTTTTGATTGTTGTAACGCATGCCACCATTAAAGGATTGCTTGATTGGCTTTTCTTGCGATTGTGGTTTGGGTTTAATAACATTACTCTTTTCTGTTAGTTGCGCAGAACTTACAAATGTTTTTTTAGCTTGAGGCTCAAGCTTAGAAGATGTTCCAGTAAATTGCGCATCCAGCGCTACATTACCTGAAAAAAGCTCTTTTAATAACGGTTGCCATAACGGTTGTGTACTATCCAACCATTCTTTAAAAAGAACAAAATCTTTTGATAATTCCACTGATAAACGATGAGTTTCTGGTACATATTCAATAAAACGAGCTTGCTTAAAGACTGAATGAACCAAATGTTCATTTAAAGATGCAACTTTTGTAACAAACTTTAACCATTTTTGATCATAACTTAGTGCTTCATCATCTTCTTCAACATCATCATCGTCTTCTTCATCTTCAAATTCATCATCAGACTCTTGCCCATCAGAAGATGCAACCGCTAAAGTACACGGAGCAGATCCATCACCATTATCATCTTTTTTGCTATCTTTAGCGCACAAACTGAGCAAGATCATTTCTAAGAAAATGTGCTGCATTGTTGTTTTTAAAAAAAGTTCTTCGTGGGTATATAATGTTTCAATCATACGATGAAGATCATGTAATGTGCACCAGCGAGCGCTTGATTCAAGGAGCGCAACGGATGCAATAAGTTCATGAGGTTGCACATCATACTTAATCCACAATAATGCACGCAACAGTATTACCATGCGCTGCCACACAAATTCAGCTTTGTGCTTATCAATATTCAAAGAATGCAATAATTGGACCAAACTTTTCGCTTCACCTTGCATAGTCAATTGAATAAGATTCATAATTTGCTGATCATCAATGTGACCAAGCAATGCAAGTACCGCTTCTTTATTAACTATAGAATTAGAAAATCTAATTTGCTCCAACAAATTCAATGCATCACGAGCTGACCCTTCAGTATGTCGAACTATAAGGTCAAGAGCATCCTCGGTGTGTGCAATTTTTTCTTGTTTGCAGATGAAAACTAAATGATTTTTAAGCGTTTCATGCGCAATTGGCGTGAAAAACAGTTGGAAACAACGAGATCGCACTGTATCAATAATTTTATGAGGATTGGTTGTTGCTAAAATAAATAGCGCGGTTGCTGGGGGCTCTTCTAAAATTTTTAATGCAGCATTGAATGCCGCTTTACTGAGCATGTGCGCTTCATCAATCAGATACACACGCTTACGCCCCATTACCGGAAGCAATGAAGATGATTCAATGACTGCGCGAATATTATCAACACCAGTATGAGAAGCCGCATCAATTTCAACAAAATCAGGATGATTCCCTTCTTTCATTGCAACGCATGACTCACACACCAAACAAGGAATAGAATGTTTTTTAGGATCTTTTTGGAATAACGGCAAAGCATGACAATTTACCGCTGCCGCAAAAACACGTGCTGTTGAAGTTTTTCCACAACCACGTTGTCCGGCACATAAATAGACAGGAAAATAATGACCAAGATAAAGACTATTTTTAAGAATACGCACCGCAAGGTCTTGACCAACAATATGATCAAAATCCTGAGATCGCCATTTTCTACTTAAGTTTAATACAACAGAGCTCATTAAGTCTTTACCTAGAATTTTTAATTAAATCAAAAGTCCGACTTCGCCAAGGCTACGACGGACACATTTCCTTGCCGGAAATGTGAAATGGGAAAGTATCTACAAAAAACTGAATATATTCTGCTGCTTCCTTTCAGACCTGACAGATTATATATTCTATCTCTTTATTTACTTTCCCATTATTTTTACCCAAAGCAACTTGTGAGCCACTTTGATTTATTTCTTTATTTCAAACTTGGCGCAGTCCGTCTACGTTCTACCGAACTACGTCGGACAGTCTTCTTTACACAATTTCAATGTTTATTTCTGTCACAATCTTCATTTATTGGCGAAGCCAGACGAAGTTGCACAGCAACGAAGACTGGTGGAGAGAGAGGGATTCGAACCCTCGATGCCCCTTTCGAAACATACATGATTTCCAATCATGCTCCTTCAACCACTCAGACACCTCTCCAAGAGGAATTATTCTTGCGCATCCAATTGTTGCAATGCTATTTCAACATCACTTGGAGCTTCTTGAGTAGCCTGCTCTTTAGTGCCTTTTTTAGTAACTTGAGCTTCACTCGCATTTTTTGCATTTTGTGCTGCTTTTTCTTTACCACGAGCAACGGCATCAGCAAGGTAACCTAAAATTAAATTAATTGATTGCGGAGAATCATCGTTAGCAGGAATTACATAATCGACTAATGAAGGATCTGAGTTTGTATCAACAATACCAACTACAGGAACACCCATCAAAACAGCTTCTTTAACTGCTGATTGCTCTTTAGTTACGTCAACAATAACAATCGCACTAATTGGCAATGCTAACTTTCTAATACCACCAACTGTTTTTTCAAGCTTATCAGCTGTTTTTCTGTATAAGTTAAGTTCTTTTTTAGTGTAGAAAGGATTGCTTTCAGATTTTGCCAAAATATCTTCATAATGAAGCAATCTTGTTAAAGATTTTTTAACTTGGCTAAAGTTAAGCAATGTTCCACCCAACCATCTGTGATTCACATACGGTTGAGTTAATTTACGGCCAACTTTTTCAATACTGTCTGCCGCAGCTTTTTTTGTACCAACCCATAACACAGTTCCGCCTTCAGCAGCTACTGATTCTAAGAATTTCTCTGATTTGTCCAACTGGAAAGCAGTTTTGGAAACATCAATCAAATGTACCTTATTTTTATAGCCCCAAATATATTGCTCCATTTTAGGACACCAACGTGATTTTTGATGACCAAAATGAACGCCTGCTTTTACCAATTCTCCGAACAATTCTTTAAAATCTCTCATCCAAACATCCTTTATACTTTTATTTCATTCATAAAAAGTGTAACAAAACTCTAGAAAATTGCAATGCATACTATATTTTTTCTTTTCCTAACCGGGGTCCCCATTGAAATACAATGGAAATGGGGTTAAAAAAACTGCAATTTTTTTTATTCTTCCTCTGCCCCAATAACCTCATTTTTAGCGATTACCTGTTCAAAACGACGTCCTAATAAAAAAGTTACCCCAAACCACAAACCAATTATCACTGCAAAAAAGAAAGAATGCACAGGCAACATAAATGTTTCACCCATTGTTGAAGCAAATACATTAAACATAGAACCAGCTGTCTTGGCAAATTTACTACCAAACGCATCAATCCACGACTTAGACTTGAACTTAATCTCTTTAATAGTTGGTAAATACAAACTTTCTCTAACAGGAGCAAGAAATGCATAATTCAACGCTGTAAACACAACAAAGGCGTTTCGGAGCGACTCAGGGGAAGTTTCAAAAATAAGATAAAAAAGAATCGCTCCCATAGACAACGGAATCAACATCAAACAGATGCGCGTTCCAAGGCGAGCAAGCAATGCCTGAGTACCAATAAGAGAAATAACAAATCCAACAAAGTGTGCTTTAAACGCTATTTCAAATAACACCCGAGAAACATCCGAAATAGACCCTGCACCAGCCTCTGCAACCCCTAAACGTAAATATCCAAGTACCGTTGAAACAACTTCATAAAAAAATACCATTCCAAAAATACCAAGCACATAGGGATATTTAACAAACATCTCAAGGCCAGCAAACATACTTGGCTTGGCTTGCTTAGCTTTTTTCTGCGTTTCAAGCTTATAAGCTGCTTCATACCCATGCATCAAATGTGCTGGTACTTTTTTTATAAAAAGTACAGTAGCCATTGGAACTAATGACAAAAAGAGCGAAGAAATAACTAAAATTAACTGATGCGCTTCAACATGAGTTAGACATGGTTTAACCAACTCAGCGCTTAACCCAAAAATATACCAGGCTAATGCTGCTGCAACCATACCCCCAAACTTTGAACCTGCTACCATATAACCATAATTTTTCTTTGCTTCAGCTGGACTATTAACAGAGTTAGCTAATGCCCAAAAAACACTCACCACAAATGGCGAATATCCTTCAACAAAGAAATAAAAAAACCAACCAAATAAACGAGTTGGCTGTGCATCAGTATTCAAAATTCCAATCGTTGGATGCCCTATATAATATGCAAAAATTAAATTAGCTACACCGAACAAAACACTATAAAAAATCAACAACTGATAACGCTTGATTTTATCAACAAGACGAGAATAGAAAAAAATTGCAGGAACAAGCATCAACATAGAAATAACTTTTACCCACGGTATATACTCTTTCCCCACAGTACCCAAGAAAATCGAGCTCTTCAAATCACGAGTTACGGTATATGCTCCTACAACAAGAAAATAAAGAAGTGATAAAAAGAAGAGTTTCATTCTCTCTTGTGGTTCAATATCAAACAGCCCACGCACCATTTGTGTCACTTTAGATACCATCCTAACCAAAGCCTTTCTGCTGAATCTTACGTTGTTTTGAACCAAAAAGCGTCTTCTAATTACTTTTTTTAGAAGACGCTTTTTATTATTTACTCAATAATGAACCTTATTAACACACAATACGTTTTTCTTTAATTGCTTTGTCATATGTTGCAGCAACATAAATCGCAACTAACAACCAAACGCCAACTAAACCAAACGATATTGCTGAGCTAACAAACAAGAACTTTGTAACACCATCAAGCGCGCCATGTTGAGCAACCAACGGTGCACGGAATGTATTGATATATGATCCGCTGCCTTTTGAAAAACGGCCACCAAACATTTCAATCCATGCTTGTGCTTTATAGCGAGTATCTTTTGAAGTTGGAATATAAAGCTGTTTTAATGTTGGCTGGTTCAATGCATAATTTACTGCTTTTGAGAACACCATAATCCAGAAACCAATCAACAATGATTGTGGATTAAAGTAAATCAAAAGAACTGCTGATATAGTTAGTACAGGAAGCATTAACAATGAAGCTCTCATACCCAAAATACGTTGAATGCTATTAATGCCAAACAACACACATAATGTTGAAACAACACCAGTCATTGTTGCGTAAGATGCTAAGTAAGCTCCAACTTCAGCTTCACTGGTGAATACTGTAGAAACACTCATTTTAAAGTGGAAATCAAGAACTGTTACGATTACTTCAAAAATAGTAATGATAAGGAAAATGCCAAGTAAATAACCTTGAGTAACGAGAAGTTTTAGCCCCTCAAAAAACCCTGGTTCACCTTCTACTTCAGATTCACCCGCTGCATGATAACCTTTAAGTTGTGATGCTGGAGTTACTTTCATAAACACCCAGAATAGAATCCCAACCAAGAAAAGAAGACCAGAAACAATACCAACAACTGGTGCGCTGTTAGAAAAGCCTAATGCTTTTGCATTAAGGAATTTTGGTCCAATCATATTACCTACTTGTCCAAATAATGCTACAAGAGGGAATCCTCTTTTTGCTGATTCAGGAGAGGTGATGTCAGTAACAATAGCCCAGAAAAGAGCAACCATTAATGAACCAAAACTTTCAACCCAAACATACCATGCCCATCCAAGAATACGTGTCGGACTTTTAACGGTATTTGCTAGACCAAGTGAAGCATCAGAAAAACAGAAAAACATAATCAATGCGATTACGCCATAAAGAGCTGTTAAGAAGTAAAAAACCTTGTGACGCGGGAACGTATCAACAAGTTTACTATAAAGAATTACTATAGGAAAAATAACTACTAATGAAAGCACTTTCGCCCAAGGTTGCCATTCCATACCGATCATAGCATTAAAAATACTATCTTTCATTGGGCGTAATGCCCAGTAGATACCGATAATACCACAGAAAATCAGCGCCAGAATTCCAAACTTCTGCAGCTCTTCTCTGCTTTCAAAATTTCCCCAAAGCGTTGTAGCCAGACGTTTCAACATCAGAGCAATCCTTCCGAATAAAATTAATATTATTTACCATAAAGACCGACTTTACACCATAAATTTAGCAGAGGATTAATGATTTGTAAAAATTATATTACTAAATTCAATAAAAAACAGTTTTTAAAGGGCTCTTATCGCAAAAACCCCGCCTCCAACAACCCCATCTCCCACACAGCCAAGAACAGCATTTACAATTAGAAAAATTATTTTTGATTGACAAAAAATGGCAATAATTTACTCTAAAAAAGAGTAGTTTTACCTTAATATAAAGAAAAACTGGAAGTACTATGCAAAAACAAAGAATCAAAAAAATACAACATCAGCTACCAGAGCTTAATATAGGCTCTCTCCCTCTTCTACCTCTTAAAAATGTAGCTATGCTCCCAAAAAGCATTATTCCGGTAATTGTTGGACGTGATATATCAATAAAAGCGGTAGAACATGCGCTTAAAACAGATCGCATGCTCTTTATTTCTGCCCAAAGAAATGCTGCTACAGAAAACCCAACCAAAGATGATGTCTTTACCTATGGTACACGCTCAACCATATTACAGGTTATGCGTATGCCCAATGGACCACTCAAAATACTTGCTGAAGGCCTTTGTAGAGCAAAAGTAACCCAGTTTGTAGAGCATGAAGATGGCTTTATCCAAGCAGTATACGAAGATATTCCAACTCCGGATAGTAATCTTACCATTGAATTGGAAGCAACCTGGCGTGAAACAGTACAGTTATATACCACGTATTCATCTTTCAATGATAAAGTACCATCTGACCTGATTGGTGGCGTAAAAACAGTTCAGGATATGGATTACATGGCTGATACCATTGTTGTTCATATTGATAGTTTAACACTCGAAGATAGACAGACTATTCTTGAGCTACCTGATCTTAAGCGTAGATTACTTAAATTGTGCTCTTTCTTAGAAAAAGAGATCGACATTCTCCAAACAGAGCAGCGCATTCGTGGGCAAATTCAAACACAAGTTGATAAAAATCAACGTGAATACTACCTCCACGAACAGATGAAAGCGATTCAAAAAGAGCTTGGGCGCGAAGACCAATCAGAAGAAATTACCGCTATTCGTCAAAAAATTAAAAATCTCGGGCTTTCTAAAGAAGCAAAACAGAAAGTTGAAAGCGAACTGAAACGCCTTGAGCAAATGCCTCCAATGTCATCAGAAGCCGCTGTGGCAAGAAATTACATTGATTGGATTATATCATTGCCATGGCAAAACGTCAGCACAGATACGATTAACATTACGCAAGCGGAAACTATTTTAGATAAAAATCATGCTGGGCTTAAAAAAGCAAAAGATACGAATTGTTGAGTTCATTGCTGCAAAAAAATTCTCCAAAAATTTGCACCGCTCACCTGTTATCTGCCTTGTTGGCCCTCCAGGTGTGGGTAAAACATCTTTAGCAAAATCAATTGCTGAAAGTATGGGGCGCGAATTTATTCGCATATCACTTGGTGGTGTGCGTGATGAAGCAGAAATCCGTGGACACAGACGTACCTATATTGGTGCACTTCCAGGAAAAATTATTCAAGCAATGAAAAAAGCAAACGTACTCAACCCCGTAATCTTGCTTGATGAAATTGATAAAATGTCACGCGATATGCATGGCGACCCTGCAGCGGCATTGCTTGAAGTTCTTGATCCAGAACAAAACAAAAATTTTATCGATCACTTCCTTGATACAGGATATGATCTATCGCAAGTTATGTTCATTGCAACAGCAAATATGATGGATCAAATTCCTTACGCACTCTATGATCGTCTTGAAATTGTGTATCTTTCTGGTTATTCAGATCAAGAAAAACTGGCCATTGCAAAAGAATTTCTTATTCCAAAGAACTTAAAAGAGTATAACCTTACAAAAAAACAGTTCACTATTTCTGATGAACTTCTTTTAAGTATTATCGATGAATACACCAAAGAAGCTGGCGTGCGTCAACTTGAACGTATTATCGCAAAACTGATGCGTAAAACAATTCAGCTTGTTCTCAAGAATGAAAAGCTTAAATCATACACTATAACTAAACCAGTTGTGCTTGAATGGCTTGGAAACTCTACACACAAAAAAACAAGTATGAGCCAAAAAGAAGAACGTATTGGTCTCGCAACCGGTTTGGCATGGACAGAAATTGGTGGTGATGTTTTAGAAATTGAAACATCAGTTCTCACTGGTAAAGGTGGGCTCACGCTTACTGGTCAGCTTGGTGACGTGATGCAAGAATCAGCCCAAGCCGCTATGAGTTATATCAGATCGCGCGCAAAAGATTTGGGACTCAAACCAAACTTTTATTCAGCAAATGACATTCATTTACATATTCCAGAAGGCGCAACACCAAAAGATGGCCCTTCTGCTGGTATCACCATTTGCACAGCATTAGTTTCCGTGTTAACCAATAATCCAACAAAACCTAATCTTGCAATGACGGGTGAAATAACCCTTCAAGGGCGAACGCTTGCTATTGGTGGATTAAAAGAAAAACTTCTTGCTGCAAAACAACATGGCTGCATGACTGTTATTATACCGCAAGAAAATGCTGATGACGTTCAAGACATCAAAAAAGAGATGTCTCTTGATGACTTTACGATTCATTTTGTCAGCAACATGGATGAAGTGCTTAAGCTCGCCTTTGTTAAAAACCCTTTCGAACCTGCTCGCAAAAATTCCAGTGAAAATGGAAAAAAGGCGGCTACTCGTGAAAAAGGTAGCGATGGCAAAAGACCTATGAAAAAGAAAAAAACAACGAAGAAAACAAAAACTCCGACCCGCTCGTCCTGAGCCTGTCGAAGGATATCTTCGAGCGCACGAAAAAAAGTAAAATCAACATAATCATTACTAAAACGGAGTTCACAATGAACAACAAATATTTAGCTTCAATACTTTGCGTTACAGTACTTACATTCGCTCCCGCATGCACAAAAAATAAACAAAAAGCTCAATCTAGAGACTCCTACTACACCAAGGCTTCGAAGGATAGGGATATCAACACGATGATTGAATTGGAAAATGAAGTTTTTGAAATGGAAGAAGCAACTGACGAACAAAAATCAATCGTCAAGTTCTAAGTCCTTCGCGCTCATCCTGAGCCCGTCGAAGGATTGAATTTGCAAAGCCGCCCTAAAAAGGCGGCTTTTTTACGGCATTCCCACCGCTCGCCCTGAGTGTTTTACGTAGCGTCAGCGTAGTAAAATGTATCGAAGGGTGCAAAATTAATTAGAATCTTTCTTTTATTGCTTTTTGTGTTTCCGCACCCTTCGATACATTCTGCTGCGCAGAACACTCAGGGCGAGCGGGATAAAACCAAATAATATTAACACATCTTGGTCATTTACCACATAAGCATTGCAAATATCACACATCATTCTTTAGACTACACATAGGGATATATAAAAAAAGAGGGGATAAAAACATGAAGAAAAATGTAATAATCATATTCTGTTTTTTAAGTCTTGTACTGGTATTTCCCGCTTGTCGAAAAAAAAGCAAATCAGAAAAACAACTGGAAAAAGCAACTAAAGCTAGAATGATGCGTCGTGGTTAATATATTTTATCATTTTTTCAATTGTTTGATCGATAGTTAAATCTGAGGTATCAATAACAATTGCATTTTCAGGAACAATCAACGGGGCGATAACGCGATTTTTATCACGTTCGTCCCGTTCTGTTATGAGTTTAACTGCTTGCTCATGTGAAACATAATTATTGTACCGTTCTTGATCTTTGCGCCAACGTTCTGCACGCACTGCAACGGATGCTGTTACAAAAAACTTCAGTTGCGCATTGGGAAACACCACTGATCCAACATCACGCCCATCCACAATAACGTTATGATTATCTGCAATATCACGTTGCAAAGCTGTTACCGCTTTCCGCACATCTTTATTCACACTCACGAGCGATGTAATATTATCAACAAACTTATCTTTTAAATAACTGGTGATATCTTCATGATCAAAAAAAATACGCTCTTGCGAAAGTCCATCATAACTATATTGTAAACGTTTTGGATCTGCGCATTTCATAACATCTTCCACGGACACTGATGCTAATGTTTCTGGCGTATATCCATAATGATTAACCAATACATATGCAATTGCGCGGTATATAAGACCTGAGCACACATAATAATATTCTAACTTATCGGCTAAAATTCGACTGATCGTTGATTTCCCGCTCGCCACAGGCCCATCGATGGTTATAATCATTATTACACCTTCACTGCTATATCAACACCAATTAACTCAATATTCACACGATCCTGCCAATGATTTTCCGTCACACGCGCAGCCAAAATAAATGGTTGCTCATACTGTTCATTTAATAATGCAAATAACTCAGGGCGATTAAAAAAAATGACTGGCTTAATTACCCCATCAGCAAACATAAAACATTTTACATGTGCATCTTTAAGCAGTTGTGGTTTTTGCACTTGTACCACATTATTAACGTAAAAAATAGGTTGATCATTGCTGTTACCAAACGGCTCAAGATGCTCAAGATCATCAATAAATTTTTTAGTTAATTCAGAAAGTTCTACGTGCGCATCAACTTTTATTTTAGGCTGTAAATCAAATGGCGTTAATTGCTGTGCAACCAACGTTTCTAATCTTTGCTTTAATATTGGTAAATTTTCAATTTTTAATGATAAACCCGCAGCAACTGAATGCCCACCAAATTGCAATAATAAATCTGATGATGCAGTCAATGCATCAAACATATTAAATTCTTGAATTGATCTGCATGAACCTTTTGCAAGGCCATCTTTGGTTAAATGGAACAACAATGTTGGTTTACCATACGCAGAAACAAACCGTGATGCAACAAGACCAATAACTCCTGCAGGCCAATTTTTACTTGCAGCAATAATCACATTCTCTTTTTCAAGATCAATATGTTTTAATCTGATCTGCTCTTCTATCTCTTCTACAATCGATTTTTCTATTGCTTTACGTGCCTCATTCATCTCCAATAATACACGTGCAACAGTTTCCGCATTGCTTTTATCAGTACCAATCAAAAATTTAACCGCCTGGCGTGGATCTTCTAATCTGCCAAGCGCATTAATTTGTGGAGTAATAGAAAAACCAATATCAGTCGAAGAAAGTTTTGGCTTGGTGACTTTACCATTCGCTTTTAATAACTTAAATGATAAACTCTCAATCTTATTAATATAATTAAGCCCATGACGCACCCAAAATCTATTTTCACCAATCAAAGGCACCACATCGGCAACTGTTCCCAATAATAAAAGCTCATACGCTTTGGGTGGTAATTGCAATCCCTTTTTTTCATACAATAAAGAAAGAAGTTTAAACGTTACACCAACACCCGCCAACGTTTTATACGGGTACGCGCAATCAACTTGATTAGGATTCACAATTGCATATGCATCAGGAACATGCGCATGCGGTCTGTGGTGATCAGTGATAATAAGATCAATTCCCAACTCTTTTGCACGGTCTGCTTGTTCAATTGCGGTGATTCCATTATCAACAGTGATAATCACTGCATACTTATTTTCTGCAGCACGCTCAACTATTTTAGTTGATAACCCATATCCATCTTTAACACGATTGGGTAAAAAATAGTTAATCTTTGCACCAAGTGGCAACAAACAGATCATCATTAATGAAGATGACGTAATACCATCCACATCATAGTCTCCAAACACGAGCATCTGCTCTTGTTTTTCCATCGCAAGTAAAATTCTATCAACTGCTTTTTCCGCATCTTTCAGTAACCGCGGATCTGCCACACTGTCTTCAAATCTACTAAATAAAAAAGATTCAATGCTTTGCGGGTCATTAAATCCACGAGTATGCAGAATATGCGCTACCGCAAATGATAAATTATACTTTGCTGCAATCGCTGCAACCTGTTGCTGATCAACGGTTGGAATCTTCCAAATATATTTTTGACCGGAAATGATCTGAGTATTCATAATTATTGTTCACAAAGTTAAAATCTTGTCTCTTATTTTAGTGTACCAAAGATTGCAACAAGCAAAAGGAAATGTGTGACTTTTTATCATACATGTACTAAAATTACGCTCAACACCTAATTCATCCCTAAATTAATTCTTATTCGCGCTCGCCCTGAACCTGTTGAAGGGTATCTTCGAGCGCTCAAAAAAAGGAATTCCATGAAGAAACATCTTATTATCACGCTCAGCATCATAACTATACATGCTCATGCTATGGAAACCGAAAACAATACAAATGCCATAGTACCTATTTATCTAAAACCATGCCATACTGATATTCTTAACTGTATGGCACAATATTTGCCATTTCATGATTATGAACTTAAAGAAGAATTTATTGAACGCACTCGAGCATTAACAACAAGACAATTGCCAGAAGAATGCTTTATTGATTTTTCCAAGAAATATTCTGCATATAGCCCAAATAATATAATAGTTGCTGCATCACAAAAAGAAAATTTTCCCAAATACGACCTTGTTCAACATGAAGAACCATCACGTCCACAAATATGTATTGTTGATAGAAAAACCAATCAAAAAAAAATGTATAAAAATATCATCGGTGACTTCCATCAAAAATTAGCTGTCTCAAATGATGGAAATATAGTCGCAACTATTTACGTAGATTATAATCTTGATCCAGAACTTAACTTAGATGTTACCTACCTTCCATCAGACCCAAACGACCAATCTAACAACGGCTCCTACTACAATATCCCCTCAAACTTTGAATTATGCGATGAACATCCAACGATTGCCTTCAATAAACAAGGAACAGATATCATTGTTCACTCACAAGACGGTCAATATATAATTTTTCCATTAAGACTTGATGATGAGAATTTTGATAGACCAAAACCAACTACTAATTTTCTCAAAACATTCGCAAAATACTGCGCGCAACGAGGAATTTGCAAAAATCTCTTAGCGCAAATTAATTCAAAATAACACAAGCCCCTTGCTTTTTTGCAAAGTCAGGGGCCCTACTCAATAACAATTTTACATGAAAAAATATCTACTCATTATACTCATCATCGTCTCCATACATCTACATGCCATGGAAGCAAAAATCAAACTTCCAATAACTGTTTTCAATCATATCGCGCAATATTTACCATTTCATGACTATGAAACTGAAAAAGAGTTTATTGAACGCACTCAAGCATTAAAAACAAGAATCATATCTAAAGAATTCCCTTTCAAATATGTAGCGTACAGCTCTGACAATGCACTATTTATTGCATCGGAGAAGCGCCAAGAACCTGACATTGAAATAATTTGCAACAAAATAATAATGCCAAAACTCGTTATTATGAATCGATCTGATGGAGAATACAAAGAATATTGCATCGGTAAAAAACACCAAAGTTTAGCAATCTCACGTACGGGTAATTGGTTTGCAACACTTTATCCTGAATCAATTCTTGATCCATCCACAAAAAATGTAATCAATACATATTCTTTAGTTGTTACCCATGTTGTACTCGATGAAAACCAATCTTTTGATATCCCATTATCTTTTACATTGTGCGATAAACATCCTACCATCGCTTTTAATAAACAAGAAACTCATATCATTGCTCACGCGAAAAAGTCTCAATATAAAATTTTTCAAATAAAGACTTTTCAATTACATACTATTCACATAAAAACATTCGCAAAATACTGTGCTCAACAAGGAATTTGTAAAAATCTCTTAAAACAAATTTCTGCAAAATAATAAAAAACTCCTCAATAATTTTTATTTAACGTATATATCCCGCAAGCAATTTTTTGCACTCATCAATATCAGAGTCGCTATTCGCCACAAGATGCATAATATCATAATCACCAGGATACTTTGTAATTCTATCAATAATTACTGATACAGCACATTGTACTGCTTTATCTCTTGGAAAACAGACTGAACTTAAAAGAGGCATTGCTATAGTTTTATTTGGGTTGTTCTTTTTTAACCTTCGTAAATTCCCCAAGATTAAAGCATTCTGGTATGCTTTATATAAATCTTTTTCAGCACGATCTATTGCTGCTTTTCCTTGATAAAATTTATGAAGACGAACATTACCATCAGAAGAAGCTTGCAAATATCTGTGATAACAAAGAACATCTTTACGATTATCTTCATCATAACTCATATAAAGGTTCGGCTCTACGCCGGAAACTACAATATTTTTACTACGATCCCAAAAAGATGATGTTAAAAGCGTATTTTCTCCAACAACGATCACTGCTACCTTGCCATCAAAATCTTCAATCTTACCCCTCACAAGATTAATTTTTGTGTTGCCATAGGTGTACGTAATAGAATTTGATTCAGTTTCCATGCCACACAAATAACCACCGCACATAATAATAGCTAATACCAATCTCTTCACTTCATCTTCCTTTTATTAAAAAATCATGACATGTAAAAACATTTAAAACACAATAAACACAATAATATGAATATAAAAAATCGTAAACACAAAAAAGCCGTTACACAACGTAACGGCTTTCATTTTCAACAGTTAAAAAGAATAGATAAAATATTACATACTCTTTTTTAAACCCCATTTTTTTATGGCATCCACAACAAGATCAATAATGTCTTGATCACCAGTTTGTTCTGCCAATTGTAAAGGCGTGAGGCCGTCATAAGTTCCAAGTTCTGGATTTGCGCCCGCATCAAGAAGAAATTTGATAATTGGCTTATTTTTCATACTCATTGCTATCATCAGAGCAGTCCATCCCTTTGCATCCTGTTGGTCAATATCTGCTCCATGATTAAGAAGCATTTTAATAATATAATCATTATGCGCTTTTCCTCTTGCTGCAAACATAAGAGCTGTCAAGCCTTCTTCAGTTCGTTGATTTATTGCAATATTAGTAGAATTATCAAAAAGACATTGAACCGTCTCTATATGACCATCATAAGCCGCTAGCATTAACGCTGTTATTCCGCCGAGGTCACCTTTATTAACATCTGCTCCACGCTCAAGAAGAATTTTAATCATAGGGCAATTGTTGTATCTTACTGCCCACATAAGAGGAGTAATTCCCTTTTTATCTGCTTGATCAATTGCAATCTTGCGATTATACACAAGACATTCAAACAGATCCATTTTATTAACCATAATCGCCAGCATTAATACTGTTATTCCCTCATCATCAACTTGATTAATATCTACTCCATGACGCAAAAATATTTGAAGAATAGGACAACTGTTTTGTTTTGCTCCTACCACGTACATAAACGCTACCAATCCAGTTTTATCTTTTTTATTTATTTCAATATAAGGATTTTGCAAAAGACATTGAACTGCTTCTGTATGTCCATGACCAACTGCGATCATTAACGCTGTCATTCCACTATTATCAGTCTTATTTATATCTGCTCCACGTTCAAGAAGCTTTTTGATAATAGAACAGTTATTTTTTATTACCGCAAACATAAGAGCCGTCTTACCTTCACTATCTTGCAGATCAATATGAGGCTCAGAATTTTCTAAAAGACACTGGACTATATCCTTATTGTTAGTATCAACAGCAACCATTAATGGTGTATATCCGTCAGCATTAGCCAGATTACTATTTGCCCCAAGTGTAAGCAATATTTTAATGAGGGAACAATTTTCTGCTCTTATTGCTAACATTAAAAGAGTTGTTTCAATTTTTTCTGGATTAAAGCCTTCGTGATGAAAAACAACATAATAAGTGAAATTAAAATCTACATATTTTTTATATAGCTCATAAAGATCATCAAAATCTGCTTGCGTAAAAAGTTCAACATCTTGATCGCACAGATCAAAAAACTGTTGTTGAATATCTAAACGTCTTTTTGCTTCTTGCGTTCCTAATGCTTCAGCTGCTTCTTGATCTGAGCATCCAAACTGCTTTGCAAGATTTTTAATAATCTTAAGACAAATTGTAGGATCATTAAGTAACTCATTCAAATTTTCATTGGTTACAGCAAGTGCACTTATTGTATCAGTAGCTTCTTGGAGCGATTTCGCAGTACTCGAGACACTCATGAGCGCTACAACATAATATTGCATCTCTGGTGGCAAATCGGCAAAAGGAAACGTTTTTTCAGGTTCCATACTTTGGAGATTATACCCAAAGCTGAAAGCTAAAAATGCGAGAAAAAGCCTACTTTTGATCATTTTCATACAAAAACCCCTATTTTATACTTTAATATCTATCTTCAGATTACACAAATCATTTTCATATAGTCAATAATAAGTATAAATATGGCTATGGTAGTCCTACAAATGACTGGCTTTATATATTCGAACAGTAAAATATATACAACGTAATTATACCGCAGGTGGCGCTCCTGGAACATTGGGCGCCTGACGATCAATCACCCAATTAAGAACTTCAATAATGTTATCTTTATTCGCCACCATATTAAATTCCGTCTGATTCATCACCTGCTGCGCTTGTTTTTCGGTATATTCAAAATTTAAGGTATTACACACCTGACCACTTTCATTGGTGCATGTTTCCAAATTAAAACCTTCAAGATTATTATATGCACTCATTTCGGGTTTTATTTTATGTTCTTGCCACAATTGCGCATCAGTTATACGTGGCATATATATAACTACTGGAACAGTTTCATCTTTTTCATTTTTAAACACTGCAAACGTTTTTTTATTCAAGTCTGTGTAATCAATCACGGGAAATTTAAGTTTATGGTTGCGTGCATATTGTTCAACTTTTTTCAATTCCTCAGGTATAATACCCGCTGAAGCATCAAGCATAATCAGCACATCAGCTTTACGTTCAGCGCGTTCACCACTCACGGGTGGATATGGTAAATTGAAGGTAAGTCCAGCATCAACCAGTTTTAATGTGTCACGTGTTTGTAGATTGGAATATGCATTTGCTATGTTTGGTATGCCTTTCATAAAGTTATTAACTTCAGCCCAGAAAACACGTTTACCTCTTAACGGTGCTATAACATATTCATCCATCAACTGTTTTAACACCATATTGGAAAGATTTTCTACTAATGCATCCCACGCAAAACCAATATGCAATGCATACGCTGATCCACAGGTACCTAAAATAAATCCTAACGTTTGCTCTGGTGCAAAATCTAATGATCCACCTCCATAAAACGCTCTTCCATACGCCCATGTTGGAACATACACTCCAAATGCCGCGGATCCAACTTCATGCGGTGTAAATTCATACCAATGAGCATTTTGCACAACTTGTTCACTGCCATCTGTTGCAGTGTAAATTGGATACGGCCAGTTACCATCTTGTACACGTTGAGTTTGCTGCGATAAGTATAACAATTGTCTATCTTCACCAAATCCATCTAATAATCTATTGGCAAGCAACGCACCAAACAGATCAACTGTTGTAACAGATTGATCAAATGCAAGCTTTGTTGCACACACATCAGCAATATTGCGTACAACATCAGTACCTATTTGAAAAATATTTCTGACAACAATACCCTCAAGATATATTCTAAAATCTGCCCATGACCACCCTGTCATCATCCATGGCCCCAATGCCCATGTGGAACCTGATAAAGCAGTAATATATGTTGTAACATCCAACAGACCAATTTTTTCTGCGCCAACCATAGAACCGGTTGTACATAACATTGCACGATACCCACCACCACTACCCACAAAAGAAATAACGGGAATCTTTTTACCATCTAATGATCTGCCCAATAAGCGTTCTAAAGCAGCTTTTACTTTTGGTTCGCGATATATGCGGTACGCATTTTCTTCAGGGTTCAAATTATTACCGATACGCACTGTTGCAATAGTATCTTGATACGGATTATCAATAATCGATTTTTCTTGAGTTTTAATCACTTTAGCAATAACGGGAGAAATTAACTCTCGCCCTACAAATGCTTTTGTTTGATCGTAACGCTGCTTTAATGCACTCACTGCTGCACTTTTCCAATTACTAAACATTTCTGCATAATCAACCGTGCGTGTTCCACGCACAATCAATAAAAATGCACATGCTACAACTGCACAAAATATATGTACTTTAAAGCGCTTCATAATTCCCCTTTACAACAGACTGGTTTTGTTCCTCTGCGCTCGCCCTGCCGTGTCCTCCGTAGCCTTGCCTGCGCTTTGTAGCCTTGGCGAAAGAGTGGCGTAGAAGGAAGCATGTCGAAGGGTACCTTCGAGCGCTCTTATGCACCATACTTAAAAATGACTTCCCAACGCAATATCCTAAAAATAGTGATATACACTCAACAAAAACATGATAAACTACCCGTAAAATATCAATCACTGAAAAAAGGATAATTCATGACTACTAAACAAATAGTACTTTCTACTCTTATCTTTGTTGCTATGAACAATATTGCGTTAGCAATGGAAAATGAAAATCTAAAAGAAACAATTTTTCAAACCTATGTTGAACAATTAAGCAAACCTATTGCGGATTTTGTCATGGATTTTAAAACATGGCCAAAAGAAGAACAAGATAAAATGGTAACATTCCATAATAATAACGGTCGAGGTTATTTTATTAATGGTAAACCCGCCGCATCCAGTAAGTATAATTCACCATATGGGCTTGGTTTTTACCTTGATTGTCGATTAGATCAACAACAAATAACACCATTCCTTGATGCAATTGATTATTTAAAAAAACAGCGATAAATCACGCAAAAACAACAAAAAACCTCATGCCAAAACATGGGGTTTTTATGTTTTTTCTTACCCCCCATCAATAGCACGATCTAATCGCTCAAAGCCCCCCCCTCTAAACCCAAACGTTTCTAATTGACATTTTTTATGGTTTTGGTAAACTAAATAGTGAAGTAGATTAGTAACCATTATTACTCAAAAGGACACATTATGACTATAAAACAAATGCTATTTTCAGCTCTCATTCTTGGCGCTACTAGCGCTGTAACATTAGCAACGGAACAGGAATTACCATTCGGGCAAACCCCTTTACATATAGCTGCAAGCAATGGAGATGTTACAACAATAAAAAAACTTCTTAAAACTAATGCTGAAATAGATGCAAAAGATAAATTTGGTAGAACAGCGTTGCATGTCACTGCAGAAAGCCTATATTCACCCACAACAATACACAAAAGCTCTAATCATAATAAAAATTGTATTAGATCAGCAAGTGTGCTTCTTGAAAAAGATAATAAATATTGTGGTTCTGCATTGCTTACGGATGAACAAACCTTTACTGGCGATACCGCTGCTCATTTTGCAGCTGAAAAATGTAATATTAATATGCTACAACTTTTAAATGTTTATGAACATGAACTTAATCTAAAAAATAAAGATGGAATATCTCCTATAACTCTAGCTAGAAAAACAGCTTTAAAAGTTGGTTTTGATCAGCAAGCATTCCAGCAGTGTCAAGCAACTATAAATTACCTACAAATATATGCCGATCTTAAAGCAGATCATAAAGCAGCTAAATTGGAAAAATTATAACGAAAAACAAATATACAATAGATTCATCACGTAAATTAAAAAAAACCTCATGCAACAACATGAGGTTTTTTTAGTATCAAAATCAAAAATCTAAATATTACTCTTTTACTCGCAATGTTGGAAACAAAATAACATCACGAATTGATGGTGCATTGGTCAAGAACATAGTCAAACGATCAATACCAATACCAGAACCAACTGTTGGCGGCATGCCATATTCAAGCGCGGTGACAAAATCTGCATCATAAAAATGCGTTTCATCTTCACCGGCTGCACGCGCATGCGCCTGATCATGAAAACGTTCCGCCTGATCAAATGGATTATTCAACTCAGTAAATCCATTCGCTAATTCCATACCCGCAACATACAACTCAAAACGGTCTGCAAAGTCATAATTATCTGGATTACGTTTAGAGAGTGGAGAAACTTCAACAGGGAACTGCGTAATAAATGTTGGTTGAATTAATGTTGATTCCACTAACTCTTCAAACAATGCATTTAATTTGTATCCCCATGATGGGTTTTTTTGCTCAAGTTTTATTTTATGCTGCGCAATAACTGCATCAATCTTATCACCTTCAAGATCTGCAGGCTTACAACCCACAACTTTTGCAACCGCTTCTTGCATTGTCATTCGTGCAAATGGCGCTGCAAAACTGATCTGATAATCACCAAATTGTACTTCTGTTGTTTTGCACACTGCACGCGCCAGATATTCAATCAAATTTTCTGTTAATGCCATCATAAAAATATAATCATGATGCGCTATATAATATTCAACGGTGGTGAATTCTGGATTATGACGAATTGATAAACCTTCATTTCTAAAGCAACGGTTAATTTCATACACTCGTGGAAATCCGCCAATCACCAAACGCTTTAAATAAAGTTCTGGCGCAATACGTAAATATAAATCCATTCCCAATGCATTGTGATGCGTTACAAATGGTTTTGCAATTGCACCACCAGGAATTGGATGCAACATTGGTGTTTCTACTTCCAAGAAACCATGCTCTTTAAAAAACAAACGCATTGATGAAACAATATGAGAACGCTTTATAAAACGTTCTCTATCTTCTGCATCAGTAATTAAATCTAAATAACGCTGACGATACTTAATTTCTCTATCAGCTATGCCATGGAACTTTTCTGGAAGCGGGTGCAAGCATTTACTCAACAACGTAAATTCTTCTGCTTTGATGGTAATTTCACCCGTTTTGGTACGGAACGATTTTCCTTTGCACCACATAATATCACCAAGATCAATAAAATGTTGTAAAAAAGAAAATTGCTGCTCACCAATCATATCTTCACGCAGATATAATTGTATTTTGCCGCCTACATCTTGAATGGTTAAAAACCCTGCTTTACCATGCATACGTGATGTTAAAATACGACCAACAAGCTCATATGTGCGAGACTCTTTTTCATCAAAAAATTCGCCTACAACTTCTTTGCTTATTGCATTGACTGGTTTAAATTGAGGCCATGGGTCTATGCCCATAGCGCGCATTTTTTCAACTTTTTCAACACGAACTTTATATTGTTCTTCTAGTAGCTCTGGCGAGCTATTTTGTAATTCCATAAAAATATCCTATACTATTTACCCCAATTTTCACTTCGTTTCAATTGGGGACCCATCAAGAAAATTAAAGATGAGATAATTTTATTTATTAGTATAGGATATCTACATTTTTTTACTACTTATCAATACTTAGTAGCAGCCAAGTAGTTTTCTTCAATCTGCTCCCAATTAATCACATGCCACCACGCAGTAATATAGTCCGGACGCTTATTTTGATATTTAAGATAATATGCATGTTCCCACACATCAAGGCCCATAATTGGCGTTTCACCGTATATCAATGGAGAATCTTGATTGGGTAGTGCAGTTAACTCAAGCTTGCCCTCTTTATCAACCGAAAGCCATGCCCATCCACTGCCAAATACCGTTTTTGCGCGTGCGTTGAACAGTTCTTGAAACTCTTGAAAGCTACCAAATGCTTTATTAATTTCACTCGCCACTAAACCAACTGGTTTACCTCCACCATCTTTTTTCATAATTTTCCAAAAAAGGGAATGGTTGTAATGGCCACCTGCATTATTACGTACTGCTGTACGAATATCATCTGATACATTTGTAAGATTAATTAATAAACTTTCCACTGATGTTGGTTGAAATTCAGGACATGTATCAAGTGCTGCGATGAGATTACTGATATATGCTTGATGATGCTTATTATGATGAATTTCCATGGTGCGTGCATCAATATACGGTTCGAGGGCATCATAATCATACGGTAAAGCTGGTAATACAAATTTCATAGTACTCCTTATCCTATATAAAACAGTTCATCACCTTTGCGTGCCATCTGCAGCTGTTCACGCGCAACTTTTTCTTTATAAAAATCATCATGTTGCCACGCATACATTTCTTTTTCCAACTGCGTAATTTCTGTATCAAGGACCAGAATATAGCTTTTTAAATCTTCAACAACTTTTTTTTGCGCTTGCAATGATGCAATACCATTACTACCAAAAAAATAAATGTGCCCAAATCCTGCCATCTCGCATACCAATAAAACTTTCAGTACTATTTTCTTTATACGTATCATACAAACCTCCTTTCCAATCATATTGGTCATATATTGACTTACGTTGCAATATTTACGTTTACTATCAACAAAAAGAGGACAAAATGAAAAAAAAATCACTTGCACTATTCTGTGCTATAACATGCTATTTTTCATCACCAGTTGCTGAAACAAAAAATATCAAAACATCCGCACAAGTATCAGACGAAACATTTGATGAAACAATCTTTAATTGGTCACGCACATTTGCACAAGCAATGGATATTGCGCATAAAAAACATTACGCTATCACAGACCCCAAAGAAAATATGATCAAAGCCATTGATGGCTTTATTAATTCATTAGATGCTCATTCCAATTTTTTAGACCCTAAGACGTATCATGAAATGCTCGAAATGACTTCCGGTGAATTTTTTGGTGTTGGCATTGTCATTGATAATATGCGCAAGACAAAAGATAAACATCTGACTATTGTTGATACTGTTCCTGATGGTCCAGCTGATAAAGTGGGCATTCAACCGATGGATAAAATTGTAGAAATTGATGGTGAAATTCTTGAAGGGCTTTCAACAGAAAAAATAGTTTCCAAACTCAAAGGGGAGCGCCATTCCACGGTCAAAGTAAAAATAATGCGCGAAAATAGCCCTGATTTACTTCCATTCGATATTGTGCGCGATGTTGTTAAAGAACAACACTCACTGAGTTTTCATATTAAAAGTCACAACATTGCTTACATTTCTCTGAGTATGTTCACTGAAGCTGCAACCAAACAGATTGAAGCTTTACTTAAAAAATCACAAGAACAACATGCTAAAGGTCTTATTCTTGACCTACGCAATAATTCTGGAGGATTACTCAATGCTGCAATTGATATTGCTGGGCTCTTTCTTAAAAAAGGCAGCCTTGTTGCACTGACCAAAGATAAACATGGCAAAGAAATTGAACGCTATGCTACACGCAGAAATCCCGTTGCAAAAAATACACTTCCTATTTTTATTCTCATCAATAATTACACTGCTTCAGCAGGAGAAATTTTAGCTGGTTGCTTGAAAATTAATTCTGATACAACCAATGATTATTTGGTGTTTTTAGTAGGAACAAAAACTTTTGGAAAAGGATCGGTGCAAGAAGTTATACCCATAAGTAACAACTGCGCGCTCAAAATTACCACATGCCTTTACTTTTTACCTGATAACAGTACCATCCAGGGCACTGGCATTGAACCAGATTTTATGATTGAACGTACCACTCCACCAACAGAACAGGTACAATGGTTTACTAAAAATTATGGCCGAGAAGAAACATTAGATAACTTTATAAAAGTTACTAAAGAAGGTATACCGCTTGCCAAAGAAAAAAAAGAAGTACATGCTCCAGAAACAAAGAAAAAAAGTAGTAAACGCTATGATCGCGCAAAAGAGATGCTCCAAAACGATAATCAGCTGCGTGATTGTATTTCACTCATCAGCATGTTACACACCGCACAAACATACACTCCCAAATTAGTAACAACACGCGCAGAAGCGCTTGCATATCTTAAACAAAATTATATTAGTGGTGATATACTAGATATTGAAGAAGTAAAGTTGTAAACACACAAAAAAAAGAAATGAACTGTAATGAAAAAAATAATAATTCTGTGCGCTCTTAACTCTTTAATCAGCACAACCGCATTCAGCATGCTTGCAACAAAAAAATCTGCGCTAAAGCTCATCAAAAAAAACAATCAAAAACGATTACGCTACGACTCAATACTTCCTCCAGAATTTCCTCAAGCTAAATTGCTACACAAAACTATGCAAGAGAACAAACGTTTAAAAGAAGAAAACGCATTCTTAGAACGCAAACTTGAATCTCTCTCTGGAGTTACCATAGACTTAACAGACGAGCGCGCTGCAATGCCTGGTAAAACTAAAGACAGAGATTTTGGACATTGTGATATGAATAAAGAATAATAAAAGGCCAAAATGTCATAAACTGATACTTTGGCCTTTTTCTTACAATTTCATCTTCAATAAAAAAATGGTTTCCACACGCAAATGTTTTTTAACCCACGCTTTTTGCTGCGCATCGAGCAATTCACCCAATCCTGATAAAATGCCACGATCACTCATCTTTTCCAACTCAATAATACATTTCTTTAAAAACTCCTTCATACTCATGTTTGTTCGTAACTCAATAATTTTTTCATTAATTGGCCAATTATTTTTCAAAAAAAACCATACATCAAAAATATCACGGTTAGTTGTACCAAGACGTTCAAACATAGCAACTAATTTATGTGCCGCCATATCTTGTTTCACCATAACTTTCATAGGAATTCCAAGATATGATTTTATTTCATATTCTGATCCAAAACTTCTACGGTTAATTTCAACTTTAATGTTATATGCATTGTGAAGTTTATTTTCGTAAGAAAGTAAAAAGAAAAAACTAAATCTTTTTTTCTGTGCTTTTTTTACTATGCCATATTGTTCAAGAATTTTCTGTATTTGCTCAAAGACATATTCCTCTTGATGAGAATCCAAAATATCAAAATCTAAATCAACTGAAAATCGAGGTAAATCATAAAAGAGATATGCTGCAGTTCCGCCCTTAAAACCTAAGATCGGCGCCATCGTTGCATCACTATAAATATCTTTTAAAATATGCAGCAAGGTATTTTTATGAGCTGTTATTTCTAATGTCATGACAACTCCTCTTCTCTAAAAGCTTTCAATTGTGCGTAAACAGCTTCTTCCATTCGTTTATTATGATAAATAGGGAGTATCGATAATATTTTATCAAAATTAAGCACAGACAAATTATCAAAATAATAATTCTTATTCAGATACAACACATCCAAAAACGCTCTTTCAGGAGAAGCAATAAAATAAGCTCCCTTGTTTTCAATACCCGTTGTGTTAACAAGAATGGTATCTTTTAGTTTTTTATATGAATATTCCTGACCATCACACTCAAGATCTTTACTCTGATACGTAGCCACAAAAATAGTAGAATAATATTGAAAAATTATACCCGATTCAGCAAGAACCGTTTCAAAACTAATATATGATGGAGTAAATAATTTAGTTGCAAATTCACGCCGATCATAGTTTTTATCCCTTGCATAAAAACCTTTACGAATTGCATACAGTTCTCCATTTTGCACATAATAATGAAGACGCCTCTTTAAAAGATCTGATGATATTGGGCCAGCTGCCATCAAAATTTCTTTAAAAGACAATACAGTCGATTTTGATTTGAAAATTTGCAAAAGAACGTTTTTTTCCATTTTTTCTCCAATTGTAAGCTAAAGGTTACATGTAGCGTTACCTTTAGCTCATGATATTAGAAAAAACACCTATTTTCAAGAATCTTAAAAATTTGATTTTATACAAGGAATTCAATCGCTTTACGCAATTCATTATCCCACATACCCAATTGAAACACTGCATACAATGGATAAGAACGCACATTATTATATTCAGAATAATTTTGTATGGAAAATCGAATGCCATATGAAGATTTGGTATGCGACTCAAGAAATGTTTGCATACTTTTTAATGTACGACCTTCGCCACTTTTTACTTCGATCGGTACAACATACCCCTCTTGTTGAACTAAATAATCAATCTCAGCGTTGCTGCCCCGTGTTTCCTTATGCCAGTAATACAGCGCTGGATAACTTGAAGGGTCCATATAGGTCAATATTTCCTGCCCAACAAAAGATTCAATCAACGACCCTTTATTCACAAATTCAGTTAAAGAGTCTATGTACCAACCAGACGTTTGCAATCCAAGCATTTGTTGCGAAAGTGCTACATCAAGAAAAATAACTTTATAATCAAGAGGATCAACTTGCGCATCTAATGGAATTCCTTGTCCAGCAGAATGATATACTTTTTGTGCAACACCTGCAGTTACTAAAAGATCTAATGCTGGCGCAAGCTCACGTTTTCTAAACTCACCTTCTATAACCGTATATTTAAATTTTTGACCAAGCTGCATCGGAATATATTGAAAAATAAGTTCAACATATTTTACCTGCAGCTTTCTTGTATACTTGCCAAAATCTTGACGATAGGTAGATAGAATAGATTTATGAATTTTTGGACATTTCAATACATCTTTTGTTTCTTGCCAACATTTCACCGCTTCTGGCATCCCTCCAATGGCAAGATATTCACCAAGAACTTGTAACAGTTGTTGATGTACAATATCACTGATTGGATTGGTGTTCACATGTTTAAATAAAGCTCCTACCAAAATATCTGATGATGTTGCACATAAAAATTCAATAAATGAAACTGGGTGCATATACAAACTTTCAACACGCCCTACAGGAATACCAACTTCTTCAATAGCAAAATCAAGTAACGATCCTGCGGCAATAACATGCAATTCTGGCATTTGCTCATAAAAATACCGCAGCGCCAAAATGGCCCGCGGAACAGCTTGAATTTCATCAATAAATAATAATGTTTTACCAGGAACAATTGGTTTTTGCATAAATGCTGATAACTCTCTGATGATCCTATCTGGTTGCAGATCTTTTTCAAAAATAATATGCGCTGCTGGTTGACTTTCTAAGTTAATTTCAAAAAAATCAGGAAATGTTTTACCCAAAATGCGTGCTGCATGCGTCTTGCCAACCTGACGGGCGCCGCGCAACAATAACGGCTTACGAAGGAGATCGTATTTCCAGCTATGTAAATAGTAATCAATAATACGTTTCATTCCATACATCCTCATGTTTTTTGGTTGAAATTCAATATAAATATGACATATTTTTGGTTAAAATTCAATATAAATTCAGTTTAATTTTGGTCAAAATACAGTATTTGAACAAAATATAATTTCATGTAATGATTGATAAAAAAATAAAAAAAGGTCTGGTAATGAAAAAAACAACGCTCTTTTTACTTACCACTCTATTCATCTTCAACCATATCCAAGGCATGGAAATGGATATAGAAGAATGTCTTAATCTCACCACAAATAATACATCAGAATCGAGCAGTACCATCAGTAGAAAATCAAGCAACAATAATCCAACAGATGAGTTGTTAGAACAAAACCTTAAAGCAGTAAATAAAACTAATGTCTTATTGCATACCATGCTCATGCAAAACAAAGCAAATATCGAATATCAAGATAGCATGAAAAATGACCCTAGAAAATCTAAAGACCAACACGCTAAAGATGCTCTAGTAACCTTCGAACAAATATACAAATCACACAATAAACAATTGGATGATGAAACGCTTCATATTCCAATGACAAGTCAAACAAAGCCAAAAACCTCTCAAACAAAAAAAAGCAGTAAAACAGAAGACTCTATTATATGAAAACAATAATAATAGTTTTACTTACAAGTGCACTGTTTATTCCTGGCAACTCATTAAGCATGTTACCCAAAACAATGTTATCCACAACAAAGCAAATAAACATAAAACCTTATCACTTGCCCACCAAAAATATATTCAACTCTAAAAAAGCAACAAAACATGAACAGAAAAAATTATTGGCTGATCTTAATGATAGAAATGATGCGATAATTTGTGACCTTGAATTGGAAAAATTGCGTATTCAAAACAGTATAAATAGGTTACAAGCACAACAAAATCATGCTACTAATGTCATCAACGGCAATGAACTTCTTAATAGAGATTTTCTCAATTATTCAGAAGCACAATTGATGATTGATCAAATAACACACACACCATCTATTTTGTTATCAGAATGAAAAGGATAATTATGAAGAAAATAACAGCAGCTTTACTCACATGCACACTTGCCATTACCAACAACTCATGTGGCATGGAACACGAAGAAACAATATCCAAGCAAAATAGAAAACTGGAGAAAATCGAAAAACGACAATTACAAGAAAAAAATAACGCGTTATTACAAGAAAACAACAAACTATTAAAAGATATCCAACGCCAAAATAAAGTTATTATAAGTCAAAACCATATAAGCTTTGAGCATGAAATAATCCTTGTTGAAACCCACAGAAGCCTCGCTTACGGAAAATCAGAAAAAAAAGCAGAATTCACATATCGAGATATGATGAGAAAACTGTACGAAGACGAAACAAAATACGATAAGATATGAAAAAAACAACAGCACTTTTACTCACCTGCGCACTTACCATTACCAGCAACTCATTTACCATGAAAAAAGAGACTGATCAAAATGTAATTGATTATGATTCAGTCTCTTTTGACGTTGTAGCTGAATTGCAAGAAAATAACAAATTATTACGTGACATTAAACGCCAAAATAGAGTTATAATACAACAAAATTACTTAAACCACCTACACCAAAATCTTCATACTGAACTTTGTTCTCCAAGAGCAATTGCTTATTCATGTTCTGAAAAAGACAAACTTGAAAACAAATATAAAATCGCATCAAAAATAAAAGAAACGTATATGGCCGAAAGACTCAACGATCTTTCTTTGGAGTATCTCAGATGAAGATAAATAAAGAATTATTGCTGACATGCACACTTGCTATCACCAGCAACTCATGTGGTATGTTAACCACAAAATCTTTCCACATAAAAAAACTAAGATCTTTCTGTACAAAAACAAGCTCTCATGATCATCCCCTTATATTTCAAAAGAGTGATCTTAACATTTCAACAAAAGATAACAGGGATTTATTACGCGAAATTATTGAACAAAATAAAGAGAATAATGCATTGCTACGCGCTCTACTTCAACAAAATGTTCTATACTTTTCGATCCTGCACAATTGCTTGTCTAAAATGCCAACTGCTAATCATTATGTAACATTGAACACTTTGCATCAAAAACTCGAAAAACAATATAACCTCAAAATTAATACCAAGGAATAAATTCCTATTCAACCGTGACTGATTTTGCTAAGCTACGCCAAACAAAAAAACAATAAAAAGAGAAAGACATTTCATGAAAAAAATAAACACACTTTTACTCAGCACTGCATGCGCATTAACAATCAACAATGCATCCGGAATGCTCATCAAACAAGCTTTATGTCCAAAAAAAATACGTTCATTTTCTACGCACAACAAAGAACTGGCAGCAATGCAACGAGTACAAGTAGTCATGGATCGTCATACAATCAAAGCAAAAAACAGTATCTTAGAAAAACAGAATACGCTACTCATGGGATGCATAACTGAACAAAATAAAGTTCTTGATCAAATTGAAAAATGGTCTAACAAACCAAGAACGCAAATGGAATATGCCTTAGAAGAGCATGAAATGACGGCTCTTGCGCAAAGGCTGCTAGAATTACAGCAATATAAAAACGCCTTATTGTCATAAAAAAAACGTGAGTTCAATCTAAGAAAAGTTAAAAAATTATTTGATCTTACGCGCTCGTCAGCAACTCCCCATCTTCAGTTCCTTCCGACGGGGTCCCCGATTGGAATGAAATGGAAATTGGGGTAAAAGGATATCTTTGAGCGCGGTTTCTTTTTTTAATAAAAAATATTTTTCTTTTTTAATCATCACTAAAGAATAGAAACTTTGTTGTTTTTCTATTGTTATTAGAAGTGCGCTCAAAGATACCCTTCAACAAGTTCAGGGCGAGCGCGGAGGAATAATTCATTAAAACGTATAATATTTTACTTAAGTCGAACCCACGTTAAAAAAATAATTTTCTATTCAACCGTAACTGATTTTGCTAGACTATGCCAAACAAAAAACAATTAAACAAAAGGATATTCTGTGAAAAAGTCAACAGCACTTTTAGTTACAACTGCATGCGCACTCACCATTACCAACAACTCACTTGCTATGTTAACCAAAGCATCTTCAATAAAACAAATTAAAAGAATAAGATCTTTTTACACAAACACACCAATGTATAACAACAATGAATTACTCCACAAAATCATCCAACAAAACGAACAAAATAACAATTTACTCAAAGAAAATAATGAATTGTTACGTGCTATTATTATGCAAAATTATTTATCTCTTTGCAAAGAGATTCAGAATAATGGAATCCGAAACAATAAACTAGACTCACTGGAGAAATCTCTTAGAGAAAAGTACAATATACAACTCACATATAAAGAGTAATTTCTATTCAACCGTCACGGATTTTGCTAAATTACGCGGTTTATCGATCGGGCATCCACGCTCGCGAGCGACCGCGTACACAAAATATTGCATCACGCCGAGTGTTACCAATACACCAAGCAATGGTGGAAATTCACCAGAAATAACAAATGCCGTTTCGGCCAATTCACACAACTCATGCTGCCCTTCATACGCAAATGCAATCACATGCCCACCACGTGCTTTAACTTCATGCACGTTAGAAACAAACTTTTGATAAATTGTTGGATCTGGATAAGAAAAAACATAGACAGGAACAGTGTCATCAACAAGAGCAAGAGAACCATGTTTCAGTTCGCCTGCAGGGTAACTCGCTGCAAATACATACGCCACTTCTTTTATTTTTAATGCACTTTCCATTGCAAGTGGATAACTCATATATCTGCCCAAAAACATCGCTTTATTATGCTGCGCATACAAAGGAGCATATGTGGTATCAATCACATCTCGATATTTTTCTAGATTTTTTTCCATCAAATCTGCTGCATGCAATAAATCTTGCTCAGCCTGAGACAATGTTGCAACTTCAATCACCTTCTTTTCAAGCGCAATGCGATGCGCCAACCAATACAGTGCTGCAAGCTGCGTAGAAAATGCTTTGGTAGATGCAACTGCAATCTCTGGCCCTGCATGCGTTTGCAAATACCCTTTTGCTTCTCGCACAACGGTACTTGTTGCAACATTCGTCAGAGCAACAGTTAATAGATCATATTCATTAATTAATCGTAATGCTTCAAGAACATCGGCGGTTTCACCAGACTGTGAAATAAAAATATACAACGTATCTTGCTCAGGGAAAAACACCTGGTGCCTAAACTCGGAGGCAAGGTGAACAGAAACAGGAATGTTACTGATTGATTCAAAAAAAAATTGCGCTATGCGCGCTGCATGCCATGATGTTCCGCATGCTAATAATGATATGCCTTTAAGATTTTCTATTTTTGTGGCGGTTGTGCCAAGTTGATCCCATAAAGAGGAACCTAAAGATCGCAACCCTGCAACAGTTTTTGCAATCGCATTTTTTTGTTCATAAATCTCTTTGAGCATAAAATGTTCATGACCACCTTTATCAATGTTATCAAAAGAGACATTTGTTTTTTCTATGGTGACAGGAATTTCTTGACCAGCAAAATTATATGCTTTAATGCCATGTTTATCAACAAACGCAAAGCTTTCATCGGGCAAGAAGAAAACATTATCCGTTTTACCTGCAAATGCAATCACATCGGAAGCTATAAACATCTCTCCATCGCCAACCCCCACACACAACGGTGATTTTTTGCGAATGGCAACAAGTGTATCAGGAAACTGCTGCATCATAATAATACATGCATACATTCCATCAAGCATCTGCACAAGTTCAGAAACAGTTTGAGCATTAAACTCTTTAGTAGCTAAGAAAGATTCAAAAAGATGGCTGACAACTTCTGTATCTGTGTCAGATTCAAAAATATGGCCTGCTACAAGCAACTGCTTTTTCAGTTCATCATAATTTTCGATAATACCATTGTGTACAACGGAAATAGTTTTGGAACAGTCAAAATGAGGATGAGCATTGCGCTCAGAAAAATCGCCATGTGTTGACCAACGAGTGTGGCCAATACCTAAATAGCCATCTATAGGATTTTGTTGCAGACGTTCTGCTAATTGAGAAAGTTGACCAGAGGCTTTTGTATAAAGAACTTTTTGAGAAGAAGGTTCAAGACAAGCAAAACCCGCAGAATCATATCCGCGGTATTCTAATCTGGCCAGCCCTTCAAAAATATAGGATCTACAAAGAGATTTTCCAATATACCCCACTACAGTACACATAGGCGTCCCCTTTTTTTTTGACTGAACTGGCCAAGACAATAATGTTTTTTGTAAAACCTAGCGTTTTACGAATTGGAATTTACGACGAGCAGCTTTTTGACCGTATTTTTTACGTTCTTTTTTACGAGAATCAACAGTCATAAGGCCATGTTTTTTTAATTGAGGTTTTGCGTTAGCATCAAATTCAACAAAAGCGCGTGCAATTCCCAATTTTACCGCATTAGCCTGCGCTACTTTACCGCCGCCAAATACGTTAACTTCAACATTAAAATTCGCGCCAATTGGGCATACTTTAAATGGAGTTGCCGCAACATCAGCCGCGATTTTTGTATCAAAATAATTAAGGTGGTTTTGCCCATTAACTGAGATTTGACCATCACCACGGCGTAACCATACACGAGCTACCGCAGTTTTACGACGACCAACGCCATGAGCTACTGGAGAATTAGCAGACTTTGTCATTTCTTTTGCCATAGTGAACTATAACCTTCTGGTAATTAAAGAGAAAAAATTTTCTAAACACAACGATTTTGCTAATTAGTATAAAATCATATAGCGTAATTGTCAATCATACGACTCAAAAACCGGGCTTTTCTTCAAACTTTTCCTGGCATGCCAAACAGCGCATTGTTCCAGGAAATGAGTTCAAACGCTTTTCAGAAATAGGGTTGCCACAATCGGAACAAATACCATATTCTCCCTCTTTTATCCGCTCCAAAGCACGCGTTATGCCACGCAATTCTTCAACTTCAGCATCCTGTAATGACATACGCAAAGACTCCATGGTTGCGGTAAGCGCTTGATCCCCTGGATCTTGCACTTGCCCATCAGAGAACTGCTCTTTAGACATTTCTGTTAGTTTTTGCTCAAGCTCAAATTTACGCTTCAGCAAATCTGCCTCAATTTGTTTTAAATTACGTTTATCATCCACTCTTTTTCCTTTTTTTATGAAAAAAATTTTTCAGTAAATCGGCAGAATCATCCAATTCAACGCCTTCAACCACTGAAATAACACCTCTTTTGTATACCCAAAGGTCATCTGCATTGTCAAGGCTAAACCCAAACAATGGGGATGAAGCCCCATATACAACACCCGCAAGCCGACTCAATCTGATTAGCCCCATACACATGGAGCATGGCTCAAGTGTTACATACAACCAACACCCACTTAAACGCCAATCACCCAAGGCTTTTCCCGCCTGCTCTATGGCTAAACTTTCTGCATGGGATCGCTGAGTACAATCACGCTCAACAACATTATATGCTCGAGCTATAATATCACCTTCTGGATTTACTACAATAGCCCCGATTGGCACTTCATCAATTTCGTATGCAAGCTTTGCCTGTGCAAGCGCTTCCTGCATGAAAAAAATATCTTTTTCTTTACCAAAAATAGATTCCAAGTCTTTACGAACCCCCATCCAACAGATTAAAATATTTCAGGTTGTTTATTTTAACCACAACCATCTTTTATAATTTATATCAGTTTGATAAAAAAGCAAGGAGCTAAATATAAAGAACCGGTTGAAACTATTGATAACAGTCCAGCAAAAACGCTCTATAACACATCAAAAAAAAGAAATTATTATCAACCATATAAAACTTTGAAAAAAAATATTATTCTGGTTCACATAGCATTCAACCGCACAAACAAAATGAAACTCAAAATCCTTTAATAATCGACTTTTTTTATTATTTGTGTATACTAAATAAAAAGAGAAAAAATCATATTAGATTATAATTAGACTATAAAATTACCCATTTTCAAGTCAGACCAAAGAAAGGTCAGTTAAACGTTATGACAAAACCAGTTAAAGAATATGCAGCCCAATCCATCCGTGTGATGGAAGGCCTTGAAGCGGTCAGAAAAAGACCCGCTATGTACATCGGCTCAACGGGCCCTCAAGGATTACATCACTTAGTATATGAAGTTGTTGATAACTCTATCGATGAAGCGCTTGCAGGATACTGCGACGACATCAAAGTAATTCTTCATGAAGATGGATCCTGTTCAGTAGAAGATAATGGTCGTGGTATTCCTACCGATATCCATCCAACCGAAGGTGTCTCTGCTGTTGAAGTTGTTCTCACCAAATTACATGCTGGTGGAAAATTTGATAAAGATACATATCAATTTTCTGGTGGATTACATGGTGTTGGTATTTCTGTTGTTAACGCTTTGTCTGAATGGACACGCGTTACCGTCTTTCAAAATGGTAACATTTATTTTCAAGAATTTCGCCGTGGCAAACCAGTAGGACCTCTCAAAGTTATTGGCACAACGGAAAAACGCGGGACATTAGTTCAGTTCAAACCTGATGCTGAAATTTTCACTGAAACAACTGATCTCAGTTTTGAAACATTATCATCCCGTTTACGTGAACTTGCATTCTTGAATAAAAATGTGCGTATTTTCATCACTGATGAACGCACGGGCAAGTATCATGAATTTCATTTCTATGGTGGTATTGTTTCATTTGTTGAACATATCAACAAAAATAAAACATCTATCTTCCCTGAAGTTATCTATCTGGAAAAAAATGATGGAAAATATGTTGTTGAAGTTGCAATGCAATATAACGATGGTTATGGCGAGCAACTTTTCTCTTTTGTGAACAATATTAACACTGTTGAAGGTGGAACACATGTTTCTGGCCTTAAAGGTGCATTAACCAAAATATGCAATAAAAAAGCACAAGAATTTGGCGTACTCAAAGGCGCTGATGCATTTTCAAGTGAAGACGTGCGTGAAGGTCTTGTGTGTGTTTTGAGTATCAAAGTACCAGAGCCACAATTTGAAGGCCAAACAAAAACAAAATTAGGCAACAATGAAGTTAAAGGTATTGTTGAATCATGCGTATTTGCATATCTTGATATTTTCTTTGAAGAAAATCCAAACATTGCCAAAAAAGTTGTACAAAAAGCAGAAATTGCACGCAGCGCTCGTGAAGCTGCTCGTAAAGCACGCGATTTAACACGCAGAAAAACAGTTCTTGAAGGCATGATTTTGCCAGGTAAATTAGCAGATTGTACACTTGAAGATCCAGCGCTGACAGAAATATTCATTGTTGAGGGTGATTCTGCAGGTGGTTCGGCAAAACAAGGCCGCGACCGCAGTAACCAAGCAATTTTGCCACTCAAAGGTAAAATCTTAAACGTTGAAAAAGCGCGTCTTGATAAAATACTTTCTAATGATGAAATCAAAGCCCTTATCTCTGCAATTGGTAATGGCGTAGGCCAAGATTTTGATGTTAATAAAACACGTTATCACAAAATTATTCTCATGACCGATGCTGACGTTGACGGTTCGCATATTAGAACATTGCTCTTAACATTCTTCTTTAGATATATGCGTCCACTTATTGATAGTGGTTATTTGTATATCGCACAACCACCATTGTACAAAGCAAAAATTGGTAAAAAAGAACAATACCTTAAAGATGATGCTGCCTTCATGCAATTCCTTTTTGACTGGGCAAAAGAGCAAACAGTGTTAACGGTAAACAATAAAGAAGTTGATACTAATACATTGTCTACCATTTTTGCAGATATTCAAGAATATGAAACCAAGCTCAATGCACTCAGCACTGACTTTAATGTTTCCTTTGACCAATGCAATGCACTTATTGCGGCACTGCATAAAAATCCATGGGAAAAAGAAAATGGCGTTGAACAATTATTAAGTAATCTTAAAAATTTCTTCCCAGGATATAACGTCAGCTTTGAAACACCTGCTGAAGTTGCCAAAACAGTACCCGAAGAAGAAAGTGAAGAAATAAAAACAGCAGAACACAAAAATCTTTTCTCTCGTATCTTATTTAGAATGATGAGTAAGCATTGGGATATTCCTGTTAACTTTTTTGCAGCCTCAGAGGTTAAAAAAGCTGTTCTTATTTTAAGCAAACTTGCTCTTGTACAAGACAATCATTGGACATTAGCTATCTCTGGTAAAGAACGTGCAATTGATGGCATCGGCGCAACAAAATTCCTGGATGCAATTAAAGCTATCAGTAAACCGTTCATGAATATCCAACGCTATAAAGGTCTTGGTGAAATGAACCCTGAGCAACTGTGGGAAACTGCAATGGATAGTAAAACACGTTCATTGCTCAAGGTTACCATTGAAGATACATTGGAAGCTGATAAATGGTTCTCCACTCTTATGGGTGAAGATGTACAAGGTAGAAAAGAGTATATCGAAGATTTTGGTAAGTTTGCCAAAAACTTGGATGTGTAACACAAATTTGTTTTTATTGAAATTATCCTGCGCGCTCACCCTGAGCCTGTCGAAGGGCATCTTAGAGCGCTCAAAGATATCCTTCAACAAGTTCAGGACGAGCGCAAGAAAAAACGTGCGCGTATAGCAAATGAATATTCTCACACAAATTCAACAGTACATCAAAAAAAACAACCTGATTAAATCAGGCCACGTAATTATAGTTGGGCTCTCCGGAGGGCCCGACTCTGTTTTTTTATTATATTTTCTCACATCACTGCAACAAGAATATAATCTCACACTCATCGCCGCACATCTTAACCATGAATGGCGCATAGAGGCCGCTCAAGAACAAAAAGATTGTGAAGCCCTTGCACAAAAACTCAACATCCCTTTTGTAACTGCAAAAAGATCTGAATTATCAGCAACATTCAAACACAATGGCTCACAAGAAGAGTATGGCAGAAATATGCGCCGTTACTTCTTTGAAAAAGTTTTACGCGAATACAATGCTGATACAATTGCCCTTGCACATCATGCACAAGATCAAGAAGAAACATTTTTTATTCGCTTAATTCGCGGTTCAAGTTTGACAGGATTAACTGCTATCAAACCACAACATGGTAATTATGTCAGACCATTGCTGGAAACAAACAAATCAGATATTCTTGCATGGCTCCATGAACACAACATTCCATACGCAACTGATGCAACCAATGATTCGTCTGATTATTTACGCAACCGCATCCGCATGAACGTATTGCCTGCATTGCGCACATGCGATGATAGATTTGCAACCAATTTTATTTTTACGCTAAAGCGTCTTAAAGAAACTGAACAGTTTTTAGAAAATTTGACGCACACAACATTTGCAGAAATTTCGCGTATCGAAAATAACCAACACATTATCAACATCCCACAGTTACTTGCACTTGATGAAACACTGCGCACGCGCATTCTTATGCATTGGTTAATTACTGAAGATGTACCATTTCCAGCGACACAAGCATTTCTTGATGAAATTATGAGATTCTTGCAACATAAAAATGGCGGCACGCATGCCGTCCATCAAAAATGGTCAATCGTCAAAAAACAAAAAAATGCATTTCTAATGAAAGAGTAGAACTTATTTTATTTTTGTAGCTAAATGACGTAAAATGGAATCAAAAAAAAAGGAATTCATTGAAGTCAAACAACCACACAAAAAAGATTATCTTACTTGCATTCCTTTTATCATTACTGTTTCACGGTGGCAGTTTAATCTACATCACACTACAAAAATCTCATCACGATCCCGCATTGCCACTTCCCGATGCAAACGAAATATTACAGAAAAAAAACAAACAAAATAATGAGTGGGTAGAAGCAAAAGCACGCGCTGGCAATTTTGGTACACCAGTTTACTTTCAAGATGAGTTTGAATCCTCCTCCGCCGCTGAAGCGGAGTCTATCCTGAGCTCTGTCGAAGGAGCGGACAGACCCGACCTTGCTGAAGCTACACAAGACAATCCTGAGCCAATAAAAGATACTTCAGAAAAACAAGAACAACTTCCAGCAAAAAAAGAAATCACAGAATCTATAATTCCAGAAGAAAAAAAAGAGACTATCAAAGATAAACCCGCAGCAACAATACAAAACACTGAAATTAAACCTACTGCTCCAAAAAAAGTTATTCCACAGAAATTATTGCAGCCAAAATCCTCCTTCGCTAAAGCTACGGCGGACAGGCAACCATCAGGACCTAAACCCCCTCTAACACTTGCACAACTTTCGCAAGGCTTTCTCAACCATGTAAAACATGAAGGTAATCATGCAATACACATGCTGGGCAAAAAAAATGGCACTCCAAGCGATGAACAAATTAAATATGAACGTTACCTACAAAAACTGAGCTGGTGCTTACAAAATTCATTTAATATTCATAATGATCGCTTTCCACCTTCAGCAAGAGACGTTGATTCCGTTCAGGTACTTCTTGCACTCAACAAAGATGGGACATTAAAACAGTGCCGCATTTCAAAAACATCGGGCAACAGGGAACTGGACTATTTTACACTCTTCATTTTTAATGATGCGAGCACATCATTCCCACCAGTTCCAGAATATCTGCCACATGATCCATTTGCGATTAACTATATTATCATGGTTAGCGCTTCAGAAGAGAATCGCTGGAAATTGTATCGCCAATAAAAAACAGTTCACTATTTTCTTATAGCTGTGCTAAGGTTAAGTAAAAAACGAGTTGGAGAGAATATGAAACGTTATGCACAATGGATATTATCAATTTTCTTAAGTACATTGCCTCTATTATTCTGCCACGCAGAAGAAACTTTTAATATTACTTTAAAACCGAAATGGCGTTGTTTAGAAGAAGACTGTAAAAA
Organism: uncultured bacterium; assembly: GCA_963695335.1. Classification (GTDB taxonomy): domain Bacteria; phylum Babelota; class Babeliae; order Babelales; family Vermiphilaceae; genus SOIL31. The sequence goes on along the minus strand of OY968764.1, from coordinate 728,889 downwards.
AGTAGCTCAATTTGGTGGCAAATGGATTCTTGCCGGCAGCATTACCTTTAAAAAACGCTCCAAAGATCCTGTTTTTATAGAAACAATTAATCTCCACTGGGATGGCGAAACTCTTGATAATTTAATAGCATCACTTTATAGAAAAAATTTTGAAAAAGATCTCTTTTTGCCCATCGAAGAAAACTTGGTATGTGATGGCGTCTGGAATAAATGCAAACAAACCCTTATTCTTAATTTTGATGAAAAAGAAAGCCTTGCTCCCACAACCACATACTATCTTGTCTTAACCGTACCTGATGATGTTGAACCTGTATTAAAAAAAGGTTCTTTTTCACTTGAAGAGCAAAATCTGCCCAAACCATTCAAACAATGTGCCCAACAAGAAAAGCTGTCCCTAGCCCTTAACTGTGCCCGCCCATAAAAATCCACCCTTTCCCCTTAGCATAAGCCTAATTTTATGTTATAATAGAAAGGTAAAATATTAATTTAGCCACAAAATGATGGCTTTAACTATATGGATTTTTATGAAATATTATAAAATTCTTGGCGTTGATTCTTTCGCTACAATGGATGAAATTAAAGCTGCATACCGTGCATTAGCTATGAAATACCATCCAGATCGTAACCCTGGCAGCGCAGAAGCTGAAGAAAAATTCAAACAAATTCAAAAAGCATATGACGTTCTTGAAGAAAGAAAAGAGCTATGCAAGCCTACGCTTGGTGGCTTACGTTCTCAGGCTAAAAAGAAGTCTGAAGAAAACGAAGAAACACCAACTGAAGAATAAAGCCAATCGAACAAAAAGAGGCCATTATGAGTAAAGCAGATTTCTATAATGTTTTAGGCGTCAGCAAATCAGCTTCAACTGATGAAATTAAGACCGCCTACCGTAAACTGGCGATGAAATACCATCCAGATCGTAACCCTGACAACAAAGTAGCTGAAGATAAGTTTAAAGAAGCTACTGAAGCTTATGAAGTGCTTGGTGACGCTTCTAAACGTACTCAGTATGATCAATTTGGTCATGCAACGAGTGGCATGGGTGGCGGGCATGGCGGATTCAGTCATGCTGGCAATATGAACATGGATGACATTTTTGAAAATTTTGGCGACATCTTTGGCTCTATGTTTAATGGGGGGGCTGCAAAAAGCCGACGCAAAAAAGGGCCACAACCGCAAGCTGGCTTATCTTTAACCAAAGAAATAGAAATTACTCTCAAAGATGCGTTCCTTGGCACCAAAAAAGAGATTGCATACCATCACTACTTTAGTTGTGAAACCTGTAATGGAATGGGTGCTAAACCAGGAACATCTGCCCAAACCTGTACCTCGTGTAACGGCTCTGGTGAAATGCACTTTAAACAGGGCTTTTTCATGTATGCGCAAGCGTGCAGCAGCTGTAATGGACAAGGCTTTATTATTCCCACACCATGTACAGGATGTAACGGTCAATCACGCGTTCAACGGTATGATAAATTTACTGTTAATATCCCTCGAGGTATTTTCAATAATGCAGAACTGCGCGTGAGTGAAAAAGCAGATGCCGGCCTTTATGGTGGACCTGCTGGCGATCTTTTCTTACAGATCCGTATTAAAGAAGACAAAGTCTTTAAACGTGATCAAGACGATCTGATTTGCCATGTCATGCTGACCTACCCACAACTGACCCTTGGTTGCCAAGTGGATATTGAAAGCATCGATGATACAAAACACACGATCAAAATTCCAAAAGGCTGCCCTGTTGGAGAGAAAATAGTCATCTCAGGTGAAGGTTTCTATAAGCTACGAGGCAAAACCCGTGGTAACCTTGTAATCATTACCCAATGCTATATTCCAACCAAAATATCAGCTGATGCTAAAAAGAAACTCCAAGAATACTCTGATATTGTAGGCACACAAGCCAGCAATGAAGGCTTTATTACAAGCTTTTTCAAAAAATTCTTGGGTTAATGCACACAAGTTATGTGAATTCAAAGAGGCCTTAATCGGCCTCTTTTTTTTTGCGCTTCCCCCGTTCGCCCTGCCGTGTCCAGCGACCGTGTACTCCGAAGCTTTATGCGAAAGATGGGTTAAAGGGTTGATTTTCAAGCTGAAAATTTTATAAACTAAGATTAATACTAAGTATTAAAAAGGAGAAAGTAATGAAATTGTCAAAAAGAATAAATATTTTACCGCTTGTACTCATCACTCTTATTTTTAACAGTTATTCATCCGAAAATAACAACAACGGATGGCTTAGCTATGCGAAATCAACACTGTTCAATGGCTATTCAGGATTAAAACAGTTATTAACAGCCACAATAATGCCCGGCACAGGCTTTTCTGAACTGCCAATAGAAGTGCAAACAACGATTATTCAACTGTTTGCCAAAAGCTGCGCGGACACAACACTCAAAGAATCAGCGCAAACTATCAATTCTCTTGCGCGAACAAACACTCTCCTCAATAACTTAATTAATGATCCTGAAATTGATCTTGAACTTATCAAAAATCGTGCAAAGAAATTTGATGTTGCTGATACAACAGCAGCAAAAGCTTTCCAAACTAAAGCATCCAAACACCAATTTAAAATACAACTTGCTCTGGCTACAATAATGAAAAATGTAGACGAGATACAAGAAATGGGTGGTGTACTTCCAAAATTAGACAAGTTGCTTAAAGGTTTTAAGCTTGACGATAAACTTTATAAAGTCGATCTTGATTTTACCTATCGTTGGAATAAAGATTCTGAAGAATATTCCTCACCATTAATGTACGCAATAAAAAGTGATAATACATTCTTAATGCAATATCTTTTAAAAAATGGCGCTAATATCAACCAAACTGGTTTTAACGGCAAAACGCCACTCATGTATGCTCATAATGCTGAAACCATTACATTCCTTACAAAACAACCTGGTCTGAATATTAATCAACAAGATGCAAGCGGCAACACAGCGCTTCTGCGAGCAATACAAAACTATTTCCCTGAAGACATAGAGAATAGAGATCAAGATATTGCGGTGATACAAACATTGCTTGAACATAAAGCAAATCCAATAATTGCAAATGATAATGGTGATACGCCATTAAAAGCAGCTCAAGCCACAGGTGATCAGGAAGTTATTGATATCATTGAACAAGCAATAGCTAAAACAACTGATAAAATAGAACTTTAAATTCCAATACCACGCTTTTTTAAACTTTTACGAGAAATAGATTGGGTATGGTTTCGCTCCATGCCCATTTTTTGCAAGAAGTGATAAAAAAATTCACGATCAGGTCCTTTAACAACAGCTTGCTCATGCGCCTCAGCCAAAGCCACCGGGTAACCACCACCTTTAATACATTGATCAATAACTATCTGCGCAACAAAATTTACCATCTCTTCATCATGCGCAATCCATGCAGGTATTTCTACACGACCAATTTCATTACCCGTATGCAGATAAAAGAAAAATGGTCGTAAATGTTGTGGATAATATGTGCTAATACTACTATGATTACTGAAAACAATTGAACGGGTATAAGGCTCCAAAGCACTATACATAATTCCGCTATCAATCACACTTTCCACCGATTCATACAACTCTTTTTTTTCAACATCAAAATTACACAAATAAAGACGAACCAAACTCATTAACTCTTTACTTTTTGGCATACTGATATACCAACACACAACAGTTTTTTCATGGTGCAGTTCATCAAGCAATGCTAGATATGCGTTCAGAAAATGATATCTCACATCAATTTCTTTTGATGATAAATGCCAAAAAATTAAAGAGCCATCAAAAAATAAAATTGATGGAACGTCGCTATATTCTTGTTGTATCTTTTTACTTAGATCAAGCCCTGCACGTAACTCAAGCTCTTGCCGCTTACAATTGACGCCATCGGTGGTGAATGCGTGGCCACTTTCATCTACACCCGCAAATACTGTTGGTTCTGAAGATAGCTGTACGCGTCTATGTTCGCCATTATAGGGTAATACTACTGATCCAGTATTAATTAAACAGCACGATAAGACATTATGCCTATCGGGATAAATTTGAGACCCATCCACAGAGAGTACCACATGAGGATACGTAATCCGCTCCACGGGAATGATATCACCAATATTACCAGTCCATAATGGCACGGGCCATGGCGCATTATCTACCTGTCTGACTTTATACAAAAATGTTGAATCTTGGGTAATAGAGTGCCAAATATCTTGGGCAAGATGATAAAAAGGAGTTGTATCAACAAAAAGTTTATCGGCAAGATTATTAAGTTCTACAAGAAGCTTGAGACGATCTAACATAATCGCGTATTCCATTTTGTAATGCTATAAGCGGCAATAAACCACATTGCAACCTCACAGGGCCTAACGGCATTCCAATCATAGCAATAATGTCATCCTTATCAAGATCTGAAATAGCATCCAAAGACTTATTTTGAACATATTCAGATAGCAATGACGCCGTTGCTTGGCTAATCACGCATCCTTTACCTTTAAAAAGCACACAGCCAAGCATGTTATTTGTAACTATGCCTGTACACAGCACCTCGTCACCGCAAGAACTGTTGCGCTGTTCTGCGCTAAAATCAGCACCCCCAATAACCCCACTGTTACGGGGATTACGATAATGATCCATTAAAATTTCTTGGTAAAAATTAAGCATAGATTACTTCCAATAAAGCTAAAATATCTGTTTTCAGTATACCAAAGCATTCAAAAATTAACATCTTCAATATATTGCAATTTGTATTCTCCATCTGCCATGATTATGCTAGAAATGATTTAATTATAAAAAGGGGGTCCCATGAAAAAAACAAATCTCTATGTATATAAAGTAAGCTTTATCCTTGGAATAAGCTTCTTATCGCATGCAATCTACTCAGGAATAAATGTCTACTTAGAAAATAATTATGGTGCAATGCTTAACTATGTAATTTCCTCGCAACAACCAGAAGGATACAATCTTGGTAATAATGTACGAGTCAATCTTGGGGATGTAAATTACATAGCAATGCTTTCTATACGCACCATAGGTTATCTAAACTATGGTTCCCCTCTTAATCTTAATCCCTATCTTATTGATATCAGAAATCAACAAGCTCGACATGTAAACGATGATGCTGTAATAGCTATAGAACCAAGCGGCTATATGAGCAACTGGAATATATCTCTCAGATGGGAGACAAAAGGTAAAATTAAACCATTTGAACCTTCAGATTTCCCTACTCTTGTAGGAGCGCCAAAAATAAATCCAAATATACCTGAACCCATCCAAGCTCCTTCTTATATGATCAATTATGAACAAGAAGAAAATCTTATGGATTTAAACAGTGCAGATCAGCGACTAGAAGCCATAAAAAGAGGGGCTTTAGGAGCGGATTATGCAAAAAAAGCAGCAGAAGTTTGCTCTGCCAATTATGCTCAAGCAAAAAAATTAGGAAAAATTAATCTTTGCGATGAATTAAAACGTAATCTCATGGCACCTGTATATCGAATAGATAAAAGAATGCTCAAAAAGAAAGGGTTCGTGAGCCCTGACCTTGCTCCCGCAATAGATGACATCAAAAGAAGCATCACAAGATGCCATAATAGTTTAACTAACTATAAATCCCGCGGAGAAGCTTTATAAGAAATAGTTGTCATTATAAAAAAAAGGAAATCTGATGAAAAAATTATATATCAATCTTTTAGGGACGATTGTACTCAGCTGGATCAGCACATCTTCAGTCTTGGCAAGAGTATTCATACAAAATAATTATGGACAAAAAATACAATACGTAGAAGCGCCTGCTCAGAATGCCCACCATTTAAAACCAACAATTCTTGGCAATGGAGCTAGTATGGAAATTGCTCGTCAAGCATCAGCATATAATATAATAAACCCGTCACAACACTTTCTTTCTATAAGTACTATTGGTGGTAGCTATTACGACATTTCAAACACATATAATCAAATTAAACAAGAACAAATCTACCACCCTGATGCAGATGCCATTATTATGATCTACCCACGCTTTGGCGGTTATGGATGGTATACACAGATTGAATGGATAAACGCATCATCAAAATAACTCAACCAACTTTTTGAACATAAAAACGTCCGGTTGTTCACCACAATCGGACGTTTTTATTATTTACCACAACCCATCTTTACTACCTGTATTAATTTGTGGTATACTAAAAGAGTAAAAAGAAGCTTTTTTAAAGGGAAAACCAATGAACATTCGCCAATCTTTATACCAACTCTTTATGTATTTGACCCTTTGCTACTCATCTACGTCAGCAAAGATCTTTATTTTTGATCTTGGCGGAGTGCTTATTGAAACAGATAAACGTGTATCGTTTCAGCATTTAGGAATGATGAACCTTGCCACCTATAGCGTCAGACACAGAATAAATCCTTTAAATCTTGATTATCATATCAAAAAAGCCCTCTTTGCAACGCTCAACGCTATAGCCCAAACGCATAATCTCAACAATACAAATATTCATCTTACCTATGATGAAAAAGGTGATCAGTTACCCCTCCTTATGTGCGCATGGCTCCAAGGCATTATGACAAGTTCAGAAATCCGAACACTGATAGATAATAGCATTACTGCACATCCAGAATGGTTTAAGTGTTCAGCCGAACAACGTCTTGTTGAAAATCTGTTGCTGATGATTTTTACTCCCGAACATTTTATTAATTCTCGTAAAATATCGGCTGCGGGAATTGCTTTTATAAAAAAATGTAAAAAAGAAGGACATAAAGTATATGCCCTTTCCAACTGGGATGCCGAATCTTTTGTATTACTTCAAAAAAAACATCCGCAATTATTTGATCTTTTTGATGGAATTATCATCTCCGGTCATATCAAAGCGAATAAACCACACAACACAATATATGAAGCTTTATTAACTCAATACAAATTAGATCCACAAGATTGTTGGTTTATTGATGATCAAAAAGAAAACATAGCAGCAGCTCAACAGTTGGGCATCAACGCTGTTATGCATGAATCATGCTTTAAAAAACTTATTGCAAATATTAGACTAGCTCATTCTAAATCAGTTACTCGACGAGAAAATCTCAATAATAGCGGCATCAATGAAACCAATATCAGTACAACTAACAAAGCTATAATTGATGGTGAAAAAATATCTTTAACTGATTCAACTGAATACAACTGCCCTCCAGCAAAAGCGTAAATACCCAAAATAGGCAACGATCCAACACATGTTGTCCACATGAATGTTGTTATAGAAACATTGGTTAGTGCAGCCAAAACGTTGATAACAAAATAAGGGATAACCCCCATTAATTGCATCGTTAATAAATAACTCGCGGTTCCATGCGACGCTATTTTTTCATTAAACCGATCAAGCTTTTGTGCGTATTTCCCTCTGATCAAATTCCCCAGCACATAACGAATCACCAGAAAAGATATTGTTGTTCCCACTGTTGAACTAATACTGGCAAAAACAATACATGGTAAGAACCCAAATAAAAAACCACCCAACATAGTCAAAGGTGGCACTCCTGGCATACCAAGAGAGATAACGGCTGCATAAATAGCCATAAAAATAAGAACTGCTTGAACGTAATTCGTTTTTACTGCCTCTTCCAAATAAACTCTGTTACTTTGTAATGATGCAAGTGAAAAATATTCATGCAAACCAAAATACCACACAAGTCCGACTATTATTCCTATCACAAAGCAGATCAATAATGCTTTTTTTATACTACCATTCATACAACCTCCTCATAATCTTTTTTCAATGTAAAAATAATACATACAATACACGATTATTGAAAAAGAATTAACTGTTGTTTGCAGATCTCTGATCTAATTGCAACTGCAACATGTGTATATGCACATCTTTACTATGGTCACCACCTGGTTGACACAACAACTTAGACTGTGAAGAAAATCCTTCTTGAACTTCTTTTTGAACACCAGTAATTTGCCGACTTATATGAGTAGAAGTTTCACTCAAATCTTTCCGTAAAGCTACGTGATCTTTTTGATAAGTCTCTTTAAATCCTTGCAATTCTAACCTCAAAGTTTCATCACGTTCTGCTTTTTGATATAGAAGTTTTTCTAACGTTTCCATTCGTTTTGTTAATTTTTCATATTGCTCAACAGTCTTTTTATCTTGCGTATCAATCTTGTCATGTAATAAATTTACTTGGTCTTTTATTCCCACTAACTCTTTCAGCACACTACCTACTTGCTCTTTAACTTGTCCAACGCCTGTCTTTAAATTCTGTATTTTATTAAATAACTGAGTAATACTTTGTCCCATTGTATTAATTGTGGTTTGCACTACTCCTATTTTTTCTTGAGTAGCAGTGTGTTGTGCTATGTTCTTTTCACTAACTTGTTTCATTTCAGTTTCAATACCATCAAATCTTTCATTAACTTTCTCAAAACTTGAATCAAAATACGCTTTAGTAATCACAACTCCACTTGTTATCCATCCAACTGATGTCCAACTTAACAAGGGAATGGGACAACCAATTACATTGTCAAGCAACTTTCCCGCAACAGGAGCTGTTGCAGAATACACAATAGTTCCTTGGTTCATCGCGATATATCTTTTAATCACATTACAAAAAAATTGCATTAATAGTTTTATAGAATACCGAACAGGTTTTGGACATATTTTTTTAATATGAGGCTTTGCACAATCACTAACTGATGTACTTATTTCCGTATATTTTTCACCCAACCATGTTCCACACATCTCTGATTTCTGTAGTTGCTTAACTAAAAAAGATAATACAATTACAGCCCCTGCAGCACTCAACATTACTCTATGTTCTTGAATGATATGTGCCCCAGAAGAAAGATCAATATTTTCAAAAATTTTTCCTACATTATGAGAAAGCCCGTCTGCAAATTTTCCAATAAACAGTAATGGTGAAAACGCAAAAAAAGCTCTACTATGAGCTTTATTATACTGTGGAACAGAATAAGGACGTGGTCTATATTCATTGGCTAATGCATTCAGGGAATTCAAGCACAAAGTTATCAAAATAAAAAAACGAATATTACGTATTATATTCATAAAAAATTCCCTATAACGCTACTGCTATAAAATTTCTATCTGCATGATTAACTAATATAATACTTTATTGTACAAAATAGTTACTAATTCGCAAACATTTCAGTAATCACTTGCATAGAGAAAACAAAATTATTTACGCTCAGAACATACTTTAAAATTAAAGGGGAAGACATGAAAATATTTCAATGTATAAACATTTCATTTCTACTCATCTTAACACAATCAATGTCTGCAAAAAAAACAAGTAACCCTAGCACATCTCCAAAACATGTTATTATTTTTGATCTGACTAATGTTGTTATTAAAGAAAACCAGATAGGTTTTGCAAAAAAAATAGGTTATGGAACTTTAGCAAGCTATGCCATAACTCATTGGAAAAACCCAGGTCATCGCTGTCTTGATATGCTTGATGAAATGAGCAAACATGAACTGCACAAACCACACGTTGTTCTTACACTGCAAAAACGCACTATGCCCCGCTGCCTTGTTGAACTGCAAGAAGGTAAAAAAACATGCGCGCAAGCACGAGAAGAAATTGCTCAAGGTATGCAAATGCTTGATGAACAAAAATTTTTCAGTAGCGTTAAAGAGAAAGAACTGATGAAAGATATTATGGATCTTGTGCTTGATCCACAAACTGTTACGGTTATGATTGAACCTGTAAAATCAACTACACAACTGATTCAAAAATTAAAAGATGCCGGACACCCTGTGTATTGTTGTGCTAATGCACCAGAAGAGCTATACGCAACATCACAACAAAAATTTCCTGAACTTATAAGTCAATTTGATGGCATTGTTATTTCATCACATATCAAAAAAATAAAACCAGGTGAAGCTATTTTAACACATCTCATGGAAACTCATAATCTTAATCCTGCCAACTGCATTGTTATTGAAGATCAAGAAGAAGCTGCTGCAACTGCAAAAACAATGGGGATGCAAGCAATTGTGTGTGATAAACCCTCGCATCTTGCAAACAAATTAAAAAAATGTGGGGTTAGAATTTAATGTCCCAACATATTTGCAATCTTATCACATACTCCAAAAGTGCGCCCAGCAAAAAAAACTTCATCAACAGCAATCCCTATCAATGATCCAATTATTATGATTTGAGGCGCCAATCTCATCATAGCCTTTTTATTTTTATTAAAAAAAGACACACGTGGAGCTAAAAGTTGCCTAATCTCTGGGTTGAATGCAATATCATACACTGTGTTACCTCTGTTATTTTTACTATTACAATCAACTCGTAGATCAGCAAGTAAGCATTTGAACACTTGCACATTACTCAATATAACCGAAGAATATAAAGGCGTATTCCCATGATTATTTTGAATGTTAGGCTTAACCCGCGGATCAGATAATACATGGTTTAACATTTTGATTCTATTGTCAGCGCTTGTAACACATATACAATTAGCCACAATATGTAAGAGCGTATCACCTTCGTTACTTTGAATATTAGGGTCAACTCGTGAATCAGCAAGCAACCAGGTTAATGCTTCAGATCCCTGGTTATTTACATAAGAAAAAAGATCCACAACTACATGTAACGGCGCATAACCATCATTATTTTTAAGATTGGGATCAACTCGTGCATCATCAAGTAAAAGCCTTACTATCTTATATCTATGAGGCACAAGAAAACAGGGTACAGTAGCATAATGAAGTGGGGTATTACCTTTTTGATTTTGAATATTAGGATCAACCAAATCACCGAGTGATAATAAAATTGTACAAGCATCAATATCGCCAACATCAACAACGCGATGTAAAGGAGTATCACCTTCTTCATCACAATAATTAAAATTCCGATACCCTTGCTTAAGGACTAACTCAAGAACTGGTGGTTCTTTTATTAACTTTCTAACATCTAAAATGCTGTCTTTATTATATCCTCTTTTATACACATCAATAGCATCTTCATATATTGTTGCTTTATTAGGCCAAAAAAAACAGACTATATCTAGTCTATTATTGTTATTAACCTCTCCCTCATGCCGAATCAAAAGCTTCACCTTTTTTATGTCATTTCTGCGAGAAAAATGAATCATTGCATTCATGTAATCAGTTGGATGTAAATAATGATCAGTGAATAAAATCTCATTTTTTTGCTTATAAGAATTATGCAATATTTTACACACTCGTGTTAATTGCACATTTGATTTGTAATCCAAATGGCTCATAAGAGTAGCCATAGCTTCAACGGGAATTAATTGAAACTCAACCATACATGAGATGTGAAAAAAGAAGAAAAGTAGAAAAAAGAATAATTTATTTTGTTGCATGCAAGCACTCCCTATAAAGCACAAAAAAAATATATTACATCTACACGAGTAAAATAATAATATATTTCTTACAAAATTGCAGGATTAGATGAAACCAATTCCCGCATCGCCACAATGATAGCGTCAACTTCTTCGAGAGTGTTATAAAAATAAAAACTGACACGCACGGAAGCATCATACCCCAACTTCTTGGCAAAGGGTTGTGCGCAGTGGTGTCCAGCGCGAACAGAGATGCCACGAGAATCTAAAAATGCTGCCACATCATGGCTGTGGTAACCCTCAACAAGAAAACTCACCACGTGCCCTTTTTCTTTGAGTTCTGATATAGGCCCTAAAATTCTAACACCCGCAATTTCTGAAAGACCATCAATCAAACGAGTACACAGTTGCGCTTCATACGCAATAAGCTCATCAAATTTGATATGTACTTGCAGATAATCAACTGCTGCACCTAACCCAATTGCTTGCGCTATTGGCGGAGTTCCAGCTTCAAATTTTTGTGGCGCTGCTGCCCATGTTGCATGTGTGCAATCAACATTTGCAACCATGCCGCCACCAACTTCATACGGAGGAACTTCATCGTGCAACTCTTTTTTAATATACAAAACACCAATGCCCGTTGGACCTAATAGTTTGTGCCCTGAAAATACCAAAAAATCACAATCAAGTTCATGAACATTAATTTTTTGATGTGGTGCTGATTGCGCAGCATCAATTAATACGCGAGCGCCAACAGCATGAGCGCGTCTAATGATTGTTGCAACATCAACATGTGTACCAACAGCATTGGAGACATGAATCACAGAAACAAGCTTTGTTTTGTGTGTAATAATAGAATCAAGACAAGAAAGATCAACTGATCCATCAGGAAAAATAGGAATAAACTTGAGAACTGCACTCTTTTTTTGCGCAAGACGTTGCCAGGGAATTAAATTTGCATGATGTTCAAGTTCTGTTACAACAATTTCATCACCCGCTTGAATATTTTGATCAGCCCATGTTGCTGCAACAAAGTTAATACTTGATGTGCATCCGCGCGTAAAAATAACTTCTTCTGAATCTGCACCAATAAAATTGGCCACTTTTTTACGCGCATTTTCATACTGTTGTGTAGCCTGTTCTGCAAAAAGATGAATACCACGATAAATATTGGCATTTGTTGTTGTGTAGAATTGCACCATTGCATCAATCACTGATTGCGGCTTGTGCGATGTAGAAGCATTATCACATGCAATAAGAGGATAGCCATTCACTTTTTGTTGGAGAATGGGAAAATCAGCACGTAATTTTTTAAATGTGTTCATAACAACTCAATCACTTTATTTTTTAACATCTCATCCGTAAACAAATTTGCTACAAAAGCATGACTCAAAAGACGTTGCGCAGTTGTTTCATCAATACCACGCGATGCCGCATAAAACATCTGCTCTGCGTCAAATCTGCCAACCGCACTGCCATGTGCACATTGCACATCATGCGTCAACACTTCTAGATTTGGAACCGATACAGCACGCGCCTGATTACTCAACAATATATTTTTATTTTCTTGTGATGCACAAGAGCCCTGCGCATCTTTTTCAATACGCACCGTTCCATGATACTGAGCTTGTGCGCTGTCGCGCAGTAATCCTTTCATAATCAAAGTACTAGAAGTGTGCGCAGCGCGATGATGCTGCACCGTTGTAATCTGCACTTTGTGCGCTGCATCAAGAATATATGCACCAGAAATAGAAACGTGCGCTCCAGCACCTAATAATATGCACTCAAGATGCACATGTGCTGTGGATGCAATCAATATTTCTACCACAAGATTTGCATTACGTTCAACATGCAAACGAATATACTGATTCCCTGCAGTTTCAATTAAAAAAAAGTAATTTTTATGCTGGTTTTCACCAACAGTATATTCTTGCATATTACTAACCAATTGAATTTTCCATTTCCATTGCAATCAATCGATTAATTTCCACCGCATATTCCATGGGCAACAGTTGCACAAACGCATCAATAAATCCATTCACAATTAATGCTCGTGCAGATTGTTCATTAAGCCCGCGCGATTGCAAATAAAACAACTGCTCGTCACTTATTTTACTTACCGAAGCTTCATGCCCAATATCAACCTGATCTTCACGAATATCAATGGTTGGATATGTATCAGTGCGAGATATATCATCAAAAATAAGCGCATCGCATTGCACTTTTGATTTTACGTGATGTGCCGATCTTATAACTTTCAGTAATCCACGATAACTTGATCGCCCACCCTCTTTACTCAATGATTTAGCAATAATGCTTGAAGTTGTATGCGGCGCCAAATGAATAATTTTACCACCAGAATCTTGATGCTGATCTTTACCTGCTACCGCAAGAGAAATAATGGAGCCTTTTGCACCGGGTTCAGCCAAAACAATACATGGATATTTCATCGTAACTTTGCTGCCAAAATTGCCATCAACCCATTCAACGCGTGCATCTTTGTATGCAATTGCACGCTTGGTCACCAAGTTGTATACATTTTGTGACCAATTTTGAATGGTGGTGTATCTGATATGTGCACCAGGCAATGCAATAAGTTCAACAACAGCGCTATGCAAAGAATTTTTTTTATAAATTGGCGCGCTGCACCCTTCAACATATTCCACAAAACTGCCCGGTTCTGCTATAATCAGCGTACGCTCAAACTGCCCCATTTGCGATGAATCAATACGGAAATATGCTTGCAATGGCATATCAATACGTACACCAGCTGGCACATATACAAAACTGCCACCGCTCCATACAGCAGAATTGAGTGCAGCAAATTTGTTATCATGCGCAGGAATTATGGTAGAAAAATATTTTTTAACAATCTCTTCATGATCACGCAGCGCAGTGCTCATATCAGTAAAAATAACACCTTGTTGCGCCCATTTTTTTTTCAAATTTTTGTAAATAACTTCTGATTCAAATTGCGCACCAACACCCGCCAAAAACTTTTGTTCTGCTTGCGGAATGCCCAGTTTTTCAAACGTGCGTTTTATTTTGTCAGGAACATCAGACCATTCAGTATGCTGCTCTTCTATCGGCTTGATATAATAATAGATATCTTCTGGATCAAGATCAGACAAATCTGCACCCCACTCTGGCAGTGGTTTGCTTTCAAAAATTTCTAATGCTTTAAGACGGAATTCCAACATCCACGCTGGTTCATTCTTTTTGCGCGAAATTTCTGTGACTATATCTTTATTCAAGCCCTTTGGACTTTTAAAAACATAATTAGGGATTAATTTGTTTGAATCCATCATATCCCTTTTGTTCTAATTCTTGTGCAACATGCGCGTCGCCCGATGCAACAATCCGTCCATCGCATATAACGTGTACATAATCAGGAGTAATATAATCTAAAATTCTTTGATAATGAGTGATCAAAATAATACTCATTGCTGGGTTTTCTTGACGCGCTAATGCAATACCAGCTGCAACAATTTTAAGGGCATCAATATCAAGGCCAGAATCTATCTCATCAAGAATTGCCACTTTTGGTTGCAAAACTAGCAACTGTAACAACTCTAATTTCTTTTTTTCACCACCAGAAAAACCATCATTAAGGCCTCTGCTGATAAACGCAGGAGCAATTAATAGTTTTTCACAATATTGTAGTAATAGGTGTTGAAAATCAGCAACTGAAATATGCTTTCCTGTAACTGCCATAAACGCTTCCTTCAGAAAGGAAGCAACAGATACTCCAGGGATTTCACACGGATGTTGAAAAGAGAGAAATAATCCAGACTTTGCACGTTCGTGAACGTGCGCTATTGACAGATCAGAATCGTTTAACAGGATGCTTCCTGACGTTATTGTATAACTCGGGTACCCCATTAAAGCGTGTGCTAAGCTACTCTTGCCAGACCCATTGGGCCCCATGATGGCATGAATAGCGCCAGAATCAACATTCAAGTTAATATCATAAAGTACGGGTTTATCATTTACTGAGACAGAAATGTTATTAATCTGCAAAACGGTATTATTTTTCATACCAACAAGTATAACAAATCCCTTGCATTAAATGAACATGCTGTTACCATAATCCCAATCATTATCATTAACCTACAAAAGGACCACATGACTAATCTCCCAGAACTTCTCAATATCCTTATTTTCTCACTCATCATAGGCAGCGGTACAATTATGGGTATGAAACAAGAAGCAACGCACACCTTAATGATTTCTCAACACATAAAACATGTAGCATACGCAATGCCACAATTCCATGCTACACGCACCCCCAGCAACTTACCTTCTGATATTAAAGATCCAGTTATTCAATGCACTATTACAAACATTGAAACAAACAAACCATTTCGTACATACATAGCAGCAAAATATCTTTTCAAACCTGAGACAAAAGAGCCTTTAATAGAAATACACCACACCAATAACAATAATCATCATTTTAAAATTACAGCACGCTGCACACAAAACCCAAAATTACAGGGCAATGATTTCCTTGAGCAATTCAGAAATGTCATGACTCCATTCTATGAAACACCTGAAAAATTTGTCTGCTATGCATACAATACACACAAAGAAGATCCTCAAGAACTAACTATCTGGAATTTTGATGATTTTAAAAAAGCTAAACTATTCAAACTTAAAAGAATAATAGTCCGTGCAGAGGATGAAATAATTCATAATATTGATAAAGAACAAAATCCAGACGTAATGCTCATGATAAACCCAACACTCTCACACCCAGGAAAAACTATAACTCAAGAAAACATATATGGCCATGGACCAAATGGCTGTTGTAATGAAGAAGCTTTGATAAAATCAATAAATGCGATGATTACTCAATAGTATGATCATATCAAATAACCGGCCCCAAAAAGGCCGGTATTTTTTGAAAGAAAAACTCATGAATTTATTTGTAAAAAACAGTTTTATGATATTCATGATGATTGCCTGCAATGCAATCACTGCCATGGAAAAAGAAGCAGAACACACTTTAATGATTTGTCATAAATCAAACATGGCAATGTATTGCACTACCGGATGGCACTTTCATCGGAAAGTTCCTAAAAATTTACCTTCAAAACCTAAAGACCCACTTGTTTTATGCATAATCACTAATCTCAAAACATGGGACAAATACGACACTCTCATAGCAGCTAAATATCTCTTTACCTATCACACAAAAGAGCCTCTACTAAGCCTAAAAGTGAAGCTAGATAAAAATGAACATAGTCGCAACATCATGGTCCGTTGTATGGAAAACCCAAATTTATATGGTGATAGTTTTTTTACTCAACTTAAAATTGCAATACTTCCACTATACACACTTGCACCATGGACTCTCAGAGTATACGAATATCAATCAGATGATCGAGTATTTTCTATTGATAGAAAAGAAGATTTTTCAACAGCCGAAATTTTAGTTGAAAAAGAAGTAAATAATCAAACAATATGGACACATGGACCAAATGGTTGCCCAAATGAAGAAGCGTTGATTAAGGCTCAATTTAAAGACGTGATAAAGCCAAGAATTCCATTCATACTTTGGTTTTTAAAGAATTATCAATGTGATCAACAAATTTTTCCAGCAGATATTATACCATTCATTGCTGCTGCGTTACAACTCCAACCATCATCAGTAACAATAGTTAAGTAATCAAATAACCGGCCCTAAAAAGGCCGGTATTTTTTGAAAGAAAATTCATGAGTTAAATCACTTGAATTTAAACGAACGCTTTAATTACCATGTATTTGTGATAAATGTACCCTTATTGGAGAGCATCATGCCATATAAAGTCGGTAAACAAACAAAAACTAAAGGTTGGCCCATTTTAAAACATGAAAATGGAAAATGGAAAGTCATTGCGCATTCAAATACAAAAGAAAAAGCAGAAGCAAGTATCCGTGCACGCCATATGGCAGCAGGAAACCGCTAGTCTCTAACAATTGATGTAAATGATGAAAAAAATACATAATCCTCATGCCGGAGAAATGCTAAAATTTGAATTTCTTGATGAACTCAATATGAGTCAAAACGCTTTGGCCAAAGCCATCGGAGTCCCTGCAGATAGAATTCACACGATCGTCCGAGGAGAACGCAGCATTACTGCAGATACCGACCTACGATTATGCAAATTTTTTGGACTATCAGAAGGATTTTTTCTACGATTACAGATAGCATATGAACTTCTTGAAGTACAACAAACATAAACCAAATAACTCATTCAAATAAAACCATAGGTAGCATCACCCAAACAAATATGTTAGGTTCAAAAGAAAAAAATAATCATTCAGGAACTGTATGAATCCATTCACAAAAAACGGCTTCATTATATTCATCATGATTACCTACAACTCTATCGCTGCCATGGAAAAACCAAATAATCATCCGCAACTACAACTAAAAGAGTCAGAAAATATAACAGTCGTTACATACCATGCCATGATTCTCGAATGCCAATTATCTCCATATTATGACACCTCAATCAAATACGCTACCAAATCAGTTCATACTGCTCTCAATTTGCCTACAACAATTAAAGATCCAGTGATGACATTTAAAATAATAGAAAATTTAAACAATCCTTCAGTCATTACGTTTAAAAAAGTTATTCCATTAAAACATACATTTAATCTCAACGATGGCTCTACCCTGACTACTGTTAAAAAAACTGGCGCTCAACTATACCCCAACAAACCTGCTCTCAAAGATCAACAATTTTTAGTCAAAATAGTATGCGCAAAAAATCCAATACTTAAAAAAAATAGCTTTGCCCAAGACAGAAATTTTGCTAAAAAACAATTTTACAAAGAGGCAAGTACTTGGATAGATGAAAAAGATAATGTACAAGAATTAATTGATGCTCAACTAATAAGAAAAAACGGAACAGAAAAAATATGGGATAGTATAACAAACGAATGGAGAAAGTTTGATCGGTTCGAACACGGCCCCAATGGCGTTTCAAATGATAAAGCGATTAGGCAATCAATTATCGATGAAAAAATAGTTCCAATTCGCTTTCCACTCATTTTGATTGCATCACAAGAAGAAAAAATTGTTACAAATAAGTCTTGCTTTAGATCTCTGAGAAATAGAGAATTGACAGGTTCTTTTAAAAAATAAATCTACGTAATAATACGTGCGTATTCAGCTAAAGAAATAATACCCTCTTTAACTTTATGCGCACCGTCACTTTCTAACGTTCTCATACCATTGGCAAGCGCTTGTTTATATATCTCATCAAAGCATGGGTTTTTAATAATCAACGATCGCAATTCAGGGGAAATTTCTAACAATTCAAATATTCCCACACGTCCTTTATATCCAAGATTATCGCACGCTGCACAACCAAGAGATTCATACACAAAATCCATATTTTTAATTCCATACTCCTTAAGCAACTGTTTTTCTTCTGCTGTTGCAGGACGTGTTGTGCGGCAATTACCACACAGTTTACGCGCTAAACGTTGCGCGAGCACACCAGAAAGTGCTGCGTTAATTAAAAATGGTTCAATGCCCATATCCATTAAACGCATAATTGCACTCGGTGCATCTGTTGTATGCAATGTACTCAAAACTAAATGCCCCGTCAGCGCGGCTTCTATGGCAATACGCGCGGTAATTTTATCTCTAATTTCACCCACCATAATAATATCAGGATCTTGACGAACCAAAGAACGTATCCCTTTTTCAAATGTAAAACCTACCGGGAGATTGATTTGCGCTTGGGTAATACCACGCAAAGAATATTCTACCGGATCTTCTAATGTGACAATATTTTTTTCTGAGTTGTGCAATAAAGACAGGGTTGCATACAACGTTGTTGTCTTACCTGACCCTGTTGGACCAGTTACTAAAAAAAATCCACTCTGCCGTTGCATTAATCGTTTAAATGCATCCAACATAGTGGGCTCAAAACCAAGATTATCAAGATTAATTGTTTGCAGCATCCGATCAAGAATACGGACAACCATTTTTTCACCATGCAAACACGGGAATGTGGAGACACGTATATCAACTTCATTACCTTCGTGCATCAAATGGAATTTACCATCTTGCGGAAGTCTGCGCTCTGCACTATCCATATGAGCTAAAATTTTAAGACGTGCAATAATTGATGCCGTTAAACAAGAAGAAAACGATTGTTGATCAACCAAAATACCATCAACTCTAAAACGAACTCGTAATTCATCACGTGTTGGTTCAAGATGAATATCTGATGCACGGTGCTCAATTGCATGCTGTAGCAATGCATCAACTCGTGAAACAACTGATTCATCATCAACCATTGTATGATTAGAGTTCTTCAAGGTACTCTACCTCACCTTCTTCATCTTCTACGATCTCTTCATCTTTTACCATGTACTCTGTATTTGTTGGAAATACAATTTCTTCGTCAGCTTCTGCCAAGTGCATAAATTCACTGCGCAACAGTTGCTCTTGCCCAATATCCTCATCTTCATCAACTTCGGTATCTGCTTTATCGTAATACTCTTCTACTGCATCACAAATATCACGAGCAACGCCAACATAGAAACGGATATCATAAGAAACGTATTCACCAATTTCAAACAAAAGATCAGAATTACTAGGGTCTGCTGCTACCACAATCATCATGTTTTCATCAACTTGCATAGGAATAATTTCATGCCTTACGAGCATTTCTTTGGGAAACATATGCAATAAATGTCTTTCAAAAAAATATCCTGAAGCATCAAATGATGGTACTTGATAATAGTGCGATAATGCTTGCAGAAGATTTTCTGCATCAAGAATTCCTTCAGAAAGAAGAAATTCATCAAATTGATCCACGTCCGATTCATGATATGCCGCAAGTAACTTCACAGCATCTTCTGCGGTAATAAGCTTAAGTTCAGCTAATACTCGCAGAAACCCTACTTCAAATGTATTATCCATTGCCTATCCTTTTTTTTAACCAACTTTAAGACCAATTAAAAATCCAACTACTAAGCTTGTTGAACCTGCAATATTAGCTTTGATTGATTCCCATACCAATCTTCCGTATCCATCAACTGCTACACCTGATTGTATACCAAACAGTTCATGTACTTTTGGCATATTAATAGAGAAAGAAACATATTCAAACTGCTGTAATACAAAAATCCCAATAATCAAAAGCGCCATGGATATAAAATATTCACTGTATTTTTTAAGAAGAAAACCTACGATAAAGCCGATTGCTCCGTACAAGGTGATATCAACGAGCATGTTTTTGTCTACGCCAAGCTTGTTGGCAATAACATCCGGCTGCATAGCATTTTTTAAAGAATCGATAAGTCCTGTACCTGCGGTAGTTGCTTCTGGCAAAGCAGTCGCTGCCTCTTGCGCTCCATCGAGCATTACTTGTCCTTCATTAAGCATGACAGTCTCCTTTTTAATCTTTTTCCTACATTTCTACTTTAAGTATATTAAGTAAAACCCTGTAAAATCAATAGAATAATTAGTGAACTCGCTTGTATTTATCCTCAGAAGCTCGGCCAGCATTTGGGATAACTACATCCACTTTTTTATACATTTCTGGGTTTACCTTAATAATTTTATTATTCGCATCATTGGTCTTATTAGGATCATTGGCATACAGTTGATATACAACTGCATTGGGTGCAAGCGCATCCCATACTAAATCCTGAAAACTGATATGGGCATCTGTTCCCCAAGACAGCAATACAGAAACATCACCCAATTTAACTGGTGTTAATGGTTGAAGGAGATCATTATCAACACTACCTTCTTGCAATGCTTCTTCTCTAAGCTCTACTCTTCTTTGCATCAATCGAGGGAAAGCAGTTGCTAAAACTGGATCTGTTATCTGTTTGCCAAAAGAAATAGTTTTATTTAAAAGCGCATTAGTGAAGTTACCTGTATACTGCTTACTAGCTCCGGTACTTACCATTAATTGCAACAACTGATTCTGAAGATACTGTACTATTTTAGGATCAACATTATCTTTTAGTTGATATAAATGCGTTCCCTGATGCCGCGGTAAATACACATTAAATACAGGTTTTGTTTCCTGATCTATCCACACATTAATGACATTCGCCATTGAGGGATAATCTGCTATGGCATATGAAAACACAGAAGGATCTACCATCACCAATACATTACTTTTTTCCTGAGGATTAGTTTTGGCACGGAAGATATATTCATATGCATTCTGATACACACTGACATCAAAATGAGCTTTCTCATTATTACCCCATCTTCTTTCTGATATAACTTGAGCTATTTTCACCTTAAAACTATCAATCATCTCAGCGCTTTCTTGCTGAGATTTCATTTCAAGGATATGAAGATTATGTGCTTCCGCTTTTTTTAAATTCTTTTTTGCTAATGCCGGTATATCTGGATAATTTAAATCAATGAGATTCACTAAAATATTATTATGAGATAGTAAAAGTTCTCCTAAAGCTACATAATCTTGTAATAAATTCCCTGATGCAAAAGATGTATATACAATGCGCTCTGTAGGATTTTCAAATTTTTCACGAAGTTCATTAACTATCAATAATGCAAGTGTAATACGCTTATACTCAGCAGTACAAGTACACCACTCTAAAGGTTCACTACCATCATTCAAGACCAACTCAATTAACGCAGCGGCTATCATACGCGCAAGCACTTGTTTGAGTACCTCGTCTTGTTCTAATTGTTTCCAGCTCGTAGTCTTACCAAATTTAAGCGAAGACATTGAGATTTGAGCTATCACAGAATCCACGATCGAGGTTATGAGCTCTTGACCATGATTGGTTGTTGGTTGTTTTTCAAACTCAAAATTTACGCTCAGGACATGTTCATCAGAAGGATTTTGTTGCGCCAAACCTGGAAATTGTTTATCCAAGCTATGTAAACATTTATCCCATATATTCTTAACTACACCTTCTAACGCATCCTTTTGCGCAAGTAATTGATGCTGCGGCATAATTGGCTCAAGAGTTCCTACTGGCACACTATGCACAGATGCGACAGAACAAAAACTAAAAAACAACAATAATTTTTTCATAAAAATGTCCCTTTTTCATCTTTTTTCTACATTTCTACTTTAAGTATATTGATTAAAGTCCTGTAAAATCAATAAAAAAGGGATTAAAAAACAAAAGAGGTGTCCAAATGGACACCTCTTTTACAATTTCTACCTAAAACAATAAAGCTTATTTGATGGAAGCTTTAAGAGCTTTACCAGCTTTAAATTTAGGAACTTTTTTCGCAGCAATTGTCATTTTTGCGCGTGTTACTGGGTTAATCCCAACACGGCTTTTTCTTTTCATTACTGAGAAAGTACCAAAACCAGTCAAAACTACAGTTTTTCCTTGTTTTAATGCTCCACCAATAGAAGAAAGAACTGCTTCAAGCATTTCTTTACACACTGCTTTTGGCTGTTTGGTTGCCTTAGCCATTGATTCGATTAACTTTGCCTTATTCATATAGAACATCCTTTACTTATTGATCTATGGCAAAGCAAACAAAATAAAAACGATATACTAGTTTGTATGCTATCCATAGGAACATATGTTGTCAAGTGTTTTTGTTATAACTTATTTTTTACGTAATCTTTTATCGTTACTACGAGACTTTTTTATAATTTTTCTTTTTTAGAAGATCTGCTTCACTCATTCTTTTTTAATCAAGCTAGTCCGTCTACGCCTTCGATCCGTTTTCGCCTATGGCTTCTTCGGACTCACGCTACGTCGGACAGCCTTCTTTACAAAATTTCAAAGTTAATCTCTTGTATAACATTCATTTGTTGGCGCAGCCAGACGAAGTTGCGCAGCAACGAAGACTGGTGCCGAGAGCCGGACTCGAACCGGCACGAGTTTACACTCGAGGGATTTTAAGTCCCTTGCGTCTACCTATTCCGCCATCCCGGCACACCTATTTATTATTCCCACGATCTTACAATCATCTCACTGCGGCGCAGCAACGAAATCGCTAGCTAGTCCGTCTACGTTCTATCGAACTACGTCGGACAGTCTTTTAACCCTACCTTCGCTAACGCTACGGTTGGGTACCCAATAAGAAAAAACTTATTTATTTTTTATATTGGCGCAGCCAGACGAAGTTGCGTAGCAACGAAGACTGGAGGCGGCACCCGGATTCGAACCGGGGATCAAGGTTTTGCAGACCCATGCCTTACCACTTGGCTATGCCGCCACGAACAATTCAATTATTTACCTGTAAAAAAGTAAACATTTTAAATGTAGCAGAAAATAGCTATTCTGCAAGCTTTTGTATCAATAGCATCAACTGATTGGTTAAACCATAAAAAATCCCCTGCTCTCTCTTTTTACAAAAGATAACAGGGAAGTTATTATACTCATTCCAACAAACTTGATTTATTCTTTATTTCTTAAACTAAGACGATCTGATTGAACACTTTTTGATAAATTTTTTGTTAATACTTCAAATTGCTTTGTGTTAATTGGCTTATATAAAGCCATACCTCTTTGCTCTTTTTTCTCTTGAGCTTCTTTTTCTACTTTTTTAATATTTTCTTGTTCTTCTAATGTCAGAATAGGTTTATCTATCAATTCAAACCCTGGTCCATATCTTTTTAATTCATTATGCCTATCTCGTGCTATTACAGTACTCAGCAACGCAGTAAGTCCACCAAAGCCACATACTATACCTGATCCAGCATAATAACCCGATGATGACAAACATGATACTCCTGAACCAAACCTCTCTCCATACCCCAAACCACTCAAAGCAAAAACAATTGAAGCTCCTGATATCATTGTCAAAAAGATTCTGTCTCTATTTGGAATATCTCTTATAATCTCACTAATTTCTCTTTTAATATCTTTGATAACGTGTTTTGTCATATAAGAATAATAAGGAACCTCTGACCCTATAGTTTTTACGGCACATAACTTTCCAACTTTACTTCTCAATGTTACTGGCAAATGTAACATTTTATTGTAATCATCTACTGATAGTAAACCCAAATGTTTTCTATTACTTTCATCTTCTAAGTCATAGTCATATCGCATAAAATTACTTGTATATCTATCATGACGAAAATACTCATATGAACCATCTAATGTAGTATATTTATATGGTAAAGCGCTTATGAAATGAAAAAAAACATCTCTTCCTTCATCACTCATAGTTAGTAAATCAAAATCATTAGCTTCAATCTTTGCGCCATCATACTTGGCAATTCTGCCCTCGTCATTTAACTTACCTAATGCCTTTTCCAATTTTTTGTTTATGCCAGATGCAAGCAAGTCATCACGATAAAAGTCATAATTTTGTTGCACTATTACATTTTTCACATCTTCAGGCATACGATTGCCATATTTGTCTTCTAATGCGGCACTTTTGAAAAGTATTAATTTTTGGATATCAGGACTCAGATAGTGAGAACTGGCAGACGACATAGACTTCTTTTCCATTGCCATAGACAAGAATGATAAGCCAAAACCAAATAAAGCAACTAAAATAACCCTAAAACGTGACATATCCCAGCCCTTGTGATAAATTCTATGTGAAGAAATACAAACAGTATTCATTATTACACAAAAACATAATTTTGTCCATTTGAATACTTTGAGCAAACTGAAAGGCTAAAAAATGAGTAAATCATACCAAAAATATCTATTAATCGGATTATCAGCAATCTCTATTTCTCTTATAGGAATGGAAAAAGACCAACAAAGATCA
The DNA here is from genome assembly GCA_963695335.1 of uncultured bacterium. GTDB lineage: Bacteria > Babelota > Babeliae > Babelales > Vermiphilaceae > SOIL31. The sequence continues at coordinate 703,888 of OY968764.1, read as the reverse complement.
CAATTAAAGCAAAGCGATAGTAACACCTTGGTTCTCCAACCACTGGGAGGGTATATTGCATTACATGAATATTGCAGAGATGATATACGTAGCTTTTACAAAGATAATGCCATAGAAAAGACAATTCATTTTACACCAATGAACAATGATACAAGAAACCCAATCTACAAATTTTTAAAAGATAGATTATTGTCTGCCGTACCTCTCAATTTATTTATAGAGACAGACAAAACTTATACTCTCACCGATGGTAATAACACTTTCACAATAGTAAGTGATCGTGTATATGACGAAAAAGAGTTTGATACGTACAAAAACTACTGGAACACAATTCATAACAAAAATAATCAATAAAAAATGCGCATCGTTTAAAGATGCGCATTTTTATTTATAATATAATCTACTAGCGTACAAACTGCAGCCATCTGCTCCAACGGATTCGTGACCAAAAATCTATTGGATGTTTAATAAGGTCTAAAATCCACCACGCTTCATCACTATCCATTGACCAAATACGGAACAGAATTCTACCGTGAATTTCCCGCTCTTTAATAATTCCAAAAAAACGTGAATCATGACTACCTAAACGGTTATCTCCCATTCCCCAATATTCATCTGGACCAAGCTTAACAAAAAACACATCTGAGCCATTCCAATTATTGCGCGATTCATCAGAAACCAACACACCATTTCTTGGCATCAACGGTTCGCCTGGAACGATCAATTCAAGATTGCCTTCTTCATCACGAATTACTCGATTTGCATTGGTACGATAAAATGGTTGTTGATCATACGGCACAGATGGATCATATGAGCGTGGAGCAGACAATTCTTGCGATAACCGTTGCATCACATATGCATCAACAGCACTACGATCAAGCTTGTATCCACGTGCCATCTGCTGTATATCTTGTTCTATCTGTTGCATTAATACATTGATATCTTGTTTGAATGATCTCAAGAGTGGATATTTATTAATATACGGCTCATCTAACTTCTGACCATTACGATACACAACCGCTTTACCATCTTCTATAACACCTTTAATAGTATCTCCAGGCAAACCAATAACTCGCTTTGTCCAGTTGGATGGTCCCCACACATAATGCTGAAATAGATTCATTAAAGAGTTTTTTGAATATTTAAATTCAGGATCATTCATGGAAATAATTTCACCAAACCGTGGTTTTCTGAAATTATAAGAAAATTTATCTGCAAAAAACCGTTCTCCAACTAACATAGTTGTTTCCATTGATCCGGTTGGTACTTGATACAATCCAAAACCAAACGTACGAATCAAAAAAACAACCATTAATAAAAACAAAAATTCGGTGATACTGGAAAGCCAACTTTGTTGCTTTTTAATATTATCTTGCGCCATCTTTTTCCTTTAATATGTAATATTTTTTCTTTCCCGCACCCTTCGATACACCCCTAACGGGGCACTCAGGGCGAGCGGGAATCATCATTATCTTCCGGTCATCCTGAGTGTTTTTGTCTTCAAAAATGTATCGAAGGATTATACTGCTCTTGGTAAACAATGCATAGGATTCACTCGCTTACCTTTTTCATACACTTCAAAATGCAAATGTGAACCGTCTTTTCCTTTTTTTCTAATAAATCCTGTTTCTCCCACCGTCCCCACAATAATACCTTGTTTTATCTTTTGTCCCATATATACACGAATGGTATGCAAATGAGCATAGCGTGTTTTTAATGCATCAGAATGCTGCACAACAACGGTATTACCGTATCCTGTCTGAAAACCAGCTTCTACAACCGTTCCCGCTCGTGCTACTTTTACAGGCGTACCTTTTACAGCCGCCATATCAATGCCATGATGAAATCCCCATGTTCCGTCAACACGTTTACGTGGACCAAACAGTGAACTCAACCAAAATTTACCTGCATCAATCGGTAAAATAAATCCACAATCTTTAAACGAACGTTGCACTGTAATATGCTGTTTGGGCTTAGTTACAGGTTTAGTAACACGCTTATTTTGTGCAGTAGGTTTTTTTGTTGGTGCAGATATAACTGGGCGTGAAGATGATTCAGTATAATCAGACCAACGATCAACATCAATTGCTGTCATTAATGAATTAAGTTCTTGTGCCTGCATATAATCAAATGTTGATTGCTTAAGGTATTCAGGTTGCCTATTAATTACCACAAAAGAATCATCTACATAATCATCGTCATCATCTGGTGCGTCGCTGGCTTCTGCGGCAAGAATTTCATCCATGGAAATTGATGATTCATCAACTCCACCCCAATCTTCACTATCGTTTCGATCGGGGACCCGGTCAAAAGATGAAGCATCAAAATCGTCACTTGTCACCCCGCGCTCACCCTGAGCCTGTTTAACCCCATCTTCAGTTCCTTCAGACGGGGACCCCGGTTTGGAGTGAAACGAAAACTGGGGAAAAAGGATATCTTCGAGTGCTCCAAGATACCCTTCAACAAGTTCAGGGCGAGCGCTACTAGGATCATTGGAATATAGACAAGAATCATCGGGATATAAACGTTGATTAAATAAAGCAACATACACAGCATACTGCTGTTTAAGCTCAACCATTTCCCGCGCTTGTTTGCAAAAAAAACGATATTCAATAAAAAGAAGTATCATGAGAATCATCATGATACTTATACACACACTAAACAGTACCGAATGCACAATAGAAAAACGTTTAATCATACGCTGTTATCAATTTATGAGTTTTTATTATATAATTTGCACCATATCTGCTTCAACCCAGCCAATCATATCAGCATATTGAATTTTATACCACCCTTCTCTTCTTTCTTTAACCGCTACGTTATAAGCATAAACAAGTGGGCAAAGGGCTTGAAACCCTTTATCAGGACCAACTAAAAGCTGTGCATCTTTCTTTACCACAATACCACCTTGTACATCTTGCTGCATATAATGCACATGCAACAGAGATCCAAAAAACATCATTATAAATGATGCACACCCAACAATAATTTTTTTAAATCTTATCTGTTGTTTACGCAGTAAAAACAAAGAAAAATACCAACACAACAAAAATAAAAGTTGGAGTAAAAAAAGAGAAATGTAAGGCAATAAAGCTTGTAAAAAAGCAACTATTTTTTGTCGTCCTGATACAAGATCTTCTTTACCAAGCAAATGAGCAACATGCTCTTTATTGTGTACAATAAGAGCATATTCTTGAGGCGTTGCTCCAACTTGCGCACGTGACCAATATACAAGAGCCTGAGCATAATCACCTTTATGAAAACAGCAATTACCCATATTATACAAAACAGCGCTACCTTTTTTACTTATCATTTCATAAGAATTGAATGCATCATCATAATTCTTTTGTGTATACTGCTTGTTGCCACGCAAAAAAAATTCTTCATCATTTTTTGCGTTTGTTGTGATTACAATAAACGCGCAAAGAGAGAATAATGTTATATAGCTTTTTCTAAGCGCTCTAACCATTGCTTTGCCATCCCACATAATTCATCACTATTTTTATTATCTGATTTTCCATATGCTGCGTGCACAATACGTTCAAAAAAAACATCTTGTCGCAAAACTTCTTCATTCTTATCAAGATCTGCAAACAATTGCATAAAAATAGCATACAGCTGCGTATCATCACTGTTTTTAATAGCATGCTCAAGCTGTTTATGAGCGTTTCTAAACGCGCGCCATCGTACCAATCGCGCACTGTTTCCAGTCAGCACAATGCTTCTCTCTAACACAAGAGGATATGCAAGATAAAAACATGGCAATAATAACAACAACTGAAACAACCACCATGGCAATGAACGCCGTTCTGGTATGTCATACCACACCCCTGATCTATTAATATCTGCAATAGTCCGATGAGCAGCAATAGCGCCCGACTCTTCAATCGGCAATAACGGTGCACCAATATCTTTTTTTGCACTGATTACTCCCGGCATAATTGAAACTGCAAGCGGTACAGTACGCAATGTTACATATCGATGAGTATCAATATCAAAATAGGTAAACAGTTGCTCAGGAATTTCGCAATACCCTGATTTCATACCCTGTACAATGAATTCAAATCTTTTTTTAGGTAATTCATCACTATGTTTGGGAGCAATAATAGAACTATTTGAATCATAATATTTTAACGTATCAGGCATCTGTAACAGTGGTGTTGCTATGGATGATAAATTACCATTACCTTCTATTTCTAATGTTAACGCCATTCCTTCACCTTCTTTTGCCACTCCCGGTTTTATTTCAGCAGAAAAACGTTCAAACTGCCCAACTGCATGCACGGGCAATTTTGAATGCGGCAGTGGAGAAACTTTAATATTCACAGCATTTGAGTATACTCGCTTATGCTCAGCTCTGCTGAACGCAAAAAAACCACCAAAAAGATGGTTATTATCTTTTATCGGCAATTCATAATCAGCACTATATGCAGGAATAAGAAATTCGCCCGGCTTGGTTGGATACATCTCCCACTGCCATTGCACATAACGATATTCTACACCATCAACCTGCGCAGAACCTTGTTCTAGCGGAATATTCTCTTTAACATCAAATCCAGGCAACTCTGGTGAACCGATACTTGTTAATGAAAGTGACGGATCTTGATAATAAAAACGCAACACACAATGTATCTTTTGCCCAACAACTACAGATTCTGAACTGACCATCAATCGTAAAAATGTTTTTGGCTCTGCAGCTGTACTATTTTTATTATTCGTCTGCACTGCACCAATATCTTTTACTACATCTACGTGCAGTTCATTGGAAACAAACTCTTGTTGCTGATGTGTAATAGTTGCCGGCCCCAGCACATATGATCCAATTTTATCAATACGAATCTGATAAGAATAACGCGCTGTTGCTTTGCCATTCACACTGCTCATATATGATCCACATTGCCGTGGATTAAACTTTTCTATGCCGCGAATTGTTGGCTGTGGAATTGATCCATACACTCCATTAATAACAACATCAAGCGTAAATGGTTGTCCTACTACAACGCTATTGGGAGTGCCATTATCTGTACGAACTTCCAAAGAAATACCCGCATGTAAAAAAGATCCCATCAAACAGAGAAAAATTATAAAAAGTTTACCAACAATTTTGACCATTTTTTCCACCATGTTGACGAATTTTTGCTTCCATTAACTGTTTATTAACTGTCTTATCAAGCATTTCCTGATCATTCAGAATTCTCAAAAGCCATGGATCAGTGATCGCTTGCTCTTGACCCTCTTGCGCTGATAGATTATCTTTATCATCACTTATATTTTGTTGACCAGGAGTTGTTCCATGTTTATCTCTTTGTTGCTCATTGCCCTCTTTTTGTGCATCTTGCGATTGTTTATCAAACTCATTTTTACCATCCCCCTTCTTATCATTGGTGGAATTTTGATGGCGCTCTTTTTTATTCTTCCCATACTCTTGTCGCTGTGTGTCTTTGCTGTTGTTTGCAGCGTCTCTTTGATCGCTATCACCTTGGGATTGCTTATTTGACAATTCATCTTGCGATGAGTCGTTTTTTTCATTTTGCGTGTCGTTGCCGTTTTGGTTTTGTTGACCATCTTTTTTATCATTACCATTTTGCTTTTGGTTTTGCCTGTCCGCCGAAGCTTCAGCGGAGGAGGAATCTTGGCTGTCTTGCTGTCCATCTTGCTTATCTTTTTGCTGCTTATCCTGATCTTGCTTGTCATCCTGGTTTTGTTCATTTTTTTCTTGATCTTTATTCTGCTGCTGATCATCTTGCTTATTCTCTTGCTGTTTTTCCTGCTCTTGTAACATCTGCGCAACACGATCACGATTATGACGCGCATACTCATTATCAGATTCTATTGCAAGCGCTTTATCATATTCTACAAGCGCTTGTTCTAATTCTTTTTCATCAACATATGTATTGCCCGCATTAAAATGAGCACAAAACGCAATATTTTTATCAGCACTACATTCAGCTGCACGCGCAAAACAAGTTGCTGCCTGACATTTGTTGCCAAGATTATATGCAGCAACTCCTGCATCATACATAACATCTGCTCTATCAGGATTATCCGTAATAATACTGCTTAATGCACTGTGCGCATCTTGCCAATTGCCCTTTTGAGCTTTATAAATTGCGGAATCGTAGGAGAAAGGATGGGTAAAGAAAGATGTCATAAAAATGGTGACTACAAAAATACACTTGCTTACCCTCCGCTCGTCCTGAGTGTTTTTGTCTTCAAAAATGTATCGCAGGATGCGACATAACAATAACTTTTGATTTTTGCACCCTTCGATACATTTTACTACGCTACGCTTCGTAAAACACTCAGGGCGAGCGGTGAGAGGTGCTCTAACTGATTTAATAAATTTAGTAATCATCATACTTGATACATGTAATTTCATAATAACCACTCAAGCGCAAAACAAATAAAACTTACCAGCAAAAAATAATGATATTGATCTTCATACCGCGAATGCTTACGTTCCGAAATTTGTTCTTTTTCAAAAGCATGCACCGCTCGAATAAATGTTGCAATATCATCATCATTATCAACCGATCTAATATATCTACCACCAGCATCTTGCGAAAGTGAATGTAAAATTCCTTCATTAAGGCGAGAAATAACAATGCCACCGTGCGCATCTTTCTGATGACCAAGAAGTTTACCATGAGCATCAAACAGAGGAACAGGAGCACCTTCAGGAGTTCCCACACCAAACGTAAAAATAGAAAGCCCAGATTCTGCTGCATCTTGTTTTATACTGTTCAAATTCTGAGAAAAATCTTCACCATCAGTGAACAGTGCCAATAATTTACTTTTACGATCTGGAGCAGATGCAAACGAGGTTAATGCTTGTATAATAGCTTGATCAAGCGCAGTTGTTCCGGAAGAGATAAGTTCTGCATCAACTGCGTCAAGATATAAATAAAATGCTCCATAATCCGATGTTAAAGGACATTGCACAAAAGCAGAACCAGAAAAAAGAATAAGCCCAACACGTTCACAAGAAAGCTTTTTTACTAAGCGCTTAATTTTGTCTTTTGCAAAGTGCAGGCGATTGGGAGAACAATCAGTAGCAAGCATACTACGGGATATATCAAGCGCAATATATAAATCACGCCCTTCTTGCACAATCGTTTCTTCAGATTTATCCCACTGCGGTCGTAATAATGCAAAGCATAAAAATAAAAATCCAACTGATAGCAAAACAGATTTTAATAACTGTTTCTGTGGTGATACATTTTTTAGAAACTGTGTGTGCACTCCAACCAAAGCGAATCGCGCTTGTAACTGTTTTTTGTAGCGCACACATAATAGCAATGCTGCAATACATGCCAACAACAGCGTCCACATATTATTCGGTGTAGCCCAATGAATATCTGTTATATATATCATAATGAAAACCATATATATGTTGAAAGTAATAGCTCACAAAAAAGAGCCGCCATAATAACCGCAATAAATGGAACGAGCAAATCATAATACAAGCTAAAATGTGGAACTTCATGATCTGTGCGCTCCAACGCATCAATGGTATCATACACGCGGCGCATATCTGCAGCGCTGCGCGCAAAGAAATATGATCCGCCCGTTTGTTGTGCAATACTCGTTAACAACTCTTTATTCACTTTTGGGCGAATCATCATACCATAAAATTGATGTCTAAAAATTTGTTCCTGTTCACTACCAATACCAATGGTGTATATTTTTATGCCTAATTTTTGTGCAACTTCAATACCAACTGATGGATCCATATCCCCTTCACTTGGTTCGCCATCAGTTAACACAATCATCACTTTTGTTTTTGATTTTGAATGTTTTAAACGGTTTGCTGCAGTAACAATGCCCGTAACCAACATAGTGCCATCAGAATCTATAACGCCAAGTTGTAGCTCATCAACCACATTTTGTAACAGCTGCTTATCAAAGGTAATGGGACAACGCGATACAGTATCTTTACCAAACAAAACAAGACCAAGCGCATCATTATCACGCTTTTCAATAAAATGAATCGCTTCCGATTTTGCAACGTCAAAACGGGAGCGATTATCATCTTCATAATCTCTAAACTGCATACTGCCAGAGACATCAAGCACCAAAACAATATCAATACCTTGCACAGGAATTTTGGAACGGGAATCAACAACTTGAGGCTTTGCAATCAACAGCGCAAGAAGAATTAAAACAAGCAAACGTAGAATATAAAAAACTTTTTTATGGATATGAGACGTGGCACGACTACTTTTTTTAAGCGCATGCCCCAATGAATAACAATACACAACTGTTTTGTGTAAAAATTTACGTGCCAACATAACCGCAACAATAACAGCAATCAAAATGGCGGTATATAACGGATACGCGCAACGTAAAAAAAAATGGTTAATCACGCATTTTGCTCCACTTGTTCAACAAACCACTGATGCACTCTATCTTTAAATGCTTCATCCGTATCATTCTCTTCATACATAAACGGCTTACCCACAATCACCGTAATTGGATACCACTGCACCCAAAACGTTTCTGGTGGATACGCTTTGTTAATACCAATAATACACACAGGCACCACAGGACGTCCTAATTTTTTTGCGAGAATCACAAAACCGCCAAGAAACTCATGAATCTTACCGTCTGTATACCGAGTTCCTTCTGGAAATATCATAAGATTACGATGATGATTATTCACTACATTTAATATTTTACGCAGCGAAAGCATTGCTGCTCTTGGTGAATCAACGTCAACAAGCACCGATAATAATGGTATTATCCATCTAATAAAAATAGAATCCATCAACTCTGCTTTTGCAAGCCACACGTGAGGAACATATTTTGATAATACACCAAGCAGAGGAATATCTAAGGCTGATTGATGATTTGCCACAAAAATAACTGGCTTATCTTTGGGAATATTATCAACTCCTTTGTATGTGATTGGCAACATCGAACCTTTTAATATAAGAACGTAAAACCAGTGTACAGGATAAAAAAAGATCGGATATTTATAACGATATTTTTCTGGAATACAAAGAAAGATAATAATCGGAATAAGAAAAACAATCGTAATAACAACAAGTAAAAAACGTGAAAAAAGATTCCGTACAACCATTCCAATTTTCATACATTTTCCTATTATGGCTGCTTAAAATAGAGATCAAATTGATCATGCAACCTTTTAATATAAATATTGGCGTATGTGCACACACCAATTGGCATCAAAAACGCTCCAATAATAATTTGCATCAAGGGAGAAATATTAAAAAAATAACTGAACACAAATAAAGAGATACCAAAAATAAGATTAATCAAAAATATCAAAGGAAGATTATAAACGATCATTTTTAATGTGTTCCAAAAAGAAACAAAAATATTTTTTAATCCTCCATCTGAATCAGCAAAAAAGAGAATAAAAAATATAAGTTCTGGTGCACATAAAGAGGTGTTTCCTACATAAAAAGCTGTTTTATTAAAAGATATGTTTCCTATGTAAAAAGCTGTTTTGCCAAATGATACTGCGTATTTCATCAATAGTACTCTGAAGATCCCCCACACAAACCAGTACACAATAATTTTTTTGAATTGAGTACGGAAATAAGCACAATCTTTTTGCAAAATAGAAGGGCGTGTGGCAAAACAAGCCGCTAAAAAAAGCAATCCATACAATGAAGCTGCGATACCAACTATCGTAGCGTAGTGAGCTAAACTGTTACCATCATTATTTTTCCAAGCTGCTGCAACGTCTGGTGCTATAAATAAAAAAATTGGCATTGCCAATATTAACCACCAAAAATATTTAAAATATAATTTGTACGCTTCGATAATTGATTTAATTGTCACCATCACAAAAAGTTGTAAGTTCTTTGGCTTAAGTAATGTTAATGAATCTGCCCATGATTGGAGTAATGTCATGCGTTATCCCTAAATTTATTTTTTATTCTTTAACTTATAAAATATTCATTCTTTCAGCAAGTTCTCCGATACGCTACCCTTCGATACATTTTTGCAAGCAAAAACACTCAGGACGAGCGGAAGAAAATAACTTATTGCACCTCCCACCGCTCGCCCTGAGTGTTCTCTGTAGCTTTGCGGAAGAGAATGTATCGAAGGGTGCAATTATAAAGAATGGTCAAATAAGCGAAGCGGATTTTCCACATTGTGCTCAAGCGCATACAAACAATGCTGCACGTCTTCCGGTAGCACTTCGCCCTCTTCTTCTAACTCTTCTAATATTTGAATAACACCAGAAATACATTCCGCATCTTCATCCGCGCATGTGTATAAATCTGAAAACCAAACAAAATGAATCCAATCAAAAAGATCTTCTTGGGAGATAAGTTCTTGCTTAAAACGCTTAAGAATAGTAATTAAATGTTTACGCTCAATGATGACAGGATTTTCAAACAGCTCTGCTTCATCATCGTAGCGTAATGGCGGCATATCATCTTTGCCAATCTTTAAATCTCTTACTTTTTCTAGCATTTCACGATAATTAACAGACATTTTACCCCCGATCAGTTTAAAGATTTATTGCTATCTATTTTACACAAAAGTCCGGTTTTTAACAATCCACCAAGAAATCTCGCCTCCCGGAGAGTTAATTTCCTCTTAATTCTTATTAAGAAGTCCTCGGATTAAAGCTTTAACTAAAAATCTGGGGTATAATTATTTGACTTTTTGAAAATAGATCCTCTATTATAGATAAAGTAATGCAAAAAAATGGAAAAGGAGTACTATGTTACAACATAATTATCAGCTAAACCTAAAAAGATACTCATGAAAAAGTTAATCATCGTTGAGTCACCAGCAAAAATTAAAACCATTGCAAAGTTTCTCGGCAAAGATTTTGTGATCATGTCCACCATGGGGCATATTAAAGATCTTCCTGCAAAATCTATCGGCGTCACCATGGATAAAAAAGGTATCCACCTTGAATACGTTACCTTAGAAGGTAAAGAAGCAACTATCGCCGGCATCTGTAAACAAGCATCCACCTGCGATACCATTTATATAGCTCCCGATCCTGACCGTGAGGGGGAAATTATTGGATGGCACATTGCACAAGAAATTAATAAAGTCGCCAAAAAAGGCACAAAAACATACCGAATCGCTTTTAACGAAATTACCGAACCTGCCATTTTAGAAGCTATTAACAAACCTGGTGAAATTAATATAAAATTAGTAGAAGCTCAGCAAGCACGCAGAGTTTTAGACCGCTGGGTAGGTTATGAAGTTTCTCCTATTTTATGGCGCAAAATAGCAAAAGGTCTTTCTGCTGGACGCGTGCAATCAGTAGCATTGCGCATGATCTGTGATCGTGAAACTGCAATCCGCAACTTTGTTCCCGAAGAATACTGGAGTATCACCGGTAACTTTGCACACAACAAAGCAACAATTGCTGCACCGCTCACTAATATTGGCAAAGAAAAAGCAGAAATTAAAGATGAAAAAACGGCAAAAAAGGTTATTGAAGCGCTCAAAAATGAAAATTATGCGATCGATTCAATAACTGATAAAACCCGCACCAGAAATCCACTGCCTCCATTTATGACCAGTACCTTGCAACAAGCAGCATACAACTTACTTGGGTTTTCTGTTAAAAAAACAATGCAACTTGCGCAACATCTGTATGAAGGTTTACCGCTTACAGATGCCTCTACTCCTGTGGCATTAATCACCTATATGCGTACAGACTCATTACGTATCTCTGATACGGCAATGACGCAAGTACGTTCATATATCAACAAGAATTTTCCTGCTGATTATTTACCTGCAAAAGCGAACATGTTTGAAAAAAAATCAAAAGGTAAAACACAAGATGCCCATGAAGCAATTAGACCAATTAATATTACCCTTACACCTGACAAAGTAAGACCGTATATCCCTGCTGATGAAGCAAAACTATATGATCTTATTTGGAAACGATTTGTTGCATGCCAAATGAAACCGGCTGAATATGCACAGCGCCAAGTAGTGATTAAAGGTGGTATTTATACATTCAAAGTCACTGGCTCAACGCTTATCTTTGATGGCTTCTTACTTGTATATCAAGAAGAGGAAGAAGGCGAAAAAGAAGATAAAGTTACGCTGCCTGCTGACATTAAAGCAAAAAACAATGTTGATCTTAAAAAGATTGATCCTAAGCAACATTTCACACAACCACCTGCACGATTTACTGAAGCTTCACTTGTTAAAGAGTTAGAAAAAGAAGGTATTGGCCGACCAAGTACCTACGTGGCAGTTCTTAATACTATCCGCGCACGTGCATATACAAATCTTGAAAAAAAGAAATTTGTACCAACAGAATTGGGTATGACCGTAACAGAAATGTTGGTTAAAAATTTACCAGAACTCATGAGCCCCAAATTCACTGCACGTATGGAAGAAGAGCTTGATAAAATTGCAGAAGGTGAGCTTGAGCGCGACACATTACTCAGAAGTTTCCATGAAACATTTGAAAAAGATTTAGAAGCGTTTGCTGGCAAAGATGGTGGCAAAAAAGCGGTTGAAATTGATATGATCTGCCCACAATGTGGCAAACATAAATTGGCAATCCGTTTTGGCAAAGCTGGTGAGTTTTTAGGTTGTACTGGATTTCCTGAATGTACGTTTACTTCTAATTTTGCACGTGACGAACATGGCAAAATTGAACTAAAAGAACATGAAGCACCAAAACTGCTTGATAAACAATGCCCAACGTGCGGCAAACAGTTACGCCAACTTAAAGGTAAGTACGGTGATTTTGTTGCATGCTCAGGGTACCCTGATTGCAAATACGTTGAACGTAAAACATTACCGTTCCATTGCCCGGAAAGTGGTGATGAAATTATTGAACGCGCATGGCGGGGCGGCAAATTCTGGGGCTGTGCTGGATATCCAAAATGTAAATTTGCAATCTTTGACCCTATCGAAGAAAAGAAATGTCCAAAATGTAAGTGGCCGTTCTTAGTTAAAAAAACAAATAAAGAAGGTGAAACTACGCTTGTTTGTTTGAATAAAGAGTGCGGTTATACATCTGCAAAATAATAAATATGCGGTGAAAAAAAATTTTCTTCACCGCATACACTTTAAATCCAATCCTTTCTCGCGCTCGTCCTCATATGATAAAAGCATGTAGATTATTGAGTTTTTTAGGTTTAGGAAACTAGGCTATAAAAAAAGGTTGATAGCGTCTTGTGCTCGTCCTAGGTTACAAGAACCGTTTTCAGCTAAAGAGCTATCAACCAGATTTGTAGAAGATTCGAATAATCGCTTGAGCGCAAGGCTCGTATTATGAGGAAGAATTACTATGAAGCTAACAGAAATATTTGTTGGTGTCGATATTTCAAAAGATAATTTGGATGTTTTTTTACGTCCATTGAATCAATATTTTAAAACGCCAAATAGCGCCGCTGGTCTCAATAAAATACTTAATGTATTTTCTGAGTACAATGTTGTTCGCGTTGTATGTGAATCATCTGGTGGATACGAAAAATTATTGATTCGTACATTAAGTAATGCTGGATATTTTGTATGGCTAATTGAGCCGAAACGAATTAAGTCGTTTATCGCATCAGATGGAGCAAAAGCAAAAACAGACAAGATTGATGCATCTATGATTGCTTTGTTTGCACAACAAAAAGAATTATCAGAGGAAACACGCATTAAAGTGCCAAAAGAGAATGAAGAATTATTGAAAGCTTTAATAAGAAGGAAAAGTGATTTGACGGGAATGATCAGTCGAGAAAAAACACGATTGGCTCATCCACAAGTTGAATTTTGTAAAGACAAAATTCAACAACATATTGATTTTATGGATGAACAAGTTAAGGAATTGGAAAAAGAAATAGAACAATTAATTGATAATGATGATGACTGGAAACATAAGCAAAATATTATCACATCAATTCCTGGTGCTGGAAAAGGAACATCAGCAACGTTAATTGCTTTTTTTTCTGAATTAGGAAGTATTGGAAATAAGCAAGTTGCAGCCTTATTAGGCGTAGCTCCATACACCAATGAAAGTGGTAATTATAAGAAAAAATCTATCATTAGAGAAGGTAGATCCTTACCACGAAAAATGCTGTATATGCCTACACTTTCAGCTGTTCAACATAATCCAGATTTTAAGAAATTTTATGAGCGATTACGTGAAGAAGGAAAACCATCTAAGATTGCCCTAATTGCTGTAATGCGCAAGTTTATTATACTTGCTAATGTTCTTCTTACTGAAAATAGAAAGTGGGCACCTAATAAAAATGCCTATTCTACTTGACTTTGATCATAATCGCTGATAGTTCGACAGGCTCACTAGTAAACACCTGTCTTAAGAACTTGCCGTGCCTGCCGAAGCCTTGGCGAAGACAGGTTGAAGGATATCTTTTACCCCAATTTTCACTCCGTTCCAATCGGGGTCCCCAATAAGAGTGTAACGATTGTTGGGGTTAAAGGATATCTTCGAGCGCTTATAAAACTACTCCCTACCACCCTTCTCCTGCTTAACCGCATTCAATGCTTTATTATATTCATCCCATGCTGGATTAATTTCATTCTTCAATTTCAATGACATTGGATTATTCGGATTTTTGGTAATATCAGGATGATACTGCATCACAAACTTGCGATATGCATTACTGATTTCTTTTTCTGATGAGCTAGCTGCAATGCCAAGTAATTGTGCAAGTTTATTTCTTGCCGTACCAAAAGATTCTGTTCCAAACTGAGATGATCCATACTGCTGTTCATGATATTCTTGTCTTCTTGCACCAATACCTGAAAAACCTGCTTGTTTTAACAAATTAATTACATACTCACCAGTAATCGGTCTATCGCTGCGCCCATACTTAGTCATCATTACAATTCTGATCATCCCATAGTGAGAATTTAATAATTCCTTTGGATTTTTTTGTAAATCTTCAATTGTTTTTTTCAATTTTTCAGGATCTAATTGAAGATCACACAATTCATCAAGCTTATCCCAATTTATAAACGGAGTATTAATATGTATCTCAATGCTACGTAAAATATTATAAGCCGCCAATATTGGCCGAGCAAATGCTATAATTTCAGATAATCTCCACTTTGCATCAATGCTGCTTATTCGATTAATACCTATGCTTTGTAAGAAATGACTCACAAGTATACCAATTTCATTTTCCTCTTCTTTTCTAATACGAGCCCCCATAGCATGAGACATATCTAAAATTTTTCCATAATTGCTTATATCAACTCTTCCATATCTAAAAACAAATTTCAGCATTTTTGCAGAAAAAGAAGGTTGTCCTTGAATAAATCTATTAAGAGGATTGTATCCAGACACCTTGATCAAGTCATACATTTTTTGGAACTGATAAGCATCTGGCATACGTCCTGCACTACGAAGCCCCGAAGCATTAATTCTCCCATCAAGATCATCATTCAATTCTTTAAACAATTCCTCAATTTTATACTCATCTGTCCAAGGCAGTTTCGACTTCCAAGAAGGTTCAAAAGATCCTGGGATTGCAAAAGATTCGGTGGTAGACGATTGATATGTACTATACATTCTCTTCTGCCCACCCTTCTCAAAAGGCGAACTGTAAACTTCTTCGGCAGCATAATTTTCTACCGGCTTGACTGCTTGAGGATGAAAAAAAGATTTAAACCAATTTCCCCATGTCTGAGTAGTTGGCTTATTAACTCTCTGATTTACTGGTCTATAGATTGGTTTTTTGAATACTTTTCTTCCCTGCTGCATCATGCCCTGCATTGCAACTGCATTGCCAAGCAAAACAACAGCCAATACAATATGTACTTTATTCATCTTCATCATCACTCCCCCTATTTTTATAAAAACATTATCATCTTATTCAAATATGCAATATTCAAAGAGAAAGTATCAAGGGAACATCAAAATATTATTTCTTTACAAAACAACAATGTATTGACCGACGTCAAAACATTGTCTAAGCTACTATTAAATTAAAAAATCAGATATAAAAAGGATTTTTCATGGTTAAAAAACTCACCAAACATGGCAACAGTCTCGCAATTCTTATCGACAAACCAATCCTCGAACTACTCAATATCACCGAAGATACACGGATTAATCTTAAAACTGATGGAGCAAATATCATCATTGAACCTGTGCGTGATCATCCATCAGTTAGAACTATTAGCGACAATCCAAAATTACAAAAATTATATGAAGAACTTATTGAGAAATATGATGACGTCCTTAGAAAATTAGCTGAACATTAATAGCTAGGAGAAAGTAATATGCGTTTTTTTAATACAGCGGGTCCAATTAACCCAAAAGAACATTATTTTATACCACATAGATTAAATGAAATTGAAGTTAAACAACTTATTGATCAAAAAAAATATTTTATTCTTCACGCACCACGCCAAAGTGGAAAAACAACAGCTATTCAAATACTTGTTGAAGAACTCAATAAAGAAAGTCATTACAAAGCATTTTATGTTAATGTTGAACCAGCTCAAATTGCACGAGGCAATGTAGAAAAGGGAATGGAAATTATTTTGAAGCAATTTCAAAACCAAGCAAAAATATATTACCATCTCAATGATTCCATCTTTCCAATCATTGAACAAGCATTAAAAAATTTATCTGGAGCAAGTCTACAAGGATTTTTACAAGAATGGAGCTCTACATCAGATAAACCCATTGTTCTTTTTATTGATGAAATTGATTCATTAATTGGAGATACACTTATTTCCGTGTTACGCCAACTACGCGCTGGTTACCCCAATCGACCAAAACATTTCCCACAATCAGTTTGTTTATTTGGAGTACGTGATGTACGTGACTACATGATTTGGTCTGAAGCAGAACATAACATGGTACTTGGAGGCAGTGCATTTAATATAAAAGCTGAAAGCTTAACCTTACCTAATTTTTCATTAGATCAAGTTCGTAATTTATATAATCAACATACTCAAGAAACAGGACAAAAATTCAGTGACGAAGCTATAGAATATGCTTTTTACTTAACTCAAGGCCAACCTTGGCTTGTCAATGCTCTTGCATATCAAGCATGCTTTAGAGATGTTACTGATCGTAATAAACCAATCACCAAAGATATTATTGAACGCTCAAAAGAAACACTCATTTTACGTCGTGATACGCACATCGATCAACTTGCTCATAAATTACATGAACCACGCGTACGTTATATTATAGATGCCATCATTAGTGGTACAGAACAAGAACAAATCTTTAAACCAGATGATCTACAATATGTACGTGATTTAGGACTTATCACACAAAAAGGTATTAGAATAGCAAACCCTATATACCAAGAAGTTATTCCTCGAGCTCTTGTCTATACCAAACAAGAAAGTATGCAAGAAACTGTACCAGGAATTGCATCGTACCAAAATAAAGACAAATCTTTAAATATGCATAAACTGCTCAGTGCTTTTACTCAATTTTTCCGTGTAAATTCTGCTATTTGGTTAGAACAAATTGATTACCCAGAATCAGCTCCACATTTATTACTCATGGCATATTTACAACGCGTGGTAAATGGCGGTGGTAAAATTCATCGTGAATATGCTTTGGGAAGAAAACGCGTAGATCTACTTATTGAATTTGGCGACCAACGCATTGTTATTGAGATTAAAATTAACCGTGGAAAACATACTATTCCTGAAGGTCTTGAACAAACGGCTGGTTATATGGATACAAGCAATGCAACCGAAGGTCACTTGCTTGTGTTTGATCGTACACCAGGAAAATCATGGGATAAAAAAATATTCAACAAAGAAGATACGTACGAGAACAAAATAATAACCGTTTGGGGTATGTAATTTTTCTTATTTTTGAGCAAAAGAGACTGTAATTTGGAATTGATCGTTTCCAAATTACAGTCTCTTTTTAAGTTTCTAATACTTTATTCTTTTCAAGATTATTGGCAAGAGCACCAAAAATTATTTGTAAATTTTTCACCTTATCAAAAACAGTTTGATCATATGCTCCTTGATTACAAAGGAAATTGAAATTGAGTACTGCCGAATTATCTGAATCCAATATATCAACTTTTTCAATTATATTTTTTAATACATGAGGCAGCGCAGCGCTAGGTTCTGCTCCATTATCAATCAATTTTTGCATAATTTCTGGTCGATAAGCATATGCATCAACACAAGCAACCAATCCATCATTAAGCTCATCTTTGGTGCAATAAGCAATAATCGTATCAATATAACGATGATACAATATACATGACAACACATTATACCACTCTTTTTTTGCCTTATAGCTCAGTAATAATTTAATTTTTTCAATGCTATTCCTTCGCATTGCCTTAATCAAAGGAAAAGAAGTATATCCTTCACTAAGATTAGGATTTGCTCCCAACTGAAGAAGTTTTTCAACAATAATGTCACTTTCTTGAGCCCCACAATCAACCCAATAACTCAGAACCGTCTCTTTACTAGGATCAACATAATTATAGCTATCATAATAATTAAGAAAGGCACCCTCATTATATAACTGTTCAATTTTTTCTGGAGTCATTCCAGTCAAAAATAATTGATTACTCAATCTAATGCATTTTTGTGCCCCAGGACTCTTAAACCAATGAACCATCTCTAATTCAGTGCCTTCATGATTTGGATAATAGGTAGATACAATATTTTTAAGCATAGTACGAGTGGCAACAGGATCATTTCTTTCTTTTTCCAGTATCTTATAAAAATCCCAATTGATGCGACTAATTCTCACAATGAGGCGCCCTGCTAACCTACAAACCTGATCAACGCTATAACCAAAACAATAACAACTATCTTTATGAAAATTTTTGATTTGCTTATGAACATCTTTAACAAGATAATCAATCAATATTTTATTTTTACAATCATCAGGAAAATTTGCAGGAACTGATATTTCTTTTTCCATTCCAATAACAGAACAAGTGAAAATAACGGCACATAATAATGATGTTAATAATTTGTGCATTCTACAAATCCTATTAAACCTAATGAGTTCGTATACTTCGACAGGCTCAGCACGAACGGGATTAAATATTTTTTTTCTCCGTTCGTGTTGAGCTTGTCGAAACATACAAACTCATATTTTTTACTTTATATCAACAACTTATTTATTATCTTGTACCAAAACTCGTATTTTACCATCATCCGTTGCAACAACTATCTCTGTACCATCTTGATTAAAACTTGCAGATGTAACACGTGTATCATAACCAATGCATACTAATTCTTTACCTGTTTTTGCATCCCACAAACGCACAGTTTTATCTGCTGATGCAGTTATTATTTCTATGCCCTTTGGATTAAAATCTATAGAATAGATTATGTCTGTATGCTTAAGACTAAACAATCTTTTCTGTTCTGAGCGATTCCATGCGTACGCATTATGACCACCATACACCCTAAACTTTGGCACTACAAAAACTTGTTCTTCATTAAAACATACCATTGGCAACCAACCAAATTCTTTTTCCAATAACTGTCTATCATCACCTTCATAGATTGGAAAAGCAGGGGAATTACCTGAACTCAATAATCTATCAGACCATTCACTATTATTTTCAGAAAATTGATCAAAAGCGTCAAAATCTAAGGATTCCAACGCTTTTCCATCTCTATCCCATATACATACAAAGCAATCGGCATGCCAAGGAAAAGCTAATATCTTTTTACCGGTGGGATCAAAACATACACTTCTCAAACCATTTTTATGTCGTATCAATTTTGGAATATCCTTTTTTTCAGTATTAAACTGAATCTCTTTATCCATCCGCCATTGCTTATCAGATTTCTCATGATATGTTATAGCAAAACTTTTATGTTCAGGCTCCATCGCAACAATCAGATTACTCGCAAGTAACAAAAAAATAATATTCTTACAGTTCATACACTTTCCTCTTCTTTTATTATTCCATATCTCTGAATCTTTTTATGCATTGATAACCAGATAGCATTCTGCATATGCTCTGGAAATGATTGCCATGCTTCTTTTATTTCATCGTAATTGCAGTGCAACATGCACCCAACAATATCTAATAATTTTTCAGGTGAATCAATTTCTTTATTTGGCATTTGCAACTGTAACCATAGATGCAACAGTTTTTTCAATAATATGTGCTGCAAATTATCTATACAATACTTTGCAAAAATTTGTATGTTACCATCATCTGTTGCAACTACCATTTCTGTTCCCAACCCATTAAAACTTGCTGATGTAAGACGCGTATCATAATTAATACGCAATAATTGTTGTCCAGTTTTTTTGTTCCACAAACGCATACTTTTATCTGATGATGCCGTTATCATTTCTATGCCCTGTGGATTGAATGCCACTGAATTAATAAGATTTTGATGATGAATGGTAAATAATATTTTATTTTCTTTTTGATTCCAAGCATGCACTCTACAACAACCATATGCTTTAAATTGTGATGCCACAAAAGCCTGTCCATCATTCCAGCATATCATGGAAGCCAAATCAAATTGCTCATCCAATAACTTTTGCATATCCTTTGCATACTCATGCTTCCAAGGACTATTGCCTGAATTATATAATTCACTTGCCCATTGATCATTGCTGTCACAAAATGTATACAAAGCATCCTGATCTAAGCGCTCTAGCTCTTTTCCATCCCTATTCCATATGCATGCAAGATCACCCCATCCTTCATTAGGAAAAGCTATTATGTTTGTGCCAGCACTATCAAAACAGACACATCTTAAATAATTTGGATATCTGCCCAAAATTGGATGATAACTATTATGATGCTTAAAACCATAAAACTGAATCTCTTTATCCACATACCACCACTTCTGATCAGACAAACAGTGCCGCGAAATATGCTGAGAAATATCTTGATGTTGCACACATTGCTCAACACAAAAAAAGGAAGCCAAACTTTTACGTTCAGCTTCCATGGGAAAAATTAGATTACTCACGAATAACAAAAAAATAACTTTCATACTCTTCATTATTTTCTCCCTTTTGAATAATCATCACTAAATACCATCATCAAAAATCGGTTTATTTTGTTCAAGTTTATTGACCAGAGAACTCAAAAACTCCTGTAGATTTTGTATCTTATTGTAGACCTCTGCATCATACGCTTGTTGAGCGCAAAGAAAATCATACACTTGTACGCGTAATTGTCTAAATGCATCATGATCAGGTGTAGATTTACCAACATTCTCTATCATAGATGTAAAAACATAAGGGAGTGCAGCGCTCGGGTTTGCTCCCTTATCAATCAATTTCTGCATAATTTCTGGTAAATAATCCCTGCATCTAACACAAGCAATTAATCCATCAGTAAGTTCATCTTTTGTGGAATAATCAATAAAAAGATCAATACATTTAGGAGGCTGGTCTCGAAAAACCCAATACCATTGCTTTCTTGCTTTATAACTCAATAACAATTTAACTACATCAACATTATTATTACACACAACTAGTGGTAGAGGAGAATAATTACTCTCTTCATAATAAGCATCAGGATTTGCACCTAATTGTAAAAGCTTTTCCACAATTTCTATACTATTCTTATCATTTTTTATAATCCAATAACGAAGAACAGTCTCCTTTGGTCCTCTATTCCAATAATCAAGAACAGCTCCTTCTTTATATAATTGCTCAACTTTTTCTGGACTAAGATCTTTATCATACAACTGACAGCTCAATTCACGGCATTTTTGTGCACCTAGAGTACAAAATCGATTAACAATATACGATATAAAAGGAGATCTGTTATTGCCAAAAAAATTTGAATAGCAAGTAATGCCAATATTTTGCATCATAGTACGCGCAGCAACAGGATTATTCCTCTGTTGATCAAGCTTTTCATACCATTCCCAATTGAGACAACTTATCTTACAAAGAATACGTCTTACTTCGCTCAAAGGGTCATAAGAACCCTTTCCTTTAGAAACAAAAGTACCAGAAAAGTTAACAGAATCACCACCAGCATATTTATCAACATAGTTATGACTGTTTTGAGCAAGCTCAAAAAAAAGGATTCTGTTTCTGCAGTCAACAGGGAAATTTGCAGGTACAGAAACCACTTCCATTGCATTAATAAGATTGTTGATGAGTAACAAAAAAATGATGTTTATATTTTTCATGAATTTTATTTAACTTCTTGTACTAAAATTTGTATCTTACCATCTTCTCTTGCAACAACTATTTCCGTTCCCATTTCATTAAATTCTGCATCTGTTACATTTGAGGCATGATTCATACGCAACAACTCTTGCCCTGTCTGTGAATGCCACAAACGCATTGTACCATCTTGCGATGCTGTGATTATTTCTATACCTTTTCTATTAAAATGTGCCTGATTCACTCTATTCTCATGCACAAGCTGCAATGTCTCTCTTTTTTCTCTTTTATCCCACACACAAACTTGGTATTCTTTGTTCTTAGTTGCTAACACCAAAGTTTCTGACTCTTCTTCTAAGTCATAATCATTAAAATCTTTCTTCCACCCTTCAGGATATTCCTTAGGAAAATGTGGTTCAGGCAATCTATCTTTCCATCTTGGTTCGTCAAATACAGGATTATTAGCAGTGGCATCTTCGACCCGCGCTAACAATATTCCACTCTTTCTATCCCATACAAGACAAAGAGGAAATCCACGATTCCACCCTATAATCTCTGTACCATTTTTACTAAAATGTATAAATCTCAACCAATCTTTAAATGAATATTCTTGACCACGATAAGAAGTAGGCAACTTCTCACACTGAATCTCTCTATCAACCCGCCATATTTTATCTCTAGATGCAAAGTCCATTTCCATAGAAAATAAAAAACCGTTGCTAATACTCATCAAAAAAACTAAATATGCATACTTCATTATTGCTCTTTATGTTTACTTTCCATATTTCTGAATCTTATTATGCATCGATAACCACATCGCTTTCTGCATATGTTTTGGAAACGATTGCCATGTTATATTCATTTCATTCTTATCACACGATAACAATTGAGCAACATTATCTAATAATTTTTCAGGTGAATCAATTTTTTTACTTGGCTTTTGCAATTGCAACCATAGATGCAATAATTTTTTCAGCAAGACTTGTGGCAAATTATCAGTCTTATACTGCGCAAAAATTTGTATGTTACCATCATCGGTTGCAACCACCATTTCCGTTCCCATCTCATTAAACCATGCTGACTGAACACAGGTACCATATGCGATACGCAACAACTCTTGCCCTGTTTTGCTATGCCATAAACGCATTGTACAATCATCTGATGCCGTTATTATTTCTATACCTTGCGGATTAAAATGTGCCATATTAACTGGACCATCATGCACAAGCTGTAATGATTCCTTTCCTTCTATTCTATCCCACACACAAGCTTTGGATTCATTAATATTTGTTACACGACCACACATATATTCACGCTTTACTACTACAAGAGCCTCCTTCAATCCTCCAGATTCTTCACAAAAAGAATACTCACCACACCATAAACCCTCATTATAACTGACCTGAGGAGCACGAGTTGAGGAATAAAGTCTATCCGCCCATATTTGAGGGTAAGAAAAATTGACCTCATTATAATCTTCAAAAAAAATACGCTCCCGTTCCTTTCCGCTTTTTCTATCACACACACATATAAAACAATCCCCAATACCCCCGGGAAAAATTATTATTTCTGTACAGGCTTTATTAAAATGCACAAAAGCAAAACTGTTTTTTTTCTGATACGATGCATCTAAACAACCTTGGTTGATATACTGAATTTCTTTATCCATATACCACCATTTCTGATCGGACACATGCTGCTGCGCAACTACTGTACAAATGTCTTCATTTTGCACACATTTCTCAACACAAAAAAAGGAAGCCAAACTTTTACGTTCAGCTTCCATTCCGATAATTACATTACTGATAAGTAACAAAAAAATGATGTTTATATTTTTCATGAATTTTACCAAAAGCGCTCGAAGATATCCTTTAGCTCCAATTTTTATCCCCAATTTACGTCTTACTCCAATTGGGGTCCCCATTGGAAGAAATGGAAATGGGGCTGAATTGGGGTCCCCATTGGAATATAATGGAAATGGGGTTGAATCGGGGTCCCCATCAAGAAAAATCGAAGATGGGAGAAGCTGATGAGCGCAGAAAAAGAATCTTATTTTTATTATGTAGTTGACTATCTCAATCTCACACCGTTACCAACACTGTCAGGGAATTGCACAAGCTGCACTTTGCCATCTGCATCTTCTGCAACAAGCATCATACCTTGTGATTCTGTTCCAGCCATTTTGCGTGGCTTTAAATTGGTAATAAACAGTCCACGTCTGCCAACCAATTCTGATGGCGCATGATCTTTTTTAATTCCTGCTAAAATAGTACGTTTACCATGCACTCCCAAATCAACCGTCATTTGCACCAACTTATCTGAACCTGCAACATCAGTGCACGCTTCAATAGTTCCGGTTAACAATTCAACTTTAACAACATCATCGATTGTGATGTATGATTTCTCTTCTTGTTGTACAACTTCTTGTGACATTTTTTCCTCTTCAATTTCTTTAATAGGCTTCTCAAACAAAGTGGGTGATTTCTTCAACATAAAATGTTTATTCCAACTATTTAGTTCTAAATTTTCAAGCGTATGATTTTCTAACTTAAATTCAACACCAATACTATGTAAAAGTTCTTCCATTTTTTGTGGCATTACTGGCCACAATAACAGTGCAATGGTACGCAAACTGTGACACGTAGCTGAAATAATTTCTGCAAACAACTGTTGATCAATCTTAGCAACTTTCCAAGGCTCCTGCCCATGGAAATACGCATTCGTACTACTGATAAATTTCCACAAACTTGATAATGCATGATGAAACATATACTCATTCATATGCGCAGTAAAATCTTCAATCGCATTCCAACTTGCATCACGCAAATCCAATGATGCAGGTGACCACACTGTACACGGTGCAACATCAAACAAATCATACTTCTCAGCAAGCACCAACATACGATTTAATAAATTACCCAAATCATTAGCAAGATCAGATTCTATACGATTTTCAACATCAGTAATACTAAAATCACCATCTTGGTTTATCGGAATCTGACGCAATAAATAATAACGAATTGGATCGGTCCCATATTTTTTTTGTAATTCAACAGGATCAACAACATTGCCAAGAGATTTTGACATCTTTTGTTTATCAACTTTAATCCAACCATGGACTAATAATTGTTTTGGTAGAGGTAAATCTGCAGCCATCAAAAATGCTGGCCAAAACACTGCGTGAAACCGTACAATATCTTTTCCAAGAAGATGCACATTTGCTGGCCAACGTTTATGAAACTCATCTATTTTATCTGGCTGTCCATACCCAACACCGGTAATATAATTTGATAATGCATCCACCCAGACATACAATGTGTGATGAGGATCATTCGGGAATGGTATACCCCACTTAACCGTTGTTCGGGAAATACTCAAATCTTTTAATCCTGATGCAACAAAATTGATCACTTCATTCGCGCGTTCTTTGGGAACAATAAAATCAGGATTTTCTTTATAAAACGTCAAAAGTTTATCAGTAAACGCAGACAGTTTAAAAAAATATGTTTCTTCAGAAACAATATGCGTATCTCTGCCGCACGTTGGGCATTGTGGTCCTTTAAGCCGTTGATCACCTGCATGAATTTCTTCTACAAATGTTTCGCATGATGTGCAATACCAACCTTCATAAACAGATTTATACACATACCCCTTTTCCATCAACTCAGTGGTAAATTTTTGTGCACCTTTAACATGATCTGGATCCGTTGTACGAATAAATTTATCGTACTGAATGTCATACATCTGCCATGCATGTTTATAATCAGGAATAAAACTATCCACAAACTCTTTTGGTTGTTTTCCTGCGGCGGCTGCAGCTTGTGCTATCTTTTGCCCATGCTCATCAGTACCTGTTAAAAAAAATGTGTCATTGCCCAGCAGTTTATTCCAACGGGCAATAACATCGGCAAGTAATGTGGTATACAATGATCCCAAATGAGGTTTGGCTGTGACATAATAGATGGGAGTAGTGACGTAAAAACTATTTTTTTTCATATTTTTTCTTGTTTCAATTTTTGTATTTCTGCATTTTGTTGATAAATAATGCTTTCAAGGGATTCAATTCGTCTCTTAAAAAGATCGATATCTTGGCTATGCATCTTATTATAAAGGTAATTTTCAATTTCCGTAAATGTTATCAGAACAGTCTTATGCGTAATAAAATGCCATGCTTCTTCAAGAGGAGTCACCAAAGAGCTGCCACTTCTCTTTTTATGCGTTTTTAATTGCGCCCTTGTTCTCAACGCTTCAATATCAATTTTTTGAGCAATGTACTGGGCTTTTTCTGGATATTTAAAATAAATATCAATCCAATATTTGGCTATTGTTGCATAATTTGTACGCAAATGACCTATTTCATCTTGCACTTTATTTGCTTTACGAGAAGAATAATCAGGCGAAAGTCCCGTAGCATATAAAGACACAAACCCCACAGTAAGAGCTCCTGCCACAGAAGCTACTGTTGGCGTTGTGATAGTAACAAGTTGAGATAAACACCCAACTAATGTTGCATTTGAACATTGTAATAAACCAGTAAAATTAATACATGGCAAAAGTGATGTACCAACAATAACTGCTCCGTTAATACCAAACCACATAGGAACAGATTGTTTTGTTTTAAAAGCTGCATCAAACTTATTCTGTTGTTTTTGCGTAAAAAGCGTTTTATCGTCATTTTTACGTATCGTAGAAAGATACAAGAGATGCTTTAATGTATCATCAGAACTGGATAAAAAATCTTCTTTATTTAAAGTTGACCGAATTTCTTTTAAATCAACATTCTTTATATTATTGATATTTTGATTATAATCATTGGACCAAAAATGATACATCTCTATTGCAACATCATTTTTTGTATCACCATTCCACTTTTCAGGCTCCATTGGACGCACGCTTTGCACACAATACATTCCAACAATCATTGCAAGAAAAACTTTCTTTCCTGCGCTCGTCCTGAGCCTGTCGAAGGATATCTTTGAGCGCTCGAAGAAATCCTTCAACAAGTTCAGGACGAGCGCGAAAAAATACAACTTAACGATATAATTATACATAAAAAAAATCCCCTCATAAAAATACCCCTATGATAACAGGGTACGCGCAGCAGAGGGTATTGTCAAAAAACACGAGTGGGATACGGCTTTTTAGGCCATATCCCACTCTTTTAAAATCGATAATATAATAACTTATATTATTAATCTTCTATTACGTACATGTACAATTAAATACAAGTGTCACTAAAGCAAGAACGTCAGCAATAGAAAGATTAAGTGCACTGATTTGATCAGCAACTGAAATGCTTAATGTATTTATCTGTGCTGATGTAACAGAACAACATGTTGCAGCTGCATCGCCTTGGCTTACAATCACGCTATCAAGAACAGAAATTTGATCTTCAATTTCATTCAGTTCATGACGTACTCTTTTGCAACATTTGTTTGCTTCATGACCTTGACGACGCACTTCTTTATTTGTAGCAACACAACAGTTGAACAATGTTTGTAGTTTACAATTTAAACTACATCCACCTTCACATCCATTGCATGATGCAAAAGGATCGCATGGATCAACTAACGCTTCACGTGCTGCACGATCTGCTGCTTCTTCTCCATCAAGATCATCTAATTCATCTTCTAATGCTTTTTTTCCACTGTTAAGCGCTGCCGCTTGAGCATCTTTAATTGATTGTCTAATCACTGCTGCTGCTGCACAAGCACCACATCCAGCAGATATAACTGAGCTTATGCTTATTGCAGCAACAAACGCTGCTAACACCGCTGTTTTTTTATATCGAGTAATTATTGAATTCATATTCATTACCTTTTTCAAAAATAACTTTTAGAAGTATATTGCTAAACCAATATGAGCTTCAGTTTCTTTCATAATGTTTCTACCAGAAACCATTTGCGATCCACCACCAAAGATTTCAAAATAATGTGCACGGTAGAATACTTCACCACGTAACTTGTTAGAAAGTGAATTTGTATGTCTTTCATAATTAGACACATCGATTGGTTGATTTGGACGACCTAATAAATCCGTTGCTGTTGCAGGACAACAATCAACTGATACATTATCGTGTCCTTTAGCAAACAACTCATAGCCAAGCACAAAACCAAGATCAGGATTATGTGGATGGAAGAAGTTGAAATCTGTTTGTAGTGTGAAATAATTCCAAGCAACATTAACATCAAATTCTGGTCCAACGTTAACAATTGTTGCGCCCGCAAATGGAGCTGCGCGATGTTCTCTTGCTCTAAACGCATGGAAGTAGAATGGACGAATTTCAAATGCAAACCATGGACGTGGTTTCCAGCCACCATCTAAACCAACTTTAACAACAGCGTGGCCATTGTTACCTGTTGGTTTATAGAAAACTTGATTAGGATTTTCTTGTCTTTTTGCTGTTGGAACTTGAAGACCAAAGATACCATCAGCAAACCAATTATCATAATTACAGATACCGCCATACACTTCTGCAGCTAAATCACCAACACCAACAACACGGCTGTAACCCGTCAAATCTATTCCATTTTCTAAAAAGAAAGCAGATGCTGGTTCTGAAGGAATAAGATCTGTACCAAGCAATGTTTGGATAGTTGTCAAAATAGCATTTGAAGAAGCTGTAATGACACCGGTATTAACATCTGAACGTGGTGTTATAAAAATAGTGCTTTGCGCACATCTATCTTTTTGTAACTGTCCTGCATAGTCAACATTAGTTTTAAAGAATAACACATCATTATTAGCACCTTCACCATCAGGCCCAACAGAACCAGTCACTTGGTTTGGTGCTTTTCTGAATGGAACAGCTGGAACCGTTCCATCTTTTCTTATAGTAGCATATGCAGCTGGCATTGTGTTATTTTGATCAGCACTTGTACCAGTTAATGATTGACCAGCAAGCTGTATAATAGCGTTTCCTGCGGAATCATTACTGTATACTACAACAGGACGTGCCTCTGTATTACCAGATGGCAAAGCATTTTGTTGAAAAACTAATGTACTTAAAAAATCAAATCGCATTGCATATTCAACTTGACTCGGTGAAAATGTTCCATCATTAAGATCAACTATTCTTGTGACAAATACATTATCAAGTGTTTCTTCAAAGGTAGCATCACTGTCTGGTTGAATTTCAATTACTTTAAACGGAACATTAATACGGCCACCAATATGGAATCTATCATTATTGCCTACATACCGTGCAAAATCGATACCCATATTCGCACCTTTTTCATTGTAATCAAATACCGGTGCAATACTCGCAAAAGCTAAGAATGGGTTTACCGCATTTACTAAAACTTGATTAGCAAGAACATCAGCATTTCCCTGATTTCCTGCAAATGTTCCATTGGTGAATGCATTTTCCCCGCGGAATACTGCTTTACCAAAAAACAGTTCTGAGAGTGTTGTTGTGTTACGAGTTACTTTATCTTCGCAACCACATGAAGAGAATGCTCTATCAGCTGTACGGGAATATCCCACACCCCACATGTGAATGTTCCAATCAGTATTCGTTTTCTCACTTGGCATTTGGCCATACCACCATGCTTGATCAGCTGGTGCTAAAAACCAATGTTGATACCCACGAGCATCAAAATCTAACGGAGATCTAAATTCAAAACTTGCATGAAGTGATCCACCATATAATGCGCCTAAAAGCACAATACTTTTTAAGGTTTTCTTCATTACATTCCTTTTCTTTATTACGTCCATACCTCGCTACCTTTTTTTAACGGAAGAAACAGATGGGTACTTTTACATACCCATCTGTATTCAATTATATCTGTAAACCTTCTTCTATAACTGTAACTGATACTATTTGATTTGCTGCAATATTAATATCTGCAAACACCGCTGCTGCATCAATTGCTGCACGATTCTTAGAATCTTCCTGACCAATACCAACAACATCAAATACTTGAGAACGAATAATCGTATCACCACTTACTGTATCAACACGAATGTTTTCTGATTCAGGTCGGAAGCTATCACCTTGCGCTGCAGCATTTGCTCTACCAAATGTATTATCACGAGTTGTCATAGCATTACTTGCATCTTGCGTAGCAATATAATTAAAGAATTCTGTACCAGTAAGATCTGAAACATCAACATTATCCGGTTGTAACAACGTTGAAGCCATAACACCCGCACTTAACAGTAAAGAAAGAGCGCCAGCTTGATCTAATACAATAGGCTGCAATCCACCAACTGGTCCTGGTTGAACAAGTACAATATTAGCACCGCCAGCCATATTGAAGTTGGATTGACTGCTTAATGTAGGATCAACGTTTTCATCTGGCAATTCAAAATCAAGCGCAAATGTAGCAGTACTACTTACTGCAAGCAATGATGCATTCATATCATCACCAGAGAAGATACGATCATGTTCAAATCTACCATTGAACATTTGAAGCGTAATCAGATCAACATTACTCAGATTATTAACAATGTTTACGTTTGGTACAAAGTTTGTTGGGCAATTACGAGCACGTAACAGTTGTACCTGACCATCAAAGCGTTCAATACCAACACCAAGACCAAGGAATCCACGGCTACCAATACTAAAGTTAGCATTATCACCATCAAGAAGGAGTGTGAAGTTAACTGAATGACCTTCTATTGGATCAATGTTACCAATTTGCAACACACCGCCTTCATTATAATTGTAATGACCTATTGCAAATGTACCATTATCAGCAAGACTTAAAATAAGATCAGTTGTTGGAATTTCACACAGATCATTGCTTATTGTTTCAACACCAACAAATGCATTGAATGGCAATATGCCTTGTGCATTGTCTACCAATTCAATTGTACCGCTACCAATTAATTTCACACGGAACTGATCAGTGTTATGAAGACCTTGACCAAAATTGATCAATGAAGAAAGTGGATTATGAGGATCAGCTGCAGGAACAATCGTAACTGGTAACGTTGAATCTTGCGCACCAAATGGAATTGCATTAAAGAATGCTTCAGCATTATTTGCTGGAATAAATAACAAGCGTGCATTATCAGCAAAACGCAATGTTCCGGAACCTGTAACAATTTGCGCACCAGGTTCAACGGCAAGAGTAAGCTCACCACCAATTGCAACAATTTCAGAAGGATCAGTAAATGAAGTTAAGTTTAATGTAGCACCAGATTTAAGAAGAATTTGACGAGGTACTGCACTGTAAAGTTCTAATACATCACATGATGCAAAATCAGGACCTTTAACAAATGCACATGTATTATCAATAACAAGATCACTCGTGACGTTCACTTGTCCAGAGCCATTCGCTATAATAACAACACCATTTACACCAAGCGTAGTTGTGCTATCAAGACTTACCATTCCATTATTTTGCAACACGATTGTAGCAACTGGAACTTCGCCACTGCAATTACTGCTTGAGAAAGTTAACTGATCAACATTACCGCCATCAATCAAGAATTGTGCAGGATCACCGATACGTGTTCCTTGAATTTGTAAGTCATTAATGGTTCCCTGAATTGTTGGTAATCCAGTTATATTTGCATCTGTTACTGATGCACACATACATGCATTAGAACAGCAACTGAATGGTACAAAATTTGGACAATCTTTTTTCGCACGCATCCAATTGAATACATATGTTGGTAATTCTTGATCTGGTCCAATAATAATTTGATCTTCAGGATTTCTGAGATCAACATTCCATGTTGCAACTGCAGCTCCCTTAGTGAAGAAGACTTGATTTGCAGGAAGATCAACAATACCATTATGGCTTTTAATAACCATAACATCCATATCAGCAATAAATCCTAGCTCAATACTAATTTCACCATTCAAATCAACAAAAATAGCATTTTTACCAGTAATAACACTTCGTGCAACAGTAGCCGCGCCACCGCGAGCTTCAAATGAGAACACGTTACCTGCGATACGTAACCAAGGGTTAGTATCAATATTAAATCCAGTTGAATCAGCATTTACACCGATAGAAATGTTACTCGTTCCGCCCAAGAAAATTGTATGAATAGAGTTAACATTTGTTTCAGCATTAGGAACAATTGTTGCATCATTAAATGCACTTAAAAGATCTAATGTCTGATTACCATTTGGATCTTCTGGATCAAGATCAGAAGCAATAGCATTATCTTGTTCCATGATGTTTAAATGCGCATCAGCATCAATACGAGTGCATCCATTAGCTGCAGTTGAACCAATACGAGTACCAAGAATCATTTGGCGACCAGTACCGTTATCAACACATGCACCATTTGAGAAGAAAGTGAAATTAGAAAGGTTCGCATGTAAGATACCAAAATCATCAACAAAATTAGGTACCACTAAATCTAAACCAGTTAATGCTATATTAGAATGTACATCAAGCTCTGCATTGATGAAACGTATATTTGGTCTTTCATCAGAATGTAAAAGTTTGAATGTTTCACCACCAATATATGTTGGTTCTGATCTGAGATCATTGTTTGGATACACATTATGACATTCGTCACTATGACTCAACACTGTGTCATATAAGTTCATTCTATTATTAATAAGGAATGCACCACAGTTATACATCAAGAATGCATTATCTTCTGTATTGAATGTACGGAAAGGGAAATTGGTTTCATCAGAACCTACAAAAAGAGATCCTCCAGTTGGAAGAACTTCAAGAGAAAGAAGTTCAATTTTACTTGTCATTTCACCATCTACAAGAACACCGTTAACATTTAATTGACCTTCAAGATCAAATACAATATTACCAAATCCTGCAGTTCTAAATTCAGGATCTATAGTAAATGGATCAACATCATTTTCATCACGAATAAAGCCATTATCAGCAATACCTGATCTTAAGAACAATGCTGCACTATCACCAAATATAATTTGAGCTTCTGTTGCAGCTGGATTTAAGTTACCATCAATAATAAATGCAGATGGATTACGCGGTTTAAGCATGCTGTTCAATGATGCGCATGTTGCGCCTGGAAGTACAACGCATGGTAATTGATTAAGAGCAAGCCCAACAAAATCAACATATGCTTGGTCACCTACATTTAAAATACCGTTGGCGCCCAAGATTAATCCATAACGTTGTCCACAGAACAATCCACGATAATTTGTTATATCTTGACGAGCGTGAAGATTTAAGAATGGATCAACAAGCAATTCTGATAATGTTTCATTTTTATCAAGAACTAATAAACCAGATGCAGCATCAGCACCCATATCATTTGTTACTGTCCAATATGCTTGGTATCCAGCAGCAAGCGCCGGTCTGATATTATCTAATGTGATACATTCACCATTTCTTTGGCACGTGTATCTACCTGATACTATGAATGCACCAGTATCTTGTATTTCTAAAATCATGCGGCCTAAGCCTGTCATAACTGGATTGAAATTAATATATCCAGCATCTTGGCCTATACCAACCTTACGAGAAGATAAGAAACTTAAAATTGATCTGCAACCAACAACAACGCTGCGGTCTCTATTGCAAGAAAATGGGAAAAGTTCTAAATTAACAAAATTTAACGTTGGTCTGAAAAGACTATTTTCATTACAACCAGTTCCTGGTGTAGTATACTCTTCACAATATTCATCTGGATTACAGAATAGTGAATCACAAACATATTCATCACATGGTTTTAAACCATATTCATCACAACAATACTCATCTATCTGAGCATTTGCTCCACCATACATCAACACATAATATTGAACACCGCCAGATCTATCTTGAGCAGTAAGTTCAAATGTTTTGCCTTCTGCGATAGCAACTTCAACCGTACCAGGACCACTTTGAACCATTAAAAGATCTGCTGCCGTAATATGAGAAGATCCTACGAACGTAAGATTATGATCAAGCACAAAAGTAATTTTTCTACCTTCTGCAGCAATTAAATAAAGTTGGGATGCACCAGCCCAGTGACCCCTTACTACTGAATCTTCTGTTAAAGTAATAGTGACGTCTTTATGAATCGCTTCAATGCGACTACCTCCTAATGGAAGTAACACATCACCTTTAATAACAAGATCTTCATCAACAACACATGTTTTGCCAAATTGCCCTCTCCATATCTGATCTGCCATTGTAACAGAAGAGATTAAAGACATTGCAAAAAGAGCTAACCGATAACGAGAAAAGCATCTTTTCATATACTCACCCTTTTTTTTGAAACAACTACTACTTCATTATTACTCAATACATAATTTTTTTACTACACAGACCCTCCAATATCACGCATGCCTTGATTATTTTATATAATGTTAACTTTCAGACAATGTCAACTTTTGGACCATAAAACAATAAAATAATGCTAAACCAAAAGTAAAGACATAAGCAAAGATATTATGTTTTCAGAGTAACGAGAACATCATTAACAACCTCTTTAGAAATAACATCCTTAAAAAAATGTATATTCTTAAAAAGGTCTTGAGTAGGCTCAGTCAATCGAGCGAATCGGTCATCATCGTATGCAACATCTAATTCTATAGCAGGAAAAAAATCGAACTTTTCTATATATTTTTCAACAATATCTGGTCGGAAAAGGTAATTCAAGAATGGATACACAAGATCATCTTTTTCAGTAGTTGTTGGTATAGCAAAAGAATCAATCACTGCAAATGCGCCTTCTTTTGGTATAACAAAATCAATATTATCAAATCGTTTCATTATTTTTAATAAATCACCAGAAAGCACTACGCCAACAGGAACAGCTCCTGAAGCCAAAATATACTCAGAGCGAGAATCTGTATAAATTTCTACATGAGATTTTTGTTGACCCAACAGTTTTTTTATCTTATCTACTTCATCACTATTTAAAGCTCTAATTTCTCCAAATAAATAGAGAGCCGCAATTAAAACAAGCGCTCTTGCATTCTCAATCATCCCTATGCGTTTTGGCATAATACGCTCATCAAAAATTAATCCCCATGTTTTGGGAACAGATCCTTCATCCCAATAAGAACTATTTATTCCCAATCCCATGAATGACCAAAAATAGGGAATGGTATATTCATTATGTGGATCAAAATAATGATGACACAACGTAGGATAAATATCGTTCCACACCGTTATTTTATTGCGATCAAGCTTTTTAACCAAACCTTCTTTAATCAATAACTCTGCAGCCCAATCAGATGGCATAATAAGATCATAATCATGCGCTTCAGTTGAATGAAGTTTTGCAAGCAGTTCTTCATTACTTTCAATGTAACTCATATTAACACGTATGCCTGTTTCACGTTCAAAATCTGATAAAAACTCTTTATCAAGAATTTGTCCCCACACCACAACATTAATGCTTTTCTCTTGATTGAACAGTTCTGTCAGACGTCCCAAAGAAAGAAACGCTATAATAAGTACGCCAACAATAACAACAACAGATGCTTTTGCAAGAAAACGTATTGATGTTGTATGGTTCATTCAGGGACCCTCAATTTTCTAACATGTAAAAAAGAAAAAAGAACTACACATAAACTGCTCACGATAAGCATTATTGTAGATAATGCATTAATCATTGGTGAAGCACCTGTCCGAATGACCGCAAAAATATACAGTGGCAAGGTTTGTACTGATGCCCCTGCGCAGAAAAATGAAATAAGAAAATCATCTAAAGAGATAATAAAAACCAAGAGGCCTGACGCCATAAGTGCTGGAGTGAGCAACGGTAATACAATAGAAAAAAAAGTTTGTCTTTGTGTTGCACCAAGATCATACGACGCCTCAATTAAACTTTCATCCAATTCAATAAATCGATCATATAAAATCGGAATAACATACCCAAGACCAAGCAACGTGTGACCAGCTATAATTGTCATTGCACCAAGAGGTACTGCAAAAAAAGAATAAAATGAAAGGAGCCCAGCAGCCAAAACTATTTCTGGCATGGCAAGACTTCCATAAAAAAATGATAACAAACGTTTTACCGTATCACGAGAACCAAAAAAAATTAAACTTGAACCGATTGTTAAACTTAAAAAGACAGATGATAATGCAATCATCAAAGAGTTTTGCAAAGCATCCCACACTTCTGCAGAAGCAAATAGATCATAATACCACTGAGTGGTGAACGAACTCCATGCACAGGTGAATGCATTGGAATTAAAAGAAAAAACGATCAAAACAAAAATAGGAATATATAAAAAAAGATATAATCCTGCAACGGTAATTGGTATAAAATATGATCCAAACGTTCTCATATGATAGGCTCCTTCTTTTGCACTTTTTGCAGAGGAACCGTACAAAACCAATTAAACAACAGTGCGCATACCAAGAGAACAAAACCACTTACCATCGTAAATGCTGCACCCAACTGACTATCTCGTGCCACCAAGAAATAATGAGAAATCAGTGATCCAACAAACAAGTGATGCGCACCGCCAACAATTGCAGGAATCACAAACTCACCAAACGCAGGAACAAATACCAAAAACACTCCCGTTTTGATACCTGACATAGAAAGAGGAAGTGTAATACGTTTAAATGTTTGCCAATGCGTTGCGCCCAAATCCATAGAAGCTTCTAAAATATCATGCTGAATTTTTTCCAAAATACTATAAAGAGGCATGATCATAAACGGAAGATAATAATAGAGCATCACAAAAAAAATTGCTCCCGTATTATTAATCATGTGCAGCGGCTCTTGAATAATACCCAGTTTAAGCAACATCATATTAATCAAACCATTCTGATCAAGCACAAAAATCCACGAATAAATTTGAATTAAAAAATTAGTCCAAAATGGCAACGTTAAGAAAAAAAGAAGTACGTTTTTCCAACGTCTACCCACTTTAAGCGCTAAATAATATGCCACAGGATATGCACAGATAAGACACAACAATGTTGTGCACAATGCAATAAAAACAGATCTGCCAATAATATAAAAATAAGGGCTTGTTAAAACAATTTTATAATGATCAAATGTTATACCAACAATGCCTGCTGCAGACTGAAAACTCATATACAAAACAAGCAAAAATGGTATATATAAAAAAAATAGTTGCCACAACACTGCTGGCACTAAAAATATAAACGACGCGTTTTCAGTAAAAAAATCAACAACTGCTTCTTTAATTTTCATTTTTCAAGCAACACCACGTTTTCTTTTTGCCAATATAAAAATACTGAATCATCATAATCAATATTTTCTTGCGGAAAATGCTCTTCATTTTGCTCAAACACTTGCATCACGTCACCATTTTGCAAGCGAACATTATATTGCGTTGAGCGTCCATGATACACAATTGATTGCACAATACCTTCTAATGCATTAGAAAAACCTGTTAACGGCGTTTTGCTGATATCAATTTTTTCAGGACGAATACTCATAAAAACTTTATTACCATGACGCATCCATTCTTTTTCTGATGAACATGCAACTTCAAATTTACCAAGACCAGCAAATTCAATATGACATTGCTCACCACTAATATGCAATGTACCCTGCAGTATATTTGTTGTCCCTACAAACGCAGCAACAAATGTACTCACCGGAAACTCATAAATTTCTTTAGGCGTGCCAATTTGCTCAATCTCACCATCATCATTCATAATTGCCATGTGATCAGCAACCGTTAACGCTTCAAATTGATCATGAGTAACATACACAAACGTAGTTTTAAGAATAGATTGCAGATCAATCAACTCAATCAACATTTTTTCACGAAGCTTTAAATCAAGTGCTGCAAGCGGTTCATCTAATAAAAGAACATCCGGCTCATTAATAATCGCTCGTGCTAATGCAACGCGCTGTTTTTGTCCGCCGGAAAGATTTTGAATAGATTTATAGATATGTTTTTCAAGACCAACAGTGTTCAGTATTTTAGTAACTTTTTCTTTGATAATCTCTTCTGGAACGTTGCGTACAGAGAGACTATACGCAACATTATCAAAAACATTCATGTGAGGAAAAAGAGCATAATTCTGAAATACTGTATTAACAGGACGTTTATAAATAGGCGTATGAGTGATATCTTCGTCACCCAAAAAAATTGAGCCCGAATCTGCCTGCTCTAAACCGGCAATCAAACGCAAAACTGTTGTTTTTCCACTTCCACTTGGTCCAAGTAACGCAAAAAACGTTCCTCCTGGTATTTCCAAAGAAAGTTTATCAAGAATCAGTTCACCATGATAAGATTTAGTAATTTTATCAAAACGAATACTTCTCATCAGCCCCTTTCAAACTAATGCTTCAGCCTCATTCAATGCCAGAAATTAACCACAGCATGATTTTGGTTTTTTACCCAATCGCGCCATTGTCATAGGTACAACAACATCCGCTAAAGTACATGGTACAACAACAGCAATGATCATCAAAACAAAAACATTACCGATTGCTGTATACCAGTTAGTAAAACCATGAGACATCAAATAAAACGTTGATGCTAAAGAGCTGATAAATATATGCGTAGCGTGAGAACTCAACGAGTACCCACCCTGTTTACTTGCATGATGACGACTCAATACAAAGCCGTTAATAACACCAACAATTAAAAATGGAATAACGCGTTCTGGTTCAGTGAAAAAGCATGCATGGAAATGCATTTGTACACCAAGAAGTCTACCACCAATATACGGCAAAACTGCATCAGAAAGGATACAAAAAAAAGTTGGCGAAATAAGACCAACAATCAATGCACGCACATAATTTTTTGAAAAACGGCAAAACGTTATAACAGTTCCTGTTGCCGCAAAAACAATGTGCATAAAGTGGAAACTATGAAACAGCGCCTTGCAACCTTTTTTAACAATTGCTGGCTCCAAGCTCATAGAAAAAACGGAATATATACTCAAAGCGATAAGGCTGAATGCTACTGAGTAAATTGCATATGGCAAATGACAA
Source organism: uncultured bacterium (assembly GCA_963695335.1). Classification (GTDB taxonomy): domain Bacteria; phylum Babelota; class Babeliae; order Babelales; family Vermiphilaceae; genus SOIL31. Next base: position 665,028 of record OY968764.1, on the reverse strand, counting down.
ACTAATTCGTCAATAATACTATGCTCAAGAAGATCATGATTATGATCGTGACCATGTGAATGATCGTGCTTATGTGAGTGCTCGTCGTGCATGACAAACCCCTTTTGTAAAAGGATAATTCTATCTTAAAGTTCTATTATTATATAATGTACCATAAATTGTGGGTAAGTGAAGAAACTATTGAATCAATCTACTCGCATGCTCTATATTCAAATTGAATAGCGCCAAAGGCGCCATAATGGGGATTCAAGGATAAAAATATGAAAAACAAAGCTCTTTTAATGCTCGCATGCTGCCTGATACTTGCATCATCCATCCATTGTGCAGGCATGAGTCAGCGCTTATATGATTATCTCAGATCACGATGGGCCGAACTCTCCCACTCTTCTTACACAAGCCTCATTCCCAAAAAAACACTTTCTTATGTGCTCCCTGCTATGTCCATTGTCCCTGGAGCTATTTTGGGGAGAATAGTAGCCGAAGAAAAATTCATACTTCCAATGTCAGAGGACCCACTATGGGCAACGATAATACCTCGAAGAAACTCTGATATTGTACGGTCTTGGAGTATTATTGGCGGACTTGCCGCTTTAGTAATAACGTATAAAATGCTTTCATATTATCTGCAAAAACCTCCTTCTAAAAATAGTGATGAAACTCCATCTGAACAATAAACTCATCAAAAAAACACTCTTATTTATATGTCTTATATTCAATCGAGCTCACATTTTTCATAATAGTATCAAAAGCAATGCCAACCAATATGATATTTTTTCCACGCGATAAGTACGGTTGATAGTATTTTTTATCTTCAATTTGCTGAATAGCTTTTGAAGCAGTCGAATTAATCTTAAATTCAACAATGAAAAAACTGTTTTTTGTCTGAACCACAGCATCAAGACGGCCAATATTAGTCGGATATTCAACAATGATATCAGCCCCAACCATCTTGAGAATTAAATAAAAAATAGTTTGATAATATTTTTCTTCACCAATCTGAATAGTGTAAGGAACTGATGCAAAAAGCTCCGTCAAAACAGCTTCCAATTGCTTCAGATCATTCTTCTCAAAAGCTTTTAACAACAAAACAACAATTTCATATACCTGTGCCCTTGGCAAATCACTCATTGATTTAATAGCAAGTTCAGCAAGAGAATCCATTGTTTCTTTGTTGGCATACCCCAAAGTATAATTACGTGTTTCTGGATTATAAGCTTTAATTGACAAATATCCTGTTTGAAACATCAACACTTTTAAATCAATATCTTCTATATCAAACTGGCCCAATTCACCTTCACTTGCTTTAACGCTTTCAAAGCTCTGTAATGGATATTGTTTTACTTTAAGTAAATTAATTAAAAAAGTTGGAGTTCCTGTAGCAAACCAATAATTTGAAAAATCACTATTTTTTAAACACAACATCACTGAGAAAGGATTATATATCTTTGTAACTATAGCATCTTTGGCAAATCGATAACCATCATACCATATGGTTATTTTTTCAAATAATTGCTCAAAAGATATCTTCATCTTTTCAGCAGAAAGAGTTAAGTGTTCTTTAAAATAAATAGATATTTCATTTTTTGTATACCCAGCCAAATCATTGTACTGTGCTGCTAAGCTTATATCTTCTAAATTATTAAGACCTGAAAAAACCGATGTTTTTGCAAACTTACTTACTCCTGTCAACAAAACAAATCTTAAATATTCATCAAGACCCTTAATGACAATATAAAAATCTTTAAGAATCTCTCGCATTTTATCTGCAATAGATCCTTCATGAAGATGGCGCAAAATTGGATAATCATATTCGTCGATAAGCAATACTACTAAATTTTTATCGGATAATTGTTTTACTATCTCACGTAACATTCGCGCAGGAACATCTCCATCATCTAAAGCAATATTATGATGCTTTGCTATGTCCAATAAATAATGCCTCAATTCTTTTTTAAATTCTTCTGGTGTTGAACATGGTATATCGGAAAAAGATATTTTGATAACAGGATATTGCTTCCAATCGTATGGCAGCGAACTAATCGCAAGACCTTTAAAAAGATCTTTATTACCAGAAAAAATATCCCCTAATGTGGAGACAAGTAATGATTTTCCAAATCTACGTGGACGAGCAAGAAAGTAATATTTTCCTGTGGAGATAAGCTCATAAATAATTTTTGTTTTATCAACGTATACATAATTATCACGTATCAATTCAGAAAACGTTTGAAGACCAATAGGCAATTTTTTCATTATCATATCCCTGCGCCGGCAATTACTACATAAAAAGGTATATAAATATAGCCTATATTAAAAAGATTGCGTTGCAAATTCGAATAGTCCTATTAAAAAGAGCGATGGCACAAAAACCATCGCTCTCTTACTTTTTAAAGCTTATCGCCACTTAATCCTAAGCTGCCCGCTGAATCTCTTGTAATTGCGCAATAATAGTTTGATTTTTTTCAATAAGAGCATCTATTATACGATCACGCTGGATTCTGAGAACTTTTTGTCTGCCCATCATAGACAAAAATCCAAGTGCAGTGCTTAACCATAACCTCATTTGCAATGCCCACGCGGCTTTATCAAGATCAGCAATACTTATAGGTGCATTAGATTTAAGTGCATTAAATTCTGTAAACATGTTTTGGAGCGGCAAATACAACATATACATAAAAGAAGCATATCCAAGATATTTAAGACTTCCGGCAACAAAGCTAAGATCGTCAGCCTTCCTCTCAGCAAACTCAAGACCATGAGCATCAAGACCAAGGCCGTTAGTACCTATAGGTTCCCAAGAATGCTCCGCAATAAACCCATTATATTTCTTACCCTTTTTTTCTTGCAACTCTTCATTTTTGCGTTCCAAAATTTCAATATATTTATCTTGTGCAAATTGAGCTAATTCACCTGCTTTATCCGCAGCATAGATAGCTTCTATGATGGCATTATTTTTTTCTTGAATAATCTCTGTAGTAATCTCTGCTACAACATTATCTAATTTTTGCTGAAAATTTTTTGGCAATACAAAAGACATGGAAAACAATATCAAATTGACCGCTAATATAACACTTTTCTTATTCACAATAGCCCCTATAAAATTATCATTAGTATTACAACATATATTTATAACTTTATATTTTTGTTACAAAATGTCAAAATCGCACTAAAAGAGGAGGGCATCTATTTGACCACTTCCATCGAATGCTCAAACAAACGCCCCACACGCACTATTGATCTTATTTTTATTAAATTTTACCCCAACTCTTGCTTTCTACCCCCCCCCATGTATAATTCAAATTGAATAATAAGTATTATAGTTTAAGTCAAAAGGAGTCATAATGAAGAAGGTAGTACAATTAATGCTACTGGTCGGAATAATGAATGGAATAGTGAGGGGTAGTGAAATTAAAGAAAAGGATATATCTTTTGGACCTAAGTTGAAGTATACAATGCATAGAGGTGGGCATGAAACCCGTTATGCACCATCTACTCCTTATGCCCATATAAAGGAAAGTCAATCTGCACGTATCCGACAGAGAGAATCTATTCCAGAAGGTTATGTTCGAGTGGGAACCACTCATTATTTTCAAAAAAAATTACCTATTTCCACACAACATGAAAAATATAATATGTTTATCGAAGGCTATGAGCCTAAAGAAGAATTTGAGAAAAGAATAGTAGCTGGAGGTCCGCATTCCGATTGGATTAAAAATAGATCAAGATGGGCGCAGCGTAAGGAATTATTAAAAAATCCGGAATATCAAGAGCAACAAGCTCAAGAAAGAGATAGACTTTTAGAAGTCGAAAGACAATCAAGAACAAAACAATCAACGATGTCCGATCCTGAATTCTGGAATCGTGTTGAAAAAAGAATAAAAGAACGCAACAGACAAGCAAGAGAACAAAGTTATTGGTATCGATTTACTAATTGGCTAAGTTCTTTTAGATCAACCCCAACAACTTCACAACCAATATATCATTCAGAATATGCCACTACCGAGAGCAATCCATACCTAGAGACACCAGTATATGAATAAAGAAGGAGCGAAGGTATAAAAAATCTTCGCTCTCTTATTTTTAAAATGCCTATCCAAAGGTCAAAAACCAAGCGAATGAGCGTTCTTCTGGAATCTGTTTACGCCATTTCCATCCAATATCAAACAAGCGATTCGCACACATTGTTCCTCTACTCTTTAAAATTTCTTTTTAAAATTATTGCTTTCTACGCCCCTTACTCTTTATATTCAAATTGAATAACAGTTGCTTTATTTGTTTATTACAAAGGAAGTTCCATGAAGAAAAAAGTATTTCTTATAACCATTGCACTTTGTGCAGTTTTGCAATCAAATATCGACTTTGCAAGTGAAAACCAAAGCTGGGGCGATTGGCTTAAAGCGAAATACACTCAGTGGACTAAAAAAACCACAGATATACGACCAGCCTTAACAACAGCTGCTGTAGCAGGAACTATAGCAACTCAAGGAAGAGCTCTCTTACCATATTCTCAAGCAACGCTACAGGTATTAGGAAGACCTATATACGCGGCTACTGTGTTTACACCACCTTTACTTTTATATGCTAAAGTCGGTATTTTTCTAATTACTGTTGATTTATGTGGTAAAATTATCAATCAATATCGAAGAGGCACAATATCCAAAGAAGAAGCTATAAAAGATATACAAAATAATTTAATGGTGACTATCAACCAAGAATTACTCTATCCTACACGTTCATCCAAACTGCATGCATTACTCAAAAAAGATGAATTCTTACAATATATCAATGACAAAGATGGACTTGTTCAAGAAGCATGTAATGAGTTGATTAGAGAAATTAATGCTATTCCGTATTCTAGCGAGCAAAAAGAAAATGATGCTATTATTGATGACAAAATGGCAGAAGCAAGGATCATTATAGCTCAAACTGACATACTGGAAGAACAAATCAAATTTTTAGAAGACTATTGCAAAGATCCTCTAGGTAATTTTGATATTCCAGGAATGCAGGGATATTTATCGGTATACTTCCGCCTTAAAAATAAACAAGCAGTAGAAAATAAACTTTCTCCAGAAGAACAAGCATCAAGAAAATTAGAACGTTCCGAACTACAAAAAGCAAGAACATTTCTAAAAACTAAGGCGAATGTATCAGAACCTTCTGTTGATTAATTAATAAAAATCGGGTGATGCGTTTTTATACGCATCGCCCATTTCATTAATATGAAGTAATATAAATTACTTATTTTGATTATCTTGCTTTTCCCAATCATTCATTGCTGCTTGGCAACAATCCTTCGCAATAACTTTTGCCTCCTGATAAGATGCTCTTACGTCATTTGGCGAAAGTTTATTTTTAAATATTTTTTCCGCTTCATCAGCAGAAAACGCTTTATCAAAATCATCTAAACACCCGCTTTGGATTACTTTTTCCAATGCATCCTTGCTATTTAAATTGGTATATCGAGCTGCACGAGCTGCACAAAATGATACCATTTGACAAGCTAATACTTGCTCTAAGACAGTTAATGTCATCTCTCGAGAAGCTCCGCTTAATGCGGGATTATTGAGCAACTGCTTCGTTATTATCTCAGATTTTATAAACAAATCTTTAAGTCTAAGATCATGATCATTACAATTGATACAACCAACAACCAACAACAATGAACTTAATAATATTCTCATATTCATACGTAACCCCTAAAAATATATTTAATTTCTTTCAATTTACTATCAACTCCAATTGTACCATAAATAAAAATATCTCAAAAGCCTCCACCAATATGCTTAGAATGCCTGCCCGAATGTCAGAAACCAAGCAAATGAACGTTCTTCCGGAATCTGCTTGCGCCACTTCCATCCAATATCAAAACGTAATGGGCCAATAGGCGTGAAAAATCGCACACCAAATCCCGTTGAGGCCAAAATATCTTGCCGCTTAAAGTTAGCAAACATAGTACCACTCAACGCTCCCAAATCTTGAAACAACACAGCCCCCATTTTTTTATACAATGAAAAGCGCAGCTCAATATTACCGTTGACCATTGTGCGGCCTCCGCGTGGAACAATATGCTTTTTCCCATTATAGTCCTCAAATACTCCCACAGGCGGTGCAAGATCAGATTCATAAGAACGCAAGGAATGCGATCCTCCTAAATAAAAACGCTCTGAAGGCATAATGCCAGCAAATTCTCGATAAAAAATATGTCCGCACCTAAATCTGAATGCCGCTACGACACACTTTAATGGAATAAAAAATGATTGTTCAGCCATAACCTTAAAAAACGAAGTATCTTTGTATTTATGCTTAAGAGGAAACATCCCTTTTAAAGAAATAAGCCCAATACCCCCCTGTGTAGGATTAAGTACATCATCAACCCGCTCAAACATAAATGTTGGTTCAACAAAAACGAACGGTACCAATTTTTCCAAATATTGTGGTTCAAAATCAATGGCACGGGCAAATGATAACGGCTCTTCTTTATCATTAATATGCAATTTCATCCATTCAAACCCACCATTGCAAGCCAAATCAGAGCGTTGATTTTTCTTTTGAATACCACATAAAAATCCATGCTGCAAAACCGTATAAACACTATTGGTGCTTCCTATAAATCCAAACTGATCATAAAGCGTGCTATATACCTGAGCAAGAACAAAAAACGGCTTTTGTGTAAATACAGGGCGTTTATATCGCCCAACAATTTCACGGTGCGATGTGGCAAAATCACAATCAAAACGAATTTGATCGGCAGAATCAGTAGGGTTTTTGATAATCGCCGTTCCACCTACGCGGTATGCTGGTCCAGTGAATATATGATATTTACGTAAATGTTGTAGTTCAAAACCTACACGTGTTCGTATCTCATAACGATCATCAAGATGTAATTTTAATAAAACAGATTTGTTTTCGTCATTATGAGTATAATCCGTGGACAAATGGATTGATTCAAATATTTCTAAATCTTTAAACGCTTTATATGTCTGTTTGATTTTCGCCTGATCCCACAAATCTCCTTCTTGATAAGCTAGTAAACGTTGAATATAAGAAAAAGGTAAAGACAAGCTTCCTGACACAATAGTTTTTCCAAAATAAATCTTCTCTCCTGGATCAACAACCCATTTGATCATAACACTATCACCATCAGTTTCTATAACGGACTTAAAACGGGCACGCAAAAAACCCAAAGATTGAAAATGAGTCACCAACCATGCACGTTGTTCATCAATAATCTTACTATTAAAAGACACACCACCATCTTGTATAAGAAAAGGTCCCTTTCGATTTAATTCTGGATAACCTTCAACTGTAGACGATGTAATACATCGCTGCGTCCCTTCATCAACGGTCACAATTAACCGGTATTCATTTTCAACTTCAGTCGGTACACACTCATAGTTAACAACAGCAAAATAAACAAATCCTTGATTAAAATAATAGTGAGTCAAATGAGCAACCGCATCATCATAAAGCTGAGCGTCGTAATATCCGTATTTTAAAAGTCTTGCAAAAAATTTTTTTCGCAAAACTGTTTGATTGATAAAAGCGCCGTTTTTAATTTCAACTGATGTGATAACTGCACGAGACCCTTCTTTTATGATAAAAAAAGAACGATCTTTTTCTTCCTGCGTTGTGACTTGTGCATTAAAAAACCCCTTACTTTTATACGCACGCATTATCTCTTCTACCAAAATTGTTGCTGGCAACAAATATACCGATTGTCCAAACGCTAAAATTTTTTCAAGCAACTCTTTTTTAGAAAAAAAACGATGTCCAAAAAAAACAATCTCTCTTTTTTGAGTTATATTAATTTTCCACAAAAGATTCACTTTTACATGCTCATGATCAACTTTTTGCTTACATTTGATAACGCTATAAAAAAAACCTTTTTTTGCTAAATAATCTTTTACATCAGCTAACTCTTTATCAAGCTGCTCTTGCGTGAATGAGCGGGATGCTAACGCATGTGAAATCTTTTTCTTTATCTGCTTACGTAACTCATCATTATCATCACACAGACCATCTTCAACGGTTAACGCAACATCAACTGAACCAAAAGAGAAACGCTTCCCTTTTTTGACACAAATATGAACTATCACTTCTTTTGTCTGATTATCATATGCAAGATGACTCGTTACACTGCAGTCAAAATAACCGTTGTGTAATAAAAACTCTTTAATCTTTTCTAGCGAATAGTCATGCTTTGATTTGTCAAACAGTTCCCCTCTTTCCATTGCATAAAACTGCAATAACGCATGCTTACCTTGATAGACGTTATGAATTTTAATTTTTTTAAATGTCCATGCGGCTGAAAAACTGAAATGTAATCGTACCGTTTCATGTGTGGTGAGAATTGTAATGCTAATCTTAGAGAATTTATTTTTCTTTGCACAAAGCTCAAGGGACGCAATAAGCTGATCACTATCTATGCAATCGCCACCTTTAAAAGGAAACAGATAAAAAAATTCATCCTGCTGCAACATAGCATCAGATTCAAATGAAATCTCATCATAACGGATTGGTTCAATAAAAGTTTTTTTAATAATATCTGTGTTAACAACATTGTCAGATAAAACGACAATCTCATGGCTAACAGTTTCTTGCTGGGCACTGGTAGATACAAAACACAATAATAACAAACCACCAAGATGATACCACAATGCTGATCGATTCATAAAAAATAAAAATATTGGAATGTGATTTTTTTCATAGGAATACATTCCAACAGTGTATCAAAAATAAGAATATTTACTTTTAACACCACACTTTTTTATATTATTCATAAAAATTATTTACAATCTGAATCTAACTGCTCTATATTTATATTAATAAGTACTATATATCTATTACAATCAGTCGTAAATAATGGGGAGGTATTGATGAAAAGAGCAATTAAATATTCACTTATGCTGATTATTGGACTCGGAACCCTACAAAATTGTTGGGCTAATACAAAATGCAACAGCCTCATTCTTATCCTTGATCCCAGAGAAAAGGAAAAAACTGACGGGAAACATCTTGCTATGGCAGGGAGTTTTCTATGTGCCTTACAAGAAAAAAGTGTTCCTATAATCATATCAAGCAATGTAGTAAACAATTTTTGTTTTTGGAAAAATGAATTCAAGCAAATGCTTGATGATATAAAGAAAGAAGCTCTCAGTACAAAGAATTTTGACGATGCAATAGAAAAAGCTAAAACACTTTTAGATGCCACAGAACAATCTAATAAACCAGAACCCTCTCTTGCAGCAGAACTGAGCGTAACTAACTTAACCGATGATGACTGGTATTGTTATGCTCACAAACAAGCAAATTTTATACTTTTAATACCAAAAACCTATGTTACCAAGCGTACACAAAAATCATCTGGTGATAGTAATGCCCACATAAAAGAATGCGGGTTTAACATTACCAACCTTGATAAAATTAATAATGTATCTCCCGAAACGTTGCTAAAATACATACAAACAAAGCGTAGCGAAAAACACATAAACATTACAGAAGCGCTTCAATCAATGCTTATAACAAAAAAATCAATCTCGCAACCCGATAGTGGTTCATGGAATATTTACATAACAGGCCACGGCGACCCCGCTATACAAAAAAATGGAATACTTGCACCAGAAACCGCATACGTTGCAGGAATACCATTTAATGATTTTGCACAGCTCATGAAGCTCTTTAACAATGATATAACAACATCATTTGTGTATTATGCTACTTGTTTTGCAGGAGGATATAATCAAACAACAGTAAATGAAATTTTATCCAAGTTAAACGTTAATTTTATTGTTACCGCAGAAGGCATTAATGAAGCATTCACTCTAGGTAATAGTCTTAAATACAAGATAAATGACAAAGGAACCAATTTCATTTTGTCTCATCTAATATTCACTCCCTTTTTTGGCATGCTTGAAAATTTTTTTTGCAATCCGATGGAATTTGTTACAACGAAAACACAACAAGATGCTTTAAAAAAAGATCCTATTGGGGCAATTGTACGTAATCTTATTGATCCTAATACTATTCAAACAAATCAACCTTTTGTCCGTATACCTTCCGTTGGCGTCTTCAATGCCCTATCAGTTGATACGTCAGTAAAAATTTTGACTAATACAATTGCCAAGGCTCATGAACATGAAGGTCGCACCATTGATTTAAGTAATCCAGATATAAGAACAATTATTATGTATCCCACACACATCAAAGTTCCATTACAATTGAATGGACTGACCGATATTGTATCACCAGCAACAATTGTTAAAGACAATCAAGCTACACACACTTTTGAAAAAATTATAGATAGCTCCGGATTTAATTGGACTATCTATAATTTTGTACGCCTGAACAGTAGTTATACAAAAATTACGTTCATTATTAAAAAATTAGAAACTCTTAACCCTGAGAATTCAGGATTAGATGCGGGTGATTACGAAAAAATTTCTCTTGACAATATGACAATCCAAATTACCGGAAAACTATCTCCTGATCCTGAAAAACTTGTCATAGATTCAACTGTTAATGTTACTTTTAATTTTAAGGGAAAACCATACACCGTATCAGAACATCTTGAAAATCTTGCTGATAACCAAGATCTTTTTGACATATTTGATACTTTACAAGTATCTTCCAGTATCGGCACATCAACACCGGTAATTACAAAAAAAACTAATAAAGACACTCTAGTCAAAAAACCTGGCGCATTAAAAAAAACTCTTTTACTCCAACAACTCAGCGCACTTGAATTGGCTACCAATCCTGAACAACTCAAAAAAGAAGAAGCTTGGCGACAACAAAATAAAGAGACTGCTCATATATCGCGCGAGAGTATTTTAAACCGCTATAGAAATGACGTATACACATTAGAACGCCAATTAAACTTACTTCCAAAAGATCAAATAACTACGCAAGAACGCGATGCAATAAACACAAGAATTGCTAACATAAAAAGAAGAACAATCTAGACTTTTTAAATAAAACAATGTAAGCGTGAGGGGTTTTTTATATTCCCTCCCGCTTACATTGTGAACAACAATACTATTCTAAAATTCTAAAAATACCTCGATAATCCTTTTCCTTTAAAAAAGGCTCAATCAAGACATCTTCAGGCACATACGCATCAAACCCCTGGTGAACAGCATCCAGAAAATCATCAATTCTTTCTTTTTCTCCACACGCAATAATCACCAACTCATTTGGCTCAATCATCTGAACTGTGCCTTCTATAGCAAGCTTTCTTGCTGTTGCTTGAATGGAATCCCGTAAGGCTCCCTTGAGAATTTTTGACACCAAGGTAATTTTAAGACATTTCTTCATTATTCTACCCTTTTACTAAAAACCTTTTGGGAGAAAAATAGCAAACCAAGGGTCTATATGTCAAAGAATTTAAAGCAAAAGTCTTGGAGTACAATCTGGACTTTGAAACTATTGCGAGTAAACTAAAATAGTAATATTCATATAACTAGGAACTCAATATGCACAAAATTCGTGTACGCTTTGCCCCATCTCCTACAGGAATGATGCATTTAGGCAATGTTCGCGCAGCACTTATCAACTTTTTATTCGCCAAACAAAAAAATGGCACTTTTATTCTTCGCATTGAAGATACTGATGCCCAACGCATGTTTGATCCTGAAGCACAAAAAATTATTGAAGATCTTACATGGTTAGGGTTGACATATGATGAAGGGCCTCACGTTGGCGGGCCATACACTCCATACTACCAATCTGCTCGCACAGATCTTTATGAACAACAACGCGCTATTTTTGAAGAAAAAAAAGCAATTTACCATTGTTTTTGTACTGAACAAGAATTAGAAAAAAAACGCCTCAGGCAACAAGCTCTTAAATTACCTCCACGCTACGATCGCACATGCTTGGCATTATCGCAACCAGAAATTGATCGTTTATTGCAAGAAAATGTTCCTTATATTTGGCGTTTTAAGTGCGATCATAATCTTTCCTTAACCATTACTGATTTGGCATACGGCAATGTTACTTTTGATATGAGTAATTTTTCTGATTTTGCTATCACACGTAAAGATGGTAGTTTTACGTTCATATTTGCTAACTTTGTTGATGATTACCTTATGGAAATTACACATATTTTCCGTGGCGCAGACCATCTTTCTAACACTGCCAATCAAGCAGCTCTTTTTCATGCAATCAATGCATCACTGCCAACATATTGGCACTTACCAATTTTGGTGAATTTAGAAGGAAAAAAACTTTCCAAACGTGATTTTGGTTTTTCATTACGAGATCTAAAAGATGCTGGCTTTTTACCTGAAGCAGTTGCCAATTATGTTTCTATTATTGGTGGATCATTTAAAGATGAAATTATGCCACTTGATGTTCTTGCTGCCAATTTTAATTTTGATGCTATCAATTCATCAAGCCACATAACGTATGATTTAGAAAAATTAAAATGGATTAACAAGAGCTGGATTAATCGTTACTCACCAGAACAGTTAACAGCGCAATGCCGTCCATATCTAGAAATCGCCTATGGCGATAAAGTAAAAAATCTTGACGATGCAATTTTAACTGGTCTTATTCAAACGATAAAATCAGAATTAACAACAATATGTGATGCTGTTAATGCACTTGAATTTTATTTTACACAACCACAAGTAACAGTTGTTGATATTGAAGCATGCATTCCACAAGCTTCATACAATGCATTAAAAACTGTCATTACTGAACATAAAAACCTTTTACTCAGTAACGAGCAAGAGTTTGCATCACAGATAAAAATAGCTGCAAAAAATAGTGGACTATCACTCAAAGAACTCTTTTGGTTTTTACGTTTAGCTATGATGGGTAAAACAAATGGACCTGGCATTCACGAACTTGTTACAATGCTTGGTGGCCCAGAAGCCTTGAAAAGAATAGAAAAAGCTTTACAGCTGATCTGAATTGATTAAACGGTTTGGTACTTTTTTAAGATCATATATAAGGCCCTCTGACTCTAAATGAGTCATGAGGGTCAAAAAATATTCTTCTGTTGAAGTTGGAACAAAAAATTCAAACAAACTCGTTTCTGGATCTAATGTACGATCAAAAGCAAGATGCTCGTAGCTACGCAATGCTGCAACAGCATACAAACACAATTCACGCTGAACATTCGCTTGATAATAAGAACAGTATAATGATTCCAATTGAGGACCCCCGCGCTTTAATATAAATTTTATGGTATCTCTTTTCTTCTAACAAAGCAATATGTAAGCTTTATGGATATACATTATACCTAATACGGTGTAAAGTTGACTGTATCACCGTAACAATGATATAAATAGATGATTTGTTTTTGAAAGAACAAAAAAAAGGAATCTTATGCTTCGCGATAAACAAACACATATAATGTCACGTCTACTCCCCTTATTCATCTGTATGCTCTCCACAATACATGTACCAACACGCGCAGATTTAACCTCACTTGCAAAAAATGATGCCATACCGGTATTTTCTACACTTAATTGGGACGATCTTCACTTACTCACCAAAAAACAACTTGAGTATAGAGAATACGATTGGGCAGAAAAAAAACATGATCGCTTTACACTTTCTATCTCTCCTTTTGCTCAAAATGCAGATCGTGGTAAAACAATTAGAGGACAAAGTTGCACGCTTCCTAATCCATTTCCGGATAATTGCGGAATTACTATTGTAGATACGCCACTTGGCGATTTAACAGGCAGAACTGCTATGATTCCACTATTATATAGCAACATTGTTAACGGGGAAAACCTATGGCCAGGAGGAGCAACAACTGGTGCACAAGCTTTTGCAGACAAGCCAGCATTATTAAATGCATTTGATAAATTTTTCACACAAACACCTCCAGAATGTCAACCAACAAATGGACCTTGTGATATTATAGGACTCAACAGTGAAGGCAACATAGATCCACGCGAAATATTTGGTTATTTTTCTTTTCCTCTTAAATATAGAAAGCGTGGTGTTCGCTTTGATGCAGCTGTAAGATTTTATAATTTTGGCTTCCGCCTACAAACAGGCTTTGCTACTATCCGTCAAGTACGTGAAGAAACCATTAATTTAACCAATAGCGATATTGCAACTCAATTTACACCAGTTACACCTACTTTAACCCAAGCCAATGTTAATCAATTTTTAATGAGAGAACTTGATGATATTGCTGAGCAAAGCAATATTGGTTTATGTGATTTCATCAAAACATCTGCTGAGGAAACACGCTTTTATGCCTTTTGGCGAGAAGCATTTGCCATCAATGAAGATGCCGATACTGAATGGGCAAAATTCTTAATTATTCCATATATAGAAGTTGGTGGAGGGTTCTCTCCAGGCAAAAAAGAAACCAGCCATAAATTCTTTTCAGCACCTTTTGGCAATAATGGCCACTCAAGTGCTGGATTCACCGCAGGATTTAATCTCGATTTTAAAGAAACCATAGAAGTTGGCGGAGAAGCTGGATACACTCATTTCTTTAAAAAAAGTTATTGCATGCCAGTTCCCAATAATGAATTTCAAATGAATCTTTACCCCTTCTCAACAGAAGTCAGCGTAAGCCCTGGAGACAACTGGTATTTTGGAGCTCGTATTGCGGCATATCACTTTGTAGACAATCTTTCTATGTACTTTGAATGGTTTGTCCTTGATCACCAAAAAGATGAAGTCTGCGTCACAAATGGCGATCCTGCCTTTGTTCCGGAAGTTCTTGAATGTATTTCCACCTTTAAAACAAAGCTGGGCAATGCTGGCTTTAATTACGATCTATCGCCCAATATTGGCATTGGCTTCTTGTGGCAAATACCATTCTCCCAACGTAATTCGTACCGAAGCTCAACAATTATGGCTGGTTTGAACGTAACCTTCTAGACAGCAGGCCTAAAGTAAAGTATTATAAGTAATATTCGTTCGCTCATTTCGACAAGCTCAATGCGAACGGGGTCATAAAAATTTCAGCTTTCCGTTCGTCCTGAGCCTGTCGAAGGATACGAACGACCGTTAAAAATGTAACGAAAGGTAATGTTTTTCCGATGTCAAAAAAATCAAATATCGAAATCAATGTCAGTGGACACATCGATAAAGCGCTCAGACAATTAAAAAAGAAAATTGAACGTGAAGGTATCGTACGCGATATGAAACGTACAGTTTATTTTGAATCTACTACTCAAAAAAGAAGAAAACGCCTCGTTCGTGCTATCAAACAAAACATGATGCGCATGATCACTGCAGGTACAGCACCTAAAGACTAATCCCCATGAGCAAACAACAGCAAGAAATAAGAAAAGCACAAAAAGAGTCCTATTTTTATCAGGAAATCTCTAAGCTCTTTCGACAAATTACCATTGATGAATCATCCCTTAATGGTTTATTCATCAATAGAGTCCAGCTTTCTTCTGATGGTGGAACATGTGTTGTTTTATTTCTTGCAACAAATGGCAGAGTTGAATTTGAAGAAAAACTGCCAACGCTTGTGCTTTATAAACCGTCCATGCGCTCAGCTTTAGCAAAAACATCAAGCGGCCGTTATACACCAAATCTTATTTTCCGTTACGATGAAGATTACGAAAAAGTAGAAAAGATTAATCGCTTACTTGATACATTAAAAGCTGAAGGAAAGTTATAATTCCTTATTATATTTTGATTCCCTTTTTTCTGTGCTGGGGATCATTTTTAAATGTATTGGCCTATCGTCTTATACAAAACCGATCTATTATAACACCCCGATCATCGTGTCCACATTGCCACTCATTAATTGTTTGGTATGATAATATACCAGTACTTTCATGGCTACTTCTTGGTGGAAAATGCCGCAACTGTTATCAACGTATTTCTTTACTCTATCCTTTTATTGAGATTCTCACAGCTTTCACGCTCTCATTATTATATATCATTATTCCAATACATTATTTCTTTGCCTACTTTATATTTTTTTCTGCACTCATCGTAACTATACGTTCTGATATCGAAACAATGCTTATTTCACGATTTGTAACCATTTTTTTGGCACCGCTAGGCTGCATTTTCAATGCTTGCGGTTTATTACCACTGTCTTTACGGGAAAGTATTTCCGGAGCACTATTTGGATACTTTTTTTTATTGAGCATTAATTATATTTTCAGATCTTTACGCAATCAAAATGGTATCGGACAAGGAGACTTTGATCTTATGTTATTTATAGGATCATTCACCGGTATACTTGGATGCTGGGTAAGCATTACACTTGGATCTATGATTGGTTCATTATACGGAATCAGTACAATTTTTTTATCACAACATAATCATTCTTTTCACAATATCAAAATACCTTTCGGACCTTTTCTTGCTTTTGGAGCGTTATTATTCGTGCTTGCTCAAAAACAGATTCTCTTTCAACTTTTTCTTGCATAAAAAAAAAGTAATCTCTATTTTTGGAAGTAATCATAAAAAAAAGGAGTCTATGATGCTACTTAAAAAAAAGTTGCTGCGCTTTCTCTTGTGCGCACAAATAATGACAACATATAATTATGTTGCTCAAGCTGGCTATGAACCACAATCTATTGTTGATATAGCTCATATATCAACTAAACTACAAGCAATAATTAATTTTGTGCATGATATAAGTAATCCACAAGATCTTACAGAAGAATTCAAAGTCGCATATCATGCTACACAAGAAAATACCAATATCATTTCTCGTTCAATTGCTGAAAAAGTAGCTCTTGAATGTATGCAGTATATAGAAAATTATGCCGATTATTTTGCAAATAAAGATGATGCACATATCATTTCAAATTATTTAAAAGATTATGTACACAATTTGCGTAGTGGAAAATTGCTCAGCGAGCTTACACGTAAAAAACAGTCCACAAAACATAAAAATCCAAAAAGAGACATATCTCACGAAAAATTTTGTCATATACTCGAAAAAGCGCGTGAATGCGCCGCCCTCAAACAATGTTGCCAGGGACCTCGCGGTAAAAGAGGAGAAAGAGGACATCATGGTATAACCGGAGCAACCGGCGAAACAGGTGTAACTGGCCCAACTGGACCTACCGGCGCAACAGGTAATACTGGTGTAACAGGTGCAACTGGGGTGACGGGTGCTACTGGAAATACTGGAGGATCTGGAGGTATAGGAAATACCGGTCCAACCGGCCCTACAGGAGCAACTGGAGTAACGGGTGCCACTGGAAATACTGGAAATACAGGACCAACTGGTGCTGGAACTACAGGAGCAACAGGTGCAACTGGTACCAATGGATTAAATGGACCGACTGGTCCTGCTGGTAATACAGGTGCAACAGGTGCAACTGGTGCTGGGGCTACAGGAAACACTGGTGCAACCGGCGATACTGGCGTAACAGGTAATACTGGCCCTACTGGAGCAAGCGTACTCGGGCCGACTGGTAACACTGGAGCAAGTGGTGCGACTGGAGCGACTGGTAATACTGGACCATCAAGCTCAACTGGCGCTACTGGCGCTACTGGCGCTACAGGAGCTACAGGAACTACAGGAGCTACAGGCGCAACTGGTAATACTGGTGCAACTGGTGTAACTGTAACTGAATATTCATATATTTATAATCTTTCTGCTCAAACTGTTGCTTTGGAAGGCGCAGTAACATTTGACTCAAATGGTCCTTCTGCAGGCAGCATTGGTCACACAGCCGGCAGTTCTACAGTAAGCATATTGAATGCGGGAACGTATAAATTTGATTTTATTGTATCAGGAACAGCAGCAAATCAATTTACCATATTTGTAAATGGCGTTGCTGACCCAAGCACAACATATGGCACAGGAGCAACAAATGATCAAACAGTAGGACAAGCAATTATTACAGTTCCTGGTGGAGCCCTCATTACACTCGTTAATCATACATCAGCTGGTAGTATCACGCTTGCCACATTATTAGGTGGAACACAAACAAATGTTAATGCATCTTTATCTATCGAACGGCTTGAGTAATTCAAAAACGAACACAATAAAAAAGAGAGCGGCTGTTACAAAAATAACAGCCGCTCTCTTTAATTAAAACACTTATCAAATTTTACACTAAATCATCATGCACAATAACAACATTATTATTTTCATCAACAGTGATAATATCCACATCACCATCGCCATCAATATCGCCTGCAGCAACTGCAACAAATCCATTTTTATCAGCACGCGAACCTTGCAGCTGTGCACCTGATGCTCCTAGTTTACCTACAAAATGGTTTCTTCCATCTGCACCTGCAAAACCATACGTATAATATGTTTTACCTTCCGGTTTCCAACCAATGCCACCTTGACCACTCAAAACATCTGAATAAGTACCATGTTCTGCATAGTATGCTTTTTCTGCAGCATAAATGGAACTTAAATTCATATATGCTTCAGCACGTTTTGCTTTTGCCAAAAAACGATTAAAATTAGGTACTGCGATCATGGCAAGAAACGCAATAATCGCAACAACAACCATCAACTCTATCAAACTAAATCCACTCCGCTTCATACTCTACTCCCTTACAAACAGTTACTACTAAAAAATGCACTCAAAAACGGTTCTTTTTTTAACTCTTCTTTGGTTTCAGCAAAAGAAACATACCCATATATTTTTCTGTTATCGATATATTGCGGAACATTTTGTTTACGTGCAGAGTCACTAAAAATAACATATTCATAACGCCATGATTCATCATCGTAACAGATTTTATCAAGCACTTCGTAATGAATAAAATACGTACAATGAACTACCGGCACATCAATAATGCCGCGTACTTTTTGATCAAGTATATCGTAATAAAATGTTGATGCTTTATAATACCCATTCTCATCAATCGTTTCATGATAATTAGAATAAAAACGTTTTTCATAATCTACGCATCGCAAAAATGGTGCTACAATCGGCAAATGAGTTTTCATCATACTTTCAATGGTATCTGGAACAATAAAGTTATCACAATCTGCTACAAAATAATGCGATTTTTGCGCATACGCCCAATCAACAGAATCTTGTCTAATTTTGCCTAAAACTTTAAATCTTTCATATGTCCATTCATGCTGCCCAAATTGCTGCACAGGCACATCAACATCAGAATCGTCAAAATAAATTTTTGCGTATTTTGTATTTACACGTGCAATCCAATCACGTAAAACTTGAGCTGTGTCATCATTATTATTATTGGTACGAATATACAGATATGTTTTATGCTTTGGCCATGTTTGCGCCTCAAGACATTCAAGGTACAGTGGCAATGTATGAGCTTTATCTTTAGCTAAAATAGCTATCGTTACATACTCGTCTGATCTATTTTTTTTTGCTGCCTGGCAACCAAAAACAAATAATAACATTACTACAATACAATATTTCTGATTCATACATACCTCTCTTTTTTTTGTGCTCAACAAATCATATAAACATTCGTATAATACTATCGTCATCATATGATAATTACTAAAAAAAGGAATCCATGAAACAGATATTCTTATATTTTTTACTCATTTCTACAAGCCTCACTGGAATGTCTACAACAGACACTCTTTTACTCTACAAAGCGCACATCGCTCGCAATCTTCCTCATGATATATGCAAACAAATTGACCTTTTATATGCTCAACTTAAAAATATCGGGCGTAAAGAAACATTTATAAAACCAAAAACAGCTCGCGGACCGTGGGAAAATTATCATTATGATGAATGGAGACCTCATCTTACAATCAGTAATGATGGGTATTATGTTGCTCATACTATTGCAAAAAATCCAGAATTAATCCATACAGAAAGCCACAATATTGCGACACAGCTCTATTCAGGACATATAACTCCATTATGTTTCAGTCCAAATAATACATACTATATTGTAAGAGATACTCACTGCACATACTTCTCCAAATTTCCACACATGACACGATATGAACTTACTAACCAGAGATATAATACATGTTTTGGCATTACCATAAGTAATGATAGCCAACACATTTTATTTGAAGGACGAGATACGATGCAACAAAGTACTCCCAGCTATTTGCTCTGGACTCTTAATGCAAATGGTATACCTCAAAAAACTAATCTGAAAAATAATTTATTACATTCTTGGGCAGTTATATTCCATCCAGACAATAATCATATTATTCATAGTCAATGGGCAGACGAATTAAGTTTCTATAACATTGCAACAACTGAAAATATCATCATTTCACCCAAACGTAATGAAAATGTTTTTTGTATCGATACACTAACAATGACTCCTGACAACAAAACAATAATTGCAAAAACTGATTTTAAAAAATTAGCTACTCAACCAGGTTACATACTTTTTAATATTGAAGATCTTGCTCATGTAACTGCCATTACACTCCCACAACAATCATGTCATAAAGATACAGAATTATCGGTACTTTCTATTCCTCACAAAAACGTGCTCACTCACATAACCAATGAAGGGCGCACACTGCAACTCATTGATCATAATGCACAACTTATTACATCATATGATGCAAAAAAAAACAGTTATATTACTGCTCTCACGGTTGATACAAGAGGGTTGCATCTTGCAGCAGGCTATTCGGATGGCACTATTATGATCTGGCATTTATTTGGTTCCAACCCTGAATACTGGGATAAATTATGCAAAAGAGATTATTATCCTATCACATCCCTTACATTTACAAACAACCAACTGTTATTGTCACAATCACGCGAACAAGAACCAAAAAGCATGCTTGGCACCGCAACCCTGTGGGATGTGTATGGCAATGAAATTATGCAGTTTGAAGGAGCGGGCAATAATATTATTGATAGCATTATCAGTCCCAACGGAAAAACCATTAACACTGTTTCTACAACATTGCAATGGGCTCCTGAAAAAGCATCGCTCTGTGATTATCTCTTTACGCTCACAACGTATTACCAAAAAGATGAGGTGTTAGCTCAATATGGCTATGATGGACCTAGTTTGGCGCAGCTATCAAGGCTTATTCACGAAAAAGATAAACTCTTTCATGATCAATAATATATTTCCTCATAAAACAATAGTATAATTTCACCATTATTGTACAAAAAATAACCACACAAGGAATATATGAAGTATCTATTATTATGCAGCCTGTTCATCAACAGTTATATTTTCGGTATGCACACTGATTCTTTACCAAAAGAAAAAGGTTGTCTTTACAATCTTATGGAAATTACAGAACAAAAAAATATTGAAAAAAAATTAGAAGCGCCCGATAAATATACTCTATTCTGCAAACAATATCTACCATTCTATAAAACCTGTATTGCCTCATTTTTACCACATGACATATGTAAACACATCGATATTTTCTCGGCATTACTCAATAACAAAGTTATTCAAGAAAAGTGTATTACAAAAATACTTCACTCAGGAAGATCATACAATACAGATGCACCACAACTGAGCATCAGCAATAACGGCTATTATCTTGCACATAATGTTTGTAATCATGTTATATTAGTTAAAAACATCTGCTTTAATTTAATAAATTTAAAAACTAAAGAATTCCTTACAACATTCAGGGCAGCAGATCGTAACTCTATTTGTTTCAGCCCAAATAATAAATATTGTATTATGGGAGGGGGAAATGCATGCAATACTGGTATTTATAACCTATCTAATAAAAGAATGTGGAACATAGTAGATTATACTAATGATCAAGTCTTTGAAGTAATCATAAGTAATGATAGTAGATATATTTTAATTAAATGTGGCCCAACATATGCCAAAGCACTCTACGAATTACGAGAAATTGATGCACAGGAAAAAGTAGTTGAACATTATCTAGAATGGCCTATGCATGGATCCATGGCAGCTGCATTTCACCCCGATGGTAAACACATTGTTCACAACAGATCTGATGACAAAAAACGCAACACTCTTTATTCCTATGAGATTATTTCCACAGGCATGCATATTAGTCGATGGGATAAACAAATAACCGAATACAATGAGAGTGTTAATTGTATTAATACGTTAGAATTCAATAATGACAATACAAGAATAATTGCTGAAACTCAGCTTACCGATTCTGACGCATGTGGTCACATAGTTTTTAATATTGAAAATCTTGATAATGTAACATCAGTCATACTCCCGCCGCAATCATGTCACCAAACAAAGAAATTACCAGTATTAAGCATTCCTCACACAAAAATGATCACTCATATAACAGACAATGGATGTACACTACAATTATTTAATGAAGCAGCCCACGTTATTGCAACACACAATGCCCCACATAATAGCTATATTTCCGCCCTTGCTACCGATAACACCGGCAACTACCTTGCAATAGGACATTCAAATGGCACCATTATTATTTGGGATTTATGCAGCAAAAATAAGACAATTATCACTAGTAATGGCGTTATTGAATCTCTTACGTTTGGTAATAATCAACTATTACTATCTCAATCAAAATTAGGTGACGTTTGGAATACTCCAAACCCTACGCCAACCCCAGGAAGGGCATTGCTATTGGATGTGTATGGTAATACAATTTTTAATTTTGGCAATAATATTGTTAACAGCATTATGAGTAAAAATGGGAAAAATATTATTATTATATCTTTAGAATTAAAATGGGACGATCAAGCACTCATTCCAAATTGGAACCGTCTTTTAACTCTCACTTCATATGATTTACATGACAAACAAATTGCAGAAATATACAAGACACAAAAAAATACGTCTACATTAGCAAAAATGTGTATGTTAAATCTTCAACAACCCACTTGCATCAAAAGCACCTTGGCGAACAATAGTTAATGTTTCTTCCGTGCAATCAATAATTGTGGACGGGAGCGTTGATTCTCCATTGTTTTGATGATTATTCATTACCACACAAGAAACAGCATCTAAAATAGAGCTATCCACTGCGTCCACAGTTGCTGGAACCGGATTTCCACTATGATTAGCACTCGTGGAGAATAAACCATCAAAATGGGGTAATAAATGCAGCAAACCTGCATGGTCTGGAACCCGCAAGGCAACTGTTCCATTTGCTGACTGCGCATAAGCAGGAATATCTGTCTTTGCTTTAAAAATCAGGGTAACTGGGCCCGGCCAACATTTTCCCATAAGTTTTTCAGTTTGAAAAACTTTATCGGCATCAATTGCAATAAAATCAAGGGCTTTTGCAACTGTTGCGACAAGAATAAGATACGGTTTTTGTGACCGGCTTTTAATCTCATCAAGTTGAGTACGTCCTTTTTGCGATACATCGGCTAGAAGACCCAAAACAGTATCCCCTTCAGCCAAAACAACCCCACCTTTGTGCAACTCTTTTTCAAGACAGTCTATAGTTGCTTGATTATCCCAAAATAATGTTTTCATACAAGGCCTTTTTCTTTTGTAAATAATGATGTAATCGCTCTATTAAAATTTCTTGTTTGACATTTTTGCATTCTATTGTACGATAAATTATAGGTTATGTTTTTGCCTAACTGACTAATTTTTTTCAAATTTCTTGAAAATAAAGCTAAATGGCATCTATAACTTACATATACACAGAATATCAAAGTAATAATAAATAACCATTAGAGAACGGAGAAATTCGATGAAAAATGCAACCACACAAAAAGCCACTGCTTCAACCAAAGCAGCAAGCAAGCAACGCAGCTATAATGAGATTGTCGATTATTTAGAAACCCGTTGGACAGCTAACCGTGCAGATACAACTCTTTCTGCACTTAAGCAACTCGATAAAGCTCTTGGTTCCCTCTCTCAAAAAGTTCCGAGTATCATCATTGCTGGTACCAATGGAAAAAGCTTAACCGCTCATTTTACAACGCGTCTTTTACGCGAAGAAGGTTTAATAGTTGGTACATTTTACACTCCGCATTTTTTAACGTATAACGAACGTTTTTCTCTTAATAATGAAGTTATTTCTAACAAAAACTTTACTGACATTGGTAACGATGTTATCAACACCGCCGAAGAACTTAACTTATCATTAAATTCATTTGAACTTCTTACGATGATGGCACTTGTATACTTCAAACAAAGCAATGTTGATGTTGCTATTTTAGAAGTTCATGAAAACGGTCCATCTGATGCAACCAATATTTGCACTTCAAAAATTGTAGCAATTACAAGAATTATTGATCCTCAAGCAGCTCCAAATGCAAAACATACTGATAAAGCATTAATTCAAGAAATTTTAAGCATCGTTAAACCAACATCGATCGTTGTGTCTGCTGATCAAAGCAAACTGAATCTTCAAACAATGCAAGAAATTGTTGTAGCAAAAAATGCAGAGTGGGCAATGCCTATTCGCAAACTTGCTCCACTTGCTTACCCATTTGAACAATTACACGGTAGATGCGCAGCCTTAGCAGAACGTATTACATCTATTTATATCAATTCATTTGCTAACAAAGATGCAGTACTTGTTACTAATAGCCTTCTTACTAAGAAAAAAGGCCAACGAGGCAGACCAACATTGGAAGTAAAACGTCAAACTGAACTCAATCCAAAACGTACTATTGAGCAGTTCTGGAAAGAAACGTTAAGCACACTTCCTGGACATTTTCAAGTACTAGACAAAGAAAAACCAACAATTCTTTTGGATCCTGCAGCAAATCTTGATGCCTTTAAAAACTTACTTCTTGGCACAAGACTTCTCCATTACAAACGTCCACTTAAAGGATTAACCATTATCCTTGGTTGCAATAATGAAGAATTAGACACGCATGAACTCATTAAATTGCTTCGTTATTTCTTCAAAAAAACATCTGGTCAAGTTGTTGTTTGCCCCGTAGAAGCAGTTCCAGGGCACAAAGGCCACAAAGTTTGGGATGTTGAAAAAATAACAAATGATATTAAGAGCTTAAAAATAAAAGCAAAAGCGACTGCAAACTTTGCTGAAGCTCTTGAAGCTGCACAAAAAACAGTTGATGAACGTCATGGCGTTATTGTGATTACCGGTTCAGCATCGATTGTGTCTGAATACTGGAAACACAAAGGTCTTAAGAAATTATCTAACTAAAACGTTCGTATATTTCGACAAGCTCAATACGAACGGGACTAAAGCATTTATTAAACCGTTCGTCCTGAGCCTGTCGAAGGAAACGAACTCAAAATACTATAAAAATATGTTTTCAATCCTCCTCGGGTTATTGATCGGAACAGTATACATGCTCTTCTTTGTTACCCAACAAAGGAGAGCTTTATCTTTTGATCATCAAACCAATTTTACCCGCCATCTCACCAAATCAATCTTGTTTTCATTCGTACGCTTACTTATTTTATCACTGTCAGTTCTCTATATATTGCACTCGTTATAAATCAATCTTATACTGGGTATTAATGGATTTTGTAACTCCGGCGTTCGTATGCTTCGACAAGCTCAGCACGAACGGAAGAAAAATTTAATCCCGTTCGCATTGAGCTTGTCAAAATGAGCGAACGGAAATCACAACGGAAATTACAATGAACGGTTCTGAATTACTCGAAACACATCAATGGTCAGTTGCTTCTGCAATGAATTACGCAGAACATCCAATTTTCACAATCAACAGTGAAATAGTAATCCATACATGGATCATTATGCTGATGTTAGCGTTAGCACTTTCATGCGTTAATTTTTTTTTACATCATACCGTTCTTGGCCGTTTTATATTGATCAGATTAGTTTCTTTTTTTATTGATCTCACACATCAATCACTTGGAACATTTGTTTTTTCTCATTGCGTTTTTGCAGCATCCCTTTTTGTATTCATTGCGCTCTGCAACACTGCACCGCTCATTCCATGGCTTGAAGAACCAACCAGAGATATTAATACAACGCTAGCACTTGGAATTATTTCATTTTTATATGTCCAAGCTGCATCCATAAAAGCACGTGGAATTGGATCTTACATAAAAGATTTTTTTAAACCTTTCTTTATCATGCTCCCGCTCAATATTGTTGGAAAATTATCATCGATCGTATCAATATCATTCCGTTTATTTGGAAATATATTTGGTGGAGCAATTATTACCAAGCTTTATTTTACCTTTATCAGCGGATCAATTATCCTTGAAACATTAGGTCTTTTATCTGGTTTGAATTTTGTAATGATCGGATTTTTCACTCTGTTTGAAGGCCTTTTACAAGCATTTGTATTTGCTATGCTTACTCTTACATATATCTCTTTAGGCACACAAGAAGGTGGACATTAATGTACGACTCCTCTGAATTTTTACATTTTGGCGCCGTAGCAACTTCTATAGCATTGAGCTCAATTTCTGTTGGTATCGGGCAAGGGCTCATTAGTTGGAGTGCTTTAAAAAATATGGATAGACAACCAGCTGCACAAGAAGGCATCATGCGTGTTGCTATCATTGGAATGGCATTAGTTGAAACAGTTGCAGTTTTAGGATTGCTTGTTTCAATTCTTCTTTTGTTTTATACGTCTAAAAACTCAGGTGATATTTTTGCAAATTATGCTCAAATAGGTATCATCGCGGCAATGGGTGTAACAGGATTAGTTATTGGGCTTGCTTCAGCAATTCCTGCGCGAGCAGCATGCGATGCCGTTGCACGTCAACCATTCTTTGCACAACGCATTTCCGGGTTTATGCTCATGACACAAGTTATTACACAAACACCTATCATATCAGCTTTTCTCGTCTCTCTTTTTATTCAAAATCAAGCTGCTACAATCATCACACTCACTGATAGTTTGCGTCTTATTGCAAGCGGATTATGTGTTGGCCTTGGCAGCATTGGCCCAGCGATTGGATTGAGCACGTTTGCAAAAGCAGCAATAAAAGGACTTGGAAAAAATATCAAAGCGTATGAAAAATTACTTTCTTTCACGTTTATTAGTGAAGCTTTGATTGAAACTCCAGTCATATTCTGTTTATTAGTTTCTATCACGCTACTCTTTGCTGTCCCTTACACCACAACAGAAAATATAGTTGACGGTGTTATATTTCTAGCCGCTGCTTTGTGCACAGGCCTTGGAACGCTTGGTACCGGTATCAGTTCAGGAATCACTGCTGCTGCAGCATGCACACAAATC
Organism: uncultured bacterium; assembly: GCA_963695335.1. Classification (GTDB taxonomy): domain Bacteria; phylum Babelota; class Babeliae; order Babelales; family Vermiphilaceae; genus SOIL31. The sequence continues at coordinate 638,047 of OY968764.1, read as the reverse complement.
AGCAATAATCCTGCGTCATATAATATTCTTTCTCGCACAAGTATCCTTGCGCAAAGTTTAATAGAAACTATTATTCTTTACTCCGTGATATTATCGCTTTTAATGATTTTATTTAGATAAGGCCTCAATTATGTATCAACACCTTCTTAATGCCATCGGTAACACTCCATTAGTACGTGTACCATTTGATAGCCCTGCAACAGTTTACGCAAAACTTGAATACTTAAACCCTGGTGGCAGCATCAAAGATAGATCGGCCTTATTCATGGTGGAACATGCTGAAAAAAATGGCCTCCTTAAACCCGGTGGCACCATAATTGAACCATCATCAGGCAACCAAGGGATTGCGCTTGCTATGATTGGAGCTGCAAAAGGTTACAAAGTTATCATCACCACAACTCCAAAGTTTAGCCCAGAAAAAATACAAACCATACGTGCGTATGGCGCAGAAATTGTTATGTGTCCCGCAACAGAATTTATTGAAGATCCCAACAGTTACCATTCAACTGCAGTTAGATTACACCAAGAAACACCTAATTCTTTTATGCCTAATCAATATTTTAATCCCATCAACGCGCAAGCACATTACACGCTCACAGGCCCAGAAATTTGGCGGCAAACAAATGGTACCGTTACTCACTTTTTTGCCGCTGCAGGAACTGGTGGAACAACATACGGAACAGGAAAATATCTTAAAGAACAAAATCCTGACATTAAGTTGATTGCAATTGATGCAAAAAATTCATTTTACTCAACAAAAGGTCACCCTAAACCATACAAACTAGAAGGCGTTGGAATTGATTTTGCATCCGATGTGGTTGATTACAATATCATGGATGAAGTACTTCCTGTAGCAGACGAAGATGCTTTTGCAATGCTCAAAACTTTAGCACGCAATTACGGACTTTTGGTAGGCCTGAGCAGTGGTGCTGTTGCATGGGGAGCGCATCATTATTTACCACAACTTAAAAAAGGTGATGTTGCTGTTATGATTTTTGGTGATTCGGGACGTGCATATTTAAGTAAAGATGTTTATTAAAGACCGTTTCAACCCCATTTCCATTTCATTCCAATGGGGACCCCAATTGGAGTAAGACGTAAATTGGGGGATAAAAAAAAGGAATTCGTATGTGTTTTTCAGCAAATGCAAGTCTTACCACCGCCGCTGGATTATCAATCATAGGACTTTTATCAGTACATGCAGCAAAAAAAAATCGCCAACTCATCCCACTTGCAAGTTCTTCACTCTTTTTTGCAATGCAACAAGGCTGTGAAGGGATTGTGTGGATAACGCTGAATGCAGGTGATACAACAAGCCTACTTCATCTGATTGCAATGTATGGATTTATGAGTTTTGCTGGAATCTTTTGGCCCATCTGGGTACCACTCACGTTATACATTCCTGAAAAAATTCATAAACGCAAAAAATTACTCTTGATAACCCTATTTATTGGAATTTGCAGCGCTCTTTTACTCTTTTTCAGCTGGATACTCAAAACAACTGGCGCACACGTGGTTCATCATCATATTGATTATCCTGTTACTAATTACCCCTTTGGCATCACAAATGATTGGCTTAAATTACCAGTTACATGGATAAGTTCTTTGGCATATTGCACAGCAGTTATAATGCCATTTTTTATCTCAAGCCTTACCTATGCATGGATTGCTGGTACTGTTGTTATACTTGCGTTTGTAACATCATATATTTTTTATTACGCAACATTGGGATCAGTGTGGTGTTTCTTTGCTGCTGTGGCTAGTGGTTTGATCTATGTTTTGATTAAAAAAAATAATAAAAAATAAAAATCGGCACGTACCTTTTTTGATAAGTGCCGAAAAAATTTAAATAGTGATATTAAAATTTATTTTTTACTGTGTTTTCTAGCTATCGCATCTTCTATCATTTTTATAATTACTGTTGCGTTTTTAATATCTTCTGAATAATAGGGATATTCAGGATTCTTTCTTTGTTGTAATTGATCCAAACATCGCTGCATTAATGACAACATTGATTCATCGTAATAAGTAGTTTCTGGGTCAGCATTTGCATTCAGAAGAATTTTGAAAATCTCTAGATCACCGTCTTTTATACGACTACCACCATGATACAATGTAACCATTAATATTAAAAGAAGATTTTGTTGATTTTGATTTGCTCCATGTTGAATAAGCCATTGTATAAGGTCGCTCTTATATCTTGTTCGTTCAATGTATATACGCTCTAATAACATTTCACCTGGCTCACCATAGTCAGCACTATAAGTAAAGTTAACATCAGCCCCATCTATTAACAATTGTTCGAGCTCCTGTTTAAGAATTTGCATGCTTGATGTATTATCTTCACACAATAAATTATAAAATTTCCTTTGAAGTTTTAGGCGTCCTTTAGCTTCTTGAGTTTGTAAAGCTTCGGCTATTTCTTGATCAGAGCGGTTAAATTTCTGTGAAAGATATTTGATCAAAGAAAGACAAAAAGATGGATGATTAATTAATGCATTAAGATCTGTATTAACCAAGACCAAAGTATTAATATTTTTTGCAACATCTTCAAGGGATTGAGCAGCTGCATTTTCATGCAAAAGATAAATAATACGCGTTAATATCTCTGGAGGTAAATCAGTAAAATGTGTCAGATCTTGTATATGTGCTTCATCCAGAAGTATTTCACCTACAACTTCTACCCATCTACCAGTTGGAAGCAAAATACGTGATCCTGCTGGTATTGATCTTTTCTCTCCTTCATGCAATCGCTTCATGCTGTAGACATTACATGTAAGCACAACAAGTATCAGCGCAATAAAACGGTTACTTTTCTTTATACTAATCATGAAAAAACCCCTTTTTTTTATATTTTTTCCATAAATTGTTCAATCAACTTAAGATCAACAGGTTCAGGATGCACTTCTGTTGCTGCAGCAGAACCATCGGAATTAAGCGCTTTGGTAATTGCAGGCTTTGTAGTTACCGATGTTTTTAATAAGGATTGATACCCAATTTTGTGCAACATAGAACTCACCTGCTCAATATGAGAGCCTCCTGCAAGTACAAAAATAAGTGGGATATCTGGCGATGCTGCGATTGCATGCATAATATTCATATCAATCAAAGTACTATCAAAAATACATATCTTTTCCAGCTCTTGGCGATACGATTTGCGCTGTAATTGCGTGCAATATTCCGCAACACTTTTTTTATCTTTAAAATTCATTTTTGTTAATGCAGAGTGCACCGCATTAACTGCGCGTTGATACAAGTCATTTAACAATTTGCCATCGTTATATTTCTTTATCTTTTCAATCTCATCAATCACTTCTTTATAAAGCGATGTCATAAAAATAGTTGCGCTTGAACGGAAAGATTGCGGATTTGCTTTAAGATTACTCAATAATGGCCCAATACTTGCTACCCGGCAATACCGATACTCAATATTATCAACCGGCACCCCCAATGCCCGTGCCTTGTTCGCCAACTGCCCCAACACGCCTTCATGACAATTAATACCAAAATTGCAGCAAACCATGCGTCCATCATTATTAACTGAACTTAAATCTTCAACAATAAATTTAATTTTTCTACCAACAGATCTTTTCAGAAGGGATTCAATATATGCACGCTGCTCTTTATTAGCCGGATGTGTTTTTAAATGATAATCACACAAGCCCACAACAAGTTGCTGCTCTTGAGTACGAGGGTCCATTATTTTAGCTTCAACAGCAAGCTGATACATGTAACCAAAGGCCACGTTTCCCAATGTTAATGTAATCACCAAACAGATTTTTGCCATATTCTTCATATAACGCCCTTTCTGATTTCAATATAATAAAACCTGGGCTTATTACACAAGATTTTTAGCAATATTGCTTTTTATCATAAGGGTTTTATATACTCAAAGTGAAAGGAAACTATGAGGAATATTATCGGCGGATTAGCAGGAATAAGTCTTATTATTCTTATTCACGAGATGGGGCATTTTCTTTTTGCGCACCTTTTTGGTGTACCAACCCCTGTTTTTTCTATTGGCTTTGGGCCAGCGATATGCTCTATGCCTATTGGGCAAACCATGTTCCAGATAAGTCTTTTACCATTCGGCGGCTACGTTGAAATAGATGAAAAAATTCTTGCCACCCTGCCGTATCTACCCAAAATGCTTATTATTTTTGCCGGTGTACTTTTTAACTTTATTTTTGCCTATGCAATCTTGCTCTATTTCAGCATACGCAATGACACAACTCTTAAAAATACTCTATTCAATACCATAACCCCTGCCCAATCAGAAGAACTTAAAGAAGAAAATCGTATTATAGGGCCAATTGGGATTATTAACCTTATTGGCAACAGTCTTGCGATTAACCCACGTCTTTTCTGGTTTGTTCTCGGCGTGCTCAGCTTAAACATCGGCCTTTTGAACATACTTCCGCTGCCATTTTTTGATGGCGGAAAGGCTTTTGTCATCACTATAGAAACAATAACAGGGACAACTATTGCGCCAACTGTTTTATGGCTTATCTCGACAATATTTCTTGCACTATTTCTCTTGCTTGTTACTCGGGTCACTATCAATGACATTAAGCAGCTCTTCAAAAAATAAAATCCCCAACCAACCCCCATTTCCATTTTATTCCAATGGGGACCCCGATTGGAGTGGAACGCAAATTGGGGATAAAAAATGGGGTAAAAAAATTCCCTCACCTAAGACACGAATGTCAAAGATAAGGGAAATGGAGGTTATAAAAATTATATTCGCTACAAACTACCTCAGGCAACAAATAAAATCAAACTTTTTCAGCAAGCCATGCTCGCAACACTTTTTTATCAACTTTACCAGTCGCCGTTGCAGGAAGCTCTTTTGTATCACAATAAAATTGTCGCGGAACTTTATACGCTGCCAAATGCTGCATACACAGTTTTTTCAGATTACGTTCACAATGTTCTTCGGTAGAACGCAATTGCACAAAAGCAACCGGAACTTCTCCATCCCCAACATGCGTTCCAACAACTCCCACACGAATAGCGTTGGGATACAACAAAATAACATTTTCAATTTCTTGAGGGATAAATATTAACACCTTTATTGATAATGAGATCTTTTTCACGTCCTGTGATAACAATTCTGCCTTTGTGGTCAAGATATCCAAGATCACCAGTATTAAACCACCCATTTTGTAATACTTTTTCAGTTGCTTCTGGTGATTTGTAATATCCAAGCATAATATTGTCACCTTTCGCCCAAATCACACCAATATTGCCTTGAGGCAAATCAGCACCATGCTCATCACGAATCGCGCACTCAATACCAACCAATGGTCTTCCCACATTCCCAGCAGGAACAGTATCATCATCAAGATTAGCAGAAAGTACAGGTGTAGTTTCAGTAAGGCCATATCCATTAACCAATTTTCTACGATACACCAATGCAAAGGCTGATCGGATTTTATCAGGTAATGCATCGCCACCAGAGACAAAAATACGTACAGAATTAAGTGGTGCTGTTTTCATTAAACAAAGTAAGCCATACAGTGCAGGAACTCCTAAAAACACCGTTGGCTTATGAGTTAAAGATTCAAGAATATAACGCCGATCAATTTTAGGAACTAAAATAATAGTGATACCATAAAAAAGACTTGCCCACACACATGTATTTTGAGCAAAACTATGGAACAAAGGCAGCACGCCTAAAATTCGTTCTTCTGATGGTTTGGGTAGCAAAGAAGCAATCTGCAGCACATTCGTCATAATATTTTTTGAGCTCAACATCACACCTTTGGGTACTCCTGTTGTTCCTGAAGTATAGAGTAATGCTGCCAACTCTTCTGGATCCAAGTCAACGATTGTATCTTTAATTTCTGCGGATTCATCAACATCGTCAATATCACGTTCAGTAACGATAGGAGGTAATGCAACTTCCGTTTTTTCAAACAGTTCTATGCGATCCGATGATGTCATAATAATTGCAGGCTCAGCATGAGCTATAATATGTGCTAGTTCTTTTTCTTTTAAAAAAGTATTAACAGGAGCAACAATCACTCCAGCCTGCCACAACGCAAAATACGCAATATAAAACTCAGGAGAATTTTCAAAGCAAATAATGCCTCTATCGCGCGGTTTTAATCCATACTTTGCAACAATTTTTTTACTCAATGCGAGGCCAAAGCATACAACTTTTTGTACGTGATATGTTTATCCTGAAAAATAAGAGCAACTGTATCACCATGCTGCTGCACTGCTCTTTGTAACAATCTGCCCGCAAACATAAGTTTGCCGTTCCTCAACACTGTCTGGTACAACTGATCAAACAGATGTTGTTCTTTTTCTAATGTTGCTTGATTACGTATCATTATTTTTACTCTTCTATTTTTATAACCTGCACAGGACATTTAGCTGCAGCGTCTTTAATGCGTTCCGCAAACTTTTGAAAATCTACCGGATATTTTACCTGAGACGTGCTCACAATTTCAAAAACTTCTGGCGCTATAAATTGACATGAACCACAACTAATACACCCAGGTTCTACTTTGACGTTTTTCATACATAACCCAAAAATGATGCTATAATAACCTTGTTTATTATCATATTTTATCATAGCCTATTTCACACAAAAAGGTAACTTATGCCATACTTACGCAAAGGCATTCTCATCGCCATCGAAGGAATTGACGGATCTGGAAAATCAACCCTTGCCCATAATCTATCCACCCATTTACGCGAACAAGAATTTGATACAACGCTCACCAAAGAGCCAGGAGCCTCTGAGCTTGGCAAAGAAATTCGCAAGCTTATACAGACCCAAAATATTCCTCTCACACCAAAAGCTGAATATTTACTTTTTGCCTCAGACCGTGCACAACATTTTGCTGAACTGATTATTCCATCACTTGAACAAAAAAAATTAATTATTTCCGATCGCATGTCAGATTCATCATTAACATACCAAGGATACGGCAACGGACTTGATCTAGAAATGATCAACATTATTAACAGCTGGACGATGAGTTCAATTATTCCTGATATTACTATTTTTGTGCGTGTTCCGGTTGAACTTGCGCTTGAACGTGCAAAAAAACGTGGTTCTTTATCTGCATATGAAAAACGTGAAAACTTTTTATACAAAGTTGCAGACGGGTTTGAAAAGATTTATAAAAATCGCAAAGATGTTATAATTGTCAATGGAATAGAATCACAAGAAAATCTTACTACGCAAGTTTGCAACGCAATTACACAATGGATACACACAAACAATTATCTTTGATCAATATTTTTTTATTTCTTATTTTTACATGCAATTGTATGGAATTAACAGAGCAGCAAAACAATAATGCTGCTCGGCTTTTTATACAAATGTTTCCTCACATGACCTTTGCAAAAGCAAAAACAACCTTTGATAAGATACAAAAGCCTGTTCAAAAAATTATATGGGAAAAAGTAGAACAAAATAAAGAAAATAAAATATTATCCGCAGCCCTTCACCTTGCTCTTTTACCACAAAAAGAACATCAAAGTTTTATTCTCGCAGAAACCTCACAGCCATCAGAAACATTACAAGAAAAGCTCAGCAAGGAAACAATTCTTGAATTATTGGTAAAAAAAGCTGAAGTCGATAAACAATGCCATGATAAAGACTATCTAGATATTACAATCACTTACAGAGGTAACTATGACTTTCATGGTGGTTATTGGAACTATAAGAAAACCATTCATTTAACCAAACAAGAACTATTTAGTACGACTAAAACCCACATAAAAACGGCTCAAGCGGTACAAAAAAAACATGCGCGGCAACAAATGGCAACAAATAGCGAACTGATGATGTTGAATGAATTACATCCAGATTTATTCGAAAAACTGATGTGTTCAGGAGTGACCTTCCTTTGCCGTGAAGGCAAACTGCCAATAAGTAAAAAAATGAGTGTCATGGCACATGATGCTTTTTATGCCTGCAAAACAGTTTTGCCATATATAATCTTACCACTGCTCTATACTCGTTTTTTTATCGAACCAACATGGGACAGTATCACAGGATCCCAAAATCCTCTGCTTCTTCAACAAAACATCGCATTTGAAAATGCAAATACAATCATAGATAACTTAAAAAAATTACATATTGATGGCAGCGAACATCTTATTAAACATGTTATCAATGAAGTACCGTATACCTATTCGTGGTCAGATTGGGGTAATCTTGTCAAACCATTGCTACCTAAGGCTCTCATGTACCAAGCATTCTTAATATTCAATGATCACTGTGTGTTTAGAAAAGACCTTTCTCTATGGTGGAAAATGCAATATTATGGGCCTCTATATTTCCCAAGCTTACTTTTGGCAACAATAATGACCCCCATCTTATACTACTTATCCAAAGAGGTTTTCCCAGAAGGCACCCAAGATGGATTAATTGGAGTTACCTTAGTAACAGTGGCAATAGCACTCATAAAAAATAGAATTGATTCATATAAATGGGAAAAACATTCAATTGATTTTACAGAAGGTGAATCCATAGCACAATTTTTGAATAATCCTGAGTTCGAAATAAAAGAGAATCTTAATGAATAACAATCACATGTTTCCTCCCGCACAACTGTATATTGGCCGTCATAATCAAACTGTTGAGACAGTTGAAAAATTGTTACAGCAGATGCTGTGCAAAAATAATGGCTGCCATACTTGCGCAACATGCATGCAAATTAGAGAAAAACAACATCATGCACTGATGTGGCTACATCCAGAAAAAAATTACACCATCGATCAATTCGATGATGTTTTTTCAACGCTCTCATTCCAGTTACAACCAGATGAACATTTCTTTTTTATTATTCAAAAAGCTGATTTTTTAACTCCTGCATGCGCAAACAAATTGTTAAAGCCAATGGAAGAGCCTCCGCACGGATACCATTTTATCTTGCTTGCCGAGCGAACTGAAAACATACTACCAACTATTATATCGCGGTGCATTGTTAATACATTAGAAACAACAACACAAACCCACAACTCACACCCACTCTTTGAATGCTTTACCACAAAGCAATCTGCAACTGTTGATTTCTCTAAAATCATTGATAGCGCAGCTCTTAATGAACGGGAAAGCATTGAACTTCTTGATCAAATCATTCAATATTGGTTAACAACCTATCAAAAACAAACAAACAGTAATAACCCCAATCTTTTTCCACTCATCACAAAACTCCAACAAGCACAACTGCATCCACCAATGCCAGGAAGTGCTACCATCTTTTGGCGCAACCTCTATTTACAAACAAAAAATCTATTTTAATCATATTATTGATTTTATGACTGAAATTAATTTACAATCATAATTGATAGTTTATTTTACAATATAAAAATAGGGGTAGTTGTGAAAAGAACATCAAATAGACGCCTGCTTAAACAATTTTTATATATTTTACCGCTTTTTGCACTCATTGGATCAATCTATGGAATGAAAAGACTCCATGAAGAGCCTTCCAAACCAACATCTTCTATGGAAGTAGAAAAACCTCCTCGCGTTGAAAAATGGAAAAATATTTGGGTAAAAACATCGGATAATCAAATAATCGCTATGCCAGAATGGCAAGTTGACCAAATAAAAGTATTACAACTGTTGTTGATTAATCAAAAAGGAACAAACAGTAAAAATAATCCTATTGATGCGTCACGCTTACAAAAAAACAATGGAGCAATTGTTGATACCTCAACAAATACCCTCAATCTTATAAAAACAGCGCTCGAAGTTTCAGAAGACCCAAAAAAATTATTAATATTTCTCATATCTACAAAACAAAACAATCAAGCTGACTACGAAACATTAATCAACACCGCATTTGATCTGGAGGCAAATGCATTATCCGCTGCATTAGCATCTGCAATTTTATCTTCAGATGTACAAGAAAAAATCAGCCTTCATCTTCTCGCTCCAATTATTGAATATTTCACAAACAGCCTCGCAATAGAATTTATATCACCTGAAGTTCCTCAAAATGCTAGACCTCTTGCTGTTACCCCTGTCACAAAAATAAGCCCAAACGGCCAATATCTCTTATTAAATGATCGATATAATCATCACAAAAGTTTACTCTGTGATCTCAGCGCAGAACAAATAATCAGACCTATTAATAGCTCTATCAATAATATACAGTTCAGTTCTGCTGGTACCTATATCATGGTACATATAGATAATCGTCGTTATACTGTATATGATTATATTTCTAGAATAACAGCTTTTGATGTATACAATAGCAATCGTATAACATTCAGCCCGGATGATAAGTATTGTCTTTATAACAATCTCAATACACCTGGCATCATCAATATTAAATCACACAAAAATACAGCAGATTGGATTGATTTACCTGCCCTACAAGGGCATACCGCTCAGGTTAACACCATCCAATTCAGCCCGAATGGGCAATATATAGTTTCAGGGTCAAATGACGATTATCCAAATAACCTCATTTTATGGGATGCTACTAATTTTCAAAAAATAACTAATCTTTCATATGAAGGTCCTTGGGCTGCACATATAGATCACGTTATTCAAGCACATTTTACCCCTGACAACAAATATATAATATCTACAGACAGTGGAAAGTATACCATCGTATGGGATGTAGCAAGTAAAAAACCTATAGCAAAGCTCGATATTCATGGTCGAACATTATGGCAAGTGAATAATCCAAAACCAATCCCCCTTGGATATTCTATTCCCTACTTCGCATACATCCCAGAAGATTTACACACATATATAACAAGTTCTCCCACTGGAAAAACACTTTGGGAATTCGCGGCTAATTTCCTCTTCAATCATGCAATTTTTGCAATCAATGAAAATGCTATAGGTGTATTACAAACTGAACCTCAGGATCAAAAAATAATATGTAAACAATATTACCCAATGCCTCCATTTAAATTTAAAAAAAATGTAAAAGCTATATTAAATGGCGGCTATGATTTACAGTACGCAATTGAAAGTTCTGATTCTCAATATATAATGCTAGCATGCTACCCTGGATATATAACAGTCGTGTTTAATAACTCACCAAAATCACTTTTTATACCTGTCAAACCATATGCAACCATTAAATTTAGTCCTAAAAATGATTATATTATTGCTACCCATCTGCCTACAAATGATTTCTTATTTACTATATGGAAGATGACTGATCTTATCATGATGCGTGATGTTCCTTACACTCCTATAACACTTTCTCAATCACGCTTTTTATATCGTCTTTACATTGCACATACGAACAATGTCAAAATAGTTATTGATAAGAATGATCCAGATTATGAGGTATATATATCTTTACCTGACAACATAAAAAATTTAGTTGATAGATTTTTACCTTTTCACATTGCTTCTGACATTGCACAAAAAGCATTGCAAGAATTTCGTCAATAAAAAATACGAAGAAAGAAGCTATGATGATACAACTTCTTTCTCTGTACCTAGATATTGTAAGAATTTTTTTGAAGACTCTCTTTGTCGAGGGGTATAACCATGCTTAGATCTATAATTGCTTGATTTTTCTTGAACAACTTCTTTTGGAATAAAAATTGGAAAACTGCCACTTGAACTTTGACTAGAACTTAAACTGCCACTAATACTCATTTCATCTTCAGTCTGTGAATTACTTTCTAAACTCATTTCTACCGTATTACGTTGTTGTCTAAATATTCTTCTGACAATTTCCATCTTCTTAACTTGTGCTTTATTTGATTGTGCACTATCCATCCCTTTTATCATGATTGGTTGAACTATTACGCACAAAATCATACCGAACTTTTTCATACCGCCTCCCTAAGCAAATATTTTTTAATAACAATCAATTTTTTACCAATAATAGTATACAAAACACAAGAACATAGACAAAAAAAATATGCGCATTATCTTAAGCATGATACAAAACATTATATTCAAAATTTCTAGGGAGTTTCCATGACAACTATACAAAAACAGTTTTTATGTGCTCTGGCGTTCAATGCTTTTTCTTTATCTGCAATGGAAAATGAAAATGAGCTTGTGATACACAAAATTAATAATAAAATTGATCTTCACCATCTGGGAATTGGCAAATATGATTGTTGTAGATCTATTAGAAGTCCTATTGCAAGTTACTGGAAAGCCAATTTTTTATCTGCCGAAAAATCTGCTACTGAAATAAAAAAAGTACAATCCTATATTCCAGCAAACCTTCCTGACAGTGCAAAAAAACGTATACTTTCAGAACTCACCGAAAAACATTTCTATGTTTATTACTTAAAACAAAACCTTACACAACATACATTTGAACAATTCAAAAATGTAAAAGGTTCTACCATCGACACACTATACCAACTTAACTTTACTCATGATATGAATGGCTTAGAAAAACAAATATACACTGATGCTAAAAAAAGATTTTGTGATTATCTAGACATTGATTCCTATAGGTTCGGATCTTATCGCCCAAGCTATTGTTATTATGAAGATCATGACAAATTATTCTTACTATATCTTTGCCACACAGCCTTTGAAAATAGTCGATCAAACGAAAAAGAACGTAATGCTCTCAAAAATTCGAATACTATGAAGCTCATTCAGATTCAAGATAAGTAAGCACAACTTTAAAAGTGGGCCAAAGGTACATTTCATGGCACTTTATTTAAAAGACATTCTCCATACTATCATCAATCCAGAACAAAACTGGAAGACTGATCTTTTGTATAAATGGAATGATATCATTGGGCCTCTGCACAGCAAAGTCCGTATTGAAAAAATTTATGATAACACGCTCATCCTTGGAGTCCTTAATTCCTGCTGGATGCAAGAACTCTATCTTCTCGCTCCCCTTCTTATTAAAACAATCAATGAAAAGCTAGACCAACCATACATCAAAGAGATACGCTTCAAACAGATTGGTATCAAACATCACAAAAAAATAAAAATAGCTCCTGCTGTTATTAAGAAAAAAAAAGAAGTTGTGTTAACGCAAGAAGATGAATACGCGCTTGCAAAAATTACCGACCCTGTGCTGCAAGAAGCACTTAAAGCATTCAGAATTCGATGTTATCAGGAGAAATAACAATGAAGAAATATCTTTTATTATGCATTACATGCATCACATATAATGCTATAAGCAGCGGGCCTGAGTCTCTCCATCACTACCTTTGGGCAAATTACAATCATTTTTCAGGCAACATCTCTCATGCACAAAACTGGTATGAAAAACTTTTTTCCACCAATAATTCTGTCTACACATACAAGGGATATCTTAATTTTCTTGCCGATACAAAACAGTTCAAACAGATTGTAGATCTTATACCACAGATACAAAAAACATTTAGTAATGATGCAGATATCCAACTTCTTTTTGCTATTGCCTTAGAAAAAACAAATCACCTTGAACAAGCGGATAATCATATCATCACACTGAGTCAAACATTTAAAACACATCCAGATATTACCTTGCGTGCGGCGCAAACATACAGCAAACGGAAAGAGCCAGAAAATGCATTACTCACAATCGATGCATTTCTTAATAACAGCCCTCGCAAAGCGAATAACTTTGTTTTTTATTTTTTAAAGACGCAAATATATATGCAAATGAGTCAATTTAATCGAGCATTAGAAAATATTCAAAAATGCTTAGAAATGCATCCACATTTTGATAAAGGCTGGCTTTTGTGCGCATCATTATATGAAAAAGAAGGTAAAATAAAAGAAGCGCTTGCGGGCTACGCAAATTTCTTAGAACTTTCAGGCGGCAACAAAGAAATAGAAAAACATCTTTGTAATCTCATGCTCAAATATAAGTCATTGGATGATAATAATCGTATTTTATTATCACATAATATCAGTATTGATAACGCACTTATTTTATTCAAGCAACATCGCTACCCTCAAGCATTAGCCCATATTAATAGCTGCATCCAACAACAACCGCACAACAATGAATGCAAACTATTAAAAATACAAATTTTATCAGCAATGAAAGATTTTAAACAAGCCTCACACACAATTACTGCATGGATTACCGCAGATCCAAAAAATGATCTCTGGCCAAAAACATTATCTCTTCTTGCACACAATGAAATGCCGCATGCACAGATTATTGAAACATTTAATAATATACTCACACAATCGCCTGATAATTTATGGTGCAATCTTTATTGCGCTGATATTTGTTTACGGAATACACAACATGATCGTGCCACGCAATGCCTTACAAACGCATTATCATGCACTATGACTGATACATTACACGCAAAAACATTGTACCAACTTGCAATGCTCTGTTATGAAAAAAATGATCACCAAACCATGCGCACACATCTTGAAAATGCTTATACAATTAATCCCCACAACGCGCACATCAACAATGCACTTGCATATTATTGGGCAACAAAAGGAAAAGATACGGCAAAAGCACATTCTTTTATACATAAAGCACTCACCATTGATGCTTCAAATCCATACTTTTTAGATACACAGGCGGTTATTTTGTATAAAGAAAAACAATATAGCCAAGCTCAAGATATTCTTGAAAACCTTGTTCACCACAACAATGGCACAATGCTACTACATTTGGCAAAAGTACATTACGCTTTGGAGAATAAAGAGAATGCTGATATCTTTATTAAGAAAGCTGAACCTTTTGCAAAAAATAATCACGAAAAAAAAACAATCGAAAAGATGCAACTACTTCTGGCCAATAGATGAATATCATTAAGCTAATCTTATTTATATCTTTTCTTGCGCTCGCCCTGAACTTGTTAAAGGGTATCTTAGAGCGCTCGAAGAAACCCTTCAACAAGTTCAGGGCGAGCGCGGGAGACAAAAAACAAAGTAATTTATGTTATACACAAACAATCTGCTGTGTCGCGGGTAAATCTGGTGGACATATTATTCCATGCCTTACGGTTATCAAAAATAACCAGAATCAAGAACAGAAGAATATTCTTTTCTTTTCATCAAACACGCCACTTGATAAAACCATTTTATCAGACAATGCATCAGTTACATGGCACGTTATGCTCCCGCTCAGCACACGCGCAGGGTCTTATATCACAACATTGTTCAATGCATGTCGTTCATTTTTGATAAGTTTTTTTTATTTATACAAGCATAGACCAACACAAATCCTCACCACCGGTGGCATTGTGGCTATCCCAACATGCATAGCAGGATTTATATTACGCATTCCCATAACTCTTTACTCCCTTGATGCTGTACCTGGCAAAGCAATACAGTTTTTAACTCCCCTTGCAACTTCAATCATTACCCCATTTGCAACATCACAGAAATATTTCCCTGCACACAAATGCTCTGTTGCACCGTATCCAATCAAATATGATTCCATATTTGATCAAAAAGTAGCTTTACAAAAATTAAACTTATCACCTGCGAAAAAAACAATTGCCATTCTTGGTGGTTCGCAAGGTTCCCTCTTTTTGAACCAATACATGCAACAATGGGTTAACAACCCTTCTTTTCCTGCTGATACTATGCAAATTATTCATCAAACAGGATCAATTGATAATACAGATTGGAAACAACTCTATGCATCAAAAAATATTACAGCGCATGTATTCAGTTATCATCCCGATCTTGCACTCATGTATTCGGCCGCAGATCTGATTATATGCCGCGCAGGAGCTGGAACCTTGTTTGAAATTAAATTTTTTGGTAAACCATGCATTATTATTCCACTCATGACCAACACTACAACGCATCAAGTTGATAATGCATGTGCAATGGTAGAAGAATATCCAGAACAATTTTATATGCTTGCGCAAAGTGATGTTGAGAAAGATCCACATATGTTATATACACACATTAATCAATTAATAAATTCTACAGATCAAGATTATCTTCAAGTGCTAGCGTCAACACTGAGCGAATGGGATTCTGAACACGATAATGAATCTTATAATGATCTATAAAAAGAAAATGCCAGTTTTTAAGCTGGCATCATTTTTATAACCCGCGTTTTTTCCACCATTCATCTGTCCAAAACTCAGCAGGAACTTTTTTCTTATCTTCATGTAAAGGTTCTTCTAACCCATATTCTTTTTCTAATATATCAAACCATTCATCACGTACAGATATTGGTAGTTTTTTACCGCAAAACATACAGTAATCAATTAACATCCCTCCTCTTACGCCAAAATCTACTCCATATTCACGATATTGTTTATCATAGTATAAAATAGCTCCTGCCATGGATAATCCGGCATCCATTGTTAAACAACAATGAGGTCCTTTATAATTACGTCTTTTTTCCGCGACCCTTGCATCTATTGCATCACTCCATTCTTTATAATCCACGATTTTTCCACCATTCATCTGTCCAAAACTGTGCAGGAACTTTCTTTTTATCCCCCTCACAAGGACTTTCTAATTGATATTCTTCCCTTAGTATATCAAACCACTCACAACGTACTGAAAATGGAAATTGTTGGCCACAAAACAGGCAATAATCCATCGCTGCCCCACCGGGAAAACTTGGGAGTTTTATATTATATTCACGGTATTTTGGTGAATACATTAATACGCTGGTTTTGTTAAGTAATTCATAATCTAAAGCATCACAACAATGGGTTATGTTACTTTTTATTTTTATATTTCTACTTACTTCTTGATTACCTCGATAACTATTAAAAATTCTATTCGGATTCCACCATTCATCTGTCAAAAATTTTTCAGGAATTAGCTCCTTATCATTCTCTATTGGATCTATTAGAAAGTATTCTTCTTTTAAAATATTAAACCACATATTTTTTAATGAATCAGGTAATTTTGTACCACAATCCGTACAATATTGCATCAGTAAATAGCCAGTATTTGGTCTATACAATTTGATACCATACTCTCGCCATTGAATATTATAAATTAATAAGCTTGCTTCGCTTAATAATTCATAATGCATAGTCATACAACAATGTGGACCTCGATAGGCCCTACGTTCTTCTTCAACTTTTCTATCTATTTCTTCAAGCCATTTATCATTTTTCATATAATACCCTAAAACCTAATCGAAATTAAAATGCTCGATGTCGTAATGTTCGTTTAGCTTGCTGTGTTTTCTGTTCATTTTTAGTACCATCAAAATTTGCAACACACTTCCAATTGCGGCTTCCATCATATACTTCCAGATGATCGTTATGTAAAGCATCAACTACTACATAATCCCCTTTTTTTAAAGCATCAGAATCCTCTATCTTTTTAAGCACTTTAAAAAGACGCTTACCTTGATTAAAGTGATCTGTCCGCCCAAGCTTATCTTTATGTTTAAACTCCTTCACCCAATCTTCCGTGCGATTATACCAAGGTCCCTCATAATGCCTATTTTCATCACCATCAGTTTGAATTGTTGCAGCGTGATGCAATATAGGTTGTTCAACATGAATAGGAAATTCACAACCTTTATCAACATTATTCTCAGGAATTTCATGAACCAACTTGGTAGGAAGATCTTCTTTTCCAGCTTTTATATCACAAACAATAGGAACATTTTGTACAGGTTCATAACAACCGCTAGCGATTGGTGTTGTTGTACCATTTCTACTCTCAGGAGAAA
The DNA here is from genome assembly GCA_963695335.1 of uncultured bacterium. Classification (GTDB taxonomy): domain Bacteria; phylum Babelota; class Babeliae; order Babelales; family Vermiphilaceae; genus SOIL31. Next base: position 620,495 of record OY968764.1, on the reverse strand, counting down.
AACAGCCTTTATGTTGCAATTCATATCTATGAGCTTTTCTATGCTTACAAAACATCACACAACCCAGAATGCCCCATGCCACTCCTGCAACAATTCCTGCTGGTGGACATGCAGTAGTTAATGCAGGAAGAACAATGGTTGCTGTTCCGACCATAGAAACTGGTTCAACATTATGCGCAATAATTTCATACGGAGTTACACAAAAGATATGACTTGTATCAACAGTAAACGCATGCATTCTTTGTTGCTTATGCACCATTTCAACTGCATCAACAGAGACAACATTTCCACTACCACACAACAGCTGTTCTGAAACATGTAATGCACGAGCACCCACCCAATCATTTCTAGTGCATGAATAAAATTTTTGATCTGGTGCTGCACAAACACAAATATCTTTAATCTGAATTTTTATAAAACAATCAGCAACATAGCTCATGGTGTGAGATACAGAATTTTGCTGCAGTTGTCCGCCATCAGCGACCACAACAACATTATTGCCTACAACAAAATGTTGAATTGGTTTAAAACCATATTCATGTTTGACTAACGTATGCTCAACAAATCCATCGGGTTGCAATAATCCAACCCATAACAATAGATGTAACATCATAAAATGTAATGGTTTTCTTCTCACAATATCCTCTTTGCTTAAGACTTTTAAAATGCGCAGCTCAAGTATAACATTACATCACAATAAAAATAGCGCCTGGTTTTTACCAAGCGCTATTTATTAATCACAACAAAAAATTATTTTTTTATACATTAATATCATCTAAAAACCATAATGCCAAATGTTTACCACGTTCACATTCAAATGGTATATCTTCTTCAATCAAAGCCAATGGACGAGGGAAATTAAATGGTGGTAATTCAAAATTGATTCTTCTTACTTCTCCCGTTGTAATATCAGGACTATTATCTTTTGTTGTCAGCCCTGTCGTCATTAAGATATATTTTGATCCACTTTTTTTGAAATTTCTTAAAGCTTTTACAATTTGTTCATGTGTAAGATGTGCAAGCATGTCGCGACATATGATAAGATCTACTTTTTCAATCACATTATCAACAAGGTTAAAGTGTCTAAACTCTTTTGTGTCTCCAAAAAGTTTTGTGTTACGATCAATCAACTCTTGAACAATATCATACCCAATGTATTTGCATGTTCCTAAATCAACATATCTCATCCAATGAAGATCCCCACATGGTGCATCTGCTATAGAATTAATACCAAACCGTTTGATAAGCGCACTCAGCTGTGGACGCATCCGTTGTGTAACTCGTAATTCTGACCCTGGACCAGAAACACTTTCTCCTAACAACCAAAATTTTGACTTATAAATATGAGTAAACACAGCTTCTACCGGATCGGAAACACCTTCACTTTTTATGATTGAACAAAAGAGAATAGCACACAACAATATATTTTTAATCTTCATACTCATCCTTTTTTAAATTAAACATTTTCTACTTTGTAACACAATTATACCAAAATGGAAATAGCACCAGCTTTGCCTACCTTTGAAGGTAAACCCGTGTGCTCATCAATTACTTTTACTTGTAATGCAGGATCATATGAAAATGTTTTTTCAGGTTGTTCAACAGCACGATTAAATGCAAACCAAATAGGAAACGCTGTATGAATGGGATACACATCTTGGCCCATGGGACGATTATCATCAAACCCAACATATACTGCTGTTGTAAGTGTTGGCGTTGATCCAATAAACCAACACGTACGTGAATCATTTGTTGTACCTGTTTTACTCATTGCTTGTGATGCAATCCAGTTTTGTGCACCATATCGCAATTTAACACGCTCAGGCCCCAAACAAAGAACAGCTTTTACTTGCCCACTCACATGATTATCAAGAACGCGCCCCGTATCAACAGTAGATTTATATATACGAGCACCCCACCGATCTTTTATCCATGATAATGCATGCGGCTCAACATACACACCATCATTAGCAAACACATTGAACATCCCTGCACCTTCACACAATGTTGTATCAACACATCCCAACGCTAATGATGGATATGCATGAAAATCAGTTTTAATGCGGCATTTTTTTGCAAGATTAATAACTGAATGCGCTCCAACATTTAAAAGCGTTTTAATACTCACAATATTACTGGACCGCGTTAACGCATACGCAAGTGTAACTTGCCCATGAAATTTTTTATCATAATTTTTTGGAGCCCAAACGGTGCCATTTTGTAATAGTTCAAAGGGCTCATCAATTTCTGTATCTGCAAATGTCATCCCTTTTTCTATTGCACACGCATAAATCAATGGTTTGATAATAGATCCTATCTGCCGCCGCGCTTGCATTGCTCTATTAAATTTTGATGCTGCAAAATCGAATCCACCAACAAGCGCTTTTATTTCCCCTGTTTTGCGATCCAAAACGATCATTCCACCATCAAGACCATCACCCATTTTTTCACGTAATTTAACCATTTCTGTTTTAAACGCCTCTTGCGCAGCAATTTGCATCTTGCTATTAATGGTTGTTTGAATGTGCAATCCTGCAGAATATAATGCTGTTTTACCAACAATATTTTCTAATGACAGTCGCAACATCTCTTTGATGTGCGGAGCAAATGTATCATAATTTTTATCTTTTACTTCAACAGGATGCACCAAACAATCTTCATATTCTTGCACAGTAATAAAACCCAAATGTTTCATTTTCCCTAAAATGACATCTCGCCGTTTTTGTGCTGAAAGTGGGTATACCAATGGGCAATATCGCGCAGGGGAACGAATAATACCAGCAAGCGTGCACGCTTCATCAACAGAAATTTCATGTGCATGTTTTGACCAAAATCGCTGACTTGCAGCTTCTATACCATAAATACCGCATCCAAAACAAACGTGATTCAGATACGTATGCAAAATTTGATCTTTTGTTAATTGCCGCTCAACAAGCAGTGCATAGAGCTGCTCTTTTATTTTTCGCTTAAACGTTTTTTGTGAATCAAAAAAAAGTAATTTAACCAACTGTTGCGTGATAGTACTTGCTCCTTGCACTTTCCGCCCATGATACAGATTTACAATAATGGAGCGCACAATACCTTTCCACGAAATACCGTGATGCAAAAAAAAATGCCAATCTTCTGCTGCAATAAATGCATTAATAACATGTTGCGGCAAACGTGCTCCGTCAACAGGATCACGCCGATCTAGCTGAAATTTGCCCCATTCATTACCCTGATCATCATACAAAATTGATGGACGCGCTGAATCATATTGCGCAAGAATAGAAAAATCAATTGTGTGATTATGAATCACAAAAAAAAGAGCGCCACATAGAAAGGCACTCGATATAATTAACACAATAAAAAAATAATGTATGACTCGAAACATTTTCATATCATCAGTGTATAATAAAATGATTCTCTTTCAAATCAATCATACTTATCACATACTATTTTCTCATTTCTCCTGCATAATCATCTATAATATGTGACGGCAAGGTTTCTTGTGTTATTTTTTTTGCATATCGTTGCGCTTCTGCTCTGCGCTGTTGCTCATAATTGTTTAAATAAACTTGCGCTTTATCACTCAGTATTGATGTTTCAGAATTTGATCTTTTTCTTGATAATGGTTGTGCATGAAACAGTGAATTATCAGAGTCTTCTTTTTCTTGCGCAAGCCGAGTTTGATGATTGCTATATGTTTGATACGACGCAGTCTGTCTGACTGCTAATACGCTTACTCCAAGAATAACAGTACCGCCAACAATATATGGAGTTAAGCTACTTTTTTCAGAGCTACGCATTTCAAAACTTGTCCCGAATAATGTTATCATACCAAACATCATCGCCATAAAAAAATTATCTTTATTCATGAAAAAAGCCCCTAATATAAACATAAAAAATAATAATTACTCTATTTGGAGTATGCAATAAAAAGAAATTATCGCAACTAAAATATGCTTTTCATTTCTTGCAAAAACACACAAAAGAATTAGATTTAATGCCAATCTCAACAAAAATCATAAAAAATAAGGATGTTTCAATGAAACACAATGCAACTTTTTTTATCACAGCATTTTCGCTTCTATGTGCAAGCAACATTATATATGGAATGGAAAAGGATGATAACTTAAATATATATTGCGAAGAAGATGTAACAATTGTATTACATTTTTCACATAAGGATTACGACAAAGGATCTTTAAAACCTCGTAACTATAGCAAACACAACCCTACTGAAATGACATACAATCCAGTGAACAGTAGCACAAAAATAACAAGCGTATCTTTTAATGACCATATGAAAAACATAAAAGAAATATTTGAAAAGTATTCCAAAACCGAAATTGCTTATAAAGTATCCTGTTATCTCTTTGCATCTCATTGTAAACATATATCACGTAGAGATGAATACTCAATAGCAGAGCCAACAGAAAATTATTTCAATCATGCCAAAGATAGAATAACTCAATTTTATAATCAAAAAATCAATTTTTATAAATTTTTCTATAAACCTTCAAATATCAACAATGAACATAGCGATATCCAACTCATTAAAAATAGAGATACAACAAAAGCAACCATAGGTGGCAAAGCTATTATAAATCTGCCCTTTCACGACTTACATTTAAAGCTGCCTCACGATATGAACCAAAGTATCAGATTTAAAAAAATGCCTTCTACAAGCATAGCAAAGGATGGTGCATTGATAATGGATATGCAACCTCATGATGAATCAATCATTTTAATGGATGTATAATTAAAAAATATCCATCAACAATGTTTAAGGCTTGAGTCATTACAAACTCAAGCCTTTTTTTATTAACTGCTAAAAATGCAGAACAAGACGTGAAATAAAGCTAGTTCCTTGTGTGCGATTCCTTACCCCAGCCTCAAAATACAAATAACCAACAATAATCACATCTTGTGAATGAAAATAAGCAACACCAGGGCCAATAGCAAATATACGCTCTTTACTATCTGGCACCGTTACACCAAGAGCCTTATTATTATGCAACTGCTTCAAAAAATATCCCACTGCTGCAATATACAAACGCTCACGTGGTTCATATGCTAAGCTGTAATTCCCAAAAATCGCATCTCCATTTCTAAAATCAATTTTTTCATTTTTAGCACACCACACATAATCCAAATCCCATGACATATTCCATTTATGTGAAAAATATAACGTAGCAGACCACGTTGGCCCGCAATGAAAAAAGGGATGACTCGGATTAATCTGTTTTTCAGGTAACTCATTTTTTCCCAAAGGGGTAGTAAATGAAAATTCAAGTCGATGAACAAAAATAGGACGACCATGATAAAACGTAGCAAACCATTGAACATAAACACCTAATCCTAAATCACCAACACCACTACCGCTACTTTTTATACCAAGCGCATTATCTTTATCAACTTTGGAAACAAGAGTAAAAGGCAATACCATTTCAAATCCTAGCATACCACCTAAAAATGTTTGCCTCTCAGTTTGATATGCAAGATTTGTAACATACTCAAACTCTCTTACATGAGGAGAGGGAACACCTCCAAGAGGCTTCCCTTTATCATCTAAAAATCGTTTCGTTGTATAATATTGCAACCAATTTTGCCAATAAATACCAGGATTTGGTCGTATAGGACCACCTTCAAGAATACTGGTATAACCTAAGCCTAACTGTGGTAATCCATAACCTTTTGTTTGAACAATAAAAAAAAGAAGAATCCATATTATTGCATATTTTTTACCGTTTATCATATGTACTTTGTTATATAATTATAGAAAATTAAAATGTTCTTCGGCTATCACATTAAAAACGACAAACAAGACGTACAATAAAATTGGTACCTTCGGTACTGTTTTTCGCTCCATATTCAAGATACAGATAACTTAAAAGAATGATATCTGGTGAAAAATAATATGCCATACCAGGGCCACTTGCAAATAAGCGTGTTTTACTTTTAGGCTCAGATATCCCAAATGCTTTATTATCATGTAACTGAGCTAATACGTACCCAACTCCGGATATATAAAAACCAGGTAATGCTTGATACGATACAGCATAATTACCATAAAATGCATCTCCTGCTTGAAAATCAATTTTTTCATTTTTAGCACTCCAAACATAATGCAATGACCAGGATGTCGTCCATTTTTCAGCAAGAACTATGGTGGCTGACCAATTTGGACCAAGATAAACAAAGGGATTTTGAGGATTGATCTGTTTTTCAGGAAGTTTATTTTTTCCCATTGGAACAGACATATCAAATTCAAGACGATGAATAAAAAACTTTTCCCCATTACGCTCAAGCCAAGGCCATTGAATATACGCAGCTAATCTTAAATTACCAAAACCTGTGCCACTCGTTCTCATATCCAACTCATTTTTTTCAATCTTTGAATATGCAACAAATGGAACGCCCAAAGTTAATCCCGGCATACCTTCACGCAATAAAGGTTGCTTGCCAAACTGACACGCAATTTGCGAAGTAATTGTCCATTCTCTAAAACGAGGAGAAGGAACACCATCAAGTGGTTTTCCTTCTGCGTTTAAAAATCGTTGCGTAGTATAATATTTTGACCATTCAAACAAATAAATACCTGGTCGTGGACGCAATGGACCACCCTCAAGAATAGTGTTATATCCTAATCGAAGACTTGGTAAACCATAAGAAAAAATAGATTGGTGACAAAAAAAGAGAGCCCATACTATCGCATATTTTTTACACTTTATCATATGAGCTCTGCTATCTTACATTATAAAAAATTAATGTTTCTATTTCTTTTAGCATCAGAAGAATCGTCTGCTAACAGTTCATCCTCTGTATCCATTTGTTCTTGCGCATCTTCTGCATCATCGCCATCAAAAATAAATAAGGTATCATCCAAGTGTACATCATATTTTCTGTTGATACCCAATTTTGCAAAAATAGAATCTTTATACGCATTGAATGCAGTAACTACGGTTTCATTTTGAGAAAGGATATAATACAGTAATCCAGCACAAAGGAGCATTGTCTGACCTGGATATTTCTTACAAGATGTTGCAACCATTCCAAACGGTAACATATCAGTGAGTTTACCAATCAGAGGAAGATCTGATTTTTCAATCAGTTCACCAAAACCAACAACGCCATTATTCATTGCATTATATATACTCATTGCACCAAGATTACTACTTATACAAAAAGCACTCAGCACAAAAATTGCCATTATACGCTTCATCCCAATAAACTCCTTATTTTTATAAAATGATGAAATATTGTAAAAAAACTATCACTATTATGACTATTGTCAACAAAGGGAATGCTCATCTTATCTTGACTTTTGTCCGCACACAAAGACAAAACTAATATGTAACATTTTTCTAACTTTTATCACAAGAAACAGGTATCATGTAACACTATGCTATACTTTAAAACTCCCAAATATAATCTTCTTTTTATTACATTTATTACGATACTGCTTTTAATAGATTTAGGACAATTTTTTTTAGTAGGTACACATACTATACCACTCTTATTTTGTCTCTATTGCTCACTACTCTGCTGCACCATGAATTATGCGGCTTTAACAGCTATAGCACTGCTGCAATGTCTTGAATTTTTCTGCTTTTATAACAACTTTGCGCTGCCCCTTCTTTACCTTATCCCCACAGCAGGAACCGCCCTTTTCTTTAAAAACTATTTATACCCCTCACGTATGCACACTATCACCCTTGCATTATTGGGTACAATCATCCAAATATACGCTATTGAAGCCTATTTTTTGCACATCAAACAGCCCTACGCCTATACAATTCTACGGATTGCTGTTATACTATTTATAACAATATGTTTTTCTTTGATAATAAATATATGGGGTATACAAGACAATCGCGCGTAAGTCTATGCTTACGTGAGGAAAGTCCGGACTTCAAATGAACATGGTACCTGCGGAAAAATCAATCCCCTAGATAGATTTTAACTCAAGAGAGCACAAGCTCATGGAAAGTGCCACAGAAAATAACCGCCCACTCTCTTTAGGAATTAATTCTTAAACGGGGTCCCCGATCGTAACGTAAGTGTAAATTGGGGTAAGGCAAGGGTGAAAACGTGCGGTAAGAGCGCACGGCTATGCATAGTAATATGCACAGCGGGCAAACCCTACCAGAAGCAAGACAAAAAAGCATGTGTCGGTTGTTCATTCCGGTTAAACATGCGGGTATGTCGCATAGATAAATGGTTGTCAGCTCGCCTGTCCGCCGAAGCTTTACGCGAAGGAGGACAAGAGCAACAAAATCCGGCTTACTGTATACCTCAAAAATTATATTCTATGAACCTAAAAAACTACCTCTTTCTCACTCCATTCCTCAGCTTTATCACCGGATACTGCATCATGCAGCAATTGTTCCATACACCAGAAACCATCACACCTCACCTTATCGGCAAACAAGTGCATGAAGTTCTTCCTCTCATTACACAACACAAACTTAATATCCGCCTCATTGATCAAAAAGAAGAATCAGATCTGCCAGAAGGCATTATTCTCAACCAAACACCATCAGCAGGAACCGCAATCAAAGCCAATCAACCACTTTTTTTAGTAACAACAAGAAAACCACTGGCAATCCGCGCACCGCAATGTATTGGGTCTCATCTCAATAACATAACAACACAGCTGCAAACAACCGGAATTCATCCTCGTATTTATTATGTACCGCATGCGTATCCAGAAAAAACATGCTTTGCGCAATCTCCACAAACAGATGAACCACTCGAAAAAAACAAACTTATTTTATATGTTTCATCAGGGAATAATAAACCAGTGATTTGGCCTGATTTTACTGGCAAACCGCTACACGATGTCGTTGAGTTTTTAAACAATTACAACATACAACCACATATCATCAATGACTCTGCACATACACATATCAACCATGAATACGTCATTACCGATCAACGCCCTTTTGCAGGAACATTGCTCACCATTGATGAAACCAAACCATTATCGGTACAACTACGAATAAATTAAGCTTAAGCGCTTAACCCTTCAACCTGCCGTCGCCAAGGCTATGGCAGGCACGGCAAGTTCTCAAGGCAGGTGTTTACTGCTGAGCTTGACGAAGCATCAGGGTGAGCGCAGGAAAAGGATATTTATGAATCAACCATTTTCACCAAAAACACATATCTTTCTATGGGACCTACATGAAGTTATTTTAGAAAAAAGTATGTGGAATTGGTTCATCAGTTGTATGCGTTTTAAACGTAAAGAAGAACTGGTGAGCAAACTTGATAAAAAAACAGTTAAAATTGCTTTTATTTTTTTATGCGAAAAACTGAAACTCACCAAAAAACAAATGGTAAGTGAAGAATTGATTAAAGCTGCTCAAGAAAGTAACAATGATGCACTTATTGAACTTATTATGAACGTTTGCACATCGTATAGTCCCATCAAAAAAACAGTTGCGATTATGCAGGAACTTTCTGACTTAGGTTATACACATCATTTAGGATCAAATATTGGCAAAACAGTGTTTGATGATTGCACACAAAAATTTCCAACAATTTTTAGTCTTTTTAAAGAAGCGACTATTCCTTTTGAACATTCAACAAAAATGATTAAAAAACCACACCCAGATTTTTTTCATGCTCACGCACAAAAAAACAATATAAAGCCTGAGCAATTTATTTTCATTGATGATAAACTTATAAACATACAAGCTGCGCAAAAAGTTGGCATGCATGCAATCCATTTTAAAAATGCAAAGCAACTGCGCAAAGAATTAGTTAAATTAAATATTTTTTAGGTCAACAATGCATTCACGCAAGCTATCTTTTTTTCACAAAACTCTTTTTTTAACATTATTCAGTATAACAAGTTCTTTATCTGCTATGCAGATGCAGCAATATGACAGCAACAGACTCACGTCTCAAACTATAATGGGCGAATTCTGTTTATTAAATGCTGCAATACGCAATGATGAACATGAAGTAAACCTCTGGATCCAACACGGTGTTAACATTAATACTACAGATGCACTTTACAACTTTACTCCATTACATTTTGCAGTGGGTCATGGCAATACCAAAATAGGAAAAATTCTTCTTGATAAAAACGCTCTCATTAATGCGCAAGATATTGATGGAGATACACCACTTCATATTGCAGTAGAAAACGAAGATATTCCATTTATTGAGCTACTCCTTGAACGTGGAGCTTCCCAAAAAATTAGGAATAATGAAAAAAACAACGCTATGGACTTGGTACTCATAAAAATGTATACAACAACAAAAAGAAAACGATTATCAAAAATTCATCAAGAACTTCTAATTGCTCACATGAATAAAGTATGTAAGGAACATCATTGATTAACATTCATTACAAACATTGTGTCGCTGCACTGTTACTATTGCTCACAACACATATAATTGCCATGGAACCTGAAAAAAGCATAGCCCCTCTAAATTGGCGATCTCACTGCATACCTGTAAAAAGCTCTCAAATGACCATGAGAACGAACCATAACTATTTTGGAGGAGCAATGCAAAAAGCTCGTGAAGCCAAATACCTTTGTGATGCCGCAAGAAGTAATAATCAACAATTGTTACAAGATTTCATTGACCTTCAGTATGATATTAATTCTCAAATGACCCACACTGAATATACAGCCTTACACGAGGCGATCGAGCAAGGGCATATAGAAGCAGCCACTATGCTACTGCAAAATAAAGCTAACCCAAACCTAAAGGAATGTAGAGGTTTTACACCATTCCATATAGCAGTAAAAAATAAACATACACGACTTATACATTTACTCGTCGATAATGGTGCTTATGCTCTCAAAGACAAATTTAATTATTATCCTGAGCGTTATATGTCATCATATTATTCTGGAGAAACTCCCACAGAAGGTATTGATATCAAGAATGAAGAATTTTACAGAAAATCACATTCAGCTTTATTATATGCTCGTCTTGCAACACTCGAAAAAGAACGTGCACACGTTGTTTAACTAACTTAAATAAGCTTCCCATTCAGCATTTGCAATCTCTAACTCTTTTTTAAGATCATTCAACTTCTTTTGCGTATCGGCAAACTTTGGTGTACCAAAAACAAGATCAGCAAAACTGTTCTCTGTTCTTTGTATATCATGCTCTAATTTTTGAATTTTACGCTCAAGTGCTTTGATTTCTACATCTGAAACCGTCGCTTTCTTTGGTGCAACAGGTTCAGACCTGTCCGCCGTAGCCTTGGCGTAGGAGGATTCTTTTTTGTTGTTATTTACTTTTTTCGCAGAAGATTCAGCGGCCTGGGCTTTTTGTGTTTCTAAATTCTTTTGGTACAGATATGATTCGTAATTACCTGGATATTCTTTTGCGCCATCAACACTCAATTCAATAATATCTGTTGCAAGTTTATTCACAAAATCCTGATCATGCGAAACAAAAAGAATAGTACCTTGATACGCTTGCAATGCTTTTAACAAAATATCTTTTGATTGAATGTCCAAATGGTTAGTGGGTTCATCAAGGAGTAAAAGATTAGCATTTTGCAACAACACTTTAATCATACCAACACGGTTTTTTTCACCACCACTGAGCACACCAACTTTTTTATCGATACTATCCTTGGTAAATAAAAATGCACCAGCAAACGCTCTTATTTTTTGTTCTGTTGCTTTAGGGCATGATTCAGTAATATTTTCTATAATTGTTTTATCAAGTATAAGTGATGCAGTCTGATCTTGATCAAATACCGCATAATGAACGTTATAACCAGGAGTAATTGTTCCTGTTGTGAGCGGTAATCTGTGCGCAATCAAATTAAATAATGTTGTTTTACCCACACCGTTTGCAGCAACAAGTGCAACTTTTTTACCACGCTGAACTTCACATGAAACATTTTTGAAAATCTGTTTATTTCCAAATGAATGCGCAACATTTTCAACCGTTAAAACAACGCTACCAGCTTGTTGAATTGGTGGAAAACTAAAACCAATATCAGGAGACTTAGGAGGTAATTCAATACGCTCAATTTTATCCAAGGCTTTAAGCATACTTTGTGCCATACCAGCCTTACTTGCTTTAGCTTTAAAACGCTCAATAGTTTCTGTTTTTTGCTTAATTTCACGCTGTTGGTTTTTATATTGCATTTCTAACAATGCTTCATTATGAGCTTTTTGTGTTTCATATTTATTATAATCACCAAAGTACAATGTACCTTTACCACGTTCTATCTCAAACATAACATTACAAAGTTGGTTTAAGAAATAACGATCATGGCACACCAGCACAAAACCAAATGGTGCACGTTTCAAAAATTGTAAAAACCACTCTTTTGCAACAATATCCAAATGGTTAGTAGGTTCATCAAAAAGATAGAAATCAGCTTTTTGGAGCAATAATTTAGCCAAAACAATACGCATCTTCCACCCAACACTCAAGTTGGCAACCGGTTGATCCAACTGTTCTGGCTTAAAACCTAATCCCATCAAAACTTTTTTTGCCTCTGCACGCATACCTTCTTGATCTACGTCCAACAGTTTTTCACAAACATCTGCGTAACGCTCAAGAAGATCGTCCGTTGCTTCACCCTTATCAAGCTGCTCTTCAATTTTCTGCTGTTCTTCTATGAGTCCTGCGATATGAGCAAAGGCAGTATATGTTTCTTCCACAATGGATTTATCTGACTGGAGCACCACGTCTTGTGAGAGATATGCTATGGTTTTACCCTTTTGAATGGCAACAGAACCTTTATCCAATTGCTGTTGACCCGCAATAACCTTTAATAAAGTTGATTTGCCTGCACCATTACGCCCGACCAGGCCAATACGCTGGTCTTGATCAAAAACAAAGGAAACATCATCAAAAATGACCTGCGTAACCATCGCCAAACAAACGTTATATCCATTAATCATAATCTTTTTCCTATCACAAAAACTGGCACTTTTACCCCATTTTTTCTTAATTTAGCCACCGCCCGCTCGTCCTGAGCCTGTCGAAGGATATCCTTGAGCGGTAATTTAAAATAATCTTACCATAAAAATTTCTATCTGGATACCCCACAGCAACGATCCTACCGAGCTCTCCCTCTGATTATTCTTTGTATTATTGACTAAATGAAAATGAATCGTATAATCTAAAGGGTGAATAGATCCATAAAAAAGGAAGTACCATGAAAACACTCAAAAAAACAAGTTCTACTGCGCTAAAGCTACGAAGAACAGGCTTATTTTACACACTATTGCTGCTTTCTGCCGCTTTTAATACCCATAAAACATACACCATGGAACCAGAAGATGTAAAAAAAGTAGGTTGGGTAGCACTTGCCGGTGGCGTTATTATTGGTGGATATGCAGCATATCAACAGTTTTTATCGTATATCCATGCAGAGCAAGAACAACCAATCGAACCATTCCGTTTTACTGAATTACCACAAGATGTACAAGCAGTAATCACCTCATTGCTTTTTGCAGGAGTAACCGCCACATCATTAAAAGAAGCTGCACAAGCAATTAATGCTCTTGCCCAAGTAAATAAAGAATTAAATACATTAATTAATGATCCTAATTTTTGTCTAAAAACCATTAAAACTCTTTCACAAAAATTTAACTGTTCAAATGAAACTGCTGCAGAAATATTACAAACAAAAGAAGCAAAAAATCGTCTCGCCATTCAAAAACGCTTCATTCAAATAATCCAGAGCGAATCCAACAATCCAATACGAAATAACCTCAAATATGTATGTCAAGACGGCTTTGATTTAGAATTTACCTATAATAACCCCACACAAAGTAAGTACTTCGCAGAAAAATTCCTTACTCCATTAATGATCGCATCAGTAAATCCCCAAACATCCGTAATTAATCTATTACTCAAACAAGGAAGCAATATAAATCAAACAACCGATAAGGGAAAAACTGCCTTGATGCTTGCAGCAGAATACTCAGTAGTTAACTCACATATGTCAGCAATTAAAGCACTACTTGCTTCTCCAAAGCTCAACATCAATCAACAAGATGAAATTGGCAATACTGCCTTAATATATGCCATTGAAAATAGCAGCAACAACAATTACAACTTCAAGAATGTAGAATTTCTCATTGAAGCCAGTGCTGACCCTGAGCTCGCTAACCATAAAAAACTTACTCCTCTACAAGCAGCCCAGGCAGGAGGTTACCAAAGAATTATTGATTTTATTCAAGAAGCAATAGAGAAAAAACATGAAAAACAAGGGAAATAAGATGAAGACATTCAAAAAAACAAGTTTATTTTACGCACTGTTGTTGCTTTCTACAACTTTTAATACCCACAAAACACACACCATGGAACCAGAAGAGCCATCTGTATCTGCAGAACTTCCTCTTGAAATGTATGCTTACATGATCAATTTACTTACAAAAACTAGCACAACAAAAACAGTACAAGAAGCCGGAAAAATGATTAATGCTCTTGCACAAACAAGCCCAGAATTACATGAATTAATCAATGATCCTCAATTTTGTTTTAGATTTATAAAAAACCTCGCACAACAATTTAAATGCTCTGACCAAGAAGCAGCTGAAGCGCTGCAAACACAAGAAGCAAAGAAACGTCTAAAAATTCAAAAAAAATTTTACAATCTATGTGAAGAAGAAAATTTTAATGAACAAAAATTTAATGATCTCTATAAAAAATATAAAGGTTACGTAGATTTAAATTTCACCGATAAAGAGAACATAACCCTATTATTCATAGCAGCACAGAACAATAATTGTCCTCTCATTCGAACACTTCTCGATCATGGGGCAGATATTAATAAAGCTAATAAAAATGGAACAACAGCTTTAATGATTGCTACTTTTATGCGAGCAATAAATGCAGTCAAATGCCTTTTAAACAATCCTAATATTAAAATAAATCAACAAAATAAGCGGGGACGTACTGCTCTCTTTTTCACAATGAACCGTTATGGTGAATTAATGACAGAACTTCTTCTTAACTCCGGCGCAGATCCAGAAATTACCGCTAATGATGGCCGCACAGCACTACAAGATGCACAAAGAGTTGGTAATGAAGAAATTATTAATCTTATTCAAAATGCAATAGATAAAAAACATGAAAAAAAATAGTATTCTGATCCTACTTCTCATTACATCTACATCCACTGCCTTTGGCATGGAACCAGAAAATAAGAATGGTAACAATGGCTGGTTAACTTTTGTTACTGATGCTCTTTTGCACGGCACAAAACCACTTGAACATTTTTTACATCAGGATCCAAAATTTGAATATTTACCATCAGAAGAACAAGCAAAAACACTTTTCTTTCTTACTAAAAACAATACCGCATCCACACTAGAATCTTCAGCAGATGCGATTAATTCACTCACAAAAATCAATATACAATTGAATACACTTATTAATAAACCATCGTTTTGTTTTAAACTGATCAAGCACCTTGCTCAACGATTTCATTGTTCAGATGAAATAGCAACACAAGCATTACAAACCAAAGAAGCACAGCATCGTCTTGCTATTCAAAAAACATTTAAAACCTTATTTGCGCAATGGGATTTTGACGTAGAAAAATTTGAAGATTTATATGATCAGTATAAAAATTACGTAGATTTAAACTTTACCTACCAACACTCAAACCACACCCGCTACGACGATCAAAGCACATTACTCATTAATAGCGCACTGTATGAAAGCCCTTATAAAGCAGTTAAAATTGAATCCTTACTTGCAACCAATAAGGTGAATATAAACTATCAAAATGCTTACAATGAAACAGCTCTTATAGCATGCGCATACACTAACGATAATCCAGCAGTGCTCCAATTGCTCTGCAAATCTCCAAACATACATATTGATCTGCAAGACAATCATGGAAACACTGCCCTCATGGCCACATGTTTATCAAAAGAAAACAAACATCTTCAATCAGGATGTATTTTTATTCTTCTACATGCAGGAGCAAATCCTGAAATAGCTAATAACAAGGGACAAACACCACTTACAGTAAACAAAGATGTTAAACGCATTCAAGATGCAATACAAAAAAGACAGAATGCGCGTCTTCAAGAAAAAATAGATGCAGAAAAACAAGCAAAAAAACAGAAAAAATATAGTAAAAAATAATTAAACTGTTACTTACCAAAGTTTTTTCGGCACTCATTAAAATAAGTGAGTGCCGATTCTAATTGCGGTGATGAAATGTCTGGCCACAAACAGTCAAGAAAATAGAGTTCGCTGTACGCGCATTGGAACAGTAAAAAATTACTTAAACGTTGCTGACCACCGGTGCGAATAATCAAATCGGGTGATGGTATACCAGAAGTCCATAAATATTTTTCAAAAAGATCAGATGTAATATCTTGAGTAGAAATATTGCCTTGCGCAACTTGCGTGGCAATGCGTTTTGCTGCATCAACTATTTCTTGTTGCCCCCCATAACAAAGTAAAAAATTAACCTGCAATGCATTTCCAGCTGATGTTGCATTTTCTGCTTGTTCACATACAAATTGCATGCTTAGGGGAAACAACGTACGATCACCAACAAATTTTACACGCACATTTTTATTTTTAAATGCATCAATATTGTGTAATGCTTCTTGGGCCAAAACTTCAAACAAATAATTTTGCTCTATTGAAGAACGTTGCTCTAAATTTTCTATAGAAAATGCATACAAAGAAAGATATGTAATATTTTTTTCTAAGCAAAAATCAATGACACATTGTACCGCGTCTAGCCCTTTTTTATGTCCAAACCAAGATGCAAACCCCTGCTTGAGGGCCCAGCGGCGATTACCATCCATAATACACGCGAGATGTGTTAGCATTGTTGTAAATATCTTTTAATCGTTCGTATGCTTCGACAGGCTCAGCACGAACGGGGAACAATAAAATTTTTCTTTCCGTTCGCATTGAGCTTGTTTAACCCCATCTTCATTTCATTTCGACGGGGACCCCGATTGGAATGAAGTGGAAATTGGGGATAAAAATGAGCGAACGACTCAAATAACCAAATTTTTAATTTTTGAATAAGCCTTAACGAACCGCTGGGACAACTGTTTTGTCAGCAACACACATCATATCAATCATTCCAAAAATAAATGATATAACATAATGTGCAATAACCATACCAAGCGCAAAAGCAATGCGCTCAAACAATACTATCGGCATAAGCCCCATCCACATCGCAGCAGTCATTGGTACTGTATATAACCAAATAACCGAACCAACTGCATGTGCTATAAATGTGCTGCCAAAAGCTTGTAAGAACAATGATTTTTGTGTTTGTGGAATAAAAAATAAAACAACTGGAATTAACCAGTACAAAGAATAGACAAATGCCTGCGCGCCAACAGGATGAATAACAAACAATCCCATGCAAACGATAGGCAATAATAAACGAATTGTATAATGTTGTGTAGACCAATAGAGCGATGCACATAATCCTGGAATACAAAAAGCAAGGAAACTCAAAGAAACTGTTTTAAAGAACATGAAATGAATTAATTGGCGAATAAAAAAAACAAGTCCACTGCCCATAACACCACCAAAAGCACCAGCTAATGGTAAAACACTGTTAGTTGCAGAGAACCATATCATCTGAGATCCAACTAAAAAACTGATTTTCATCAGTCCTGAAATTTTTGCTATACCAGCAAAGGATGCAACTTTGACACTATTTTTCATCATATACTAGCCCTATAAAATTTATTTCCGCACTCTTTTATCCCCAATTTTCACTTCGTTCCAATCGGGGTCCCCGTCGGAAGGAACTGAAGATGGGGTTAAGCGAGCGGGGATAAGCACTCTTACTCTAAACCGACTAAACATTGTTTTCTCCGCTCGCCCTGAGTGTTTTTGTCTTCAAAAACGTATCGAAGGGTATGCGGATACTTTCTTAACTATATCACATCTACCAGGTAAAAAAAGAACCACTCACTCTATTTTACATTTCCCCTGCACAAAGCAAAAAGCCTTATACGGATCATCAGTTATACTCAGCAGCTTCAAATGTTCAGCAGTAACCAACCCATGCGAAAGCGGCTCTTGAGTCATCCAATCAATAAAAGGCTGCCAAAACTCTTTACCCATTAATACTACTGGAACTTTTTTCATTTGAGCTGTTTGAATGAGCGTCAGTATCTCAGAAAGCTCATCAAGTGTGCCAAATCCACCAGGAAACACAATAAAACCCGTAGAATATTGTGTTAACAGCCATTTGCGAGCAAAAAAGTAGTCCATTTCAAAATACTCTTGTACATAAATATTTTTTTCTTCATGAAGCCCCCGTAAACCAACCCCAACACTCCTTGCCTCATCAGTAGGAACAGATTGAGCACCAAGATTTGCTGCTGCCATAATACCAGGGCCTCCACCTGTCAAAACAGACATCCCACTTTCTACTAACCATCTTGCCACCTGTTGCGCTTCCTGAGCATATTTATCGGTACTAGAAATTTTTGAACTCCCAAAAATAGTTATCCGAGGGTGTGACAGCTTTGAAATACGCCATACCCCATCCAGTATCTGGATAAAAACACGCAACAAACGCCAACTGAGCACAACACACACACGAATTCTTTTAAGTCCCATGCTATCCTCCTGTATTAAAGCTCAAAATCATTATTGAGAGTAAAAAAAAATGGCTATTTTTACAATAAAAGAGCTTTTACCCTCAACAACCGCCCTTTTCACTATGATCTATTTGAAATTTTTATATGATTTGTGCTATGCTAGATTTGAGAATAGAAATAGCAAAAAACAAAAAACTCTTAAGATTAAGCATTTTTTTGCTATACTAAGCTCTTTGAAGCACTTTTTTATTAGGGACTAAAGATGAAAAACAGCAAAAAATGGGTACTTTTCTTTACATATCTTTGCACAGCAAGCCTTTTTTTAGGTGTAAGCTCACTTGATGCAGCTAGAAAGCGTAAGAAATCAAAGCTTTTTCATGCTGCTATGCAAAGTGATACTAACCCTATTGATATCAATACAGATAAACCAGAAGTATGGGTAACCATTTTTATTCATGGCATTATGAGCATTCAGCCGCATTTAACCATACAAAACGTGATGCGCTTTGTACGTGACGATGTACACCACACCATCTACTCAAAAACAGTTGAATACATGCGTTTAAACCCCTATTTCTATCTCAACCAAGCAATGCAAGAATTTGGGCTCAAAAAAATCGATCTAAACGATCTGCAGCCTGGGCATGCAACCAATGCAATAGCCCAAATCTATGATGACGTTACAAAACTTGTGTACCCTCAAGAAACAAACCATTACTATACATTTGGGTGGTCAGGCCTTTTAAGCCCTACATCCCGTTATGCTGATGCGGTTAAGCTGCTCGAACAACTTACTGATGAATTAGAAGAAAAATATTGGAAACGTGGCATTTTCCCAAAAATTCGTCTTGTTGGGTACAGCCATGGTGGTAACGTATGTCTTAACGTTGCAGCTGCACGCCAGAATGTATATCCGCATTCCCCTATCTCTATCGATGAACTTATTTTAGTAGGTGTGCCGATACAAACAGAGACTGATTATTTAGCAAGCGATCCAATATTTAAAAAGATATATCATTTCTTTTCGCAAAAAGATCGTATACAACGAATAGACTTTTTCTCATTTAATCGTGTGTTTTCACGCCGATATTTCAGAAATAGTAACAACTTTAAAGTGCCAAAAAAGTTGATGCAAATAGATATGAGATTTATACGAAGTGCAAAAACAAAAAATGACAGTCCCAAAAAACAAGCTGCTCGTATGAACTTTAACAATCCAAGTATTATATCAGGCAAATCTCACTTATTGCGTGATTGTTCACCAGGACATCTTGAATTCTGGTTTTTTGGGTGGTCGCCAAAATATTACCGTGAAAGTTTTGTTATTCATCCATTGCCAGCTTTTGTGTTCATTCCTTACGTTTTATACCACATCAGAGAAATACGGGATGAAATTGTCACCCCATATCCAATTATTGTAGATATACGTCCAGAATTTGATGTTATGCTCATCAAACAAAGAAAATATGCTAATTTTACTCACATTTTCCCATTCTTATCACAAGAAGAAATGGATAAACTCATCTTTACTGCTAACAAAGTTGCTATTGATAGTTCATTTGAAGATGAATATCAAGGACATGTACAAGATGCATTTGATAAAGCAAAAGAGTACTACAAAATTTATGATGATCGCAAATCTCGCGGTGGATCATACAAACGTAACCGCCGCATGCGTAAACGTAGTTTATCAGTTATTGATAATAACGAATAATTATTATTCTATATAATTCGATGACCATAATTTTTGCATGACATCGTATTGAGTAATTACTTTCAAACCATACACTGTAATTTTACTGTCCAGAGGATAATGCTGATCACCAGGATACACAACAATCAGTTGATCAAGTTTAAGATCTTGCAATGCAATGCGCATTGATTTGGTAGTTTTTGGTGCATCACTATATTTAATCTCAAACCCTATCCGTTTATTATTTTTTATAATCAACAAATCTAGCTCAGCATCTGCCTGTGTTGCCCAAAAATAACACTCTTCTGGAGTTGCATCACATGCATCAATAATCTGCTCTAATGCAAAACCTTCCCAGAAAGCTCCAAGGCGGGGATGAACATATAACTGATCTTGCGTTGTAAGTTCAATTAATGCATACAAAATACCACTATCGCGAAAATAAATTTTAGGAGATTTAACCTGTCTTTTTTGTATACTTTCAAACCAAGGCACTAATTCTCGCACCATAAAAGTACCCGCTAAAATATCGAGATATTTGCGCACGGTATGATCTGATACGCCCAATGATCTACTAATTTCACTTGCATTAAATGTTTTCCCATGATAATGCACAAGCATTAACCAAAATCTACGCATTTGTATTGCAGGAACATCAAATCCAAGATTTGGAATATCC
Source organism: uncultured bacterium (assembly GCA_963695335.1). Classification (GTDB taxonomy): domain Bacteria; phylum Babelota; class Babeliae; order Babelales; family Vermiphilaceae; genus SOIL31. The sequence goes on along the minus strand of OY968764.1, from coordinate 599,590 downwards.
CGTTCTAAAAATGTAGCAATATAACTGCGTCGCCATACATAACTATCTGCATCAGTACTAGCTAAATATGAAATAGGAAATCCACCACGCAACCAGAGTTGCATGCTATCTTGTACCTCAGATAATGTAAAAGGAGGTAATTCAATATAGCCAATACGTCCCGCAAGCGTTTCTGATGATTGACGAATAAGATCGCGTGACGCGCTGCCTAAAATAAGAAACTTTTTTTGTTTCTTGCGTATTTCATTACTAATCTTTTCGCCAAGAGGTACTCGTGTTGCATCAACAAGGACGCGTAAAATGGGAAATAAATTAGGCCTCAATTGGATTTCATCAATAACAATCAGTTCTTGTGAAATGCTTTGGAACGCCAACATGGGATTTTCTAAACGTTCAAGATCAGCGGGGTTTTCTAAATCAAAGAAATGGGCATTATTCTGGAAATGTTGTTCAACGTACATTTTGGCTAAAGTTGTTTTACCCACCTGCCGGGGGCCAAGTATGGCGCATACTTCATGTACCCGGAATTGGGTAGTAATAGCCTCTAAATATTTTTCTCTATTCATAAAAGTTCCTTGTATTTTCGAATCTAATTTCGAATTTACAAGGAAAATATATAAAAATCAAGGATTTTTCTTGTATTTTCGAATTTATCTGCGAACTTACAAGAAACTTTCAAGCTACCTAATCAGTTCCCAAATATCTAACAAATCTTTTATAGACAGTTCTTGTGCACGCAAAAGCAATGTAGCATCAGATATTTTATCCATATCATAATGCGTATGCGCAAGATTATTTTTCAGTGTTCTACGTGGTTGCTTAAATGCATGCTTAATAAATTTCCAAAATTTTTCTTCTTCTGGGATTTCTGCAACATTATCACGCGTTTTAAAATATAGAGTTCTAGAAAAAACTTTAGGAGCTGGATGAAATGCTGTTGGCGGAACTTTGTCGAGTAACTTCCAATCAAAATAATACTGAAAAAAGAGCGACGGAAATCCATACCCACGCCCTTTTTGTTTGACAATTTTTTGTGCAACTTCTTCTTGCACCATCACAACACCCTCTTTAATAAGGTGGCGATTTTCTTGAAACTTATGCAAAATCGGAAATGTTACTTGATACGGCAGGTTAGCTAAAATTGTCCATGGTGCATGCGGTTGCAGTCTACTCAAATCTGCATCAAGAAAATTTTCTAAATTAACCGTCAGGCGAGCATCACTACCAAATTTTTCTCTGACGTAGTTTGCCCAATCTGGATCAATTTCAAATATTTCTAATCGTGCTGCTACCGTATCTAAAATATGTTTAGTTAAAAAACCATCACCACAACCAATTTCAAAAATTGATGTTGTTGGTTTTATTTCAACTGCAAAAATCATATTGTGAACTATGCGTGTATCACGCAAAAAATGCTGCCCAAACTGTTTTTTTAAAGGAATGCCTTGTGAATATGCCACGAATTTTAATTACTCCATCAATGCGTCTTGGAAAAAGTCGAGATCTTCTATAACTTTACCTGCACCTTTTACAACGCAAAATAGCGGATCTTCAGCAACAAAAACAGGCAAGCCCGTTTCTATTGAAAGCAATTTATCAAGGCCACGCAGCAGTGATCCACCGCCTGCCATTGTAATACCGCTCATCACTAAATCTGATGAAAGTTCTGGCGGTGTATTTTCTAACACCACGCGCACTGCATCAATAATGCTTGCTATGGTTTCAAGTAACGCTTCATTAACTTCAGGTGCAGTTAATACTACTGTTTTTGGTACACCTGTTACTAAATCTCTCCCTTTAACTGCCATGCTATTTTTATGAAAATCACCTTCAACCAATGCTGAACCAATTTCCATTTTAACTTGTTCTGCAGTACGTTCACCAATTAATAAATTATATTTACGTTTTACATACTGAACAATAGCAACGTCCATTTCATCACCACCAACGCGAACAGAACGGCTCACTACAATTGATTTGAGTGAAATAACTGCAACTTCCGTTGTTCCACCACCAATATCAACAATCATATTTCCTGATGGTTCTTGCACCGGAAGACCTGCACCAATTGCAGCTGCCATTGGCTCCATAATAGTGCGAACCATACGAGCACCTGCTTCTTTGGCAGATTCTTCAATTGCTCTGCGTTCAACTTGCGTAATTCCAGAAGGAACACCGATAATCATACGTGGACGCGGTTTAAATAAAAAACCGCTACGCCCTTCATGGATTGCTCCAATAAAATAACGCAGCATGCTTTCTGTTAATTCATAATCTGCAATAACACCATCACGCATGGGACGACTTGCAACAATATTTTCTGGTGTTTTACCTAACATCTCTTTTGCTCGTGCTCCTGCAGCAAGTACATTTTTAGTATGCAAACGCACTGCAACTACTGATGGTTCATTTAAAACGATACCTTTACCTCGGACATAAATAACGGTATTTGCTGTTCCAAGATCAATTGCGATATCATTAGAGAAAAAATTAAATAATTTTTCTGCGGGTCTAAATTTCATACATTATTTCCTTATTATTTTAATATGCCAACTCAACGCCCAAGGCTATTTTATTGGTCTTAGGAACATTATGTGATACAAAAAGCATAGATGGAACATCCCATCTGAAAAAGACAATTGGATCTATAATATGCTTTGTATTCTGTTTTCCAAAATCATAAAAAACATCGATGGTAAAATAGTCAGCACCCCATTTTGAAGTTTCTATAACTTGTGACAAATTAACCGGAATTGTTTTATCTTTCCGACGATCTTGCCAACAATCTTTCCAGTGCGATACTAATGTATAATGAATTCCCAAGCCAAGACCTCCACGTAAATTTTCTAACACAAAGTACGGTGAAAATCCTAATGTTGCACCTGGGCTGATATGAGCTTGCCCTATAATTGGTCCAAAAATATACGGTTCACTTGCTACCATTGGCATACGAGCAGTAAGAGTGCGAGCAATTCGTTTACTCACCTGCAACAAGAAACCAACTTTAATATCTTCTTTCAGTTCAAAAAGCGCATCGCCTTTAACATACACACCACCAAAACCATCACCACCATACGGAATTGATGCTGGATTAAATATGTTTCTTTTTACTCCTGTTGGAATAAAACCACCAAGAGTAAGCCCTGCATAAATTTTACGGCACTTAAGTGCGTAATCCCATTGTTTACCACCACGGAAATACAGATCAATATCACTTAATCCGTGCTGTGGTGCATCTGTTGAAAACAGTCCAATCTCTTCAAACGCTAATCGTTGTGAGCGTTCAATTTCATTAATATCTCCCGGCTTTAAATTTCTTACTTTCTCCATATCAAGACGGAATGTCTGCCGTGAGTTTGTTTTAAAAAAATAAAATTCACAACCGAGTGTAAAATAATCTTTGAACGCTTGGCAATACCGCATAAAAAAACCTTCCCCTTGAATGCGACCATTCACAAAGAAAGGAAGTTCTCGTCCTAATAAATCAGAACGTAATGGGCTTTTGCCCGTAATTTCTAATAAAGAAGTTGCTAACGTATTTAAATCAAACGTTCCAAACAGTTCCGGAATACCAACCGTTTTTTCATCACGAGCAAATGCTTCACTCGCTGTTATCGCGACAAAATCAAATTCATATGCCGAAGGTAACCCTTCAATAAAAAATTGCTGTGGAGCAAATAAAGGAATAAATCGATCATCGTATATTGTTGCATGACCGATCTGGGATATACATAAAATTATAGTAAAAAGAAAAAACTTTTTCGACATTGACCTACCCTGCGCTATTACTAATTTGTCGAATCTTAATTATTGCTAACTAACCCCTTACACTATAATATCTTATTTTCCTTTTTTGGAAAGCGTAGAGCTCATTACCCTACTCGTACTTCTGTAACTTGAACGACAACAGAAATATTCTACGTTCATTCATCCTAAACACCCTATTAATGGTGTATCAAAAAGTTAACGCAAATAAAAAAACCCAAGGTAAAATGCGCAACAGTCGCATTATTGCTCCATATCTTCAAGTAAATCCTTGTTTTTGCTATACTATTAATTTACAATAGAAAATGACAATGGATTTTGATTATAATAAAGCATTAATTTTATGAGGTTTTTTATGCAATTTCTAAAAAATAAAACATTTCGACTATTAATCTTGTTATATGGAACAATGCCATTGCAAGGAATGTTGACGACGACAAATAAAATGTATAAAAATCTTGGTAAATTCAAAACTATGCAACAACTGTTTCAACAAAACAAACCACAACAAATTCATATTCCAATTAATGAACCAATTAAAATTTCAGAACAAACATCGAATGACCAGTCTAATTTGTTAATAAAAAAACCTTTAGCAAGTTCATCAAGTATATACACTCCCATCAAGACTACTTCACCATTTTTGGGCATACAAAAAAGAAATTATCACACTATACCCGTACAAAATAATTCTTCTTGGAATCTTTTTACAGCACTGAAAAATCGTTTTTCAAACTGGTATACAAACTTAATGAGTCCTATACAATCAACAAAAATTGTTTATCAACTAGGTACTGGTAAATATATGTCGAGTTCTTTACGCGCAAACACTCAAACATTTTTAGAAAATAATAATAGTAATGCTATAAAAAATGTATTTAGCAAGCTTATTAAAGATTTTTCTGGAATTAGGTTTTTAGAAACAACATGCAAAAAAGACCCATCGTTATCAATTAAAATTCTTCCTCTTATACAAGAAACTCTAACTGACCCTCTCTTTATAGAGACTCTACCAGCAAAAGACATCACTAAATCGGAATTTTTCCAACTCATCTCAACTATTCTTGTACAAACTTCTCATACTACTGATTCCACACAAATCCATACGATCAATGCTATTAAAGAACAACTTCTTCCAATACTGATACATCATCCTTTTTATACTTGCTGTATAAATACAACAGTATTAGGAACTATACTACCTAATGATATTAAAAGTTTTATTACAACAATAAACACATTTGATATGCATAGTACCGATCTAAAAAATCAATATAAACGATCATTTATTGGAAGCATGTCATCTTTGCTCACACAAAAAATAGTAAGTGAAAAGAATAAAGAAAAGAGAGAAAAGCTCTATGTAATGATTATTGAAAAAGAGTATGCATTGCAAACAATCGAAAAAATTTTTACAAACAATAAGGACCTTATAGCTGAAATCGTTTCTGCTTTAAAAAATAAACTTTCAACAGATAACATATATACCAGTGATTTTTGCCTATTACTTGAAAATGTCTTTGATTTTTTACAGTACAAAAGTCCTTTGTTTGCCAAAGACCTTACCAATTCCATTACGGCACAATTTAATAAATTATCACAAACAGAACAAGGGATTAAATTATTTAAAACAACAGTAGGCGAATCTGTATATAGAATAAAGACATTGGGCTTAAATAATCAAGCTGAAACAGCATCTTACCGACATCTTGAAAAATTTGCCTCTGATGTAACAAAACAATTTCCTATTATATTCGACAATCCTAATATTTTATCTATGATTCAAGCCACCCTACAAAAAGAAAACCAATTAAATGATCTTGGCTATGAAATATTTTATCATGGAAGACGCTGGAAATACGGACTTATATCGGATATTTATAGCAAGTTATTTTCATATAAATCGAGGAAAGAGCTTGATGATTTCATTTTTACCCATTTAGATGATCCTGTTTTAGGAAAAAAGAATGAACGTTTTCTTGCATCTGAAAGAGCAAAACGTGAACAATTACTCACAGAAGGAAATATTTTTTCTCATGATACCAAAAACAATCCCTTAGGCATCTCCAATAGACAAGCCCTATTGTTTTTAAATAAATTTTTGTTTGGTAACACCAATAGAAGAGGAAGCAGCTCATTCGATTATGTACTCAACGATACCAATGTGGGAGAAAAAGAGTTCTCAATACAAGACATACTTGCCATGTTTGGATATTCTAATATGTATCATATGTATGAAAAAGAGCTGCAAAACTTACAAAAAGAATATAACATTTTAAGCATATTTGGTGAACTATTACTTATTGCCGTACCCAAAAACAAACTGAATAAATGCGTATATTACACAACATCAGGCGGACCAAAACTATCATTTAATATTCCCGGTGTTGGCACAACAACGAATACTGAAAAAATTGTACATTATCTTGATAAAAACCCTGAAGATATATGTGAATTTGTTCTTATTAACACCAGAGATGAAGATGGCGGATTAAATCCTGATAGCGGAATAAAGGTGTTTTCATTTAATACAGTTGATCCAGATAAAATGAAAGCATTTAAAGAAAAAGAAAACGCTCTGTTTGCTCGCATAATACAATCTATTGAACAAGAAGAAACTATTAAACAAGAAAAGAAAGTACATCAGCAAGCGCGAGAATAGATTTAAAAAATAAATATAGGCCCACACTGCTTAAATTTTAAATATTTTTAAGCAGTGTGGGCCTATTTATTTGCAATGAAAAAATTCTAAAAACATGATACACTCATCCCTACTTCGCTCTCCGCTCATCCTGAGCCTGTCGAAGGACGAAGGGCAAGCCAACATATTTGTATAAAACTGATTGTAAGGAATGTTATGAAAAAATATATCTTCATACTCAGCATTCTCAGTATAAGTAATCAAAAAGGGAATCAAATGATTAATAATCTTCAAGACATTCAAGCAGTTATTTTAGCTGCAGGAAGAGCAACACGTTTTCACACAAACACAACAAAACTTGCGTATCCAATTTGCGGTCAAGCAATGATTCTTTTTCCCACAAAACTACTCCAATCACTCAACATCCCAACAATTGTAGTTGTTGGTTATCAACAAGAACTGATTAAAAATATTATTGCGAGCGAAAATATAAACGTTGATTTTGTAACGCAAGAAAAACAAGAAGGCACAGGTCATGCAGTTGCATGCAGTAAACATTTATGGAATCGTGATCATATTTTAGTCATGAATGGAGATGTTCCTTTTGTTACCGCAGAAGTTATTACAAAACTATATAACAAACACATAGAACATGATGCAGCTATCAGTTTTGTAACATCATCAGATCCAGATGAAACAGCAAAAGCATATGGCAGAGTACTCACTATAGATGGAACTATACGCATTATTGAGGCAAAAGATTTTAAAGAAAATATCAATAATTATAACTGTGTTAATGCTGGCATCTATCTTATCAATAAAAAATTTTTAGAGGATTACATCACAGCACTTAACACTAATAATGCAAGCAGAGAATTTTACATCACTGATTTAGTCAAAATAGCAAGTGACAATAACTTACCTGTTACAACAACAGATGTACCTTTTAATACTGTTCGCGGTATCAATACATTCCAAGAACTGGCTGCAGCGGAACATGTCAAACAAACTGAATTAATCAATTATTGGATGAGCCAAGGTGTACGTTTTTCATTTCCTAACTCCGTATATATTGATCTTGATGTAACCATTGGTCAAGGATCATATATTGGTAGCGGTGTTCATTTATGTGGTAACACTATTATTGGACAACATTGCACGGTTAAAGAGTTTTCATCGCTGAATAATGTTATTCTCGAAGACAATGTAACCATACATCCACAATGCGTGATTGATAATGCATACATCAAAGAAAATGCTGAAGTTGGACCATTTGCACGTTTACGTTCCAATGTAACCGTTGGCGAACAGTGCATTATTGGCAATTTTGTTGAAGTTAAAAGCAGCACACTTGAGAAAAAAACAAAAGCAAAACATCTCAGTTATATCGGTGATGCAACCATTGGAGAACACGTAAGCATTGGTGCAGGAACAATTACCTGTAACTACGATGGTATTAATAAACATGAAACAGTTATTAAAGATCATGCATTTATTGGTAGCAACAACTCTCTCATAGCTCCAATCACTATTGGCAACAATGCATTCACTGCAGCAGGTTCAACCATAACATCTGATGTTCCCGATGATGCATTAGCAATTGCACGTTCACATCAAACAACAAAATGTAATTATACAAAAAAACGCGCATATCAAGCACAACTGCTACCAGAGCAAGATGCTTGCAAAGTTGATGAATTTTTATTTAGTGGCGCTCGCGTTATACATCCTGATACCTCAGAAGAAGAACAATGATCCGATTTATTCACACCGCTGATATTCATTTTGGCATGGAAAATTATGGAAAAATTGATGCCAAAACAGGTATTCATACACGATTGCTTGATTTTGAAAAAGCACTCAACAGTTGCATCAATACCGCAATTTCAGAATCAGTTGATTTCTTTTTATTTGCAGGTGATGCATATAAAACGCACAACCCAAGCCAAACACAACAAAAGCTGTTATTCAAATGTTTTTTACGCTTATACAAAGCAGGCATTCCCATTGTTATTGTTATCGGCAATCATGACCATCCATTAAGTTTTGGTAAAGCGCATGCGCTTGATATGTTTGGAGAAATACCTATTGATGGTTTTCACGTGTTTTCAAAACCGGGATCAATTGTACTCAACACCAAAAATGGTCCTATCACTATTGTGGGTGTTCCATGGCCAACACGTAACACTATCGCAATTGCCGATAAACATCTTGATAAATCAAATTCGCAAATCACGGAATATATCTCCAAAGCAATTGCTCATATTATTACTGATCTAGCACAAAAAATTGATCAAACTATTCCTGCAGTACTAGCAAGCCACATCACCGTAAGCACGGGCATATTTTCTGGATCAGAGAAACGCGCAATTTACGGCAATGATCCCATGCTTATGCCATCGCAATTGGCTATTAAACCGTTCGATTATGTTGCACTGGGCCATCTGCATCGTCATCAAAACCTTAACCCATCTGGATACCCTGCTATTGTCTATTCAGGATCAATTGAACGTATTGATTTTGGTGAACGCAAAGAGGAGAAAGGTTTTTGCTTAATCAGCATTCCAGAAAAAAATAAAGCGACGTATGAATTTATTCCCGTTGCCACTCGACCATTCATACAAATTGATGTGAATTTGCAATCGGGTATTTCTCAAACAGATCAGATCATTAATGAAATAAAAAAACATCAGTTGCGTGATGCTATTGTTAAAATTGTGTATCACATCCCTGATGGGAAAAAAGATTTGGTTGATTTAAAAATTGTTGAACAAGCATGCCAAGACGCTCATGATTTGATTGGTGTTATTCCTGTACACAACTCTAAAGCTCGTGAAAAAAGAAGTTGTGCCTTAAAAGTTGCTATGGATCTTCCGACATTACTCAATAACTATTTTGCAACAAAACCTGAACTCAGCACTAAACATAATGATCTTGTAGAAAAAGCTCTCAATCTTTGGCAGCATCATCTTGATCAGCAGGAAGAGCAAGTTTAAAAGCAACAAGAAATAACAGGTATGAAAAAAGTAATAACAATTACTATTGCCCCAATTTTCATTTCATTACAATCGGGGGTCCCCTTAAAAGAAAATGCTTTATCCTTTCCGCTCGCCCTGAGTGTTTTTGCAAAGCAAAAATGTATCGAAGGGTTAAGCGGATTAAAAAAACATACTTACTGCATTCCATGCCTTACAAAATCTATCAACTTTTTATCACGCTTACATAAACAACAGTATCATTATGCTCCATGCAATATCACTGAACAAGCAGATTCCATACAACTGGGACCAGTTACTTTTTCTCATCCGACCATATGTAACAGTCTTAAACAAGCAATCGCCGCCGAATCGCTTAAACCAATTATTCTATTGCTCCAATACACTCAGCACAACATTAATGCGCAGAGCAGCCACTTCTTACACGAAACACTCATTCTTATTTTTGCTGTTCACAAACACATTCTTTTTGATGAATGCGCGCAACATCACCATCCAATAAAAAAATCAACGCTCGAAACAATTATTGCAATCAACAATATCATTAATCAGTTGCCAATTGCAGAAGTTTTAAGCGCAATAGATATGCTGGTCAATGAGCTACCACCATTTATAGAAAAGTATGAATTGAATTCAAAAATTACGTGGAAAAATTGGTTAAAAAAATATTGGTGGGTGCCACCAATATTTGGCGTATGGTTTGGATTAAAAATTTTACTTAAATTACAACGCCCATACTATTTTTATACACCATATTTATCACCTTTGGCTCCACGACCACAAATTCCACTGGAGCCAATTATCACGAATGATCCGGCATTGTTGGAGATTAGAAAATGAAAGTTAAAAATAAACAACTGATGCATGTTTGCTCAGCGCCTCTTTATATTTTTCCATCAATTCATCGTATTTTGGCCGTCGTAAAATATCAACAATTTCACGGTACGAATCTTCTAAACTTTTTACTGTCTCCGGTGTTTTCTCTACCAATTTAAACATCTCAAAACCACCACTCACTTCTTGTGGCTCTGAAATTTGTCCTGGTTCCATGTCATAGATAAACTGTTTATTTTCCGCAATATCAGCATGATTTATGGTAAATGGATCACTCCAGGCAATACCCGATGCACCTTTACCAGTTTGCGCATATTTCACTAAAACATCATGTTGCTTTTCAGCTGACATTTTTTTGGATTGTGGCACCACTGCGCGCTGCAATGTATATGTTGCTTCTATTACAACCGGATGATGTGTATGATACTCTTCAACTTCTCTACGCGGGACAATCAAATTTGAACGAATTTTGACATCAATCATGGTGTTCACGGTTTGCATCATCTGCAACTGCTCACGCCCTTCTTCAATTGTGTACCCCGAACCAGTGAATATATTCTCTAACTCTTCTTGCGATAAGTTGTGCTCACGTTGTATTTGTGCAAGATATGCATCAACTGCTTCTTCATCTTGTGGAATATTATGTTTTTTTGCATCCAACAAAACTTCACGCTCAAAAATTATTTCATCTTTTGTTCTGAATCCACCACCCAAGCTTGGGCGATCAATATCAGATTTAGTGATAATTTCTACATCTTCTTGGCCATAGACCACCGCTTCAATTTGATCTACTAAAATAAAGTTAGATGTATCAAGTGTGCTTATATCATCCGCACACATTTGTAATGATAGTATTGATACACATAATATTATACGACTTTTCATACTGACCTTTTTCTATTTACTCATTATTATATTTCTGATACGTCGCAAACAACTCTTTTAACATTTCACAACCCATTCTTTCCGCATGCATCAATGGAGTGACACCATTTTCATCGGGAACATCAAGATGCACATTCATTTCATACTCTAATAATCCATACATCTTTCTTGCATGACTGATGTCTCTATCTTGTTCATATTTCTTAATATTATCAAATAACTCTTGCTGATAATGCTTTGCCAACAAATTGTATCTCTCTTTTATCTCTTTTTGTTGTAATCTTTTTTGAATCTCTGCAAGTAAATCAGCCCCACTTATTTTTAATCTAAAATACCAAACACGGTTTCCAAACTGCGCAGGAACATACCATGTTGGATGCTCAAAAATAGCATGTGTAGGACCCCATTTTGATTCTATACAATCATCACCTATAACAATTCCTGTGTGAGTAATTTCAATTTCTCCTTTTTCATCTTCACAAACATAAACAGCAAAATCACCAGGTTGCGCTTCACTACGAGCATCCAAAAACTCAGACATCTTAAGATAACCATCATAATAATACTCTTCTTGACCTTTAATATTTAAAATTTTTGGAGCTTTGCCGACTATTCCCATTAATTTGGTAAACGCATAGTTATGAGCAGTCCCATATCTTTTTCCAACCGGAATTTCTTCTTTAATTTTAATTTTACCTTGCGATATATCCACAACTTCTTGCGGACTGTTATTGATATGCCATGTTTCCCGCATAGCACATAATTCTGGACTTCTACCTATTATGGTGCGTATAAACTTTTTCTTCAAATGAGAAGGTCTTTTGGCAAGTTGCATACCAAGGGCTGAAGGGAAGATGATGAAGGATAGTAAATATGTAACATTTTTTTGTTTGTTCATGTGGGACTTTCTTGTATTAGAAATTTATCTTTTCTCACTGCGCTCGTCAGCTATTCCCCATCTTCAGTTCCTTCCGATGGGGTCCCCAATACGAACGGAGTGATATTGGGGTAAAAGGATATCTTTCGAGCGCTCGAAGAAATCCTTCGACAGGCTCAGGACGAGCGCAAGATATCATTCGAATCAAGCAGGGTTACTGAGCATTACTATAACATATTTATCTCACAAACAAAAAAAGAGGAGCTTTCGCTCCTCCTTTTTTCATCCAACATTGCTATAAAAACTTATGCAACTCTTTTTTGCGCTGCAGGTGCTTGTGCAACTCCACCACGTTGCTCAGGCATTTGTGGCATTTCTTGTTGCGGCGCGCCTTTAAAATAATCTTCATTCACTTCAACGCCATATTCTGTACGTAATTTGTTGATCTCTTTTTCAAACAGTTCAACACGTTTATTTTGTTCCAATTCTTGTTTCAGTTTATCTTTAACTTGTTCATACGGAATAAATTTAGGTTCTTCTTTTGCTGTTGCATTTACAACCCAAGATTTTCCATTCACTTCAATCACATCAACAGATGGTACCGTTTTAATCGCAACAATTTTGTCACGCAACATTGGTTCAATACCAATACTTTGACCATTTACCAATTTAAAATCTTTAATTTTTGCATTCAAGCCATCATCTTGTGCTGTTTTTTTGAATCCTCCAGGAGCAGTTTTTGCTCGTGATGCAAATGCACGTGCTGCTGCATTGTTATCAAATTCAATTCCAGATGCCATTACACCACCTGGTGACGTCATAACACCGCGCAATTTGTCTTTATTAGCTTCATAAAAAGCTTTTACTTCTGAATCAGGTACAACCACCGTTAAATGTTCACCAAAATATTTTGCATTTAAAATACGCTCCATAGATTCATATAAATCTTGCAACTCTGTTTTATATGCAGCTGTCTGATTAATACCGTGTGACATAACATATTCATCTGCAATTTTCTGACCAATCAAACCATCAACCAAATTGCGATCGAACTCTTTTGGATCAGGCATAAATGCAAGCGCTTGTCTGATTTGAGGATTTGCTTTAAGGAATTTTTCTCTTTCAACTGCCAACGTATCAGTTGTAATGACTGGCTTACCTTTCATAGTCACCAAAACTTCACCAGTTAATGGAGCAGCTGATGCGTTTGACGCTGCACCATCTTGCGCAGATTGACCTTTGGATGAATCAAACAATGCACAACCAGGCAAAAAAGAAAGCGACACCAAAACGCCGCCGATTAATATCTTTTTTTGTAATTTTTTATCCATATCTACCCTTTACTTTAAAAAATGTATACCCTGATAATAATTTCTATCCTATCACAGAATGGACATTTTACAACGCTCAAATTAAATGAGAATTTAAAGTAAAAATATCTTTGATTTATTTCAAAGCCGCGTTAAAATGTCATCGTTATTCATCAAACAAAAGGAGTCAAAGACATATAAAAAAACAGCCGCGCATTATCATATCAAAAAAACATTCAGTGATATTGTTCATATCAAAAAAGGATTTCTTTATGAAAAAAAATATCTTGTTTGCTCAATCATTCGTTGTACTTTCCCTTCTTACCGCTGCGCCTATTTTAGGCATGGAGATACAATACAAAGAAAAACCAACATCTCAAGGAAAAAACCGAAAACAAAAACGTTTTGATGAAAAAAAACAACAACAGAAAATCAACCAACACAAACAACAAATTGCAAAATTAGAAGAAAAACAGCAACGTGCTCAACTGCAACAACAAAAATTTGAGCAAGCAAAGCAACAAATAACAGATGCAGTAATTGAACAAGAAAAACAAAACCATACTGCTCGTTTCCACACCCCACTTTTACAAGACCTTCAAAGCTCAAAACTGTTCATCAAACAATCAGAATTAAATAACATTAACATTGTTACAGTTTTTGAAAATCCTCTTTATAATCCAGAAGCACAAGCTGAAACATCTAACCTCGTAAAATCAGAAGTTGAAGTTATCAATTTATCTTTACCAGAACGTGTTACAAACAACAATACCAATGACAATCAAGAAAATCCTTTAATGGCATCAGTTATTCTTCCAACTCAAGAGAAAACATTAACCTGGACAGAAAAATTACGCTACCATACCAGCACCTCATATCAAATTTTACAACAAATAATTGATGACCTTGAAACTGGTGCTTTTGACGTAAGATATAAAAATTCTTTTGATCTACTTGAACAAGCAATTGCTACTGCTACCAAAAATCATGATGTTCTATCTCTTGCTAAAATAGCTGCTTTATGCCAACAAAAATATGCTATATGGATACGCATTTCTGATGAAGTTGCTCAACCAGCTTCAGAATTGCTCAGATCACATTATTCTAAAGAGCTTATTTTGGCTAATGATACTCTTGAACAAAAACTGAAAGACAGAACAAAAGAATGGAACTTAGCAACGGTTGCTTGTATGTCTTCTATAATCAATACAATAGCAACATACCAAGACAATATGAAAAAAATGCAGGAAAATTACAACGCATCATTGGAATATGAAAATACACGTATTACAGATTTAAGAAGAGATGTAAGTACATTTAGCTGTCTTAATAAAACAATCAGACCTGCTACAGCAGAACTGTTAACAAACAATCAACTCAAAACTCCAAAATATGATGTGCATTCAAACATTATCTCTGCAGCAGAAAAAAAATTAAATGGAATCAAAGAATCGGTTGAACTCATACAATCAATCAAAGGATTCCAACTTAAAAAATCTGAACTTACTGAAGAACTTAATCAAAAAAAACTCACAGATAAATAACCAAGCACATAATAAAAGGCCAGTGTAAAAGCTGGCCTTTCTCACAAGGAAAACATAATGAAAAAAAACATTTCTCTTGCTCATGCACTCCTCCTACTCCCACTGCTTGCTCCATCAGCTTTATTGAGCATGGAGAAAGAACAACCAAAAATTGCAACAAATCCCATGGCTGAATCTGTCATCGTAACAACAATACCCACAAAACGTGGTCTAGGTTTTGTCAGATCAACATTCGATTACATATGGGATGAAGAAGCAAATCTCTACTCTGATTTAGAAACTGGAAAGTTTGACCCTGAAAATTCAAGTTATCATCACAAATTAGATAATGCTCTTCAAATCTACACGATTAAAAGAAATACCGAACGCATCTCTGATATATTAAGAATGTGCGTAGCAAAGCACCCTAAACAGATAAAAATTGGCGATGGGCAAGCATGCATGGTGCATCAATTACTTGCTGCACAAAATAAAGAAAAACAGTTGGCATTAGCAAAGACAATAAAGACCAATGATAATGAATTCATCAATCAAATGAATAATCTTCTTACTGAATTAAAAGGATCCGTTCATGCAAGAATTGTTGATATGCAAAATCTTCGCAAAACATATCTGAGTGCTAATGGAGAGCGCAATACCCTAGTCACTCAAAAATGTAACGAAATCAGAGAATTCAAACGTGCCCTTGTACACACTCACAAGCTCAATAAAACATTCGTATTACCAAAAAACACAGATGACGGTTATTGCTCAGATGATGAAAAAGATATAAAAAATCCAGTAAATATTGAAGAATCTTATAATAACCAACGCATTTTAGACAAAATAAACATAACCGATCCAATGAAACAAACCACTGAAAAAACAGATCACTTACTCTGTCTTCTTGTTGACTTACTGTCCAAACTCAACGCTATCAATCAAATCGAGTACTAAAATACAACACAAGGCCAGCATAAAAACCTGGCCTTACTTTTTTATACAACTCTACACACAACCGCCACCGTAATTTTGTTTGGCTTTAATTGCAATAGCACTTTTGCTGCTGAACGCAGCGTTGATCCTGTTGTCATCAAATCATCAACCAATAAAATATGTTTACCCACATAATCTTGTGCACACTTTTCATGTAACACAAATGCATCTTTAAGATTCTCTCCTCGCAAAGAAGAAACCAACGTTGATTGGAATGCTGTCTTTTTTATTCTTTTAATAAGATGTTTGAGTGGCACATTTTTTTTCTTGTGAATAACACGCGCAATCTCTTCTGCTTGGTTAAAACCGCGCCATGCATAACGCGTCCAATGCAATGGAATGGGCACAATAACATCACAATCAAGTTGTTGCAATGCTGGCAATTCAGATAACAGTTGTCCCATTTGATAACTTGCAACAGTATCTGACCACCCTTTTGCCAAAATAAGTTTTTTGAGCGGATCTTTGTAATCAGAAAGTGCAAACACCTTCATAGAAAAACTGGGTGTTACATCTACTTCTTTGGAAACTATGGAAAAAATAGTACGTTTGCACGTATCACAAAAAATATCAGTTGTTGATAAAAAAATTTTGCAGGATGCGCAGAGTGATGGCATGAGGAACGTACGAATAACATGGAATATAAAGTATGTATGATTAAGTATTAAATTTTTTATCAATCTTGAAACATATATGTGTTCGTATCCTTTTGCCCCAATTTCCACTTCGTTCCAATCGGGGTCCCCATCGGAAAGAACTGAAAATGGGGATTAAACTGATTAATAATTTTTTCTTCCATTCGTATTGATACTTCGACTTTGCTCAGTAGTAAACGCCCGCCTGCCCGCCGAAGCCTTGGCGAAGGCTGGGTCGAAATATACGAACGTTTTTGAATAAAACTTTTTACTTCTCATAGCGGAGTAAAAACAACCCAACACCAAACACAATAACTGCATCTGCAATATTAAAAACAGGCCATGAAAGTTGTTCATATGAAAGTATAATAAAATCAACCACGCCGCCGTATATAACACGATCAATCAAATTGCAGCACGAACCTGTAATAATACAAACTTCTGCTACGATTGACTTGCCTTGCTTATATTGCTGATATGCGTATCCACACAGCAGTGCAGTTATGATTGCAATGATTGCTGACACAACAAAAAAAAGGGCGTCACTTTGCGAATGAAACATGCCCCATGAAATTCCGCGATTAAAAACAACTTCAAAGGAGAGAAATTGATTAATGGTGCATGGAAATTCCATGCACCATCTGAGTGCTAATAATTTTGTTGCGCGGTCGAGAATAAAAATGGCGAACGCTGAAAAACAATACAATTTTTTGTTCATTTTATCTAATAACCGCCCCTTGCTCTTGCAGCTGAGCAACAACCTTACTCCAAATCTGTTCCACTTCATCCGCAACAAGTGTTTTTTCCCGATCACCCATCTCAACATGGAATGTCATCGCCTTCTGATCTTTCCATTCAGGCTTAGTGAAGAAATCAAGAAGTGCCACATCTTGAATGCGCGTATCAACCTCTTTAATCATCTGCGTCAATGCATCAACACTGATTGCAGCAGGAATCAACATACTCACATCACGGCGCACGGATGGATACTTAGATAATGGTACAAACCGTGGCTGCGGACGTCTATAATTAATAAGATGATCAGCGTTAATTTCAAACATAAATGCTGACATATTTTCTACCATTCCTGCAACACCAATGCATTTGTCTTCATGCATCAATGCTGCTGTTTGATTGGATGAAAGCCATGAATATTCAGCGCCACCCACCCCGCTCGTCCTGATACTTCGACTTTGCTCAGTAGTAAACGCCCGCCTACCCGCCGAAGCCTCGGCGAAGGCTGGGTCGAAGGATGGTGACCATGTCACATTCATGTGCAGCAGATCAAATAAACGATTTAACATTGCTTTGCTGGTGTAAAAATCACATCCAGATTGGTCGTAAAATATTCCACTCAACGACTTTTGTTCAATAATATCATCACCCTGCTTATGCCATACACGTCCCCATTCATAAAAGCGTAAGGCTGTATGATGAATACTGTTATCCGCAACTGCTTTTAACATATGCGGCTGCAACGTTGTAATCAAACGAGTATGATTTTCAGAAATAGGATTTTGCACAGAAATAAAATCTGTCGGTTGCCACTTCAGTTCTCGCAACCATGATTCATCAAAAAAAGAATATCCATACAGTTCATGCATCATGAGGCCGTAGCTCAAGAATTTTTTTATTGCACGCGTTGTATATGTTGTGTGTAAATCAGATGGTCGCAATTGTAATGATGGCATGACGCGTGGTAATGAATCATACCCAACGTAACGGCCAATCTCTTCTACAATATCTTCAGGAATTTTAACATCTTTGGTTGCTCTGAATGATGGAACTGCAACGGTGTACACAACAGTATCATGTTCAACTGATTGCTCTACCTCAAATGCAATATGCTCCAAAATAGCAATCACACGCTCTGGTTTAATAATAATACCAAGACGTGCTTCTATAAAAGTATGTTCAACGGTAATAAATGTCTGATCTGGGCATGTACCTAATGATACAATACGATCACCCGCTTGGTACGTAACATGCGCTTTATCAAGTAAAAATAAAAAACGTCGTAATGCATCAATGTTTTGATGAGGATCAAGACTTTTTTCAAAACGCATAGAGGCTTCAGTTCTTTTTTTATGACGCGCTGATGTGCGTCTGATTGTTGCTGCATCAAAAGTTGCTGATTCTATTAATAACGATTTTGTATGTGCAGAAACACCACTTTTGGCACCGCCCATAACACCCGCAAGTGATACTGCTTTACCGCCATCGGTGATCACCACGTCTTCTGGGGTGAGTTCGATGGTTTCACCATCGAGTAACAATAATTTCTCTTTAGGTTGCGCTGCAGCAATAGTTATTTTTTTTGATTGGAATGTATCAGCATCAAACGCATGCATTGGTTGACCAAGATCGAGCATCACATAATTAGTTGCATCAACAAGCGTATCAATTGATCTGCTATCAACACGGCTTAAACGGACAACGGTATTGAGTTGTGATGCTCGTGGAACAACAGATGACACATATAATGCCGCAAAGCGGCTGCATAACTTTGAATTTTCAATGGTGATATCAAATGGGTTATAAGACGTAGCTTGTGCTGAAAGTTCATGTGCCATAACATCTTTTTTGGCCATCAATTCATCAGCTGATTTTAATTCTAAATTTAAAATGGCAGCAATTTCACGCGCAAGGCCACGGTGCCCCCACAAATCAGGACGACTGTTGATTGATTTATTATCAATTTCTACAATATAATCGCTCAATTCAATTGCTGACTTCCAACCGCCTGCACGTAAATTGGTTTGCACATCAAGCGCTGGGATGAGCATCTCTTTGGTGCCACCAAGCATTATTGTTGTTGCCCACTTTTGTGCATTATTAATGTCTTCGATCATAAAACATGCCCCAATAACGGCATCTGCTCGTGCTGGCAATGTATAATTCTTGTTACGCTCCGCTGAATGCGCGGTAACATTAGCACCCTCAACTGCTACAACGTCTACAAGTGTCAGATTATCTGTATTGATTGCAACTTTGCGCCATCCTTCAATCTCTGCTGTGGTGCGTATAAATGCATCAACCAGTTGCTTAACATCCACGCGTGCAAGTTCGCCTTTGATATGATCAAAAATCCAATTTAATGATATTTTCATTTTCAGCTCTTTTTTAATAAAAAAATACCTCAATATATATCTAGAATAGCTCAAATAGCAGATCTTTCAATCTACCCCATCTTTAACCCCATTTTTCGTTTCACTGCAATGGGGACCCAAGGGGTGACATTGACATAAATTTTCTATTTGATAATATGATAAATAAGGGGGGAATTAAATATGTATATATCAAATCAAATCAAGCTTTTTATTGCTGTCTTTTTTATCACAAGTTTCACTGCAAACAGTTGCATGCTCAGCGAATTTAAACACAAACCAATCACACAGCAGCCTGATAGTCTTGCAGCACATCACAGGGATTATATCAGCAAATGGATCAAATTTGCTGAAAGAGGAGAACTTAATCCCATCAAAGATGTCACTATTGTAAGAGATGCAACAGAAGAAGAACAACAAGGAAGATGTTTTAACTATGCAATCGCTCAAATAACCGGCAATACCACACCTTTAAAGCTGTATAAAAAAAAGAATGGCCGTCAAAAATCAACCATCAATGTAGAAAAATATTTTAAACAAACAGTTAAACCAAAAAATAATGATCTTGCACTCTACACAGACAATGAAGATAGTTATATCATCAACCATTTTACTCGTATTGTTGATATAGATAATACTATTTTTGAATCACAATTTGGCAGATTAAAAAAAATTACACAGCATCAACCATTTGCAGTTCCGCTTTCTTACGGCAACGCAATCAGTTATTGGACCCTAAAAAACAAATATCAAAATGATAAAGAGCGTTTAAGAAAAACCATTCGTGATGATGCTGAAGCATTTAATAATGGCCAAAAATCATATAAAAAACAAAAAATTAACCATTATTTATAAATCGATTTCTCCACTTCTTTTAATATAATAATTTGTTGTTATAATCATCGCTAATGGCGAAAACATTTTTAAACAACAAAAAAGTCATGTTTAAACATTACCCAACCAAACTTCCGTTATTCCTTTTTCTACTTATTTTACCGCTATTCATGTATTGCATGGAGCTAGAAAAACGTAATCATAATTTAAAATTCAAGCCTCTTGTTCTCCCAAATGACCAGACTCTCTTTAAAAACAGAGATGAATGCGATAAGAATTGCATGAATCTTGATAACGGATCTATCGATTATCAAAAAATGCACGCTCTATTTCCCAATAATACGTTAGAAGTCATACCAAAAATACCACGCATTGGTGTTTGTTTTAATTATGCCATGCGCGAATGCTTGGGATTATCAAAAACGCAATTTGAACAAATAGAACAATCTATTCTTGGATCACAAGATTGGGCTCTTTATATTGGTATGCCACATACATTTTTTGATCAAAAACAGTTTCCTCAAGCAGGAGATTTGGCTGTTTATCACGATAAAAACAATAATAATTCCATCGAACACTTTGCCAAAGTTATTGGAGATGGCAGATTAAAATCAAAAATAGGAACAGGACTCGGCATTATTGAGCATAACTATTGGGATACACCGTCTTTTGGTGAATATATCTCTTTTTGGGAACTTCAACCAGAATATCGTGATCAAAAAAGCAAAGATTTACTTTTTGATGAAATTATAAAAATCATACAAAATTCTGTTGCAATAAAAAAGCTTCTGCAACACGCTCAAAATACGCTTATTGCTGCGGCTACTAATAAAATATATCGTTCTCCATTTTTTCCTTTCATCAAAAAAGGCAACCCCTTTCATTTACTGCAAGCAGTAATGGGTATCAAAATTGATTTACCAGATGATGACGGCAATACACCACTTATGCTCGCAGCACAAGCAGGGAATCTAGTATGCCTAACATGTCTTGCTGAACATGGCGCAAACTTGTTAATCAAAAACAATGATGGCAAAGATGCTCTTGCGCTTGCCAAAGAATATAAACATCAAGACATTATTGATTGTCTATCACAACACATAACAACTTCTTAACGCATATATATATGCAACAAAAAGAGGTGCGGAACATTCCACACCTCTTTTTTATTTTAATATCTAAAAATTAATACTGCTGCGTAAAATCCGAACGGAAATAATTGAACATATACGATGCTGCACAACCACCGATCAATGGTGCAACAACATATACTAAAACAGTTCCCATTCCACCGCACATGCCATCTTTAATAAGACTGCAAAGCATCGATCCCATCGCAACACCTGGATTGAAGAGACTGCCAGCAGAAACAATTGCCATCAATGTTAATCCAATAACAAAACCCGGTATCATTGAATTTTTATAACGGTTTTCATAATTCATTACCAAGTACACCCAACACAACACTAATGTTAACAATGCTTCAATTGCCATTGGAGCAAGTAATGGACTTCCCGGAACCATATCCAAGGTAAAACTATTGTTTGTAATCATCATAAAGAAACAAAGAGCCAAAAGAGCTCCAAGAGTTTGCGCTACAATATATTTAGCTGCTTCTTCAAGTTTAAATCTATTTTGAACAAAACATGCAAACGTAATTGCTGGATTAAAATGTGCACCAGAAATGTGCCCACCAATATAAATCATCGCCATCAACATAAGGCCAATTGCAATTGGATTAACAATTAAACTAATTGCAACCGTCAAAAAAAACGTACCGACAAATTCCATTGCGTACCGTTTCATACTCATCCTCTCTTGTTTTGGACAATATTATACTAACCCTTCGATTAATAGCATCGTGATTAAAATTATGCAAGCTTTTGCATATTTTTTTTACTATGATGCATACTATCTTTGCGTATTCCAAAACAAGGAATCTCGATGAAAAAAATCCTCGTATTATGCATATATTTTTTAGTTTTTTGTACTGCTCGTGCGATGGAAAAACCTGATAAATTCAGCATCGTGTTGTATGGAACCACCATTAATGTCAGTACAAAATTTTTAAGTAACCTTGTTAATATCGATCTGTTTGTAGCTGGATGCCATGATCAATGTTTACTCAAGAATTCTGACACAATGAATGACAAACCAGGAACAATATTATATCAAGATCATATTTACTGGAAAAATAAAGATAATAAAAGCTATTATCACGACGATACATGGGAGTTTTTTGGACATGAAAACAGAATAAAAGAAGCACAAAAAAATGTCATAAGCCAGTCAGCAATAGTCATGGTAATTACAGAACCACATATCACATTAAAAGGTTATTATCATGACCCTTTCAATACATTAGTCCCAATACCCAGATATCAAGTACCAAGATTTGATACACATCAAAATCTATGGGAACCACGAACTTTTGATGAAAATGAAGCAATCACGCAAGCTTCAAAAGATTTAACATTATGCTATGAAAAGGTTTTAGAGCAAGGTGTTTGTGTTGAAAGTAAATCTATAGCTCTCCCAACACTTGGTGCAGACGTTGGTTTTCCTCGCGATAAAGCCGCGCCAATTGCTCTAACCGCAATAACCAATTTTCTTATGCACCATCCAGGCGCATATCACCGCATAAAATTATGGGTCAAAAAGAGATCTGAATTTGTAGCATATACGACATTTTTGACGCACTATTGGCAAAAGCCATGTCTTTTATATTGTGCACATAAAGATGAGAATTGTGTTTTACGCGATATACCTCGCGATGTAATTGGTTATATATTACAATTGATGCATCTTTATGAATATTAATAACAATCAAGGAACGTTCATGACAAAAAAACTTTTAATTTTCACATCTCTTTTTGCTGCGGTGCTTCATGGAATGGAAAAAGAAGCAGAGATGATTTCTTTACTTGGAATGACAAAAACATCGTTAAGCTTACTGTATAACGGAACAAAAATTAATCTCATTAAAGATTCTTGGGAAGACGCGACAGATAATATCAAACTTACGATTGTTGGCAATCGTCAACAAAGCACACTACAAGACGACTATGATAATCTTTCTACAATAGGACATACTTACTGGTCATATGGTTGTCACAAAAGCATCCATAAAAGAAAAAAAGATGATGACAGCGCTTCTGATGATGATACTTATAAGTCATATTGTAAAATTGATAAACAAACGTGGAAAAATTCGCAAAAATACAAACCATTTATCATAACCATTGAAGAACCATGTATTAGTAACTCCACTCGCGCTCAGAGATATGCGATCGTCGTTCCTGATAAGCCAGAGGAAATGGTCAATTTTACTATACCAGCTGAATGCTTGAATACTTTTGTATATAACGTTCACAGACCTGTACCCAACAGAGAAGATATGTATTATAATTTATGCTTCAAAGGCGATCAAGCAATCACAGAAGCTTCAAAAGATTTACCCTTATGCTATACCAACGCCTTAACTCAAGGTTTAAAATATTTTCAATTCAATGAAAAAAAGAATAAAAATATAGCATTTCCTACACTTGGTGCTGATGTTGGTTTTCCTAGGGATAAAGCTGCACCCATTGCAATACAAGCTGTTTTTAATTTTCTTCAAGACAATCCAAATCAATATGAAAGTATTAATCTTTTTGTTAAAAAACGGTCTGAGTTTGGGTTGTATAAAAAATTGTTAATGAAATATTACAAACCCATTAGTGTTATATATCTTTTATATTGGATACATAAAGATGCTGGGCAGAATATTTCAAGTTTACCAAAGGAACTGATCGATTATATAGCTCGGTTGATGAGTGGAATTTGTGAGATTAGAGAACAGGAACATTCATGACAAAGCAACTTTTACTTTTCACATCTCTTTTTGCTGCGGTGCTTCATGGAATGGAAAAAGAATACGAAGCGACAAATTGTTTAAGTTTTACATACAATGAGACAGAAATTAATCTCATCAAAGGATTTCCATACTTTGTAAAAAAACAAAGTATCATAGTGATTGGTAGCCATCAACAAAGAATGTTATCAGGATATGACACTCCTCAAAACATAGGTGACATATGTTGCCAACCATATTACGGCAAAGCTGTTTGGAAAAAAAATATAACTCACGACAGTGCTTCAGATGATGATACATATCATTCATATCCAGGTGAAGACACGTATCCACCTTGCCATCAAGTGAAAAACAGGGGGCTTAAAAGCCCCCGCTTCGCTTTTTAGGATATATTCTACTGATTTCGGATGTATTCTCGTATGCGATCTTCGTTTACCTGACCACTTGTTTCTGCAAAATACCCATCTGACCAAAAACTTTTACCCCACAAAAACTCTTTTAATTCTGGAAATTCTTCGCGCACAACTTTACTGGTCATTCCTTTAAACAATTGTACCATCCTGCTCACGCTTACATCTGGATTCATTTGAACTAACATATGAACATGATCTAATTGAATGTTTAGCTCTTCTATTTTCCATCTTTGCAAATCTGCGCATTCATACAATAGATCTTTTATTCTTTCTGCTATCTCTCCTTTTAATACTCTCTTTCTATATTTTGGAATCCATACTAAATGATACATAAGTCTGTGCTTTGTTTGAGATCCACACCAATATTTACCCATGTTTTTTAGTATGCCTAAAGAGCCGGCTCTTCGCAATTACTATAACTGCATTGCTCCATCGCCTCCATTTTGACTCGCATTCATCCCTGGCTTTGAAAAGCCAGGGTTTTCTGCTCAATTAAATAAACACCACACGATATACTACTGACAAGGAAAAAAGTATTTTTATGCGTGTTGAAGAACCACGCATCATAGGACCGCAAAACCATCCCATATACAAAGTACGCAGAGCATGCAAACACAAAAAAGGCTATTACCAAAATGGAGAATTTACGAGCGATCAGGCAATTGAAGAAGCTTCAAAAGATTTAATTTTTTGTTATAAACAATGCCTCACCTTAGGAGCAACCTTAGATTGTACAAAAAATATAGACTTTCCCACACTGAGTGCAGATGTTGGCTTTCCACGAAGCAATGCTGTACTCATCGCAATAACAACCGTTTTTAACTATCTTAAAAAAAATCCCCAAAGCTATGAATGTGTTAATTTTTACTTTAAAAAATGCTCTGATGGTGAATTGTATAGAAAGTTCTTGATGGAATATTACAAACCAATCACTATATATCTCTTGTATTTTATACACAAAGACCAACAAAGTGCTCCATCAACTGTGCCACATAATGTCATCAATAATATAGCTTGGCTAATGCACAGGTTATTAACGAACGTATAATTAAATGAGTACATGTTGGGTTAAACCGGAGTCCTGGCGCTTCTGAGCGACATGGGCTCCCCGATAACACAGCTGAGCAACGCGAAGTTTGGTATCGGCGGCAGGGTTTTTAACCCAATAAGGGATCAAAAGGAACGTTTGTGCCCGAGGTGTGGAGGGTTGGCAAGAACCATCCACGTAATCAACCGTAACGGAGTGAAAGTTTTTCTGAGGTCCCCAACGGCCGTGTTCTCCGTAGCTTTATGCGTAGGAGGGTCCAAGTTGGGGGTTTTCTTTTTCTTAAAAATCCGCACCCTTCGATACATTTTTGAAGACAAAAACACTCAGGGCGAGCGGATCAACAAAAGCTAACGCCTTCCCCTTAATTTAAAAAATATTGTGTGATATACTAAAAATTAATAAATTCACTTATCGGGACAAATACATGAACAAAATAATCCTTTTTTATAAATACATCTCCATAGAATACCCAAAACAGATCATGAAATGGCAACGCGAAATCTGCGAAAACCTTGGTCTTAAAGGCAGAATCCTCATCAGTCATGAAGGCATCAATGGTACCCTTGGTGGATCGTCAGAAAATCTTGATGAATACATACAAAACATGTTATCGCATGAACTTTTTGGCGGTATCGATTTTAAAAAAAGCGATGGTGGACCAGAATGCTTCCCACGCTTAAGCGTAAAAGTCCGCGATGAGGCAGTTGCTCTTGGTATCCCTTACGATCAACTTACCCCGCGCAATGGCGGTCAACACCTCTCTCCACAAGAAACTCATGAGCTACTCACCAATAAACCAGATGACCTTATTGTCTTAGACACCCGTAACGATTATGAATGGGCAATTGGTAAGTTTACAGACGCAATAACTCCTAATATCGAAAATTTTAGAGATCTGCCACAATATCTTGATGAAAATCTTGATACTTTCAAAGACAAACAAGTTCTGATGTATTGCACCGGTGGCATCCGCTGCGAACGCGCAACCGCGTACCTTAATGAAAAGAATGTAGCCAAAAAAGTCTATCAGATTGAAGGCGGCATTGTTCGCTACACAGAACAATACCCAGATGGGTTCTTCCGCGGAAAAAATTATGTTTTTGATGGACGCGTTGCAGTACGTATTAATGAAGATGTTCTTGGCTCTTGTTCCATCTGCACACAACCGTGCGATGATTATTACAATTGCCTCAATGCAATGTGCAACAAACACTTTATTAGCTGCACTGACTGCGTACAAACATATAATGAAGCATGCAGCCAAAACTGCCAAACACTCATTACAGAAAATAAAGTTAATGTACGTCCCCATTTTGCTCGCTTTGAAGCAAATCAATCTCATAATGCTTGTTCAATGGATCAATAAATAATATGCAAAACACAACTGTTCACGCAAAAACTCATCACAATTTACTCATTCAGACTAATGTCCCATTGGCTGATAAAAACTGGTTTAAAACCGGTGGCCCTGCACGCTTTTATTGCGAACCAACAACAACTGAACAGTTCCAAGAAGCAATCATCTATGCAGCCACACACGATCTACCTATTTTTATGCTGGGGCAAGGTGCAAATATACTCATTAGTGATGATGGTTTTGATGGCCTTGTTATTCGCCCAACATTAATTACTATTAAAACTACCTTTAACGATGAGAGCTCGGCTCTTATCACTGCCGATGCCGGCGTTACCATGCCAAATCTTATTGATTACTGCCTTGATAATAACTTAATTGGCCTCGAAGAGTTCAGTGGAATACCAGGAACGGTTGGCGGATCAGTGTATATTAACTTGCACTACTTTAATTTTTTACTTGCTAACTTTTTGGTATCAGCGCAAGTGATCAATAAAAAAACTGGTGAATTGCAAACAGTAGATGCGCAATGGTTTAACTTTGGGTACAACGACTCACAACTGCACAAAAAAGATTACTTTTTGGTTAATGCTACCTTCAAATTAAAACAAGCAACTGCTGAAGAAACAGCATTTGCCAAAGGAAGAAAAACAGAAATTATTCGTCACCGCGCACATCGCTATCCACAAGTACGCACCTGCGGCAGTTTTTTTAGAAACTTTTTTTCTGAAGAAGTTATGCTGGAAATTGATGCTAAAAAAATAATATTTGTAGCCTATTATCTTGATAAAATTGGGATTAAAGGAACCTTGCGCTGCGGTGATGCCATTGTTTCTCCACAACATGCTAACATGATTGTAAACCTTGGAAACGCAACAAGCACCGATATTATTACACTTGCTCAGCAAATGCAACAATTGGTGCTTGATACTTTTAATATTCTACCGCAACCGGAATGTCAGTTAATTGGGTTTAAGAAATACCCACTATTACAATAAGTTTTTAACTTATGACTTACGCTTGCGTAACTCTTCAAATTCTTTTTCTAAATCACATTTGATAACGTAATTCAAAAGAACATACAATCTATACTCATCCATATCTACTTTTATTACTGCTTCAGATCCATCTTCTTTACTTTCTCTCACACTCTCTTCCAATTTTATTGGATTCTTTTTTAATATTTTTTTCTCAGCTTTTGT
Source organism: uncultured bacterium (assembly GCA_963695335.1). Classification (GTDB taxonomy): domain Bacteria; phylum Babelota; class Babeliae; order Babelales; family Vermiphilaceae; genus SOIL31. The sequence continues at coordinate 571,317 of OY968764.1, read as the reverse complement.
AAGACTCATTTTATTAACTGCAAAACGATGAAAAAACTTTGCAAACTTACTGTTGTTAATTTCGGTATTATCACCTATTTTTTGTTTAAACAACATTGTCGCTTCCTGCTTATATTCAACAGCTTTTGCTTCTTCTAGCTGATCAAACGGAATCAGTTCTGGATTTTCAAAGAATTTATGAGGAATTGAATCAAATGCATATTCTGTTACAGGTTCGTATCCAAACCATCTTAGACCTGAAGATGTTGCTATACTTTTACCATACCTTTTTGCCGACTTAATATCTTCTCCGGCTTTTTGCAAATATTTTTCTAGATCCTGCCTTTGACATGATTGAACACTAACCCCAAAAAATGTTATTCCAACAATCAAAACAACTAACATATTGCTCAATTTAAACATAATTCCCCCCAGAAAATATAAAATTACTTATGCTTTAGTTCATGCTCTAAGTAATATCTCACCACAAAATTTAAAAGAGTATAATACATATACTCTTCTCTTTTAACAATACCTCTTCTCACAAATTCATCCATTTTAATTGGCTCTCTTCTTAACAATGCTTTTTGATCATCCGTGATAGTTACACGGTCAACCACACGATTATATAAAAATTCTGCCAACTGACTCTGGTTAAGCTTTTTTTTGCTACCCATATAATTTCTTTTAAAAGTCTCTTTTGTTTCTTGAATATAGTCAGCACCTTCTTCAAGACGTTTAAAAGCAGCTTCTATAAACCTATTATCAGCAAAAAACTCAAAAGGAATCGCATCGAAGGCATAATGACTAATGCCTGAAAAAAAGTGAGCCGCGCCCTTGCCGAACCTTTTTGCCTTCTTAAGATCGCTGTGAACGCGTTCTAGTATACATTTTCTAATATCATACGTATCGTTATGCAACCTTACAGCTGTAACATCTGTTGCGTACATAGAACAATGATACACAGCTATCATGGCACAAAATAGGCTCATTTTCTTTATAAACACAATATATCCCCCGTCAGATTATTTGTTTCAAATTTACTAATTACTACAATCTATTTCTTAATTGATATATACTATTATTTATTTATACTATACCATAAAAAATCAAAAAACTTAAGAACTCACCCTATGAATGAACTTATTTTTATCGTTCACACCGTCGTTATCGCTCTATTCGCATTAGGATCTCTGGCTTTGGGATGCAGCGCTTTGGTCGCTTTTGTCTGTTCTTGCTGCATACTAGCCAACCTTTTTGTGGTTAAACAGATCATGCTCTTTGGCCTGACGGCCACTTGCGCTGATGCCTTTACCGTGGGAGCAACTATTGGCCTCAACCTACTCCAAGAATATTTTGGTAAAGAAATTGCAAAAAAAACCATCTGGATTAACTTCTTCCTCCTCCTTTTTTATGCCATTGTATCACAAATCCATCTTGTTTATATCCCCCATACGGCCGATACAATGCACCTCCATTTTATGCCACTGCTGGGTCTTATGCCCCGCATTGTTATCGCATCATTTTCTGTCTATCTGATTGCCCAAATGGCAGACTACTACCTTTATGGATTTTTAAAAAAAATACTTCATCAAAGATATATTATTTTCCGTAATTATGCCTCTATTGTTATTTGCCAACTCTTGGATACCGTTTTATTCAGCTTTTTGGGGCTTTACGGCATTATTGATAATATTTGGGAAGTTATTATTATCAGCTATATGGTTAAATTAGCAAGTATCTTTATTGCCACGCCGTTTGTTGGTTTATCACGAAAAATATATAAAATAACAAGTTCACACTAATTTTGAAAAATACAATCATATGAAACAAAGAAGAATTATAATTATTTCTCTATTAATGATCGCTAGCAATTATAATTTTTGCATGGAGCAGAATAATCGAACTGCTCTTACAAAATACACTGCCAAGGCAAAAGATCCTCATAAAAACTTAAAACTTCTTTTAGAAAGTCACATTACAACAACAAATGGCATCGAATACAATGCCATTTCACCTGAGTTCCAATATGATATACTCAAAACCTGCATAAAAGAAAATGATATGGAACGACTAACTCTCTGTCTTGAATACAAATTCAATCCAAATCGCTATCACAAAAAATTAAGTCTATTGCATTGCGCTATTAAACATCATAAACCTAAGGCTATTACTATATTATCAAGGTATAATCCTGATTTAACTCCACTTAACGAACAGGAAGAAACTCCTCTCGATTATGCAGCCAATTTACAATGCGAAGATTGCACCAATGCAATGGCTAAAGTCATTAGTAGAAAATACAACCAACTTGCGATATATAACAAACATTGTGGGCTCACCAAACACATCCTAAAATCAGGTCCATGTGAAAAGTGCAGAGAAGAATTAAGCTGGCAATTACAATGTTATGGTTTATTGAATCCTTGCATAACAAAGGCGGATCTTGAAAAAGTTATCATAGATTCGCAACTACAGATTTAATACCTATGAACAACAAAATTTTTACAATTATTTGTGCAACGATAGCAATGATGACCAGTAGCACCTTTTGCATGGAGCCAGAAGGCCAAGAGGAAGGGCTTAAACAACTGCTTGCGTTTAGGGCTGATCGTAATTATAAAAAATTAAGAAAATTTTTAAAAAAACATGATGTAAACAGTATCCATCCAAATCTACAGTATCAAATGCTTAAAACTTGTATACTCTTTAACAATACAAACTGTTTAGAGCTATGTCTTGATCATACATTTAACCCAAATCGTTATCACAAAAACCTCAGCTTATTACATTATGCAATACAAGAAAAAAATTACATAGCACTATGTACTCTCACAAATGCCAATGTCGATTTGGTTCCATGTCATGACTTGGGAGCAACTTTTGCAGAAAACCCCATTTTAGAAACTCCTTTAGATTTTGCGGCAAGACTACTCGATACCCCAGGAAATAGCTACGACACTACAATGCGATATCAAGAATGTGTGAGAGTAATGACTCAAGCTATCAGAACAAAATATAATGATATCATTTTCAACAAAAAGCATTGTGGTCTCACTAAACATCTCATAGGCGCAGAACGGCCTTGCCTGAGATGCATCGATGAATTAGGCAAAGAATTACAATGGCACAGAGTAACATATATACCCTACAGTGCAACATCAAATTATAGTAACACTGCGACTGAAGCTGATTCCAGTTCAAATCTCTGATTCTTATGAGAAATAATCAAGCAGCAACATTGTTTTTTTGTTATACTAACAACAAATAATCCTTAAACTGCTCACATTTGAGCGAAAAAAATAGTATGTCATATTTTACCTTTAAACTGATTCATCAATCAAAAAAATCCCGTGCCAGAGTAGGCCAAATCCACACACCACACGGCATTATTGATACGCCAAACTTTGTAGGTGTAGGTACCAACGCAGCAATTAAATCTGTTGATGCAAACTTGGTTTCTGAAATCGGTTTACAACTTATGTTCTGTAATACATATCACCTTATGCTCCAACCAGGCACAGAAATCATTAAACAAGCTGGTGGATTGCACAGTTTTATGAATCGCAACATGCCCATCATCACAGATTCTGGTGGTTTTCAGGTGTTCAGTCTTGCATATGGCACCGTTAAAGACGAACTGAAAAGCCGTGGGCAGAAAAAAGGTGACAACTTAGTCCTCAAAACATCTGAAGAGGGTGTACTGTTCCGATCATACCGCGATGGCAAACAGATATTACTCACACCAGAAACATCTATCGCTGCACAAAAAGATCTTGGTGCTGATATTATTATTCCTTTTGATGAACTTCCTCCCTATCACATTGATCAACGCAAGCTAATCAGTTCACTGCAACGCACGCATCGTTGGGAAAAACGGTCTCTTGATGCCCACTTGGCCAATAAACAAAACCAAGCAATGTATTCCGTTATTCATGGTGGAATCAACAAAGAACTGCGCAAAGAAAGTTGTGATGTATTGACCAAACTCCCTTTTGATGGTCATGCAATTGGTGGGAGCATGGGGAAAAACAGAGAAGAGATGATTGATATGCTCACCTATGTTATGCCATTATTACCTGACGATAAACCAAATCATCTGCTCGGCATTGGTGATTTAGCATCCATTGAACCATGCGTAAAACTTGGCATTGATACGTTTGATAGTTCACACCCAACACGCTGTGCACGTCATGGGCTTTTTTTCACCACCAAGGGACCTGTTAAAATTGGTAATGCAGAAAACAAAACTGCTTTCCGCCCCATTGATGAAACATGCACCTGCTACACGTGCCAACATTACACACGTGCATACATTCATCACTTATTCAAAGCAGCTGAATTAAGTGCATACACACTTGCAACCATCCACAATCTTCATTTTATGGTGCAGTTGATGGCAGACTATAGAAATAAGATTCTAAATGATGAGATTTAATAATAAATACGTTCGTACCCTTCGACAGGGCTCAGGGCGAACGGAATAAGTAATTTTAATCCCGTTCGTGTTGAGCTTGTCGAAACATACGAACTCTTTAAAAAGATATTATGATAAAAAGTATAATTTCTCCCGCTAATCCAATCATCAAACACGTTGTTACCTTGCACATCGCAAAACACCGTGCAGAATTACAAGAATTTATCGCAGAAGGTTTCCGTACCATTTCTACTATCATTAAGGCCGGTCATCAACCAATAACTTTATTCACGGTTGATGAATTTTTATACGATGCACAACAACTTGTTGATGATAAAAAAATTATTGTTGTATCACCAGAAATTATGGATAAAATAAGCACCGCACAATCGCCAAGCGGATTACTTGCAACATTTAAAATTCCTCAAAATCCCTCACTTACTACTTTAGGTTCTGGTGTTGTTCTTGCGCGTGTTACTGATCCTGGCAACATGGGGACATTAATCAGAACTGCTGCTGCAATGAATCAAAAAACAGTTGTATGTGTGGAAACGGTTGATCCATGGAATCCAAAAGTTATTCAAGCAACTGCGGGCGCTATTGCCAATATTTCCATCTTCCGCCTCAACTGGCAAGAACTCATACTCAATAAAAACGATATTCCTTTGTATGCACTTATGCCATCAGAAGGAAAAGATCCTAACAGGGTTAACTTACAAGAAGCACTTATTGTTGTTGGCAGTGAAAGCCATGGCATTCCACAAGAGTGGGTAGAACAATGTGATGAGAAAATTACAATTCCTATGCCAGGAAACTTTGAAAGTTTAAATGCAGCTGTTGCGGGATCTATCGCGCTTTATTTGGCTGCACAGCAACAATAATAAAAATCTTCCGTTCGCACCCTTCGATACATTTTACTACGCTAACGCTACGTAAAACACTCAGGGCGAGCGGAGTAGGTAAAAAAACATTCTAATCATTTGATACATTTGCAAGACAAAGCATTCAGGATCAACAAAAAAAAAGAAAAATAAAGCGGCAAACCCGCTCGCCCTGAGTGTTTTTTGTCTTCAAAAAACGTATCGAAGGGTGCGGAAACACAGAAAGTCGTAAATGAATGATTTCTACGTTTATATTCTGAAATGTAATGACGCATCTTATTATGTTGGACATACTGATAATATTGAAAAACGAATAGCCGAACATAACTCAAATGAATATAAATGTTATACTTCTAAACGATTACCAATTGAAGTTGTATTCATACAATCTTTTGGATCACGAGATGAAGCATTTAATGCTGAACGCCAGATAAAAAAATGGAATAGACAAAAAAAAGAAGCTTTAATTGAAGAAAACTTTAATAAACTTTCATTATTAGCAAAGAAAAATTTTAATTAACTCCGCACCCTTCGATACATTCTTCTTCGCTAAAGCTACGAAGAACACTCAGGGCGAGCGGAGTAAGCAATAGAAACGTCTCTTCCGCTCATCCTGAGTGCCACGCGAGTGGTGTATCTAAGGATCAGGGCGAGCGGAGGGGAAGCTACTACGCAATAAATATAGGAATTACATGTCGACAACAACAAACAACCATCTCTCATTATGGTCAGCCGTGATCATCAACCTCAACATCATCATCGGCACCGGCGTTTTTATTAACACAACAGAACTTGCAAAACGTGCAGGCTTACTCGGCGGATTATGCTACATCATTGTTGGCCTACTCCTGTTCCCACTCATTTTATCTTTTGTAAAACTGTTACAGCTGTATCCAAGTGGCGGATTTTATGCATTTTGTAGCACATCAATTCATCCACTCGTGGGTTTTTTGAGTACTTGGTGTTATTTTTTTGCAAAACTCTCTTCAGGAACTTTAGCGATTCATATTTTCACCCTACTCATGCAAAAAACATTTCCGGCACTCACATGTGTGAGCCCACTGATTTTTGACATAGCAGTGTTATCAATCTTATTAGCACTCAACATGCTTAATGTCAGAACAGGCAGTAGAATTCAAGGGTGGTTAATGATCTTAAAAACATTCCCACTATTCTTGGTCATAGCATCAGGATTTTTACTGCTCAACAATGATAATTTAACTCCCATCAATCAACTGTGGGAAGGCATTCCATCAGCAATTCCTTTGGTACTCCACGCACTGCTTGGTTTTGAAGTTGCATGCGCAATTAGCCGTAATCTTAAAAACCCTGAAGTTGATGGCCCACGTTCAATTTTAATTTCTTACGGTATTGTGATTATTATTTATATGCTGTATCAAGGATTTTTTTATGCAATATTGGGCGCAGATCTTGCACAAACATCCAATTATAGCGGCGCATTCCCGTTACTGATCAGCAAATTTAACATCAGCAACCATTTCAGAAATTTTCTTGGACATTTTATCCATCTTTCTATTGCCGTTTCTGCTCTCAGCGCAGCATTTGGTATTATTTACGCCAATATATGGAATCTATACACGCTTGCTGAACAACACCACACCATTGCTCCTGCAACTATTATGCAACACAACCGCTTTGATATTCCATTCATCTGTGTAGTTGCCCAAGGCGCAATTATGCTCACATATCTATTCATACTCGATGCACAAACAACATTTCAGCAACTGAGTGCGTTTGGAACAACAATGACCTATGCTATGAGTATTGCGGGTCTTTGTGCAACGTTGTATAAAAAAGGTCATGCAATAACTTTACCAATTTTAGGATTCATTAACTGCGCAATTTTAATGAGTGCATCTCTTGTTGCAATGTGGAAAACCAATAATCCACTACCACTCTATATATTTTGTGGAATAATAGCACTCGGTACTATTATGTTTGGAATATCAAACCAACAAAAAAAGGATTAGTAATGATCAAAATAACATCTGTTTTAGTTCTCCTCAGCACACTCAACGGCCTCTATGCTATGGATACCACTGTAACGCTTGCTTCACATGAAGAACTCAAAAAACGATTACTTGAAGTGGGGATCCCTCATTTTGTTGAAAAATCAAACATTGATAAAATGCTTGGCAACAGAAACGTAGTTCCAGGTGAAGTTACTGTGCTTCTCGACTTTGCATTACTCAGTTACAGCTCACAAATGGATTTTAGCGAAGAAATACAAAAAAAATTTGCTCATCAGTTTATGCAAACCAAAAAAGAAGCAATGGTTAGAGCGATTTTACAAGAACACCCTCAAGCAATTGAAGCTCTGAAACAAAATGGTTCTTTCGAAAAAAAGTAAACTTTTAATAAAAAGAAGAGCCCCGAAGTAAAAACCTTGAGGCTCTTTGCACATTTAAAAATTTATTTTCTATTTCACATCTTTTAACAAAGACATATACGTTATTTTCTCATATGCAGCTCGTTTTTCAACTGATAACTTTTCATTCTGTAAGCCTTCTGCTGCATAATCGATCGCATATTTATCAAATGCATCTTTTATAGATTTATCAGCGCCAGCCGCAAGTAATTTTTCCACCGTTTCCATATATCCATCTTTTGCAGCCACTATCAACGGAGTTCTGCCAAAATTATCAACAGCGTTAATATCAGCTTTTCGCTCTATCAACAAATCAATCACAGCTTGGCATTTACGTTCTACTGCTGCGTGCAAAGCTGTATAACTTCGAACATACTTTGGCACCTTTCCATAAGAATCATGAGTATATTCTGTTTCAAACGCGTATTTAGTTTCTTTATCAGCTCCACGATCAAGCAATAGTTCAACCACCTTTACTTTATTAGCCTTTGCAGCAACTATTAAAAGAGGCACGCCCTCAGAAGTCCAACCATGAGCATTACTCACCATATCAGGCTCAAGCCCCATATCTAAAGCAGCTCTCACCACATCCAAATCTTCATCCGGCCATGAGAGCATCATTTCACAAGAATGTGGTCGACTATCTCCGTATTCTACAACCCCAAACACAAAATTTTTCAATCTTGTTTTTGCAGAATCTTGTTGAATATACCCTCTTCCAAATTCAATTGCTCCTGGAGTACCCAAAAGCGCTGCGGCTATCTCCAAATAAATATAGAGACCTTCATTGCGCACAGACATATCAAAACCATTTTTATACTTTGCATAATTCGTTAAACTACGATTAATCTTATACAACAAAGGTTCTGTATTATATGCCTTATCTAAAAGTTTTTTCCAATATTTATCTTTGCATGCTAACTCTCTCATTTTTGGAGCAATGCTCTCGAACATACTACTTGCGTTTTCTATAATAGATGTAAGCTCATAATCCGTTCGGACAGAAAGCTCATAAAATGATGGATTCTCTGTTCTATGATCTTCCAATGCTTGCTCAATGGTCCAACCCTGCTTTTGATATTCTCCGGCCCAAATTCCATTGGGCTGATCGCCAAGCCTTGCAATCAATACTTGCCTACTTTCTTTTTCTTTTTCCATGCCAAACACTACACCGCTACTCACCATCATTGCCATCAACAAAGCATACAACATATGCATCATCCTTTTTGTTATTGTATTGATTTATCGCAATTTTTATATCATAAACGGCAATAAGCATATCACAAAAAAAATAATGCCAAAACATGTATATTACACATTTTGGCACTTTAATAGCTCAATATATGAATTAAGAATGATTTTTAATATTATCAATTTGCTTGTAATATTGAACCTTCTTTTGATTAGGATGCTCAAGAAGTCTAATCATTATTGGAAAATTATAAATTTTACGATCCTTATTATTATAAAAAGAATTATAGCGCCATGGAGAATTATATGCTTCATCTAATGCCGTCCTACCACCGTTATTGCGTATATTTTTGTCTGCACCAGCATCCAATAAAATCCTTACCAAAGCTGCACGCCCGGTCATTGCTGCCATAATTAATGCCGTATCACCAAATTCATTTTTGCAATCTAATCTCGCATATTTACCAATTAAAAATTTCATCAACTTTGGACGATCATAAAATACAGATACCATAAGTAAATTTGCTCCTTTTATATCTTGCCAACCTGAACTGACAAATATAGTTCCTTTCGCATTGATATTGCCACCAGTATAAAGATATAATTCAACTAAAGCCGTATCGCTCAACTTACGTTGAAACTGAGACTCTATTATGGTATCTAATACATTCTGTACACTTATCTCTTGCTTCTGTACACTTTCCATACTCACAACCACACAATTACCCAATAATACCGCAAGTAGTACCACACGAGATGTAATCATCAATGATCCTTTTATTGTTTGAATATAATTTATCGCAATTTTAGTGTAATAAGCGTCAGCAGGCATAATACCAAAGAGATAATGCCAAAACGGGTAGTGATGCGTGATTCTGGCCACCCAAGCAGTTCAAAGTGATGATGAATAGGAGCCATCTTAAACATTCTTTTTCCCAAATACCGCACAGAAAGCACTTGGAGTATCACAGAGATTGTTTCTACCACAAAAAGTCCGCCAGCAATAGGTAATAAAAGCTCCTGCTTTGCCATAATCGCCATTAAAGAAAGCCCTGCCCCCAAAGCCAGCGATCCCACATCTCCCATAAAAATTTGCGCTGGATATGTATTGTACCACAAAAAACCTAAAGAAGAACCTATCAAAATGGCTCCAATAATAGCTATTTCAGATGTGCCTGCAAAGGGAATATTCAAATATAATGCAAGCCCAAAATGGCCCGCCAAGTAACAAATAAGGGAAAATATAGTAAAATTGGGCAGCAATGACCCAATCGCAAGACCATCAAGCCCATCGGTCAGATTGACTGCGTTGCTACAACCTATAATAATAAAAACAATCCAAGGGATAAAAAAAAGACCCAAATTTGGACTCAGATGCTTAAAAAACGGAAAAACTACCTGGGTACCACAAGAACCCCAAAAAACAAGAAGAAAGGCTGAAATTGTTGCTATAAAAACCTGAAATTGCAATTTTGTCAAAGCAGAAATGCCCCTATCGCTCGAAATCTTGCTCCAATCATCCCAAAAACCAACCATTCCAAACCCCAGGGTACAAAACAGGAATATCCAGACCTTTGTATTGCTTAAATCGCACCACAGAAGCGTGTTTAAAAGCATAATGGCTAAAATAAACACCCCACCCATAGTTGGCATGCTATCTTTCTTTTTATGAGCCTCTGGCGTGAATTCTCTGGCCTTAGAACGGAAAAAGCGACGTGAAATCGCCATAAAAAATGGTCCAAACATCAAAAAAGTGGCTAAAGAACTGAGCAAAGAGGCCACTGCACGCACACTTACATAGTGCAGAACATTGAAAAACGGCCAATACTGCTTTAAATAAAACGATAAATGGTATATCATACGCTTATACTAGGTTATTTTGGCCCTACTTCGCCAAGGCTACGAAGGGCAGGGGTTTTGAATAATTAAGAGTTAGAATAATGAAAATAGCGATTAATTCAAGCTTTTTGGGGTGCCTTTGACGGCAGAACTATAACCAGGTAAACTGTTAGTGTGATCAGAAATATGGCCAGAAACATCATTTTCCCAAATTGAGAGGGACTTATTATGAAAAACAATACAATGAAAAAAGCGATTTTGAGTAAGGTAGCGGTTATAATGTTCATGGTGATGGCGTCTACATCTTTGTTTGCTAACCATCATATTACAAATATCGATAACATTATAAACGTGTTTATTCCCACAGAAAAAAACCTCGCAGGCTTTTTTAACTCAAGCAACAAAACTCCCTATAACACGTTTGTGGAAGAATTAGATTCCATATTACGCGATTTCCAACGAAAAATTGAAACAGTAACGCGTAGCCACAATGACGATATCTCAGTAGAAATTGATGAACTTATGGATTATGTGGCACAACACTTTAACGTTTTGTGTAACATTTTCAAAAAATATAACGGTAAACCCGCTACATATGCTGCGGATTTCTCTGTGGAAATTAAACGTGAATTTAATACTGAGAAAATATTTGGTGAGATGATTGCAAAGCTTAAAGCATTACGTGTTAAAGCTCACCATGCAGATCATAAACACCTTGTTAAAAAAATTGACATCTTAACTCAGTTGATTCAGAAAAAGAAAACTGAGTGGAGTGCTAAACCTGATTGGATACTCTTTGCTGGTTTAACAACTCGTCTAAACTGCCGCTAAACAGGTTTCTTGCCTAAAAAAACATAATTAAGTACAATGAAATGTATAAGAGGTGCGTTGTAAAAACGCACCTCATTTATTTTGACATGAAATCATTTAAACTTCTCCAGCTTGTGCTGTATTTTCCGCTCGTCCTGAGTGTTTTTGTCTTCAAAAATGTATCGAAGGATGCGGAAAACAGATAAGATAAACCCTTCGATACATTTTACTGCGCTAACGCTACGTAAAACACTCAGGGCGAGCGGGAGAAGAAAAAAACACACTTTTTTATCACGAATACCATGAATAAATTAACTCATTTCGACGTAGTTGTTGTAGGCGGCGGGCATGCAGGCATAGAAGCCGCTCATGCCGCAGCAAAACTTGGATCAAAAACAGCACTCATCACCCTTGACCCCAATAAAATTGGCCTGATGCCCTGTAACCCTGCCATAGGCGGTGTTGGCAAAGGTCATATTGTGTATGATATCAGCGCACTCGGTGGCCTTATGCCACGTCTGTGCACCACAACATACTTGCAAGCACGCATGCTTAACACCAAAAAAGGTGCTGCTGTGCAAGGGTTACGTCTGCAGATAGATAAATTTGCGTACAGCAGTTTGAGTCAAAAAGAACTGCAAAAAATGCCAAATCTCACCATTATTGGTGGCACGGTAGAAGATATTATACTAAACGCAGACAACATGGTGTCTGCAATCAAAGCAATGGAAGATGAGCAGGAAAAAATATACAGCACTTCTGCTGTTATTCTAACAACCGGAACATTCTTAAATGGCCTTTGCCACATCGGCGAAAAGAATTTTTCAGCAGGAAGACGCGATGAAAAGGCAGTGACTGGCATATCACAATTTTTAAAACGCGCTGGTTTAAAGCTTGGGCGCTTAAAAACCGGAACCCCTCCACGCTTACTTGCATCAAGCTTAGATTTTTCAAAAATGGAATACCAAGAACCAGATAATCTTAACTATCTTTTTGAATTCTATCCTCACAAAGTACACAGCTCACACGCATGCTATATTACTCGCACCAATGAAAACACCCATGCGGTGATTAAAAACAATTTACACCGTTCAGCAATGTATAATGGCAACATCTCCAGCATTGGGCCACGCTACTGCCCTTCTATTGAAGACAAAATACACAGATTTGCATCAAAAGACTCACATCACGTGTTTGTGGAACCAGAAGGCGCTGATTCTGATGAAATTTACCCGAACGGTATTTCCACATCATTACCACTTGATGTTCAAGAGCAATACATTCGCACCATTACCGGTTTTGAAAACGCTATTATCACCAAAGCTGGCTACGCTGTTGAATACGATTTTGTATATCCAAATCAATTACACTCAACGTTAGAAGTTATCACAGTTCCAGGCCTCTTTTTGGCAGGGCAAATTAATGGCACCACTGGGTACGAAGAAGCAGCAGGACAAGGGATTGTTGCTGGTATTAATGCGCATCAAAAAGTTGCAGGCAAAGCACCATTTATTTTGGATCGCGCAGAAAGTTATATCGGTGTGATGATTGATGATCTAGTGAGTATGAGTGTTGATGAACCGTATCGCATGTTCACGTCTCGTGCTGAACGCAGATTACTATTGCGTCAAGATAATGCATTTTTACGTCTGACGCCACGCGCATATGAACTTGGTATGATTGATGAACAACTACACAACGATTTCTTAGCTGAAAAAAAATCTGTTGAAGACACGCTTGCACAACTACGTGCGGAAAAAAGTAGCACGGAACTGTTGCGTACGTTTGGTCAAGATGAATCTGATAAAAGTAAATTAGCTGAGTACTTACTGCAATGCAATATAAATAATTTATCTGAACGTGCATTGCACATAGTTCACGCAGAACTGCGCTACGAGCCATACATTACGCGTGAAAAACAAGAGATCAAAAAAAGTGCTACGTTCAAAACATTAATGATTCCTGTAGAGTTTGATTATGCACAAATACCAGGACTTTCAAAAGAGTTGCAACAAAAGCTGACAAAGCACAAACCACAAAGCATTGCACATGCTGCATTGATCCCTGGAATGACTCCTGCAGCAATCTCATTACTCATATTCCGCATTTTCGATTTTACAAAATCATTAAAAAATGAAAAAATGATAGTCTAACTACTCATCAATACATTTTTAAAAAAAAGGAAGTGCGCCATGATGCTCGCATGCTTATTTTTAATTGCTTTTGTACCATTCACTATTAATACAACAGAAACTTCATCAGAGCTACCTGCTCCAACAGAGCCAGCAACTGCTCCCTCTTCTATCACCATCTCTAACAATATTAAACCCGATATGCTCACGTACAAACATTGGACTGGTAAATATAATCCTGATTCATTCAAAGTTTCTGTAAACAACACTGAAATTGCGCAAGGTGCAACGCTGCAAATTCCTTCAGAAACAAAAACTGTTAATGTAACCTTTGATTATTCATTTGTGAATGGTAAACGTGCAGGATCAAAAACAGTGGCGTATAAACTTAATGATGATGCAACACAAGCGAATATTACATTTTCATGGGATAATGATAATAAAATAATAATTGATAATGGGACTGCAGTAGCGTCATAATCTATCCAAATAAAAAAAATCAATACCCCCAACCCGCTCGCCCTGAGTGTTTTACGAAGTGAAACGTAGTAAAATATATCGAAGGGTGCAATATAAAAAAGATTTAAAATCATTAATTTGCCGCTCAAACCCTTCGATACATTTTTGAAGACAAAAACACTCAGGGCGAGCGGAGAAAAACTGCAATAGACCCTCATGAAATTAAACTTTTCACCAGAACTGCTACATATCCACGGCCCTTTCGGCATCCAATACTACGGCCTTTTCATAGCCCTTGGTATTATCACCACCGTGATCGCAATTCGCCGCGATAAAAGATTCAAACAGCTGCACCTAGAAGATAAATACCTTGATATCATCATCGTCGCGGTCATCGCTGGATGTGTTGGTGGACGATTACTAGAAGTGATATCAGAGCCAGTTTTGTATCCACATTGGTATGATTGGTTCGCGCTATGGCAAGGCGGATTTTCTATTCTTGGCAGTATTATTGGTATTATCGTAACCGTACCTTTTTATCTCAAAAAAATTAATGTGGCCATACTTCCAGTTTTTGATCTTGTTTCTATTTACGCACCACTGTGCCAATCTATTGCCCGCTTGGGGTGCTTTCTAGCCGGATGTTGTTACGGCGTTACAACACACAGCATTTTTGCGGTGATATATACCAATCCAAATACATTAGCAACATGTAATACACCAATTCATCCAACACAACTGTATAGCTCTGCTATTCTTTTTTGTATTTTTCTTTTTATGTATTTTGTTGCACAGCGCATCTGCACAAAAAGTGGGCAACTGTTTACAACGTATTTGACACTCGCTGCCGTTGAACGTTTTTGTGTTGATTTTTGGCGAGCAGACCGAATTATGATTAGCGAATATTTATCATTTCATCAAGTTGTAGCGCTCTGTATCATTGCTGCGCTCATTGTTTTTCAGTACATACTTACAAACGCACGTTGTAAGTGCTAAGCTTTGACCGTTATAATGATAAAGTCATAAACGAAAGTATAGTATGAAGAAAACCAACCTGTTTTTTATCACCCCTATCCTACTCATAACAACATTATCTTGTATCGCTATGAAACCAATCTCTTTAACACGTTCTCAACAAGCTCAATACCTATCTGATGACTGGACTATTATTCCAAGCAAAATAAGCAGAATATATTCTATAACGGCTGAACACCACTATTCTGACTCAATTGTAGCAACACTAAAATATAAACCTGCAAAAAACAGTATTAAGTTATATTATTCAGACACCAAAACGCATCACATATATGCAAGCTCATCATTTGAATTACCGGAAAATCATACTACAACTTCAAAGTTAAATTTCGCTTTTTTTACTAAAAAACAGAACAAACCAAAAGTAATCATCGCTCTTGATGATACATATTTTACTTTTCCCGTTCCAGCTGAAGTGATAGAACAAGACAATATAAAAAAATAAAAATAATGATATCCTTTATGCAGCATCAATGACTAAATAAAGGATATCATGAAACATTCACTTCACATTTTTCTTATAACTTATCTTTACATTACAGCAAACACGTCCCTTGCAATGGAGTTGGAAAAACCAAAAGAAACAAAACCAAACATTCTTGCAGAAATAACCTGCATACAAAATCCCAAATATGCGCAATATCTAGCCAACAACCATGTGGTTATTGTTGGTGAAGATGGATGCAGCATTGTTGATCCAAAAACAAACACAGACATTAAAAAAATAAGTAATATCGGCAATCAAAAAATTGCTATACATCCCAATCAAAAACTGTTCGCTCTTTTTTATGACAATATAATCAATATCTATGACATAGAAAAAAATGATTATATCTGGAACAAAAAAGTAGAAGGTTCTCTACCCAATTGCGAACAACCTTATGATAGAATTGCCAGCATACAATTTGATCCTCATGATACAACCATATTTTTAATGCGTGCTAATTTTAAAAATTATACAGAGGGTAAAAATTACAATATTCCAATGAACCACAAGATAACAAAATATAATTATATAACTAATCAGGATGACAGCTCTTCCTTTGGTTATAATGGACGCACTCCGATTATCGCCATTAACCCAACGCAACATGAAATATGCATAGTCCATCCAAATGGTGCAACCTATCATCCCACAAATCATTCTGATGAATTTTTACCTCAAACCCGTGCTTCCCATAATTTTGGTCGTTACTACAAAGATTTTTGTGAATATAACCCGAATGGATCTTATATAGCGCAGGGAGATCATTACCATAGCAATATTTATATAGTCAACTCACAAAATATCAATCAATGTAAAAAGCTTACAACAAAATATTATAACGATCGAATATTACATGAAGAGTTTAAAAAAACAGTGTTTTATTCAAACTCAATTTTGGCAATATCATCAAAACTAATTGTGTGGGATAAGGAAGTGGGACTTGAGCGAAAGATTACAGGATCTCATACTCTATTATCTTACTGGAATATAGACACAAAAGAACTTATTCATGTAAGCCCACAATTGCCCCCATCAGAAACATATGATTTTTCTTTTTCTCCCGATAAAACAAAAGTCATTATCGCACTGAAAGATGAATGTGTTATTCTTCCCGTTCCTTTTAAAGTAATGGACAAAGATACAATTAAAAACATATTTTCCTATCATTTGTTTTTAATAAAAAACTATACTAGCCAATGTGATGCTATTGAAATACCGCAGGATGTTACTTATTTGATTGGAAACCTTCTTCTGGAATTGTATAAACGTCAATAACCATAGGAGCCATCATGAAACACAATCTATCATATCTTGTACTCATCACATATTTTGCAGTTGCAACAGCATGTTTTGGCTCAGAACAACTACAATCACTCACCGTCAGCACCTCTTATGGGGATGTTACTATCACCGAACCGGTCCTTATTGAACTGTTCAATAGCCCTGTTGTGCAACGGATAAAAAGTATCAGACAACACGGAACATTGGATTATATAATAAAACAAAACAAAGAATATACTCGATACGAACATTGTGTTGGTGTATGGGCACTACTCAGAATGTATGGCGCAACACTCGAAGAACAGATTGCAGGATTGTTGCACGATGCTTCTCACACCGTGTTTTCTCACGTAGCTGACGTTCTTTTTAATCACACAAACTTACACAGCTCATACCAAGATGATATTCATGAATGGTTTTTACAACAGTACAAAGTTGATGAATTGCTACAACGTCATAACCTTTCTCTTGATGCCGTGCTACACAAAAGTGGAGCTCACTGCATGCTCGAACAAGATTTACCCAATATTTGTGCAGATCGCTTAGACTATAACTTACAAGAAGCTTTATTAACGGGCGCCCTCACCCCTGACGATGTTACTGCTATTTTGAATGATATACATTTTGCTGACGGCAATTGGTATTTCACCAACGCAGAAAGTGCAAAAAAATTAGCCCTGGCATCACTGCGCAGCACAGAATTGGTGTGGAGTAGCAATGCAAATGATTTTGTATACACCTGGACAGCGCGAGCATTACGCAGAGCACTCGATATTGGTCTGCTGACCAGTGATGACATTCATTTTTCTACTGATCCAATTGTGTGGGATAAACTCTGGTTGAGTGATGATGCAATCATCTGTAATTGCTTGAAAACCATTGTCAATTATGAACCAATTAATGAAATACCAGGCGCAACAACACCATTGATTGGCAAATTCAGAGGCCTCAACCCATGGATATTAGCAAATGATGAATTACAACGATTAATAGATATTGATGAAAATTATTGTAATGAATATACTAGGGTCAAAACTCGTATCATACAAACGGCACGTAAAAAATAGGACTTTCTGTGAAACATCATGTGACCCTCTCTACACTCATTATTGCACTACCATGCTTGGCAATGGAACAAGAAAAATCAAACCTGCACGAAATTACTGCAATAAAAAATCCACGCCAAGCATTTTTTTTAGCAAACAATCGCGCTGTTATTAATGGAGAAAATGGTTGTAGTATTGTTGATGTGGGTACGGGTCAAGAAGTTAAAAGAATAAGCAATTCCAGCAATGCGTATCTTGCAATACATCCTGATAAATCTGTCTTTGCACTTGCTCACAGCAACAGTTTTTATATATATGATGGATATACTGGAGCCCTCAGATGTGATTCTTTTGAATCACGTATGCCAAACATAACCTCTGCTGTTTTTAATCACTCGGACCTTATTTTTTTATCATATAAAAAAGATGATAAATATCTTATACAACGCTTTATTCATAATAAAAATTGTTATGAACCACCTATAGATGAAACCATAATAGATAGCATTATTGCTTATGAAGAAAAGATTAATGAAAGCGCAATTGTAAAAAATATTATATGTCATCCAACACAAAAAGAACGTGTATATCTGATACATAGCAATAGTGGAAAGATAACATATATAGACACAAACGATGTACTTCTTGAACGATACCCCGATCAAAATTATTTCTCTTTTAATGGAAAAAATACAAACGGCGAATTCAACTCTGATGGATCTCTACTTGCATGTTATAATCCAGAAGTTTTCTTTATCATAGATATGAAGACCAACAAGCGAGAATACTTGGCAAGCAAAGATAATAAAATAACTACTCAAGCAATTACATTTCATCCAAAAGATTCAATCATAGCAGCCTTATCTGATAAAGAAGGTGTAAAAAATGTATACTATTGGGATGTTAAAAACGAAGACATAATAATCAGTACTTTATTACCCGAAACAGATAATACTCTTAATACCAATAATTCTAATAACACTCAATTCTCGCTTACAAATATGCTTTCATGGTTTACAACAACAGAAGATAAAAAAGAAGATAAACCAGCGAATTATTCCATATCTTTCTCACCTGATCTCAAAAATCTCATGATCATCTCAGAAAACAGATGTTTACTTATACCCGTTCCTGTTGGTATTAGATGCAGGACTGATGAACAAGAAAGAATTTTTCTCTATTGGCTACTCAAAAATCATCAGATTTTGCCAAATGATGTTACACGGAAAATTACGCAGACGTTTCTTGAAATGTTAAAAAGATAACGAACATATGAAACACAATCTACACCTATTAATCACACTTTCCATTGCACTCCCATGCTTGGCGATGGAAAAAGAAAAACCAAATCTGCAAGAAATTACTGCTATAAAAAATCCACGCCAAGCATTCTTTTTAACAAATAATCATGCTGTTATAAACGGTGAAAGTGGTTGTAGTATTGTTGATGTGAGTCCGAACAAAAAAGTTAAAAAAATAAGTGAGGATGTCTGGGAATGTCTTAGTGCCATTCATTTCTCAGAACAAAATAGAATCATCAATATGGCATTCCATCCAAATAGTGCATATATCGCAATAATATTAGAAAATAGCTGTAGGGAAGATAAGCCTGATAAACAAATATTCATCAAATATCTAGAAACCAAAAAAAACGATACTTTTACCACAATAAAAAAAGAAAACATCATTACAAAAATAGACGATGATTCGATTGATTTTACGATAAAAAACAATCCATCATCTCTCTCTTTTGATTGCTATGGCAAATATGCGTTGATTACTTTGTATAATAAATGTTTTCACGTACCAGTTCCTTTTAACGTTGTGTATCAAGATGATGCAAAAGAGAGAACTACTTTGCTGCATTGGCTGCTCAAAAATTATCCTGTTGATAACACTGTTTTGCCTGATGATATTAGAACAATAATTACGCAGATATTTCTTGAAATGTTGAAAAGATAAAAAAATGTTTATTGCTTATCATTAACGACTCGCTACACTAATAATTAACACAAATCATTATAGATTAAGCAAAAAATATGAATTTATTTACCTTCATCAAAGCCCGTGTCGCAATCCTCGATGTTGTCAGTGAATACGTGACCCTCAGACGAGCTGGTGGATACCACAAAGGCACCTGCCCTTTTCATCATGAAAAAACTGCATCATTCACCGTAAGCCCAGACAAAGATATCTTTTACTGCTTTGGATGCCACATTTCTGGCGATGCGATATCATTTATCGCAAAGATTGAAAACTGCTCACAAAAAGATGCCGCAAAACTGTTGGCAGAAAAATATAGTATTGAACTGCCACAAAACATCTCTTTTGAGCTTTCAGAAAAGCATACTGAGGAAAAAAATCATTATTTTGCCATCTGCAAAGCAGTCGCGCTCTGGTGCCATGAACAACTACTCAAAAATCCATCAGCGCAAGCGTATTTCAACAAGCGCGGCTTTGGGCAAGACAGTTTTAATTATTTTACCCTGGGTTATTTCCCAAGTGGCAATGCAAGCATCAGCGATTTGCTCTATGCAATGAAACAGCAATCAATATTACCCCGCGATCTGATTGATGCGCACATTTTGGCTGAAGGCCGCACAACACTCTACTCCCCTTTTGAAGAACGCCTTATTTTCCCCATTAAAGATTTACTCGGCCGGCATTGTGGATTTGGTGGACGTATTTTTAAAGATCATGATACTCGTCCAAAATATTACAACTCTCGTGAAAATGAATATTTTATCAAAGGCTCGTTACTTTTTAATCTTGATAAAGCAAAAAAAAGCATTCAAGAAACAGGAAAAATCTTTCTTGTAGAAGGTTATACCGATTGCATGGCAATGACTCAACAAGGCATCCCGAATACTGTTGCAACTTTAGGCACCGCCTGTACCATTGAACACCTTAAACAACTTGCGCGGTACGCAGAGCATATATACATAGTTTATGATGGTGATGCAGCAGGCAAACAAGCAGTTTTACGACTTACTGAACTGTGCTGGCAGGTTAACCTGGAACTGAAAGTTCTACAACTTCCCAACGGAGATGATCCTGCATCATTCTTTGCCAAAAATGGGGACATGCAAAATCTGATCAATAACGCACAAGATATCTTTTTCTTCTTTATTGATTCACTCGGGCAAAACTTTATCAGTAAACCACTCAATCAAAAAATCCAAATAACACGATCATTTCTGGAAGTGATTGCTGCTATCTCTGATCCACTCAAAAAAGATATTTTACTCCAAAAAGCTGCCAAGACCTTTGATATCCCCTTTGAATCGCTCAAGGAGGAGCTGGAGCGAAGAACTGATTCCGACTCCGCCCCTCTTTCGCCAAGGCTTCAAAGCGCAGGCAAGGCTTCTTCGGACACGCAGGACGAGCGAGAAGAGACTATCTCCTTGCTAGAAAAACGTATCTTTTGTGCTATAATGAACAATATGGAACTGTTGCAGGAGGAAATAAGGGTTCGTCTGATAAAATACCTCCCATCACCCCTCAAAGATATTCTGATTAAGCTAAAGGAAAACCAAGAAAAAACTGAAAAGGTTACCTTTAGTCTTTTTTTTGATACACTGAATGAATACGAAAAACAGTATATTAGCAAATTACTCCTTGAAAATAATGAAATCGTAGATGGCACTGCATTTGATAAGCTTCTTGAGCAATTACAAAAGCAACAGTGGAAAATAATCGTACGAGACATCAAACTACAGCTAGCACGAGCAAAACAAGAAGGCAATGCAGATAAAATATCACTGATATTGCGTGATTTAATGGAGTTACAAAATAAACTCATTTCAGCACCGCATTCAGATAATCTCTAACACATATAAGTAAATAGGTGGGGAATAACAATGACCAAAACTAAACCTGCTGCTGCTCCTAAAAAAACAGTCAAAAAAACAACGACTAACATTGATTTACACAAAGAAATCATTGAAGAATTTATTGAGAAATGCAAACTCAGTGGTTTATTGAGTTATGAAGAACTGATTGCATTTAGTGATAAAAACAACGTAACAGATGCGGAAGTTACTGATATTTTGCGTATTCTTGAGAAAGAAAACGTTGAACTTATCACACAAGAAGAGATGGAAACTGAAGATCTTAAGAAAGATGAATTCGAAGAGATTGAACCTTCTCGCCTTAAACTTAAATCAAAAATCGACACCTTCGGCATCGAATCTGGAGAATTTGAAGAAGAAGAGGAAGAAGACGAAGAAGAAGAGGAAGAAGAAGGCACCATTAAGCGTGATACTGAATCTTCTGTTGCTGATAGCGTTAAATCTTACTTGCGTGACATTGGGAAAATACCTCTATTAAATAAAAAAACAGAAACTACAATTGCTGATCAGATCTCTCAAAGTAAAAACAACAGCATTGAAGCTATTTCTCATTTCCCATTCCTTCACAAAGAACTTGTTCAGATGGGGGAAAAACTTGAAAAAAATATTCTTAACTTAAAAGACTTTATTCAATTTTCTGAATTTGATGAAGAAAACATTCCAAAAGTTGAAGAAGAAAAAAAAGCGCTACTTAAAACGATTCATGAAGTCAGCGACTTAATTGATAACGAAGAAAAAATTTATCACTCCTACCGCAGTCAACTTGCTGATCCTAAAAAGAAAAAAGAGATGCTTGATGCGGTGAAAAGCAATAAAGAAAAAATTGGTGAAACAATCCGCACCATACGATTTTCTAACAAGCTGATCAAAAAGTTTTGTAAAAGAATCGAAAAATATATTGCTAAGTTCCATGAAAAAGAGATTACCGCGCAAGAAAGTACCGCTCAATTAAAAGGATACACAGATCTTCCTTCATTAACACCAGAACAAAAAGTTGAAAAGGAAGAGCTTGAATCAACAATGCGTGCGGCAACAAAAACACTTAAAAAGCTTGAAGTGGAAATTGGTCTACCAAAGCATCTTATTTTAAATTATTACAACCAGCTTATTCTTGGTCAAAAACAAGATAAAATAGCAAAAGACAATCTTGCCAAAGCAAACTTACGTCTTGTGGTTAATATTGCTAAAAAATACGTCAATCGTGGTTTACACTTTCTTAGATCTTATTCAAGAAGGTAATATTGGATTGATGAAAGCGGTTGAAAAGTTTGAATTTGAACGTGGTTATAAATTTTCCACCTATGCTACCTGGTGGATCCGTCAAGCGATTACTCGTGCAATTGCTGACCAATCACGTACCATCCGTGTTCCTGTGCACATGGTAGAAACGCTCAATAAAATTAATAAAATCAAACGAACATTTATTCAAGAAAATGGTCGCGAACCTTCATACGCTGAATTAGCAAAAGAACTTAATCTTGATGAGAAAAAGATTAAAAATATCATCAAGATTTCCAAAGAACCAATCTCGCTTGAAACACCTGTTGGCGATAGTGAAGATGCATACATTAAAGACTTTATCGAAAATGAAAAAGAGTCTTCACCAGCTGACACTGTTGCAAACTCAGATCTTAAAGACCGTGTCCGCGAAGTTCTTAAAACATTAACTCCACGTGAAGAAAAAGTCCTCAAAATGCGTTTTGGTATTGATGTTGCATCAGAACATACACTCGAAGAAGTTGGTAAAGATTTCTCAGTAACGCGTGAACGTATCAGACAAATTGAAGTAAAAGCCTTACGAAAACTGCGTCATCCTTCCCGAAGCAAGAGACTCCTTGCGTTTTTCGAGAAAGAATTGGATGATAAAGAAAACTTTAATGATGGCGATGAAGACGATGCTCAAGATGATGATGTATCGTTTGATGATAGTGAAGAGATAGACGAAGATTAATATAAAGAAAGAGTTGTTATATTATGGAACCTTACCAGCTTAGTGACCTTGTTACACCTTTTATTTGTCTGTGCATTGCACTCATGTTCCGTGCAACGCTTTCCTTCTTGGAAACAAGCATAACAGCTTTGCGTCTTTTTAGGCTTAAAGAGCTTTCTCAAACAACAACGCAATATCTTCCATTATTGCAAACCTTAGAAAGAACACCGCAACGTGTTCTTATTACTATTCTTGTAGCAAACAGCTTTATTGATGTTACTGCAGCATCCCTTGCAACATTTATCATGAGTACTATCTTTACGCATCTTGGTTTTTCAGGTGGTTTTGGTTTTACCGTCGGCATTACTTTTGCTTCTTTGGGTATTGTTATTTTTGGGGAAATTTTACCAAAAAGCTTTGCTCGTATCCGCAGTGATCAAGCATTTAAATCTGTACTTTGGCTTATCAATTGCATTTATTTTACGCTCTATCCATTTGTTATCAGCATCGTAAAATTTTCTGACTACGTTATGTATAGAATGGGTGGAAAAGAGGCAATTGAAAACTCTTCTCAATGGATTGCTTCTGAACGAGAAATTCAGTTTTTGATTAACTACATCCACGAAAAAGGGATGCTTGAACTAGAAAAACGGGAAATGCTCCAAAACGTTTTCCAACTTGGCAACATTCCTGTTAAAGAAGTGATGCGACCAAGTGAAAAAATTATCTCACTGGAAGTTAATACACCTATAACAACGGTCTGCGAATTCTTTAGCAAACATGCATATACACGAATTCCTGTATATGAAAATGATTTCAGTAACATCATTGGCATGGTTCACCAAAAAGATCTTTTCTTTATGCTTTCCAAAGGTGAACAGAAAAAACTGCGTGAAATTATTCGTCCTATTATGTTTGTTCCAGAAACAATGCCTGTTATTGAACTGTTAGGCAAATTCAGAGAAAAACAACTGCATATTGCTATGGTAATGAATGAAGAAAATCAACTCACCGGTCTTGTAACTCTTGAAGACCTTATTGAAGAGATTGTTGGAGAAATCAGCGATGAGCATGAATCAACCATCGGTAAAATTATGCCAATGGGAGAAGGTGAATGGCTTGTGGATGCAACAATTACACTCGAAAATTTAAGTAATTTCTTAGGAATTGCTTTTGTTTCTGAAGGTGCCGTTTCTCTTGCGGGATTCTTAACTGAATTGTTGCAGCATATTCCACAAAAAGATGAAGAAGTTATGTATCGTGGATTTTTATTCCAAGTCCAAAAAGCAACGCCTCTGCATGTACAATTTGTTCATGTCTATAAAAAATAACCATTTTTTCTAAGTTTATAAAACTGCCACAAACGGTGGCACAAATTATTTTCGATCTTTCCGCGCTCGCCCTGAGCCTGTCGAAGGGTATCTTTTGAGCGCGCTTATTCTTTTTTAGTCAAAAATGTTTTCCTTTTAATCATTGCTTAGCAATACAAAGTTTATTATATTTTATTATCACTATAAAAATGCGCTCAAGGATATCCTTCGACAAGCTCAGGACGAGCGCGGGAAAATAAAACTAGGTGATAGTATTAACCTCATCTTTAGGAAAAATATGATCTCCACAAAAACACAATTTTTAATCGCAACAGTTTTATCATCATGCATACTCAGTGCTAGCGAACCATTTTACAAAGTAACTATAAAAAATGAGCTTTTCTGTAAAGCTTTCCTTAACGTACCTAATCCAAATCTGCTTACAGACAAATCACCTTATCCTTATGTAAAAAAGGAAAAAACAAAAACTTTCTTGATACACGAAAACGAAAAATCAAATCAAACTCTCGTATTTCCTAACGGTTGGCCTTCTAGCATAGTACAACTCCCAATAGAAAAACCATCAACATTTTTCACTATCAAACGACATCCCATAGAACGGCAAGCAATTATTATTGAAGAAAGTGAATCTAAAAAAGTTATCGGCGAAATCTTAATCTGTTCGGTTGAAAAATAGTTTAAGTTTATTCAAAAAATATCTTTAGAATACAAGCTTTTTCTTAACTTACAAATTACTGCCACAAGCTGTGGCAGTAATTCATTATATATCTAAATTATTGAACTTCTCCTGCACTCATTTTTATGATGAGCAAAAACACAGGAGAAGTTTATGAAGCGAGCCCTCAAAACCTTTCTCATTCTCACTCTCATCGCAACACCAATCATTGCCAAAAGACCAAAAAAAGAAAAGCCACCAAAAACACCACGCCCAGCTTTATCACAAGAACAAAAACAAGCAATTGTCTCTAATGTTGCGCAAGTTATGGGTGGTGTCTGCACCATTGTGCAAGATCCTCATAATCATCATAATGTTGGGCTATCAATAGCAAATATGATTCACGGCCTTATGACTATTATTGTGGAAAAATTTGCGCACAGAAACATTGATCTCAACAGTGAAACAGCACTACAAGAATATCTCAATGAATTGGGT
Organism: uncultured bacterium; assembly: GCA_963695335.1. Classification (GTDB taxonomy): domain Bacteria; phylum Babelota; class Babeliae; order Babelales; family Vermiphilaceae; genus SOIL31. The sequence goes on along the minus strand of OY968764.1, from coordinate 545,106 downwards.
GAAGATATTACTCAAGAAATTACTGAAATTATTATCACACGAAACATGTTACGAAATTTGTAAAATATAAAATATCCCTGTACAATACGTGTGTAATTAGGTATTTATTACTATTTTTACATACACAATTTTTATACAGGGATTTTCTATGAAATATCTTATGTTCCTTACAAGTCTCATCGCAACATCAACACACTCAATCATTGGAATGGATTCATATTACAAAGAAATGCTCGGTCGTATAAAAGATGCGGCTGAAGGAAAACCTTCTGTCACATTAATCAATAACAGCAACTTCGCATTGTGGATGGCAATAGGAGACTTAGATAAAGACGGCATACGTTCTCACATGCCTTTACACAAAAAAGTAGAATTCACTTTCTCCCCATATACTGAACCATTCTGTCTTAAAGAAGAGCATTCCAAAAGAGGAGCTATTGTTGATATCTATACAACACGCCCAGAAGAGAAAAACTGTCAACACAAAAAACTTGTCATTGGAGGTATTTCAGAAACAAAATTTGGCGACATAGTTGACATTACCTATGATGATAACACATTAAGAATTTCATCCCATAACGCTGAACAGCCCAAAAGACTTTCAAGAACATTAAAAGTTGTAAGAAGAAATACATTAAAATAAAGTACTTTCTAGGATCAATTATGAAATATATGATAATCTCAGCAACTCTGGCGCTATCTATACTTTCTCATGCAATGGAACCTGAAAAAATGCAACTCACCCGTGGAATTCTTATCGCCATAGAAGGGATCGATGGCTCAGGAAAATCAACGCTTGCTAATCACCTTTATAACGCATTACAACAAAAATACAGTCATGTAAAATTAACAAAAGAACCTGGCGACACGGAAGTTGGAAAAAAAATACGTGAAATAGTACAAACTCAAGCAACACCCCTTGATTCAAAAACTGAATTTCTTCTTTTTGCTGCTGATCGTGCAGAACATTTTTCCAAAATAATAGAACCACTTCTTAAACAAAATTATCTTATTATCTCCGATCGTCTTGCTGATTCATCGTTGGCTTATCAAGGATATGGAAGAGGTCTTGATAAAGATAAGATTAAATTGATCAATGCATGGGCTATGAACAACAGACAACCAGATCTGACTGTTTTTGTAAAAATTCCTATTAAAACAGCACTAAAACGTATTCAGCAACGCAACGAAGCTGTGTCTGCTTTTGAAAAAAAATCATTCTTAGAAAAAGTTGCTGCTGGCTTTGAAGAGATATATGAACAATACCAGGACAGTGAAAACTTTAAAAAAGATTTTTGTCCACAAGCTCAACAAGCCTATTTTAGCAGTCTCGAAAGCCCAAGAAAAACTCTTTTGACTCAATCTGCAAAAAAATTCAACCTCACTAAGCTTGATCCAGCTGAATTTGGAACAATTCCCGCAAAACATGTTAAGCTTATTACTGTTGATGGAACACAATCGGAAAAAGACATAGCTCAAAATACAATTGCCGTTATTAATGAATGGATCATACATAATAATCACTAAAAAAAGGATTTTGATGAAATATTATGCTCTCGCACTCAGCACTATTATTCCTACACTATCTTGTGCAATGGAACAAGAAATAGAAATAAGAAATCGCAACCTTGATACTCCGCAAAAACGACATATCACGATCATTAATAAATTACCAAAAGATGCCAACTTTTCTACACGTATTGATATCTCTGATAAAACAAAAATCAGCAACAAGAACGATTACAAATCAGATGATTCAACAAAAACTATCCATCCTAACCAAGGCATACGGTTCTCACCAAATTTTAATAAAAATGGAGAGCCTGAACACAAACGTCTTGGCATGAATGATGCGGGTAATGCTGCACTCGTTGCTCTCTATATTCATGGTATTCAAAATTCACTGATCCATATAATTATTGGTAAAGGTTCCAGAATCAAATTTGGCGATACTATTACAATCAAGACTAAATCTTATAAAGCTGACAAAATCTACATTAGCTCCAGATTCCCAAATCAACAAAAAAGATACGAATCAGGTTATAATTATCATACAAGTGGTTATGGGAACAGTTTTTTTATCAACAAAAATTCTGAAACGCAAAAAGCAGAACTTATTGGCCATTTGACGTCTGACATACTCACAGATGAAAATCATCCTGTTTATGGTAATCCTGAAGAATATTATACAGACTGTCCTTATATTGCAGCCGTCATTAAAGAGCACAATAAATAACCTTTAACTTTAAGTTTTTTTACCAAAAGACAAAATTATGCTATAATAATTTTGTCTTTATTTTTTATAAGAGGAAAAATTATGTTCTTTACACCACCACCACCGGAACCTCCTAAAGCTCCTATTGTTACCGTATGGGTTCATGGTACAAAGCCAGATTTGCCTCCTTTTCTTGCAAAAATGACCAAAAATATAACCCTCCTTCTTTCTGATGATACCAAAGGGTTACATAAATTCAGTCAGCCAGATACGTACCATTATCCATCTTTACGTGCTCAAGCTCTTGCAATTGCTGATCCAGCACATTTTAACACTGAGCATTTTTATACTTTTGGCTGGTCAGGTAATCTTGATCTGAATGCGCGTAAAATTGCTGCTCAGGATCTTTTTTGTGCTCTCAAGGAATTGGTAGTCACTTACCTAGAAATATACGGCTGTACCCCAGAAATTATTCTTATTTCTCATAGCCATGGTGGCAACGTCATTCTCCATTTGGCAGAAATTATTGATCCTGACGGTTTTGAACTCAAAATAGCAAAAGCTGTATTACTCGCCTGCCCTGTTCAAAATCACACCAATCACTTAATCAGTTCAAATATTTTTGAACGTATTTATTCACTACACTCGCACACTGATATGATTCAAATTGCCGATCCACAAGGTTTGCATCATCGCAAACAAAAAATTACACGCCCGCTCCTTTCTGCACGTCATTTTGATGCCCATCCAAAAATGGCACAAGCTTTGATTCGTTGGAAAAAATATCCACTATGGAACGCTGATGATCATGCAATAGATAAATTTGCACTCAAGGGCCTTATTAAAGCTCTTAACACAGTCAATTATATTAAAAGAAGTCGTGGACTGTTCCACGTTGAATTTGGCTTGCTTCCATTTGTACGTCAACTCCCTGCCATCATCAATCAACTCGATACAATCTTTGATAATGGCGGTAACTGCTCTTCTCACAAAGATCACGACATTATTATTGAACTATAATTGACATCCCTACCTTTTTTTTCATATACCTAAACAATAATTGATACCAAAGTATTTTAGTGCGCTCATCAGCTCACCCCATCTTCGAATTCTCTTGATGGGGACCCCGATTGAAACGAAGTGAAAATTGGGGCAAAAGGATTAAAGCGCACTAAAAGATATCCTTCGACAGGCTCAGGACGAGCGCGAAAAGTATTTTTTCATGACTTAGGGTATAACAAGGTATATAATGGGAAAACACAATCCTATTCGATGTCAGTTACTTCTTTTCTTACTCATATCTTTACCAGGATGTATTCATCGCAGACATGTTGATCGACAAAAACTCCACATTGACATACCTCCAGCACATAACATCACAGAAACTCATGAATCTCCTCCTATTACCATCTGGGTACACGGTACACTCATCATTTACACCCCTTCATATCACAAAATCTTTGGTGAACAGGCATGCATGCTTCACATCAATGCATTTCCTGAAAAGCATCACTTCCGTGAAATTGCTGAAACTATTGCAAACCATGATCCAGAGCATTTTCCTCTTGAAGAATTTTATGTTTTTGGTTGGTCGGGAAAATTAAAACAGCAAGAAAGAGAAAAAGCTGCTGAAGTGTTACATAAAGAGATCATAAGTTTGAGTGAAGCTTATGAAAAAAAATATGGGAAAAAACCAATTATTAGAATCATCGCTCACAGCCACGGCGGCAACGTTGCACTCAGTATGGCAAAAATAAAACCCCTACTTCGCCAAGGCTCCGAAGAGCAAGCTCATCACCCAACTATTAAATCACTCATACTCCTTGCATGTCCAGTACAAGAAAGAACAAAGCACTTGATTTGCACACCTATGTTCAATCATGTCTATTCACTTTATTCAAGCTTTGATCTGGTGCAAATTATAGCACCACAATTGAGACGACTCTGTACCAAGTATGAATGCCCTCATAAACATCATAAATATCATTACACACTGATGCCTTTTTCTAGCCGTGTCTTTCCAACCTATAGCCATCTTACCCAGGCTAAAGTTAAAATAAATGACCTTCCTATCTCCCATACTAAGTTTTCAAGCACAAAATTTGTTGCTCTTCTACCTACTATTTTACAAAAACTCGATTCTTGGCATGAAGAAACTCTGGCAAATAACACTATCTCTAAGCACAAGTTGCTGTGCGTATATAACAAATAACCATCCAATGCGCAAATCGACAAATTGTATATATTTGGTATGCTTATATATATGAAAAACAATAATATACATATCTTATTCAGGGCAATCGCCTTGCTTTTTGCGCTGCAAACCTGCAGATTATCCCCAATACAAATGCCTCCATGCCTTATGAAATTCAACACGGGCACTGGGGTAGATTACATTAAAAATTGTGCATATATTGATGAATACATCCAAAAACTTGGCATTTTAGATCTTTGTTATACCAATACCAATAATAAAGCTGACAAAATCGATTCAATTCAAAAACAGCTTGAAGCATTTGGAACAGAACTTCTTGCAGTAGAACAAAAAGCACTTCTTGCAATCAAAGCAAAATACAACGTCAGTAATGAAATATGGCAAAAATATATAGCTGACGTGCATCGCATGAAAACCATTTACACAAAACATTTAACCAAAAAAAATCCAGATGTAATTCATGATCAAAATGTTCCTGCTCATATTCTTGAAACACTCATTACTCTGTTGCAACACAATGGAATTAATCCACACAGTATTCATATAAAGATGGTAACCGACCAAAAGATAATTGATGAAAATCCAATGACCATAGCGCAAGCAGTCAGCGGAATAACAATTTTCACTTCAAATCAATCAGAACAAAATTTTATTTCATACACTCATAAACCTGCAAAAATTGAAATATTCCCCTGCATGCTCACTGAAACATCTCAAATTAATATTATGAGTACCTGTGCACATGAAATAGAACACGTCATTCAAAACCATACTTTAACAACATCTATTCTGAGTGCATATCTGAGTCATTATTACAATATTAAAAACAGCGAGTTCAAACAAACCCCTGAATATCATACACTTGCACAAATTCATGAAGCGCAAGCAGAAATACTCGCCGCCATCAAAGATCCAAAGATAGCTCAATGTTTAAAAACAAAACGTGCAAGAATGTATTATCCTGATCATCTTTATGAAGAGCATTTCTACCATTTGGCCTATATTAATATGCTCTGGAAAGTTCGCGGATGGCTTGAAAATAGCAATTTTTACCCCCTATAAGACCAAATAAGACAAAATCACGTCCAGATCGTCACATCACCATACCTTTTTACAACCTGTAATATATAGTGTATCATTATGATAACATTCAATAGACTGTAATTACTCACAGAATTTATAATAAAAAGGTATAAAAATGAAAAAAACAATCATATTTCCAGCGATTTTTACTCTCATTCTTCCTTTTGCCCTCCATACCATGGAACCACCATCATTGATGCAACATATTAAAGATGCAATATCTTATCCCTTCACCACAAAAACAATTGATATAGCACTTGGTGTAAAACAAGTAATACAAAAACCAATCCAATCAACACACCCGGATAAATTTATACAAGCGCATCAAAACAAACTCAAAAAAATGGAACAAAATCTTCGCGAAACAGAACAAAATCAAATTAATACGATTTTTAAAAAAAATGGTCTTAATGATGAACAGATAAAAGAAGCCAACAACAAACTAAAAGAATATCATTACGCTCACACAAATTTCTTACGTCAACCAAACACGAATGTAATTCACGATCCTCAACTTGCAGAACCTATTGATATAATTAAAAAACAATTGGCACAAAATGGCATGACCATTGAAAGCATAAATATAGTCCAAAGCAATGATTTTCCATATAATGCTGTAGCCTCAGGTGAAAGTGTTTCAATGAATACAACAACATTTTCAGGAAAAACCTTCTTTCGAATAATAAAACCAGCTCAAATTACATTTCATCCAAAAAGCATCAATGATCCTCAAATAAAAGCTATTACAATCCATGAAGCTGAACATATAATAAATGGTCATAGCATAACCCAAAATGTTATATCATCCTTTATAAATACAAAAAACAACACTCTTACTAAATCACAAAGTTATCAGCAACTTCGCCAAACCCATGAACGTCAAGCAGAAGTTTTTCCATCTCTCAGAGATGCAGAGTGCGCTTCAATAATGAGGGCAAGTCGATCTAATGAATATTATCCAAATATGTTATATGGTGAACATTACTTGCAATTAAGCGAAATTGACGAAACACATAAAATGATTGCCTATTTGGAGCAGGCTAAACAAAATCCTCGTCCTACAGCAATGCCTCAAATCAAAATATCAAAATTTTGGCAACAACCGCTGCCGCATTTATTCGTCAAAAAACCAGCAGTTTCTCAAGTACGTCCGAATACTAATAAAGACGTGCTCTTGAGCAATAAAGAATAATGGGTACCACATGAAAAAAATTATTACAATACAGACTTTTATCTCTCTCACTCTTGTATTTTCTTCAGCATGCAACATAGCTGATACAGCTCAGGAAAAACTATACAAATCAATTGAAAAACCAGCAATTTACAATGCTGGTGTATACGCAGTTAATAAAACGGCACAATTGATATCACATACTATCGCAAAACTTACTCAACTTACCGGCAAAAAAAAGATAGTTTTAAATAAAATTGATTGTCGCCTTAATCAGATTACAGAAAATATAAAACGTGATGAAATAAACACTGTTAATGCAATTTACAAAGATTTCAATATTACCGATAAAGATCAACACATAATTAATTCAATCATCAGCCAATATAGAGACTTTCAAAAACAATATTTATCGCAACCTCATGAAAAACAATGTGATACTTTAGAATCAACATCAACGGAAATTGTAGCTCTTTGCAAACAGATGAACATTCATCCCACAGCAGTGGAATTAAAATTATCCCATTCTCCAAGCCCTCACGGTCATGTTGCTGCTGCATCAGGATTAGCGGTAAATTACCAATGTGAAAACGATACATTAATCATAAACAAAAATGATATTGTTCATCATCCCGCCATAACTCTTTATCCTCAATTTTGCGAAATGTCTTATAACGAACAACTTGCTACATTTGGACATGAGCTGGCGCATCTTGCTTCACAACACCATGAGAGTTACAATATCTTAGCTATGGAAATAAAATATCTTACCGCAGCACAGAAGGAAGATATTATACATAGCAAATATTTTAAAAAGTTAGACACTATTCATGAAAGACAAGCGGAAATTCTACACAAAGATGCTGCATGGGCAGCAATAATGAGAAATAAACGGAATACAAGCTATTATCCAAATCATCTCTTTTTAAAACATTATGCACAATTAGTAGAAATCGATGAGCTACATAAGTTAAAAAACAAACTTTGAACTTCTTTCAAAAAACGTTTCTCATAAATAGGCACTAACATATTAAAGACCAAGTTTTTTCAAAAGGTCTTCTATGCCTTCTGTCTTAACTAAATCTTTGCCAGCCTCAATATTCGCAATAGCTTTTAATGTTTTTTTATTGGGAATTTTTACTGTATAAAGATGTTCGTTAATTGAATCTATAACAACATCACACATACTTTTACCCCACACGTTCCTATTTATATTCTTTGTACAGTCTTAACAATCGCAGCTGCATCAATATTTTCAAAAGCCAACAACTCCGCAGGCGAACCCGAGCGGGGTAAATGATATACCGCAAGAGCATGAATTGTAATATTTTCATTGCATAATGCACTCATCACGGCCTCACCAATACCACCTTCAGGATAATGATCTTCCACCGTAATAATAATATTACCAGATTGATGCGCAACAGAAAGAAGCGTAGCCGCATCGAGCGGCTTAATTGAATACAGATCAATGACGGAGACAAAAATGTTTTGTTTAACTAAAAAATCATACGCCTTAAGGGCTTCATGCAGTGTCACTCCAGCCCCTACAATACATGCAACATCTTTGTCAGATTTACGCAGCACTTTGCAACCACCAATGGGAAACTGTTCATCGTTATCATATAACACAGGAGTTTCCATGCGCGTTGTACGCAAATAACTGATGCCGCCACTGTAGCGAGCCATTTGTTCAACAAGTTTATGTGTACTGACTGCATCGCACGGATATAACACAACAGATTCAGGCAAACAACGCATAATCGCAATATCTTCTAATCCCATTTGCGATGGCCCATCTTGCCCAATTGATACTCCACAATGTGAACCAACCAAACGCAAAGCTGCATTACCAATTGCAGCCATTCTGATTTGATCATGTGCACGGGAAAAAAATGAACTGAACGTAGAAATAAATGGAATTCTACCACGACAATCAAAACCGACTCCCATTCCTACCATATTTTGTTCAGCAATAAAGCATTGGAAAAATCTTTCAGGATGCACAGCTTCAAAAATTTCTGCATACGTTGAATTTTTCACTTCTGCATCAAGGCTCACCACAGCGTCACAAATATCACCAAGCAATGCAAGCGCTGTGCCGTATGCTTTGCGCGTTGCAATCATCTCACCTTTTTTATATTCAGGTTTTTCCATAATCACAATTGTTGTAGCACCGCTGTATGCCAATGCGTCTGGTTGTGGATGTTTTGGTTGCCAATCATAATTATTGTTATAGTGTGCAGCTTGCGGGAAATTTTTCTTTAAATCATCAAGAGCTTGTTTTTCTTTATCTTGCGTAAACGCTTTACCATGAAACCCTTGCAATCCTGCAGCAAAATCAATGCCATACCCTTTAACCGTTTTTGCAATAATCATCACTGGTTTGCCAACAACAGTATGCGCTTGATCAATAACTTCCATTAAACTTTGTACATTGTGACCGTCAACACTAAAAACATGCCAACCAAATGCAGAAAAACGTTCAACATATTGTTTAATCTTATAATCAAGCATTGTTTCCGTGCTCTGACCAAGATTATTAACATCAACAAATGCAATCAAATTATCAAGTTTATAATGCTCTGCTAGTTGCACAGCTTCCCACACACTACCTTCTGATGATTCACTATCACCCATCAAAACATAGGTACGAAAATCACGTTTATCAAGTTTAGCGCAGAGCGCCTCACCCACACCAACAGATAATCCAATTCCTAATGAACCTGTTGCTGTTTCTGCGTATTTAAAGCGCCGTGTTGGGTGCCCTTCTAACGATGAACCAAATTTTCTGTAAGAAAGCATTTCTTTATCAGAAACTAAACCTAATTCACACCACGCTGCATATAACAAAGGTGCTGCGTGACCTTTTGATAAAATAAAACGATCATTATCAGGATTATTATAATTGTAAGGATCATAACGCATGGCATAAAAAAAAAGTACCGCAACAATGTCTGCTGCGGATAAACACGATGTTGTATGACCTGACCCTGCTTGTGCAGGTAACTTTACTGACCAACAACGCAACAAGTACGCTTTATATTCTATAAATTCGATAAGACTCTGTAATTGCTTCATTGCTTACTTTTATTAAAAATTAAAACACTTCTTCATATCAAAAATATATGTATTTTGATCAACACAACTGTTTAAAAATAGTAACTTATTCAGTAACTCTTCCTTATTATTTTCAAATTCATGCATTTTCATTGCCCTGATGTCATCTATGAACCACCCGAACTTTTTTGTATCAAATGCATGCGGATAATACTGCCTCATATGATTATTAAAATTAACGAAACTATATACAACCTGACTTTTCGTTACAGTATGCTTTTCAGGTTGCATAGCGTAGATAAAAAAAGAAGAAATCAATAATAAACAAAAAAAATGATGTTTCATAAGATATCCTTCTACCATTACATATCAATTGCTCAATATTTAACAGCTTATAGGGCAGCTTTAAAACATCAAGTTAATATTGATACTACTATTTATGATGCTTATTCAAACTTTTTGGATGAGTACGACGCCAATTTTCACCTCGTGCCCATGACATACATCTTATAATATCATAACTGCCATGAGACATACTGGTGCATTTATCTGATCTATACAACCTACGCCAATATTGTCTCATTTTTTTTGACCAATGGCGCTCATTATTTTGCTCAGAATGATCATGTCCATTATTATGAAAAAGTTTCATAATGCCCCCTTTTTTTTATACAATTTTATTCATCTTATTGTCATACTAATGCACTCCTGTTTTTAAAATCAATATATGATATACTAGTCAATAATTATGATGAAAAAAATCGCACAATGGTACCAATCATTCCTTAAAAGTATTCAACTCCAACTATTTATATCATTCATTTCTCTGCCTTTTTTAATCGGTTGGGGATTACCTATCTCTTTATTAACCCCCATCAGCACATTACTTTTTGGTCCATTTTTAACCTGTTTTTTATTAGTATCATCACTTATTTTTTTCTTAGAACTTTTATATATACCCAACACATTCTTTATTTGGTGCTTAGAGCATATCACAACAATATGGCTTGCGTGTCTTAATCTGGAACAGCGTGCATGGTTAATTGGTTTTTGCAAACCTCCAGTGATAATTCTCTTATCCCTTCCTTTGATTGCATTGGCTATTGTGCATAGTAAAAAAATCAGTACGCTTAAAACTCGTACCGTATCACTTGCATTACTCATTGTTATCACATGCGGTGCACTTAAACTATTTCCTTACTCACACAATCCAATAACAACTATTGCATGCAACAAAGGGAATGTTACGCTCATTAATCATCACAATACACTTACTATGATTGATCCTGGTTATATATCATCACGCCCTAATTATGAAGCCTTCATCTCTTACACATTAATGCCTGAAATTATAAAACAAACAGGATCCATGCAGATTGATCATTTGGTAATATGCAAATTTAATAAACGCATTCTTGATGCCATTCAATTTCTTGCAACAAAAATGTATATTAAAAATCTGTATATCCCTGCATGGCAAGGAAGAATTCCACCCTTTGCATGGCGATCATATGTTATGCTCAAAAAAACAATACTTGCCAATAATGGCACTATCAAATCTATTTCATACAAAAAACAACTCAGTAATGACCCAACATGCAGACTTTCTATTGAACCATCACCAAATAAACCTGTATCTTATTATGATGCGACATATAAAACTTTATGCGTTAATGGAATCATTGATGCTCAAACATTTTCATCATAAAAAAAAGGAAATATTCATGAATGAAATAACTGTATTACTTGTCATTGCATCAAAAGGGTTTCAACAGATTGAATATGGCGTAACAAAAAAAATGCTCACCGATGCTGGTTTTACCGTTGTTACCGCAAGTGATGTATCTGATAAAGCAATTGCAAAAGATGGATCAAAAGTTCACGTTGATATCACCCTCAGTCAGATAAGAGTGAATGACTATCAAGGAATCTTTTTTATTGGTGGACCTGGAACGCTCGAACATCTGGATAACAACACCAGTTATAAAATTCTGCAGGAAGCTGCGCTGCAACACAAACCAATTGGGGCAATTTGCATTGCAACCCGCATACTCGCCAAATCTGGTGTACTGAGGGACAAATATGCAACCGGATGGAATGATGATGGTTTATTGAATGCTATATTCGCAGAAAATGGCGTTGTTTACCTTCCAGAAGAAAAAGTAGTTGTGGAATCTAATGTTATCACCGCAACTGACCCATCTGGCGCGCAGCAATTTGGTGAACAGATTGTAGAATTGCTGCAGAGTAAGCAAACTTGGGGCTAAAGATTTCTATTTGACATTTTATATAGATATGATAGGCTAAAAACATAGAATTATTGTATCTGGAGAAATTTCAAATGACTCAAAATAAATATTATTTAAACGCTCTTATCATACCTTTCTTTTTTGTTTTCTCATCAAACATGGCTATGCTTACCTCTCTACTTAAGCCAGCTGTTAAAAACGTAAACAAATCACAAGAAGATAAGGAAAGTGCAAGAATTAAACAGTTAACCACAATAACTTCTGTAGACCGTGAAATAAATGTCTTAAAAAATAATGTCTATAAAGAGGGACTCACAGAACTCGCGTCTCTTACAAATAAACCATACGACTCTTTACAGCAAGAAATTGATAAAAAAAGAGCTTTCGTCAAACAAGAGTTACGTAAAAACTCTTATTCTCATAAAAATCATGATCCCAATATCCCTTCATCTATGTATCAACAGCTAACAGACGCCATGTCAGAAATGCAGATCCATCCAAACAATATAGATTTAGAATATATAACATCTTCAGAACAGTCTGGGTTACTCGCTAGTGCAAAAAGTGGATCCTATTTTTATGATCATTGCGTTGTAAAACCAAGAATAAGAATCTATAATGAGTTATCCAAACATTCAAATGATTCGCAAAATTTTACATATCATCATGAATTACAGCATATTTTATTAGAACATTCTTCTATACAAAGTATGGTATCATTATGTAATTCATCGTATGACCGATCCCATAAACCTGAATTAACCTCAATACAGGAAAGAGAAGCAGATATACACGCTGCATCAATAAATATTCATAATGCTCGTATTGGAATACAAAATAGATGCGTTTTCGGTCACAAAAAAATTATCAATCACAAAAAACATTGTGAAGAAATGATAACTATGTACGCACTTATGAAACAAAAAGAAAAATTATCACGGAAAAAAAGAGCCTCTAGATTTTAGAGGCTTTTTTTATACATCTATTACTTAGCCATAAGAATTGCACGCGCAGGCGCAGCTTCGGTGCCAATCACATTCAGCGGCAAACATACAAACAGATATTTACCAGCAGCAACATGCCCCAAACGTAACCCTTCAATAATGGCTACATCTGCATGCATCAAATTTTCATGCGTTGGATGACCAGGTTGACTATGCTCAATACCAAGATAATCAATGCCAACAGCTTTTACTTTTTTTTCAGCTAAATAAATTGCCCCACTTGCTTCAAGATACACAAAGTGCGGGCTGAACTTATCCGTTGGATTCAAATCACTGTTTGATGTACGAAACAATACAATGCCACCTTCAACAATATCATTATCATGCGCAATCAGACAATCACGCGTAATGCGTTCTGCGCATGTTGTCATATCAAGAACAACACAATCACCAATTAAACGGTCTAAGTGCATTTCATCAATTGTTTTACCATCTCTTAAAAAATGTGACGGTGCATCAACATGCGTGCCCGTGTGAGAACTCACGTGCAACGCTGTTTCACGTGCACCATCACGATTAAAATTTTTTATTTCATCAATACCAACAATTGATCTATCTTTGTATCCGGTTGTTGCTTTGCTGATTGGCCAACTAATATCAATTACGTTCATTATTTTCCTTTTTATTTTTACAATTATTGCCTCTTCCCGCTCGCCCTGAGTGTTTTTGCGAAAGCAAAAATGTATCGAAGGGTATGCGAAAAAAATAATAATCTAAATCTTTCTTATATCGCATCCTTCGATACATTTTACTACGTTTCACTACGTAAAACACTCAGGACGAGCGGGGTAATAATCAAACTTATCTTACTCCAATTTGGAGCCCCCATCGGAAGGAACTGAAGATGAGGTAACCGCATGCCCACCAAATTTGTTACGTAACATAGCAACAATTTTCGTTGCATAATTACCGCCAGTTTTTTCTGACCATTCACGTACGCGTAATGATTCTTCAATAACTGATACGGGAATATGTGTTGCATGAGCCTCTTCAACAGTCCACTTGCCCATTCCAGTAGAAGCAACATTACCTTTAATATCATTTAAACTTGGATCTTCTTTCATAATGTCTTCAACAAGTTCTAAAATCCAAGAACGAATTACCGAACCATGGCTCCACAATGTTGCGATTTTTTCTAAATCTAAAGAAACATCTTTAAATTGCCCACTTTTGAGTACATGAAATCCTTCAGCATACGCTTGCAACAGTCCATACTCAATGCCGTTATGTACCATCTTAACATAGTGCCCTGCTCCAGAAGGGCCAACATATGCATATCCACCTGGCGCTGCAACAGCTTTACAAAGAGGTTCAATAGTCTCGTATGCTTTTTTGTCACCACCAACCATCAAACAAAATCCATGTTCACGCCCATGAATTCCACCCGATGTTCCACAATCTATAAAATAAACATCTTGCAATGCAAGCTCTTGTGCACGGCGCATAGAATCACTGAATTTGCTATTGCCGCCATCAATAATAATGTCACCTGATGCAAGAATAGAACGCAATTGAGCAATCACTTTATCAACAAGTTCTCCTTGCGGCACCATAAGCCAAAAAACATGAATATCTTTATCTTTAAAATCAGTAATGCTTGCAACAATCTGCACACCATCTTGTGCTGCAACTGCGCAACTATCAGCACTCACATCAAAACCAAATACGGTAAATCCTGCTTGTGTTGCACGATACGCAAGAGATTCACCCATTCTACCAAGCCCTATCATTGCGATATTCATGATCTCCACCTCATTCCATGCTTTTGTGTAAACTGTTGTTCTTCTTGCGGACCTTTTGATTTCTTTTCATAGGTAAACAGCGGTAATTTTTGCTGTTCGATAACGTCAATGAGTTTCCATGCATGTTCAATCTCATCAAATCGTACAGAAATTGATTGTTCGCCGCGTGCAACTTCATCAAGCAATACCTCATATGCTTCTGGCGTTTGCACTCCAAAAAGACATGAATGGCAAAACTCCATACCCACCGGCATCATTGTATCAGCGGTATTAGGTTTTTTAACATTCAATGTTAATACAAAGGTTGCTTCAGGAGCTATTTGTATGGTCAACCAATTGGAATCTGTTGGGCATCCACGCATTAATAAACAATCAACTTGTTTAAATTTAATATGAATAATAGTTTCTTTTTTATCCAGACATTTACCAGTTTTTAAATAGAAAGGAACACCAACCCAACGTGGTGTATCAATCGCAAGTTTTAATGATGCATAGGTATCAGTATGTGAATCTTTTTTAACATGTGGTTCATCTGTGTAACCATCATATTGTCCTAAAATACCATCAATAAATTTTACTTTTTCTAACACTTTTACACGCTCTGCACGAATATAATCTCCGGTCAGTTTTTCTGGAGATTCCATACATATTAATGCAAGCAGCTCAAGCATGTGATTTTGAACCACATCACGCAATGCACCATACGCATCATAATAGATACCACGCCCTTCAAGCCCCACACTTTCACTCAAAACAATTTGTACTTGATCAATGTATCTGTTTGACCACAGTGGCTCCAGTACACAGTTGGTGAAACGGATCATGGCAATATTGCTGACAACTTCTTTAGTCAGATAATGATCAATACGATAGACTTGTGATTCATCTATACAGTTTTTAATACATTCATTAATTGTGTGCGCTGACTGCAGATCATGGCCAAATGGTTTTTCATACACAATTCTATGCCAAACTTGATCATGCGTATTCTTTCTCTGCAACAAACCAACTTCAGCACTGTTATGCGTAATAGGACAAAAAAAATCAGCCGCTGTTGCTGCGTAAAAAAGACGACTTGGCACCATTTTATGCTTTAGTTCACATTCTTGAACAAAAGCACGCAATGATTCAAAATCAGCTGGTTTGGTAAAATCAATTTTTTTATAATAACTTATCGCGCGCAACCCACTCCAAATTGTTTCATCTTTATCTTGAACAAATGGTTTTGCTGCATCAATCATCTGATCAGAAGTTACATCATCAAAAGCAGCTCCTACAATAATCACCTTTTCTAACTTATTTTTAACAAACAATTGGTACAACGCTGGTAAAATCTTACGCTTACTCAGATCTCCCGTTGCACCAAAAAGAATAATGGTTACATTTTTCATATCTTCTCATATTCAATGAATAAAAAATCTTATTTTTCTTGTATCAGCTTAACCTATCTGAAATTCCTTTCAAATGAATACTATATATTTGCCAACCATTTCAGTTTGTAGTAAATTGTTATCACAAGGCTACATTTTTTTAGAAAAGGCAATTTATATGAATATCATGAAATATATTTTTTATACAAGTATACTCACTGTTTCTTGCAATGCGTTTGGTATGTTTGGATTTGGTCGAGAATTATATCATTATCCACATGAACTTAAAGCAATGTATCAAGAAGAAAGAACTATAAAAAAAAACAAAGAAACAAGAGAACAAACAGCTGCTCGGCACGAAGCAGAGGCAAGAAAAGCAAACCCAGAAGCATGGGAAAAATACGACAGGGAAGTAAGTGCTCGGTATAAAGCAATAGAAATAAAACAAGAACAAGAAAATATGGCAAAACTTGAAGCTGCACTGGCTCAGCAAGCACATATCCAACGTCCTGTAAAGAAACAACTTGCTCAAGACTTTGCTCAGTCAAATCAAAACTTTGAACAAGCAAGAGTTCGTAGATCATCAAAAGAACAGCCATGTCCAAAAGATAAATTCATCACAATAAAACTAAACGCCAGTTGCCCGGTGAAAAAGTAAGCTATCCTGTTGTTTATTACAGCAATATATGCTACACAATATGAGATCTTAAAAAATCTATTTCATAAAAAAGGATTCTCATGAACCACATGCGTATATTATTGTTCCCTCTTGTTGCTGCCGCATCACTCAATTGCATGGAAAAAAATGAATGGGAGATTATAAGAACGTTCGAGCAAGTAGGTCAAGTTCGTGCCGTCGATCTGTTAGACAATGGTAATATCTTAGCTACAACTTCTGGCGACTTTAAATCACATCTGTTTAAATTCGACACACATAAAGAATCCCAATCTTTTGATAATCATAATCAAATCACTCGAGCAATTTCCATGCATCACAATCTGGTTGCTACTGGATCTGATGACACAATGGCACGTGTCACCAATGTTGCTAAACCAAACAACATAAAATTTTCTGAATTTGTCCCAAATGAAACATGTTCTTTTGAAAATAAAGATATAGTATCTGCTGTTAAATTTAATCGTTATGGCAATAAATTAGCTGTAGCAGCAGACCATACAGTACGTTTATTTGATCTCGTTGAAGACAAAAGACTTTTCAGCATTCACCACCAAGATCAACCTATCTCAGTATGTTTTAATACACATGATACAACAATAATTACCGCTTCTCTCAATAAAGTGCGCCTATTTGATATGAGAACAAAAGAAAAAGTAAAACGTTTCTGCTTTAAGCGCGATAATCGTTATATTTCATCTGTTGTGATCAATGATAACAATGAAATTGTAACTGTAGAAACACCAGGAGACACAATTCAGATCTATAACGAATATAGCAAAAAAATAACTGACACAAAAATCCCTGTTACTATAGATCAATTCAATGGCGTAGACCGCTTCTATAAGAAAAAACCTCTTTCCTCAATCTGTTTACATCCAGGAGGCACAATGTTAGCACTCGGTACATATTGCAAAGCACTTGTTTTTGCACAAAATGATAAAAAATAGTTCAATATCCTCTGAAACAATTTTGCATCAGAGGATATTTTTATTTTGTACTGTTCTTGGCAATACATGATATACTGAAAAAACAGTTATTTAATTACTTATTTTTAGAAAAAAATTCTACTACCATGGCAAAAATCAAACAACTCCCACCACATGAAGCACAGAAAATTGCAGCCGGAGAGGTAGTTGAACGTCCTGCAAATATTATTAAAGAATTGGTTGAAAATGCGATTGATGCTGGAGCAACGCGCATAGCAATATACGTTGAAGATGCCGGCAAACAATTAATTCGTATTGTTGATAACGGCTGCGGCATGGATACAATTGATGCACAACTCTGTTTTGATCGTCATGCAACAAGTAAAATTACGCACGTAAGTCAATTGGAAACAATTGATACATTTGGTTTTCGCGGAGAAGCACTTGCAAGTATTGCATCCGTGAGCCAGATAATACTCATCACCAAAGAAGAACAATCTCTTGAAGGGACCAAAGTTGTTGTTGATGCCGGCAACATTATAGAAACAACTTCTGTTGCATGTGCAACCGGAACTGATTTGAGTATTAATAATTTATTTTATAATGTTCCTGCACGTAAAAAATTTTTAAAAACAACACAAACGGAATGGCGCGCAATTCAATTGCTGTTTAATGCATTTTGTTTTGATTATCCTCACATTCATTTTTTACTGTTTTCTGAGGGTAAACAAGTTTTTAATTTTCCTATAACAAACGATTTGAAAAATCGCACTCTCCAAATTTGGGAAGCAAACACCCATCTTTTAGAACTGCATACAACAGAAAAAGATTTTACAATCTCAGGTATCATCTCTGATCATCAATATTATCGCTATGATAGAAGTAGTATTTACTTGTTTGTTAATAAACGTTGGGTTAAAAATCAACATCTGAGTAATGCATTTGTTAAAGGATATGCAAATGTTATTCCTGCTGGCCGCTATCCTGCTGCAGTGATTCATATTACAGTTGCACCCCATGAAGTTGATATTAATATTCATCCACGCAAAGAAGAAGTAAAATTTTTGCACCCGCGGCGCATTGAGCAAGCGTTGCAACAAGCTGTTAAAAATACACTTGAACAGAATTTATCTCAGCACCTCAAAAGGGATATTACATTTAAATCTGCTGAGCAGTATTCTGCAAGGCCACAAGAATTAAGGTCTTTTGATTTTGATACACCGTTCGCTCATTTCGACAGGCTCAATGCGAACGGACTAAATACATCTAATGAAATGCTTAATGCTGTAGAAAATTCTCTACCGTTCGTGGTGAGCTTGTCGAACCATATGAACGAAAAAGAAAATATTTTACATCCATCTTCATCTGCAACTTCCCGCGCTCGTTTAACCCCATCTTCAGTTCCTTCCGATGGGGATCCCGATTGGAACGGAGTGGAAATTGGGGCAAAAGGATATCTTCGAGCGCTCGAAATAAATGAAATTAATACTTCTTTGTATAGCACAACCACCCCAAAACCAACAACCGCCTACCGCCTCATCGGCCAATACAACACAACATACATTCTTGTAGAAAAAGAAGATGGCCTTTTTTTAGTAGATCAACACGCAGCACACGAACGTATTTTATACGAACTGTTTTCACAACGTTTTACAGAAGTTGCAACGGTGCAATTACTGTTCCCTCATATCATCACATTATCACCACAAGATATTGCAATCATAACACCACATTTGGATATTTTTACTGATAACGGCATTATTATTGAACAGTGCGCAAGTAATCAATTAAAAATAGAATCACTCCCGGTGCATCTTAAAGATCAATCACTTGATGATATTATTAAAACAGCAGTTGTATGGATTACAGAGAGCAGCACGCTTGATCAACAAGAACTCAAAAAAATGGTGAACAATAAACTACAAGCACAAATGGCATGCAAAGCTGCAGTCAAAGCAGGTGATACGCTCACACAAGAAAAAATGGAACAACTGTTACGTGATCTAGAAAAAACAGCCAACCGATTTTCCTGCCCACATGGAAGGCCAACCGGATGGCTGTTATCATTGCATGAAATTGAAAAAAAATTCAGGCGACGTCTGTAAAAAAAATTATTTTTTTGCAACAAACTGACGATAATATGATGCATACGCAAGTGTTGATATTGGCCAAATAAGAGCAATACCAATACCACTTGCAAAGCCAAGATATGCTATAATTTTAATGACTACCCAAAGTGCAAATATATCCCATACATGATCTTTGGTCATTGCCCAACTCATTTTGAGTGCATGAATAGGACCAGCATGTTTATCAACTATAAAATAAGGGAAAAATGCAAAACGTAATAATGCAATAAATCCTGGTAATACAAAAAAGATCCAACCAATCCATACCATTAATGCGTATAATACCCACCCAACAAGTGCTTTAGGTGCTAAGCTGAAAGAAGCAAAAAGATCTTTTACAGAACTTTCATGACGATCGTGGATATTAAGTGCAATTTTTTTGAATCCTAAATCAAGACCAACAAAAAAAAGCATAATCACTACTGCTGAAATAAGTACTGAAAACAGATTAGCCGATACCATACTCATCAAAGTTGCACCTGATTTGTATGCAACTGCTGCACACTCATAACCAACACATGCTTGATAGTCTTGCAATGCTTGTGAAGAAAAAAGAGCTTGAATAAAACTTTTGTTGAGTAATGCAAGTAACCCACCAACTATGAGAATACTTACCATTCCAGATAAAAGTACCATCACAAAAAGACGCACATGTTCAATCAATTCTTTAAAAGCAAAACCAACCGCTTCTAATACATGACTTTTTTTTCTGCCATTGTCATCACTCCTGTTTTTGGGATAAAATAGTAATATGAATAGTATTCAAACACATTGCATAAAAAAATTGCAATACATTGGCTATAGCTAATTATTACTTTGTACAACTGTTATAACAACATCCTCTGTATCAAATTGATTTTTTAATTGCTGCATCAGAACAGCTGGTGCTGATAAAAAATTTTCCGTTGCAACCCATACACGTACCATCAAAAAGATTTTAATCTCAGTATCAAAATCATGCATTGCTAATTTATTCACCATCACAACCGCTGCAGGATCTTTTAAAAATAAAGCATTATGCGCAACAACAGTTTGTATCTGCTTTTTTGCATCTTCAACATCAACACTGTATGGCATTGATACAATACAATCTATTCTTTTTATTGGATAATAGGTGAGATTACTGAGTGATTGTTTAAGCGCAATCTCATTGGGTAAACGCACCAATTTATTATCGGATGTACGCACATGCACAGAAAGTAAATCTATTGATTCAACATATCCATACACATCACCACATTTGATAATGTCACCAACAGAAAATGGACGTTCAAGCAATAAAAAAAAGCCGCTAATAATATTAGAAACGGCTGTCTGCGATGCAAAACCTATCGCAACACCAAGAACCCCTGCAGCTCCCAGCAATGCAACAACATTAAAACCTAATTCTTGCAATAGCGTTACGAACACCAACAACAACCCACCATAAAAAATAACTCTACCAACCAAAACACCAGCATGTTGAGAAAAGTGTTTAGCACACAATGCAGCCAATATTTTACTCATCCAAAAAACACAAGGTATCCCACCAATCAACAATATAAAAATACGCAGGCAATGCCCTGCGTACAAAACAATGATATCACTCATGTATTTATCTCCACTGATTAAACCAACGTCCTCTACCACTACGACTTGCAAGCAATGGTAATAACAACTGTAATGGTGGCAACCCACGCAAACGTAACCCGTAATTAATTAACGATAACGCTGCAAGCGCAACCAAAACACGAACCAATAAATCTCCCAGTGCAACCGCTATTACCACAATACCAATAATGATACAAAATAAACCAACGATATGATTATAATTAACTGCAGCCATGATGCTCCTTAAAAAAAATGAATATTACATTAGTGTAACAAATCAAAAAAATTATTTTTACTTTATATAACAAAACCTCTTCTTTACAGTTGATAATAATTTGCTATGATACCAGAAAACAGTTTGTAGAAACAGAAGAAATAATAATAGTAAAATTAATACAATCAAAAAGATAAGGAAACATAAACAGTGCGTACATAAAAACATCGATGGTAATTACTTTCTTTTATTCAACTAACCACTTTTTGAAATAGGAAAACAATGGTACATTCTACACGTGAATTCAACATATCATGCTGCGAAAATGATAAACATAATCAACAAGATACAAAAATAGATTTCTGGGAACTTTTGATTCTTCTCCAAAGAATTATCATCATACTCTACAAAATTTTAAAAAAGTTTAAGATTTTAAAAATTATCAAAGCATTAGTTTAAAAACAAAAAGATCCCTCTTTATGAATTACCATAAAAAGGGATCCTACTAACAATACTTTATCTTAATTTTTTTTCAAACTACATCTTGTTAAAAAAACAACTCTTCTTATATATTTACCAAAATCTTTTTTATTTAAAAATTCCTAGCATAGTAACGTAACACATCACGCACTCTAGCATTGGGTACCTTTTGATCTAATGGAGATGGAGCTCCCTGATAACATGCTCGATAAGGATTGGCATTATATTTTTCACATAATATCCTTATCACTGGTATATTTTCCTCTTCTGCTGCCAATCCAAGCAATGTATTGCGAAGCGGAGTACAGTATTCGTTAACATCAATAACTCCTCGCATTGAATCAAGAATTGCAAAAACAGTTGTCCAGTCAACCACCTCTTCTTCTCTGAGGCCTGATACAGATAGCGGCCTAATTAACGAATCAAGCATTTTATAAGTTGCTGGACGAGCAAGTTCTTCTTGACGTGTAATTTTACCCCATTGAACTTGTTCTATTTTCTGACGTTCTTCTTCTGTAATATTCCCTGGGGTTTTGAGATTTCCTTGATTATTAGTAATATCCGCGTTAACAACCAAGCTAAATGCCATCATCCCCGACAATAAACATAACTTCTTCATAAAAACACCCCTTTTTTGAAAACTAACAATATTTATTTCAATTATAACAATATCAGATGGGGGGGGTAAAAAACAATGGTTTTATAAACATTCTTATAATTTTATAATATTTCACAATAGAAATTCGCAGCAAAATTGCGAACCAATCAAGTTTTTCATATAACAATCCCCTTCCCCTTCTGCTACACTATCATCGATCAAAAAAAATCAAAATAAAGGAGCTTGAGTATGTTATCCAAGATTACAAAATTACATATCATTACCATTGTAACTCTATTAAATTTGGCATCAACCACCATTTCTATCAAAGCTATGCTCGCATCAACAAAATATAAATTTCTCCTTTTCAATAAAATTAATAAAGTGGGCATGATCAAACTCAATAACCCTCCCGTTAATGCGCTGAGCGAAGACGTTATGCAAAATTTAGATTTCATCTTAAAGCAATGTGAAAAAGATAAAGAAATTCATTGCGTGATTCTAACAGGCTCTCAAAAATTTTTCTCTGCTGGAGCCAATATAAAAGAAATGCACAACAAAAATTATATGGATGCATATAATCGTAATTTCCTTTCAACAGGATGGGAAACAATACGTAATTTTCGCAAACCAATTTTTGCTGCTGTTGCAGGCCAAGCCTTAGGTGGCGGATGTGAACTTGCTCAACATTGTAATTTTATTATTGCTAGCCAAAATGCTCAGTTTTCTCAACCCGAAATTACATTAGCAACCATCCCTGGAGGAGGAGGAACTCAGTTTTTACCTCGTTCTATAGGAAAAGGAAAAGCAATGTATTATTGCTTAACTGGTCGAAAAATGGACGCGCAAGAAGCTGAAAAAGCAGGACTTGTAAGCTACATTGTGCCAGATGATATGTTATAAGAAGAAGCATTAAAAATAGCACATGAAATAGCATCATATTCTCTTCCTGCCTGCATGGATGTTATCGAAGCGATACATCAAGCGTTTGAAGCCCCTCTTTCTTCAGGTTTAAAAATTGAACGCAATCTTTTCAATGCTACATTCGCTCGTAAAGATCAAAAAACAGGCATGACAGCCTTTGTAGAAAAACGATTTCCTGTTACATATAACAATGAATAATAATTAACTGCTTAATCTTCGTTGCTCGATAAAATTTGTACTTGTCCAGGTGCTTCCTGGACAATTTGATAATATGCCGACCAATCTATATATTAATTCATTCTGTAATTAATGATATTGACATTTTTGTCAATATCTATATTATTAATTATAGGAGAATTATCATGGCAAAAAATCACTTTCATGAGCCTTTGGCTACAAAAATCAGACCCTTATCTTTGGATGAATTTATTGGCCAACACCATTTAGTTGGTCCAGAAAAACCTTTACGCATAGCTATTGAAAAACAACATATTTTTAGCTTTATTTTATGGGGTCCTCCAGGTGTTGGAAAAACCACATTGGCCCGAATATATGCCAACGCTATCCAAGCCTCTTTTTATGAATTTTCAGCTGTATCGGCTGGAAAAGATGATATTAAGCAAATTATCAAAAAAAACGATACTAGTATAAAAGTACTGTTTTTGGATGAAATACATCGGTTTACTAAAGCACAACAAGATTTTTTATTACCATATGTTGAATCAGGAGAATTGATTCTTATTGGCGCAACAACAGAGAATCCCAGCTTTGAAGTTATACCAGCGCTTCTTTCACGATGTCGCGTTTTTGTCTTAAAAGAATTATCTGCTGATGACATGAAACAGATTATTCAACGAACAGATATTGCAATAAATGAAGAGGCTTCAGATTGGATTACTTCAATGGCAAATGGTGATGCGCGCCAAGCATTAAACGTCATTGAAAACACGTACGCACTCTATAAAAAAATTACCCTAGAAAATCTTCAAAATACAATACAGAACAGTTTTTTACGCTATGATAAAAAAGCAGAGGAACATTACAATACTATCTCTGCTTTTATAAAATCAATGCGTGCTAGCCAGCCTGATGCAGCATTATATTATTTAACACGAATGATAGAAGCGGGAGAAGATCCTAAATTTATCGCAAGACGTATGGTTATCTTTGCTTCAGAAGATATTGGATTAGCAGATCCTTATGCGTTAACAATAGCAAATAATGTTTTCAGAGCAGTGGAAATTATCGGCTATCCAGAATGTGCCATTAATTTAGCTCACGGTGTTTGTTATTTATCTCAAGCTCAAAAAGATAGATCTTCATATTATGCATATCTTGCCGCAACTTCTGATGTTAAACAGTTTGGTAATTTACCTATTCCTATGAATATCCGCAATGCACCTACGCCATTAATGAAAGAGTTGGGGTATGGGAAAAATTACCAAAAATATACAACGGATGATTTATTACCTGAAAAGATTAAAGGTAAAAAATATTTAAAAAATCCCTCTTTATGAATTACCATAAAAAGAGATTTTTTTATTTCAACACAATATAATTAACTATGTTATTGCTTCACCATTTTGAAGTTGCCGATAAATCCTATCTGAACAATCACTCTCATCAACCAACATTTTATAAAAAATTTGTTTATTACAAAAAATTCATTACAATGAAAAAACAACAGTGTTTCATAATGTTTTTTTTCGGAGTAACCACATGCCATATAACTATGGAATTATTTTCCTATCATTGTGTCTTTTTAACAGTTCATTAGCAGTAGACAATTCTCCTCCTCCTATAAAACCATTCGACGAATCAGATATATTAGAACTAATCCACAATGCTCTTAGCGCGCAACAACATAATCATTATCATCAACACCATCATCACCATTACCCGCAACAACAAGAAACAACTCTGTCCGCTACACAATCACTTGCTTTTACTGAGCTCGATATGAAAAAAATGAGCTTAGTATTCAAATCTTCTCCAAAAGAAGCGCGGTTCATTGTTAACCATTTACAAAACCCTACTTTTTTCCCTCTTAATGAAGATTACCGATCAGCAATATTTGTTGGCGAACCTGGTTCAGGTAAAACAACAATGGCTAAAGCTATTGCACACAAAATGATTGAACATGGTTGGGAATATAAAATTATATCAAGTACTTCTCTACTCGGAGAACAGCGTAATCACACAGCTATGCGACTTGAAAGAGAGCTTGATGCGATTAAAGCTTCAAAAAAACCAACCATTTTGATTATTGATGAGCTCAATCTATTGCTAGAAAACAGTGAAAGTAAACATCATGATACAGATGCAACATCAAAAGCATTATGGATGTTTCTTGATCAACAAAGTGGCAACAAAGATTTCTTTTTTATTGGAACTATGAATCGTATCAACAAACTACCCAAACCATACAAAAATAGAATTCTTCCTGATTGCATAAAATTCCCACTCATGACCGATTCCACAATTAAAATGCAATTTCTTCGTGATTATTTAACAAACCCACATACCATGCTCGATAAAGAAGTAACTGATGACTTTCTGATTCAAGAAGTAGAAAAAATGGGAGATTCTTCTGGGCGTGATTTAGAAAATATCTCAAAAGTAATATGCAGAACAAGCAAAATAAATCAAACAACCCCATCCTCACCTTTAATTATTAAACAAGCTGCTATCACTTATGCAACCGATCAATACCTAAGACAAAAAATGGAGTCAAATTACAATCTTGAAGAAGAAACTGATGAAGAACGACAAAACCGTCATCACAAAGAAAATATGGACATGCAACAAATACATTTTGTTCAACAACAAATAATACAAGCATCCGCAAACCCAAACAGCGATGTATATACAGGTAACGATGTAAAAAGTGGTCTTAACTTACATTATACCCATTATAAAGATGGTATCAAAAAAGAATATTCTCTTATCTCAGATGAACAAAAAAAACTTTATAATGACATGATGAAAAAAACTCGTGAAAAAGAAACTATCATTGAAAAAGAAGCTGAAGAAGAAAGAAAAAAATGGCCTTGGCAAAGAAAGACAAAACAATGAAAAAATTTATATTTATAACACTTATTATTGCTTCAAGTTCTTTATTATTCAGTAAACCTAAGTCATTAAAAAAACCTGCCATTTCAAACAAAAATGATTCTCAAAAATCTATAAATGATTTACCTCCATTGAAGCCTTTATACAAAGATGAAATTCCAGTTATTACACAGACAGAACAATCCCGACCAGAAAAAAGACACGTCGAAAGAAATGTAGTATTACAAGATAAAATGGCTATCGAAGGAAAAGTTATATTAACATTTACTTACATTGGCACTGGACCAGAAGGTTATGCTATTCTTAAAGACCGCTATCCAGATTTTTTTGAAAAAGCAAAACCACTGGAGCAAGAACAGCTCTCAACTCAAAATTCAAAACAACCTCATTCAATAGAACCACTACCAATAAAAATACCACAATGGCTTTTAGAATCTTCAATAGATAATGCACCTGCTTTATTAAAAGGAATTTTCACTTATTTGCAATCATCTCAACATAATAAAAATGCATCGCACAAAATAGATCTTGTACCCTCTTTTCATCGATTTATTTTGGTAGGGCAACCAGGAACAGGAAAAACAACACTGGCATACGCAATAGCACATATGCTTAACTACCCAGTAGTATTTATTCCTGCAACCTCATTACTCGGCCATTTTAGAAATCAAACATCTAATAATATAGAAAAATGCCTACAAGAACATACTCAAAATAGATTACCCAAGGTAATTATCATTGATGAACTGCATAAATTGTTTGAACATCATACCAATAGCCAATCAGATGACTCCCAAAGTGCTGCCGCATTTTGGCTTGCTTTAGATAAAATTGAAAAAGAAAACCCTAACATTATTATTATTGGCACAGCAAACGATGTCACTAAATTGCCACCAGAAATAAAAAGCCGATTTTCTGGAAAAATTATTAAAATGCCACTGCTTAATAACAATCAAAAAATTCAAACTTTTATCAATAGCATCACGCATGACCAATCAGTCACACTTGATGATTCAGTAACTGATGAATTTATCACTCACATGTTACAGCACATACAAAATTGCTCTTTACGCGATGTGCAACTGATTATTGATAGTGCAAAAATGTTTTACTATTCAGGACAAGACAGTGTCAAAACTGAAGTCCCTATTGTGTTAACTCGCACTCACTTTCAGCAAGCGCTTAATCAATTACACGATGAAGCAGAAGTATTACAAGAAAATATGACAGAAAAAATATATGAAAAAATAAAGAAATGGGGCGTACCTCTTTCTGTTGCAGTAAATGTGCTTATCTTTATAAAAGAATCAAAATTTTTAATACAATATTCTCATGCACTCCTTAAAACACACTAAACAATTATGATATTACCAATAAAAAAACACATATCGCATGCAATCATTACATTACTTATATGCTCTACAACATATGCTAAAATTACTATTGTAGGCTTTAATGATTGGAACGTTGAGGATGCTGGATTTACTTCAACAAGCGAATCTACTACATCTACTGGACGCCAGTCATTTGATCTTGGCAATTCGTCTTCCAATGGACATACATGTGATAAAACTACTCATACTCATGCATTGTCTGTTACTAATCATGACAATTATGATACATATACTGGGGTTTGTATAAATAAAGAGACACTCGAAGTGGAAGTGAGAGAAGATGTCTACGTATATCGTGATGATGCAAAATCAACATCTGTAGAGTCACCTTCTCAAGATAATAACAACTCCAATTCAACAACATCTTCGTATGATGATGATTGGAAAAAAAAGTTTTCAGAAGATCAACTTAACGATACACGAAAACAAGAAATATATGAAAATCAAATAGCACAAAACAAATCTACAAATTTCAGCAATCTAGAAATAACTAAACTAGACAAAATAGCAAGAGAATATAACCGACAAATACATAACAAAAAAATATCTTCTGCTGCTATAAGTCCAATAACTGTTAATTTTAAAATTAATAATAGTAATGATATTATTACTGCATTAAAACTCCCTACTGTTCAAAAACAATTACAACTCCTTAAAAAAAACACCTTAGAATGCCGCACTAAAGATGTTGTTGGGAGAAAAAATTTTAAATTTGTTCCAAAAGAGATAATTTTTATCGACAAATCAATATCTGGAGAAATAACACAATTACTCGAGCAGATTCTTTATGCTGATCCGAGCACTGCCTATGCAGCTCTTAATACATTACACGCTTTATTCCCGTATGACCGTGAATATCAATTTTTAGTGCCCTTGTTTTACAACTATATGGAAGAAAGATTTATACATTCCATTATCGGAGAGGATATAATAAGGATCGCCGAACAAGATCTTTTTTCTCGTCAAGATTATATTGCTGTCTATGCCACTGAACAAGAACAACAATCCATTCAACATTACAAAGAAAAATGCATTTTATTACAACAAAAAGGTGATATTGCTACTCTTTATAATCAACGCAAAAATATATGTTTTGACATCGTTACTAGGTTCTGTTGAGTTTTCATCGTAACCATATGCAAGTTCCCACAAAAGAAAGAAAAGATAAAAAATTTCGTGCCGATTTATCAAAACGAGCAAACACTCTTCTAAAGTGTTTTATCTTTGAAAACAAGCATTCAATCGCATGTCTCTCTTTATATAGATGTTCATCATATTGATATTGTTCTTTACGATTGGATCTTGGAGGAATAACGGGAACACAATTTTTTTCTATTAATTTCGAACGTAATTCAGTGGAATCATATCCTTTATCCGCTATTACATATGATTCAGAAATATCTTTTAATAAAATATCAGCCTGAGTAATATCATTACGCTGACCAGGAGTAATAACAAATCTTAAAGGATTGCCTAAAGCATCTACTGTTGCATGTATCTTACTTGTAAAACCACCTTTACTTCTTCCCAGTCCTTCATTTTTAAATTGATCATATCCAGCAGAACAGGCATGTGCGCGGACTATCGTGGCATCAATCATTACATATTCCATATCGGGATCCTCTGCACAAAAACTGAGTAATTTTTCCCAAATATGTTTTTTTGACCAAGCATTAAATCTGCTGAACACACTATTCCAATTTCCATATTTTTCCGGCAACTCTCTCCATTGTGCTCCTGTTCTTGCCATCCAAAATGTCCCTTCTATAAACTTTTTACAGTCCTTTTCTTCTTTTATATAAATGTTTTTTTGCTGTTTTAAAAAATTAAAAATTTTGCTCCAGGCCATTTCGCTGATATACTCTTTTTTCATGATAGCACCGTTTTAGTGATTTGGTTTTTGCTTTTTCGGTGTTATCATACTTCAAAACTTATCTTTTCAAAAACTCAACAGAACCTAACAATAAAAAATATGATTTTACTGCTAATGCTTGTCTTGCAATAACAGAAAAAGCTTTGCATGATCCAATTACTATGATACTTGCTGCCATTCGGCGTGCTCCGTCACTTGAAAGAGCTATTACAGAAATGGTAAATCTTGAAACACAAATACATAATCAAGCGCAAGAAAAAAATCTGACCAACAACGATCAAATTACACAATGGACTGTTGATCACTACGGTTTTGATGTTTTAAGTGCTGCGCAAAACTGTTATGTATCTCGAGCTGATTATATTGCTGCACCAGAAAAACAATCCCGCACTGCAAACACTATGCGAGCAATTATCGACAACATAAAGCATAAAGATTTACCAATTGCTCACGCAGAACTGGTTCGTCTTGATAAACAAGTAAATAAAGTTTTTGAAGAACGTTATCTCACTGCCCCCACCGCACAAAAAGAATACATTAAAAAATCATTTGGCAAAAACATTGTTGGACTTGCTCATAAAACATATGAAGCACGAACGGATCATATAAAACTTGCTGAATCTTTTATGGCTATTGATGTGAATCAAGCTGCTGTAAAAATTCTTGAGAATAATAATAGTTATGAGTCAGTAGCCAATGAAATGAATGATCTTGCGCAACATATATTTGGTAATGCACGTCTTTGTAACTTCAGCAATTTGCTCAAAATAGAATTACACGTTTATAACTCCATAGATGCTATCAGAACAGCAAAAGATCACCCTACATTCATCTTTAATTTCTCAATGGTTAGTCGTACATTGGGTGACATGCAACAACTAGCACATGCTATTTTGAGCGGCACACATCCAGTATTACAACGATCATCGGAACTATTATTGAAAGGATTTGGCGCTTTTTTCAAAGGACTTAATCCAGTTACGCAAGTTTCTAACATGGGACATCTTGCCTGCGACCTCAGATCACTTTTAAAAAAAGGAGGCGCTGCTCTATGGAATGATCCTATTGCTGTAATGCACAATGGCATCACTACAACATACACACTCACTGAACTGATAATAAATACCGCTCATTTTACATCAGACCTTACCGTTGGAAAATTATATTTATCTCCAGAAGAATATCAGCAACGCATTGATGTTTTCTGCGAAATAATGGAACCGCTACAAGACGTGACCGGTGATCAATACGCTGTTTTTATAGGCCAATTCATGGCGGATGTTATGGTCTGCGAAGGCCTTGGCGCCGCTTATAATTTTCTTAAAGAGATAGATGTAACGTGAGTTCGATCTAAGCCGTCAATAGAAAAAAGCTTTTTTTGTATATTGATGGCTTTTTTTTTCGAAATCCGTAAGAAGCTAAAGCTGCAAATACATTTATAATCAATGATCTTGGACTACGATATCGTGAATGTTCAATATTAAGATCCTCCTTAAGAATTGCTCCAACAGACTCAATGATTCCACGTTTTTTTAACATGATTTTATCTTTAACATCCATAAGCTTATTTTTCATATTATTTCGAATTTTTGTAACAATATGAATGCCTTTAGAGTAAAGCTTTTGAAACAGTTCTGAATTAAGCAAATAGCCTTTATCTCCATAAACTTTTCCATGAATTTTTTCAGTTATTTTTTCAATAACTTTTGTATTATTATCAACAACATTTCCTGAGGTGATACAAAAATCAATAATTTCTCCCCAACCATTGATAATTACATGAACTTTGAATCCGTAAAACCAACCCACACTTGTTTTTCCTCGAGCGGCTAATCCTTTAAAGGTTTTATGAGAAGATATTCTTTTTTGATGACTTACAGACAGTGAAAAACTGTCAATGTATGAATTGCCATCACATTTTCCAAGCGCATATAATTTTGTAAAAATAGCTAAAGGCATTGTAATTTTTTGTTGTAATTCTACAAAACGATTATAGCTTGTAAGACCAGGGAACGCTGATTTTAATTCATCACTTTTTGTGTAATAATCCTTGAATGTTTTATAGCCAGATTGCTGATAATAAATGACAATCGTCATAGTTTCACTAAGCTTTAAAGATCCATTCCTTTTTCTAATATTTTTCCCATCAGAAAGAACACGGATTGGAAACTCTTTTTCAAAAAATTTGCAAAATTCATCACAATGGTAGAAAATAGTAGTCAAATTCATTACAATACCCTTTTTTAAGTTTGATTGTTTTTAAAAGGATATCGTAATGAATTTTTTTTTAAAATTTTCTTAGATCGAACTCACGTTAGATGTATTAGAAAAACTTGGCAAATCCACTACTGCTGTAGCACGTACATTCAAAAAAGGCTTTGATACGCATCTGGCTGACAATCCTATTTTAGTGACAGCCGAAGGCATTACAATAAAAATGTCTGATGCTATGCACAATATGAATAAGAGTGGCAGTGTAAAAGCTATCATCAATAGCAGTAAAACGTTGCTAGAAAGTGAAAAAATTAATGTCTTGGGTAACTTTAAAAAAGAATTAGATTCATTAAAAAACGTCTTTGGTAACCATAGATATGGTTTTGCTGAGTGTAAAAATCAAAAAGTCCAATTACCATATGAGCATATTTTTACTCTAGAAGGTTTAGGATGGTCTAAAAAAGGAAGAGTGTCGGGAATCGGAGGATTTCACCATGATTTAAAGGGTGCTGTAAAAAATAGTGGTGCCGTTCAATTTATAGAAAAAGGCATTGAAAAAAATGGATGTTATCTTACGGATTTAGTGATAGACGGTTCACGAATACCCAATAAAACGTTTTTTCCTCAACATTGGTCACGTGAAGAAGTAGTTCGCAAAATAGGTGAAGCATATGACGACTTTATAAAAAGTGGAGCGATTGCCAAAAAAGAATCTGGTGGAAAATATATAATTAGCGGTTTTACAAGCGAAGGCATAGAAATTGAAATGTATATAACCAAAAATGGTCAAATCACAACAGCCTATCCTATCGTAGAAGCAAGGATTTAAATGGAATTTATTAAATTAACTATTTCTACTAGTGGACATTATCGTTATGAAGATGCCTCAAATGAAAAAATGACTATTTTGGGACATTTTTTAGCAACAGATGTTGGTTATCATCCTTCTTCTTTTAAAGAATGGGGTTTTAACGATGATTGGGGTTATTCAACCAACGGTAATCTTACTGCATTAGAAAAAGACGGCAATTACATATTGCTTTCTGATTTGTATTCTGAAGAAGAAATTCCAACTTTGTTAAAAATGACTCGCAAACAATATGTGCAAATTATTACTGATTGGGAAGAAAAAGTGTGTAAGCTAAAACCCAAAGAAGTAATCATCAAGCATGAAAATGATCAATTTATTATAGAAACAAAAAATTAAACCAAACTACTTCATTATTATTTTTTTGGAACAATCACATGTCATACTTTCGTCAAAATTTCTTATCTCTTATTTATTTTACTAGCATTTCATTATCAATTGTTTCCATCCCTAATTTAGCTAATGGTCGTAATGATGATGAGTGGCAAAGCTTTATTGAAGCAGAAACTGCCTTCATAATTGATATAACAGGCCAAGATTACATCGATAATCATACGAGTGCAAAATCACGCAAGAAGATTCAGGAATATAAAGAACAATGCATACTTTTACAGCAAAAAGGTGATATTGATGCTCTTTTAAATAAAATCAACCGTTTATATCCCCGCACTCGCAAAACACTCAACAAAAATAAACTTAGAGATAAGATATGCCTTGCTATAGTAGAAAAAATTTATCTTGATCCTATAACTACTATGTTGCATCACATCGCCCATGCCCCTCTTGAAAAAGCATCAAAAGAATTAGAAAGTTTAAAGTATAAATTATTAAAACAAACACGAGAAAAAAATATTATTCAGGGTGCTAAAATCAAAGAATGGGTTATTAAACAATATGGTTTTGATGTACGTCAAACTGCTCATGATTGTTATATATCACGCAACGATCATATTGATATGACACAATACGAATCTATATTTTCCAATGATTTAAAAAATATCTTATCTATCATACAACATAAAAGCTTACCTATAGCTTATGCAGAACTCATTCATCTTAAAAAACAAATAAGTGAATATCTTACATCTAACAATATTACTGATCCTATCGCACAAAAAAACTTCCTTATAAAAAACTTTAATTGTGATATCATTGAGCTTGCTCATAATCTCTATAAAGGACGATTAGACCACAAAAATCTCATTAGTCGTTTTGACTCCTTTGGTGTACAAGAAGCCATAATAATAATACTTAGCAATCAGCAATATGATGCATCTCAGTCTCATGAATTTAATACATTGGCTTCTTATGTCTTTTATAATGCAAAATTATGTAATCTAAATATTACTTCAGAGATAACATCACGCGTATACGAAGCTCTTAATATTATAAAAAAACCATGTAATAGTACTGAATTTATATCTAGCATCACGCTTATTAATAGCATTCTTGATGAAATCCAAAGCAAAGTCTACAGTATTGTTAATGGTGAACCATTATCAAAAAAATCTTCAGAATTATTCACACAAGCAATAGAAAAATTTCTTATAAGAATCAATCAATATAAAAATGACGAATCTATTATTGAAACAAAAAATTAGTTAAAAAAGATCCCTCTTTATGAATTACCATAAAAAGGGATCTTTTATCTCAACAAAATATAACAACGAAACTTATGCCGCTTCACCTTTTTTAATCAAGTGAACAATATGCGGAACTTCTTTATGCTTAAACTTCTTGAGCCATTTGAAATGCTTTTTTACATAGTGACTATAAGGATGAAGCTGCTTATAATGTTCCAACCGTTTTGCTTCTTTTTTACGTAAACGTTTTTCATCTTTATTTTCATGTTTTCCAATAGCTGCAACAACCTTTTCAAACAGATATGCTTGATGATACGCTGCAAGCGTTTCGCGGAACTTCTTTTTATGCAAAGGATTAGGGTTTGGGTAACCTAAGAAATCAAATTGCACAAAGGTAGGATTTCCAACTGGCAGATAAGAAAGCGTATAATTAGGAACTGTTCCTGTAAATGTAACGGTATCAAAGGTTCCTGTAATACCAGATGAATTCAGAATAGTATACGTTCCAGGCTGAGCATTTGGGTCTAATTCAATTTCTAATGTACCCGCTAATGATGCAGGCCCGGTAACATCAATAAAGATGTGCCTCTGTTTGCATCAATTTCAATATGCACAAGGCTTCCAAGAGTGTTGTTAATTGGATCTGCTGAATTGAGAGTCAAACTTCCAAGCGTGAGTGCTTGCCCTGTATCTGGAGAGATTGTTCCGGAATTTACAAAAACATTTCCAGTTAATGTTCCACTCCCACTGAGAGTACCTCTTTGCGCACTAAAACCAATGTTTCTACAGACAAAAATAGATGCTGCATCGATCAACCCATTCACTTTGAAATTCGCATTGTTGATAGTAATGGTTCCTGGATAATCTGTTGTTCCATTGTAAATAACAGTTCCATTTCCTCCTACAAAGACACTCGTTCCTTGCCCACCAAAACTTGTATCATCAATAAACGCAACTTGATCACCAAGTGTTAAAAGATCATCAACATCTTGCGCCATGAATGTTAAAGAAGATCCAGAGCGCAGGAAAATACTATTCCCAAGTGCTGATCCATCTAGACCATCTTGAGCTCCAGGGCCACCAGTTCCATGAGTTCCTGCTTGTGTTGTATTATTTGGTGTATTGAACGTGGTTGGAATTCCAGAGAATGCTTGTATGGTGAAATTCAAACCGCTATCCACAAATATAGCTCCGCCCAGACCACTTCCTCCGCCACCGCCTCCACCACCAAAACCTGCTCCATAGTTATTTGCGCCCATTCCTCCTGATCCTCCACCAAGATTTCCTATATCATTTCCACCCAAGCAGTGATACCATTAGATGGTCCACCACCTGCGCCGCCACCTCCACCAAGAGAATTACCACCTCATGCAGGCGTCGTACCGGATTGATTCACTCCTCCGCCACCGCCACCTCCGCCAACTCCACCAGATCCACCTTGTACTGTATAAGAAGCATCATAAGCACCCGTACCAGCCCCACCACCGCCGCCGCCGCCATAGCCACCACTACCTGCTTGTCCATCTACTCCATTTGTAAACGATGTTACAACAACGCCACCGCCGCCTCCTCCACCGCCGTCTCCTCCATTGCCTCCAGAAGGTACAGCACTGCCTCCTGGTGCTAAACTACCTTGCGGTTGAAACCCATCAGATCCATTACTTCCCCCTCCGCCACCTCCCGTGGTGCCGCCACCGCCTCCTCCTGCCATGTTCCCTCCAGAATTCCCTCCGGCACCTGAACCAGCAGTAATTG
Organism: uncultured bacterium; assembly: GCA_963695335.1. GTDB lineage: Bacteria > Babelota > Babeliae > Babelales > Vermiphilaceae > SOIL31. Next base: position 508,698 of record OY968764.1, on the reverse strand, counting down.
AAAGACCATAACCATTTCCATCCAAACCGATATTCTGATCCGAGCCTCCGTTGCCCAGATTCGTGAGTGTGCCTATGGTAGCGCGGGATCCTATTCCACCGCCACCACCTCCGCCGCCCCCCAAATCATCGGTCGAAAGAGTAACATCTCCACCATCTCCACCAAAGCCACCTCCGCCACCCCCTCCAGTGCTTCCCGTGGTAGTAATAGAACCACCATTTCCGCTAAAACCTCCGCCACCTCCGCCACCTTCATTACCAGTGGAAGAAAGACCTATATAACTTCCTCCATTTCCACCAACAGCAGAACATTCATTTATCAATACATTCATCAAAGTGATTGAAGGATTTGAGCCATTTAAAAAGAATTGAGGTGCGTAAATGGCCCCTCCAGCACCCATTCCACCACCACCGCCTGAAATTCCGTCTCCACCATTACCACCTTGTGCGCTCAGGTTTTGAAAGATCATGTTTTGAATCGTCACATTTCCCGTTGGGATAAAAAATCCACTGTAAGCACCACTATTACCATCAATTGTAACGGTAGGAGTTGAGCCTGTATTACCAATGGTGATATTCACAGGATTTGAGGAATTGTTAATAATCGGCAAGATTCCATTGAGTTGAATCGTCATTGGAAAGTCAAAAACAATCGCATAATCATCGGGTATTGAGTTAAGACCTTGATTCATTGTATTCAAGCATATCTCAAATCACCAATCTCACCTGCCACCCGGATTATTGTCTGAATCTAATGTTACATTAAGCGTTGTTAATGCTTGCAAGGAATGATAAAAAAGTAAAAAAATCAAATACCGATACCGCAATTTGAACATAGCACATCCTCTATTACTGCGTTTCCACACTACAATTATGTTTCATCATGATATTGTTTATAAAAAAAATTCAATGTTTAAAATTTGGCAAAAGCGAAAAACTATTTTTGTGCAGATGTGTAATTAGGCCTCATAGCAAATGCAATTGTTGCATATCGAATTTTTCCACTTCGCTCAACAATGTGAGGAGTTGGATAGAGAGAAAATTCTGTTAACAATGTTCCGGGAATGAGTAAGATAGAATTTTGATTATCTAATCGAGAAAATTCTCTTAAAGGGGTAAAAAAATCATCAACGGTGAATTCAGACTTATAAGGAGAAAGAAATAGTGATTGATTGTCAGTGCTATCAAGAAACAGAGAAAACGCAGTTCCATCGTAATGAGGCCGCACAGGATTATAAGAAGGAAAATATTTTACTACTTTTAAAAGGATAGGGGGATTGCTCTGTTTTGAAAGAAAAATATTTTCTAATTCTAACTGCGCTGCCACTTCATTACATACATTTCTACTTGATTGTTGCAGATCAAAGCACATCTGAAAAAAAGTAACAATGTGCGGAACTTGCTTGAATTCTGGGTAATGAGAAAAAATAAATTCTTGAAAATGAGTTGAATAATAAAAAGAGATCTGATTTCTCCCTTCTCTTTCTGATTCGTCGTAGAAACCAAAAAAATCAGTCGAATAATAATTCCTGTCTTCTGAGCGGATAAAACGTTCTTTTGCGATATATAATTTTTGAGCCCATGCTGGATTTGTTTGCAGAAATGTTATGAGTTCATCAAAACATGCATACAAAGAATCAAACGCTGCAGCTCCATGATTTTTATCACATATTTCTACATAGCCAACCTGACTGAGCTGTTCTTTTAAAGAAATTGTACAAACAGATTGGATGGATAAAAACAAAAAGAAATATAAGAAAAGTTTTTTAAATAAACATGCATTGATCATATAACCTGTTCTTTTAATTGGATCATTCTTCCATTTTATTTTTTTTAGCTCTTTTTTGTACAGTTACATCTTCACTAAAAATTTCTAATACTCCATTGGATGCATCAAGCTTAACCGTTTTAATATCTGGATTTTGTAATAAAAAATGCGATACAGGGACATAAATAAAGTTATGTATTTCCCTTTTGAGTGGGCGTGCACCAAACTCTTTACTATATCCTCGCTCAGCCACAGTTTTAATGAGTTTATCCGTAACGGTTGCCTTGATGTTTTTTGCAGCAAGCTTTTTTTCCAACTCTTTTATTTGAATGCTCGCTATTTTTTCAACATCAGCCAAATCAAGCGCTTTAAAGAAAATAATAGCATCAATTCTGTTTAAAAATTCTGGTTTAAATCGCACATGCAGTAATTTATCTATTTCTGATTTAACCTTATCATCAATGGTTGTGCTTGCAAGGAGTAAGTCTGAACCAATATTAGACGTCATAATAATGATGCAATTTTTGAATGAAACTGTTCTGCCTTGACCATCTGTTAATTTACCTTCATCAAGAATTTGTAAAAAAATGTTAAATACATCAGGATGTGCTTTTTCTATTTCATCAAAAAGTACAACGCTATAAGGATGCCGACGGACCTGCTCAGTGAGTTGACCACCTTCTTCATACCCTACATAACCTGGAGGTGCACCAATTAAACGAGCAACTGAATGTTTTTCCATGTACTCAGACATATCAATGCGTATCATTTTTTGAGGATCATTAAATAAAAAGTCTGCCAATGTTCTGGCAACTTCTGTTTTACCAACACCAGTTGGTCCTAAAAATAAAAATGAGCCAATCGGTTTGTTCGGATCAGCCAAACCAGCTCTGTGTACCTGAATGGCATGAGCAACTTTTTGTAAGGCTTCATCTTGGCCAATAACTTTATTTTTTAATAAAGTTTCCATACTTAAAAGTTTTTGTGTTTCAGATGAAGTAAGCTTCTCTACCGGTATTTTTGTCCAGCGAGAAAGTACCATTGCAATGTCATGCTCGTCAACTTCTTGTTTAACCAAAGTCGTGTCTATATTTTTTAATTTATTTTGTTCTGTAACTAATTTTTTTTCTAGTGCATCAAGTTTTCCATATTTTATTTCAGATGCTTTTGCATAATCATCTCTACGTTCTGCTGCTTGATAAGCTACTTTTGCTTCTTCAATTTCTTCTTTTAACTTATTGATTTTTTCGAGGGGTGCTTTTTGTATCTGCCATTGATTATAAAGAGTTTTATGCTTTTCTTTCAGTTCAGCAAGCTCTTTTTCCAAATCAGTTAAACGTACTTCTATAGCACTACCAGTCTCTTTTTTTAGGGCTAATTTTTCGATTTCCAATTGCCTGATTTTGCGGTCAAGTTTATCTATTTCTTCTGGTTGTGAATCAATAGACATTTTAACCATGGATGCTGCTTCATCAATTAAATCTATTGCTTTATCTGGCAAAAATCTGTCTGGAATATATTTATTAGAAAGAACTGCCGCATCAACAAGCGCCTGATCTTTAATACGTATGCCATGATGCAGTTCATATTTTTCTCGTAACCCGCGCAAAATTGAAATAGTATCTTCTACCGAAGGTTCTTCAATGAATACTTTTTGAAATCTACGCTCAAGTGCAGCATCTTTTTCTATATATTTTTTATATTCGGCAAGTGTTGTGGCACCAATGCAATGAAGTGCACCACGAGCAAGAGCAGGTTTGAGCAAGTTTGATGCATCCATTCCACCTCCTGCAGAAGCTCCAGCACCAATAAGCATATGCAATTCATCAATAAAAAGAATGATATTTTCTCGACTCTCTTCTATTTCTTTTAACAAACCTTTAAGACGGTTTTCAAATTCACCCTGATACTTTGCGCCCGCTATCAGCAGTCCCAAATCAAGAGAATAAATAGTTTTATTGCGTAACCCTTCAGGTACGTCATCATTGATAATACGTTGAGCGATTCCTTCTACAATTGCTGTTTTTCCCACGCCTGGTTCACCAACTAAAACCGGATTATTTTTTGTTCTTCGAGAAAGTATCTGTATTACTCTTCTGATTTCTTCATGTCGGCCAATAACCGGATCAAGCTTGCCAGCACGTGCTTGAGCAGTAATATTTTGGCAATATTTTTCTAAAATTTCATATCGATTTTCTGCATTTTCATTATCAGCAGTTCTTCCACGACGAATATTTTCCATCTGCTTAAGAATTTCTTTTTTAGTCAAACCGTACTCAGCAAAAAAAGAACGGATAGATGCTGGTAGATGTTTGGTGGTAACCCATTGCAAAAAAAGATGCTCAAGGCTGATATATTGATCACCCAAGCTTTCTGCCTCTTCTTTGCATGCTTGTAAAAATTCCTGTAAAGATTTATCTATAGCAATTTGTGCACCATAAGCGCGTGGTAGTGAATGCAGTTCGTGTTCAACCAATTGTTGAAGCTGTATAACGGGAATATCAAAAACATTAAAAAATGAAAGACAAAAATCATTGTTAAGACAGGCTCCAAGTGTATGAATTGGCTTTAGAGATGCATGATCATAATGGTTAGCAATACTGGCAGCTTGATTGAGTAAATCTTGCACGGAATCGGTAAATAATTGGCCATTCATACTATCCTCCTTGGATTGTTCTTATGACTCATCAGTTCTTTTTTCAAAAATTATGCAAATAACAAAATAACTATACAATAGTAGTATGAATAAAAAAACTAAATCAACATTCGATAACTTCATCGAGTCATTAAGTTCAGAAGAATGCAAAAATCCCTTCTTATGAATTATCATAAAAAGGGATTCTAACTAAAATTACTTTGTCTTAATTTCTTTTTCAAACTACATCATTCACGGTTACTCGGATTAGTCCAACCTTTATCAATGCCTATTTGTTTCATCGTAATCGGATGAGCGCCATGCTGTGTTAATAATATACCCATTTGAACATCTCCTTTTTCACGCGCTAACATCAAAAGAGAATCGTTCATATTACATTTCTCATTTTTTCCATGCTCTCCCGTACATTTGCCAAAATTAGGATCAGCATGATATTTTTCGAGTAATGTTTTAGCTGCTAAGAAATTTTTTTGTTCTACTGCAACCCAAAGTAAAGGATCCTGATTCTCATAAGTTGCATATTCATTAACATCGATAACCCCAGGCATTGAATCTAAAATTCTAAAAACGGCTGGCCAATCTACAACAATTTTTGCCGGTGCTTCAACCCATTGTCCATTATCATCGTAATGCCACGATGCATATTCTTCTTTAATCAAAGCATCAACCATTCTATATATTGGTGGACGTGCTAACTGTTTTTGACGTTTAATTTTCTCTCTTTGCACATCTTCTATTCTCTGAATATGCTTTTCTTTTAAATTTCCAGGATAAGTAACATCTCCATTAATATGTGCAACCGCAACCAAAGCTATCATTCCTGATAGTAAACATAACTTTTTCATAAAAATACTCCTCTTTTGAGAATTAACAATATTTATTTCAATTATAACAATATCAGGTGGGGGGGGGGTAGAAAACAATAGTTTTATAAATATTTTTATAATTTTACAATATTTTACAATAGAATTTTTATAGTCAAAATATGGAAAAAGACGAATGGATCGATTTAAAACAAAAAAAAGAGCCGTTTTAAACGACTCTTTTAATTTTTAACTATTTTTATAAAACTATTAAGCTTCTTTATTAAGAGCTTTCACCATTTCTGCATTACCTTGAAATGTAGCACGCATCAACATATCTTCAAAACTATTATCTACAGCTCCCTTAGCTACAAGCATTTTTACAATACCAACATGGTTTTTGTCTGCAGCCTTAAAAAGCGCTGTACAACCGAACTTATCCTGAGCGTTAATATCAGCGCCTGCATCTATAAGAGCTCTAGCAATATCAGAATAACCTCTGTCTGCAGCTATCATAAGAGCAGTCATATCCTGATTATCTCTAGCTTCAAGATTTGCGCCCGCAACAATGAAAGTTTCAACACTTTTAAGATCACCATTCTTCACAGCACTTATAAGTTTATCTTCTATACTTCCCTTAACCGCTAACTTTTCAACTTTAGTAGCTGCTCGGATATCTTCTGCAGTAGGGCCTGTAGGCTCCCAAGCATGAGATTGAGCTTCAGATTCAATTCTATTGAGTATATTCTGCGCTTCCTTAGCATTAAGACGCGCAGGACTGGCGCCAACTTCTAGAAATAGTCCCACAACCATAAAGACTGCTATAAAAAATATTTTTTTCATAAATTATCCCTAATTTAAAAAGTTAATTTCTATTAATCAGTATACCACATACCCCATTTCTCACAACAGCAACTCAAGCCTTCCCTTTTCACCATGTTCTCCTGAACCAAACAGCCCCCTTCAAGTACCCATTAAGCATGATGCAGACGCTCTTTACGGAATTTAAGATATGGTTAACGAATGAGCAAACAAACTCCATTATATAAAGTAACTTATTAAGTTTAGCATTGACATAACATCGCTTATTATACTATCTTTTATAGTAGTACTATTATTTGTAGGAGTGAAGCTTTGAAAAAATGGAATATAGAATATTGGGTTAATGAAAGCGGAAAAAGCCCCCTTGAAAAATGGATCTATAAGTTAACCATTGAACAATTTGAATCTATCTCCCAAGAATTACGCATGTTAGAAAAATTAGGCAATGAATTAAAACTTCCTCATAGTCGTGCATTAGGTAAAGGACTCTTTGAATTACGTGAACGACAATTTGGATACCGACTATATTATTGCTTTAAGGAAAATCAATTAATTATTCTACTTGCTGCTGGTGATAAAAAGTCACAGGAAAAAGATATTAAAACTGCATATAAACGCTTATCAGAGGAAAAATAATATGAAAACAAAAAGCTTTTATGACATCGTAGAGAAAAGACTCACTAAAGAACAAATTGCTGAAATTGAGCGCAAAGCACAACTTGAAGTTGATATTCTCAGATCAATTCAAAAAATACTTTCTGATACTATGGCAGAATATATGAAAAAAAATAAGGTTGGTTTTAACGAAGTTGTTCGTCGCTTATCCACAAGCCCATCTCAAGCCTCCAAAATACAACGTGGCCAAGCAAACTTAACACTTGCAAGCTTTGCTCACTTTCTAGCTCTTATGGATAAAGAGCCAAAAGATATCTTCAAAAAATGAAATCAACATTTGATACATTCATCGAATCATTGAGTCCAGAAGAATGCAAAAAATTTAATGAAGAATATAGAATATTCGCATTATCCGAGTTAATTCTTGCTGCTATAGCCAAAGATAATGTATCAGTAAAAAAACTCGCAAAAATAGCAAAAGTATCTCCAACTATTATCCAATCACAAAAGATACAAAATATAATGACAAAAAATAAGTATATTGGCTCTAACTTTGATGATTTTTTAAAAGATCGAGGTATTTTAGAAGAAGTTGAACTCACTGCTATTGAAATGGTCATAGCAAAAAAAACTCTGAACAGAAAAACTTTCCAAAGATATCTCAAAGAACGTTTTACTGAAGATGAAATTGCAGAAATTAAAAAGTTAGCTCTTCAAAAATATAATGCTTTAAATACACAAGAAAAATGAAAAGAACAATCGATCACGAAGAAAGTTTACTCAAAGCACTCCAAGATCCTGAAGAAGCACTTGCATGCCTTAATGCTACTCTTATGGATGAAAATCAAGAAACTATTCGTCTTGCCTTAAAGCATGTTCTTAACGCACAAAATGTAGACAACCAAAACATCTATAAAATGCTTTCTAAAAAGAATCTACGTTGGCATGATTTTCGTACAATTATTAATGCCATGGGATTACAATTAAAACTTGAAGCAAAACATAAATAGCATTGGAACAATAAGCATCTGAGAATTACGTACCATGTTTGGTGCTTACAATAAACGCAGCTGGTATCGCTTAATTGCTGACATAAAAGATGCTAGCATTCCCCAACAACCCATGCCATCTAATTCGTTTAAAATTATTAAAGATTGTTTAGAAGAATTTAAAACTACAACAAGAGAAGGGATCTCATTTATTTTTATAATTTATGCATCTTTTGCAGGACGTGTATATTTTTCCAACAATTTTACAATTTCAGGATAGTTATAATATTTAGCATAGAACAACGCGGTACTTCCTGGTGTTATTCCCTCTCCTGATCTCATTAAAAAAGGATTAGCTTTATAGCTAAGTAATAATTTAACCATGGCAAGGTCTCCCGTTATACAAGCCTGCATCAATGGTGACAATCCAAGACCTGAAAATGATAAAGATGTTACATTAGGATTAGCTTTATATTTTTCAAGTAATGTTTTTGCTGCTGAAATATTTTTTGTACCTACCGCGAAAGTAAGCAGTGTATCCCCATGGTATCGATACTCATTAACACTTATAACCCCTTGCATTTGATCAAGAATATGAAAAACAGCAGGCCAGTTGCTTTGCTGTACTAATGGATCTAACATCTTATAGGTTGCAGGACGTGCCAATTCGTGTTGTTGTCTAATTTTTCCCCATTGCACTTGTTCCAATTTTTGACGTTGTTCATCTGTCAAGTTTTGTGCCGCATTAACACCTGCCACAACAAAAACCATCATTCCTGACAATAAACATAACTTCTTCATGAAAACTCTCCTTTTTTGAAAAACTAACAATATTTATTTCAATTATAACAATATCAGATGGGGGGGGGTAGAAAACAATGGTTTTATAAATATTTTTATAATTTAACAATATTTCACAATAGAATTTTATAGGTCAAAACATAAAAAGTAACGAATAGATCGATTTAAAACAAAAAAAAAAGAGCCGTTGTTAAAACAGCTCTTTTAATTTTTAATATCAATCATTTGCGAAGATTGGCTTGCCATACGAAGCTCGCTAGAGCGAAGACTGGCATCCCCTTCACCATGCTCTCCTGAACCAAACAGCCCCTATAAAATACTCATTAAGCATGATACAGACGCTATTTGCGGAGTTAAATATACAATGAACGAAGGTGCAAAATTATAATCATCCTTGTGCTTGTATCATTTTTATGATACATTTAATAATGAATAAAAAGTAATACCCATAAAAAAATCGAGTGCTTAATGAAGAAAAAGATTGTAGCATGTGAAGGTAAAGAATATATCATTGAATGGTATTTTAATGATAAGGGAAAAAGTGAACCTTTAGCTCATTTCAAAAATTTACCTGATGATCGTCAAAAGAAACTCGCACGCCTTTTTTTATTACTTGGAAACACAGGAAAAGTTTTTAATCTAGAAAAATTTCGTTATGAAGGAGACCAAATATATGTATTTAAATCTTCACCAGACAGATTTTTCTGTTTTTTCTTTGATGGATCAAAAGTTATTATAACCAATGCCTATGAAAAAAAATCAGCAAAAATGCCTATAAAAGAAAAAGAAAAAGCTTTAAGAGCAAAAGAGAACTATATTAAAAGAGTTAAAGAAGGAACATATTATGAATAAAAAAGTAAAATCAACTGTAGATGAACTTATTGAATCATTAAGCCCAGAAGAACGTAAAAAATTTGATGAAGAATATAAAGAACTTCTTTTGTCTGAATTGATTCTTGCTGCTATGGCAAAAGACAATATATCCGTAAGAAAACTTGCAAAAATGGCAGGAGTATCTCCGACTATTGTGCAAGCAATGCGATCAGGAAGCAAAACAGATTTTAGTATGCAAAGTTTCTTTAAAATCTTAAGAGGGCTTGGATCCAAAAAAATCATGGTTGAACTTCACGGCCAATACATCCCGCTTGAGATTCCTGTACCAAGCAGAAAATAAATTTGCATTATTCGCACTATATGCTATCATTGCAGCAATCGTTGTAATGATAGCATCATTTTTTTGCCTACTACGCATAAAGCTTCGAAGGCCACGGAAGGAATACCATGTACGCAATTATAGATATTGAACGTGATCTCACGCAGATCATGACTATGGCGTACAATTCCTGTCTCAGTTCCCAATTAATCTAAAAAACTTGTCACAGTAATTTTACGCCATACTACGAACAAAATAATTTTCATTATTTATTATAGAGAGTATTATATGGCTCGATTACGACCAATAAAATCTGTTAGAGTCTTAACAGTTGAAGAAAAAACACGTGTTGCAAACTTATTCACATTACTTATAGAAGTGAATCTGCAAACAAGTGCAGCAAATAAAAGACGTTCACCAAAAAAGGCAAAAGCAAAAAAAGCTGAGTCTCAAAGCTTTTGCGAAGTTGGGTGCTGCGGCTTCCACAGGCCCATAAAACACCAACCCTACTCCGCTAAAGCTATGAAGGGCAAGCCTTGCCACATCAAATATCCCGCAATGAGTAATTCATCAAGAACCGCTCTGCGGGACTTGTTTTTCAAAGCATTTACCCGTATCCTTACGTGCAATATAATTGATTTCATCATGGGATATTGCAATGATAGATACGATCGTTTTACTCCTTACGCAAGACTTGTTTGAAATTACTAATCCTGATTTATTTACGCCTTCTGCGCGATGGGTCTACTTCGCTAAAGCTTCGAAGACCGAGATCAACGATAAAACCTATGCTTTGCGCGGCATTTCTTCCAAACAAAACCCGACAAAAAAAGAATTAGCTACAGGTTATTATAAACCTCGTCTATCCCTTTTAAGACGGCCCTCACCACTCTCAACACCAAAAACGTTGCTTAAAATTGAACTATCATTGCCAAAACTATTATTTGGTAACAACTTTGAAGAACTAACACAAAAACAATTTCCTGATCTTGTACAAAAATTATGCACAACATTACACACCATGGGAGTTGCAACTGATATTGAAAATTTGATCAATGCACCCGTTTCCGGCATTCATTTTTCAAAAAATATCCCACTCACTGATGGTTCTATTCCGTATCATTACATCAGCAAAATTGAACAAGCAAATATCAAACTCTCTCTTGATATCAATCAAACTGATTACCGCAATAAAGGCCACAGCTACAAATGGCATAGTAACTCTTATGAATTAGTTTTTTATGATAAAATTCGTGATCTTGAATATGCAAAAAAAAGTGATAAACGATCATTAGAAAAAGATAACGCAATTCAATTGCACCTCTACGATGAATTGCATAATAAAAAAATGTTTGAAGTTTTACGCATGGAAGCACGCTTGAATAATCGGCGCAAGATCCAACAGATTTTAAAGATGCTGAATATTAAAGCTCAACTGACCTTTAAAGGACTCTTCAAAACAAACATTGCACGCAAAGTACTCCTGCATTATCTTGATGAAATTGAACGCATGCGCCCACCGTTGTTGGATTTCAAAACAAATAACACAAAACAACTTCTTGTTGCTCTTATTTTTAATAATCCTACCCTCAGCCCTCGCCGTATTTTGCAGCTTTATGGAATGAAATTGGCATTGGATCAAATAAGCATTCGTGAACTACGCACTATGCTTGGTGCACACAATAAACGTAGCTGGTACCGCTTAATTGCTGATATGAAAAACACTACGATTACTCAACAACCCATATCATCAAATTCATTTAAGGTGATTAGGGATTGCTTAGAAAAATTTGAACCTATCACAAAAGAAATTTGATAAGTTACTGAACAATGATTAAGGGCTATGCAATAATCTGCAATAACCCTTAATTGTTTAACCACTATTATTTTTCGGCATTACTCAATATTTTTTTTATTTTCTAATGTTTTTACAAAAGCATTGTTTTGTATTGTTGCCAAATGATTTTTATAGATTTTTAGGCAATTCGAAATAATATTCATCTTATCTGATAAATCATTATCCATTATTAAAGGTGTTCCTATTAAATCAAGCATAGATAACGTAGCTATGAATGCAATTAATACATTGTCAGTGCCATCCACAACGATACCCAAAGTGGAGAGATAAATAGCCAAACTTCCACCAACAAGTAAACGTCTTTTAAATGCCGCAGTTCTCTTTAGTGTATCTGTATATGTTAAACATTTTTCAATATCTACATTTTCATACTTATTCAAAATAGGTAAGATTGGTTCAAGAATTTCACTATTTATTATGTCTTCTGACTTTTCTAACTCAATAAGTTTTACATTATAATTATTTAATGCGTTTTTTAAATCAAGGGATGAAAGCGTTTGTGTATTAACTTTTTTATGATTTCTTATCTCATTTTCTATACAATCTCTTCTGATAAAAAGCCTATGAATAGAAAGATAACCCTCACGATTAATCGCATTCAAATAAGATATCAAATCTGTTGCTAACTGAGGTCGTTCTACTGAATTAATAAGATCCCTATCTAACTTAATACATTTTATTGCTACAGCATTCGTAATAATTGGAATCAAGCCAATAGGGTTAAGCGTCGCAACGGCAAAACAAGCATGGGTCATACCGAATACAATATGTAAACTTTGACAACCATAATCTTCAACAAAAACTTTGGAATCGTATTTGGAGTTATATGTAGGAAAACATGATTGCAATGAATTTGAAGTATATACCACAAGATCTTTAATTTGCTCTTTTTTTTCAACAATACAACAATTATTGCATTGACTGCTGTTTCGTTTCTTTGTCTTGGTGAATGTTGTTTGTAATTCCTTAAGGCGTGATTGCAATGCATTTGAAGTCTGTACCACAAGGTCTTTTACTCGTTCTTTTCCTTCAATAATACAACAATTATTATATTGATTATTTTTTTGTTTCTTTATCTTGGTGGGTGTTGTTTGTGATTCCTTTTGTGATGTAATGTATCTTATCTGTTTAAGTTTGTGAGGATTTGCTTTGAGAGTAAGTTGCATTGAGTGAGATATCAATGTGCTTAATGCACATAGGGTGAGAATTAGATGAGAATTTTTCATGAGGGCACCTTTTTTGTTATGTATTTTGTAATGCACACAAAGAATGCCATAATAATGTAATTAAGTAAATTTAATACATAAAAATATAATTAAATATATTAAGTTATATTCATCATATCTTGTTGTTTATATTTATTATCATCTTGAAGCTCCAATTATAATACTAATAACAATCCTCATTTCTTCTGTTACACTATCATCGACAAATCTACGAAATATCCATAAACAAAAGGATTTATCCCATGAAAGCTATTCTGATAGCTCGTGTCAGCACAGAAGAACAAAAAGAAGCTGGTAATTCACTCCCTGCCCAGATAAGTCGCCTTGAACAATATTGTCGCAACAAAGGCTTTAGTATACTCCGCACTTGCAGCTTTGATGAAAGTGCTTATACCAATAGCCGCTCTGAATTTGATGCAATTATTGATTATGCACTCAATCAAAAAGAAAAAGTTGTTATCTGCTGCGATAAAGTAGATAGACTATCACGCAACACCTTTGATAAACGCATCTCCACCCTTTATGAAAAAGCCCTCAGAGATCAACTTGAATTACATTTTATTTCCGACGGGCAAATCATCAACAGTAATATTTCTGCTGTTGAAAAGTTCCAATTTGGCATCAGCCTTGGGTTAGCAAAATATTATTCCGATGCAATCAGTGATAATGTTAAACGTGCCATTGAACAAAAGTTACGCAAAGGTGAATGGCCTGCAAAAGCGCCTTATGGGTATAAAAACATTTCATTAGGTAGCGACAAAACAACAATTATTGTTGATGAATTTGGCTCACAAGTTGTGCGCAAAGCATTTGAATTGTATGCAACAGGTGCATTTTCTTTTTCCACCTTATGCAAAAAAATAAACACTGATTATGGCCTTGCATGGTCCACAAGCAATGTTGATAAAATGTTCAATTACACCTTCTATTACGGCATCATGACCGTGAATGGAAAATCATATCCTCATAATTATCCACCCATCATTACACAAGCATTGTTTCAGGAAGTACAAGAAGTTAGAAAAAGAAATGGAAAAAACCTACAACGCTACAAAGGCAAAGAAGACATTTTATATCGCGGTTTAATCCGTTGCGGCGATTGCGGTCTTGCAATAACCCATGAACGGCAAAAAGGCCATGTTTATTACCATTGCACGCAAGCAAAAGGCAAACATGGCGCAACATGGTTCCGTGAAGAAACAATTACTGCAAGCATCAGCAAACTCTTTGCACGCCTACAAATGCCAAAAAACATTCTCCAAGACACGATGGATGTTCTCACTGAAGTGCATAAAAACAAAGTTGAATTCCACAAACAAGAAAATGAAAAGTTATTAAAAGAACAAAGCACACTTGCCACGATGATGGATAATCTTTATATGGATAAACTGAAAGGGAGTATTACTGACGCCTACTATGACAAATTCTTCACATCACTCAAAGACAAAGCAACTGATATTGCCATTCGTTTAGAGCAACTTCAAGAAGCAGAGACAAATTACTATATTACCGCACAGATGCTGCTTAAGCTTGCAGACAGAGCATATGATATTTTTATAAGTTCAGAAGTTCAGCAAAAACGGCTTTTAATCAAAACCGTATTATCGAACTTGAAGATAAGTGGTGAAAATGTTCATTGGGAGCTTGTTTCGCCATTCGATTTAATCGCAGATTCGTTCGATTGTATACAATGGCATCCCCAAGGGGATTTGAACCCCTGTTTTCGCCGTGAAAGGGCGATGTCCTAGACCAGGCTAGACGATAGGGACATAAATTTCAAGAAAGGTGACTTAGAATTCTGATATAAGTGGGTAAAAATAAAAAACCACAGCCTTTTTTAATTGACTGTGCCAAATCTTTCGACAGACTCAAACTTAACTCCACCTTTTTGGCGAAGCCAGACGAAGCCTTGGCGTAGACTGGTGAGCCGCGTTGGACTCGAACCAACGACCCACAGCTTAAAAGGCTGTTGCTCTACCGACTGAGCTAGCGGCCCACTAATTTTTAAATCAATATTTCAAATTAAATCACTATTAGAAGGTATAATTATATAGCGGTTTTGTCAAGCAATTCTCACATTTTTGTTAAAAAATATAGTTAGAAAAGCAAAAGTTTAATACTTGTGCAATAAATTAATATCCCAACGATATCCATAATCGTTGCCAAGAATGGTCCTGCAGAGAATGCAGGATCGATATTAAAACGCTTTAAAACAAATGGCATTGCGCTGCCAAGCGTCACAGAAACCAAAACAATAATAGCCAATGTTAAACTGACTACAATACTTTCCCACAACACTCCACTCGTTAAATACACACGCGTAAATGATGTAGCACCAAGAATCAAAGATAAGAAAGAAGCCATCATTAATTCACGCCGTAAAAATCTTCTCGCAGTTTTGTGTGTAAATTCACCTGAAGCCATACCACAAATTGCAACCGCTGATGTCTGATTACTTGTATTACCTCCAACACTCGTGAGCATAGGAACAAACATTAAAAGCATTTCTGTCAGCGTTGCTTCATATACACGCATAATGGTAGTAGAAACTGAACCAGCAAGCAAAAGTATCACTAAAATATAACTGCGTTCATATAAAGATTGGAAAAACGGGGTTTCAAAATAAGGACGAGTAAGCGGTGTGACAGCAGCCATCTTTTGAACGTCTTCCACTGCTTCTTCAACCAAAACATCCATCAACGTATCGCCAGAAATAACACCAAGAAAAATACCATCAGCTCCTACAACAGGAACGGTCGTAAAATTATAATGCACCATCGCTTTTGCAATTGTTTCACGATCTTCATCTGCTCGTGCAATAAGTTCATTTTTGTGCATAAAAGAAGAAATACGAACATTCGGTTTATTAAAAATTAAATCTTCTAAATAAACAAAACCAACAAGAAGATGATCTTTATTAACCACAAACATCTGCTGGTGTACATCTCTACTTGGTCGTAATCGCTGCATCAAAGAAATACTTTTTTCAACAGTAAAATCTTCCATCAATGTAATCACATCCGTATGCATAATACCGGCTGCTGATTCTGGATCAAACTTAAGCATTCTTCTTACTTTTTCATGCACACGTTTGTTGAGTGAACCAAGATACCGTTTAAGCTCTTCGTCTGAAAAAATATCAAAAAGATCAGTAAGTTCATCAGTAGAAAGCGTCTGAAAAGCTTCAACCTGTTCATTGTCATCTAAAACAGAAAGAACATACACTTTTAATTTGTCTGACAATTCAGGAAAAAGATCAAGCTTCATAGAATGCGGCAACGCCTCATAAAGCTTACCAACATCTTCTTTATTCAACTGTTTACAAATATCGGCAATATCAACTGGATGAGTATCAAGCAAAGCATGCCAGAGCTTTTCGCCCTCTGAGCTTTTATGAGTAATCACACCATCTATATTTTCTTGAATTCCATAGAGTAAATCTTTTATATCCATGGCTCACCTCCTCATACATGCTTGCCCTTTTGAACAAGAGCCAACTCACCACCAATTATTATCAGTCTAAACGCTGTTTTAAACGGATGCAACCAGCAATTACCCCTATGTACTAGGATTATCGCCATTTGACTTTAAGAGTATTATATATGACAATTAAAATAAAGAACTATGTTACATTTTTTATCAATAGAATCATATTTTATGTAATATGAACATATCAGGAAATTCAATGGTTCATGGCCATATCGCTCCAGAAAGCACATTTTCCTTTACTGTAGCAGAAAATAGTACCCCTTGCCGCATAGATCGTTACATGACAACCCTATTTCCTGACTACTCTCGCACGTACTTTCAGCATATTATTGATAATGGTGGCATCACTATAAACAATACCCCTGCCAAAAAACCAAGTGTCTT
Organism: uncultured bacterium; assembly: GCA_963695335.1. GTDB lineage: Bacteria > Babelota > Babeliae > Babelales > Vermiphilaceae > SOIL31. The sequence continues at coordinate 492,135 of OY968764.1, read as the reverse complement.
AGTTCACCCAACCAATACCGTGACAATACAGTTTCCAGCCCAACAAACTGCACCTCTCAGTACTATTTTAGATAAAACAACAGGAGTATCAGTTCTTGCTGCCACTGAACATTTTATGATTATTCATAAACCTGCACATCTATTGGTACACCCAACATCCACAGCCAGTTCGGCAATAAGCCTCACCGATTGGATACGTCATTACCATGGTGACATTGCTGCAACAGATCTGAGTGACCGCCCTGGCATTATTCACCGCCTTGATAAAGAAACATCTGGGATTATGATCATCACACGCACAAACTATGCTCATAATATTATTGGTGGACTGTTTAGAAACAGAAAAATACAAAAAACATACAAAGCTATTGTTGATGGCCATCCTCCCAAAGAAGGCACTATCACACTTGCGGTAGGCCGTGACCCAATGAATCCCATCAAAATGAGAACTTTTGAAGAAGAATATATCAGTGCAGATGGCAAGGTTGGAGGCACCAAAACTCGCCATGCAAAAACAGAGTATAAAGTTTTAGAATCTTTTAAAGACACATCCCTTATTGAAGTAAAACCGACAACCGGCCGCACCCATCAAATTCGTGTTCATATGAAAGCAATTGGACACCCTATCGTTGGTGATCAACTCTATGGAAAAAAATCACCACTCATCAATCGTCAAGCACTTCATGCAGAAAGTTTATCATTTGTATTTGAAGACAAAGAATACGCATTTACTGATGAATTTCCTCATGATTTTCAGAAATTAATTAATCAATTACACAATTCTTAAAAAATAAAAATTTTTCTCATTTTTGACTCTTGCATTTTTTTTTAATCCGCAGTAGCATTGAGGTGAGCTAAGAAGGAATTGTAGTAATGAAGCCCCTTCTTAAATCATTCTCCAATTTTTATCCAAACTATTTTTAACAATTTTTTATTCAAAAGATCGTTGCGTACATTGAACGCAATATTTTTTTAGACGTTCAAATTCAGCATGATATTCATCAATTGTTTGCCGATCTCTTAAAACGGTTATATTTTCAATATTCGTTTTTTGTCCTGCCTTAGTAAAATTTGCTGACCCTGTCACCACAAAATCATCCGCTACAATCAATTTATGATGCATAAACGGTTCTGATAAACCGCTTTTTTTATAGTGAGGATTGAGCGAAGGTTTATAATACCACACCGCAACTCCATCATTCACTAATATCTGAACTTTATTATGAAGCTGCTTCATGTTACTTGCATCAGTAATGATACAAACATCTATACCTTTTTGATGTGCATCTTTAAGATGATCAACAATACGCATATCAGTTAAACTGAATGCAGCAATGTGTAAACATCTCTTGGTATCAGACATCAATTCTAATAAGATCGGCGATAAATCGTGAATGGTCGTAAAAAATGATTGCGTAATACGGTTTTTATCAAGACAAGAAACATCGTTACAAGGCTGTTGTTTTTTATGAGATACATGTCGTTTTTTATCTTTTATTACCGTTGGTTTTTTTTCATATCCAACGATAAAATGTGTTTTACCAAACGTAGATGGCGTATTATTAAAACACAACACATCTACACTCTGTGCGCAAAAAAATAAACCTAATAAACTGTACTTCAATCGCTTCATATTCATCCCCTTTTTCTTTTTTACTACTTACGAGGAGAAGTTCCAAGTATAATCTGCTCACGCAACTTATGTAATAATGCCTGTTTAGTTCTTTTTTTATCTATGTTTTTAATTTTTTCTGCCGCTTTATCGATAGCTTTTAACTCTTTAATAGCAAGACGATATTCTTTTTGTAAAGCTCGTGTCATCCTGCAGCACGCATCATCTGATTCTAATGTCACTCCACATATCATGCGCGAAATATGAAAAAAATCCTTCATATTTTCTGCAGTTACGCCATCCATGTCCAAAACTTTTTGAGCTTCATCCTGTATTTTTTCTTTTAAGCTATCTTCTAGCTCTTTTTTAATTATATGCTCATCATTATGATTAAAACCAACTTCAACTTTTAAGTCTGTCATAAGATTTTGAATAGTTTTAAACTCTGCTTTATTTTTATGATACAGCCACATTACAATATCTTCTTTTGCTTTTAATGTTTCTCGCGCTTGTAAAAATAAGATATCAAAAACAATGCCATGCTCTTTTTTTATATTTTCAATGAATTCTGTATGTGATGGATTATCCGCAAGTACCAATAGCGGCACACACAACATTCCAACAATACATAACGTTAGAAATTTCATACACTGCTCCTTTTTTTTAAAACTTCCATCGCATTTCAACTTCACCACCCAAGTCACGCCGTTCATCGCGAATTGCACGCAATGTTATATCATCAGACAACAGAAATTCAAGTTCAAACTTTGTATCTTCCGTTAAACTAAAGTTTTTCTGAATCACTGCACGCCACCGATCATCCAAAGTGATTTCCAACGCTCCGCGTAATCCACCTCTACCCGTTTGATCGGTAAAACTTGGTACCAAATTAATATTAAACGATCCTAAGAGCGGCTTAAAATACTTATCAAAAAAAGATAGCTGATTATTACTAAAAATGAGATTCTTTAGATTCTGTACAATAAGTGCCGGCATCATACTGTTCAGAGAATGCTCTTCTGCACCAACAAGCAAAAGACCCACAATTTGTTCTTCAGACAACACAGGCGTTGCGTCAAGTGCAATGTGATGATTCAGCAAAGAACCGTCAACTTGCAGTGACACATCATATTTTTTTATCTTATTACGAGCAAAAAGTTCAATAGCAGGATCAAACAGTTGATCAGGATAAAACGTAATAATACCTCGCGATATATACAACGGTTTATAGGGAAAATTAAGTGTTCCGCCATGCAATGTAACAGCACCCGACATGAATGGCTCATTCGTATCTTTATATACTCGCATATTCACATGCGCATGAGTTTGTAAAAATCCGGTATCCACAACAATAGGTGATTTTGTTTCAATGCGTACATCATAATCAAGTGGCATATCTGGCACCGTAAAAGCTGAATGGGTATATGATAGTAATTGTTTTTGAATGATTCCAGAAAAAAGATTCTCTTTTAACTGACTTTTATCAATCAAAATGTGTCCGTCGATACGGGCATCTGATTGCATAGATTTTGAAAATAAAATAGTACCTGAAACAGTCGCAAAAAGATCTTTATTAATATTGAGTAAGCATTCATTAAAAATGCATGGTGCATGCGCAAAAATAAGCTTACCTTGAATATCAAAATCAAAATGTGCACGCAAACAATTGATATGTCCTGTATACAGTGAAAGATCAACATTTTCAAACAGTGCTGATTTATGAGCAATGTTATAAACAAAGTGGCTTTTAAAGCCATCTATAAAATTATATGTTTGCGGCAATCTAATTGTTGCTTCATTGAGTGCAATATCTGCAACAATTTCTGTTGGTGAGACTGTAGCAACAACATCCAATGCACCCTCACCTTGCACATCATACTGCATTGTACTATTAATCAGTGAGCGAACAAATGGAAATGCAATTGACCCAATGAGCTGCTTTTTACTTTGATCTTCTTGCAACATAATTAACGGTTTATGATCTTTATCTTTATACATGCAATGATGTAATGCAAAGTGTGGTTGTAATGACATTGCAACAGAAAACCGATTATCGTTAATATAACCTTGTATATTTAATAATCCTTGTGTATACGAAAAAGAACTGCTACTTGTATGCACTACATTATTCAATATATGCGACGCACAAGCGTCGCAAAAACCAGTGACTATATCATTTTCAACGGCAACATGAGTACTAAAACTGTGAGGTTTAACACGCCAATACGGGAATTTTTTTGATGAAAGATCAGTACTATTTTTAACATGTAACTCACCTTTACGCGTTGCTTGATTCCAAACACCCGTGCCTTTACATTCTTGATTATAACGGCTTATATCAAGACGCATTTTCCAACTGTCACTGCATCGTGCAAACACAACTTTTCCTGTATCGCATAGATATTGGTCATTCAGAGTAACATCTTCCACAACCAACTGCCCATCAACTGTTTGCTCTGCGTCTTTGCTCATTTTTACACAGCAATGTAAAGTACCTTCAACCGGATACTTTTCAACAGAATCTGCAACACATTGTGCCACATATGACAAAGGCAAACGTGCATTAATTCGTATCTCTTTTTCAGTAATAATAACAGGGTCGATCACCAAAGAATTATATGCGTTGCGTATTGAAAATCTTCCACGATCACCCTTCCAGCTGCCTGTAATGTAGCACCCACCTTGATCGGACATATGTGATAATGCACATGTTCCTGCAACTTGTGCACCAATATCGTACATACCACGTTCATCATTAAACTCTGTTAACACAAAAAAATCTGTGGCTATGTTTTGTATATACTTCTTTTTCTCATATGCCACATAACCATCACCAATAAATAAAGTCGTTTTGATCTGATTACCCAACCGCAAAGATGAGCTATTAAAAGAGAGTGCAATATCAATGTTATACAATGGATCATGTGCATCAAAATGAGCATTTTTAAACACCATCGATTTAAGTTCAACCGCAAATGGTAAAAATGATTTTTGCGTCATTGCCATAATATGTGGTTCAACAGCAAGGTGTCCATTTTCAACACGTGAGCTGCATTCAAAACCATCTATCACCACATGCTGCTCCATAACACCTTTTAATAAAAGTTGTATCCAAGAACAGTGCACTTCACATTTTTTACACTTCCATGACCATGCATCAGGATCCACTGATTGCATATCAAGGTCATGCAACACCAATGATGGTGAAAAAAAATTCACCGACTGCACCGAGCATGCAAAATTGCCCCCAAGATATTTTTGAGCAATGTTGCAAAACAGTTGCTCAATTTTTTTATGAGTCCATGCATCATATTGTGCAAAAAAAATGGTGCCTATAAAACCAAGCACCAACGCAAAAAATATTTTTTTGAACATTCTGAATTACGTTATGTTCGCTCACTTCGACAAGCTCAGTGCGAACGGGAGAATAATAATAAATTTCTTAATCCGTTCGTGGTGAGCCTGTCGAACCATACGAACGTCAAAAAATATCAATCTAAAAGCTTCCACTTACCATCATATCGGTAAAGGCGTAAATAAGAAACCTGCGACACCGCATTACTCAAGGCATACATATTTTTTTTATTCTTATCAGTAAGATATACCGTGCCAGAAGAAAGAGTCCCAGTTGGGTAAAAATTAATTGATGAATTAGGAAATGTAACTGCTTTAGTAATCACTCGTGATGGTGAACCGGGTGAACCCAAAACGTTCGGCAAAAAACCAAAACAAACACGCGATGATAACGTTTCATTAACATTATCACCGCGATATTCATTTTTTTCTACATCACACACTAAAATCTGATCACTGTTACTCGCAATTGCTTTTTGCCGCAGATACGAACACGCCGTTGCAAGTTTATCAACTTGCGCATGAACAATGGTATTATCTAAAAATGAAAGTTGCCACATGCCAAGCATTACAACAACTGCAAACAATGCGAGAACTACCATTGCTTCAATAAGTGTAAAACCAGATTTAGTATATTTCATTTATAATTTAGATTTGCTTTGCTCTTTCAACTTTTCTTCCGCCTGCTTAATGTCTCGATCAATATCATCCAACAATCGCATCTTAAAATCTATCTTTTCCACAAATTCTTGATTGCTTATATTCTTTACAGTCATTTTTTGCATTGAATTCACTGTTTTAATTCTTAAAGTTCTCAAGTATTTAATATTATTTTCAACTACTTTACTAGCATCCATTGCAGATGAAGTTGCATATGAAAAGAAAGCTGTGCACACAAATACTAATGTATAATTCATAATGTCCTACTATAACTTGGATCGCTGTTGCATAACTAGATATCGTATATTTTTTTCTTCTTGCTTACATACGTGTTGTATTTTTTTAGTTTTTACTTCTATGTCCTGCAACTGTTGGCGCTGCTCTGCATCTAAACTTTTTATCAATTTATCTCTATCTTGCTCCAGTGATGCAATTGCATCTTTCTTATATTTTGCCAATCGAGCTTCACGTTCATATGTATTCATCTTAAGTCGTAAATCCAAATCCATGTCTAAATCCATTTCACCTTCACCAGGCCCAGAAGAACCTCTACCAAATTTACGCTCTTCATGTTTTTTATTTTCAATTTCTAACTGTGGCTTAAAAGAATTATGATATTCTTCCATCAGCGATGTATGTGGTTTATTCGCAGGATGCTCTGAAGAATTACAAAACAAACTAAAACTCAATGCCCAAACAAGATATGTATGTTCCACTATATTATTCCTTTACTCGAAAAAACATTATGCGTCTATCGCTTCTTGTTCCGCAGTTGCAACTGCAAGAACTTCTTCAATTGTTGTAAGACCATCTTTAATTCTACGCAAGCCATCTTTGATCAACGGTATCATTCCATCTTTAAGTGCTTGCTCTCTAATCAATCCAGTTTCAGCACGATCCATAGTCAGTTTTGCAATTGCTTGCGTCATTTCCATAATTTCAAACACAGCAATTCGTCCACGGAACCCTGTTTGATTACATTCATCACAACCAACCGGTTCATAAAATTTAATCTCTTTTGCTTCTTTGGCAGACAAACCAATTTTTTCAAGTAATTCTACATTTGGATGATATGCCTTTTTACATTTTGGACACAGTTTACGAACCAAACGCTGCGCAACAACCATCACCACAGATGACGAAATTAAAAATGGTTCAATGCCCATATCAATTAATCGCGTAATAGATGCTGGTGCGCTATTGGTATGCAGCGTACTCAATACCAAGTGACCAGTAAGCGCTGCTTGTACTGCAATTTGCGCTGTCTCTTGGTCACGCGTTTCACCAATCATGATAATGTCAGGGTCTTGACGCAAAATTGATCGTAATGCTGCTGCAAAGGTAAGCCCAACTTTTTCCCGCACACCAACTTGTCCAATTCCTGCCATTTGATATTCAATAGGATCTTCTACCGTCACAATATTAACTTCTGGTCTATTCAATTTTGTTAAAATGGAATACAACGTACTTGTTTTACCAGAACCTGTTGGACCCGTAATATAAATAATTCCGTTGGGCCGACTAATATTTGCTTCAATAACTTTTAAATCTCGTTCACTAAATCCAATTTCTTGCAACCCTGTAAATGTCCGTGATTTATCTAATAAACGCATCACAATGCGTTCACCAAATGCCACTGGTAAGACAGAAACACGAATGTCATATGCTTTATCCGCAACTTTAATCGCAATTCTACCATCTTGCGGAATACGTTTTTCTGCAATATCAAGATGCGCCATAATTTTTATACGAGAACTCAGCGCTCCCTGAATACGCTTGGGAGGATTCATCACCGTGTACATCACGCCATCAATACGGTAACGTACACGAATCTCTTTTTCGAACGGCTCAATATGAATATCAGAAGCGTTACGTTTAACTGCCTGAAAAAAAATATTATTCACCAACTTAATAATTGGCGCTTCTGTTGCCATGCCAAGAATATCTTTTTCTTCTATCTCTTCAAACGCAACTTCTTTTGGAGCTTCTTCTTCCTCTTCAAGCTCCTTCATCATCCGTTCGGTGCCCTCAAGAGGATAATAACGATTAATGCTGTTGGTGATCACTGCTAATGGTGCAACGGCATACTGCACATTACCACCAAGCAGCATATTCAATTCATCAAGCGGCTGAAAGTTAAAAGGGTTAGCTGTCAAAATATACATTTTCCCATCCATCATGATGGGCATAATTTCATTATCGCGTAAAAATTTAAGCGGAACTTTTGCTAAAAGATCAAGATCTGCCATTTTTTCTGTAACAGTATCTATATATTGTAAAGAAGAATACTTTGCATACGCTTGCGCTAAACTTTCAGCGGTTGCATATTTTTTTTCAATAACGCACGCTTCAACTGTTGCTCCTGTTTTTTCAGCTTCTTGCTGACATTCGGCTAACTGTTGTGCGTTGATCACACCTAATTGAACTAATAATTCGCCGCTATTTTTTTTCATGATTTGTATCTTTCTTTTCTTTTGTGATGATACCAGTATACTCATATTTAGAGTTTATCTGAAAATTTCAATCAACTTTTTACAATTTATTATATCTTCCCGTTCGTGTTGACCCTTCGGCAAGCTCAGGAGTAAACGCCCGCCTGGCCTCCGAAGCCTCGGCGAAGGACGGCTCGAAACATACGAACATTATTTGTAAGAATTCATAAATTCTATTATGTTCGCTCACTTCGACAAGCTCAGTGCGAACGGATAAAATAATCAAATTCTTAAGTTTTAGATAAGTTCTTAATAATACCGTGTATCAAAAATATCATTTTATGATAGGCATAATCCCATGATAAAAACAAGAAAGTATATTATTCTATCAGCACTTTCCGTTCTTATTAACTCCGCCATCATCAATGGTGCTTCTTCAATGCATAAACAGCAATTTGATGTAAAAATTGGTCAAGAACCATCTTTAAAAAAACCAATTAAAAAAAAATCAGCTTCCACTCAATCCTCCTTCGCCAAGGCTTCGGAGGACACGCCCAAGGGCGTGAAAAAACGCAACCGCACATACATAGATTTTGAATATGAAGAACTTGTTCAAGCAAAAAATGAACAAAAAGAAAAAGGAAACACACAAGTTACCATAAAATATCTTGAGCAACTGCTCAAAACATGCACTGATATTACACTACTCTCTGAGCACCTTCTAGAACTTGCTGATGTTTTATACGGAGATGGTCAGCAAAACAAAGCATCACTCGTGTACACACAATATTGTTCACTGTACCCTGGTAGCGCAAAACAAGAATATGCACTCTACCGTTCCACTCTCAGTTCATTTGCATGCATACTTCCAATCGATCGCGATCAAACAAAAACAGAAGAAACGTTGGGACTTACTGAAGTTTTCTTAAAACAAGATCACTTTAAACAATATAGAGATGAAGTTGCTCACATACAAACCAAATGCTACGAACATCTTGCTGCAAGTGAATGTAATATTTGTAACTTTTATATAACGCGTAACAAATTTACCGCTGCAGAAAAACGTCTTGCAAAAATACGTTTATACTGGTTGCCTAAACTTGCCACGCTTGAACCAACCATTATTGCTATGGAAACAAATCTCGTGGAACAAAAAGAAAAAGTGTTAGCGTTGCAGGCTCCGCGCACTCAACTTGCACAAAATAGTAAAACAAAACATATGGCGAACAGATTTTAAATAAACATATTATCAAGCTTGTCTGATATATTTCTTGCGCTCATTCTGAACTTGTTGAAGAATTAAGCGCTTTAATCCTTCGACAAGCTCAGGATGAGCGCTGAATAATGAATTACAAAATAGAAAAAGGCAAAGAAGGCGAGTTACTCGTAGCACAATATCTGCAAAAACATGGATATACCATAATCACGCAAAATTATCGCAAACGTTTTGGTGAAGTGGATATCATAGCACAAAAAAAAGATACCGTTGCATTTGTGGAAGTTAAGTGGCGTCATAATCCACTTGTTGATCCAGCTGAATTAATCAGCCCATCAAAACAGAAAAAAATAGTATCTATTGCGAAACATTTTTTGGCACAGCATAATGAAGAAGAAATTATATGCCGCTTTGATGTGGCACTGGTAGAAGATAATAACAGTTCAATCAATTTACAGTATATAGAAAATGCATTTAACGCTTTCGAATAATTTTTTTGTAAGATTACTCACAGGGGTTGTTCTAGGACTTGGATTCTGGGCAGTCTATTTTTATTTACCCCCAATATTTTTCTCGCTTATCTTAATTGTTATACTATTTCTTATTATCATCTACGAATGGACACGCTTTTTCCCCGTCAATACACCTTTGTTTTGGCTATTACTGCCTCCTTATCTTATATTACCGTTTGCGCTACTCATAGTTTTAAACCACAGCCCCATATACCATAATTTATTAGTAATCCTTTTTGTTATTGTCTTCAGTTTTGATACCGGCAGCTATCTCACCGGTAATCTTATCGGCAGACACCCCATTTGCAAGTCTATTAGCCCCAACAAAACATGGGAAGGTGTTTCAGGGGGCTTTATTTTTGCCCTTCTTGGCTTTATTTTTATCATTTGGGAGCAAGAATACCACACTCCCTGCTGGCTTATTATCCCATTTACCATCGTAACTTGCCTGCTTTCCCTTGCAGGCGATCTGTTTGAATCATGGCTTAAACGCCGAGCACGGCTCAAAGACTCTGGCACTTTATTGCCCGGCCATGGGGGTTTTTTGGACAGATTTGATGGAATTCTCTTCGCTTCCTTCTTTTTTTATCTCTGTAAAGACTATCTTTTGAGGCTGCTCATAAAATAATTTAACCCTCAAAAAAGAAGCTTTTTTACCTCCCACCGCTCGTCCTGAGTGCCCCGTTAGGGGTGTATCGAAGGATGCAAAATATAGTATACATCGACATTTCTTATATTTTTTATAAAAATCTTTTATATTTTATTGACAATTAGAATCGCATTTCTTTACTCTGAAATTAGAAGTGATGAGTACCTGGGAACAGAGCATGCTACCCAGAGCTCAAAACTTAAGAAAAAAGAGTATAAATATATAGTTGTCCAATAATAAGGAGTGTCTCATGAAGAAAATGTTAAGCACAACCCTCGTTGCTATTGCTTTTGCAATGGTAAGCACTGTTGACGCGAAGGTGATGAGAAGAGCAGGTACAGCAAAACCTACAACAATGGCTCAAGAAGTAAGAGAAACAACACAAGAAGTGGTAATGAACCCAACACAAAAGAACGTTAGTGAAGCAGTAGATATGCTTGCAAATGATAAAGCTGGTATTGCAATCGCTGAAAAGAAAGCAAAAGAACTTGAAGTTGCTAACCAAAGAACGCTTGTAACTAGTTTAGGGAAAAAAGGCTTGATTTGGGATAGCCGTACAGAAGAAGAAAAACAAGCTCATAAAAATGCATCTGAAAAACTTGCTAAATTAGAACAAGAATTAAAAGACATCAAAGCTGATAACGAAACAGTAAAAAAAGAAGTTGGTATAAATTATTATAATGCTATGACCGGAACTTTTGTTGCTGTGTTAGCAGCAGCAACAATTTCTGTTCTTGATGATATTTTACTCAAAGGCCAAGGTAAAGAATATATTAAAACATCAAGAGTAGGTGAAGCAGCTGGTAATGTATGGGAAGGCGCTAAAACAAGAGCAAGCACCCTTAAAGAAGCTGCTATGAATAAATATTATGGTACAGCGGGAAAGTAAATACGCCTCCGGTAACACCAAAGACGAAATATATTGATGTTACGACCTATAAAGGAATAATGTAACACTGACACTAAAACGGGCAACGTACATATGTATGTTGTCCGTTATCCTTTTTGTAAACTTCATAATCCATCACACAACCATCTTTTTAATTTAATTTTTTATAATCTATTGACTATCTGAAACTAATTTAATTATCCTAAAAATAGAAATATAGTAGAAATATAAAAAAGGAGAGTTGTTATGAAAAAATTACTACATATCAGTCTTACCGCCCTTACTTTTACCATCATTGGCACAATTGATGCCAAAGTAATGCAGAAAAGAACCGCTCGTTCATCAATAAAAACACAAAGCTCTGCACGTCAAATCAGTCAAGCTACTGATGCCTTAAAAGATGCTATCAAAGATATTCAAAGCGCCCCTGCTGATGAAAAAGCAATAGCTCGTCAAGAAGCAAATGATGCTGTTGCAAATGTGCTTGCTACACTTCATGAAAGAACGTGGATGGGTGACTTGCGGGGTTACAGTAAAGAACAAGTAAAAGCAGCTGGTGAAAAACTTGAATTATTGTACGCAGAAGAAAAAAATCTTGATAATCAAATCAAAACTCAACAACTGAAAATAGATGAAATGACCGATAAAGGTTGGTTCAGAAATACTCCAAAAGAAAATAAAAAAGAAGAACACAAAGAAGCTTCAACTGAACTTCAAAATCTTACAAATAAACGTACAAAAGTTACATCTGCCATCCGTAGTGAAGAGGTTGTTGCTGGTAAAGCATATGCACTTTCTATTAAACGTGCTGTGTATATGATCGGTGCCGCTGCTGCTGCAGGTACTATTTATGCTATTGATGCCTACGGTTTTGATAGCGCAGGTAAAGCTTACGTATCAAAACAATTTGGAAAAGCTTACGCTCAATTGCCTAATGTCCCTTATTTTGGTGCTGAAGCAAGACAAGCAAGAGCATTAGAAGCACTACAATTAGAAGAACAAAATGCAATATTACAAGAGGCACGCAAAGCAGCCGAAAAAGAAGCACGAGAGAGTTGGTGGGTAGAACGTGGTGAATTTGGCCTACCTGTACTCATGGGAGATACAGCAGAAAAACTACCAACAACTTTAGATGATTTAAAAAATGAAATAAGTCGTTGGGTAAATTTAGAAAGTGAATACTATAGTCGCCGTGCTGCAGGGGAAAGCATGTTGGCACGTGAAATGCAAGGATTAGCTGGCACGATATCCGATGCAAAGAATAGAATGGGCTATGGCGCAGGCGAGCTCATAGAAACAGGAGCAATAAGCCAAAAAGACTTGAATAACTTATGGAAAAATGCAGACAAAGAAGTTATTGAAAATCTTACAAGTGCCGGAGTAAAAATAACTGATCTAGGACTATTAAGATCTGCAGGAATTACAAAAAAAGAAGCTGATGCTGCTACTGCAAAAGCTATTGCTCAATCAAGATTGGCAACGGCACAAGCAAGACAACGACGAAGTGCGGCTGCTGAAGCTAAAAGATTATCCCCTCGCAAAAAGTAAACTGATCAATACAAATCAGGGCAGCATATGATATGCTGCCCTTTCTTTTTCATTCCAAACATTCTTTTTTTAACACCACCCCTTCCTATATACCTATCAACACTTTACCAATCTATTGACTATCTGAAACTGATTTTATTATTCTAAAGGTAGAAATATATATAAAGGAGAGTTGTTATGAAAAAATTACTACATATTACTCTTGCCACCCTTGCTTTTACCCTCATTGGCACCGTTGATGCCAAAATCATGAAGCGCAGAACCCCTCTATCACAAACTGTTCCTGTAACCAAAAATGAAAAACAGATGTTTGTGGATACCAAAGCGCTTAAAAACGCATCAACTCAACAAGAAAAAATGGATGCTGCTGAAAAATTGGCTGCTGATATTAAAAACAATCCTAGTACTCTATTAATCTTAAAAGAACAGATATTGCTTGATGAGATTACAGAACTAGAAAATAAGATTAGAAATGAAGAAGGTTACATCAGCTATTTTGATGCTAAAGAGATAATAGCAAACAAAAAACAACTTGAAGGACTCTATCAAGAATTAACAAAAATAGAAACACAATTAGGTAAAACAACCACTACTCGCCCCAAAGCAGTCAACGCACTTAATAATTGGTCGGTAGGTGCACTCATTGGTGCCGTAGGTCTTGCCACAGCGTATCTTCTTGTTAACAATAGCGCTGCTATAATGAGTGGAGCAAGTACATTAGGTGGTAAATTAGGTTCTGCAGCATCAACAGCTTGGGGTTACGTGCCATCATGGCGTTCAACACCATCACCAGCATTACCTTCCACATCCACAGAAATACCAACAGAGACAACAGGCGGTTTTGTTTCCAATGCAAAATGGCTTGCTGGTGCTGCAGGCGGATTAGCCGTAAGTATAGCCTGGTACCAAGCAAAACAATATGCCATACAAAAAACTATCGGTACTTTAATGAATTATATTTTAGGTGCTGAAGAAAATCCTGAAACTGTTGATCCTGAAGCATTACAAAAGGCCAAATATGAACTTGAAGAGCTTCAACAACAGAACAAAGCATTAGAGAAGCAAATTGCAAGCATGAAAGCTCAACAACAATAAAAATAATATGTAAACAAAAACCGGGTGACACAATCACCCGGTTTTTATATTAACTCTATTCTGCGCTGTCAGCATTCTTGCCCAGCCTTATCATCAATACTATCCAATGGCATCAACAATTTATCCATAATATCATTCGCATGATCAACCAGGATAACTTGAATACCATCAATTAAATTATCAAGCTCTGCCAAATTATGGCTGTTTTTTCTTGGTAAAATCACATGCGGAATATTATTACGTTTTGCTGCCAAGATTTTTTCTTTAACGCCACCAATTGGCATAACTTCACCACGTAAGTTCAACTCCCCTGTCATGGCATAATTAGCGTTAATTGGACGCTTTGTTAAGGTTGAAAGCATTGCAGTTAACATTGCAAGCCCTGCTGATGGACCATCTTTTGGCACCGCACCAGCTGGAAGATGAATATGCATATCAAAATCAGTAAACAATTTGTTATCAATACCAAAATCTTTTGCATGCGCACACGCATAACTGCGTGCCGCTTGCGCAGACTCTTTCATCACATCACCCAGTTGGCCAGTTAATAACAATTTACCCGTTCCTGGCATAAGCATTGCTTCTATTTGCAGTATTTCACCACCATGCACTGTCCATGCAAGTCCATTAGTGATACCAATTTGATGCGATTTATTTGCGCCATCATCTATAAAGCGACATGGTCCAAGATAGTTTTCAAGATTATCAAGTGTAAAACCATTAAATTTTTTGGTTTCTACAAATGTTCGTGCAGCTTTGGAACACATTTTACCAATCAAACGTTCCAACTGACGCACTCCTGATTCACGCGTGTAATCGGTCACAATTCTTTGAATAATATCGTCAGAAATAGTCAATTTATTACTATCAAGCCCTGCATTGGTGATTGATTTTCTCACCAAATGCTGTTGCGCTATTTTTACTTTTTCTTCCATGGTGTAGCCACTCAGTTCAATAATTTCCATACGATCACGTAATGGTTCAGAAATAACATCCACACTATTTGCCGTTGCAATAAACATCACTTCTGATAAATCAAATGGTATACCAAGATAGTTATCATAAAATGTCTTATTTTGTTGAGGATCAAGAACTTCAAGCATCGCCGCTGAAGGATCACCTCTAAAATCTGCACCTATTTTATCCAACTCATCAATCACTAATAATGGGTTACGTGATCCTGCTTTGCGTAATGCCTGAATAAATCTTCCTGGCATTGCGCCAACATATGTTCTCCGGTGACCACGAATTTCCGCTTCATCTTTGACACCACCAAGAGATATACGGCCATACTCTCTGCCCAAACTACGTGCAATTGATTTACCCAATGATGTTTTACCCGTTCCTGGAGGCCCAACAAAACAAAGAATCGGTGCAAAACCATCTTTTTTTAAATTACGCACTGATATAAAATCTAAAATACGATCTTTAATCTCTTTTAAACCAAAATGATCTTCATCAAGAACTTCTTTTGCATGCGCAATATCTAAATTATCTTCCGTTGCAGTGTTCCATGGTAATGCAAACACCCATTCCAAATGGTTACGTGTGACGGTTGCTTCAAGAGAATCTGGCGCTGTGCGTTCTAAACGATTAATTTGTCTGCCAACTTCTTTTTTAACTTCATCCGAAACTTCAAGAGCGGCTAATTTATCGCGCATCTCTTCTATTTCTTCTAAATCATCTTCACCAAGCTCTTGTTTAATTGCCTTAAGTTGTTCACGCAAATAAAACTCTTTTTGAGACTGATTCATAGATTCACGAGCATTGTTTCTAATTTTTTCTTGAATCTCAGCAACTTGTACCTCTTTACTCAAATAATCAGATAACATTATCAAGAAATCTTTTTGATTATCTGTTTCAAGAAGTCTTTGCGCATCATCAACATTAAGATTAAGGTGAGAAAGAATAAAATCGCCAATTTTTCCTGCATCATGTCATTTTAGAAAGAATAATATGGAAATCTGGACTGAAGGTATATCCTGAAGTTGCCATTTGATCAGCAATTTTTTTAATTCTTTGTACACATGCAGTTAATTCTGCTGCATTGATCTCTTCATCTTGCAGCTTTTGAACTTTTGCATGCAACATATTATCATCAGTCATGATATCAAGAGCACGCGCTTTGGAAACGCCCTGAACAAGAATTTTAATTCCACCTTCAGGTATTTTAATCAGACGCATTATCGTAGCAACCGTACCAACCGTGTACAAATCTTCTGTACTGATTGCCCCTTGTGGATCAACCCCATTTTTTGCAGCAAGAAGAAATACCATTTTTTTTTCTTCTATTGCTTGGTTAATCCCATTAATAATTTTTTCATCAAGAACAAGTAGCGGAACAATAATTTGTGGAAAAACAACCACATCCATTGTTGGTATAACTGGTAGCACCTCAGAAGAGACATTTACCTTTTTTTGATTGACAACACTTTTCATTATAACTCCCCCCTAGTTTTTTATTTGTGCTGTACATTACGTTTATTAGTTTATGAGCTGGCCATAAAACAACTCAATAATTATCAGCAATAAACCAAAAAAGCCTTATTTTAGAGCTTTTGTATAAAATACTATCAATTTGAGATAATTTTCTGCTATAAAAAGAGGCGTCTTGTAACCCCATCTCCAGTTCCTTCCGATGGGGACCCCAGTTAAAAGGGCTTATTTTCCCACCGCCCATCTTCCCCGCGCTCGCCCTGAGCCTGTCGAAGGGTATCTTTGAGCGCTCGAAAGATATCCTTCAACAAGTTCAGGACGAGCGCAAGAGAAAAATTTGAATAGAGTGAATATAACGACTTATGCTATACTAAATCAAAACCCCTCACCTTCAGGAAGCACCATGGATAGAGCCATCCTTTCCACACAAAAGATTTCCAAAACATTCACGCAAGGCACACAACAAATTACTGTTCTTAAAGATATAACATGCACATTTGAACAAAAAAAAAGTTACGCCATTACCGGCATCTCCGGATCGGGAAAATCAACATTTATTCACATTCTTGCAGGACTCGATGCGCCAACAACTGGAACTGTTATATTCAACGACCATTCACTACAAAGCCTTTCCCCTTCCCAACGTGAACAGTTTTTAAACAAATCAATTGGCTTAGTATTCCAATCTCCCCATTTACTTAAAGAACTTTCTGTTATAGAAAATATTATCATTCCTGGACTTATTAATGGACACACACGTCATGATTGTGAAGCAAAAGCAATTGAACTACTGAAAAAAATAGAGCTCATTCACAAAAAAGATAGTAAAATTGGAGAACTCTCTGGCGGACAACAACAGCGTGTTGCTATTGCGCGTGCTCTTTTTAATAAACCAGCTTTTTTAATCGCCGATGAGCCAACGGGCAACTTGGATCTTGCAACAGGAAAAAATATTATTGATCTACTGATTGCATGCCAAGAGGAATGGGATATGGGAATTATTATCAGTAGTCATGATGAATATGTTGCGGAGAAAATGGATGAAATGTACCAGTTAAATGATGGTGAATTAATCCCATGTTAACAAAAAATAAAATCATACAAAAAACAATCCAAGTCGGCAGCTCAACACTCCTCAGTAGATTTTTCGGAATTGTACGTGAAGTACTCATGGTCAAATATCTTGGAGTCAGCGGACTATCCGATGCTTTTTTAACTGCATACAAAATTCCCAACTCTTTGCGTAAAATATTTGCAGAAGGCGCTCTTTCAGCCGCATTCATTCCAACAGTTGTCAGCACCATGAAACAAAATGGTCCGCAAACCATCGCGGGACTAATGTCGCTCTCTTTTATAGTTTTTGAAGGGCTTGTTGTAGCAATCTGCGCTTTTGTTATGATCCACGCGCAGCAAGTGATCCATTTTATTGCTCCTGGATTTTCTCAAGAACAACTTACTGCTGCTGTTCCCATGCTCCACATTCTTATGCCTTTTATCTTGTTCATATCAAGCAGCGCTCTGTTAGGTGGCGCACTCCATGCGGTTGGTCACTTTTTTACTCCTGCAATTGCACCCGTCATAGTAAATCTTATTTTTATTGCGGGTATATGCATCTCTCTCTTCTATAATCTTCCCGTAACATATCTTTGTTGGTGTATTGTGTTTGCAGGAGCAGTACATTTTATTTTACATCTGATTATGTACTTTAAGTATCATTTCTTTTTTGGCCCAATAACACGCAAAGATGTTTCTATTTTTATGCAAATAATGGGAAAATTTTTACTCTGCTTACCAAGCGTCAGCTTAATGGAAATTGCACTCTTTATTGATACAAGCTTTGCATCACTCTTGGCGCCAGGATCAATATCACTCATCTTTTATGCAAACCGTTTTGTAGGCATTCCTTTAGGGGTCTTTGCAGTTGCGTTTTCTACTATTTTACTTCCCCATTTTTCACGCATGCATATTTCTAATCCCAAAAGACTCCATTTTTATTTACTTGAATCAACTAAATTTATTTTTTGGATCACTATTCCCGTTGCCTTATTGATGGCATTTTTTTCAGAAGAGATCTTTTCGACTATATTTCTTTCAAAAAAATTCACACTTACTCAAGTGCAAGAAGCTGGAACAATTTTACGAGCATTTTTACTTGGGCTATTCTTTTTCTCTCTCAACAAAATCTTACTCAATATTTTTTATGCAATGCACGCTGCATGGATTCCAGCTTTTGTTGCACTCTGCGCAACAATTATCAATGTCATTCTGAATATGTTATTTATTGACCAATTTCAGGCAACAGGACTCGCTATTGCAACAACACTTTCAAGCGTTGTACAAACGGTACTCTTTTTAGCTGTTTTGTATAAAAAATACACCTTCCGCATATACCTGATGCCATTTCTACAATTTGCATTGCGATACACTGCACAATTAACTATTTTAAGCACAGCGTTTTTGATATGCTATCATATTATAATAAAAGCAATTGAATGGTTCTTACCTGCAACCCTTTCACTCTTTTTCATCACCAAAATAGGCCTCTGGTTATGGGTAGGGCCTTTAAGTTTACTCTTTCTTACATTACTCTATATTTCACGCTCGTTATGTAATATACATCTTCATTTTTTAAAATAAGATATTCTATGAAACACCAATATTCTGCCGGAATTATCATCTATAAAAAAGAAAACAATACAATTCTCTATCTCTTATTGCAATATGGCGCTGGCCACTGGGATTTCCCTAAAGGCAAAATAGAAGCTGGTGAGACAAAAGAAGAAGCTGCGCTGCGAGAACTTAAAGAAGAAACCAATCTGACAGCACAGATTGATGGCAATTTTGAAGAGACAATTCAATACATTTTTATGTACGATCACGAGAAAACCATAAAAACCGTTTACTTTTTTACCGGACAAGCAACAAATAGTAATGTAAAACTGTCTCATGAACACACCAATTATGCCTGGCTGACGTACCAAAACGCTCTTGAACGACTAACCTATGATAATGCAAAAGAGATATTAAAGAGCGCAAATATGCATAATTCATTGACTAATTGAATCTTGATTGGGTATTCTGATAACTGTCAAAGGACATAACCTTTTATAGAAAGAGTACCTTATGAATAGTATAAAAAAAGATCTATTTTTAGCATTATCAGTCGCTTTTTGTGCATCATTCCAGGTTTTTGCTATGGAAAAAGAAGTAAAATCAAACGCAAGCAGATCAAGGGAAGAACAATCATTAGGAATAGCTGATACAAGCAGTGAATCAGAGATAAACGAATGGATCAAACAAAAACTTGCAAAAATAATTCAAAAACTAGAAACCGTTAGCAGAATGATAAACCAAACACTCAGAGATAAGGATATATCTATCAGAGAACATAATGAGCTCAAACAACTCCAGCAAGACACACATGCAGTTACCATAAAAGCGAGGGATATGCTTTTTGGCATTATACCTGTTAATTTACAACTCATTGATCAAAATGTAAGAGCTATAATCACCCGATGGAATCAAATAGACACATCATCTGAGTCATCTTCGTATTAAAAACTAGAAGGTACCCTTATGAATACTATAAAAAAATATCTATTGCTATCTTTATCTGTTGGTTTTTGTACATCATTCCAGGTTTTTGCTATGGAAAAAGAAAGATTCAGTGCCAGTGGTGAACAGTTTGAAATACCAATAGGTAAAGCAAATGTCAGTAGTGAATCAGGAGTGAGCGAACTGCTTGAGGAAGCTCGAATGGAAAAAATCAACAACCAACAACTTACATCACGAATCAAAACATTACAAAATATTACTGAAGCACTCAATGAGCAATTAGAAGATTTTGAATTCACACCAACCGAATATACTCAAATAAAAGAACTTAAAGAATACATACAAAAAACCATCTCAATGGCCAATAATATGCTTTTAGGCCTTCAATCCGTTAATATGCATCTCATTAATTATCGAGTAGAAACAGCACACTCAGTATCTCAACGTTTTTTAAAATAAAAATTATGCACGAAAAAACCGCATTGAGAATGCGGTTTTAAATTTGATTTTTCACAGGTTAGCCCTACTTCGCTGAAGCTTCGAAGGGCAGACTTCGCTCTTGCTATCTAAACCCTTTTTTTATTTTAATATCAAACCTTTAAAAAACTGGCCCTACTCCGCTCTGACGAGCTACGAAGGGCAAGCCATGCCAAATCTTTTTTCTTATAAGGGGTCCCCGGATTGGAGCTTCAGCGAAATCTGGGGTAAAAGTCTGGTTGCGGGGGCTGGATTCGAACCAGCGACCTTTGGGTTATGAGCCCAACGAGCTACCAGGCTGCTCTACCCCGCGGCATATTTTCAAATAAAAGTTATTATAACTATAAGGTCTCTTTCTATATTTGTCAAATTAAAGAGTCATCTTTTAATCTTCTTTTTCATAACAATAAACCCTTTTTAAGCCATAAAACCTGTCCTTATCCCCCAAAAGCCCGCTTCAGTCGCATTTGCACCAGGTCAATAAATACAGAGTGAAATAAAATAGTTAAAAACCATTGATTCTTAAGGGTTCATTTAAGTAACCTAAAAATGTAGTAAGAAAATATTTAATATCTATTATTAAGGGGGTATTATGAAAAATCGTATATTTAAAGCACTCGCTGTGCTTGCAATCATTGGCGCAACAAGCCAAACACAAGCATATAGTTACATATTCTCTAACCATACCAAAAAAGAAATCGGTGTGGGTATGAGATATTACGGCCTTGGTGAACCTCGCTATTATAGATGGATTCCATCACACCAAGCGCGTCAATTCACACCAGGTCAAGCGACTCGATCAACAACAGAAAGAGAAATAGAATACAGAAAAATAGGCTTTGTTGGTAAAACATTCTGGTATACAGAAAACCCAACTGCAGCACAAAAACAAGATCCAAAAGCTATTGCATGGCGCGAATTCCAAATAACATGGGTACCAACTGAAGCATACCAGCTCACTATAGATCTTTGTGAAGCTATTGGTGCGGCAACAATAGAAGCTGCAAAATTAGCACTCGAAGCTGCTATGGCTGCAGCAACAGATGGAGCGTCTGTTGCAGTAAAATCTGCTACAGACACAGCTATGGATGCTCTTGATACTCTTAAAAAAGCCGGCATTGGAGCTGCTTCTGCTCCTAAAACCAAACTTGCTGTTACTGAACCTGCAACCACTTCAAACACCGGAACAAACACAGCTGTTCTTAAAGCGGTTCAAGATGGGATAGTTTCGGATGCTCTTACTAAATTACTCTCAGCAGTTGGAAAATCTGCTTCACGCTCTATGATGACAGATCGCCATATAGACATTATTACAGATAAAGGTCAGATCAAATTTATATCACTCTTGTAAACTACAAAAAGTATGTAAACAAAAAAAAGGGGCCTTTAAAAGGGGTCCCTTTTTACAAACAAAAAAGGAAATAAAATGAAATATGCATATACATCCGCCTTCCTCGCTTGCTGTACCATCATATCGGTAAAAGCCTATGAATTCAGTTTCCATAACGGTACCGAAAACCCAATAGCCGTTGCAATTCAATACACAGGCAATGATGGTATCAAAGAACCTCTTTACAAACAATTAGTAAAACCACAATCCATGATCACCTTCACTCCTGGCAGAAAAGACATACCAGAAATCAAATGGGGCTTCTGCCTTGATCAGGTGTATTATGTTGAAAACCCTACACAAGAACAAAAAATGCATAATTTTGAAAAAGCTCCCTGGAGAAAAATTGCCATCACATGGGTAGAAGAAAAAAGTAAGACCAAAAAGCAACCCTACTCCGCTAAAGCTACGAAGGGCAAGGTTTCGGGCAAAATAATAAAAGAAAATAAGGCGGTGTCCACGCCAGCACAAAAATCACTATGCAGAGATCGTCATTTTGACATCATACGTGATGAGCAGAAAAAGATAACGATTACTTCTTCGTTAAACGAATAAAAATCACTCATTAATCTCCCTACACCCTCCACAATCATCAATAAAAAGTGAGTGTGCATAGGAAACATAGATTATATTCCGTCGCCATTGTATAGCCTTAAACCGTGCCAAAAGCACCAAAAGTTTTTGGATATATGGCACAAACAGCAGATCATTAACAATGGCAATAATAGGATCTTTGCTATAATCATCAGGCAATTCATTAAAAAACAGTTCCGAACAGATATATGGAACAAAACTTATTTCTTGTGATATAACAATCGGCGTTCTATCGCAATATGAAACCGTTATCGGTTGCCTTGTATTAAAATAAATATCTTTAAAAAACTTATTATTCATAAATCCAGATAATCGCTCTGATAAAAGCATCGCATGTTTTTTATCATAACAGTGCTGTAATTTTCCATCATGCACCCAATGTAATGAATTATAATAATCATCACCCTGATATCGAGATGCACCAAAAATAAGGTGTACTTTCTTCCCTACATTTTCACTATTCCACAATTGCAGCAACTCTGGTAGTTCTGCAAAATTACTGATATTACATGCTGATTCCGGCATGATAATAATATCTATTGTTGGTTGCTGCGCAACCAGCTTTTTAAGATAATTACCAATAATTTTTATGATGACTCCAGGGTCATCAGTTGTAGAACACATCATGCATGGCAAAGTGTTTATGCTTGGTTCCCAAGCTATTCGATTGAATTCTAATTTTTTACAACAACAAAACAACCATGGCATCATAACAATACAAAAAAACAACATTGCACCCCAATTTCTATACCACAACAATGCCGCAATACTCATCGGAACTAATAAAAAAAAAGCTGTTAACAACAACTTGCCAACAACCGGTAATAAACATAACAGTTGTGGTTTTTGTGCAAGCACAATCAATGGGTGCATTAATGGATACCCTTCTTCCACACCACATATCCACAAACTGTACCAATCAACCCACACAATAAAAAACCACAATGCAACAGTCCATAAACATAAACGTGCAAAAGCATTATAAATGGAAAAAAAAGTAACTATTTTTGTTACGCCCAAAAAAAGAAATGCGGGCAACAGTGCTTGATACAAAATCATTGCAATACCCAGCATAAGCCCAATTGGCCATGATTCACCCGCCATATTAGCAATCAGATATATCCATCCCAGTGTGTGCAACGTAAAAACAGCGCATCCCCACAGATAACCATCTTTAAAAGAAAAATTTACTTTATTTGCTGCATACAATAACGGAACAGGAAATAAAAAAATGAGCCACCAAACATGGTGACTCAAAATAAATGGCACTGAATACAAAACTGCTGATAAAAATAAATTACTTACTCGCCCATGATATTGCATCAATTTTTTTCTCTATATCTAACACAGTTTTCTTTGTAACTTCATCTGCATTTATATCATTGAGTACATCTCGAATACGACGCCTACTTTTACAAAAAAGATCATTAATTTTACTTTTTTCTGTTGCCTCATGCATTAAATAACTTTCTCGATCAGGACAACACGTAAATACCATACTAGCTCCCATTTTTACAATAGCTTCTTGTCCTTTTTCATATAACTTCTGTGCCTTTATTGCATTATTGATGGCTTTGGTATTATCTTGCTCTTCCATAGAATATATGCTACCTGAAAAACAGATGCTTATTAATGCCAATGACACTATAACAGATTTCATGCAATCTCCTTTTTTTACAGTGCAAAGTACTATTAAATCCACTATACTGAACATAGATCAATTCAACCCTAACACACCAGAATTCGTATTACCATGAATCAAAAAAATCCAATTACACTTACATCATCTTCATTCACAACTCCACTTGGCACCATGATAGCAATCGCAGATGAACAATCTTTATATCTTTTGGAATTTGTTGATGGTCGCGGAGTAGATCGTGAAATAGAAAAACTCTGCTTTGCAAAAAATGTGACTATTGTTGCCGGAAGCACAGCGCCCATTGAATCAATACAAAAAGAGCTTGCTGCATATTTTGATGGTACATTACAACAATTCAAAACACCAATTCATCTGATGGGAACCCCATTCCAACAATCAGTCTGGAAAGCATTACAAACTATTCCTTACGGTCACACTAAAAGTTATGGTGAACAGGCGAAAAGTATTGGTAATGCATCAGCTTTTAGAGCTGTAGCAAATGCTAATGGAGCAAATCAACTTGCTATTATTATTCCTTGTCACCGTGTTATCAATGGCAACGGTAAACTTGGTGGGTACGCAGGTGGAATTAACCGCAAACAATGGCTTTTAGATTTTGAAAAAGCAACACATTATGACACATAAAGTGAATGAAATCCGCGCCCTACTACAAGCATCGGCAACTATTCCAGAAAAAAAGCGCAGCTATTTTTTTAAAACAGATGCAGACAGTTATGCCGCCCACGATCAGTTCATGGGTGTCACTGTACCCACAATACGCCTTATCGCAAAACAATTTTTAGATATATCATCTGATGACATTGAACAACTGCTAGCTTCACCATTTAATGAAGAACGATTATTGGCTTTGATTATCTTGGTACATCAATACCAAAAAGCTGATGTAAACAATAAAGATGCATTATATCAGTTATATATGAATAACCTCAAACAGGTAAACAATTGGAACTTGGTTGATGCATCTGCACATCTTATTCTTGGTGCGCATATATACAACAAAAAAAGAGACGTTTTAGTCTCTTTAGCACAATCGCATGATCTCTGGGAACGCCGGATTGCAATTGTTGCAACATGGTATTTTATTCGCAACAATGATCTGATGTGGACGTTTAAAATTGCCACATTACTGTTACACGATAAACATGATCTAATTCACAAAAGTGTTGGCTGGATGCTGCGTGAAGCTGGTAAAAAAGATACGCAACAGCTGATCGATTTTCTTGGTGCACATGCATCAGATATGCCACGAACAATGCTCAGGTATGCTATTGAAAAATTTCCAGAAGCGCAGCGTAAGGCATACTTGCAAACAATAAAACGTTAATCCCCTATCTCTTTTCAATCACCACAAAAGCAGTTGCTAAAGTACGTGAATGAGATAAAGAAAAATGAATAGTTAAACCACTCGTATCAATACCAAGATCATCATGAATAATAAGATGGGGCAACTCATTTTTTTTTGTAATAGATACGCTTGAACAAAGCGTCAAGAATGGAATTTTTTTATTTGGAAATGCATACGATAAAGCTTTATATAATGCTTCACGTGCTGCAAAACGAACTGCAAAACGTTCAGCGGATTGATTACTTTTTTCTAAACAGTAATCAATTTCCTGAAAGGAAAAAATTCTTGATAATTTTTTTTGGGAATAAGAATTCCATTGAGAAAAGCGTTCTATTTCGACCGTGTCTACGCCAATTCCTATGATCATATATCATCCCCCGCTCGCCCTGAGTGTTTTACGAAGTATAACGTAGTAAAATGTATCCGCCGGCGCCAAGGCTATGGCGGACTTGCCTGCCCGCCGAAGTTTTAACGAAGGCTGGGTCGAAGGGTGCAACATAAAAATAACTTTAATTTGTTAATTTTCCGCATACCCTTCGATACATTTTTGCTTCGCAAAAACACTCAGGGCGAGCGGGGGGGGATAAACAGATATCTCTTCCCATTCGTGATGATACTTCAACGTTGCTCAGTAGTAAACGCCTGCCCGCCCGACGAAGCCTTGGCGTAGTCGGGTCGAAATATACGAACGGTTAAAAAAATAAACCTACTGTACTTCTTTTTCCAAATACTGATCAAGCGAACGGTACATAATCGCCTCTTGAATATGCGTCGCATCAATCATATCTTGTGATGCCAAATCAGCAATAGTACGCGCAACTTTCAGAATCTTATGATATCCACGCATACTCAAATTAAGCTTATCAAAAGCTTTTCTGATAATCTCTTCTGCAGCAGAAGTTAAAATACAATA
The DNA here is from genome assembly GCA_963695335.1 of uncultured bacterium. GTDB lineage: Bacteria > Babelota > Babeliae > Babelales > Vermiphilaceae > SOIL31. The sequence continues at coordinate 465,795 of OY968764.1, read as the reverse complement.
TTTTTCCACTTGTTCAGCTGTCATACAATTATTATAGACCTGCGTACCACCAAATCTTTTTTCTTGTGCTCCACATGCAATCGTAACTTTTTCATACAAAAAAGCACTGCTTTGTTCATCACCAGTAGCCTTAATAGAATCATATTCAATAGATTGAACCGGAACCTGCAAATCAATACGGTCCAATAACGGTCCTGATAATTTACTAATGTATTTCATAATTTGTTGACGTGAACAGGTACATTGCCGTTTTTTATCACCAAAAAAACCACACGGACATGGATTCAAAGCAGCAACAAGTAAAAACGATGCTGGGAATGAAACATTTTGTGCAACACGTGATATAGAGACTGTTTTACTTTCTAATGGCTGACGCAACGCTTCTAATGTGTCACGCTTAAACTCAGTCAATTCATCTAAAAATAAAATACCATTGTGCGCAAGACTAATTTCTCCCGGCTGAGGATATGATCCACCGCCCACAAGCCCTGCTTGAGAAATAGTGTGATGAGGGCTGCGAAATGCTCGTTGCGTTAATAATGAGTGATTCGTTAATTTTCCGGTAATGGAATAAATTTTACTTGTTTCGAGTAACTCATTAAACGTCATTGGTGGCATAATAGATTGCAAACGTTTTGCAAGCATAGTTTTACCAGAACCTGGCGACCCAATAAACAAAATATTATGTCGCCCCGCTGCCGCAATTTGTAACGCTCGCTTTGCCATCTGCTGACCTTTTACCTGAGAAAAATCAAGAGACAGATCATGTTGAGCAGATGTTGTATCAAACGTATGTTTGGCAGGCTCAAGTGTAATTTCATGACGTAAATATCCAATTAATTCAGTCAGATGACTCACGCCAATAACTTCTAAATCTTTAATTAAAGCTGCTTCTTGCATATTCTCTTTGGGAACAATAATACGGCGTTTGCCTAATTTGTGCGCATCAAATGCAATTGCCAATGCACCTTTAATAAAGCGAATGCTGCCATCAAGTGAAAGCTCTCCTAAAAACAGTGTCTCTTGTAAAAAATCCTGAGAAATTTCTAATGATTCATTAGCAAGCAAAATACCAACAGCAATCGGTAAATCAAACAGTGTTCCCTCTTTTTTTAAATCAGCTGGAGCCAAATTAACCGTGATACGTTTTGCGGGAAGTCTAAACCCTGCATTTTTAAGCGATGTTAAAATACGTTTGCTGCTTTCTTTAATTGCAGTATCTGGCAATCCAACAATGTAAAAATTGACTAAACCAAAAGAGATATCAACTTCAACTTCTACCAAATGAGCTTCAACACCGACTGTTGTTGCAGAAAATATTTTTGAATGCATCTTGAAAATTTCTTATATGTAACAATTTAGAAAAAATAAAAACTTATTATTTAATAACATATATCATAAATCTTGATGATTGGAAATAGTTATAATGTGTATAATGAGAGAACAGTTACTTTTGATGCATTAATTGCAGTGGCAGTTTTCAAAAAAAATCGTACACTATAGCAATAGAAAACGAATTACGCGCTTAACCCTTCAACAAGTTCAGGGTGAGCGCGATGAAGCATAAACACTCTTTGCTATCGCCAGCCTCTACAAAGCTTTATTGCACTTTTTAGAGCTCTTTAAAAAAGAGAATTAATCCCAAAGCGCTCACCCTGAACTTGTTGAAGGGTTAAAGCGCAACAATTAAATCATTCGAAAAGTACTCATGAATAAAAAAATAATAACCTCACTATTAACCCTCCTCCTCACCCTACATCTCAACAGTGCAATCCTCATCAAAGGTGATAAAAACGCACCAGAAGGTCAAACATTCTCATTCACCGTCAACAAAAATATTTTTAGTTCATCAGGTAGTTTTTACGAATCATCAAACCAAATTTTAACACAAGATGAAGCACCATTCACCCTCTCAAGATTAGTGCGTGGTGCAATTGCATTCATGCCACTCATGCCGCAAACTATAACTCTTAATGGCCATCCAGAAATAGAAAACCCTCTCTTTGGAGATAAAATCATTCAACTGGGTATGCTTGAAACAGAAGATGGTTTTGTGATGCGTGATATGCCCGTTGTTGTTGGAGAAAGTAGACCAGCCCGCGTGTATCTTTTTGAAAACATAAATCAGTTTAATAACACCATCGTAGTAGTATCAATGGACGTTCATGATGCAACAGGTGCCGTTTCTCCTGGCATTGTTGATCTTACAACCAATAACACAAGTCATGTATTTGCTGCCGTTAAACCAAATGGTGGCGAATTTGGTCAAGAAAATAGTGGTATTGCTCTGCTTGTACGCGGAATAATGGACACTGTAGAAGGAGAAACCACAAAAAAAGAAAGAGTTTTTGGTGAAATTAATGCAACGAATGGTTCAACCGTTGATCAAAAGGCTTTACAACTTGACCCAACATCACCAGCCCTTTTTATCACTACCCCACTCGCGCGAATTATAGAAAACTACGCTGTCATGCATTGGGATGCTGTGTTACAACGTCTTTATGTTGGATTATCAGTTGTTGCAAATAACGGTACTACTGATGGCGCTCGCTCCATTGCCGCTGTTAAATTTATAGAAAATGGTGCAATTACATTGGAAACAATCGCACCTGATAGTGCATTTGCTCCAGGTAATATTGATAGCATTATTGGTGTTATTGGTGCAAACCAACAACTTTCTGTGAATGCACTCAGCACCATGTACACAAGTACTGCACTTAACTATCTCATCATGGTTGGTGGCAATGGAAATCTCTCTGCACATAACAATTCTGTTTTTGCGTTACCGCTTGTTAATAGTGGCGATGCGCAAGGTATGATTGCTGCAAAAAATGCTCAACCTCAAAATATATTTAAAAATGCACCTGTTCCGAATATCACCGCTCGCATTATCACCACACCAGCAACAACACCAGATGAAATGACACAAGCGACCGATAGTGCTGCACAAGTTGGTGGTGGTTTATTAACTGCAGGACCCATTGTTGATATTATTGTACGGAATGATACGGTATTTGCTTTTGTTGGCAATGAAACTCCTGGTGTATACTCTTCACAAGCTCTTTTTGATGCCTCAGGAAAAATCAGATCATGGACACAATGGCAACGCGCTGCAGGAACAACAGATAATATTTTTGCAGCTGTACTCAATCCATTTGATGGCAATTTTATTTTAGCTTCAGGCGCAGATACTAACTCAGTTAACACAATAAAAAGAACAGTGTGGTCTAATGGATCACCAGAAAGTTTACAACCGCTGACAACTATTTTGGATAACACACTTCCAACCGATGGTGGAGCACAAGGATTACAAACATTCTTGCCAAATACACCAGGGTTACACAATATTGCACTTCTTGCTGCTGGTGGAATTGGTACTATTGTATTGGCGCAAACAGGATTACAAGACAGTGTTACTGGAATTATCACACCAACTGCAGGACCAGATTTTAATACCATGATCAGTTTTGATAATGGCACAATCACAACCGATGTTAATGAAAAAACAGTCATTATATCTGGCGGAGACCTTAACAACGTTGGTCCTATTACTGCATTAGAAATTGCAGCAACAGCCACAAATGGTTGGCTTTTTGTTGGTGGATCAAACGGGTTAGCAATACTTGCTAATCCAGACGGATCAGGTTGGAACCCCGCAACGCAATTGAGTAACAACTTAGTTGGTTTAAATGCAGGAATGATGTTTAAACAAGTTGGAAATTACAGCTTTGTTAAAAAACTGATCAGCGACAGTGGCTTTTTATATGTTATCGCGCATGACAGAGTTGATCGCATCAATCTTGCAACATCTAATTTTGGAACTAACACGCTCGATGTAACTACCATCGCGACAATAGGTGATAACGGTGTTTCAATACGTGGAGGGTTCCTGAATGGAATTTTTTCACAAGCGTTAGCACTTATTGCAACAACTGATGACTTACTCCGCATTGGTGATGGTAAGGATATTCGCATTATTGCAGATGAATCAGATGCTCAGTGGCAACTTGTTGCCATCGGAGAAAATGCAGGAGCACCAACAGCTCTCTATGGTGTAACACAAACTAATCGCGTACAAGATATTACCAAAGGTACCAGCGGGCAATTCTATGTGCTCACTGCCGATGTTGGTCTTAATCAATCACGCATCAATAGATTTGCAGTACAACCACTTGGTCTAACTGAACCAATGACTGCTACAACTATACAAGCTTTTGATGATCTTTTTGTAAAAAATATTCCGTCGTTTTTACTTTCTTTTGGAGAGTTTAGAAGTAATTTTGCAACCGATGGAGCTTTGTATTTTGCAACACGTAATCAAAATGTACATATTCCACCAATAGCGTTACTAACGCCTGCTGGACCTGAACCACGCGTTGGTGTTGCTGGCGTTGGTGATCGCAGCTCATTAGTAAATATTAATTTTGGATCAGGAACAGAAATCAACTATTTTGCACGCAGCCAAGCTTCAGGGAGTTGGATTGCTGCAGGAAACTTTAATACGCAAGTTTTAGAATAATAAATAGGATGCGGCAATGACGCGCAAAAATAAAATAATACTTTCAATATCACTGATACTCAGTAATAGTACCTGGGCCATGAATATTGTTAACTCAATGTGGCCATACGATACATCAATTCGTCCAACATTTAATAATGAACGCAGATGGCAATTAGCATTCTATGGTGAAGGCGGATTTCATAAGGCCAAAGGGTTTAATGATGATGGAGACAGTGTTAATCCATTACACATCTGGAACAGACAACAAAACGCGCTTGCCATGTTAGAAGGATTTCCAAAAGAAAGTCCTATTTCGCAGTTACGCTCAGAACTGCTTGATTGTGATAATGGCATTCGTGGAAGATTTAATGTGTGTGGTGAATTCCAGATGCCGTACAATCTTGCATTTGCAGGGCGTTTCTTTTTTGCGCAAGATTGGTCTTTGGGATTATATTTACCAGCTTTTCAAATGAAACTGAAAGATATTAATTTTCAAGATTTAACCCCCAATGTTGATAATCTTGATAAACTTGTGCATCGCTTACTAACTGATAATTTAGCAGAAAATGTACAACAACTTGGTTGTCTTAATCTTGGACCTTGGACGCGTTCCGGTGTAGGTGATCTTGTATTGCTCGTTGATTGGTTTCGTGATTTTTATCAAAACAAACCGTTCTTAAAATGTGTACGTGTTAACTGGCGCGTTGGTATTGGATTTCCAACCGGATTGCGTGAAAATGAAAACTTACTGTTTGCAGTTCCTTTTGGTTGGGATGGTGCAGTTTCTATGCCATTTGGTTTAGGAATTGATCTCACGCTTGGTTCACATTTTAAAGGTGGTGTTGATGTTCAATTAACACAAATTTTTGGCCATACACGTGAGCACCGCATTAAAACAGATCGCCAACAAACAGAACTTTTATTATTACAAAAAACATGTGCTTTTATCGATTCTGGATTGGTGCAACGATTTAATCTCTACGTTGAAATGTTTAATTTCATGAAAGGATTATCATTCTCTATTTATTATCAATATCTTAAACGCGGCGAAAATGAAATTGCGCTCAAAACGCAAGAGTTCTCAACAAACATCGCTAACACATCCCCGCGTCTTGATTCATACACCATGCATCATATGATCCCACGCTTTACCTATGACTTTCAGATGCATCTTCCAGATGCACGTGTAAGACCGGAATTAAACTTGTATGCGCGATTACCATTTAATGGCAGAAATGTTGCCCTTGTGCCCATGATTGGTGCAATATTCTCTGTTGATTTTTAGACATAAAAAAAGAGGGCCCTCCAAGGGCCCTTTATCTAATATCGATTTTTCTTATTCTGCTGAGATCTACAAATAATACTCATACGCTCAAAAACTTCTTCTTCATCCTCTTCATCATCTTCATCGCAATATTCGGTGGCTAATATCTCACCGATATGCATATTATTATAATGTTTTGCTGCATGAGAAGCTGCGATCATTACGATGATTATCATCTTCAACAATGTTTTTGAATTTCTCATATGTACACTCCTGTAGTTGAAAAATTATTCTGCTATAAGTATACCATGATTTTTGATATTGCGAGCAAAAAAAGCCCATAAAAAAAAGGCTTGGAAAATTCCAGGCCTCTTTTATTATTCTCAACAAAAATTATTTATTAATATGTAGTTCTCTCAGTTCAGAAATTATCGCATTTCCTTTTCCCTCATTAATATCAAGGAAAGTATACAACAAAACCTCATGAGCAAAATCTGCTACATCTTTACAATTATCACACTCACGAAAATCGTTAGACTTATCTATTGCCTGATCAAGACGCTGTTGTAAAACAAAATGAGTTTCAAGAGCTGAAAGATTGTAAGTTCTGTTTTTAAGCTCATACATTCTGTCTTTATGCTTACCATCATTTCTATGACAATTTTCTATAGCAGCAAAAAAAGCTTTGTCAGCTTTGTCCATAACTTCTTTACGAGATTGCTTTAAATCCATTGCAACAGCAGGAACAACTAACGTCAACATCAATAACAATTTTACAGTTTTCATAAAAAATCCCCCTATATATCTATAAAAATAGCCTATTTCTAGCTCTATTATAAGTATAATATAAGGAGGGCAAGACGTCAAAGGGGTCCTGTTTATCGCTATTTTCGCCACAAAAAGGGTTCCAGCTACTTTGGTTGTGCGCCATAGCCTATAACCAGAGATTTAACCTGATCTATTGGCAAACATTCTACTAATTCATAGTCTACATATTGCAAAGTAGGCATTGCATCCCGATACTCTTTTACAGCAATTTTATACAAAAAATTCTCTTCTTGCTGTCTTAAATACACAACCAATAATCCAGCAACCGGATTTTTTGATCTCTTAAAAACATATTTTACTTCTTGCCGTGCCGTTTTATTATTCTTGTTTTCTATAAAAGGATTTGGCGTCCATTTGTTATGATTAAATTTGAACAGCTTTTCTTTAATAGTAACTTCCGACCAATCTATAAAATGTTCTGATCCGCACGCTAATTGATGCCAAAAAGTATTACCATATTCATCTCGCGCATTATGAGGATATTGCAACCACATCTTACTCACATCCAAAGCACTTTTTTGATTATCCATCGCTACAGTAATATTAACAACAAAAATGATGATAAAACATAATTTTGCTATTTTTTTCATGGATACTCCTTATTTGATCTTAAAAAAAAGGCTCAGGTAGAACCTAAGCCTTTTGAGTACTTTTTTCTCTCAATTTTACTTATTAATTTGTTTATTAAGTTCATCAAAGATATTCAAAAATTCCACACAAGACGTACATCTTTTGTGAGAATTGAGCACATTACGTTTTTTTGCAATATCTAAAGCTGTTTCACCATTATTATCTTTTTTTTGTACAAAATCATTCAGCTCCACCATCACAAAAGCCTGTGCAATGTCTTTTGACATAGCATTACATAGTGCCATTTTAACTTGTAAATGTTTAAAACTTTCTGATTTTTCAACATTTTCTACAAAATCAAACGGTTTAAGGCGTACCGTAAAGTCATCATTATCACAATTAGCAGCAAGCCTGTGCAAAATAGTTTGCCCATTGCTATCAACATCACCAAATAAATATTGCTCCAAATCAATAACTCCATCAGTTACCATTGGAACATTTTCATCTGCAATAACATGAGAAAAAATACCAGTTACCATTGCAACTGCTAACAATATTTTGAACATTTTCATGAAGCACTCCGTATGATTAAAATAATATTGTGCAGTAGTATACACTATTTTTTCATATTACGCGCGCGCTTCTTTTCCCAAACTTTCTTTTAACGATGAAACAAGCGTTTTCTTCTTTTCCACTTTCTTTTTAACAACTTTTTTACCTTTTGCTGCCTTAGTTTTTTTTGTTGTTTTGGCAGTTTTAACTGCTTTTTTCAGCTTTTCTACAAACTGATCTTTATACGCATCTAACTTGAAGGTTTTATGTGTCAGCTTATTAATCAATAACAAAGCAAGATCTAACTCTTCTTTTGTTACCTTAACTTTTTTCATCTCTTTCAGTTCAAAATGCCGTATCTCATATTGATAATGTAATGTATTAAGAAGCAATATATTTTTATAAAAATTGATTGCCACAACATACTCTTTATCACGCATCACAAAAGTCCCTATCGCAACTTTTTTTGCTTTTTCAAGCGCTTGGGCAAACAGATAAAATGCTTTATCTTTTTCATTTTTGGGAGCCATATAATAATGGCCAGAAATATAGAGCATTTCCACCTCTGATTGCGGCACAAACTCTTTAATTTCAAGAATATCCATTTTTTCTGGTTTTAGTTTTTTTATTGCTTCTTGAGTCATAACAATAAATTTACCATCATCTTTTTTAAAACCTTTAACGGTATCATCCCACGCTACTTCTTTTTTGCAATGTTCGCACCACCGTACATTCTTCAATGGCGTATGACATGTTCCACATAATATTTTAAAACCAAATTTATGCTCACTTATCGCTGAATACAGATAGACGGGTATATTCAACAAGCCAAAAGAAATTGAACCAGACCAAATTGCTTTCATTATCTTCTCCTTTTTTTTTACAATAAAATCAAAAATTATTTTATTGAGGCAAGCATGCAAAAGACCGTCGATTTATTGCAACTACTTTCTCCAGATGAAAGAAAACTAATCCACAAAAAAGCAATGCCTTCTTTTATCAAACCAATGCTCGCAAAATTAACTGACAACAAACCATTTAATAATAAAGATTGGATATTTGAAAGAAAACTGGATGGTGAACGCTGTTTTTTATATAAAAAAGGTGATTCCATTATTCTAAAATCACGTAACGATAAACATCTTAATAAAAGTTATCCAGAAATTGTACATGCTTTACAAAAGCTATCTCTCCCAAATTGCATCCTTGATGGAGAAATAGTAGCAATGAAACATGGTATTACAAGTTTTTCATTATTACAAAAACGATTTGGTACCGATGAAGCTTCTAAAGCAATAAAATCAAAACTGCATATCTATTACTATATATTCGACATTCTTTATTGCGATGGTCATATGGTAACGCATCTACCATTGATTACACGCAAACGTCTTTTAAAATACCTCATTCCATTTAAAGGGATCATTCGTTATGTTACTCACAAAAATGAAAAAGGAAAAACCTATTTTAAACAAGCGTGTAAAGCACAATGGGAAGGATTGATTGCAAAAAAAAGAAACGGTTTATATGTTTCAAAAAGATCAGCCAATTGGACTAAACTTAAATGCGTCAATGAACAAGAATTAGTTATTGGAGGATACACTGAATCCACAAACCCTCAATTACGTTTTGGCGCATTACTGCTTGGTTATTATGAAAATGGCAAACTCCACTATGCAGGAAAAGTTGGTACGGGATTTGATGCAACAATACTCAAAGAACTTGGTGCAAAAATGACAAAATATGAAATCAAAAAAAATCCCTTCCATAATTACGATGATTCAACAAAAAGCGTTCATTGGGTTAAACCACTATTAGTATGTGAAATACAGTTCGAAGAATGGACAAAAGATAACAAACTACGTCATGCAAGTTATTTAGGGTTACGTGATGATAAACCAGCAAAAGAAGTTAGAAAGGAAGCAGTTTCAACGTAACGCTCGACATTTCAAAAAATAAGACTATATAATACAACCAATTATAACACTATTTTCTAAAGGAGACCTGATGAACCGCACCAATCAAACAACCTATTTCTTAGGTTTTTTATGTTTATTCACATCCGCACACCTCATGGCAGATCATAATGCCGTCGTTGCAGTAATGAATACAGGAGTTACCCCTGCAGGAATAGCAGTTACTCCAAGTGGTCATAAAGCATACGTTGCCAATAACAACAACTATGGAATTGCTGGAGAAGACTCTGTAACTGTATTAGACCTAAAAAATAACACCGTAAAAACAACTATTTTTGATGCCAGTTTTAATCAACCGTATACCGTCACCATTAACCCATCCGGCCACAGAGCATATGTCACCAATAGTAACAGTACAACAATCACCATCATTTCTACAAAAACCAACCAAGTTATTGGTGTTATTAATGGTTTTGATGGCCCATCTGGTATGGCAATAACTCCTGATGGAAAATTTGGATATGTTAATAACTATGGTGCTCCAGGTGGTGTGGGCAGTGGAAATGGCACAACAGTACGCGTTGTTGATTTAACAACCAACATGATCATTGGATCCCCAATCACTGTAGGCCTAGCCCCTGCCGCAATTGCAATATCACCGAATGGCAAATTTGTATACACCGTTAATTATGTTGATGGCAATCCAGGAACAGGAACAATGAGTGTTATTAAAACAAGTACTAACACGGTAACAGCAACGGTTAATGGATTCTCTGGACCATTTGGTATTGCAATTACACCAAACGGAAAATACGCATACGTCACCAATTTTGGCAGCAACAATTTTGCACCATTTGGCACCACAGTCAGTATTGTTAATTTATGTGGATTAAATATCGATAAAACAATTGAAGTTGGAATACAACCAGCAGGCATTGCCATTGCTCCAGATGGTCATCATGCATACGTAACCAATTATAATACGTTATACGCAGGCTCAAGTTTCACTGATCTGACTGCGGGACAAGGAACTGTTAATATTATTGATGTGCATCATAAAAAATTGATCTCACCAACAATTGCTGTTGACCAATCACCTGCTAATATTGCAATTTCCCCAAATAGCAGATATGCGTATGTGACTAATTACACTTCAAATGTGGTGGATGTGATTCAGTTGAAAAAATGTGATTAAATTGAAAATTAATTTTACGTGATAACAAAAAGAGGTTTGGAAAATTCCAAACCTCTTTTATATAATGACCTTTAAGAAGCTGGCCCTACTACGCTCTAACAAGCTACGAAGGGCAAACCGTACCAAGCCGTCCGTCTACGCTAAAGCTACGTCGGACAGTCTTCGCCTTCTGCTATCAAACTTTTTATATTTGCTAACTCTTTCTTTTGCGGCGCAGCCAGACGAAGCCTGTAAGGGCGAAGACTGGTGGAAGACATGCGATACACTTCGAACTTTTAATTGGAAAAAAATGGCACCACTAGTTCTAGAATTTAATACTCAATTACGAAAAGCCAGCTTATAAATATCTCTTAAATCAATAATACTTGTTTATTTAATATATCTTGCGCATAAAAGCGCCATTCTTATAATAAATAGCATTTGCCTTTAGATCTTTTATAAGTCTAAGGGCCGTAGGAGTTCCGACAGACTTTAAATAAACGTACGCTTGTTCTAGGTCTTCTTTTATCGGTATTTGTCTTCCATTATTCATTGCTACAAGACGATTACTTAATTCAATACAAGCCACAATAAGCCCCACATATTCAACATGATTGATACTTGAATCCTGTGGATGTGAATACAAAACATTTTGCACGGGATCATATCGCATTTCAGCATTAAGCTGATTGTGTCCTAATCCAATGATCAATGTCATTAACGTGATTAATATTAATTTTCTCATATTTTTCCTTTGGTTATTGCAATTTCTTCAATTTTCTAAAAATTATATGCGTTCTTCAGTCAACACTTTTTCCCCATCTACGAACATGATTATTTTGAAATTCTACAAAATAGTTATCATAATCATATTTAGAATCCATAAAGGGAAGTGCAAAGAGACCTGGCCAGAAAAATATTGCTGATACAACGGTTACCGTTATCCTTTTGCCTCTTTGATTTTCATCAACCGTAGCAAGCCTATATTTCCATACCTCAGTTTCTTGTCCATACAAATTTATTGTTGTACTAGTCTCGACAGGTTTGCCCATCTTCTTTTTAATCTCATATTTAGGCATACCCTTTGAAATAGTAGACAATAATTGCTTCTTTTTAACACCACAACCACACAACAATAGAATGGCTGATAACAATAATAATGGTGATAATAGCCTTAAATTTTTCATAAAAAACCCCCTTAAATAAACAATATTTCCCTATTTTTAGGTTGCCATATCGCATAAAAGCTGTCAAAGGCCCCCAAGGAATAGTGATCCTATCGACTTTTCCCCTAATTGTAATAGCTAATATCCTATAAATCAGGGATAATCTTACCCTAAAGACTGGTTTACCTATCTATTTCGATAAAGGAAATTTTATGACACATTGGGGCTGGTATTGGAAAGTAAAAAAGAAGCATGTACGAAAAAAGCTTTGCTCAAATCTACCATCCATTGACTCATTCAAACTTTATAAAGAAAACACCAAAAAACGCTCTATAACCGGCTTCATGGTAAAACCACTGGACGTCAAAGCTGATGCATACCCCAATCACTTAAAATAACCTATAGAAATCGTAAAAATTGCTCTTATATGATAGCTATAGACAAATTAACCTGTAATTATGGCGGATTTCGCTATTTTTTTAAATGCCCATTATGCCAAAAACGCATGCGTTTTCTTTATTTTGCCGAGCAGAGTATTTTTCTTTGCAGGAACTGTCTAAACCTAAGCTATGCCAGCCAACGCCTATGTCCTACATGGCGCCATGCTCATATGCAAGATAAAGTTAAAGAACTCATCAAACAAAAAGGCGGAGATCTCGACGCATATAAAAAACCCCCTAAAATGCATTACGATACCTATCGAAGACTCAAAGATAAGTATTTCTACTATGAGGATAAATTATAAATATGGAAGTCCGTAATCATTGAGACAAACCACAATATCAAGCTCCAAAACACGATGATATTTAATACTTTAACTTGCGCCTTTACCTTTAAGGCACGGTTTATCAAGACTGTCGTAAACAAACTGTCGACAACTTGGAGACAGTTCAACACCTGACAAAAAATCACATGTTCAGTGTGCATGAACTACAAGAGAACAAATGGCAAAAAAAATACACCTATATCATGTAATTGGTATGAAAAGTGATGTGTCTTTAGTCTTGAAAAAAATTTGCAATGAGAAAAAAGGGTAATGAATCATTATCCCAACTATTGATTTTGCATTCCTGATTGTTAAATCATAAAAAAACAGTGTTTATAACCAAAGAGAATTTCATGGCTATTATCCTAAATTAAAAATGAATTGGTAATACTGTTTTCTAAAGGATTAATATGAATTGTAAAACTATTTGTTTATCTATACTATGGACAGCCTTACTGAGCTATGCACCATTAACACTAACAATGGAATCAAATGAAAAACAACTGGAAAAAAAACAAACTATTTTAAACAACCTATTATTTAGTGAATGTAAAAAAGAGAAACCTCTCCCTAGTAATATAGAATATTTTATCCAACAAGGCGCTGATGCAAATGCTCGTGATGCCACGGGCGGTACCCCATTATTCTATGCTTGCGCACAAAATGATTTTAATATAGCAAAACTTTTGATTGAACTAGGAGCTGATGTAAATGCTCAGTCTAAAGAAGGAGATTCTCCATTATATCTTGCCTGTCAATTTAAACGTATATCTATTGTAAATCTTTTGCTCAACAATGGTGCAAATGCAAATATTCAAAACACAGACCTAGGAACGCCCCTCCATCTTGTATGTGAATTAGGTCTATTAGATCTTGTAAAAACTTTAATTGATCATGATGCCGACAAAGATATTCAAAATGGTAGAGGCGTAACTCCTTTAATATTTGCCTGTGAATATAAACATGATCAAATCGTTGATTTTTTAATCAAAAAAGGAGCTAATGTAAATATTGTAGACAAAAAAAATAGAAGCGCACTTCATGCAGCCTGTCAATTTGGAACACTGAATATTGTACGTCTCTTAGTTGATGCTAAGGCTAATATAGAAGAAAAAACAATGACTGATGGAGCAACTCCACTCAATATTGCCTGTAAAGCTCAACATCTCAATATTGTAAATTATCTTATAAAAAAAGGTGCTGATGTAAATTCAAAAACAATTGGCGGCTTTACCCCTTTACATACAGCTGTTTGGTTTGGAAATATAGAGATTTGCAAATCATTACTCATTGCCAATGCCGACATTAATGCAGAAAGCGTGTACGGCATTACACCTTTAGATATAGCCTATGATAAAGGAAATAATGCCATATTACATTTATTTAGCCAATATGGCATATCAATCATTTCTCAAAAACAAGCTGATGAAAATATGCGCGCTTTTATTGTAGAATTAAATGAAGAAAAGTTGCAAAAACAACAAAAAAAGACAATACAACAGGGGAAAAAACAGCCAAAAAAAATTGAACCGAAAAAACAAACAATTAAAAGCGGCAAACAGTTGGCACAAACAACACCTACACAAACTGCTCCTCAAACATCCACCGAACCCTCAAAAACAAAATCATCCTTACCTGAACCAGAAGAAACAACCCCTGTAAATACTACTTTAGCAACATCGACTACATCGACAACAATTCCAACATCAACTGCATCAATAACTCCAATAACCAATACTCCTAGCTATATCGCCTCAACCCCTAAAACTGCAAACATTACATCCTCTTCTGCACAGAATCAATATGAAATTTTAATCGATAAAAAAATTAACGCTCGATTACTCAATGACACAATAAAGAATGGTATAAAACAACTTAAAAATTGGCCTAATCATGGTTGTGATGTAAAAAAACTTAAAGATGGATCTGGCAAATACCGATTACGCATTGGCGGCTATAGAATTATTTTTTCAGTCGATGATGCAAACCATGAAATTAAAATTCACGAAATTGGCTTAAGAAAAAAGGTTTATAAAAATTTAAAATTATAAAACACCATTAATGGATATTTTTATGTGTAATGTAAAACTACTCAAAACTTTATTTGCTTGTTTAGGCATATATTCAACACTCATTTTTGCAACGGAAATACCTAATAAGAATAAAAAAACATCATTAGAAGAAACTCTATCAGCACTTGAAAAAGCAGCACAAAAAGCTGGTGAACATATTGCTAAAACACAACAAACTAGGTTCTGTTGAGTTTTCATCGTAACCATATGCAAGTTCCCACAAAAGAAAGAAAAGATAAAAAATTTCGTGCCGATTTATCAAAACGAGCAAACACTCTTCTAAAGTGTTTTATCTTTGAAAACAAGCATTCAATCGCATGTCTCTCTTTATATAGATGTTCATCATATTGATATTGTTCTTTACGATTGGATCTTGGAGGAATAACGGGAACACAATTTTTTTCTATTAATTTCGAACGTAATTCAGTGGAATCATATCCTTTATCCGCTATTACATATGATTCAGAAATATCTTTTAATAAAATATCAGCCTGAGTAATATCATTACGCTGACCAGGAGTAATAACAAATCTTAAAGGATTGCCTAAAGCATCTACTGTTGCATGTATCTTACTTGTAAAACCACCTTTACTTCTTCCCAGTCCTTCATTTTTAAATTGATCATATCCAGCAGAACAGGCATGTGCGCGGACTATCGTGGCATCAATCATTACATATTCCATATCGGGATCCTCTGCACAAAAACTGAGTAATTTTTCCCAAATATGTTTTTTTGACCAAGCATTAAATCTGCTGAACACACTATTCCAATTTCCATATTTTTCCGGCAACTCTCTCCATTGTGCTCCTGTTCTTGCCATCCAAAATGTCCCTTCTATAAACTTTTTACAGTCCTTTTCTTCTTTTATATAAATGTTTTTTTGCTGTTTTAAAAAATTAAAAATTTTGCTCCAGGCCATTTCGCTGATATACTCTTTTTTCATGATAGCACCGTTTTAGTGATTTGGTTTTTGCTTTTTCGGTGTTATCATACTTCAAAACTTATCTTTTCAAAAACTCAACAGAACCTAGAACAAAAGAAGAAGAAAAGTCCAAGGGGATACAAACAACAACCATAACTCCCATACAACCAACAACCCAACCTACAGTCAACCCCGAAATTCAATCACAACTAATGAAGGCCATACTTGATGGTTCAATAGAGGGAGCTAAGAAAGCAATTAGCGCAGGTGCTGACATAAATAATGTTGAATCGGATGGTAAAACACCTTTATGGCAGGCATTATTACTTGGAAAATTTGGCATAGTAAATGCATTGCTTGAATCTGGAGCAAAAACTGATATTCCTTACAAAGGAAAATCAGTTGCTCAAGCTGTTGTGGATGTTTTTAATAATATGCAGGGATCCTATAGATCAACTAATACTGACCCTCTAATACTCAAGACTATGTCATCGCTTGTTGCTAAAGGAGTAGATTTTGCTGGTGTTAAAATTTTGAATAACGGTTCGAAGGTACCAACCATAGCAGACATGATTCAAAAAAATGGACTTGAGATCATTCGTTCCTCACAAATAAGGGCTGATTTTTTTGAATTAATACAACAGCTTAAACTTCATGGTTATGATAAAATAATAGATAAAATATGGAATAATGGCTCTTATGAATGGGACAAAAATGTAATTACCTTTTGCCTCAAGAATGGAATAGATATTAATCAGAATATAACTACAGAAGTACGTAATCTTTCTCCTATGCCAGCATTATTTTTTGCGATCTGGATGAATAACAATAGCAAAGTGGCGAACGATGGAATCGAAAATTTATTAAATGCTGGCGCAGACATAAATCTTAAAGCTAACCCTGATGGCAAAGACATGCAAACCCCATTGGACTATGCAGAATCCCTCGGAAAAACTGGTGCAATACGTATATTAATGCAACGCGGGGCAAAGACCTCTAGTGAACTCAAATAAATTTAACATAAAAACCAACCCCTTACGCTGTATGCTAAGGGGCTTGTTTAGTTTCATGATATTTTTTCAATAATCTCTAAAATACACAAATTACATGATATCTTACTAATACTATCTACGTTTTTCATCTATTTTTATCATCAATTATTTTGATATATATACCATAAATCAGTCAGCAATTGGATCTACCACTAAATTTTCAATATTATTCCTGAAAATATGCTTGTTGCATACTCACATATTGCAACAAAAATATACCTACCCTTCTGTTTTTCGCTCAAAACACATTGTTGCTTTATATAAAAATAATAATAAAAACAACAAACAATATAAAAAAATAATTTCAATGACTTATTTGCTATTTACTCTTTGAGCGATTTATATTATTATTTTTCTTAATAACTACACAGTGTGAATTTTTTCAAAAGGATTTTATCATGTCAACATAACCACATTTTCATGCTCACATCTTTTTCACGTATTTTTTATATATTAAATTTCACTAAACAGGATTTATATGCAAAAAGCATCATTAATACTCTCATTTATGAGTGTATCTCTATTCTCAATGGAATTGGAAGTTGTTCAACATACTCAAAATGCAAAAAAAAGACATATTGACTCATCAACTTTCACTCCTAATCAATTAGGTTCACTGAATCTTTCTCATGGCAAAAAGGAATCTTATATTCATCAGGATGATAAAAGGGAGCTGGGCTTTGCTCTGCATTCTCCTTTAGATATTATCGACATTAATGCCATTGTGACACGTCACTTAATTCAAAACAACGATGATTTTGCGCAAGCAGTGCATGATGTTAGAGCCATCTCCTTAATCACAAAAAACAGTGTTTTTTTTCTCTCTGAACAAGGCGCTATTGATACTATTGCACTAACGCTTTCGCATAAATTTAAAATAAATAAGCCATTAGTGGTAAAAACTTTAAATATGAAAGCATCAAAACAATGGTTGGCGTGCTTTCAAAAATCAATTAATGCTAATGATCTTTTAGCCAAAGCATTAATAAATGATGATGCAAGGCTGGCTCTAGAGTCACTAAATTCTGGTGCAAATGTTGATGCTTTTAATCCCTCTTTATCGGATCCTGCTCTTGTGTATGCCGTAAAAAAACTGAATCCTGAAATGGTGCGTTTTCTCATTAAAAATGGGAGCGATATCAATATTCGCGGTCAACAGGGAGAAACGGCCTTAATCGTTGCTGCGAAATGCGATGATGCCACAAACGGCATGAAAATGCTAAATGTTATCAATGAATTTCATCCTAATAAAAGCCTCAAAGACAATAACGGCTTAACCGCAATAGACTGGGTCATGTTGCGTTCTTAATTAAATCACCTCTGATTACTTTAATTTTTATAGGAACTTTATGAATATATTTACGTCGATATTATTATTGTTTTCGTTCAGCTTTTCAGTGCTTTTTACAAATACTGAAGAACTTAGATCAAGCAATGATGGAAAAATAGTTGTACGCAAAATTAAAACACAAACAATTGTAGAATACACTCTTGATGCATCCGTATCTGAAGTCATTAATCAAGCACTTCAAGATGCTAATATAAATCCATATGAAAATTGGGAATATTATAAAAATCCTGCTAGAGACATTTTATTACATCATCTTCCTCAGGATTTAATTGATATCATACTGCAAATGAAAAACGACAATAATCCTGCAGTTTTGGTAGTTCATAATTTTCCTGTAGACAAATACATTCCCCAGACACCGCGTAACGGTGATTGTCCACCAAGCAAATTTGAAGATGCTGTGAATGGTAAGGGATTTGTGAGTGAGATTTGTTTGCTAGGTCTATGCAGCCTTCTTGGCGCACATCCTGATTTTGATGAAAACGAAAAAGATGGTACCTACATACATCAAATTATCCCCAGAGATGATGAAAAGAGCAAAAATGAGATTTCTAGTTATGGATCGGCACTTGCTTTTAGTCCTCATACTGAAAATGTTTACCAGGAGCCGGCTCTTAAATTCTTTTCTTTAATTGGATTAAGAGGAGATATAAAGGTAGATACAAGTGTGATTTTGCTTGATGATATCCTGAATTACTTAAAAAATCATTTGCCTGAAGAAAAAAGTTATGAATGGTTTTTAGAACAAATGGCTAAAAACTATATTCAAAAAACAGGTCCAACATTTGGCAAAAATCAAACATCAATTCTAGCGCCTATCCTCACTCTATCTGAAACAGGAGAGCGCAAATTCAAATTCAATACCACAAACAATAGAACTGAAGGCTGTGATGAAGATACTTTATTTGTATCGGAATTCATTAAAAACATGCTATTAAGTGAAGACTTTAAAGAACAGTGTTTTACTAACTTCAATCTAAAAAAAGGCACATTACTTTTATTTAATAATTGGGAAGTTATGCACGGCCGATGTGGATTTAAAATTGATTATGATAACTGGAGATGGTTACAACGCTGCTATTTCGCATTAGACAAAGAATAAATTATGGCCCGGAAATTTCCGGGCCTTTTTCATATATCCAAAATAAATTGTCCGGCTTCTACGGCATATCCGCCGACCTTAATACCATTATAGGTATCAACGTAAATTTGTCCTATTTTACCAAGCATGTGCCCCTGTTCAACAACAATAGGCATCTCAACCAAATGGTACTTTTTAAGATATGCTCCAAGCGCACCTGCAGCTATTCCTGTAACAGGATCTTCATTTACACCAGTTGAAGGATTAAATTGTCGGGCATCATAAAAATGATTATTTATTTTTACAAAAGCATATATACCTGTCGGTACCAGCTCTTTTATTAATTCAAAATTTGGCTTCAAATCCCATAGTGTTGCTATATCCTTTAACTCTACCAACAATTTTGGGGTTCCCGTAGAAACACGTATAGGAATATTAATTATTAATTCAGAAGCAATACCAAGAAGTTGAGCGATGTCATTAATATCATATTCTTGTTGATAAAATATCGGATTTGCTTGTTCCATTTCTATCATACCATCATCTTTTTCTGAGACGGATAAGATACCTGCTAGCGTTTCTTGTGTTAAGGTTTTTATAGATCGATCGCGGTCTACTAACAAATGAAATAATGCTATGGTAGCGTGCCCACAAAGATTCATTTCTTTTTTTGGGCTAAAAAATCTTACTTTGACTGTGGCAATATCTGATTTTTGAACAAAAGCACATTCTGAGTAATCAGTTTTTTGAACAATGCTCATCATCTGTTCAGCCGTTAAATTATCAGCATCAAATACAATTCCTACAGGATTTCCCTGGGTACTATCATTAGTAAATGACTTTAAAATATGTACTTTTATTTGCATGTTCTTGGTCTGTTCTTGAAAATAATAGGGTTTGCTACTAAGACAATAAAAATAAGTTAAACTTATACAAAAATAGCTTATAGAAAGTTTACAGCTACAGTATACCAAGATATCCTCTAAAAGTAATTTTTAAATTTATCTTTTCCCTTATAGAACAGGGCAGGTTGCGGGCAAGAATTATCATCAATACAATCGATAACATAAAGAAGAAGGAGGTTAAAAGAATTGATTTTATTTTCGCAAACAAGAAGAGGTTTGGAAAAATTCCAAACCTCTTTTATATAATGACTTTTTATTTTATCGCCCGCCGTCGCCAAGGCTTTGGCGGACAGCCTTCGCTTTGAGTATCGATCTTTAATTTTAATTCTTAGCCCAACCTTTAAAAAGCTGGCCCTACTACGCTCTAACGAGCTACGAAGGGCAAACCGTACCAAGCCGTCCGTCTACGCTAAAGCTACGTCGGACAGTCTTCGCCTTCTGCTATCAAACTTTTTATATTTGCTAACTCTTTCTTTTGCGGCGCAGCCAGACGAAGCCTGTAAGGGCGAAGACTGGTGGAGGCGATGGGAATCGAACCCATGTCCGCATTACAAATAACCCCAAGCGCTACATGCTTATTCTCTGAATATACTCATATAACACCTCAAAGACACAGCAGATTATATGAGACTACTTGTGGTACGTGCTCGGGCTACTAAACAGTTCAATCTCGCCCGGAAGTTCTATCTTTTTATTATACGAATTGGTTCAACTGACAGACACGTTAATCCAATAAGCCACCTTATTGCCTAAGCAACAGCTGGAGCAAAATCAAATTGATTTGCATTTGTTTTTCGATCAATTGTTTAACGAGCACTCAATCAACGCTCGGCATGCTCTCAAGGCGACTAACAACACGTCGAAGCCAGTACGCCCCCGAATTTTCAAAGAATAAAATTTTTATTTTACACTATCACGAATAGCTGATTCAAATACATAAAAATTATTGGCATAAAACGAATATGCATTGAGAGCCATTATTTGACAGTGATCCTTTCTTACATCTTCAGGCATATCAGGAAACATTGTATGTATTTCTGATATGCATACATTATACGTTTCTGATCTAAAATCAGCAATCTTTTTTACTTGAGCTTCTTGCCATTCTGGCGATGAAACTTCTCGTTTAAGGTCTTTGATATCAAATTTTTCAAATTCATTACCATCTATTTTGCCATTTTCAAGATGGTTATCGAATCTATCACAAATTTTTTTAATTTCACCCTTAAACCATCTGCTATGTACATCAGCACATTCTTGCTCAATGCGAGAATATCTAAAATGCATATTACTCAAATTCTTATAAACAGATTGCTCACTCGCCAGCAATGATCCTTGAGTAACAAAAGCTATCGATAATAAAACTAATACTTTTTTCATGATTTCGCCTAAACCACCATTCTATTGATAAGTTTTTGTACTGCTAATTTAACATTTTTTTCTTCATTATCTTTATTCTCAGCATCTACTAAAATATCCCAAGCCTCATGTACTTTTTTGCTATCAATCTCAGAAAACCATCCAGATTCATATCCAGAATTTATAGCTAAATAACTTCTCATAATATCACAAGCTTCTTTATTCTCTTTTTTCAAAGAAGTGCCATTTCCAATACATCTTTGCCTAATTTGTGAATTCTCAGGCAACATTCGTAGATAATCAGAAGGCTTCCCCCCAGGAGTGCCTAAACCAGATGAAGGTACACACAATACTTCTGTCCCAGATATCATCAATAATGAAACTAATACTTTTTTCATAATTCCCCCCTAAAATAGGTCATATTTATCACTTATTATAAGTTTACCAGACCTTGAAAATAACCGCAAAAGGGCCCAGTCTTCGCCCTTATCGGGCTTCCTCCTTCGCCAAGGCTTCGGAAGGACACGGTCTTCTGGCTGTCGCCAACAAAAAAAGAACTTGATTTGCCTACCAAAAAAAGATGCGGCCATCCTATTTTTCAAAGATAGCCACATTTTTTATATTTCTAAACTCAACTTTTATGAGAACCAGGACCAAAATGAACAGATAAAGGCACATTGACTTCTTTTGTAGGAATAAAACCACCATGTCTAAAATCTTTTCCATTACAACAATTATCACGTGGAAAAAAAAACATATGCCTCTCAAAAGGCTCTAATCCATGTTTATCTTTATCGTAACGTTCTAACGTTTTTTCAGAAGAACGTACCTTAAATTCACCACATCCTTCAAGATGATAAAAATATTTAAACATATCGTTATAACTACGATATACAGCTTGCTCAAGCGATTTGACTCCTGACAAATTTTTATCTTGTACATCATAAGCTCGTTTAATATTAAGATCTATCAGTGCAGTTTTTTTTGCCTGTAAAAGATTTGATTTATGATTACTCATAATTTGAAAACTATTTTCAAAACCTGAATAGCCAGGAAATTCAGAAGGCCTAGTCAAAACCATACCATATCGCTTAAGATCTTCTTTAGTTTTTTCATCAAAAAGCTGTTTTTCTGTTATAGGTTCTGCATCTAAATCACTATACACAAAATAATTAATTTTATTTCTCGATATATGATTAAATCCCGCGGTGGAACGTAAAAGATCCGCACGAAAATATACAGGCATTTTATCAGAAAAGGCTTTGGGATGCTCTTTGACTTCAGATAACTTTCTCACATTTTTTAATCGCACCAGAGCTTTATACGAATATTGTGAACATTCTCTTATAATGGCTTTATGGGTATTTTTTATCGCATCAGTGGTCGTCATTTCTTCATCATACCAAACATTCACTACACCATCTTTATTAAGAGCTGCCCATTTACAAATAGTTGATGCAAACTCATCATTTGATGGATGAATATATTCTTGATCTTTCTTAAGATTTTCATTAATCCACATCAAATTGATACTATAATCTGGCTTTTTTTTCTTCAACGTAAGATTATGATAAAAATTCGCTATTAATCCTTGCATTGCAGTGAGATTACAAGCAAACCCTGCCATACTCAAGATTACAATAACAAAGAACTTTTTTAATAACATCCCTATAATTCCCCCTATAGGCAGTTAAGATCATATAAATATCTATCACTAATAAGTTTACCAAACCTTAGAAACAATCGCAAAAGGGTCCATTTTTAGTGGCTTTCTTCGCCTTTCGGCCTATTCCTGCTCAATACCCTGACCCCTTGACTTGCCTACCCAAAAACATCATGCTAATCGTATATTTTTATGCATACAAAGGATGTATATGTCTACAGAAAACAAAGAATATTTAGAAGAATTAGAAGATTTGATATTATCGCTCATCGCTGAATCACGCGACACTCAAGATGCAAAAAGAGTTAGCCATGAAGATACATGGAATTAGCGGCTTTCTTTCATCGCCCTACTCGTTTCCCGCTTAATATCTCGCTCTTTGAGCTCTTTTTTCTTACTCGGTGCTTTTTTATGTTTGCCAACACCCAGCTGCACCTTAATTTTACTTTTATCATTGAGGTAAAACATCAAAGGGATTACCGTAACACCCTTTTGGGCGATCTCACCAATAAGTTTGAGAATTTGACGTTTATGGAGTAAAAGAATACGGCTACGTGTTGCAGCCTCTTCATCTTTTTGATACGCCTTATCATACGGCGCAATGCGACAGTTAACGAGTGACATTTCACCATTGCGGATTGCGGCAAATGCGCCTACCAAGGATACATTACCTGCACGTAATGATTTAACTTCATCACCAGTTAACACAATACCAACTTCTATTTTTTCAGAAATATCGTAATCATGAAATGCTTTTTTATTTTGTGCTAATATCTTCATACATCTATTTAATGTTTTTTTGAACAGATACGTTGAAAAATTTTCTTCATAGGCATATACGCTACAACACCGGCAGTCAAAGCAAGCACATGCCCCCCAACCAAAAGTGCAGAAACAGATATCCCACTAATACCAGTATGTTGTTTTAAAAATAAATAACAAGACTCTAACCATGTTGGTTCCCAACTGGTGTGATCTATATTCAACAACCCAAACAGCCACTTACCAAATATATGATCAAAGGAATAAATAGGAATCACCGTCCATGGATTATTAATAAAAAATGATACAGTAAAAACTGCAGGAATACTTAACCGCATTAACCAACCCAATATAAACGTCATCAATGTATGTCCACCAATAAGCGGTGAAATAGCAATAAATGCACCCAAAGAACAGGTTAATGCTAACTTATGAGGTGATCGCTCTTGCAACAATAATCGTTTAGCTAAAGCACGCATTCGTTTACGCAGCATACAAATCCTTTGAAATTAAAAAATCTTTCAGTTACTCTAGGTATATTAATCATAAGGACATTCTTTAAACCTATAAAGAAGCAGGCTAAAATGAAAAAAATCAAAACAACGTCCTACAAGGTATTATTACTTACTTTTGCTACGCTTTCCTTACAGTCTCATCTTCTTGCTGCTCCATCACTTATTGGCGGCACGGTGCAATTCAGTAAAAATTCAACATTTGTGCCACTCAATATGAACTGCGGCGGAACTCAAATAACGACAGCTTCTCATGAAACATCACTACCCAAGATAACATTTGAAATTCCTAAAGCAACGCATCAAACTCATTTTGAAGTTCTTGTTACTGCAGACAGAATTGAATGTCAACTTAAACAATATCCTGACAAAACTGAAATTATCAATACATTTGATTACCTCAAAATAGATCCGCAATCTTCGTATAAATATTATGTTCTTGATCTTATTGACGATGCATGGGAGATAAAAGAAGAAGCATTACCTGCAACAGGACAAATTCCTGATCGAGCAATTATCATTGAATGCTATGCAGATTGGATTAGTGAATTTAGAGGTGGTTCTGCAGTAGAACTTCCAACATTGTATGTTAATAATGCAAATGAACGGGCATCAGAAGAAAGTTTTGCAGAGGCTTTAATTAAGTTAGAATTAACTGCGCTTGATTCAAAAATTATTCATGCACCCATTAAACGCCAAATACAAACGGTGGCGGATAAAAAACGCATTCTTATCATGGATACCATAACATAACTTAACCCCAATCTACACTATGTTCCAATTGGGGACCCCCGTTAAAAGAAATTTGAATATACAACCCGCTCGCCCTGAGTGTTTTGCGAAGCTTTAGCGTAGTAAAATGTATCGAAGGGTGCAAAATAAAAAAATCTTAAAATTACTAAATTTCCGCATACCCTTCGATACGTTTTTGAAGACAAAAACACTCAGGGCGAGCGGAAAAAAAGAACGAATTATTAAGAAAATGAAACACCCATTTATCACCCTCGGCATAGAAACTTCATGTGATGAAACAGCAGCTGCAGTATACCACAGCACACAAGGTTTACTTTCCAGCGCTTTATACTCACAAATTGAACTACACAAAAAATTTGGTGGTGTTATCCCTGAACTTGCATCACGCTCACAACTGGAAAAAATTAATCCCATAGTTGCAGCAGCACTTGAACAAGCAAACATGTCACTTGATGATATTGATGTGATTGCCGTTACCAACAAACCAGGCCTTCCTGGATCATTACTTGTTGGTATCTGTTTTGCAAAAGCAATTGCGTACGCCAAGACCTGCCCTTCGAAGCTCGGAGAGCGTAGTAGGGAGAAAAAGAAACTCATAGGAATTAACCACTTAGAAGGGCATGCATTTTCTGCTTCAATAGAACACAATGTTCCATTTCCTCATCTATGCCTCACCGCATCGGGTGGACATACATCGCTTTATTTAATAAAAGATTTTGGTGATTATGAAGTGCTTGGAGAAACGCAAGATGATGCGGCAGGTGAAGCGTTTGATAAAATTGCAAAACTGATGAATTTACCATATCCAGGCGGACCAGTGATTGAAAAACTTGCGCGTGAAGTTAATTTCCAAGATTTTTTCCACTACCCACGCAGCAAACAAAAAACATTAGATTTCAGTTTTTCCGGACTTAAAACTGCAGTGCTTTATGATCTTGTAAAACAAAATGCATACGATCTTTCCGCAAAAAAATTCCTACGTTCTGATGATGAACAATTTATAAAAGAAGTTGCCAGCTCACTTCTTGTGTGCATGGCAGATATTTTTGAACAAAAATTAGAATTGGCGTTAGCAGCGCATCCGCACGTACAAGCGATTACGTTTGTTGGTGGTGTTGCATGTAATGCATATATCACTGAACGCCTTAAAACATTCTCCACTACACACAACATTCCATTCTTCCACCCTTCACGCAAATATTGCACGGATAATGCTGCTATGATTGCTTTTGTCGGTAATTATAAAGCGCAACAGGGCCGTTTTTCAGATTTCAACCTTGATATTGGGGAATAAGCGCTGCAAGAAGAATTCCAAGTACAATTAAACCTCCGTAAGTAGCACAACTCATTACAAGTCCAAAATAGTCATTATTACGACTACGATTAAGTCTCTCTGGCAATTTCTCAGCATTGAACCTATCTTTTGCTATTTGTATCTGTACTGCAATCTTTTTAAATTCTGCAACGTCTTGTTTTAAATTTTGTATTTCTAACAACATCTTCTTTTTGTTTAATACAGGAATCAACTCAGCTCGATGTTTTTCGGTATTGTATACACGTACCTTTTTTGAATTATCACGATTTTCATCCCATACATGCGTAATAAAATACTCATTACCATCATTATCAATCGCTAAAACTGCCTTTTTTCTATCTAAACAGCTATTCAATTTATACCGTATTCCATCACACTGTTCTTGAGACCAAAAAGTTGGCACTTCAATTCTTTCTAATTTTGTAAGATTTTTAAACTTAGCTTCTGTTCCATTGCAAATATATTCTTGAGTAGTCTTTACAAAATACTTCTTACCCTCTTCACCTTCTTTATTTTTTTGAATGACCAACTGAGCTCTATAAATTTTGTGAGGTTGATCATTTTTTTGTAAAATATCATGTTCAGAATAGTTACCAAGCACGGTTACTACATGATATTGAGGATTATAACCAGTCCACACAAAAATACGATCTTGAGAAATAAATGGTTCATTCGATTTTTCTAATTCCATTCCGTGCATCATCACACTCATCATTAAGCTACACGTAATAAACGCCATGCGTTTTGCAATATTCATATAAGAGTCCTTTCTTTAAAATTTTAGTTACATATGTTATATAGCACAAATTATTTAAATGACCCAATCATCAATATATTCCCCGCGCTCGCCCTGAACTTGTTGAAGGGTATCCTCGAGCGCTCAAAGATATCCTTTTGCCCCAGTTTTCGTTTCACTCCAAACCGGGGTCCCCGTCTGAAGGAACTGAAGATGGGGTTAAACAGGCTCAGGACGAGCGCAGGAGAGAACCATACAATACCAAAAAAATCCTTTTACGGAAACAAACCAATTCTCAACCAACCCTTTACAATTTCAAATGAAAAATATTATTTTAAAATCATAATTATTAAAAAGGGGGAGCTGCGATGATTATAAAAAAACTATTTCTTTTCACGTCCATAGCATTACTCGCAACAACAACCGTGCTACCAGATGATACACAACCAGAAGAAGCACAAAGCACCGCGCAATACATCAAAGCCAATCTTGCAAACATGTTAGTCTATATAACCATGCGTCTGCACTCAACATATACTTCTGGCATTAACTACATCAACTACCTCAAATCTCTTATTTGGCCAAAACCCGCAGTTTCTGATAATTCACTCATCATTCCAAACACAACTCCCGCTACAAAAAATAAAACAGATGACATTTCAACCCTTCAAGTTGGAACCAAGCCATTGCAAAAGATAGCTGTTAAAACACAACCACAAAATGCAGAGAAAGCGCTTGCTATAGTAGCCCAAGATCTTGCAATGCTGAAAAAACCTTCTCCTGCTGAAGCTATAAAAGGTAAGACAAAAGACAAACCAAATCTTCAACAGCTATTAAAAGCAAAAAATGAACCCAAAAAAACAAAAGAAAAAATTGAAGAAATTAATTCTCCTACCATAGAAAAAGAAAATGCAGCAATGGCAAATAAACAGCTTACTCAGTTAGTGCAACATGTTAAAGAGTTAGACATGGCAATTGCACAATTACCTTCAACAGATTGGCCACAATGGCAAGAAAAACAGACAAAACTCCTTACTCCCGCAACGCCATCATTAAAAAATCTCATTGAACAAAGTATTAAAGGAAGTTGGCAAGGACATGGTGCAGAAATAGTCAAACTTGCTATACAAGCAACAAATATGGGTGTTACTGGTGCGCTCGGTGTATTTGCTGCTCAATATACTAAAATGGCGACCGGTAATCTTGCAACATTAGATACCGATGCATTACTCATTACCTTTTTAACCTATGCATCAGCAGCTTTAATAGAAAAATCAAATACATTACTAACAAGTAATACAACGATACAATCTATAGCAACCACAGCAGAAACAAACATTTTATTCCAAGCTATTCTTGCACCATCGGTACAAAATAAAACATATCAATTTAAAATTCCGTTATTCAGAGGTGTTATTGATTCTTTAATTATGAATGAAGCGTCTGCAGTGATGAACACAATGCTCGCAGAAAATGGTGAAATTGCCCAAGCAATCAAAAACATAAATCTTAAACAGATTTTACTTGGTAAAAAAACACCATCAACAAGCAACATGTTTGTTGCACTCGCTCTGCCAAAAGTTAAAACGGTAATCAACAATCAAAAATTTGCGTTAGCACTTGCAGAAGTAGGTTGGATCTTCTTCCAATCTGCAACACTTGGCGGACTTTTATGGGCAGCAGGACTTGGGTATGCCAACACCACTTTTACTGAATCAATAAGTAATGCAGTTCTTACTGGTATGGCGCAAGGAATGGTTGCAAATGTGGCTGCACTCACTAATAATATCACTCCTGGTGCACTGGTGAGCATCAGTACCATTCCATTAAGCCAACAAATGGTTGCTTCAACGGGAGTGAATATTGCCACAACACCGCAAGCTGTTATCACGGGTGTATTACAAGCTATCGCCACAGAGGCAACTAATCTTATCGTTAATGAAGCTGGAAAATCTGGCGGATTTTATGCATCGCTACAAAAAGGGAAAGATGCTCTTGGTTCTGCAGTCAGCTCACGCTGGTCAAGCGTATGGGCGAGTATCACTGATGTATGGGAAAATATGCAAGAAATTGAACCCGTTCCACTTTGAAAAATGTAAAAATATATTAAAAAAAATAGGGGAATAATATGAAATGTATAAAAATAACACTCGTATGTGCACTCGTGAGTACAAATCTCTTGTGTATGCGCATGACACAACAGGGCAAACAGTACACGGCAAAGTATCTCCAACAGATGAAAACACCACAAATACATAAACAAACAGAACTAAAATCAGAAGAAGCACAACAAATTCCAGTCATTTTTTATGAACCCGACCAAAAAAGAATGATCCTTAACTTTGTTGAAAACGACACACTCAAAACAACTCCCATATCTCCAACACAAGTGAGCTTCTATAATTTTAGTCCTCAAAAAAAATATCTCATGGTGCAAGTAATCACAAACACAGCATCTCCATCACAAGGTCTCTCTGAAAAAACAATCACGTACTTACTGAGCAGTCTGTTAAAACGTCCTATAGGGGAAAAAATACCGACTATCACTCATGTTACAAAAATAATAGATCTACAAAGTCTCACGGAAGTTGGCTCTTTTGATGGTGATTTAATCACCTATGAATTTAGCCCAGATGAAACAACACTCATCATTGCCAGAAGACATTTAGATACAACTCATACTAACGAGGGAGCGTTGCCTCTTGGCGCAAGACCTCAGAATGATACTACTCGGTACGAACTGTTTGATATTTCGTCAAAATCAGTTCTTAAAACATTTGAAAATGTACAAACAATCGATTACTCAAGCGAAGATAATCTTGTTGTACAATATGATAATGACACCCTACGGCAAATTACCGTACAAAGAAACAGATGGTTCTCATCAACTCCCAATATTACTGAAACAATCAATAACGACCTCACTGTTTCAAAAAAAATTACATACTATGATGCAACCAAAGAACTCTCTATAATGCTAGCTCATGGGAAAAAAATAACAGAAACACATGTTATGGCATATATCCTGAGCCCATTAAAAAATTACCTTGTTGTTTTCAAAGAAAAAAATGCAATGTATCTTATTAATACAACAACCGGAAAAAAACTCGATAACATAGCCACAAATGTTGTTACCTACTGCTTTAGCCCTGATGATAAAGAGACCCGTTTAGTAGAACTTGGTGCACCGCGTGAATTTTTTACCGGACAAAATATAATCTATTCACTCGTTAATTTGGAAAAACTTTCATCTTCTCTGACAACATTCACCGTTGATAATGCTTTCTACTTTAAATCTCCACATGAACTTGTTGTTGTTGGCAAAAATGGCGCATTCACCTCCTACAACCCCCAAACAGGTATAGCATTTGAAAAAGAACAACGGCAAAACAAACAACAAGTCACTCAAGAAATTAAAAAAATGGGAGAGCCAAAACTGAGAGATGAAGCTCTCCAGGAAGAACGGCAACAAAAAACTCAAAAAGAATTAGAAGAAAAGACTCAAAAAGAACTAACAATAGCTCGAAGGGAATTAGAAGAAGAGGCTAAAAAACGAAAACAAGAAAAACGTGAAATACAAGCTTTACGGCAAAAACAAGAACAACAATTAGCACACAAAGCAGCAGAACAAAACGAAGAAAAGAATATTCAACATCAGCAAGAATTACAAAAAGCTTATGAAGAATCTTTAGGTTCTGTTGAGTTTTTGAAAAGATAAGTTTTGAAGTATGATAACACCGAAAAAGCAAAAACCAAATCACTAAAACGGTGCTATCATGAAAAAAGAGTATATCAGCGAAATGGCCTGGAGCAAAATTTTTAATTTTTTAAAACAGCAAAAAAACATTTATATAAAAGAAGAAAAGGACTGTAAAAAGTTTATAGAAGGGACATTTTGGATGGCAAGAACAGGAGCACAATGGAGAGAGTTGCCGGAAAAATATGGAAATTGGAATAGTGTGTTCAGCAGATTTAATGCTTGGTCAAAAAAACATATTTGGGAAAAATTACTCAGTTTTTGTGCAGAGGATCCCGATATGGAATATGTAATGATTGATGCCACGATAGTCCGCGCACATGCCTGTTCTGCTGGATATGATCAATTTAAAAATGAAGGACTGGGAAGAAGTAAAGGTGGTTTTACAAGTAAGATACATGCAACAGTAGATGCTTTAGGCAATCCTTTAAGATTTGTTATTACTCCTGGTCAGCGTAATGATATTACTCAGGCTGATATTTTATTAAAAGATATTTCTGAATCATATGTAATAGCGGATAAAGGATATGATTCCACTGAATTACGTTCGAAATTAATAGAAAAAAATTGTGTTCCCGTTATTCCTCCAAGATCCAATCGTAAAGAACAATATCAATATGATGAACATCTATATAAAGAGAGACATGCGATTGAATGCTTGTTTTCAAAGATAAAACACTTTAGAAGAGTGTTTGCTCGTTTTGATAAATCGGCACGAAATTTTTTATCTTTTCTTTCTTTTGTGGGAACTTGCATATGGTTACGATGAAAACTCAACAGAACCTAGGTATAGACACAAAACGAGAGCAAGATGTACAAAAAGCTTACCCTGTAAAAGGAAACTATCTCGAACAAATAAAAAACTATTTCTGGTCAACAAAATAGGTAAAAAAATAGCTCAAACAAAAAGGCCCCAAATTTGGGGCCTTCTTAATTTTTAAACTTTTTAAGAATAAGTTAATTTCTTTTGCTCTTTTTTACGATATTCAGCACCAAAAGCTTGCGCACCAACTGTTCCTTTTGGATTAAGAAATCGATGGGAGCAGACACCTTTTGCCTCATACAAGTTTTTTCTTACAACAAATTCATAGGCTCCCAGCCGGTTTATTACTATGTCGGAATTATTTTTTTTATTTTTTAATTTCTCAATGTCTTCTGGCATAGAAATACAGAGTGTCAGCTTTTTGTCCTCATCAGTAAAATTAGGATTTTCATTTTCAATAAAAACATACGCTAAATTACCAAATTCTTTCTCTATATTTTCAGAAAAATTATGCAAAGGATCAATACTATTTTTTTTAGGACAACCACAATAATTTAATTGTGATAAATGATTACTCACCATCGATAAACCATTTCTACTTTTTGTATTATTAGGAATAGACTTAATCTGCCTATCAATACCACGATAATATACACCAAAAGGCACAATAGTCTTATCAACAAAAAGCATATCCGCTTTTATATTAGCTTTTTGCTGAATGATTATTGGCCCCTGCAAAATTCCATCATTTCCCATAATTTGTATAGGAATTTGTTTTTGGTTTTCCTTACTCAATGAAAATGTGAACTTTTGCCTCAAGTAATCCATCTTCTCAGTAAGGAAACCTGCAATATCTTTTTTGCCATAATAATTAGCAACATCGGCTGCAGTATGTTTTCCCCAAATAAGCAACTTAGGATCTGCACCATTATCTATAAGAATTTTTACCATATCAGAATGCCCCAATAAAGATGCCAAATGTAAAGGAGTAACCTTAAAGGATCCAATCTGATGATTCACTTTTGACCAAGGAGCAAGTTTTTTTACCGTCTCAGTTTTCCCCTGTCCAATTGCAGTAAACAAAGGAGTTACTTTATCTGTAACATGATTAATTTCTTCAAAAAAATCATCCGCTGTTGTCTCAGCATCAGTACAGGCACCTGCCATATATAATTTTTCAACAATGTTAGCATGTCCATTAAAAGCAGCTGCATGCAAAGGAGTCACATGTTTATTAGTTTTAATATCTACGATGATAGCCTTATTTGCAATAAGCAAATCAACTATTTTGTCATGGCCTTGTAAACTAGCTATATGTAAAGGAGAAAAACCTTCTTCTGGGACTGAATGTATAGAAGCAGAAGCCATAAAATACTCGATTTCAGGTTTTTTTGCATTGGGATCATGATAAAACATTTTAGCAAACGCTTCCCTCGATATTCCTTGTGATATAAATTGACGCCCATCTTTAGCATTAACATCAGCACCATGTTCAATTAAAATTTTTGCATTTTCATAATTACCGCTACTACACACATCATACAAAGGAGTCCCTTGTATCCCATCTTTAACATTTATATCTTTTTTAATATCCGTGTTTTCAAGCAAAAATTTTAATATTGCCGAATCAGAACAAGCTGCATAACGCAATACGGTATTACCTAGATCATCTTTGGCATGAACATTAGCCCCTTTGTTCACCAATAGCTCTATAAATTCCATATCTTTGCCTTCTATTGCAAAAAACAAAGGCGTCCAACCGCTACTATTATAAACAATTGTATCTGGATCAGCGCCATTTTTAACCAAAAGTTTCCTCACCTCTTTAGATGCACGAGGAAATTCTATTGATGTGCGACCTTTAGCATTTTTAGCGTTTACATCAGCGCCATTTTCCAGCAAAATACTAGTTGTTATTCCTTTATTTGCATATGGCAGTGATACATCATAATGCAGCGGGGTCTCCAAATAATTATTTTTAGCGTTTACACTCGTGGGATATTTTGCAATAACAAACCGTACCATTTCTGAATTATCACGAAATGAACCAACCGCATGGTGCAATAAACCATTACCATAACCATCTGTCATATCTATTTTAATATCATCATGGTCAATTAAAAATTTTACCACTTCCATATGGCCATTCTGCACGGCATACTGCAAAGCTGTACGCTTACTCGTTACATTATAAAAAGAATCTTCTTCGCTATCTTGAGCATTTACATCAGCACCAGCTTTAACCAATGCCTTTACCATATTGATAAGACCATTTTGTGCAGCATGATGCAATGCAGTTTTCCCGTCATAGGAATAAACCTCTCTCCCATTTATATCTTCTTTTTCAACAAGATTGATCTCTACCCCTTCATCAAGGTCTTTTCTTACTGTTTTACATGCCCTAAAAAGATCATATGTAGTAGTTATCGGTTGAGCACTTATTGGTTTTTTTTTAATTTCAGATTTTACCAATTGTTTTGGTTGCCGGACAACTTGCCGTTGATTATTAGTGTTATTGAATTTCTTAACAGACTGATCTCTCTTTGCTCGTTCTTTTTTGTTTGCAGGCACTATTTGCTTCATAGCCAACGATATTGACGTTCCACCGAACAGAACCAATATTGGCAAAATAAGTCTTTTATAATCCATGAAATCCCCCACCTATCACCTTTGATAACCCAAACAACACATTCTTATCATATTTATAACAATATCAAAATTTATTTTTTTATCAAAAAACAATGTGTTTATATTTCAAAATGAAAACATAGGAGTGTGCTTTTGGGGATTTCATAAAAAAAAAAGGCCCGGTTTCCCGAGTCCTTTCACCATCATAAAATAGCGTTTTTTACATTTCAGCGGTTCGTTTATTGATCGATTCAAAAAATTCAGCATTGGTTTTGGTCTTCTTCATTTTATCAATCAAGAATTCCATACCTTCTATAGTATTCATCGTAGAAAGTAATTTCTGCAGAATCCAAACTTTATTAAGTTCTTCTTCAGAAAGTAATAAGTCATCACGACGAGTTCCAGAAGTTAACAGATCAAAGGCTGGGAAAATACGACGGTGTGAAAGTTTACGCGTCATATTCATTTCCATGTTACCCGTACCTTTAAACTCTTCAAAAATAACTTCATCCATACGCGAACCTGTTTCTACCAATGCAGAAGCTAAAATAGTTAATGAACCAGCTTCTTCAGTGGCACGTGCTGCACCAAAAAATCGTTTTGGATGTTGCAGTGCGTATGCATCAATACCACCAGTCAGTACTTTTCCTGATGCAGGAGCAACGGTATTATATGCACGCGCAAGACGAGTGATAGAATCAAGAATAATAACCACATCTTTGTTACATTCAACTAAACGTTTTGCTTTTTCCAAAACAATTTCCGCCACTTGAACATGACGCTCTGCAGGTTCATCAAATGTAGAACTGATAACTTCTGCTGTGGTGCCTTTAAGCGTACGGCGCATATCAGCAACTTCTTCAGGACGTTCATCCACGCAAAGTACCATAAGATGTGCTTCAGGATGATTGCTAATAATTGCTCGCGCAATTTCTTTAAGCAACAACGTTTTACCAACTTTAGGAGGAGCTACAATCAAACCACGCTGACCTTTACCAATCGGTGTGAATACATCAAGAATACGGGTAGAAAGTGCTGTTGGATCAAATTCAAGATTGAATTTTGAAATAGGATGCTGCGGACTCAAGCTGTCAAAATGAGGTCTATCAATCATAGAAAGAGGTTCAGCGTAATTTACTTGCGATACTTTTAATAGCGCAAAATATTTTTCACCTTCTTTTGGTTTTCTTATTTCACCCTTGATAGTGTCTCCCGTACGCAAACCAAAACGTCTAATTTGTGATGGAGAAACATAAATATCATCTGGCCCTGAAACGTAATCATATAATGCTGAACGCAAGAATCCAAATCCATCAGGTAATTTTTCTAAAACCCCCTCGACTGCCATTTCAGCATTTGGATGTTCTTCAGCGTAACGAACTTTTTTGAGCAACTCATCTTTTTTAGTAATTGCCGCGCCCATGATACCATAACGGCGAGCATATTGAACGAGTTCTGACAATGATAAATCTTCTAATGGTCGACGTGTGTATCCTGAACGATCGTATGAACCTTGCTGAGAATATTGTTGCGTTGGACGATTATATTCTTCGCGTACTTCACGAGGTTGGACATACTGCCCATTTCCATTTCTACGATCTTGCGGCATTGCATCGCGCTCAAAATAATGCTCTTGCGCTGCAGGCCTTGTTGATTCTGACCTGTCCGACGACCTGTCCTTCATAGCTTCAGCAACAGAGGAAGCCTTGCTGTGTTCTCCGTAGCTTTTAGCGGAGGACGAAGCATAGTCGGATGTTACTGACTTTTGTGGCTCTTCAGACACCGTATGTGTAGCTGTTTCTACCACTTTATCTTTTTTAGGTGCTCTTGGAGCACGTGTACGAGTTGGTTGTGGAGTAGCCTGAGAAGATTCCACGGTTTGTGCTGTTTGCGACTCTTCTATTTGCGCAGAATCAGCTGTTTTAATATCACGAGTTTTCATCCAGACCTCCTGTAAAAGATACTCTGACGTTGTACGTCATGTAATATTCCTTGAATTTGTGAAAATAAGATTAAAAAAAATGATGTACTAATATGAGATATGTAAATTAATGTTACGTATGCCTACTACGCTCTAGCGAGCTACGAAGGCCAGGCAAAAAAGGAATCATTTTGGTATACATAGTTTATTGTATACCAAAATGATCATATTTTTTAAATAAGCCGTCAATATATTTCAAAAAAAATAAAAAAGAAAAAGCTTTTTTAATGCGCAGCATGTTCTTTTGGCTGCATCAACATCATAATAGGACTTGCAATATAAATTGATGAATATGTACCAAAAATTATTCCAATCAATAACGCGAGTGAGAAATCTTGTAATGCTTCACCACCAAAAAACAACATCACCAAAACCGGCAAACCTGTTGAAATACTGGTGAGCATTGTTCTTCTGAGCGTGTAATTAAGGCTATCATTAACAATTTGATCTAACGGTACACCTTTTCTCTTTTTCATAAATTCACGAATCTGAGAAAAGATTACAATTGTATCATTAATTGAATAACCAAGAACTGTTAATACCGCTGCAATAAAGTTAATTGATATTTCGCGATCTAAAAACAAAAATATCGCTAACATCACAAGCGCATCATGGATAAGTGCCAAAATAGCACCTGAAGCAAAAGCTATTGACCAGAAACGCATCGCAATATACAGCAACATTAAAATCAGCGCCACTGCCATTGCATACGCCGATTTACCACGCAAATCTGCACCAACCCCAGCTCCAACGCTTTCTGTTTGTAGAATTTCAACTCTGTTTTCTGGCATTGCTTGCTGTATCACATCTTTCATGCGTTCACCAAGACCAACCATATCCGCTTCAAACTCTTTAACACGCACTAGAACTTCTGTTTTACCAAATTCACGCGTATTTGCACTTGGCCAACCATTATCAACAATAATCTGTTTTATGTAAGAACCATCAACTTCTTGCTCAAAACCAAGCAAAATCTGAGTTCCTCCAGTAAAATCAACGCTATAATTGTATACTGATCCACGTGTTTGTTGCCGATAAACCGCCACACCAATAAATGCAGCAATTAATGCGAGAGAAGATAAAGCTGTTGCTTTACGATATTTCAAAAAATTAATAACCATCAGCTACCCATTCTTTTAACAGCACACTATTTAAGATACCTTTTTTTATTTTTCTCAACCCTACTACGCTATCTTCCGCTCATCCTGAGCCTGTCGAAGGACGTAGGGTAAACCTCACCACTACTTTGTTTTACCCAATTATCTTGTTCTTAAGTGTCCCCATTGAAAGACTTGTCTGAAAATGGGGCTAAGAAGATGGGGTTAAACTTATTGGCTGATAACAGAAACGTATTTACGACCTTTAGGGCCAAAATGGAATTTGATTACGCCAGGAGCTGTAACAAACAATGTATCATCACCACCGCGACGAACTTGTTTACCTGGGTGAATATGAGTGCCACGTTGACGGACGATGATTTCACCACCAAAAACTTTGTGTCCATCAAATATTTTACAGCCTAACCGCTTACTATGACTTTCTCTATTATTCTGGGTACTTCCACCGGATTTACTGGTTGCCATTGGATTCGTCCTTAAAAAAAATGAAACTTACTATTATTTTCTTATCGAGACTCCCATTAAAGAATGGGATAAGATATATATAAAAATAATGTCCTATATTTGGCTAAATGTCAACTCCAGCCTGCCGCTAGCTATGCTAACTAAAGCCTTATGTTACCCCTGTTTTGACCTACTATGGGTTATCTGGCACACTGGAAATAAGATATCTTTTATTATTTATTTAGGCCCTTTTAGAGAATGTTATGCTCAAAAATATGTACTTATTGACCACCCTGACCGCATTATCTTTTATATCAATAACCGCTTCAGTTGATAAAATTAACATTATTAAAAGCAACCTTGCTCATATTGCTCAGGCAAAAAAGGACATTATCGCAGATAGAGAAATGATCTCTTCTATTAATAAAGACATAAAAACACACATAAAACACGAATTCATTGGTCACTTGGTAGAATATTATCAATACAAAAGACTAAGTAAAACAATCAAAGCTATCGTCAACTCAATCACAACCCTCAATGAGTTTACATTAATGCTTGACCATGTAACTGATGTACAACTCACGAGTATCATTGATAAACAGATAAACTATAATAATATTGCATATACAATAGAAGCATATTCCACAAGACCAAAACCTCTAAAACAACTCATCGACAATGCTCTTGAAAGTGAACCCCTAAAATCATGGGAAGATTTCGAATTACTCTTTAATCTCTACTATCTCAGAACCACTCAACGCCTTGGTTACAAACTACTTCTTGAAAAACTTGACCATAAAACACAAGAACTTTACGTAGAACTCGCAGCACTAGAAGCCAACCATCATAACTAACGCAACCCTTTATTGACAAACTGAAATCGATTCTGTTACTTTTAAAGTAAGAAATAAACCATTAATTGAGGATGTGTCATGATTAAAAAATTATCTTTTTGCATAGTAACGCTGCTTGCCACAGCTCAAACAATAATGGCAATGGCTCCCACCCTACTTCGCCAAGGCTTCGA
This sequence comes from uncultured bacterium, assembly GCA_963695335.1. Lineage (GTDB taxonomy): Bacteria > Babelota > Babeliae > Babelales > Vermiphilaceae > SOIL31. The sequence continues at coordinate 426,853 of OY968764.1, read as the reverse complement.
AGGGCAGGCAGCTGATATTGCTACTCTTACAGTCCAACTCAATCACATTAATACACAAATGAATGCTATTAAACGTGCATGGAATGCAGAACGTATTCATATAAAAATGGCAGAAAAGGCTTCTTCAACTTTATACAATGCTATCAAACCGGTTCTTGAAAAACTTATTATGAGCACCGATTTTACAACAAATATGGATGCTATTGTATCTATGCAATATGATGAAATTGTAAATAAAAACGGTTCATTCAAAAATATAAAAGTAGATAATAACTTATCAGACTTATTCCCTAACCTCAAAATGAGTGAATATGGAGCCAAACTGTATAAAGCAATGGCAAACAAAGCTTACTTAGTTCTTTTGGGACAAAAATTGGCTGATAAAGTTAAAGAAATCAGTGCACAAGTTAAAGGTAACCAATCAGCTCCTGCAGCGCCTGCTGGTCAGGAAGTTGGCCAATCGCAAGAATACATCGGCCAATCAGTGATGTAACACAACTCTTCCCTTGAAATTACAACAATCCCCCTGTTATTTTGTTAAAAAACATAACAGGGGGTTATTTTATGTTCAAAAAACTATTGTTTCTAACAGTTATCTTCTCTCTATCACTCAAAGGGAACCCAATGAAACTCACCAGCCCATCCTTTTCTCATAACGGGTCAATTCCGTCACAATATACCTGCGATGGGGCTAATATTTCCCCTGCGCTAGAATGGTCAGACGCACCGCAAACCACCAACAGCTTTGCACTTATTGTTGATGACCCAGATGCTCCCAGCAAAGTATGGACGCATTGGATAGTCTTTAATATCCCCAATACCACACAAAGTTTAGCTGAAAATACGTCTTCAGGTCCTTTTATTCAAGGCGCCACTGATTTTGATGGCAAACGTGCATGGGGAGGCCCATGTCCACCGAGTGGCACCCATCATTACCGCTTTACTCTCTATGCACTCGATAATTTCCTTGATTTGCCTACTGGCTCTACCAAAGAACAGATTATCGATGCTATGAAAGGCCATATTCTAGCACAAACTACCCTCATTGGCACCTATCAGCGTAAAAAATAACAACCCCTTTTTTTACCCCCTCTTACCCCCACCCAATTGACGGTTTGTAATAATTATGCGATACTAAAAGCATAGATCATTAATTCTTAGGGGGATTTTATGAAAAAACAATTACTTACTGCTCTTGTAGCACTCACTCCATTTTTTGCGTTCTCAAATGAAGAAGTAAGCAAAACTGAATTGTTAGCACATTTAAAAACAACAAAAAAAGATGCTGAACATATGTCTCAAGGATTAAAAATTGCTGCAAAGGAAATGCAAAAAAAATGTGCATTCGGCAAAGACTATCTCTTTTTCTTAGACATGATGAATGAAATTGACCAACAACTTAATCATTCACTACAAAATAAACTCCTTGGTGAATTATCAAACAACGCTATTGAATTGATATGCAATGAGATGAAAACAATAGATGACATAAATGACATAGTCAACGATAACGCTGAACTCTTACTTGATTCAGGCTTTTTAGGTTTTACAAATGATAATGAAAAAGAATTCACGATCATTGCATCAATCTTTGCCCAGCATCATAAAAAATATTGCATAGAAAATCCTCATAATGACCTTATGGAAATGCATTTTATGGATTTGTGTGATTCAGATGCTTTAGCACCATTCTTTGTCAACATGGGAATAGAATTTTTTAATGAACTTTCAAAAAAAATAGATACCAAAATCAAAGAACTACAAAAAGCATAAATTAGGATAAATTATGAAAAAACAATTACTTACCACTCTTTTAGCATTCACTTCATTTTTTACTGCTGCAAAACCCAGCAATGCAGAATTATTGGCGCATTTGAAAACAGTAAAAAAAGATATAGAACTATTAAGACTCGACGCAATGGAGCGGTCTATAGACGAGTATAACTTGTTCGGTAAAAAACAATATTTTTTTCTTTTAAACATGATTCAGGATATTGACCAACAACTTGGTCATTCGCTAAAAAAGAAAATCTTTGGCGACTTGAATGTTACAGTAAACCTGCTCTGTAATGAAATGAAAACAATAATGGATGTAGAGGATGATTTAGCAACAAAATATGATAAACTTGTAGCAACAAATTTTTCATATACCACGGAAAATGATGAAAAAGAAGCGATGCTTATCCAATCAATTACTATAAAACATTATGAGCAATATCGTCGCAATAATCCTAATGATGATTTGACAATAAATTGTCTAACGAACTTAAGCAAACAAGATAAACTGGTTCCATTTCTTGCATATTCTGGAATAGAACGGCTATATAAACTGTCAAAAAAAATAGATGCTAAAATAGCAGAATTAGAACACGCATAAAAAAATATGCAAAAATATGAGCCCCATTTCTGGGGCTCTTTTTATTTTGTAATCTCTTTCCAATCAGCACCCCCCACATATTGTAACATTAAAAAAACTCTTGACATCCTCATTGCACAAAATATAAAAAATATGTTATATTAAAACATATAAAGAATATTTTTAAAGAGTGAGAGTTCATGGCTTGGAAAATAAAATTCTATAATAAAAAGGTTGAAAATAGTATCAAAGAATGGCCAGAGGGAATACTTGCAAAATTACTTTGGATAATTAATGTCATAGAGCAACGAGGTCTAGATAAAATTGGTATGCCGCATATCAAAGCGCTAGGACAAGGCTTATTTGAAATGAGAGCTAAAGGTAGTGAGGGCATAGGACGAGCTTTATTTTGCCTAATTAAAGAAAAAATGATTATAATTCTTAATGGCTTCATAAAAAAAACAGAAAAAACGCCATCAAAAGAAATGAATTTAGCGTTAAAGCGTATGGAAGAGGTAAAAGAATATGAATAAAAAACGACCAACCCTTAAAACACTGCCAGATTATAAAACATTTAGAGAAGAAGTGTTAAAAAATGCAAAGGTACGAGCGGAATATGAAGCATTGCGCCCTGAATTTGAACTTATGATGGAGTTTATTAAAGCTCGTAAATCATCAAACATATCACAAGAAGATTTAGCGAAAAAACTAAAAGTTAAGCAACCTTCTGTTGCTCGCATGGAAAATGGTGGATATGCAAATACATCTATATCTAAACTTGCTAAAGTTGCTCATGCATTAGGATATTCACTTAAAATTTCTCTACAACATAAAAAAACAACTAAAAAATGCTAAATTATGAGCCCCATTTCTGGGGCTCTTTTTATTTTGTAATCTCTTTCCAATCAGCACCACTGCGCGTGCTCACATCAAGAGGGATATCCCACTTTACGACAGATTCCAACACTCGTTTAACCAACATCTCAACTGCTAATGCATCTTGCTCAGGCGCAGACACAATCAATTCATCATGAATTTGTAAAACAATGCAACTATCTTTAAAACGCGTTTGCAACTCTTTGCGGACGGCCAACATACCCAATTTCATAATCTCTGCTGCAGTTCCTTGTGCAACTGTATTAATTGCTACACGGCATGCTTCTTCATACATGGTGCGATTTTTTTCATAAATAGCAGGAATATACCGTCTGCGTCCCCAATACGTTTCCACGTATCCATGTTTTTTCGCAAATTCTATAATAGATTCCATCCATGTGGAAACATCAGGATATTGCTGAAAATAACGCTCAATATATTGCTTTGCTTGCTTGAACGGAATACCCAAATCTTTTGATAATCCGTACGGTGTCATTCCATACAAAACACTAAAATTAATACGTTTACCAAGTTGTCTTTGTTCATGCGTTACCGCTGCCAACTCAACATCAAATAAACGCGCAGCAGTTTCGGTGTGAATATCATGCCCACGTAAAAATGCATTCATTAAATTTTTGTCTTGTGACAAATACGCAAGCACGCGCAACTCAATTTGCGAATAGTCAGCAGAAATAAATAAACGCCCTGCACCCGCTTTGAATGCTGCACGTACTTCTATACCGTATCCAGATGCATCTGCAGGAATATTTTGTAAATTAGGATTGGAGCTTGCAAGCCGCCCTGTTGCAACGGATGTTTGACTGAATGTTGTATGCACACGATCTGTTTTTTTATTTACGTATGTTGGTAAGGCATCGATATAAGTATTTTTCAGTTTTGCCAACTCACGATATTTAATAATCAATGCAGGAATCGGGTGCATTGTTGCTAACGCTTTAAGCACTTCTGCATCAGTTGAAAATTTACCCGTTGGGCTCTTTTTTTGTGGTGGCAACTGCAGCACATCAAACAAAAGATGTTCCATTTGCGCTGGCGAATTAAGATTAATTTTTTCTTTACCCACAACATGCGCAATTTCTGCATCAATCACCGCCAAATCTGCCGTAACTTTTATATTCAGCTCACGCAATAAATGCGTATCTAAATTGACACCCTCTTTTTCCATCTCATACAAAACTTCAATCAATGGGTGTTCAATGTTTGTATACAAATCATACAATTTTTTATCTTGTTCAAACGCTTCTTTGATGATCGCAACAAGGCGATATGTTTGATACGAATCCGCGCATGAATAGAGCCCAGCTAGTTCAACTGGTACAAAAGAGAAGTCTTTGTATTTTCCCGTCTTTACTACATCTTCAAACGTTAACATCTCTTCATTAAAAAACGCATGCGACAGTTTTTTTAAACCAGCGCTCTGCCATTCTTTAATAATTAAGTTTGCGCCCACAAGTGTATCAAGTGCAACACCAGCTAATTCAATACCATGACTGCTGAGCACTAACATATCGTACTTTGCGTTGTGCAAATATTTTTTATACTGTGAACTTTCTAAAATTGGTCGCAATATTGCAATAATTTCATCACAAGAAAGTTGTTGTTCGCCCGTTTTATGACCACATGGAACGTAATATGCAACTCCTTTATCACATGAAAATGAAATTCCCACTAAATCAACTTCTAATGGCGATAAACCAGTAGTTTCTGTGTCGAGCGCAAATGCGCCTTCTTTTTTAAGATACTCACACATATCATGCAATTGCTGCGCGGTAGTCACATTAATAAAATTGTATTTCTTCCAATATTCAATTTTAGCTTGCACATCTTTTGCACGTTCTTCTTTTGTTTCCCCCGCTGTAACGAGCAATGATTTAAAACCAAGCTCTTCAAACAGTGGACGTGCATGCTTCCAATTCTGTGCATTAAACAGTAATTGTTCTGAACTCATGTTCAGTGCTGTGTATTGCAACAGAAAAAGCTGGAAACTCAAAAACGCATTATCTCTTTGTTCTAATAATGCAGTTTTTACACCAGCCTTTTTTATTTCATTAAGTCTATCATACATATCTTCGAGTGAATCAAACTGATTGACCAAATCTACCGCTGTTTTTTTGCCAATCCCTTTTACACCCGGAATATTATCTGAAGCATCACCAAGCAGTGCAAAATAAAATGGCATTTTTTCTACTGGAATTTCCATTTTTATTTGCATTGCTGCAGCGTCAGTGAACTGATCTTTAAATGCATCGAGTAAATATATTTGTTGCCCAAGTGTTAATGCTTGACCCATATCTTTATCAAGGGTTACAAACACAACTGTCTTATCCGCCTCCCGCTCGCCCTGTACGTCCGAAGAAGCCTCGGCGAAGTCGGAAGCTTGTCGAAGGGCAGCTGATGTGCTGACCCAGTCTTTTGCTAAAGAAAACATCAAATCATCAGCTTCAATTCCAGTTTGCTGTACTTGCGGCATACCAATAGATTGAGCAAACTGAATAATTAACTCTTTTTGCTCAAATATATCACTTGGTGGTGCTTGACGCGTTGCTTTGTATTCTGGAAAAATTGTATGACGTGTTGTTTTACCTTTACTATCCCATACGAGCGCAACATATTCTGGTTTATATGTATCAATAAGTTTTTTCATCATGCGGCAAAAACTAAACACCGCTTGCACTGCCACACCTGATGGTGAATGCAATGGCTTAAGGCCGTAGTATGCACGGTATAAAAATGAAGAGCCGTCGATAAGAAATAATGTTTTTTTAGGATCAAAATTCATGGGGGTAACCTATAAAATGTTTTTTATTTTATAGGTTACCCCAAAATAAGATAATTGTGCAGCGCAAAAAAACTATAAATTGTTTACAAAATAATTATTTTTTTGCTTCTTTTGTGAAAAGTGTATCTTCCGGCATGTTCCATTCCATAGTACTATCTGTAATCTTTACAAAAAAACTGTTTCTTTGCTTATCTTTTTTCATCTTAATCAAAGGAGTAATAGTTGCAAAATATTCTTTCTTATCAAAAGTGTATGGAACAGTTACTGTTATTTGTTGTTCAGTAGCTTTTTCAACTCCTCTTGTCACCGCATTTTTATCATGTTCACTTAAAGGAATAGTTTCTGTGATTTTTTTACCCACAAATTCAGATGGTGGCATCCCAAATTCCATATTTTGAGCTGAATATGATCTAATACGCCAATTGTGACCAAGGTAAAAATTTAAACGAGATTCACTGAATTCATTTTTTTGATCCATACTCATCAAAGAACCAGTTGCACCTGCAACCGCCAATATTGCTAAAACATTCAACTTCATCATCTTCTCCTTTTATTAAAAAATATAACTCGCTATTATTAACCGTGATTATATTATATCATTGCGTATAAAATTTATATCTTTATCAAAAAGGCATAATATGAAAAAAACAGTACATTCATTTCTTCTCGCAATCACACTTTGCAATCACAACATATTCACCATGGAATCAGAACAAAAAACACATATTTTGATTGTTCCAGGACAAAATGGCATGGGTGGTCAAAATGTCAAAACCGTTTTACCGTATTTTAAAAAATATCCACAACAAGCGCATAATGTGGAAACACCATTAAAATCCCCTGACTTTGGACAAAGTAAATGCCAAAACTATCTTAAAGAGAAAATCAACGAGCTGAAACAAAAGAATATTTTACATGATAACGATGCTCTTATTATTCATGGATCATCGCAAGGTACTGCAACAACCATAAATTTTACTGCTAAAAATCCTGAAAATATTAAATGTCTTATTTTAGAAAGTGTTCTACTCACCGGTAACAGTGCTATATTTCATACTGTTGATAACGTGATGATGCCAAAAGAATGTGATCTACCAGAAAGTAGTTATTATACATTGCCTTATACAGCAAAAGTTGCATATCCATCTTATGCTCCCACAGGTGAACAACCCATTAATAACATTGATAAATTACCTACTGATTTACCAATTATCATTTTGCATGATGATCAAGATTTTCAACTGAATTTTAAAGATGCACAAGCATTATATGCATACTTAACTCAAATAAAAAAGAATAAAAATGTGTATCTTTTTACTTATAAAACTGAAAATGGTGCACACATCAACTTATTGCAAGCATACAACATCGAAGAAATCAGTGCTATCAACACCATTTTAAAATTACATAATGTATTGTCATGCGATTATCATCAGGAAGTAATTGACTTACAACAATATCAACCTGAAGTGCAACAAGAATGGCTTGATCACTTTAACGCTGTATTTACTAAAGAACAAAATCTTGAATGCCTTGATACCTCAACAAAAGTAGTAGGCTCAAGTTTGGGATTATACGCGCTGGGCAAATGGCTGGGAATGTAAAAATAAGGCACGTAATGAAGAAAATAACTCACATACTCACTCTTACCATCGTAGCATGCAATACCACACTCACTATGGAAAAAGAACAAAAACCTCACATTTTAGTTATCCCTGAATACGATGGATGCAACAATCTCAATAAAAAAGGTACTTTATCTTATATAGAAACTATTTTGCCTTACTTTGCAAAAAATCAGACATCAATGCATTATATAGAAACACCTGAAAAATTATCTGATTTTGGTCAAAATAAATGCCAAGAACATCTTGAAAAAAAGATAAACTGGTGCAAAAAAAATAAAACATTACGTGATACTGATCCACTTATTATCTATGGATCATTTCAGGGCAGTGCAACAGCCATAAATTATACCGCCAAAAACCCCAAAAACATTAAAGCTCTTATTTTAGAAAGCATCATACTCACCGGCAATAGTTTTATTGAAAATACTTTTGTAGACGATACAAGCCATTCTTTATCTGATGATCCCATTTCATATGCCGTTGGAAACTGTTGCCGTTTCACATCTGCAGGTTATTATCTTCTTCCTCAGCTTGTCCGAACGCATTTTTGGCACTACTCACCTACTGGCGAACAGCCAATCGACAATATTAATGATTTACCCAATGATTTACCAATTATTATTTTACATAATACCAAATTATCTTGTAAGGATGCACAGGCACTCTATGCATTTTTAACTGTCACAAAACAAAATCCGAATGTGTATCTCGTAAATCAAAAAAACATCAATGATATAACAGTGATTAACACTATTTTAAAATTACATTATCTGTTGCCAACTAATTATCTAGAAAAAAGTCTGACTTTAGAGGAACTTAAAGAATATCAACCGAAAATACAACAAGAATGGTTCGATCGTCTTAACGTTGTATTAAAGAAAGAAAAAAATATGCCATACGTGATCCCTTCTCTAGTAACTGTCTGTGCAAGCGTATATACGCTCGGTAAACTCTTTGGAATTATCTAAGTTTACCTTTTACAACACATCGCAGCTGTTTTGTTTGTGTATCTTGTTGCAATGAAACAAGTTTAACATTCATAAACAACTCTGATGCTGACAATCTTTTAATAAACACTGTTGCATGTTCTGATGTTGGGCACAACAATGTAATATCATAATCTTTTTTAATAATTTTAATCGCTTCTAAAATTGCGCCATCACCACACGCTTGTGTAATTGCTGCAATATAAGCATGGGGATTTTTTGGTGCATCATTATAATGTTCTATTTTTTTTGTACGAATACGCATCTGATCATGTTCTGTTTTGAGCACATCTTTTTCTTTAACCTGTGTATCATAATCTTTTGTTAATATTCGTAATTCAGCTACTTCTTTATGCAATGCAATATATGTCAACAGTTGCGGAACAACAAAATATGCACTCACCAACAAAACACACATTCCCAAAAAAAATGTCATTAAAAACCAGCGCTGTATTGCATACTGTTTTTCTGGTGACAATGGTGTAATAAAATTAACTTTTTTCATAGCTTGAGCCTTTTATTTTTAATTTCACATTCCTTACCGCTCGCCCTGAGTGTTTTACGTAGTGAAACGTAGTAAAATGTATCGAAGGGTGCAACATAAAAAAGATTTTTTTAATTTAATATTTTTATTAATCCGCATCCTTTTGCCCCAATTTTTTATTCCCAATTTACGTCTTACTCCAATTGGGGTCCCCATTGGAATATAATGGAAATGGGGCTGAATTGGGGTCCCCATCGAAAGAAACTGAAGATGGGGTTAGACGAGCGGAAAAAAATAACGCTTATACTCTCTCAGAACAAAATAATCCTGCCGCAGCAACATAATGCAAGCGATCTGAGATATCTAATGTCCCAATATCCACCATGCGTCGTAATGCATCAACGGTAATAAGATCACCAATGTTATTGTTGCACCGCATCATATCCACTCCAAGTTGAGTGCGTCTAAAAGCGCTACCAAACATATGCTCATACGCAGATAACAACGCCATTGTTTGCGTTGTCATGGTGATTACATTACATTGCGCAGCAACTGCAAGCAGTTTATATTGCAACACAATATAACGTGGCACGCTATAAACATAAAACACAAACTGCCCATCATCATTGGGATACAGATATCGGTATTCCCACAACGCATGTGCACTGTCTTGCATCTTAAAATCAGTACGGTGTGGTGTTGATGTTGGCATTGTTACAAATGTTTCATGCACTGCTGCACCATGCAAAGCAAACGCAATAAAAGCATCTTGCAAGTTATGTTCGCACAAAAAAGATCTGATATGTTTTTTGATAATTGTGGGATTGAACAGCGTGAGATGTGTAAGTTCAAGATTATCAAGTGGATAAGATTTGTATGCACATACAACCAAGGGGGCTGTACCGCGTTCTGCTTTTTCCAACCAACAGCAACTCAAACTATCTTCAGTAAAAATAATAGCAACAAATTTATGTGCAATTGCGGGCATTGGCCACATTGTCCACTCTCCCAGTAACAAAGCGATCTTTACCTTCTAAATCTTTATGCACAAGAACATCATTATAACCAGCGCTTTTCATGAGATTTTCAACAGCAGCACCTTGTGCATACCCAATTTCAATAACCACTTGAGGAATCTTCTTATTTTCCATCTCTTTATTAACTTGTATAAATTGTGGTGCTTGCGCAATAATTTGTTTAATAATCGCTAATCCATCATCATCCGCCATCAGTGCATTATGATCTTCCCAACGCGTAACTGATTCTTCAAGATCTGCAAATTCTGCAAGTGTAATATACGGAGGATTAGAAACAATCATATCAAACATTGCGCCGCATGGAATTGCTGCAAAAAGATCTGATTTGATGCATGTGACGTTCATAATTTTATTATGTTCAATGTTTTGTTCTATAAGCGCTAGTGCGCTATCAGCAATGTCAGTTGCAATAATTTCTGCAAGCGGCAAATGGTGTGCAAGTGCAATTGCAATACAACCAGAACCAGTCGCCATATCTAAAATTTTAATTTTTTTATTATTCAATAACTTAAGATGTTCAATGATATGTAAACACCATTCTTCTGTTTCGGGGCGAGGGATAAGAGTTGGAGGTTGTACTAAAATATCACAATCGGCAAATGGTACAGAACCAATTAAATATTGCAGTGGCATGTGATCATATACAAGCTGATGTATCCAATCATCCAATTGCTCTTGTTGTTCAGGACTCAACATGACCGTATCGTTCATAATAAGCTCAGTTTTTGTCATGCTGCAAATAGCTTGCAATATCCACCATGCATACTGCTGACTGAGTATCTCATCCCCATCATACGCAGGAGCAATTTTATGCCGAATATCATTAATGTAATGCATCACATCATACTTTGTATTCATGCCTACCAGTCTAGCATATTTATCATGCACATGAAATATATGAAATAGTATGGTATAGTAAACAATAGAAAATCTCAGATTTTAAAGGATATTTTGTGGAAAACAATCGCGCAATCATAACTATTTGCCTTATCGCAACCTTTGTGTTCAGTGCCATTATTATCAAAAAAACAGTCAATCGTTCTGAAAAAAACTATACATGGACTATCGGCATCATCCAAACCGCTTCTCACCCAGCACTTGATGCTGCCCGAGATGGTTTTATCACCAGCCTACAAAAAAAATTGGGTGCCGATATTGGTTTTACCATCCGCAACGGTGAAGGTTCTATTAATACCCTCTATGCCATCGCACAACAGTTCCATGCACGCCAAGATATTGATGCAATCTATGCAATTGCAACTCCTGCAGCGCAAGCAATGGCATCTGTTGAAAACACAAAACCAATTATTATTGCAGCTGTGACTATTGCACCAGAGTTGGGGATCAGTTTTGATGCATCAAACATTTGTGGCGTAAGTGATATGATTAATGTTCGTGCTGAAATAGAAGCAATGCAACAACTGCTGCCCAACATACAAACTGTTGGAATTATTTTTAACACCGCTGAAACCAATGCAGTTGCTACATCAAAAATAATGGTTACAGAATTAGAACGTGCAGGTTATACTCCAGTAACAATCGGCGTTGCATCTGAATCAGATATCGAACCTGCAACGATCAGCGCATTGCGTAAAGTAGACGCATTACTTGCGCCAACTGATAACACCATCGCAAACAGCGTTGCACTGATTGCTGACTTAGCACGCAAAGCACAAAAACCTTTTATTGTAAGTGATAATATGCTTGTGCAATACGGCCCATTAATGGCTCGTGGTGTTGATTATCATCAAGCAGGTGTTGATGCAGCACATATTGCTATGCAACTTTTAATTGATCACAAAAAACCGTATGAATTGCCTATTTTAGGTTCCTACTTCGCCAAGGCTTTTTCGGACAGGTCGAAGGACAGGGCTGCTATATTTGTGAACATGCAGACTGCGCAAGCGTTGAATATTGTGATTCCAGCAGAAATGAAAAAATATATTGTACCAGTTAAATAAAATTAAAATCCCCAGAAAAATCTGGGGATTTTCTTTAGCCTAATAAATCAGTAACATACTCTTGCGCATCAAATTTCTTAATCTGATCAGACTGTTCGCCAAATGTTAAAAAAACAACAGGAATAATCAATTCTTGAGCAATTGCAAATACAATACCACCTTTTCCAGTACCATCCATTTTGGTTAAAATAATACCTGAAACATCAGTGCTTTCTTTAAACAATTTTGCCTGTTCAAATGAGTTTTGCCCAAGCATTGCATCAATTGTCAGTAACGTAACAACGGATTGATCTGCAAGTTGTTTTTGCACACAACGCTTAATTTTTGCAAGTTCATGCATCAAATTGATTTTTGTCTGCAAGCGCCCCGCAGTATCAATAATAAGAATGTCGTAATGATCATGTTTAAATTTTTCACAACCCTGGAACACAAGCGATGCTGGATCTTGACCTTCTTTGCCAATCAAAATATCAACGCCCACTTGCAACGCCCATTGATTCAGTTGCTCTGGAGCTGCTGCACGGAATGTATCTGCTGCAACTAACAGTACTTTTTTGCCTTGTTGTTTATATTGATGCGCTAATTTGCCAATGCTTGTTGTTTTTCCACTACCATTAATTCCAACAAAAAGAAACACCTTATGATCACTCAAATCAGGTGCTTTATGTTGCGTCAAAATGTCCAAAAGAATAACGTGCATGTATTTTTTTAATTGTGCGCCATCAATAATTCCTGTGCCAATCTGTTTGCGCAGTGCTACAATAATAGAACGTGTGGTGCTCACACCAACATCGCTGGAAATGAGTAAAATTTCTAACTCTTTGAGAGCCGCTTCATCAATGGTAGTTCTACTAAAAAACGAACCTAACTTTGATGTGACTGTGCTAAATATTTTTTGAAGTTTATTTTTTATAAAACTAAACATGTAAATCCTGTTGCAACTTTATATATAACTATTTTTTACTCTCTTCAGAACTATTCATGATCTCTTTGAACGCCTTTTCTCTTTTATTCCAATAACTTTCTGTAAAAATTCGCGCTTCAAAATTAAAATCACGAAAATTTCTACCAAGTAACTTTTTCATAAGAGAACGCACTAAAATATCATCCCAATCAGAGATTTTTGTTTCAGGACGTTGTTTTTTAACTTCTTCTATCATATCTGTATCATCAAAAGGCATCACACCGTCGAATGCATGCCATTTTGACAACCGAGGTGTATATTCTGTCTCTTCTTTGATAAGCTGCAAAGCCATAACTGTTGCCGGATAAATTTTCTCACGCCCTTTATGCAGAGATCTAAAATTACTCACATTAAATCCCAAATACAGATATATGCGACCTATTGTGTTATCATGATATTGCACAGTTCCACCAACAACAGCTGCCTGTCTGATTGCAGGATCAGCAACAGTAAATATATCTCCTCGATTACCTAAAGGTCCTGTAAAGTAATCAGGCAATATATTAAAAAATCTTTTTTCACCATAATACTCGATGGGCAATAAACCAAGGGATTTAACAGGAAAAGCAAAAGAAATAGTATCTTTGTGATATTTCTGAACCTCGTACTTACTATCGTAATGAATAGGATATCCATCCACAAACTTATCAACAACTTTATAATTAACAACATCAACAAACCGTGTATCTTTTGTACTCAACTTTTGGATGGATTCTTTTTCCATTGCAATAACGGTACCAAACATACAATAACTCAATAAAAAAATAATCTGATGAGAACTTTTCATTACGATCCTACGAAATTAAAAACTATAAGATAATTTTTCTATTTTACTACGCAACTGCACGCACATCAAGTGCGCTAGAATTCTAATTGATTATTGCCAAGCATATGCTCAGCTCGTTGTAAGAATAGTTTAATACGCCGATAATCATTGCCGGTGAGTAGCGAATAGGTTTGCATAAACGAATTGATTTTATCTTGAGTCAAGATCTTAAGCTCAATATGTTGCTTTAATAATGCAAGCATCAACTCATCCATATTAAAAATTTGTGCAGAATGCGTAAAAAGAAGATGCATGTAGCGAGTGCTTGCAAAGAAGTTTTTACTTAATTCGGTACTGGGATGTGCAACAAAGGCATGAATTTTAGGTGGTTCTGGTGCGATAAGATATGATATTGATTTTTTTTCTTGATACCCAACGGTGATACATGAAAAGGTTGTTTTAAGAAATTCAAATATTTGCGGTTGCTCTTTGAGCAGCTCTTCTTCTGTTTTTTGATAGGGAAATGGATATCGCACTGAATCCATGGAACCAGTTTGCACTTGGTGCACAATTCCAAACACAGTACGTTTTTTACCTTCAATTGCTACAAATGAGCCAAATTCTGGGAACGTATCCCATGCCCAGCTTTGCGCTAACCAACCGGTTAAAGAGCTTTCAATTACTTCAGCAAAACAGCTGCCCTTGTTCATCACTACCACCTATTAATAACTGCGCTTCTACTACTTCTTCCCTATTCTCTATATTCTCCAAATACCGCAACCTATGAATAATGGAATGCTGTCCCTCTTTGACCGCACGCTTATGTACAGGCGTTCTATATCCTTTATTATCAACCCATTGATAACCAGGGATTACCTTATCATATATGCCCATCATGGCGTCTCTGGTAACCTTTGCAACAATAGATGCAGCAGCAATAGAACTTGATTTGGATTCACCTTTAGGGAAATAATAGACAGGAATATCATCAAAATGGGTATCGGCTAAATCGAGTGGCATAGCATCAGTCAAAATAGCTGTTGGCCGCTGAGATGACACTGCAAGAAGATTAACCAGTGCTTTTTTCATGGCAATAAGCGTTGCATGATAAATATTGCGCTGATCAATAATACGATGATGCACAACCCCCACGCCATACGCACAATGTTTTGCAATCCACCGAAAAGCATCTTCCCGTTCTTGCTGAGTCATGATTTTTGAGTCTTTAAGCTTACGATGCGCCTTGCTAAGGGGTAAGATTGCCGCTGCAGCAACCACAGGGCCTGCGATACAACCTCTACCAACCTCATCAATGCCCACAACAACTGCGTTTTGGCTCCATGCAGCCGCTTCATACGAGTTTTTTTTTATCTTGCCTGTTTGTCTAATTTTGACCATAGATTTTTCATTTCCATTTGACAAAGGACGTCAAGATGCGTACAATTAGAAATAATACAGAGTTTCAAATATTTACTGTAAGTATAGCCACATTCTAAGGAGATATAAAGCAATGGTTTCAGTTTCAACTCAATTACGAGTCAAAGAACTTCTCAGAGAAAAAGGTTGGACAACTAAGATTTTAGCAGAAAAAACTGGTATGTCTGAAAGTTATCTAACCCATATCAAAAACGGTACTCGCCGTTGGAATGAAGATTCTTTAAGAAAATTATCTCAAGCTTTTGAAATTAGCCCAATCGATCTATTTGCAGAACACCGTCAACGCACTGATGACATTGATAAAAATGTCAGCATGCCTGAACAATCTGACCTTGAATTACAAGTTAAAGTTGTTCCTGTTGTTGGAGAAATTCCATCAAATCCATCCCCTTACAACAATCAATTAATGCAAGTTACTACTGGTTACAAAGATGTTTTTGTTCCAGTATTCAATTCAGCTGACAATGCAATGTTTGCTCTTTGTGTTGAAAACAACGCAATGGCACCAACATTTGTTAAAGGTGATTATTTAATCGTTTCCCCAGAAGTATGGACACGTTCAGGTGATATCGCTGCTGTTGAATTTGGCAACGATACTCCAATCAAAGCAATTATGCAAGTTACGTATACTGAAGACTTTATTGTTCTTGAATCTGTTAACCACAAACAACCTCCTATAGCGTTGGTTCGTGGTAAAGATCATTTCAGAATAATTGGTCGTGTTATTCAACGCAGCCAAAAATTTGCATAATAACCCGCAAAATTATAATCAGGAGCAGAATTTCTCCCCAAAATGGAGAGCTTCTGCTCTTTTTTCTTATAATGGGGTCCCCAATCGTAATTTTTGTAGATTGGGGCTGAGAAAGACTGGTATTTCCCAGGGTTTCTGCTATTCTGTTTTATATGAAGGGGTTTATACGAATACCCTCTATTGATTCTTGTCTTTGTAAATATCCCATAGCGCTCATCCTGAACTTGTTGAAGGATTAAAGCGCGCTCAAAGATATCCTTCGACAGGCTCAGGACGAGCGCAAGAGTATCAAACCTCAGTAAAGCGCACATAAGCAGCTTTATAGTTATAATAATAACTTCCAAATCATAAAGGTTCATTCATGGCAACGTTACGCAAATACGAAGCGTTAATGCTCACCGTTCCGGAAATTACCGGCGACGAAGCAAAAAATATTGAAACCACGTTAGACAAAGCAGTCAAAGCGGGTTCAGGGTCTATCATTTCTTTTGAGCGTTGGGGAAAATACAAATTATCCCACGACGTTAACAAAAATGAGTACGGTGTTTTCTTCCTTACTCGTTTTGAAGCTCCAGAAAAATCAACTCTTATCAATGACTTAAAAACATTGTTCAAAGTAAGATTTAACACTATTGTTATGCGAGACATGATATCGGTTCTTGATCCAAAACAACCTCTTACGTATCAAAGACCACGCTCTCTTGAAGAAGCGCCAGCTCGTGAAGCTGAAACTTTTGCAAAAGAAAAAGTGTCTAATTACTTCTCTGCTGAAGACAGAGATGATGTTGATGAAGAGTAAATCTCCCCATTTGAAATTTTAAGGAATTAATATGACTAAAAAAATTAAATTAAAAATCAGCGCACGCTTGGTGAAAAAACGTTCACGCCGTGGTAGCAACCGTCCAAAATCATGCCGTTTCTGTGTTGATAAAAAACAAGTGCATGATCTTGATTACAAAAACTCAACATTCCTTAAAGGGTTTTTGACTGAACGTGGTAAAATTTTACCTTCACGTATTTCAGGAATCTGCGCACGTCACCAACGTGATGTTTCTGGAGAAATCAAGAAATCACGTGTTATGGCATTATTGCCGTATTCAGGTCCTGCGTTTTAAACTTCGCTCTTTTGTTTATGATGTTTATAAGGGTAGTCCAAAAAGACTACCCTTTTTTATTGCTTTATTAAACCCCAAACAGATAAACTTACAATAAATAGTAATCTTTAATTCTTTTTAATAGGGGCCCCCAATAAAAACGAAGTGATATTGGGGTAGAAATAAGGGGATATTATGACTATCGTAAAAAAGTTACTTTTAATGACAGCGCTAATATTCGGAAGTGATACACAACTCTGCGCATCTGAACCTCAACAACTCTTAGAGTTTGCTAATTCTTTAGATAGAATAGAAACAGAAGAATCTGAACCAAAAAACATTGCTACATGGATCAGAAAAATATTTAGCAAACCCGATAAACATAGCACAGATGTAACTGATCTATTGAGCTCTATAACTGAATCGCCTAAACTAAGTCTCCCAGAAAAAACAAAAGCTATCAAACAAATATACATACAAGAAATTACTCCAAAAGAAAACAATACGGGTTACTTTTCAAGCATAAGTACTAGGATGAAAGCTGCAGCAGCGTTTGTAATCGTCGCGAGTATCGCATCTTATTTCTATTTTATGCACCCATGGTCGACGCCAACTGCACAACAATAAAATCTCTTTATAAATTACAAAAGGCCTTGGAAATTCCGAGGCCTTTTTTTTAATCTCATGATCCAATCGCTACTTTGCCTTACCCCCCCCATTTACATTTTGAAATATATTTGATATATTTATAAACGAAGTAAAGATAATAGAATATATCAAATCTGTTTAGGGGTTCACAATGACTATCGCTAGAAAACTGTTTCAAATCGCTACAATCGGCTTAAGCCTTGGTTCTTTTAATGCGTCTGCATACGATGTTGTAGGGCTTAAAGATGAAGTGCTACTGATTTCAGCATTTGCAAAAAATCACTATAATGACACGGTAGAATATAATAACTGGCCACTGAGTCTTGGACGCTGGCTTGAAAAGAAAATCTATCACACATATACGACAAACAATTATACTATTATTGAGTTAGCCAATATCATCAAACAAGATAATATTGATCAGCTCCTTTATATGATGAAACAAGAGCTAGATTCACTTAAATTCAGAGAAGATATCGTTAAAGCAGTTTTGCTCGGTGTAGTCTCTATAGTCATTTTAGACATGATTTTACAGACATTAGATCTGCATATCAATTCAAAAATATTTGATAAAACTTTTCCTACAAACATGCAAACATTGATAACTCTCGACAAAATGCAGCAACAAATAAATGACCTTACACAAAAAGTAGACAAAAAAACTTTAATGCAAAGACTTTTTGCTAAACAATAAGAAAAATATAAATCTTTTCAAAATTACTATAAAAAAGCCCTGAAATTCAGGGCTTTTTTTTGTGCATACCTATTTTTTTATGTTATTCTGAAAATATGAGAACCTATAAATTAATTATTGCATATGATGGTACAGATTATTTCGGCTGGCAAGCGCTGCCAGAAAAACCTTCCATTGCTGCAACTCTCAATAAAACTTTTAAACGCGTCTTTAAAACAGAGATCAAAGTACTTGGCACATCACGTACCGATGCAGGAGTGCATGCGCTGGGGCAAGTTGCACGCATCAAGACAGATTTAAATCTGACACCAGAACGCATGATGTGGGCGTGGAATAATGCACTTCCTGCTGATATTACAATCCGTTCTTTGGAACTGATTGATGATTCTTTTAACCCATTTTGTAATGTTGAACAAAAAACATATCACTATCACTTTTTTACTGAACGCCCGCTACCGTTTACACAACGATACGGTTATTTTTATCCCTATAAAATAGATTTTGATATCTTAAAAAACGCATTACAAGTTTTTGTGGGTACGCATGATTTTTGTGCATTCAAAAGCAGTGAAGATAAACGAGAAAACACAATTCGCATCATTGATAGCATCACA
The DNA here is from genome assembly GCA_963695335.1 of uncultured bacterium. Classification (GTDB taxonomy): domain Bacteria; phylum Babelota; class Babeliae; order Babelales; family Vermiphilaceae; genus SOIL31. Next base: position 407,757 of record OY968764.1, on the reverse strand, counting down.
TTAAATTATCTGCCACGTTATAAAGCGTACCGCATCACAGTTAAAGGGCAAAAATTTTTACGTCATATGATTAGAAGAATTGTTGGGGCAGCTCTAGCGGTTGCTTGCAAAAACGGGCATACTTTACAATCATTACAAGATATTATGAATGCGCGTAATCCGCGGCATACATTACCCAATGCACCTGCGCAAGGGTTAATGTTATATAAAATTAGGTATTCACGTTCGTATGTTTCGACAAGCTCAACACGAACGGAATAAAAAAGAATTATTTTCCCCGTTCGTCCTGAGCCTGTCGAAGGAAACGAACACAAAACAAATAAAAAAATATGACAACCCGTACAAAAAAAATAATTTTATCAATAAGCATCATCGCTGCAACATGTAGCGGAATTAGCCTTTATATTCACCAACAACACCAACAAACTACTCAAGGCCCAATCTACGATTTTAATGTCACACGTGACACACAAGCAATTATGGATATCTTCCATCAAAATTGGTACTGGTTACTTGCAAGTGAAGAATCGTCCCCTGCATTTATGATCAAACACCGCACACCTGATGCTAATCCTATGCATTTTGGATCACTGCATATTAAAGTTCTTTATCAAGACAACAAGTTGGCCGGTTTCACTGCATATTTTATGGAAAACGCACAAGAAGGTAGAATACTTTTCTTGGCAGTTACGCATGAGTTCCGTGGTAAAGGATATGGTAAATTGTTAGCAGAATACGCAATGAAACAGATGTTTAATCTGGGTGCAACGCACATTGCATTATGGACACGCGTCAGTAATTTTCCTGCACAGAAAGTTTATAAAGAACTTGGGTTTAAAGAGAAGTTTGATGACAATGGTTATGTGTTCTTTGAATACTGGCCCTCCTTCGCATAAAGCTACGGCGGGCAGGCCATTTTGGAATCTTTCTTAAAGCTTAATCTTATTTTTTCATCTCAACTGGCACCTGCAAACCCATATTTTGCAAAATAAATGGTGCAATATCAGAGAGCTCATTAAGCGGTAATTGGTCAGAGTTATTTGATGCGTTATTTATCATAAGAAATGGAACAGGATTATTGGTATGCGCAGTGCAAGGTTGCTGTAAATTGTCATCCCACATCTGTTCTGCTTTGCCATGATCTGCGGTGATATACAATGTTCCACCCATTTTTTGCACAACAACTTCATACAGCCTTTGCAACTGTGTATCTAAACACTCAATGGCTTTGACCGTTGCATCAAAATCACCAGAATGGCCAACCATATCTGCATTGGCATAATTAATTAAATAAAAATCCTTTGCATCATTTTTAAGGGAATTAATCACCGAATCGGTGATTAATTCCGCTGACATTTTTGGATAATCAATATAATTTTTCGCAACAATAGATGGAATCATCTCTCGCGTTTCTGTTGCAACAGGTTCCTCATTTTCCCCTCTAAAAAAATACGTAACATGAGCATATTTTTCTGTCTCAGCAATAGAAAAAATTGTTTTATTATGCTGTGCAAGAATATCTTTTAATGTATTGTGCACAGGTTCTCTTGGGAATAATATCATTGTTGAAAGATGTGTATCATATGCAACAGGCGTCATAAAAAAAGTAAGATTGAGTGGTTTACGCACAAATGCAGTGAAATCTTTTTGCACAAATGCCATTGTCAATTCACGCGCGCGATCAGGACGAACATTACAAAATAAAATACCATCACCATTATGTATTTCTCCTGCAGCATCAAGTTGCGTTGGTGGAATAAATTCATCAGTAATATTGTGCATGTAATTGTGTTCAAGCAGTTTTTCCCATGGCTCATAAGGATCTTTTTGAAGCTCTGTGAGTATGCGATAACTTTTTTCTACACGATCCCAATTATTATCACGGTCCATTGCATAAAAACGGCCCTGAATTGAACCAATAATAACACGCGGCTTGTTACCATTGTAATTACAATGTTTAACAAACCGCGTTAACTGTTCTAAATATGTATAGGCTGATCGCGGTGCAACATCACGTCCGTCCAAAATAGGATGCACAACAATTTGTTTTACACCTGCATCAACCGCTGCTGCAATTGATGCATAGATTTGCGCTTCATGTGCATGCACACCAGCATCAGAAAGTAATCCGATAATATGCAACGTGCCGCCAACTTTTTTTAATTTTTCAAAACCTGTAAGCAACGTTTTGTTGTGTGCAAAAGAACCATTAATAATACGTTCCATCCACACAGTCATTGGCTGCTTGATAATACGTCCCGCACCAATTGTCAAATGCCCAACTTCAGAATTACCAATCCAATTATCAGGCAAACCGACTGCTGTTCCTGCTGCTTTTAAAAGCGCATGTGGATAGTGCTGCCACCACTGATTAAAATGTGGCATGTCCGCCTGAGCAATAGCATTAAATTTTGTATTTGGTGAGTACCCAAAACCATCAAGAATGATAAGTGCTACTGGATGCTTCATTTGTTACCATTATTTTTTTTACTTTCTTCTTTTTTTTCTTTTCGCTTTTTCTCTTCTTTTTCTAGTCTCTCTTGTTCTTCTTTCTCTTTGCGCTTTTTTTCTTCTTCTTCTTTTTTTAATGTTTCTCGAGCTGTTTGTAAAAACAAATTATTCAAAAGTTCATTACCCTCAGGAACTATTTTTAATTGTGCTACTTCTGAATCAGCTTTTTGTACTTCTTGTGTTGATTTGTTTGTTTCCACCGCTACAAATAATAAAAACTCACTTTTAACAAAATTATTCATAGCTTCACCATGATGCTTTAAGCAGAATGTTGCCAATTCAAGAGCTTCAGATCTTTTAGCAATTTGAGGCAAAGCTTCTAACACGCGTTGACAATATCCATATCTTCTACCAATTGCTCTACGGTCTTCTGTTAAATCATCATACAGTTCACGTGTTTGAAAATAGCTATTAATTCTCTTATAAATTACAAGGGTATTTGCCAATTCTTGTTGCGCTATTTTATCATGCGTAGGCCAACCCAACTTTTTAAAAGCTTCTTCATCGTACCAATAGTTGTTAATGGTGGTGACTAATGAATTCACACCATTACCAACGGTTGCGAATGTTGGCAATGAAAAAGAAAAACTATATGAAGGGGACGAACTTTCTACAGGTCTATTTAGAATATCTTTTGGTCGTGTTCTTTTTGCATCTTGTGATTTTTCCAATTCCATTGCAGAGACCGTTGCACTCATCACTACACAAAAAACATATACCATTACTTTATTGATACTCATACCTTGCTCCTTCTAACGATGTTAAACATAATATGCAGATAAAGGTACCAAAGAAGCGTAAATTTGCATATTAATTTTAATCTTTCTTACATGGGCCCCAATAGAAACGTAGTGAATATTTGGGTATGAAAGAAGCAAAGTATTATCAAAAAAAAGAGGACCGATCATTCGGTCCTCCACTAATCATCTGCATCCATCCCCCCGCTCGCTCCGATCCTTCGATACATTTTTTGAAGACAAAAAACACTCAGGATGAGCGGAAGAGAAAAATAAAATACTTGTAACTTCTTACTCCGCTCGCCCTGAGTGCCCCGTTAGGGGTGTATCGAAGGGTTTGAGCGCATAATTATATAACAAATTCAATATTCACATTCACATCAATGTTATCATTACACTGATGTTGCTGACGCTCTTGCCATAATCTATCTCTTTCTATTCTGTTACGTTCTGCAGCAATTCTATTTTGCTCACGCATTGCATCAGCTTTTTTTTGTTCAGCCCACGCACGATTACGCTCGGCCCATGCACGGTCTTGTTCCGCCCTTGCACGTGCTTTTTCAATCTCTATGCGCTGACGTTGCAATTCTGCTTGTTCCCATTCATACAATTCTTGTTGATAACGAGGATCGTTTACCACGATGCTTTTTACCGTCATAAGATAATTCACTAACATCTGTGCATATTGCCTTTTAGCATCATACCCATGTTTAAGTGAACGTACTTTTGATTCTAAATCACTAATATCAGACTTAATCTTAATCACAAATGTACGGAATGCATACTGACCATGATCACGATTTAAAATAGAACGTTTAATTTCAGTCTCTGTTGTAAATGATCGTGATTCAAGGATGCTAATCTCTTGGAAATATTTTGAACGTACAACATCAATAACATCATACAGATCAAAATACGTTTTGTGAGATTCTAAAATATCTGTAAAACGGCTCATACGCGTTAACAGCTCTTCTGCATTATTTAATAATTGACGCATTCTGCGTAAAATTTGTTGATCATCGTAATTCAAATGCTTACTCGCAAGCTTATTCACTCGTTTACGCAACGTTTGAACAGATGTATGCAAACTATCTTTTGCCTTCCAAATAGCTGAACGATAATCACGTTGCGTTACATTCTTATTCCACACATACGTAGCAAATTCATGCAAAGCTGATTCAGAAATATCATATGTTCTCATCAAGCGATTCATATACTGTATATCTTCTTGATACCTTGCAATAATTTCACGGCATTGAGCATCGATACGCTCAATCATCTGCTCATCAGTCTCAGAAAAACACCAATCAGCCAATGCCACAGCCCCTACAATCCCAGCAACCGCTGCACCCACGGCGCACATCCCGGTCACAAAACCATCAGAATTGCCAGCTTTTACCGTTGCATTACTGCACATCAGCGATGCAATCATAAGTCCCGCTAGCAGTGTACTTTTTTGTCTTTTCATCATAATAATCTCTTTCGTATAAGGCCAAGTTCTTACATAAGTAAGCATACCACAACCCTTAATCGCCGTAAAAAGCCCCTAATTTGATCATGACAAATAGAATAAAATACACCCATCTGCAACAAACATTCCCATTTTATGAGCTCTTTTTACCATCACATTATTGACAACTTGAAATTGGTGGGGGTAAACTGATAAGTGATAGATATCGTATTATTCTCAAAAAAAGGAGTGTTTCATGAAAAACACCAAAAACTTACTCATTACAGGCATAGTCCTGGCGACTGCATTGTTTGCATCAGTTCAAGTGACTGCAATGGCATCAAGAGTAAATCCTAATTTAACTCCGGGTGCAAAAAGAGCACTTGAACGACATATTGGGGCCCAAACACAACAGCTAGATCCAAAATCCGGATTTGTTTACACACCCGAAGAACTCAAAGAAGCACAACAAAAACTTAAACGTTTTGAAAAAATGTATTACGGCAATGAAGCTTATGACGAAGCTGACGTACGGTATGCCGCTTTTTATCAATAACTGAAAAATCAATAGCGCTTACAACTTTCAGTAAGCGCTATTTTATTAAAATCACTTATTTTCCAATTCCTTAATCAACTCCCCCGCCGCCTTCCACCCCAAAACAGTCGTTTACAAATTCAGTTTTATACTCTAGTAGCTCATTTTGGCACCTTTTTGTAAATTTGCGAATTGGATTCGCAATTTTACAATCATTACAAACCAAAAAAGTCATAAGGAACAAGAAAACACCCTTTTTAACGCTACTTTATTAAAATTATTTACAAACTGAATTCAGATAAGGTAAAGTTATAAGTGATAGATATCGTATTAATCTCAAAAAAAGGAGTGTTTCATGAAAAACACAAAAAACTTACTTATTACAGGCATAGCCCTGGCAATCACATTATTTTCGTCAGTTCAGGTAACTGCAATGGCAAGAAGAGAAAATCCTTACTTAAGTCAGGAAAACAAAAACGAACTTAAGGAAGCTATCAGATATACGGAAGGTGCTTATTTAGATCCAAAACACAATTCTTTAGAAAGTATAAAAGAAACACAAGCACAACTTAAAGCATGTAAACAAATACTTTATGGAAATCGACCATATACTATACAAGAGATTCATGCCGCAATATATGAATAACTTGATAAAAAATATTTCAATAATTATCTCTAAGGCATTAAAAATAACACTTGTTAAAAAAAGGAGTGTTTTTATGAAAAATACAAAAAACTTACTTATTACAGGCGTAGCTCTTGCAATCACGTTATTTGCATCGGTTCAAATATCTGCAATGGAACTGAATAAATCGGTAAATCCTTACCTAAGCAATAAGCAAAAACATGATCTTGAACTCGCTGTCGCAGCTGCAGCACAAGGAATACAACTATTCAGCCAAGGGCAAGGAGCAGCTTCAGAATCTTTACGAAACAAAGTAGTGTTTAATCAAAAAATACAATCAGAAAAACAACGCGTTGAACGCATAAAAGAAATATATTATGGCAACAGAGCTTATACCGATAATGAAATATCAAATATAATTTACCCAAGTATTTAAAGGAATTTTCATGAAAAGTACAAAAAACTTACTCATTACAGGCATAGTCCTGACAATAACGTCGTTTGCATCAATTCAAGTGACTGCAATGGAAAGAAGAGAAAATCCTTACTTAAGTCAGGAAGACAAAAACGAACTTAAGGAAGCTATCAGATATACGGAAGGTGCTTATTTAGATCCAAAACACAATTCTTTAGAAAGTATAAAAGAAACACAAGCACAACTGAAAGCATGTAAACAAATACTTTATGGAAATCGACCATATACTATACAAGAAATTCATGCCGCAATATATGAATAACTTGATAAAAAATATTTCAATAATTATCTCTAAGACATTCAAAAATAGCGCTTACTAAAAAATTGTAAGCGCTATTTTTTCCACACTTCTATTTTTGACGCATAAACGTCGGTACATCCAAGTCTTTGGAATCTACTGCACCGCCAAATGTGTTGTCGGCTTGTTCAAAAAAATCTGCATGACTTTTTTTCATAAAATCTTGCATATCTTCTTCTTTTGCCTCCTCCTTCGCCAAGGTGGAGTTTATCCTGAGCTCTGTCGAAGGGGCGGACAGGTCCATATCCATTTGCAATGGAAGAGGTTCAATAATTGGTTCTTCTATCACCGGCGCAGCATCCTCCTTCGCCGAGGCTACGGCGGACAGGCAAACATGCGCAACTTCTTCGTGTTGTGCAACAAATTCAATCACAGGTTCTTCTTTTACTTCTTGTACATGTTGCGCATCTTGTCTTTCAAAGTCAGTTGCAATAATTGTTACAATAACTTCATCTTTTAAATTTTCATCAATGACCGAACCGATGATAATATTTGCATCTTCATGAGCTTGTTCATATACCACAGATGCAGCTTCACTAATTTCACGAAGACCCAAATCTTTACCACCGGTAATATTGCAAAGCACGCCACGTGCACCAACAACACTCATGTTTTCTAACAATGGAGATGATATTGCTTTGACAGCAGCACTGTGCGCACGCCCTTTTCCTGATGCTTTACCAGTTCCCATAACAGCAAGACCACGATCTTTCATAATGGTGCGAATATCAGCGTAATCAACATTGATGTGCCCTGGACGTGTAATAATATCAGATAATCCGCGCACTGATTGGCTTAAAATACCATCATTGATCATTGCAAATGCATCTTTCATAGAAACTTGCTCATCAACAACTTCGAGCAACTTTTCATTTGGTACAATAATCAATGCATCCACATCTTGTTTCAGTTTTTGAATTGCTTCTTCTGCTGTTGCTGCACGGCGCTTACCTTCTATCATAAATGGTCGAATGACTATTGCTATTGATAAAACGCCTTTATCACGTAATGCTTTGGCAATGACTGGTGTTGCACCTGATCCAGTTCCACCACCCATTCCTGCAACAACAAAAACGATGTCTGCTCCATCAAGAGCATCCATCACTTTATCAAGGTCTTCTTCTGCAGCACGTTTTCCAGTTTCTGGATTCGCCCCCGCCCCTAACCCTTTTGTGGACTTAACACCGATTTGAATTTTGTGTTGCGCTTTTGAAAACTCCAAAGCTTGCGCATCTGTATTTGCAACAATAAATCCAATTCCCTGACAGCCTGATTCTATGATGCTGTTAACAGCATTCCCCCCGGCGCCACCAACACCAATCACTTTAATTGAAACCATTGATTTCTGACGATGCAACGCTTCTTGTTCAAAATCTATCATCGTGTTCTCCTTTTTTTTAAACGTACTAACCTATATTTATTTTATATTAGGATTCTTAAAAAAAGTCCGAAACCCAAGATTTCATTCGTTCAAAAACACGTCGCGTCAATGGCTCCTCTGCCAAATGCATTTTAATTCTTTTTTCATTCTGCATCACATAAACCAATAACCCATACCCTGTTGCATACAATGGACTTTGTAATGTTTCTACTAAATCAAATAACACACGTGGTTTTCCAATACGCACTGGGCAATCAAAAATTTCTTCGGCTAATTCTCGTGCACCAGTAAGCAATGCACCACCACCTGTCAACACAATCCCATTCGTCATAAACTGCTCTAAATGATTTCTCTTAATATCTTCATTTACGAGCGTAAATAACTCACGCATACGTGATTCAATAATCAGAACAAGATCCGATAATCGCACCACCTGTAAATCTTCGCCTTGCATCAATTCTACTTCTAACAATTCTTCCGTTTCCACCAGATTACCTATTGCAAAGCCGTAACGTTTTTTTATTCTCTCTGCTTCACTTTTCATAATCCGTAACCCGATCGCTATATCATTGGTCACGTGATTACCGGCCACCGGCAAAACCATAGTGTGTCGCACAGAACCATTTTTATAAAACGCCACATCTGATGTACCACCACCAATATCAATCACACCAACACCCAATTCACGCTCATCTTCACTCAGCACGGCATCAGCAGATGCAAGTTGTTCTAATATAATATCATTAACGTTTACACCAGCACTTTGGCAACAATTTACTAAATTTTGTACCGATGAAACCGATCCCATAATAATATGAGCTTGCACTTCAAGACGCACTCCATGCATACCAATCGGATCTTGTACGCGATCAATGCCATTAATCGTAAAATATTGCGGTAAAATGTGTAAAATCTGCCGTCCTTCTGGAATTGCAATTGCCTTTGCAGCTTCAAGCACCATATCAACATCAGCTTGTTTAATTTGTCCATGTTTTATGGGCACCACACCCTCTGAATTGACAGCGCTCACATGCCCACCAGAAATTCCGATATACGCACCTTCTATTGGAATACCTGCCATCATTTCTGCTTCTTTTACTGCAAGGTTTATTGAATTAATTGTTTTTGCAACATCAACAACCACTCCTTTTTTTAAACCATGCGATGGAGATTTACCAATTCCAATAATTTCCAATTGATCTCCAATTTTTCGTGCTATTAAAACACAAATTTTAGTTGTCCCGATATCAATCGATGCGATGATTTGATCTTTAATAAGTCGTGCCATAATATCCCCCTTTTTTAGGCTTTATAAGCAACAATATAATGAGCAAATCGCGTATCCGCTACCCACTTAATTCCTTTATCAAATCCATTTTTTTCAGTAATAGTGCGTTTAACTTCTTTACATTGAGTACATAACTGCGCCAATTTTTCTTGAGCAAGAGATGAGACGATAACAAATTGTGGCTGTTGTTTATCTGTAAAACGCACACAGTGCTCTGCCATGAGCTCAATGTTATAACTTTCGCTCATGTTACAAGGTAATTTTTGCAATAAATTTGTAACCAAACTACTTACATCCGCTCGCCCTGCCGTGCCCGACGAAGCCTTGTGCGAAGTCTGGGAGTGCCCCGTAGGGGTGTATCGAAGGGTTTGAGCGGTAGAAGAAGCATCGCATGGCAAATGACACGTAATATTCAGAATATCAGTAAGTGCATCCTCAGCAAAAACATGCTTAGGAAACAACTCTTTTTGTGTTGTGAGAATAATAGAGTTATTCAAACAACACACAGGTTCATGTACCGATAATGTAACGTGGGTAGCTGTAGGTCTGTACGCAATAGTTATTTTATTAATCACAGGAAATTGCTGCTTCAATTGATCAATAATAACATGCGCTGCACAATGTTTATCACACAAATCAGCGAGCGCATTATTAATAGAAGAAAAGTAATCATCAGAAAGAGCTGCATCTTGAACACATTGATATTTTTCAACAGAAAAAAGAGGAGCTGAATTTCTTCTCAGCCCAACAAAAATGACCGGTGTTATAATTGCTGCTGTAACAATCAGTAATTTTTTTTTCATATTCATTCCCCCTATTTCTTATTTTCTTCTTACTCTTTTATAGGGGAAATAGTCAACACAAAAGAAAAAGACCAGCTTTTTATTATTGTTGACCAAGGGAAAATTTATTTTTTATCTTTTGAATACATTGTAAAAAAAATAATTTTTAAAAGGAACAGCAAGCAATGAAACAATTACTTTATCTCATGGCCACAGCAAGTGTAATTATGCATATGCAAAGCCTTGCCGATCAGGGACATCCTGGAATTCAAAGAAGAGGAATTAAAGCTGGGACACGCACAACGGCAGAAATAATGGCTACATCAAAAAAAAGAAAAGCTCTTGATGAATCTTTAACAAGAGGTGGTAATAAAAAACATAATGAAATTGGTTTGAATTTTCTCGGTGCACGAATAGAACAAGTAGATTATGCATTTACCAGTGGTATAATTCCACCAGATACTATGGGAGCAGTAGGACCAACACAATTTATTGTAGCAATCAATAACCGCATCCGTTCTTTTAATAAAAAAACTGGTATGCCTGATTTAATTCTTGATGCAACAACAAATGATTTTTTTGTACAAGAAAGAAATGGAAATCCTACAAGTGATATACGGATTCGCTATGATCGTTTTTCAGAACGTTGGTTTATTATTATGGTTACAATAGGAGATGAAGAAGAAGATGATGATGACAATGCTCCAAATCAAAAAATTACTAGATTCCCTTCAAATAATCGAGTTATGTTTGCAGTAAGTAATACCAAAGAAATTAGTTATTTCACCGAATGGAGTTTTAATTTTTTTGAAGTTGGTGAAGGATTTGCTCTTGATTACCCAACACTCGGCATAGATACTCAAGCACTTTATATAAGTGGTCTATTAATTCTTTCTACAGGAGTATCGCCAATACAACAACCTTTTTATGTTGTTAATAAAAAAGCATTGATAGAAGAAAACGAACTTATTTTTACTGAATTTAATTTTTTTATTAGTCCTGCTTCACCTCCATCAACTCCATTTGTTCTACAAGGAGTTGATAATTTTGATAAAGATGCTACGGTTGGACATTTTATAGGAGTAGATAGTTTTAGCACAAATCATTTGGCATTATGGAACATATTAAACCCAGGTAGTGAATCCCCAACCGCAGAAGGTCCTTTTTTAATAAAAGCTCCTCAAATCTGTCAGTCACTTCCGGTTCCTTCTCAGGGAGCAGAAAAAAATATTGATACTGCTGTTGGTGACCGTCTTATAATGGCACAGATAAGAGATGGACGCTTATGGACCGCGCATAATGTAGGTATTGATAATCAAGGCAAATGTTGCACACCAATGTCAGTAACACGTGATGGAGCGCGATGGTATGAAATTAATATCAAGCATGAACAGCCAACATTAATACAACATGGTACATTATTTGATAAAACCAAAAAAAATGGAACTAATGCACGTTATTTTTGGATGCCATCACTCAATATATCAGGACAAGGTACTATGGCTCTAGGATGCAGCACTGCTGGAGAACATAAGTTCGTTAATTGTGCAATTGCACGCCGTTTTAAGGATGACCCTCAAGGAACATTACAAAAACCAATAATTTATACTAATACTCATGCAACATACAATCCAGAACAAGATCAAGCTAACCCATTGCGTTGGGGTGATTATTCATATACAAGCGTAGATCCGTGTGATGATATGACGATATGGACTATTCAAGAATATGCTGTTGATACTGATCAGTGGGGTGTACAAGTGGCACAATTACGCGCACCGGCTCCGGCAGAACCAATTTCCGTTACTCCGGCTGAAATTAAACAAGGCAAATCTTCCGTGACATTAACTATTTGTGGCAAATCTCATGATGGTTCTGGTTTTTTTGATCCTGGAAAAGATTTTGATTGCCGGTTACAAGTAAAAATATCAGGCGATGTTAAGGTTGAAAAAGTGAAATATATGGATCCGACAATGATTAAAGTTAAAGTTTCAACGAAGCATGCTTCGCTGGGTACGAAAAAAATAAAAATTATCAATCCTGATGGGCAAAAAGTTGTGGGATATGATTTATTAACGGTTGTCGCTTAAAAAGGGAATAAAAATAAGTTTTTAATCCCCGGTTTACGCCGGGGATTTCTTTTTATCTTAAAGAAAATGCGCTCAAAGATATCCTTCGACAGGCTCAGGACAAGCGCGGGAAAAGAATTGCATCGGGTGAATATAATAACTTATGCTCTAAATCTTCTTTTGCTGTGTCGAAACCAAGAAAAGCACAATACCAGCAGCAACAGAGGCGTTATAAGAAATATCACTTGTTTTTTGTGGCAAGGTGATATGTGTACCAGATGATAAAATTGATTTAGAGATACCAGTTCCTTCACCACCAATCACAACACACATTGGTGATTGATATTTACACGTTGCAGCATTTTCACCATCAAACATTGTTAAATAAATATTATATCCTGCATTTTTTAAATCTAAAATTGCAGATGCCGCCGATTGCGCTGCATAAATTTCAAGATGTTCACTCAATCCTGCAGCTGATTTAATAGCAACCCCAGTTAATTGAGCACCACCACGTTTAATCATAATAGCGCCATCAACACCGGTACAATACGCAGAACGTAAAATAGCCCCCAAATTACGAGGATCTTGAACGCCATCAATCATAACCAAAAACTTATGTTTTTTAGAATCAAAAAACACTTTACGATATGGGAATGGATGCGTCCATGCAACAACTCCTTGATGATCAGTTGTACCCACCATACGGTCAAGCACTTCACGCGCAACATACTGTATTGGCACTGGGTACTTTGGCCACACTTTTTGAATTTCATCAAAAGAGTGGGGAGTTGGCTTGGTAGTGTATAATGAGATAAGCTTACGTCTTTTAGCTTTCAACAGCTCTACAACAGGATGAATCCCAAATATAAGTTCGCCTTTTGTTTCTTTATCTTTCTTTTTGATCATGAGAAATGTCCCTAAATATGATGCTCTAAATGAGCTATTTTGTTCACAATATCATCTTGTAACGATTCAAGCGCCTTAAATTCAAGAGCTGTTTGCTCTTTAATCATCTGAATCTCTTCTCTTGTAAGACGCTTTTCCATAAGAGCTTTGAAACTTTTTAGCTCAAAATTTTTTATTTTAATATTTATTTTCATATTTATTTCTCTTAATAATATACTATAAATAGCGTATTTTGCCTATAAAGATACCCAAAAAAATGGAAAAACAGTGATTTTAAACAACAATCAAAACTTAACTAACCACAACATACAAGTAACAAATCCCCTCGAAAATCATCAAACCTTCCTTGAAATCAGCGCATCCGCGTTTAACCACAATGCCGCCTACTATAAAAACCTCATCAAGCCGCACAATAAACTTGCTGCCGTCATGAAAGGCAACGGTTACGGTCACGGGCTCCATCAAATTGCCTACCTTGCTGAACACAACCAACATGTTGATTGGTTGCTTGTAATGCATCTTTCAGAAGCAATTGCCCTGCAAAATATCTCAAAGCCAATTTTGGTTCTTGGGTATAGTGATGTGCCCATTGAAAATGCTATTGGGAAAAATATCCAATTCATGATTGATAATATTCAATATGCGCAACAATTGAATGATGTTGGCAAAAAATATTCACATCAATTTAACATACACATAAAAGTGGATACCGGCCTTTCCCGCATGGGTATTCTTACGCATGATGCAATACCTTTCATCAAACAAGTACAAAGTCTTGATTACATTAATATTGTTGGTATCTGCAGCCACTTTTCGGCCTCTGATAGCAATCCAGAATTCAGCGCACAACAATATACCCAATTTAATGATGTTATTGCTAATTTACTTCCCAACAATATCACCATCCCTTATATCCATATGAGCAACACTGCCGCAATTTCCACCATAGAATACAAAGATTATTTTAATTTTTTCCGGATAGGGGTTGGCCTCTATGGCCTTGGATATGAAAAATCTCATCTGCAGCCAGTTATGACATGGAAAACACACATAACGCATATCAAAACAATTCCTACAAACTCATACGTAAGCTATGCCGGTGAATTCCAAACACAAAGAACTACCCGGATTGCACTATTACCAGTTGGATATTATGATGGATATAAGTTCCGGTTTTCCAATAAAACATCCGTTCTTATTAACGGATCTTTGGCTCCAGTCATTGGACGAGTGGCAATGAATATGACAATTGTTGACGTGACAGATATTACTGCACATACTGACGATGAGGTTATTCTTATGGGTCCATACTCAGAAATTGGCGCTCATGACCTTGCAGAACTTGGTAATATCAAAAATGTACGAGAGATTTTGGTAGGAATAAATCCAGCGTTTACACGTGTTATTATATAACACGCATTGGTACAGTCTATAACATTCCCCCTATCGCAATATGATAGGAGGAGCATTAAATTATTTATTATAATATTCAATACTATATTCACGAAGTTTTGCATCTGCATACTCTTGCATTGCTCGCACATCGGCAGCAGTTCCTGCATCCCAATGTCTACTTATTTGACCATGTAATATTTTACGAGTTGAGTAATAATCACGAGGATATTTACGTGCTATTTGTTCTGCAATATCATCAAGCTCTGCACAATTCACCACTTTTACATGACCTTTGCGATCTGTTACAAAACCTTTGCGACAAATTGCTTCATCTCCATACTCTATACAAACATCCTCTATAAATTTCTTCATTGCTGCTTCTTTTGAAGTCGCTACTCTCGCCTTCCCTTTTGAACTTGATTTTCTTCTTTTTTCACTTGGATGCACTGATCCAATAGCAAATAAAGCAACAATTAATAACATCCCTTTAGAAACTTTCATCATACCTCCTTCTTGTTAAAAAACGGTTTATTATCAATCTTAAAATAACGAAAACATCATTATAATTGCAATAAAATTGGATATTTATGTAAAAAAACAGATAATTAAATAATAAGACGTATCATATCTCACAAGCACACAAACTTTTGTAAATTAAAGGGCGTTACCATGCTTATTCTTGATGGAACCATCGGTTCAGACATATCTGCATTTTTAGCACGATTGCATGAAGAAACGCTTCCCTGCAATATAATGCTCTATCCAGAATGGCTTGCAACTCATTCATCACATGCGTGCAATGGTAGCCCTGAACATGATACTCCACACGGGGTTATTTATATGCGCGTCATGCCAGAAATTGCACTCAGGCGCATGCATTCATTGAATCTAACACTCGAAGAGATAGAACAAGTCTATCAGCAAAAAAATGAACAATTTATCGAAAACAAAAACAATCCCGAAACCCTCCAACATCTTCCTGTCCTCGTGCTTAATGGCAACATTGATTTCCAAACCGATTTTTCACAATTTTATAGCCATCTTTTTTACATCAAAAGGTTCTTGCAACAAATTGAAGAAAGAGAAGAAATAGCACTCGGCATCTATAAAAAAAAATCCCCCCAGCGGCATTGCTGCTAGAAGGACTATTTGTATATAGTTCAACCTAATTTTATCTTCTACCCATTTCAGCTAAAGCTTGTTGAAGCTTTTCATTGTTTCGATTATTAGGATCAAGCTTATTAACATCAGCTCCCGCGGATAAGAACATTTTAATTAAATCTTTACCAAAATTCATTACAATATAATCCAATATAGTAGGAAACGTCTTACCTGTAGGCCTATTTACATTAGCACGGCTAGCAAGAACCTTAAGTGCATTTTCATTATAATTCTGCACTGCCATCCATAACAATGTACCATCATCATAAGTCCATTCTATATCAGCTCCTTCTTGCAAAAGCTTGTTCAATAAACTTATTGAAACATTTTTTGTAGACAAACAATCCTTTAATTGATTTTGAAGTCTCAAACGTTTTTGAGCACATGCTGTTTTCAAAGTTTCAGCTACGTTCGTATCAGAAAGGTCAAGACCACGCGCAATGTTTTTTATTAATTTAAGACAGAATGTTGGTTCATTAACCGTTTGATTAAAAGCTTTATCTACTAAAGAAAAGTCATTAATTTTCTTTCCTATTATCACAACTGAATCAACTGTTTTTGGCAAATTGTTTATTTCATTCTTAAGTATCACAACCCTGATATCTTTTTGCAAATCATATGGTAAGCTACTGAAAGGAAACACTTCCATTGCATTCATGCTTCCAGCAACTATTAACAATCCCACAATAAACACATTATTCTTGCTTATCTTCATTATTCGACTCCCCCTTTTTATAGAAACTTATATACTTTCATATTTCAGACTATTAAAATCCAATACAAATAGTCAATGGTTTTCTGAGAATTTATAAAGAAAAAACATATCGCCGTTGCTGTTAAATAGCCGTAATAATTTTCTTAAATATTTCATCAAATTTCTTATGGTATTCTTGCAACTGCTGAGCAGTTGCTATTGAATACCTAAATATTTTCACCCCAGATAACGGATTCAACAACACTTCAGGTGTAAAAATAAGACGCGCTTGATATCTATTAATATCCTCAATTAATTCAGGATAATTACGGTAAAACTTCAAGAAATAACTTAAACTAAAATCACCAGCTTGTACTCGTTGCAATAAATTACTAAATATTGGGTTTTTCTCCTGCTCCCGTTTAAACAGTGCCGTATAATAATCCAGAGCGAATGAAGATTTTTCAAATTTTTTATCTTTCACACTCCGCAACACCATATCTATAGTTTTTTTGTGCGCAGGATTACCCCTAATCCATGCTAAATAACCAATTTCATCAACGCGATCTTTTGGCACAAATATCTGAATAATTGTCTGTTCTTTTGTTTGATATAACTTAGTTAATGCCATTAATTGATCAATATAAGTGTAAGGCAACCCAAATATACCTAAAATTTTTTCATATGTTTTACGATCAGGAAATGTGTGCCCACGTGACTTTATAAAATATTGCCACGTACATTCAGGATCAGTTCCCACATTACCAAATAATGCTAAATTAGCTGCATATAAAAATTCACCCAATTCATGATCATTAATAAGTCCATTTTCTTTCAGTTTGCTCACCAAAAAACTTTGAACACTAGAGGGAGCAGATAGCAGTCCAAATCGTAAAAATATAAAGTTCTGCAAAATATTTTCTGGCAACTTTTTAAAATGGACATACAACCGCGTATATAAATCTTGGGGAACACGCCATTCATTATCCATGCCATGATAAAAAACATAATACCCATCTTTAAATTCAACTTCCCGGCCTATAATTGCATCAATCATCTTTTGATATGGTTTTATGTTATATTTTGCATCAATCAATTTTTTTATTTCTGGTAATGACATATGCGCTTGTGATTGGGTAAATTTGTCAGATTGTATCTGTGTGACTGGAGTAATTTTTAATGATCGAGTGATCTCACCTCTATCTTGCCCCTGCGATAATGTATGAATTTGTTCAAGTGATAATTTACCATTAAATTTCTGAGAAGTTTTTTCTACAACATTTTTGTGGGTAATTTCTTGTATGACGTTTTCTTTAATAACAGGAACAACTGGTTGCTTGCCCTTCGAAGCTTCAGGGGAGTAGGGTGTTACTACGGATGCAATTTTAGAAGATACGGTTTTTGAGACAGCAGTTTCAACAATAGATAAAAAAGATAAAATGATTCCAACAAGCGCTATTTTTTTATATAAAATCTGCTTATTTATCTTCATCTTTTAATCCTCTCACTTTTTATGCAATCCGTTCCTTTCTATCCTAATTGAAATTCAAATCAAAAAGCAATATCACAAATATCCTTGTGATAGAAATCAAATTCCAATTAAAATAAAAAACAAATATCATTCACATTTTCAAAAAAAGGGGCTCTGATGAAAAACATTCTCAAATCTCATTATCTTAAACTATGCGCAGCAATGTTGGCACTTACTAATCCTATAATTGGTAAACAAATCACTAAACCAACAAATACTCCAACAAGAATACGTCCAATTAATCCAATCCAACCAGTGCAACCTGTACAATCTCAACCAGCAATACAAAATCCTAAAATAAGCACAGGTCACACAAAAAATGATCCTGAAATATTAGATATTAATAAAACAGTCAAAATTATTAACAATCAGCATGATTGCAATACACATAATTGGAACAATAATCCAGATGAAGCTTGCCAATGTTGTTTAACATATGGTGAAGGGCGATTTGGAGAAGAGCAAACAGCAGACCAAATTATTGATCATTGCACCAACAAATTAAAACAATGTTCTCCAACATCTATCGCAAATGTCAAAAGAAAATACAATGCACAAAATATGTCTTCAAATGATTTTCTTGATACGCTATACAGCAACACTACTGTTGTACATAAAATGGGAGTCAATCCTGCACTGCTCAGATCTAATGGCAACCTAACTGAAGGTGGATTGGCAAGTATACTAGCAGAAGCATACAATGAAGGTAAACTAAAAAATAAAGATTTTTATAGCAAACAGTGTCTTAATGTTAAATCTCTTGGGTCTGGAAGCGGATATAACACTGTACAACTTTTTTTAGTAAGTTCAACATGTACACCTTCAACACAACCTCTTCTATACATTGTTAAAGAATCGCGAAAAGGCCTTACCGAATCAACTAATCTTAAAAAAATAGAAGAATTTCCTGGCATGCAAGATCTTATTGCGCCAAATGTAGTGAAAGATTTTCCAACCATATCACTACCATTCTTCTATTTCTCTTATCATCCACATCATCAGAACGTTCATTATATTGCAACCATGCCTGCAGCAAAAGGAGCTGTCTTATTTGATCTCCTTAATGAATTTCGCGATAACCAATCAAGAGAAAATGCTGAAAGAATCAAAAAAGCATACCATATCCTCGGGGTTGAGCTTGGTAATTTTCATAAACGCTTTATGAAGCCAATACCAGGTAAAGTTCTTGGTACAACTGTAGCGCACGGAGACTTACATGTTCATAACATTTTCTATGATGAACAAACCGGACACTTTACCTTTATTGATAATGAAACAATGGTACGTTGCTTTAATCAATTAAAAGTTCCAAAAATTGATTTTATGCGTCTTATATTCCCACCATTCTCAAGCAATGACACAATCTATCAATTTAAAGAAATCATTAAAGGAGTAAAACCAGGAACTTATCTTAATATAACGCTTACACCATTTATTAAAGGGTATATCTCGGTCTTTCCGGCTCAAGATAGAAAACAGCTATTACATGATTTAAAAGAAATATTTACAACAAATATTAAGGCTGATCCTTTAAACTTTGATCCTGGTTATATAAAAGAAATCGTCACTAAACACATTAACCCAATATTTGACAACATTGAAAAAACATTAAACAAATAATCCAATCAAGAAGGACCTGAATAACTTCAGGTCCTTCTTAAAAAGCAAAGTTTGTTTATCGTATTATTGGCTTTAACGGTCTCTGCCCAGGTTGTCGTGGTTGAGGCATTGTTGTTGGTGTAACTGGTTTAACCACAGGAGCTGGATTTATATTAGCTCTTGGTTGAGGCAAAGATGGAATCATTTTTTCTCTGTTTTCAGCAAGAATCTTCTGTATAATCTGATCTAAACGCTCTTCATACTTTTCCATTGATCTATGATCAACATCTGTATGTCTAAATATCAGAACTCCAGACCTTGGGTTTAATAAAATATCATCGGTTAAAAGAAGACGCGCTTGAGCATAATTAGCACCATGCAACTCTTCTGGTTTATTACAATAAATTTTCAAATAAGCGTTGATACTGTAATCACCCTTTTCAATTGCTTCAAGCATTTCTTTAAATAAAGGATTATTTTCTTGTTCTTTTTTAAATCTGCCTTTTAATGAAGCCAATGCCATCATATTTGGTGATTTACCTGGTTCAGCTTTATATTTTTTCTTCTTTACATTGGTACGAACCCAATCAATAACTTCATCATGAGCAGGAATACCAGTAACCCACGCTAAATATGCAACGTCATCTACAATGTTTTTAGGAATAAAAATCTGCAACAAAGACTCATGTTTTGAAGGTAGCATATTTACCAGCCCCATAAGCTCATCAATATATGTATGAGACAATCCAAACTCATTCATTATGGATTCATAAAATGATCTATCCAATACAGCATGTGACTGCTCTTGTATAAAATATGACCAAGTTGCTTCATTTAAAAACCCAACATTTCCAAACAATGCTAAGTTTGTTGACAATAGCATTCCTTGATCTTCATTTTGATCATCAATAAGGCCATGCGCTCTTAACTCTTTTACCAAAAACTCTTTTGCTTTAATGTGACTTAAGCCCTCAGGTGCCTTAGTTCTCAAAAACACAAATTGCCCTTCCTTTGCATTTGATGGCTTAAAATGATTGGTTAACTTTGTTAGAACATCTTGCCAAACCATCCATTTTTGAGAAGTGCCATGATAAAATGCCCAATGACTATTTTTAAACTCCACTTCTTTGGTAATAACTCGAGATATAACATCAAAATAAGGTACCACATCATTTTTATATTTCTCTTGAATAAGTTCTCTTACTTTATTCAACTGTAAATGAGCTTGTGTTTGCGTATATAAATCAGAACTTACTTGAGATTGAAGTTCACCCAAATTTACTTCTTGAACTCCTGATTTTTGAGCTACTGTTTCCCGCTCTTGCTCTAATGCTCTTTGTACAACAGGATTTTTAAGTTGTTTTGGCAATGTTTGTATGGCAACAAATGAAAAAACAACAAATAAAGTTCTATAAATTATCATCTTTTTATTTAACTTACACATTATCTTCCCCCTCTGTTTCAGCGATTATTTTATCAATAACCTCATTTAATCGTTGATAATATTTTTTTAATCGATCTTTTGAAGCTGTTGAATGGCGATAAAATTGCACGTCTGATGCTGGATTCAATAAACCATCTGCTGAAAAAATAAGACGAACCTGATCATTATTAATAGTTGGTAATTCCCATGGCTTATTACGATAAATCTTTAAATACTCATCAACACTAAAATCACCTGCTTGAACACTTTCTATAAGATCTTTAAATAAGGGGTTGCTTTCTTGCTCTTTTTTAAACTGTTTTGCCAAATCTTCCATCGCCCACTCAGCAACATGTTTACCTTCTTTATGCGTCCATGATTTTTTTCTCATATATTTCTTTATCCAATCAATAGACCCTTCATGTAAAGGTACACCTTTTGACCATGACAAATAACCAATGTCATCAATTCTATTCTGAGGAACAAATATCTGTAATAAAGTATTTTCTTTTGTATCATACAACTTTACAAGCCCCAACAGCTCATCAATATATTTATGAGTTAATCCAAAATCAGTCATCATTTTTTCGTACACCTTACGGTCAGGAAGACTATGCCCTATGTCTTTTAAAAAATAATCCCATGTACATGAAGTAGGTCTACCTGTATTACCAAAAAGTGATACGTTTACCGATAAAAGAATTGCAGCCAACTCTCCCGTATCATTAATAAGTCCACTTTTCTTTAATTCACCAACCAAAAACTCTTTTGCATTTTGCGTTGGATAATCATCAAATCTTAAAAAGGTAAAATTTTTCCCTACTGTTTTTCCTAATGCATTTTGTCGAGTAAACAACTGTGTATATACATCTTGCGCAAGACGCCATGCATTATCAGTAGTATGATAAAATGCATAATGACTATTTTTTAGTTCTTGTTCTTTTACTAAGCAATCAGAAATAATATTAAGATAAGGGATATATCGAGAACTTGATTCATCTTTGAGTAAATCTATCTCTCGTGTAAGTTGCAAAAAAGCTTCCGTCTGTGTAAATCTATCCTGTTTTCTTTGTTGTTGCGAAACTGTTGGAGCAACTTGTGGCACTTTTGGCACCGTTGGAACAGTTACAGAAGGTTTTGGTGCTACCTGAGGAATCCCTACAACTGATCTTGCTGTTCCTGATTGCATCTGCTTAGCTTCAACCACTCCAAAACCTATCAACAACATTACACATAGCCTTATCAGGCTATACTTTAACCAATTTTTTATTGAACGCTCCATTACCCTCTCCCCTTTTTAAACAATCAATAAATTTACTGTCTGATATTATTTTATAAAAACCAAAAGACAGATAGCAATAATTAAAATAAAAAAAACGCTTCGAGATTGACTCAAAGCGCTTTTTTTATTTATTTTTGCTATAAATTATAAATATATCGCAACAAATATGTCATCTTTATCATAAAGTTGATCACCATAAAGTATTTTTTCTATTGCTTTCTTTTGCGCTTCTACTTTTTTCGCCATTACTGGATTTCTTTTTCTTGAACTTAAGAACTCGTCTTTCGATATAAGAGCATCCCTAAGTTGTTCTTTCTGTGCTGTACTTAAAAGCTTATTCTCTTCTTTTACCATCGCAATCGTTTGCACTGATGTACATAATATAACTGTTAAAGCTATACTCATAACAAGTAAATTTTTTATGCTTTTCATAAAACACCCCTTAATTATTAAAAACTACAATTATTCCTGTCTGAATTTATAATACAAGAGAAAAAGCCTAAAAAACAAGAGTTTACACAAAAAAACGCCCCGGGATTGCCCCAGAGCACTTTTTTAAATATTAAACAATATTTTTTACTTGATTTTGGTACTGCAATCGCATTCTTATAAATCGGTACGCAATATATCGAACCTACTATAAGGATAGTTTCCATAATACATATGTTTGGCGTTTTCAAGCCTCTTTATCTCATCTGCTTTTTCCTCAAGAGTAAACTGATTTGATGACTTGATAGTTTTTTCCATATTCTTAATACGCATCTCAAGCAATTCTCTATTCGCTGCGCTAAGTTTAGGATTTACTCGTCGACCTTCTTCCATTGCAGACATTTGAACTGATGCAAATGCGATTACTAAAATTACACCCATAACAAGTAAATTTTTTATGCTTTTCATAAAAACACTCCTTTTTTTAAAAAACGATTATTATTTCATTTTCGGCAATGTGATAGTCAAAACACTATTCGTTACTTTTTTAGTCATTCTTTTTGCATCAACCGCACATGGCAATGAAGCAGAGTCATTAATAGATACTTGAGTTCCTGAACGGTTATACTCACCAGTAATATAAATATTATTTCCATCAACTTCTGCCATAATATCTCCAGCAGCAAGACCACCAATGTGCATGGTTACTATAACCTTATCTTTTGTTTCAGAAACCTCAGGACTGGTTATATTCACAGATACACCACCGCCATTATGAGATATTATGTGCGATTTTGACGATGAAGATTGTATACTAACGCAATTACCGCCACGGCATTGCGGCTGCCCACCTTTGCGACGCTCCATTCTTCTTTCTGTTCTTCTTTGGGCTCCCGGTAACAGTCTCATTCTTTGTGGCTGAGTTGATGTCTCTATCTCCTCTGTTTCTTCAATATCTTGTGTTGTTACGGTTTGTGGTTGTCGATTCACAACTTTAGCATCAACTATGGCGCATATTGATAAAGTAAACAGCATTACCAATGTTATTATCTTTTTCATTATCTTTTCCTTTTTTTAAGCTTTTTTTACTTTGCTTTTGGCATTGTAATTGTTAAAACACCTTCAGACAGTTCAGTAGCTACTTTTGCTTCATTAACAGCGCATGGTAAAGATATAGTACGTTCAAAATGCCCTCTTCTAATTTCTTTGTGATAATAATCATCTTTTTTAACTTCTTTTTCTTCTTTACGTTCACCAGAAACATGAAGGTGGTTGCCATCAACACGTACATGAATATCTTTTTTATCAATACCAGGGACATTCATAGTTGCGATAACATCTTTATCTGTCTCATACATATCGGCAGATAAATCTAAACCAAAATTCTCAATTTCTGTTCCAATATTTTCCAACTCTTCATATGGACGCCATTTAATCATAGACATATCGTCTCCTCCGCTTAAAAAACATTAATTATTACTACTAGAATTAGTTTATAAAAAAAGAATGTTAGAAAACAAGAGTTTTAATAGAAAAAGCCTTATAAATAAAGGAAAATTAACGATTATTCGCCTAGATCAATCTCTTCAACGGGAATTATCAGACGGGTAATATCTTCAATAGTCTTAATATCAGTCAGAACTGTTGCTTGAGCCATATCAAAGAGCCCAATTGCCGTACGAGTCAGCTGATACGTTGTAGCACAGCTGCCCATTCTAACAGCAATATCATTAACTAATGTACGGATATACGTTCCATGAGAAACACAAGCTTTAATCGTAAATTGTGGGGATTCATAAGACAAAAGCTGCAGATCATACAATTGTACGGTTCTACGTTTTTTTTCTGCTATAGCTTGCAACTCTTCAGGGCTCATACTGTTTTTGCGTGCCAGTGCATATAATCTCTGACCTTCATGCTGAAGAGCGGAATAAATGGGAGGAATTTGTTCATAAGAAGAGCCAAAAGATGCCATAGCGGCTTTGATCTCTTGTTCTGAAGGAATATGTGAGCTTGTGTCTATAACCGTTCCTGTGTAATCAAGCGTATCAGTCAATTCGCCACATTTGCCGGTGGCGATATACGTCTTTTCCATCACCATGATTTTGGAAATAAGACGTGTTGCTTCCCTGCCCAGGGCAACAATCAAAAGACCTGTTGCAAATGGATCTAGGGTACCTGCATGACCAATTTTAACTTTTTGTTGTATCACTCTTTTAAGGTATTTGATGCAGCCAAAAGAGGTCATGTCGACGGGTTTGTTGATGAGAAGAAAACCAGGGGTAATAATATTGTTCATAGAAACTGTTTTGTGTTCGTATCCTTCGACAGGCTCAGGACGAACGGGATGATAAATTTTTCTTTTTCCGTTCGCACTGAGCTTGTCGAAGTGAGCGAACGGCTAAAACATACGAACGGATTTAACTTACTTAATCTTATAAATACGGTGCTTGCCAACCTTAACAATCATACCAGACTTCCACTCAACCACCGCCTTAAAATCTGTCACTGCCACATCATCAAGATGCACAGAGCCAGCTTCAATCAGTCTTTTTGCATCAGAAGATGTTGTGATTGCACCTAAAGCTTTGAGCAATTCAACAATCCAAACAGGATTGGCAAAATTATCAGGTAAAGCAACTACTTGTGCTTGGGAATAATCTTGTTTTTGGAACAAAGATTCAAACTGCTGCCGCGCTTGTGCAGCTTCATCAGCCGACCAAAAACGTGCAACAATGCCTTGGGCCATATCTTTTTTCACATTCATTGGATGCAACTTACCAACAGCAATCTCTTGCTTCATTTCTTCAATCTGTTGCGCAGTCTTACCAAGCAACAAAATAAAATACTGCCACATAAGCTCATCAGACATAGACATCAACTTACCAAACGCATTGCTCGCTGATTCATTCAAACCAACAAAATTACCTAAAGATTTTGACATCTTGTGCACGCCATCTAATCCAACAAGCAGCGGAGTTGTTATAGCAATTTGCCCTTTTTGACCATATTGCTCTTGTAAAAAACGGCCCATCAAAAGATTAAACGTTTGATCAGTACCGCCCAACTCAACATCAGCTTGCAAAACAACAGAATCATAACCTTGGAAAACAGGATACAACAGTTCATGCATACTCACTGATTCATTATTTTTGATACGTTTTGCAAAATCATCACGCTCAGTAATGCGTGCAAGTGTTACTTTGGCAAGAATGCTCACCAATTCACTGCTCGAGAGTTTGCCAAGCCATTCAGAATTGTATGTAATAGTGAGCGTTTTAGGATCAAGCACTTTACTCGCCTGATCAAAATATGATTTTAAATTGTGCTGAATAATTTCAGGAGTTAATGGTGGACGAGTCTTATCACGCCCCGTTGGATCACCAATTTGTGCAGTAAAATCACCAATTAAAAAAACAACTTCATGCCCCAAATCTTGAAACTGTTTTAATTTGGAAAAAACAACCATGTGACCCAAATGCAAATCAGAAGCTGTAGGATCAGCGCCAAGTTTTACTTTAAGTTTTTTTCCACTTTTAACTGCTTTAACAAGTTCATCTTCAGAATAAATATTTACTGTGCCTGAACGCAAAAGTTCTAATGTTTTTTCTATGTTATCCATACTGCCTATCCGGTAATGTCATCTCCGCGCTCGTCCTGAACTTGTTGAAGGATATCTTTGAGCGCGATAAAATTTTATCCATAATAATATCTGCTACCTATCTGGTAATGCCAATAATATGAGCAATAATAAGACCTATATAAGAAATGAGATTAACTGATAACAATCGTAATAGTGGTGAAAAGAACAAAATAAGAAAAATAGGCAATCCGATTGTTATATAGTTAGCATATTGAGCAATTTTATTTGAGCGGTCTGCAAGAGCAAAGAGAAGATAATTACTGAAATTAATAATAAAAGTGAGCGCACCAAGCACCACATTAAGATACACAAAGGCAAATACAATAAAGCCAACTGATATTACAAATGAAGAAAGCTCTGGATACATATTTGCAATCGGCAAATGCGATACATCATACGTTAACACCATAATGCGCATCACCATCAGAATATTCACATCAAAAATAGCAAGTAATACGATAATACCAATTAAACTCAAAACAAAATGCATAAAAGAATCTGAAAGATACGCCGCTGCTAATTTTAATGAACGATGTGGTTCGGTGATCAGCAATGGGTTGATGGGTACCATTCTGCCCCATCCAAAATAGAAGTAAAAAAGAAAGAAAAGACCAACGGGATCAATATGAACCATTGGATTTGCTGTAAAATAACCTAATCGCATACCCGTATCATCACCCATTTTATATGCCACCCATGTACGGAACATATTAGAGACGGTGATTACTACGATATATGCGATAAAAAAGGTAATAACACTGATAAGTATTTCTGCTGTGTGTAATGTAATCATAATAAAAAAGTGTACCCTGGTTTGCAAAAAGGGTCAAACCTAAAGCCCTTTATCTTGTCGAAGAACACAAACAATATATACTGATACATAAATCATTATGTTTTAAAATCAGAGTTATCAATGGAAAAAAAATACGACCACCAGTTATGTGAAGCTGCTGCTCAGCAAAAATGGGAAAATAATAAAACCTATGCCATGGAAAACAATCCAGGCCCTTTATATAGCATAGACACACCTCCCCCAACAGTCTCTGGCACACTCCATATTGGTCATATTTTTTCATACACACAAACAGATATCATTGCACGCTACAAACGTATGACTGGTCATTCTGTATTTTATCCCTTTGGTTTTGATGACAACGGCCTGCCAACCGAACGTTATGTTGAAAAAAAACGTAATGTTCGCGGGCATGAAATGTCTCGCTCAGAATTTATAGCACTGTGTATACAAGAGTCTCATGCAGCTGCTGAAACATTCAAAACATTATGGCAAAAAATGGGACTTTCTGCTGATTGGAGCGAAACATATTCAACCATCTCTCATGATTCGCGCAAAATATCACAAGAATCATTCATTGAACTTTTTAATAAAGATTATATCTACCGCAAACAAGAACCTGCTTTGTATTGCACAACCTGCCGCACATCTGTTGCACAAGCAGAACTAGATGATCAGGAACAACCTTCATCTTTTAATGATATTATTTTTAAAGATAGTGATGGTAATGATCTTACTATAGCAACAACGCGCCCAGAGCTATTGCCTGCATGTGTTGCTGTGCTGTATAACCCCGATGATGTTCGCTACACAAAATTACACGGCAAAAAAGCAATCGTGCCTCTTTTTGGTCAAACAGTACCTCTACTTCCCGATGATTTGGTTGCCATTGACAAAGGAAGTGGTCTTGTAATGGTGTGTACCTTTGGTGATAAAACAGACATTATCTGGTACAAAAAACACAATTTACCATACCGCCATGTTATTGGCTTAGATGGCAAAATGACTGACAATGCTGGCTTTTTACAAGGCCTTAAAGTTGCTGATGCACGCGCAACAGTTATTGAAAAATTACGCGAGCAAAACCTTTTAATCCGTCAGCAAGCAATTTCGCACTCGGTGAATGTTCACGAACGTTGCAAAAAAGATATTGAATACACCATATTGCCACAATGGTTTATCAGCATATTGCCGTATAAAAATAAATTCTTAGAAATTGCCGACAATATCAACTGGCATCCTACTTTTATGAAATCACGCTACAATGATTGGGTAGAAAATTTAGCCTGGGATTGGGGAATATCCCGTCAACGCTTTTACGGAATCCCATTCCCTGCATGGCACTGCCAAGATTGCAGCAAAATAATACTTGCCCATGCTGACCAACTCCCTGTTGATCCTCAAGAAACACCGTATCAAGACTCTTGCCCTGATTGTGGCGGCACTAATATTAAACCTGATACTGATGTAATGGATACATGGAACACATCATCAATTACACCATATATTTGCTACAACGTGTTTCAAAAAATTAATAAAGTTGAAACTACCAATCCGTTCGTCTTGGGTCTCTCAAAGGATACGAACACAAACTGGATGCCTATGAGCATGCGCCCACAAGCGCATGATATTATTCGCACCTGGGCATTTGATACTATCGTAAAATCATGGATGCATGATAATACCGTTCCATGGAAAGATATTGTAATCTCTGGTCACGTACTGAGTGATAGCAAAGAAAAACTTTCCAAATCAAAAAACAATGCAAACACAATGGATCCAATATCATTATTGCAACGATACCCTGCCGATGCCATCAGATATTGGACAGCTTCAGGAAGACTTGGTCAAGACATGATGTTCTCTGAAGAGCAATTAAAAGTTGGCCAAAAACTGATCACTAAAATGTGGAACGCTTTTCTTTTTGCTCAACCTCACTTAGAAAATTTCAAAAAACCAAATACTACTCCAAAAGAAATTGGCGCAATAAATAAATGGCTTCTGCACACAATCTCTGCATGTTGTGAAAAATACCAACAATATCTTGAACAACATGAATTTGGTTTAGCGCTTAATATGATAGAACAGTTTTTCTGGAGCAATTTCTGTGATAACTATCTCGAGCTTATTAAAAATCAACTATTCAACCCTGAACAATACAAAGCTGAAGATATAGAAGCAACACGTTGGACATTGTACCAAGCGGGATTGCGTATATTGCAACTGTATGCTCCATATTTACCACACATAACAGAGACTATATACCAAGAAATGTATACAACAAACGAAGCAGTACGTTCCATTCATCAAACACGCTACCAAGATATACAAATTCCATATGTGTTTGCAGATGACACAGAAATTATCAACGATGTTATTACCATTGCAACACAAGTGCGTAAGCTCAAATCAGAAAAACAACTTTCACTTAAAACACCACTAACAACCATGAATGTGTTTGTAAAAATGACTGCTTTGAGTGAAAAGCTTAATCAACTTAAACAACATGATCAATTGATTCGTGGTGTTACGCAAGCAATAACTATTACCTACCAAACAGATAATGGCCAAACTTCTGCGCTCACGCAAACAGATGGTACTTGGCATGCGGATGTGATTTTATCTTAATTTTTTTACCTTCTTCTTATTGGGGGTCCCCATCGCAAGAAACTGGAGATGGGGTCAGAAAAAAATCCTTTGCTAGCTTGATTTTTTATGCTTTTTAGCGATAATTAAGAATGTATAATTATACCATTGGTTTTATTTTCTATATCTTTTCTGCGCTCGCCCTGAACCTGTTGAAGGGTATCCTGGAGCGCTCAAAGATATCCTTTATTCCCCAATTTTCACTTCGTTCCAATCGGGGTCCCCGTCGGAAGGAACTGAAGATAGGGTTAAACAAGCTCAGGACGAGCGCGAAGAGTTAATAAACAAGATAGTTAAGAGCATGACAACATAACTTAAAGAGTATTATGGTTAATATAAATAACGAAGAATGCACCACCAATTTCAGCGTGGAACAGTTCCAAAAAGATGCTCAAAAAATCTTATCTTTAATGGGATATGCAGATTTTGATTTGGGTATTTTATTAACCGACAATCAAGCAATTCAATGCTTTAACCGCGACTTCCGCAGCAAAGATGAACCAACAGATATCTTATCTTTCCCGTTTCATCCAGATCTAAAAGCTGGAGAAACAATTGTGCCACAAACAGAAGATGATAAAAATGTGGGAGATTTAATTATCTCCCTTGAATATATTAAAGAGCTGTGTGAGCAAGAAAACAAAACAATCAATGAGCACCTTCGCACATTACTCTGCCACGGCATCTGCCATCTTCTTGGCTATGATCACTACACAGAAAGCACTGATAAAATCATGAAAGAAAAAGAATCATGGCTTGCAACAGAATTAGCAAAAGAGTAACTTACGCATCATCTCTCATTATATTCTTACTGAGCCTACCCTGCACTTTAAAATCTGGTGATACTGAATTTGGACTTGAATTTGTGTATGATCACAAAGGTCTTTCTGTCTTTTTTTCAGGATCTTGTAAAACGGATTATGTTGAGGCAAAAGCAAAAGTTAATCCCTACAAACCCCTTTTAAAAAATAGCTCTTTACAATTACTTCCTGTTCATAAACCAAGCAATACAAAAGCTGACGATGCTCTTTCAACCGCATTAGCTGGCTCATTAACAGTAGCAAGTGGCATATTGCTTTATCTCACTAAAAAAGAAATAGAAAGAAGAATCGAAGATCAAAAAATTGATGTGTTGCTACAACGGTGCGATGAAGCAATTGAAAAAAGTAATGCTGATTTTGAAAAAATAGAAAGAAGAGCTACTCATGATTAAATATATAAAACTTTTACTCTGTAGTTTCTTGGCTGCACCTATTTCATCATTATATGCTATGCAAGAAATAGAGCATCTTTCAAAAAGCACCATCAAAGATATGATTATTAAATATCAAATTGATAAGCAATCAGTTTATTTGGCAGAACTATTATCTTTGCCGAGAGAAACTCTTCTAGATAATGCTGCTCAATCTCTTCATCAATACCAAGAAGATCTACAAGAATATCGCACTTCCGGGAATCATCACGCACAAGATCTTACAGAAACCAAAAATAAAATTGCTGCAATAACTCATGTACTCAACTACACTCAACGCAATGTAGTGAATAGTAATGAGCCTCATACAGTTTTATTAAAATCTTTAAATCTCCAAGAAGGTCTTGCATTACAATATGAACATGCAATAGAAAATGAAAAACAAAGCAATTTCGCTAATGCTCAAAACAGCTTAGACAAATTAACCTTCCTTCTTGAAGCCCTCTATCTTACTGCGACCACCCAAGAACAACTTGATGAAAATAGCAAATTATACAAAAAACAAAGTTTGCGTTTCCATCCTGATAAAATACAAGACGAAGAAAGTGAAATACAAAAACAAAAAGCCAATTTCTTTACCATTCTTCAGCCATTGTTAGGTTCTGATACAGGCGCAGATCACTTAAATAATATAGTGAAAAGTATTCATGAAAAAAGAAGTGAAAGAATAGAACAGATAAATAATCCTTCGGCTCTTACATATGCTGGGCATTTTTTATGCTCAACAACCCTGCCGGTAATGGGGCATGGTCTTGGGGCTGCACTGTGCCATAAAACATTTGCGCAAGTAATGCCAAGATCAGAAGATGAAAATATACTTCGTGATATCTGTGTTGCAAGCGCTCGAAAAACAGCCTTATATATAGAAACAAAATTAGCAAAAATCCCCTATCATCCATAATAAAGGAATACTATGGCATATATATCAAAATCACATTGTCTTTTAGTAGCACTATTTGCTATCGCAACCCAGACTATTTGTATGGAAAGTCCACGAGACAATGCACAGCAAGACCAATCATCAGAAGAACAAGAAAAGTCACAAAAAGAAAAAAAAACTGATTCTAGAGAAAGAATGGCGCAAGCAAAAGAAGATAAATACATTCGTGACAACAGTATTCAATATAGAATGGCAAGCACCATTGGTGATCATGCAACAAGAGGATTCATGGAATTCTGTGCAAAAGCAGGAAGTGATGCTGTTCTTGAACTAGTAAAAAGAGAATTAGATATCCGATATGATGATAAACCTACGATTGGTCGTCAATTAGAAGAAATCGCTTCTGGTATCACTATTATTCATAATGCTGTTAACTTAACTGATGATCTTGCAAGAAAAGAAACTATTCCACTAAGATATCTAACAGCAAAAGATCAACTTGAACAAAAGAAAAGAGAAATAGAGATAAACAAGGATGCTGAAACTACCTTCATAGGTCTACGCCACTTAAGAAATGAACATATAGACCAACTGAATGCAATACGCAAAAAACGTAATCCAAACTTTAAGCCTTACTCTGCAAACTAAAATTAAAAACCAGGAACAAAAAATTCCTGGTTTTTTTTATATCTGTTTTGATAAATACGAAAGCGCTTGCCGCAACAAAACATCAAATGTTGCTTTATCAACTTTACTATTCTTTTTGATATAATCCATGGCACGTCCAATCTCTTGGCGCGAATAATTCAAAGATTGCAGTGCCAAACTCACATCATGATAATGCGCTATCTCTTTTACATCACTCACATCAACAGTGCCTGATTCAATTAATGAAGCAACTTTATGTTTTAACTGGACAATAATCTGCTCTGCCTTCTTTTTACCAATCCCATTAACTTTGCTCAGCATCTGGTCATCACCGCTGGAAATTGCTTG
This sequence comes from uncultured bacterium, assembly GCA_963695335.1. Taxonomy (GTDB): domain Bacteria; phylum Babelota; class Babeliae; order Babelales; family Vermiphilaceae; genus SOIL31. The sequence continues at coordinate 374,973 of OY968764.1, read as the reverse complement.
CAAAAAACCCTGCGCTCCTAAGTCAGATAAAATAGCCAAAGCTATCTTGGGGCCAATTCCAGAACAGCTGATAATAACTTGAAAAATTGATCTATCCATTGGGGTGGCAAAACCAAAAAGACTCGGACCATTTTCTGCGTTCCAATGTAAGTAACTATATACCTTGCTTGAGACACCCTGTTCAAAGCTTTGCACACTTGGCACTTGTAGCGATATGCCAAACATACCAATCTCTAGGGTAATTTCTTGATCTTGGGCGGACTTTACGATTCCAACAACATAATCTAACACTATACTATCCTTTACTATCCATTATTTCCATTTATGTTGACAAAAAATATGGGCATGGTACCTTATCAATGTACTCTAAATTGAATTAAAAGAAACAGGTCTATAAGCGGGAATAGCTTAGGGGTAGAGCGTTGCCTTGCCAAGGCAAAGGTCGCGGGTTCAAATCCCGTTTCCCGCTCCAAAAATCATCATTCTTCTTTTTTATCTATTCACACGGGATTACTTTCATGAAATCTATCATCGAGCAAGCATCTTCAATAATAAAAGCTATTGAAAAAGCATGGAATCAAGCAGAAAACCCAAAAGAGTTTTCCATTAAAATTTTTGAACAAGAAGAAAGAAATTTTTTTGGCATGTCTACCAAGCCTGCAAAGGTTGGTATTTTTTTTGGTAATGATAAACCAAATACTCATGAAAAACCAATATTTAAACCTCAGCAAAAAATAAAAGAATGCCGCCCCTACTCCGCTGAAGCTACGAAGGGCAAGTCCTCCTCTTTAAAGGTTACTCCAATTGTAGAAGAAAAAAATGCAGTGAAGCCAATTACGCAGCAACCCACTACAGTAAGACAAACAGCACCTCAGACAAAACATGAAAATCAGCCCTACTTCGCTGAAGCTTCGAAGGGCAAGCCAAAAACACATGCTCCAGAAAAAGTTCAGCAACCTAAAACTGCTGATGCAGTACTTAAAACACGTCATATTCCTGCAACATGGAATGATACAATGGTAACCACAGCACACAATTGGCTCAAACAAACATTGTCTCTCATGGGATTACCTGCTGTTGGTTTTAATTCAGAAGTTGCTGGTAAAAATTTAAAACTTACGTTTGAAACACCGTTAATTGCTGACCCAATACAAGAAAAACAACTGTTCCGCAGTTTTGCGCACTTAATAGTATCCTCCTTGCGTAATCAGTACAAACAAGAAATCAAAAACCTCAAGGTTGTTTTGATTCGCCCTGAGTAAATATCAAACGGAAAAACAAAAAATTCTAATCCCGTTCGTGGTGAGCCTGTTTGACCCCATCTTCAGTTTCTTCCGACGGGGACCCCGATTGAAATGAAGTGGAAATTGGGGCAAAACCATACGAACTCAAAAATACTCTTATGCTCTACTCATCATCCAACGAAACTATTATCGCCCAATGCACACCACAAGGTAGTGGTGCCATCGCTTTACTCCGGCTCTCAGGTGATAATGCTTTTGCAATTGCTGATAAGATAAGCAAACTTCCCAATAATAAAGTAATCAGTTCTCTGCCAACACATACCATTCATTATGGATGGGTAGTTGATCAGAATGGTACTCACCTTGACCAAGTCCTTTTTTTATTAATGCGGGCTCCGCACACATTCACTGGCGATAATACAGTAGAAATCACGTGCCACAATAACCCTTTTATTATCCAAAATATTATTCAAGCAGCTCTGGCTGCTGGTGCGCGCCTTGCACAAGAAGGTGAATTTTCCCGCCGTGCGGTTAGCAATAATAAAATTGATATTATACAAGCAGAAGCTATTAACGATCTTATTCACGCAAACACACAACTTGCCCTCAAACAATCCTTATCGCAATTAGAAGGCAGTTTTTCTCACTGGGTTATAACCATAGAAAAACAGCTCATTAAAGCTCTCGCCTTATCAGATGCAAGCTTTGAATTTTTGGATGAAGAAAACATGGAATTTAGCATACAAATCAAAGAAATTATCGATTCAGTTTTTGCAACAATCGCCAATCTTAAAAATACCTTTAATCAGCAACAACAAATTAGAAGTGGTATCAGAATTGCTATTATTGGATCAGTCAATGCGGGTAAATCGTCGCTGTTTAATGCTTTACTTGATCAGGAACGCGCAATTGTAACCAACATTGCTGGCACCACACGCGATGCTATTGAAGCCGGGTTGTATAAAAACAATAACTATTGGACCCTTATTGATACTGCAGGGTTACGTACAACTGATGATATTGTTGAGCAAATGGGAATCACCCGGTCACATGCAGAGGCAAAAACTGCTGATATTATCTTACTTGTTTTTGATGGCTCGCAACAGCTGAGCAGCGCTGAAGGCACTGTGTATCAAAACCTACTTACCACATACGCCGATAAAATTATTATCGTCACTAACAAAACAGATTTACCACAGCAACATAACTCTCTTATTGTTTCCCAATCAGTATATCCTGTGTCTACAACGGATAAAAACAGCATCAACACACTCGAATCAGCTATTCAAAACAAAATAAGCTCACTCTTTACTGCTATTGGATCACCTTTTCTTTTAAATCAGCGTCATTACAATAACTTGCTCTCTCTAGAAGCCAAACTTATGGCTACCAAAAATCTACTTAGTGATAACACAAGCTACGAACTTGTCTCTTATCATCTCCAAGACGCCCTCACCACCCTATCGGAACTAACCGGAAAAACCATCACAGAAGCAGGCATGGATGCTGTGTTTCGTGAATTCTGCGTCGGAAAATAGCATATCCAAAGAGAAAATATTTAAATATTCATTCCAATTTATTGTATCAATTTGATATATTGAAAACAGATAAAGTTTTATAAATAAAGGATACTTTTATGTTTAAAACAATAAAAAATAGCTTATTAGCAAGGTTACTACCTTTATGTGCAATGCTTACGATTGTTACCGCTATTGCAATGGAACCTGAAACCACAAAAAGAATAGCTGCTAAAAGTCTTGTAAAACGATCACAGCAGAAAAAAAAATCAGACTTTAGCTTTACAGAAAGCTCATCTGAAGAAACTTCTTGTGAAAATGTTGGTAACGAATTCTCTTCTGAAGAAATAAGTCCTTTATCATATTTATTTAAAGCTCAACCAAAATCGTTTAGCCTTGCAGAATATAACAATAGATCTGGATCTGTTTTGCCAATATATACCGGTCCTAAAGGAAAAAGATATGTTATCCTCACAAGAGAAGCGCGAGGTAAAGAAAAACGAAAATATGATGATTTTAGTGGAGGAAGAGAAAAAACAGATAAGCATCCTAAAATATCTGCTGCTCGAGAATTTCATGAAGAAGGAATTTTACAAAGAACTTTAAACTGGAACTTAAAAGATACCATTCGCTTTTTAAACAGTAAAAACAGTAACACAATCACTGTTATTGCATATTCAAAAGATAAAAACCCAGAAAGACCAAATAGTAGAGACGTAAGAAATGTCACTTATATTGTTGATTTTGATAAATACGCAGATCAATTATTACACAATTTCTATGGCGCTTTAACTGCAGAAAAAAAATATAACAGAGAAAATCATATCCCCAGACATCATCAGCATACCACAGAAAAAGATAAAATTGCTTCCGTGTTATACGATGACCTTAAGGAAGCTGTAATACAGAATACAAATTCTAAAGCTGTTCGCGTACAAGCAAATGTTTTAAATCCCAGAACAGATAAATTTTATAAAGAACAGATTACATTACGACCATTTTTAGTTGAAAAGTTACGACCATATTTTCTTGATATGCAATACGATCAAGGCGAAGATAAAAAAATAAGACATTACACAATATTTCGACAATAAAGAAAGGATTAATCCCATGCTTAAAATAGTAAAAAGTAGTTTAGCCATATTTTTTATAACAAACAGTTTTGCTATGGAGCCACAACAATTTAACTTAGCTTCATACGCCAATAGAGCAAGTTCTGTTCTTCCCATTTATACAAATTCCAACAATCAACAATGTGTTATTTTAACAAGAGAAGCAAGAGGTAAAGATAAGCATACATACGATGATTTTAGCGGTGGTAGAGAGCCCCATGAAACCCATCCTATACAATCTGCTGCTCGAGAATTTTGGGAAGAAGCTATCTTAAAAGAAACACTTGGATGGAATGTAGAAGATGCAGAAAACTTTATAGACCCAAAAAGAAACAATACAACCCTTGTCATTGCATATTCAAAAGATAAAGATCCTCATAATCCAGAAAGTCGAGGCGCAAGCAATGTTACCTACATGGTTAATTTTGATATACACGCAGCAAACATGCTATTCAATAACTTCTATCAAGCCATAGAAAAAGAAAAAAAACGTTATGAAGCCCTTGGGATTTGTAGACGCGGTCGATGTACACTTGAAAAAGATAGAATAGCTGAAGTGACATTAGAAAATTTAAAGAATGCAATAATTCATAGTACAGATTCAAAAAACACTCATGTACAAGCAAAAGTTTTAGATCCAAAAACAAATACTTTTCATGAAGAACAGATCACTTTACGACCATTTTTGGTTTCAAAATTACGTTTTTATTTTCTTGATATGCCATATAAACAAGGCGAACAAGAAAAAATAAGACACTATAAGGTATCGTATCAACAATAAAAAAGGATATACCATGATACATAGTATACGCAGCAAAAAATTATGGTTGCCCTTATTAATTCTCCTCAATATTGCACTTCCTACCTTCAGCAAAGTGCAAACCTTCAGGCTTTCACAATTTGACCATTTATCAGCTGCAGTGCTGCCAACATTCACTCAACGTAACATAAAATGGGTAATACTCAGCAGAGAAGGTTATGGAGTAAACAAAAAACATACCTATGATGCATTCAGTGGAGGCAAAGATAAGGGTGAAACACATCCAATACAAACTGCTGCACATGAATTTCTGCAAGAAGCAATCTTAGAACGTATACTTGAGTGGGATTTAGATGATGCAGAAATATTCATTGATCCAAACAATGAATACACATGGATTGTTGTTGCATATGAAAGGCCCTACTCCGCCAAGGCTTCGAAGGGTAAACCAATTCGTAACGCTACCTATATTGTTAATTTTAATAAATATAAAACTAAGCTATTTAATAAATTTTATGATGCTCGTGAACAAGAAATGGCGCGGTATGACGCTGCAAATACTCCAGGAAAATATCGTGTTACTACAGAAAAAGATCGCCTTGCAAAAGTGCGCTGGAAAGATCTTGAAAAAGCGATCGTTAATCAAGAAGATAAAAATGATCCTGTCACCGTGTCCGCGTATGTACTGGATCCAGAAGCGAAAAAATTTAGTGAAAAACAGGGGGCTTAAAAGCCCCCGCTTCGCTTTTTAGGATATATTCTACTGATTTCGGATGTATTCTCGTATGCGATCTTCGTTTACCTGACCACTTGTTTCTGCAAAATACCCATCTGACCAAAAACTTTTACCCCACAAAAACTCTTTTAATTCTGGAAATTCTTCGCGCACAACTTTACTGGTCATTCCTTTAAACAATTGTACCATCCTGCTCACGCTTACATCTGGATTCATTTGAACTAACATATGAACATGATCTAATTGAATGTTTAGCTCTTCTATTTTCCATCTTTGCAAATCTGCGCATTCATACAATAGATCTTTTATTCTTTCTGCTATCTCTCCTTTTAATACTCTCTTTCTATATTTTGGAATCCATACTAAATGATACATAAGTCTGTGCTTTGTTTGAGATCCACACCAATATTTACCCATGTTTTTTAGTATGCCTAAAGAGCCGGCTCTTCGCAATTACTATAACTGCATTGCTCCATCGCCTCCATTTTGACTCGCATTCATCCCTGGCTTTGAAAAGCCAGGGTTTTCTGCTCAATTAAATAAAGAAATCATTACCTTACGACCAATTTTAGTTATAACACTGCGCCCAATGTTTCTTGGTAACCGATATGAAAGAGGCGAAAATGAAAAAGTAAGGTACTATAATGACTAAAAAAAAGGTACTTATTTTCACCAGTTCGGGCGGTGGTGGGCACCTTTCCGCAACTGCAGCACTTGAGCATTACTTAGATCATGATTATACCACAGAAACTGTGCATATTTTTAAACTGTTATCCCATCTTGATCCTATTCGAGTTATTACTTTTAATAAATACTCATGCGAAGAGCTTTTTAATGAACTGTTACCTAAAAAATACTGTAAACTTATTACTTTTATTTCACGCTTAGGCACACAATATATTCACCGAAGAAGAAAAAAAATTAGACAAGAATTGCACGATTATCTTATAAAAAATACACCAGCACTCATCATTTCTGTTGTCCCAATTATGAATTATATTATTCTTGATGTTGCACAAGAACTTAATATCCCTTTTTTGCTCATACCTACTGATTTGAATGTGAGCATGTATATCCAGCGTATTAAAAAACCAACCTATAAACAGTTTTATATTGGATTATCGTTTCATGATAAAGATATATTAAAACCAATTGAAAAAGCGCATATATCCGATCAACATATCATTACGCTTGGTGCGCCTTTAAAAACAGATTTTTTTATCTCTAAACGAGCGGTTATTTTAAAACATAAATATCGTTTGAGTAACGATATACCAATTATCATGGTTCTCATGGGTGCACGCGGTTCCAGTGAAACGGAAAAATATACCCAACAACTACTCAATATTACAATGCCTGTGCAATTGGTTGTATGCATCGGTACAAATCAAAAAAGCAAAGAACAATTAGAACGTCTTTCTGTACCACCCCACATAAAGTTATTAATTGTTGAATTTACCAAACACATTGCTGATTATATGGCAATGGCTGATATTCTTATATCAAAATCAGGCAGTCAAAGTGTATGTGAAGCTCTATACATGAATACACCTCTTTTTCTTGACGCAACATCTGGATTATTGCCTTGGGAAAAATTTAATCACACTTTTGTTACAAAACATCACTTTGGTGCATGCATCAAAAAACATAAACAGATAGCTCCGCTTATGACATCACTTCTTGAACATTCACAAAAATTACAAGATTACAAGCGTCATCTTGAGAAATTGGAGAAGAAGAATTTTGGAGATGAGCTGCATAAATTATTACGGAAAATACTATAGTTGGGACTTTGTACAATATATTCGTTCGCTCATTTCGACAAGCTCAATGCGAACGGAGAGAAAATCTTTAATCCCGTTCGTGTTGAGCCTGTCGAAACATACGAACTCATTTAAACATGAAAAATCCGCACCTTTTACAGTGCGGACATATTTTATAATCTCAACGTATTATTTACGTGTAAAGTACGCGAACTTCAACACGGCGGTTTGGAGCGCGATCTTCACGAGTTCTACCACTTGCTGCTGGACATTCTTGGCCACGACCAACCACTTTAATAGCAGTTCTATCAATACCCGCTGCTACAAAAAGATCAGCTACTGTTTTTGCACGTCTTTCTGAAAGAGCCAAGTTATATAAAGGAGCGCCTTCTTGGCATGTATGCCCTTCAATAACAACTGTTGCGCTGTCTCCAGCTTCAGCAATCAACTGTCTTACTTGTTCAATATCATAATTCAATGCTGCTTTTTGATCTTCTCTCACGCCATAATGGTTGAATGAGAAGTACAGTTTTCTGAATTCATCATCTGACTGAGCATCTATCCAAGAATATTCTTCATTTTCTTCCATGTCTCCAAGAAGATCTTCAAGGCTAATCTCATCTTCTTCTTCCATCATCTCTTCATCTTCAGGGAATTCAAAACTTGCAATATCTTCTTCTGTCAGCTCATCCATATCGTCTAAATCTTCATCATCCATATCATCTATATCAACATCCACATCCATATATTTCTCAACTTGTGCTTTTTTTGATGGACGAGATGATTCTTTACTTTGTTTACAACCAGGGAGAGCAACAACTAATGCAATAACCAAAAGAGACATTTTCTTCATACAACTTCCTTAAAAATAGACTTTTTAACTTCAATTTCCTCAATGTTCATCAGAATCTAGCACATTTTTGACCATTTTTCTACCCAATTTTAAACATAACCTGTATATTAGAAGATAAATACTAAAATTTTCACCCAGTTACTCTATGAAAAAAATTATTATAAATGACAATCCGTGGCAAGTGCGCATAGCCATTCTTACCGACGGAAAACTACAAAACATCTATTTCTCCGCCCCAACCCACGAAGTCCTTGAACGGGCCTATTTTAAAGGGGTTGTGACCAAAGTGCTGCCCGGCATCCAAACAGCATTCATTGAATTTGGCCAACAAAAAGCAGGATTTCTCCATATATCAGAAATTGATAGAGAGTTGGCTATGCAAAAAATGAGTGACCAGCTTGATGAAGATGAAGATGAACCCAAAATAGAAAAAAAAGTCTCTCAAAAACGAGATATCAGCAAAATCCTCAAAGAAAATGAACCAATCTTAGTGCAAGTCAGCAAAGAGCCTGTGTATGAAAAAGGTGCAAAACTGACCACCTGTTTTACCCTTCCTGGTAGATTTATTGTTCTTATGCCTAATATACCGCGCATCGGTGTTTCAAAAAAAATTGAAGATCGCGATGAACGTATTCGCCTTAAAACAATCATTAAAGAACATTTACCAGAAGGCATGGGTGCAATTATCAGAACAACATCTGATGGTCGAGCTGAAAAAGACCTTTTGCATGATCTTAATTACTTAGTGCAAGAATGGCGCAACATAGAGAAAAAATTTGCCACCGCAAAACCTTCAGAAAAACTTCACGAAGATTTACCTTTAGTGCTTCAAATTGTACGTGATCATCTTGATAGCGATGTAGAAGCAATCATCACTGATTCAAAAAAGAGCCAAAGTGAACTCTATAAATTTGCAAAACAGATTGCCCCAGAATATGCCCATGTTATTCAAGCGTATCATGACAACGTTAATATTTTTGCTGCATACGGCATTGAAAAGCAGATTGAACAAGCTCTCAAGAAAAAAGTTTCTCTTAAATCTGGCGGTTCAATTATTATTGAATCAACAGAAGCAATGACCGTTGTTGATGTTAATACCGGACGATTTATTGGAAAAACCAATCTTGAAGAAACTATTTTTAAAACAAACATAGAAGCTGCAGAAGAAGTTGTGCAACAACTACGATTACGCAATATTGGTGGTCTCATTGTTATCGATTTTATTGATATGGGCATCATCTCTAACCGCGAAAAAGTTTTTAGTTTTTTTGAAAAAGTTTTAAAAGAGAGAGACAAATTCCAATCAGTAGTTCTTAAAATATCAGAATTTGGCCTTGTTCAAATGACACGTAAACGATCAGGAAAAACACTTGTTCAACAACTCACTTCAAGCTGTCACACGTGCCATGGATCAGGTTTTGTTAAATCATATCAAACAGAAAGCTACGAAATATTACGAGCTATTCAAGATGAGTTGCATACATTACCAAGCAACAAAAAAATTGAAATTCATTTAAATTCTCATATATTCAACTACATCACAACAATTGAATATGATGCAATCTTAAAATTAGAAGAGATGTATAACGTTAAGATTACACTCACTATCAATAAAGATTTTCCTTCTGATAAATACAAAATCGAAACAAAACAATAAATAACGGACTATTTTATGGCAGAACATATCACTACAGTACTTGATAAGCACCCTTCTTATGAAGCAACTATCGGTATGGAAGTTCACGTGCAACTTACCACTAACACAAAAATATTTTGTAGCTGTCCCAACAATATACCAAAAGACCCAAACTCTAATATATGCCAAATCTGTGCTGGATACCCTGGCACAATGCCAATGCTCAATAAAAAAGTAGTAGATTATGCAATTTTAGCAGGCCTTGCAACCAACTGTACCATCAACCAATCATCTACCTTTGATCGTAAACATTACTTCTATCCTGATCTACCAAAAAACTTTCAAATTACTCAGCAAGCTGATCCCATTTGCACTGATGGATATATCACTATCAGATTAGAAAATGGCAGCACAAAAAATATTAATTTAATTCGTATTCATATTGAAGAAGATGCGGGTAAAAATATTCACTCAAGTTATAGCAATGAAAGCTTTGTTGACTTGAACCGTGCCGGCACTCCACTACTGGAAATCGTCAGTCATCCTGACATTTCATCAACATATGAAGTGCGTGAATACCTGAAAACTTTACGCTCAATTGTGCAATATATCGGAATTTGCACAGGAAACATGGAAGAAGGTTCATTCCGCGCGGATACTAATATTTCTGTACGCAAAAAAGGACAAAAAGAGTTTGGCACCAAATGTGAACTTAAAAATATTAACTCATTTAAGTTCATCAGCGATGCAACAGAATATGAAATAGAACGCCAAATTGAAATCTTAGAAGCTGGTGGCAAAGTTCGCTCAGAAACACGTCTTTGGGATTCAAAAGCAAAAACAACTATCACGATGCGATCAAAAGAAGAAACTGCAGATTATCGCTTTTTCCAAGAACCAGATTTGCCAATTATCTCTATCAGCGATGAACGTCTTGCCGCAGCAAAAAATAGCATGCCGGAATTACCACTCGCTAAGTTTGAACGCTTTACCAAAGAGCTTAGTTTACATGACTATGAAGCGGATATTTTAATAGAAGATATTGATCTTGCAAACTACTTTGATGCAGCACGTAAACATACACACAATAAAAATCTTATTAATTGGATCTTGCGTGATTTGATGGGATACATCAAAGAAGAAAAAATATCATTGTCTGCATGCAAAGTAACTCCTGCACGCTTAGCTCAGATTGTTGACTTGGTTGAACAAGGTGTTATTAATGGCCCCACTGCAAAAGAAGTTTTTGTATTTGTTGCGCAGACCGATAAAGAGCCTATGATTATTATTGAAGAAAAAGGCCTCAAACAAATTGGCTCTGCTGATGAGTTGGAAGCAATGGTCAAAGAAGTTATTGCTGCAAATCCTGGGCAAACTGCTGAATACCGCTCTGGTAAAGAAAAACTATTTGGTTTCTTTGTTGGTCAAATGATGCAGAAAACCAAAGGTAAAGGTAATCCGCAACTGATTAATGATTTGATCAAGAAACATTTAAATCAAGGTTAAGTGCATGAAACATATATTGCTTGCATCAATCTGTTTTGTTTTTTTATTCCATCAATCATTCATTTTTACTATGGATCCAAATGAATTCATGCTCCTTAGTCAATTCCATAGAAAAAAGACTGATGAAAATGCTCGTGATACTTTTAGAGAATTAAAAGCAAATGCTGCTTCAGAATTTGAAAAGAAAAAAGCTTTAGAAAAAAAACAAAAGAATGATGATGACGATGATGCATGTAAATGTATTATTTCTTAAGTGCAATATTTACATACTAGTTAATATTCAAAAAAATCCCCTATCAAGGGGATTTTTTTATTGAATAAATATCAAATTAATACTATAGTACTGCTGTCAGAAACAGTATTCACTCAAAAACAATCTCACAAAAAAAGGATCTTTCGATGAACAAACTCTCCATAGCACTTCTCACAATCGTATGCTGCACACAACAAATACACAGCATGGAACTTGGCACACCATCTTCTGATGATTGCGGATATCAAGTAATAGCCAAACCATATAACGATCGTCCACAATCCCCAATATCAAAAAAGCGCAATCATTTCAGTGAACAACTTTACAAAGACCATATCACTGATACTGAAATACGAGAGTTGGTAAGCAAAGGAGCTATACTTAATTATAAAGGAGAATATGTATACGCAATAGCAGTCCATTTTGCTTTTGATAGAACTAAACAAGGTGTAAAAAATATGGAAACAATCATAGAGCTTAAAGCAGACATTCATCACCGTGTACCTGGAGGACATTTTCCTCTTGATATAGCTGTACAATACAATTCAACAGATATGATTACATTACTCCTACATCATGAAAACCCTACAGTGACAATATATGAAAGTACATATCATGACAACGATGGCATCACTCATAGAGATTATGATTACTCAGAAAAAGAACTGAGAGAATATATAATACGTCAATTTTTTAAGAATCAAAACATCCCTATGATTGAATTATTACTTAAATTAAAACTCATGACAGCTAATCGTGGGCTAAAAGAATTTGTTCAGTGTATGCAATCAAATAAAGAAATTCTTGATCTTCTTCTTTCTTATGGTGCTACTAATATTAGCGATATTATTTTCCAACTCATGGATAAAGTTTCTAAAAGTAAAGAAACAATACGTACTACAGCAGATACAATCAAAAATGTTATGAATGATTTACAATCGTTGCAATAAATAACAATCTCAAAAAAAGGATTTCTCGATGAAAAAATTCTCCATAGCACTTCTCACAATCGCATGCTGCACACAACAAACGCATAGCATGGAACTTGGCACACCATCTTCTGATGATTGTGGATATCCAATCATTATTAAAGATATCAGTGAGCATCCTAAACAAACCCCAATATTAAAAACATTCGATGCTCTGAGTGAAAAACTTTACGATAAAAACATCACAGACACTCAAATACGAGAATTAGTAAAACAAGGAGCTCAAGTTAATTACCAAAGACCAGGAAATAGCGGTCCGGTAATATTTCGTTTTGCTTGTGATGGAAGTCCACAGGGTATAAAAAATATGCAAACAATGATAAATCTTGGAGCAACAATTCATAATCTTGAAGATCAACAAAGCACTCCTCTAACAATTGCATTAGAAGGTGGTGGTTATGTAGGAAAATCAAATGCAGATCTTTCAAAAATGATTCAACTTCTTATTCCTTACGAAGATCCTGTGGTAACAATATATACAACAACTGAAGACCGAGATGGTGAACCATGTACATGGACAACCGATAGCCAAGAACAAAAAATAAGAGAATATCTCATATCTAGGTTCTGTTGAGTTTTCATCGTAACCATATGCAAGTTCCCACAAAAGAAAGAAAAGATAAAAAATTTCGTGCCGATTTATCAAAACGAGCAAACACTCTTCTAAAGTGTTTTATCTTTGAAAACAAGCATTCAATCGCATGTCTCTCTTTATATAGATGTTCATCATATTGATATTGTTCTTTACGATTGGATCTTGGAGGAATAACGGGAACACAATTTTTTTCTATTAATTTCGAACGTAATTCAGTGGAATCATATCCTTTATCCGCTATTACATATGATTCAGAAATATCTTTTAATAAAATATCAGCCTGAGTAATATCATTACGCTGACCAGGAGTAATAACAAATCTTAAAGGATTGCCTAAAGCATCTACTGTTGCATGTATCTTACTTGTAAAACCACCTTTACTTCTTCCCAGTCCTTCATTTTTAAATTGATCATATCCAGCAGAACAGGCATGTGCGCGGACTATCGTGGCATCAATCATTACATATTCCATATCGGGATCCTCTGCACAAAAACTGAGTAATTTTTCCCAAATATGTTTTTTTGACCAAGCATTAAATCTGCTGAACACACTATTCCAATTTCCATATTTTTCCGGCAACTCTCTCCATTGTGCTCCTGTTCTTGCCATCCAAAATGTCCCTTCTATAAACTTTTTACAGTCCTTTTCTTCTTTTATATAAATGTTTTTTTGCTGTTTTAAAAAATTAAAAATTTTGCTCCAGGCCATTTCGCTGATATACTCTTTTTTCATGATAGCACCGTTTTAGTGATTTGGTTTTTGCTTTTTCGGTGTTATCATACTTCAAAACTTATCTTTTCAAAAACTCAACAGAACCTAGCTCTCTTATTGATCAAAATATTGCTACAATAAAAATGTTACTTGACCGCAACCTCGTAACACCTAACCGTGCTCTGAAAGTATTTGCCGCTACAATGAAACCAAATCAAGAAGTTTTAAATCTTCTTCTCCAATATACTGCTAATAACGGTGGTGATGTTCTACCTGGTGTAATGCTAAAAGCATTCCCATCCAACCAATATATTGAATTGTTGAGACAGCTATGTGAATCTGGAGCGCTTAATCCGAAAGTTCATCAAAGAATACTCACTATCAAAAAAGATTTTGATGCAATTGTAAAAGCATTAGAAGCTAATCAACCAAAATAGTTAACACAACAATATAAACACTTAAAGATCCTCACTACTTACAGGCTTGCCCTACGACGTGTCCTTCGTAGTTTTAACGAAGTAGGAAGCCTTGGCGAAGTAGGGAGGATTTTTTTATTTTAAAAAACTAAAAATTAATACTATAATTCCAACGATATAATTAATCTCTGCAAAAGGATCTTGTTATGAAAAAACTTTCTGCAGCAATACTATCAATCTTCTGCTGCACTCACAACATACACAGCATGGAACGAGAAGAGCAAACAACAGACTTCTCTGAGCAACCTGATAAGCAAAACTATATGACAATAAAAATAGCAGAATTATCACAATCACAAAGATTAAGTCTCTTTCATGATCAACTTTACGCCAAAGAAAGTTATAAGCCAAGATTTATAGAAGTAAAAGCCGAGCGATACGACCCAATAACCGGAGAATATTTTTTTTACGACAATACATAGATGCTTTAAGTGAAAAACTTTATACCCATAAAATTACTGAAAGCGAAATAGATGAATTGATACAACAAGGTGCCAATGTTAATTATCACCCTCCTCGCCATGATAAATATGCTCCAGAAACAATAATATTACCAATCTATTTTGCCATGAACGCAACAGAACAAGGTGTTAAAAATATGGCACAAATCATTAAACATGGTGCAAAACTGCACAATATTCCTGACACAATAGAAACTCCTTTGGAAATCGCCGTACGCAATAATGATTCTCCAATGATTCAACTCTTACTACCCTATGAAAAGCCCAAAGTTGCTACATTACAAGAGCGCCGTATAAAGGAGTTTACTATAGGCGAATCTTTTGCTCAGGAAAATTTTGACTCAATCAAAACATTGCTCAAATTAGGACTTATAACTGCAAATCAAGGATTAAATGAATGCATAAAATACGAAATATCAAATCCTGAAATTATAAACTATTTGTTTGAAAATGGCGCCAATCGTTATAGTAATAATTCTCTTGATTACATCACACAAAAAGCATTTCCAATTTCTCAAACATATGTCCTCATTCTGCATTGTCTTATTGAGAACTATGGTGCTTTTAATAAAGAAGCTTTAGAGAAAATATCCGAATTAAAAAACATATTAATAGCAATAGAAAACGATCTAAAAAAAAATAGTCCCAAATAAAAACAACTTATTCTTTATACAATGAAAGTTGGCAATGAAAAAATTAGTTCAATCTTTGTTTTTCTTATTTTTACTCAATTCAAACGTTTTGGGCATGGAAATAGATGAGCTAAAAAAAAAGATTCTTCTTGAACTTGCTCAAAATGTCCATCTTTACGTTGCATCTTATTATAATAAAGAATTTCGTGCTCAAGAAACTTCTCGTATTATTGGTTATGTTAGTTTTATAAATTGGGATTTATACAAAGAACTTCATAAAGAAAGAAACGATTCAGTCACCGCTAACAAGATAATCTTACGTGTTTTATGTCGCAATAATGAAGATTTTACCCGCCATGAAGCACAAAAATTAAGCTTCCCTGGAGCTCAAAAATGTTTAGCTCTTTCTGATGAATTATATGACTATGACCTTACACCAGATAGAATTGAAATATTACTCGAACACGGGGCTAGTCTTTACTATAAAAAAGCAAATACAGAACCTCTCTTAAAACATTGGTGTACCAAATACCGGTGCAATGATAAAATTCGCGCCCTCAACAATGTCAAAAAATTACTCGAACTAGGAATAGATCATAATAAATATGACATTCTAGGAGGATTATTGATGATGGTAAGCAGACCCAATATAGACAATCTCATCATCACACTGTTACAATATCCAACAAAAAAAACAGTAGCCCTTTGGAAAAAAATCATCACACAACAAAAGCTTATAGACTTTACAATTCCTCTTTCTACCCCCGATGAACTCAGTAATGGATTAATAGCATGCATGCATAAAAACAAAAAATATAACCCTGACCTTATGCAGCAATTCATAAATAATGGAGCAGATCCTGATAAAGCACTTAAGCGCGCGATGAACTTATTATTCAATTGGAATCAGCAAACTCATGATAACGTTGGTAGCTTTACGGAAGATGCGCTCAACAAGTTTATCTATCTTTGTAAACAAGAAGGATTCAATCAAGATGTATTACTCACTTTAAAAGATAAACGGGAAACAATTGATAATCTGATACTCATGCTTGAAAAAAACCAAACACAAAGAGATGTACATCAAAATCTTTAATATGTTAACGCCCAAAAATAAATTTCAACCATTTTAAGAAATTAGAATCTTGCTGCGCTTGAGCAATACTATATTGCGCATGAGCCATTTGCTGCTGAGCAAGCGTTTGTTTTTCTTGTGCCAAATTTTCTTTATAAATACTCAACTGCGATAAATAATCTTTGTGATTTCTAATCCACTTAATTGCATCTGATATGTTATCAAATAATAGATTTGCACGTGACAATGATGCATCACACTCTTCTTGCAACAACACATCTTTTCTGACTTCTGCTGACGCCTTATTAATCAAACTTAATGTATAATGCATTGCTGGAACCAAATTAATCAAATGATTATATGCGCTAATTAACGGCAAATCTTCTGTTAAATACATATCTTGTACGGCATCAAAAAACACTATTTCATTATCAAATGCAACGCGCGCCAATGTATGGCGTGCAATATCATCAAGCAAAATGTTTGCTCGTTTGATACGCCCTGCTGGAGTTGCTGTGTGCAAAAAATGATATACTACCGCTGTTATTACACAACTTACGCCAGCCAAAATACCAGGATTAAAAGTTTTTGGTGCATCAAAATATAATTTATAACTGCCACCTGCACATGCTGCTGCTACAAGAGCTGTGCACGCATCTGCTGTTGAACTTTGAATGGGATGTAGTGAGATGTTAGACGTTAACATTGTTAACGAAAGAATAATTGTTTTTTTCATACACAGTGCCTTAATTAAAGTTTTTACTCTTTCCGCTCGCCCTGAGTGTTTTAACCCCATCTTCAGTTTCTTTCGATGGGGGACCCCGATTGGAATGAAATGGAAATTGGGGCAAAAGGGTGCAACATACAGAGGACTTAATATTATTATTTTTCCGCATACCCTTCGATACGTTTTTGAAGACAAAAACACTCAGGGCGAGCGGAAGGGAAAATAGTTTTATGTTCAGCGCTAAATTCATCCAATAGTATACACGTTCTCTGCTGATTTTTTAATAAAATCTTCTACAACAAGCTTATCTATAATCTTTTCCACTCTACTCGTATCTTGATTAATTAACTTCAAAACTTGATCATGCGATACATGTTCATTCTCAGTAATAAACTTCACAACCTTTGCTCTTATCTGCCGATCAGAACCTTCAAACTTAGATTGTTTATTATAGTGCGCACTTTTACGACTTGGATTTACTTTACGCGCTTTTAAAAACACTCCATAATCCATCAACGCATAATACCATTCACGCGGATTGCTCTGATCAACAGTTGCGATAATTAATGGCAGCAACTCTTTATCATTAACGCTCTCCTGAGCACGAAAAAAACTATCAATAAACACTGTTCTAATATTTGTCTCTATAAAAACAACAGGCTTATTAAATGCAAATGCACACACAGAGCCTGCGGTATTTGGACCAATTCCTGGCAATGTTTGTAAAACTTTTGGATCTTGTGGCAATATGCCACCATGTTCATTCACCACAATCTGCGCTAATTGATGTAAAAAACGTGCACGGCGATAGTATCCAAGACCTTGCCACACCAATAAAACATCACGCAATGATGCTGCAGCTAAGCTCTGAAAATCAGGAAATGCTGCAATAAACTGTTCATATTTTGTGATCACTCGCTGCGTCTGTGTTTGCTGCAACATTATTTCTGAAACTAAAACAAAATAGGGATTTTCTACATGTCGCCATGCAAAATCCCTTCTATTTTGTTCATAAAAATTCCAAATAAATTCTTTAAATTGTGTTACTTGATGCATTATAACTCACCAATTAATATAAAAATTAACGTAATCTATTATATTATAGCTTATCCTAAAATTAAAAATAATTACCATCCGTTCGTCCTGAGTGTTTTAACCCCATCTTCAGTTTCTTTCGATGGGGACCCCGATTGGAATGAAATGAAAATTGGGGCAAAAGGGTGCAATATACAAAAGATTTGTGATTATCGGTTTCCGCATCCTTCGATACATTTTTTGTAGACAAAAAACACTCAGGACGAGCGGGGTTAGATCAAAAAATAGTTCCCTATAGATTATTTGCACAAAAAAAATGGGTACGAAAATTTCGTACCCATTTCACATAAATCAAAACAAAAGAATATTATCTACCCGGTTCAAACTCAACATGTATTCTTCTACCTTTTAATGTAGAATCTTTAAGCGAACGCACAATTGCTTGAGCTTTTCTGCTATCTTCCACGGTGAAGAATGAACGTGTATTTTGCATAGAAATACGGCTTACGCATGCTCCATCAACTGATGATGAAGTTGCGATGAACTTAATCAAGCTTTCTTTGGTCATTGAATCAATTTTACCAACGTTGATGAACAGACGAGCTTCATCACGGTTATTAGAACCGTTAAAGCGGCCAGATGGTACGTGATCAGCATTACTTCTTCTGCCTCTGCTGTCTCTACCGCCTCTGCTATTATCTCTGTCTCGAGAAAAATCATTACGAGCTGCTGCAGAAGAGTTTAAGTCTGATGCTTTTTTGTAATGCTGTAACATTTCACCACAATTAAGTGAAACTACTTTTTCAATGATTTCTTCTTTTGATAATGCACTTAAAGAATCTTGAATCACTGATACATACGGTTTAATAACTTCATTAATTGGAGTTTCAATCAATTTCTGTGAAAAATGTTCTAACTGTTTTTGACACAATGTATCACCAGTTGGAACTTGAACAGGTTTAACCGTAATACCAAGTTGTTGTTCAATAAATTTAATTTTTCTGAGTGATGATCCGATAATAATAGAAACACCTGACTTACCAGCACGTGCTGTACGGCCACTGCGATGAGTGTAGTTTTCTATATCATCTGGTAAATTGCAATGTAATACGTGTGTAACACCATCAACGTCAATACCGCGCGCAGCAACATCTGTTGCAACTAACACTTGTATTTTTTTATCTCTGAATTTTTTCATTACAGAATCACGCTGTGGTTGTGATAAATCGCCGTGTAATGCATCAGAATTGTAACCAGCGCTAATAAGCTGTGCACTCATCTCTTGCGCATCACGTTTGGTGCGGCAGAAAACAATACCAAACATATCAGGATAAAGATCAATAAAACGACGAACTGCGTTTTGAATATCTGGTATTCTTACAATGCAATACTGATGTTCAATATTGGTTGCGCCGCTATTTTTTTGACCCACTGTAATATGCAATGGATTATGCATGTATGTATGTGCTATTTTTTCAATTTTTGGTTGCATAGTTGCAGAAAACAACCATACTTTTTTTTCTTTTGGAGTAGATTTTAAGATTTCATCGATATCTTCCTGAAACCCCATATCTAACATTTGATCAGCTTCATCAAGAACCACACGGCTCATATTTTCTAAATTGATAGTTTTGCGTTTGATATGATCAATTAATCGCCCTGGAGTTCCCACAATAATATGTGCTCCGCGTCTAATTGCTGAAATCTGAGTTCTAATATCAGCACCACCATACACCGCAACAACACTAAAACCTGGAATATATTTAGAATACGCTGTTAATTCTTTGGTAATCTGCAAACAAAGCTCACGAGTTGGACAAATAACCAATCCCTGAGTTTTTCCATCCATAACAGCAGAAATTAAAGGTAATCCAAACGCAGCCGTTTTACCAGTCCCCGTTTGCGCTAAACCTATTAAATCTCTATCACCTTGTAAAAGAAGAGGAATCGCTTTTTCTTGAATTGCTGTTGGTTGGGTAAAACCTAGCTCAGAAACCGCTTTTACAATACGTTCATCAACACCCAATGCATGTATACTCATACGTGTCACCTATAAAAATAAGGAATAAAACTTATAACAACTACTGCTAAAGCCTATTCCTAAATTTCTTATCAGCGCCCACATGAGCCCATTGAAGAGAAAAAAGCGCTTAACCGTGAATAATTTCTGGATAAGCGCTCTCAATCTAGATATTTCTATAATATTAGGAACAGCTTTTTACTTATATACTTAAGACTACCTCTTTTTTTACAAACTGTCAAATCGAAGCACTAAAAGGCCTTATTCTGCTGGAGTTTCTGTCAGAAAGTCCATGGAGGCGTCGATTTCTTCTAATTTGCTTAAAATCTCTTTATCTAAAGCTATCGCTTCTACCAATGCTGATCTGTTTTTCCCTGCATCGTAAATATTAAGAGCAGCACATATATGCATTAGACTTCTGCATGTAATACTACCTTGAATAAGCAACCCTGTTATTGTTTTCATACTTAAAGAATTATAACCAACTTGAGCGGCTGCACTTTTTGCAGTTTCAAGACCAACATTAAATATAAATTGTCCAACTATAGTACCTGCCAATAATGATGCATTTTTCCATAATGCAGTCTTCATGTTCTTATTAGCATCTTTTAACTTTGCTTCATTCACCTGAATGTTCATTTCAAGAACACCCTTAAACATGTCAATGTTTTGAGCAATCATTGGAACATTAGAAAAATCTTGCCCAAGTGTGTTCAATGTATAAAGAACTTCTCTCTGTTCTTGCCCCATCATTGATGCATTATTTATTCCACAAACCATCAAGCCTGTTAATGCCAACACATGTAATTTATTCATCATCATCCTTATGTGAGTAAAATTTTAAATAGCTAAAGTATGCTTTATTTCTTTTAATTGCACAATAATTGCTTGATCACGATCAAAACGATTTTTAACTTTTACAAGACATCTACGTAATTTATAAGGATGCACCATAACGTTATATATTTTCTTTAAACATATTACGCCTGCTACAGAAAGAATAGCATATGCCGGAAGTAGACATGCGCCTGCTATTACTGCTTCAGGATCTTGAGCAGCCTTAATTGTTAAATTCTGCGCAATTAACTTTTTATATTCACGAGTTGACATCTGAAAATATTCAACATAATCCGTAAACCAATTACCTGTATGTGTTAAAAGTTTACCATTATTAGTAAAATCTCTTATTGTTTCTGCAGCAAGATGATGGACACCACACGCTAATCCAAAAATAGCACCAGAAAAAACAATGCCCACTTTATCAAAAGCAGGATCCCAAACTATTCTACTCTTATAAACATCCATTTTTTTTAACAACACATTTTTATGCTCGGATAAAATTTGAATATCACGATCAATAACTTCTGATACTGTTAATCCACTTTCAGACAAAGTAACAACATTCAGCTGACCATTTGCATAATTCGCATACAACTCTTTACGAATCGCACGCTTATCATCTTCATTCATCGAAAGTAATGATACTGTACTACCAAGTACACCAAGCATTAAAATTATACTTTTCTTAGACATTGTCGCCCCCTAAATAATGATAATAAAAAAACTTTCTAATATTTATAGCTCTATACTTTTGTGATAAATGGTAAAATTTTAAATAGCTAAAGTATGCTTTATTTCTTTTAATTGCACAATGATTGCTTGATCACGTTCAACGCGTCGCTGAGTTTTTTGAATATATCTATACAGTGTTTTTGCATAATCAAGAATATTACAAACTTTCTTAGAAAATAATAATCCGCATACAATAGTAGCTATACCGGTCACAAGCATTACATTAAGAAGAGATTGCATCTTAGGATCAGATTTAGTAATAGAACTCATATTCTCTTTTACAAATCTTCTATATTCAACAGATGAAAGTAAATTATATGCAATATTATCAACAATCCACACCCCTGATTTTCCAGATAGATAATCATTATGCATAATATTATCTATTTTTCCAATAGAATCGCCACAAGTAAAACCTGCTAAAAGAAAAGATCCTCCCCAAAAACATCCTAAAAATAAATCACTCTTAATCGCACCTTTACAAAAGCCAAGTCTAGATTGAAGCTCATATTTGTGATCATCTAAAATATCAATATCACGATCAATGACTTCTTCCAAAGTCAAACCAGATTCATACAAAGTAGCGGCATTAATTCGACCATTTGCATAATTTGCATATAACTCTTTGCGAATCGCACGCTTATCATCTTCATTCATCGAAAGTAATGATACTGTACTACCAAGCACACCAAGCATTAAAATTATACTTTTCTTAGACATTGTCGCCCCCTAAATAATGACAATAAAACTCTTTTTGATATTTATAATTTTACACTTTTATGACAATTTGTCCATATCACTCCTATTCATCTGCTAATACACCTTGATAAGGCACCAAGCAATCACTATAATTAAAGCCAATTATTAACCAACAAACATAAAGGATTTCCATGAACAAATTACTCAAAAATAGCTTCCTCAGTCTTATTCTCCTCACAACAACCTTACAAACCCTCCCAACTCCTTGTGAATGGCGCTTTATACTATGGCCCTTTGGTACCCCACAACAACAAGAAATTTCTGATCAAGCTCCTGCTGGAATAACAGAAGATGATTATATTGCTCAATTCATATCAAATATGAACGGACAATCATGCGTTATTCCACTCAATGAAATGCAAGAAATGGTAGCTGCAATAAGGCAAAACCTGTACAGCATTGATTCACGTGATAAAGATTTGGCTAATCAAATAATGCGTGCTGTTTTATGTAATCAAGTTAAAACAGGAACCAAAAAAGATATGCTCACACTTGCTCGCGAAGAAGGTCACCATTATACACAAGAAGAATATGAAACAATCCCTACTTCCTATGAAAATAACGTAAGAGTTAGATTAGAAAACATTCCTCATAATCTTAACGGCCCAGCAATTGCGCAATATTATGGTGAAGAACGTAAAGCTGCACTCAGAAGAGATTACAAACAACGCAACGGTTATAGACGCAATAATCATCGCTAAAAATTACACAACTGACTTTATCAATCGCAAATATTCCTTAGAACTTTCATACACCATTTCTGAAATAAAATGCAGAAAGGGTTGTATATTTCCTTTATTAGTTTTTTGCAATGCAGAAATATATGTAGATCTCATGATTGGTGGAATAATGGTAATAGGATAACCACTTTGCAATAATGCCAAATTCATAAGCAATCGTGCAGTTCGGCCATTACCGTCTATAAATGGATGGATATTCACAAATTGCATATGCACCATAGCAGCAAAAAAAACAGGATGATATTGTTTTTTTAATTCTGGAATCTCATGAACAAACTTACTCATTAAAGAAAAAAGATATGCAGGCTTTGGAAATTCATAATCAGTTCCACTGATAAAAACAGGAACTGTGCGATAATGGCCAGCATTTTTTTCATCAATGCGATAATAAAAAAGATGATGTAACTTACAAATATCATCTTCTGTAAACTGATCATCTTGTGCCTTGCTCCACATAAAATCATATGCTTGGCTGTGGCCAACAACTTCAAAATGCTCTCTCAGCGTTTTGCCGCCAATCGTTAAACCATCTTCTATAATAACTTTTGTTTCTGTTTCGGTAAGCGTATTACCTTCTAAGGCGTTAGAAGAATAGGTTAAGCCAATACGGAAATAATCTTTGAGCATTGGCATAAAATATTCTGGCAACGGTCTATATTGATCAATCTCGTTTTTTATTTTATCAATATCAGCTGTACGATCATTAAACATAATTTTCTTTCAGGGTAAATAGATGTTATATCTATTTTATAGTAAATCAGCATTATAAAAACAACCCACCTGCACTTTCATGCACATGGGTTGTTTTTTACTATTTCAGCTCACTATATTCGTGAATCTCGTATTCTTTCCAAAACCGCACGAATTGTTATATCTCGCTGTAAACGCTCAACCATACGCTCAGCATGACGATAGACTCTATCAAATTGAGTTCCTGTTATTGCTGCCAACATTGCCGTCACTACACCCAGCATAGCAACAGGAGCAAACGGCTCAGAACCACTCAAAAACTTTTTATACGTATCATGTGTACACATGCCCCATGCAGCTGTAAATACTGCAAGAATTGTTCCACGTAACATTGCACCACTGCGCAAACCAGTTGTTTTTGCTGAAATTTTATGTTCTAAACCTCTGATATGATCAGTTAATGTATCAATAAAATAATCTACCGGAAAGTTCTGTACTTCCAAAATTCGTGGATTATATAAATAGAGCCAATAAAGTTGTCTTCTTAAATTCCTTTCACTCGGCAAACAATGTGCATAATGGTGATGATCATAGCCTGGATACTCATTACTATAATAAGGGTCATTATAGTATGAATTGGCGTAACAAGAATCAAAATTAAACGTCAGATAACCAGTATGGCTCTGTGCTGCTACCGTTCCCACAAATGATGTCAATACAGCAGCTAAAATTGTATTCTTCATAGCAATCGCTCCTCATAAAATGTAGTAATATTTTTAACGCTTGTTACTATATAGCAAATAATTATCACATCATCAACTTTGACCTGAAACTGAAAAAACAGTACGATTAAATGTAAACTAATAGTCATAAAAATTTAAATTCCTCTGCGCGCAAAAAGAAAGCCAGCAATGAAAAAAACATCATTATACATAATCATAGCCCTTATTCTGGGTACATCAGCAATCCTCTGGTATAGAGCAGAAAAAAAGATTATCACAGCAACTCCTATCGATACGGTGATAGTCGGAACAAATGCTGAATTTCAACCTTTTTCATTTAAAGAAGATGATGACATCACCGGTTTTGATATTGATGTCATAACAGAAGCTCTTAAACGTCTCAATAAAAAAATGGTCATCAAAGATATGCCTTTTGATGCATTAATCCCAGAAATTCAACTTGGTAACATTCATGTGATTGCAGCAGGAATCACTCCAACACCAGAACGTGCACAACGAGCACTGTTTACAAAACCACACTTAGCATCGGGCAATCCGTTAGTTATCATAAGCCTACCTACACTGCCTATTGCTAACATTGATGATCTTGCAGGCAAAACAGTTGTAGTTAATGAAGGATATGTGGCAGATTCATACATGTCAGAACAACCAGGCATACATCTTATTCGTCTTTCTTCTGCTGCAGTGAGTGATGGCATGTTAGCGCTGGAAAGTCATAGAGCTGATGCATTTGTAACCGCACTACACTCAATACAACCATACTTTGCAAAACATGATCAGAACAATTTTGTTATAACACCAATTCCAGCAACCGAAGAAACCAGTGCTTTTGCTGTTTCAAAACATTATCCAGAGCTGCGTGATTACATTCAAATTACACTTGATCGTATGAAAGAAGATGGCACCCTTGATGCCTTAAAAAAGAAATGGAATCTTGTATGATTATTGATTTTAATCTTATTGCAGAATATCTTCCTGTACTGCTGCAAGGTCTTGTTGTTACGTTGCAAATTGCAGGAACCAGCTGCTGCATTGGGTTTATACTTGGCACGGTACTTGCACTGATGCAAACAAGTGGCAACTCATTATTACACACGTTTGTTACAAGCTATGTTGTTATTATTCGTGGCACACCAATGCTGATTCAAATTTATAGTGCATATTTCTTGCTCCCGCAATGTGGTATACATATTCCTGCTGTATGGACAGCAATCATTGCAATTGGTTTAAACAGCGCTGCATACATCAGCCAAATTATTAAATCAGGAATTTCATCAATTGGTAGAGGTCAAATGGAAGCTGCCAAAGTGCTTGGTTTTTCTACACAAGATACCATCCGCTTTATTATCTTGCCTCAGGCATTGCGCACCGCGTTACCTGCGCTTGGTAATGAATTTGTAACACTTATTAAAGATTCATCACTTGCATCACTCATTGGTGTTGCAGAACTCACAAAGCAAGGCAACTTTATTAAAAGTAAAACATTTGATGCAATTACCGTCTATTTTGCACTTGCAGTGCTTTATCTTATTCTCACCTCAACAATCTCTTTCTTAGTTGCACGCTTAGAAAAAAGGATGAATATTCATGCTCAAGATTGAACATTTACAAAAATCGTTTCACACAAAAAAAATCCTTAACAACGTATCTTTGACGGTAAAAAAAGGTGAAATTGCACTCTTTCTGGGTTCATCAGGTGTGGGAAAATCAACGCTACTGCGTATTTTAAATAACTTAGAAACTATTAACAATGGAACCATTACATTAGATGGAATGCCGCTTGACTTAAGCACCATTAACACAACACACACTGTTGGTATGGTATTTCAACATTTTAATCTTTTTGAACATTTAACCGTAGAACAAAACATCACGCTACCACTTGAACGCATACTCAAAAAAACTCCTGCGCAAGCTCAAAGTATTGCTCATAATGTGCTACAACGATACGGATTACTGGAACAAAAAAATAAATATGCTCTGCAACTTTCTGGCGGTCAAAAACAACGCCTTGCAATTGCACGTGCACTCGTGATGCAACCAAAAATTATTTGTTTAGATGAACCAACATCTGCGCTTGACCCTGTACTTACTTCATACGTTGCAAACAATATTCAACAACTTGCAACCGATGGATACATTGTTCTTGTTGCAACGCATGATACTGATTTACTTAAAAAACTTGATTGCACTATCTATCTCATGGGTGCGGGTTCAATTATTGAAACGGCACATTCTCATGAACTACACAGTAATCCACAGACTTTTCCTTTGATTACAAAATTTATTGCGGGAAATACATAACGCGATATCTTGACAAAGCAATGTACGCTTGTTAGCATTAGGCGAATATTAAATTAAAAAGTAATCAAATGTCCCTAACTGAACAATGCGTAAAGCATTGTTCACCCCCCTAACCCTTCAGCTTGTTCAAAGTTGAAGGGATTTTTTTGACCCCATTTTCATTTCATTACAATGGGGACCCGTTAAAAGAAAAAAATTCGCTTATTTCTTCACAACCACCAAACCAACATCAAAACTCATTTGAAAAAAATTATCAGCAACACGCGTCAACACAACATGAGAAATAGTAATCATCTGACGAGATTTTTGAACCGTTTCTAAGAATGTCATCAACTTTTGCAAAGAACCAAGAACATCAAAATGCGCTGAATCTTTGTTATACCAATCTTTATCTTTCTCCTTGCACGCTCCATATGCACTCAAAATAAGCCCTGCCTGCGTAATATTTTCCATCACAAACAACATACGCTTATGACAATGCTCTTCGCGCGTACCAGATGCAACAGCATAATCAGCTATAGTTTTTTTACCTGTTTCAACAAAAAATGTTAATTCTTTATTTCCTTTACCCATCTGCGCAAGCTCATCAACTTTCTTCTGCAACATTATTTGTTCTGCTTGCAGCAAAGTTATATGAGAAAGTAGCGGCGAATAGACACAATAAAAAATTGTACCCAAAAAAATAGTCGCAAAAAAAAGCGTTGCTAAATAACAACGCTTTAAACTTGTATGTGCTATGTAATTATAGATTTTATTATTACGCGCAATAAAGTACATCACTTCTCCTTTTTATAACATTTTTAACTCATCTTACATCATCACAATTACATATAATAACATTTGCATACATTCCCACTGTAATAACAACCTATAGGAACCCCATCAACAACCCTAGCCATCACAGGGACCGCTAGGGGAAAACATACAAAGATCACAAAAAAATCTATAATGCATTTGAGATCAGAATTATTCTTTATATTTCTTAAATGTTTATCACTAAGTTTAATGTTTCTCTGCCTATTTTGCTGTTGTTTTATTTCAAGCTTTTTATTGCTCTCAATATTTTTCCGCTGATCATCATGAATATTAATTTTTTTGTGATTTTTAGCTACACTTTGCAAAAGTTTGCGCGATTCAATTTCTTTTTGTTTGTGCGCTAACTGAAGATCATATTCTCTTTCCAACTTAACTCTTAACTTCTTTTCCGAAGCATTCACACACATAACAACCATCAATAAAATCATACTATAAAAAATTCTCATTTTACCCCTTTCCTACAACGTTGCCTTAATCCACTGTAAAGGATCAACCGGTGTGTTATTTATACGCATTTCCCAGTGCAAATGATATCCTGTTGCAAAACCAGTTTTACCAATGGTTCCAATCGGGTTACCTTGCACAACTTTTTGTCCAACTTCAATATCCGCAAAACCATCTAAATGGTAAAAGAGTGACAAAATACCAAGACCATGATCCACAACAATAGTATTACCACTTGGTGCAAATCTATCTTTCATCACCACAACACCGTCCTGCGGAGCCCACACAACACTACGTGGCAAATTGATCACATCAACAGCTTTATGCGCATAGCGGCCTTTGTGCTGCGTTGTACGCACGGTTCCATAATCACAGGTAACACGTTGAATTTCTATGGGTGCACAAAACATGCCGCGCCATAATTTTTCACGCGGGGATTGCAGTGCTAATTGTACAAGATCATCTTCTAAGTTTTTACCATCACGTCCCAATGCTTTTTCTTCTTGCACCTTATCAGCCGTCACGGTAATAACTTCTTTTTTAAATGGATACACTACAATCTGGAACTTATTATCAAGATGCAGACTATTGCCCACTTTATCTTCTATATCAGCGGAAAGTAAATATTCACTCGGTTGCTCTTCACACTCAATAGGAATAAAACATTCATATATTTTTGAATTTTTTGCTTCTGGGAAACATTCAAACTTACGCGAGAGCGTATTAATATATGCCTGTTTTATCTCTTTATTTACCTGGAATTGAACATGCAGCGTTCTCCCTTGAAACACTTTATATGGAGAACCTGTTTTTACAAACACTGCTTGCAACGGTTGATTATCAACATAAAAATCATACTGCATCACATTCTTATTCTTATTAAAACTGTTATCACTAAATTCCAACTTCAGCTGATGTTTGCCATTACTTAACGTTTTGGTAGGAATAGTAAAAGATTGACCATCTTGATGCGCTTTAATGCGTACATTATTCACTAAATTTTGTGCATCAAGCCACAATGAAACATCACCCTTTTTATCTGCTCGCACTGCACACCGCACATCGCCTGCATAATAACCATTTTCATTAATACCATTAATAGTGACGCACGCTACTGTTTTATCAAAAACATATGCATAAGCCTGCCAACCAATCCACGACACAACAATTAATACAATAACTTTAGGAACATGTTTCATAAAAGACATAATAATAACTTTCAAAATTAAAAACTTTTTATAATTATAAAGTAGTATAAATACTTTTGCCGCGAAGGTAAAAACAAAAAACAATCAGCTCAATTACAGATTGAAATCGCTACCATCATATTTCTAACATTTTTGATGGTTTGGCCCAAAAACACCTATTTAATTGCTCATTAGTAATAATCAAAGTTATATGTTATACTAAAGATATGAAAAACCACTTCAAAAAACTTGAAAAATCAATCCCAAAGCTTACTGGCGTCTATCTTTTTAAAGACGCCCAAGAGGCTATTATTTATATCGGCAAGGCAAAAAACCTCCATGACCGAGTCAATTCCTACTTCCAAAAATACACCACTGACTGGAAAATCAATCAGCTTATTAACGAATATGCCGATATAGACTATATTTTGACCCCCACAGAAACAGAAAGTTTGCTCTTAGAGGCAGAATTGGTACAAAAATACAAGCCAAAATTCAACGTTCTTCTGAAAGAAGGCCAACCGTTCTTATATATATTATTCATCCCAGGCGAAATCCCCACAATGGAACTCGTACGCAATAAAAAACAAAAAGGGACTTATTTCGGCCCCTTTTTACAAAAAACGCCTGCTCGCAAGGCATATAACTTCTTAATGCATACCTTCAGACTTAAACTCTGTAATAAAAGAATAGAGCTGGGTTGTCTTGATTACCATATCGGCAACTGTGCTGGTAACTGCAAGCCAGACTTTGATATGGCGGATTACTGCTTTAGGATTTCTCTTGCAAAAGAGGCATTAAAAAATAACCAAGAAGGTTTTATACAAAACATTAAAGAACAGATGAAAAGCTATATTGCAACCTTTGCTTTTGAGAAAGCACAACGGATCAACGAATATTTACAAAACGTTGATATTATTTTTAATACACTTAACACACATTTTAGTACCGATAAGTTTGCAACCGATATTTTTGTTGCGAGCACACCACGTCCATATGCACCACAAACAGATAGCACAATTAACACTGATTTACAAAAGTTCTTTGGATTTGCTACACCAATACGCACCATAGACTGTTTTGATATTTCACACTTTCAGAGTAGTTTTTTGGTAGGCTCTTGCGTACGTTTTACCGATGGCAAACCAGAAAAAAGCTGTTTTAGACACTTTAAAATTAAAACATTAACCGAACAAAATGATTACGCAGCGTTGCAAGAGATCATACAGCGCCGCTACAAAAACAAAACTGATCTTCCTGACCTCATTGTTATTGATGGTGGTAAAGGACAACTGAGCGCAGGGTACGCTATATTACCTGATGCGCCAATTGTGAGTTTGGCAAAACGGGAAGAGACTATATTCGGGCCACAATTTCCTGAAGGTGTTCGTCTTGATATCCACAGCAATGTTGGCAAACTTTTAATTGCATTGCGTGATTATGCTCATCATTTTGCAGTCAGTTATCATCGACTACGAAGAAAAAAAGGTCTTACAGAACTTCTTTCTTAGTTTCATTACGATATAAACAACAAGCCCCTATTCCACAACCCCCAAGACACCCTCCTGCATATATCCCACCCATACACCATGGAACTGATTTACTATTCATACCACAACAAAGGCTTCCCAACCCACAAAAAAATGTTACTGTACTTGCCAAACAAAGTCCTGCCATACAAGCCATACAAAGTATACAAATATGATTGTACTTCTTGGGACATTTATGTATTACTTTGTCTTTAAAATATACTCGTTCATCTTCATTCAACTCATCCACCCATTGCCGTTCTTCCACATCCATAAATTGATTTGTAATAGCACTATACCAAGGAGTAAGTCTGTTCAAAAAAATATATTGTTCATCTGTATCCAGCACATAGAGCGGAGCTATTGGTTCTTCTTCTCGTATCGCCTGCTTAATATCATATAACACCTGAACAGCTTCACCAATCGGCGTGCTACAAAACCTTTCTACTGCCAAATCAACTTTATCATTTTGATACCCTCCAAACATGTATACCAAAATATGCCTCTGAACCTCTTGTGGTAGCCACATAGCCAATCGGTGAAGCGCTAATGCATTTTCAGACATACGTAATATAACTTTACCTCTGCAATCAGGTGATAAATTTTCATAATATTTGCCAATTTTTGACAATTTTATAGACGGAAATATTTCTTCAAAATATGTTTCTGATTCTTGATTCAGGTTTTTTTCTAATAAAGGGACAAGATCCATGGAGTGTAACAAAGACAATGAAAATAAATAAGCAATAATTATATATTTCATATTGCTCTCATTAATAAAAAATTCATTACTACAAAGTAACATTTTTAGAATTACAATACAGTACTGTAGCATCTACTCCATAACAACAACACCCAGTCAAACAAATACATCCAGCACTTCCAAAAACCCCTCCTAATACCGCAGGAGAACAAGCTAACTTGGATCCAGCAATACAACACACCAATGGAAAAACTATAGGAACTACAACACTACTTACAGTAGCAGATATCACAGCTACCATCGATGAACACATGCAGGACGATTTACTATGTTCAGACATCACGTGCGCATTTTTTCCATGAAAATATTGCTTCACATCTACGTCAAACTCATGCATTTGTTCTTGCTCTTTAATACTCAAAATAGGATTTACATAATCACCATACCAAGGATTAAGTGCACTTAAAACAATATCACGTTTTTCTTGATTCATTTTATAAAGAGGAGCAATTGGTTTATCAAAACCAACGGTTTTTTTCAACATGTGATATAACTGAAATGCTTCTTCAACTGGTTTACTATAAAATTTTTCCTCAAAATCTTTATCACCTTCAAACATAACATCAACCATTTTTGTATACATTTCTCGCCATATATCATGCGGCATTCGTGTAACATAGCCCAATAAAATAAGCTTAGAAGACATATGACGCACCAATGCCTTCTTTGTTTCATATCTTAATTCATCTTGCGCTGATTTTTTTTCTAAAAGAGGAACAATTTCCATGGAATGTAAAACCGAAAATGATAATAAATAAGCAATAATTACGTACCTCACGTTACACCCATTCTATTTTGTCATACAATCCACTTGCTCCAATACATGTTCCAATCACACATCCAGTACCTGTACAAATAGGACAACCCCATAGCAAAGCATCACACACAATTGGATTATTATGAGGATCACACCAAAGCCATACATATGCTTTAATTGCCAATGCAAGGCATGCAATCCCCATTCCGCCCATGGTACCACAACATCCACCAACTGCTGCTCCATATACTCCGTTAATACAATCATTAACCCCAATTTTTACATCCGGACATCTTTTTTTTTGCGATGTTAATTCATCTATTTTATTGTGCAATAGAGCAATTTTATGTTGATAATGCAATGCTATTTTGTAATCTATATTACTCTCTGTTTGCATCATATATTCAATGATTTTTTTTCGAACAATCTTCGATGACATCAAACCTGGCATACGTCGTGCTAAATATAATTTCTCCACCAAATCATCTTTATTGACCTTCTCATAATAATGCAAAACTTTGTCTCTTTTTTTCTCTTCTAACGCAGGTTTTTTCTCCAACAAAGGAACTAGATCTAACTCTAACTCCATAGAATGGAGAGATGCACATGACAAAAAAAATAAAAAAACTGTTGTTGTGTATTTCATTACAGAGATGTTCCTAGAATTCTATAACATAATTTAGTGCAACAATTTCCTTGCTCAGGCTCATCGGCAAGAACTGGCGCTCGTGCAATCTTTTCTGCAGAACTTGATGATTCAGAGGATGATATAGAAGATGAGACAGAAACAGATGGACTAGTTTTTAATGGATCAATGCTATATTTTTTAAGAACAGGATGGTTATCACAACAGTTTTTCTTTTTATCAAAATTATCTCCTGCAAAATATTTATCAAGCATATAATAACAACAACGAGCTCCTTTGGATTTTTCTGGGTATAGCGCAGTTTGTGTTGTATTTTGTGTAAATACTCTCAATTTATCAAATGCAAGATCATAAACAGTTCTTTTGGCACTGTTTCTTACTTCTTTTGATATATAATTCTTATTCATAAGTTTATGCAATTCATCAGCATCATGTTGCTCCACGATAATATGTGCTAATGTGTTATTGTCTTGATTTTCTACATCTACTGTTGTTTGATATAAGTCAGATAATCCATTTTGTTGCACAAAGGGAGTTAATAATTCCTCTTCAATAACAAACTTAGTTTCGAGCACTCTATGCTTCAACTGTAACATGATCATTATAGGAAGATAATATTCTCTGCTTTGTTTCAGAAAACCAGCATCTGTTTTATAATGCTCTATAATAGATTTAAGTATAGCGTAAACAGTCTCTCTTTTTTCCACTTCAGTTGGCGATAACTGTTCCGTGCAAAATGCAATAACATCAGCATATTCTTTTTCTGAATGATGTTTTGTATTTCCCTTTGCCATAAGCCATTGCATAATTGGCAAATCTATTTTTTTAAGCGCATACTGAAAAAATCCATTACCATCTTTATCCTTTGTGTCATGTATATAATCAATATTATTCTCAGATTCATCAATTATATAAGCAAGTACCCCAAGTATGTTATCCATATCTTGGGGTTTAAATTCATTACTTTCTTTATATTTTTCTAAGCAAACTTTAAGCTGATCTTTGCAATCATTAATAAGGGTTTGTTCTTTGTCTTTATAATCTACACTACTTTCACATAACTCATCTTTTCTTTCTAATTCCATGCAATGCACTGTTATATGCGTCATCAAACAACAAACAAGTAATATTATATGCTTCATGTGATACCTTCTTTTAATATAAAAGATGAAAGATAATTGGGCTTATTTTAACAATTTAAAATGAAAAAACAAACGCTCAAATTACCTCAAGTATCACATCGTTGCATACTAATTTTTTTCAATAATATGTTTCTCGCAACACTGTTTAAAATCCGTATTATGATCTTTCTTTCTTTGCACATTTAAAAGCATATAATAACAACATTTTTTTTGATTATCTTCTTGAGAAACTCCTGCCATATCAAAACTCTTGTTTGCAATACATTGCTCAAAATGTTTATGCGATACTTCAAAAAGTTTCTTTTGCGCAAGAGTAAGAGGATCCTCTTTCTCTTTATTTACTGCAAATGTAATATAATGCTTTATGAGAAATGTATATAACAGATCAGATAAGTGATGAGATACAAGCATATGGGTAAATGTATTACCGCCTTCATCACATACTTCCTGATAAATATCTGACAACTGAATATCTTGTCTACAAAAAGATTTTAGTATATCTGTTTTAGGCAGATAAGGAATGCCATGTTTGACATGCTCAAACTCTAAAGCCACTATTTTTTTTGCAAAACTTCTGCGATGTTCATAATCAAAATCATTTTTACTATAACCAACAACCAATGCAGTAAATATCTTTTCTGTCTCTTCTTTATTATCTTTAGACGCATCTGGCATTAATTGATCAATACAAAAATCAATAGGCTCTTTACCCGCTTTATTTGGACTGCTTAATGGGCGTTTCATACATTTAATCGCCCATTCTATCATGTTTAAATATCTATTTCTTGCTGCATAATGTACAAAATTATCTCCCTCTTCATCACATGCATCTCTATGTAAACAGTCACCAAGAATAGATAAACTTTTTTTATTAGTCATCTCACTATATGTATTTTGCAAATGCTGTATATCATCATTTGTAAAAGGTTTCTTTTTACACTCTTGTAATCGGCAAATTAAAAAGTTTTTGAAATCATTCTGTAAAATTATTTTTTTATTATCTTCATGGTTTTCACCATTGGACGCCATGCTACTCAATTCCATACCATGTAATGTAACAGTGCTTAAAAACAAACAAAAAGGTAATAATATTTTCTTCATAAGAAACCCTTTTTTTAATAAGAGGTAAAAGAAATAGTTGGCATATCCTAAATAATTTAAAATGAAAAAAACAAGTAAATTTTATTAAATAAAAATTACTTGTTTTTGATCTCGCGCTCATCCTGAGCTTGTCGAAGGATTAAAGCGCTTAACCCTTCAACAGGTTCAGGGTGAGCGCAAAAAAAAATATCATGCAAAAGCTGATTTTATAGCAATGATTCCTGTGCATCAAACTGAAGCCAGAACAATAATTTTGTTATACAGTTCTTTATCTCCTGTGGTATGTCTGGCATAAAATTATCATCATACATATAAGGCACTATATCTCGCATAACTGACGGAGCACACTCTTTATATTTTGTAAAAAACGCAATTTCTTTGTCTTTTGGCGTTGACGTAAATGTATATTGAGAAACATAATCACGCTCATCATAATAGATTCCACTCAACAATTTTTGTATAAACTTTTTCTTTGCTGCAAATGATACATATTCTGCCAACATGACTATACTC
Organism: uncultured bacterium; assembly: GCA_963695335.1. Lineage (GTDB taxonomy): Bacteria > Babelota > Babeliae > Babelales > Vermiphilaceae > SOIL31. Next base: position 339,165 of record OY968764.1, on the reverse strand, counting down.
AAAGCGGAGCAATCTTCTATCTGCTCTTGAGTATACAATTGTATAAAAAGTTCTCCCTTTGCCGTAAGTGCATTATCAAAATCAACACCTGTTTTTGCAGTGTAAACAGAATAAAGAAAAGTAGTTCCAGACGAACTAAAACCAGTTATATGACGTGTATTATGACGTTCATGTAATGTCTTTTTTACAGTTTCCACATCTTGTTCATATTTTAATTTTCTTTCAGTTAAAGAAAGTTTTGATATGTCAATTGGCTTTTTTGTAAGATCTATCAACTTTAAACATCCTGCGACAGGGAAAATATATAATAATAACGCACAACAAATCACTTTTTTACTTATCATACCGATATTCCTGTTCATGTAACAAACATACTTTTATAAAACTTCATAATAGTATCATTAAAAATGATTATTAATAATCAAGAAAAAACCACCAATCAATATTTTTTGATTGATGGCATGAAAATCAATATTGTTTATGTCTTACTTGATAACAGGAACTTCAAGTGCCTTTATACGATTATCAATAACTCTTTTAAGGTTTTTTCGCGGAAATCCTGTAATGGCTTCCATTGCTGCTGAATCACGCAGAGTTTGTAATGCTTTAATACTCGTATAACTGTTATCAAAAGCTTTTTGGCAAAGATATGACACTTCTTGAGGCCTTTTAAATACAATGATTGCTTGAGGATTATTTTGCGCTTCTTTAGGTAAAAATTCTGAATCAATACTCGTATAAGCATCACTCATCATGGCACAATAGTTATCATTTGTATCAACAACTCTATATCTTTCTACAGATTCACAAGCATACACTCCAAACAAAGATCGTTTTTGATGATTATCATCAATATAACTTGTTTTTACACGGTTCCATTGCTTTACATCAATCTGACTTGCTTTAATAATCTCCCCTGTGTGCATTTCCCACACTGCAAAAACACCGTTATCAGCTTTTGCTTGCAAATATTTATCATCATCAGACATCTGTAAAGAATCCGGATTCACATTACCATGCGGATGATATAAAACAGTAAAATGTATATCTGATATAGTCTGTGGAACAATATCTATCAGTTTTTGACCAAGATTTTTATCAAAAACTGTTGTGCGAGCTTTAGAAAAAGCAATTTCTTGTACAAGTTCTTCATGAGTATTATGATGCAATGCATCAATGTTTAAACCAGTTACACCCTCCAATGTACAAACAGCTCGATCTGCTAAAACTTGCATAAGATATTGCACATACCAATGACCAACAGCAAGTTCATTCAATATACTTTTTCCATATTTTTTATCATTAATCTCTAATGCAACATCTGTTTCTATCTTCCACAACACATTTTTTGCTTGTTCTGGAGTAATACAATACGCTCTACACAAACTTAATGCTGAACCCACCAATGGTCTTAGGTATGGATAACGGTTCATTACACTATCGCCAACTTTTACATAATCTCTATCAATCTTATCCCAAATTTTCTGCAAAATATTATCTTGAACAACACTACCAAACATTGGATTTTCAATAGCTATATTTCCTACTTCAGCAAGACATTCATGTTCCATGGGAAAAATAGTAAATGAACTCAATAACACAATACACAAAGAAAAACTTTTTATGACTTCCATACAATAACGCTCCTTCAGCAAAAATTAAACCGTTGGTTTTTTATACCATAAATATATAGATCTTACAAAAACATTCATGATAACATCAAAAGCAAAAACTGTTCGCTCATTTCGACATGCTTCCTACTACGCCAAGGCTTCGTAGGACAGGCAATGCGAATAAAATATAAAAATTATAAACCCGTTCGTGGTGCTGTGTCCTCCGAAGTTTTAACGAAGGAGGAAGCTTGTCGAAGCATACGAACTCAAAAAAAATAATTATGAAATATACATACGTAGCAAATTGGAAAATGAACCTCTCTTTTAATCACAGCATCGCTTTCTGCATACAGAATAAAGATGCGCTGCAACAAATTACATCTCATGCAAATATTATCCTATGCCCTTCATTTGATGCTCTTGCAACAATGAGCAATGTCCTCGAAAATACAAATATTATGATTGGTGCACAAAACTGCTCGGAATATGCAACAGGAGCATATACTGGTGAAGTTTCTGCTATATCTCTTGCAGAAATTGGAGTAACCCATTGCATTGTTGGTCATAGTGAACGTCGCACATATTACAATGAAACAACAGAACAAATCATCAAAAAAATATACCTTTTATACGCAACCAATATTATTCCTATCATCTGTATTGGTGAAACGCACCAAGATTTTATCAACAATAAAACGTTTAACATTTTAACTGAGCAACTATTTCCAATAATTAATGCCATCAAACAACAGACAGAAAAAATAAAAAAAATTATGTTTGCATACGAACCAGTGTGGTCAATCGGAACAGGTATTATTCCCGAACAACAACAGCTCAATGCTCTTTTTGCATGGCTTTCTGATTTTGTTCATACACAGCTGCCTGATTATGATATTCAACTATTATATGGTGGCAGCGTTAATAAAAATAATATCAGTTCATTAAAAAAAACACCGCATATCAATGGTTTTTTGATAGGCGGTGCAAGTACACAATTTGAGCAGTTTAAAAATATTATTGTGTAGTTGTTGCAGTTAATTCACATATTTGTTTTGCAATACATTGTTTAAGATTTTCCTTGGAAAAACCTCTCATTTCAGCAAGATGTTTTGAATCACGCAAAGCAATTAGTTCTGCCAAACTATTTTTACTGTTCTCAAATGCCTTTTGATAAAAATATAATGCGATATCTGGTTTTTTAAATAAAGTTATCATTTTAGTATCACAACCAATATGACAAGAAGACTGTTGCATCATATCTAATATTGGCAAATTTTTTATTGTGACATGACAAGGTCCCGCAGCAACAGAATATTTTTCTCCTGATTGTTCATATCCCCACCAATCTTTATCTCTTTCGGCGGGAATCCACACTACCTTATCAATCTTATCTGTAATAACTTCACCTGATGTTGTATTCCATATTGTATCAACATTGTGATAGTCAGTTGCACACACATATTGACCATCAGTTGATAAAGCTAAAGAAGATGATGCTATCTGATCAGCCCCTCTTAAAACCGTAAAATATATGCTCCGCAATTCCTGCGGAATACTCTCCAAAGATGTATTAAAACCATCTAATTCATTATAAAAATGTTCAATAACACGATTATATATCATACCGTCTGCAACTCTGACATCAGTGCCTTCAAACAATGTCTTTACACATTGATCACAGCGCTCATCAATCTTAGAACCTCTTACTCTATTAATTTTTGCTATTGTTTTATCTACTGACATATTCATCAAAAGAGCCACGTACCAATGTTTTTCTACAAGTTTTTCCAACACACGCTCTTTATTGTCATCATTCATCATATAGTATTCTATGATACTAATTTCACCCGCAACTTGATTTTTATTTAAAGAAATAGCATCACAATAAAGATAATAGCGTCTAACAACCGGCCAATATTCTTGATATTTGTTTAAATGGTTTTGCTCAATCAGTTCACAAACACGCGCAACTTCATCATCAATCTTTTTTTGAGCAGCGCTGTTTTCCATAGAAAATGAACCAAAGAAATAACATCCCAAGTAGCCATATAAAAAGAGTCTTTTCAGCTTCATTGCACAACCCTCCTCAGTAATGGTAAGTCTCTTCTCTATTATATCTCAGCAATCTCACATTCTATTTCTTGTAATAAAGGAATTTCTACTAATCTAAGCCGTTCCTCTGCCTGTTCAGATGTTTCACAAAATATAGAAAGATTAGAATTACATGCTGCATATAGATCTTCTTTGTATACATAAGTACTACAACCTAAGAGCACAGATGTAAAAAGAGGAAACTTCACCAACAGATCCATCACAACAGCAAGAAGAGGGCTTGAGCAACACATAATAGCTTTTATACATTTACATCTATTGTCTTTATCATCCAAACACAAAGCTCCACAAAGCAATTTGTGTTTTGTCGTAGCATGTATTGTCTTGCCATATTTTTCAGAAATTTTATTTTTAATTGGTATAGGCAAGCTCATAATATTTTGAACCATTTTTTGTGAAAACTCTGCTGGTTGATGTATCGTAATAACATCCTCATGAAGGTTATTGCATACATACCACAAACCCTGTCTTTGACCTTTACTTAAATATAAAACATCTGACTCATTAATATCCAACTTTTTAACTGCATCTATAAATGGCTTATCCGATAAAATAATAAACGCATTGGAATACCGCAAAATACGATCGGTTACATCTTTTATCACACCTGCATCATTATTCATTCTTTTTGCCCAAAGTAAATAATCGCTGAAAATTCTAAAACGGTTCTGATCTTTTTCGGGTAAAAAATATGCCTGACTAAGACTCATTTTATACTCTCTTCCAGCAGTACAATCATCCCAAAAACTTAATTTATTATCCCAATCTTTACCTTCTGCTTCTCTCAGTCTTTTCATAGCCTGAACTGGAACAGAAAAACTCAATATAACTATTATGAAAAATTTCATATTGTGTATCACAAAAACCCTTTGTTACGTGTTGTGTAAAACTTACTTGCGCTATTTATTTCTTTTTTGCATAAATAAACAACAACCATATTATCAACTTTACACACCTAAATCTATAAACTGTTTACAGAGTGAACTTTTACTCTCATTTTATAAAAATTTTAAACATGCTATACTCACCATAACAACCGATCAATTAAGAAGGAAAACAAATGTTGTACGGATTTTTACTCACATTATACTTAATCAATTGCTTCTTGCTGGTTATTATTATTCTCATGCAAAAAGGTAAAAGTAGCTTAGGATTTGGTGGTCTTGGCGGTGGAGCGCAAATGATTTTTGGTGGTAGCGGAGGTCAAGATATCTTCCAAAAAATCACCTGGATTCTTGGTTCCATTTTTATACTTGGGGCAATGTTCTTATCTCTCATGAAATCATCTGAATATAAAAAATTTAAATATTTAGCTCCTAATAGAATGATCACACAGCAAATGCCTCAACAAAATTCTATGCCGGAAGATATGGATTAAAGCGCTCATTCTGAGCTTGTCAAAGAATTAAAGCGCTTAACCCTTCAACAAGTTCAGGGTGAGCGCCTAAATAAAAAAGGATCGAGTGTGTTAATTCGATTTATTAATTTTTTGGGTAAATCAACCTTAGATATATGCACATATACGGGTGAATTTACCCTTTTTTTTCTGCACGCAATCAAAACCGCTGCTACTTCAAAATTAAAAATTTCAAAAACTTTTGTTCAAATAAATCGTATCGGCGTTGAATCACTCAGCATTGTTTTATTAACTGGTTTATTCACCGGAATGGTACTTGCCCTACAAACGTATATTGGGTTCCAACGTGTTGGTGGAGAACAATTTATTGGCGCAATTGTTGCACTTGGTCTTATCCGTGAGCTTGGGCCAGTGCTGACAGCACTCATGGTAACCGGGCGTGCAGGATCCGCTATAACCGCTGAAATTGGAACTATGATCATCACCGAACAAGTTGATGCATTAACAACACTCCGCATTAATGTATTCCAGTATCTTGTTGTTCCACGAATGATTGCAAGTACATTTATTTTGCCATTTTTATCATTGTTTTGTATGTTTTTTGGCATTGTTGGTGGTTACATAGTATGTGTGCATGTCTTAGAATTAAGCCCAGAAGATTATGAAAGTAGTATTCGTAATTATGTTGAACTAACTGATATTAAAGGTGGTTTAAAAAAAGCTGCAGTATTTGGTTTAATTCTTTCATGGGTTGGAACATACAAGGGAATGTACACGCAAGGCGGTGCGCGTGGTGTTGGTACCGCAACAACACAAAGCGTTGTGATCAGTTCAATACTTATATTAGTCACCAATTACTTCTTAACCAAACTCATCGAGCACATGTAAAGATCATCCTATGAAAAAAGAAAACGGTCATAAAACCAAAATTAAAGTTGTTGATCTTTATAAAAAATTTGATGATCACTGGGTTTCTCGTGGAGTAAATCTTGAAATTCCAGAAGGTCTCATGACCGTTATTATTGGCCGATCTGGTGAAGGTAAATCAGTTTTACTTAAGCAAATCATTGGCCTGATCAAACCAACAAAAGGCCATATACTTGTTGATGGCCTTGATATCACAACACTCAAAGATAGCGAACTTGATGAATGTTACAAAAAATTTGGTTACGTATTCCAGTTTGCAGCACTTCTTGATTCTTTAGATGTTTTTGAAAACATTGGCATCACACTCATTGAACAAGGAATGTCATATGAAGAGGTTTTGCCAATTGTTAAAGAAAAATTATCACTCGTACAACTTCCAGAAGATACATTACATAAATATCCTTCAGAACTTTCTGGTGGTATGCGCAAACGCGTTGGTTTAGCACGCACATTAGTTACTAACCCTGAAATTATTCTCTACGATGAACCCACAACAGGCCTTGACCCTATCACTTCCCGCGTTATTCATGAACTTATGTTTGATATGCAAAAACGCCTCAAAATAACCTCTGTTATTATTTCTCATGATATTGAAACATTCAAATATGCAGATAAAGTTGCACTACTGCATGATGGCGAAATCAGATACTTTGGTGATGCAAAGACAATATGGGAATCAGATAATCCATATATTTACCAATTTATTCGTGGGTTAACTAAAGGGCCAATCACAACTGAAATTGCTTATTTTAAAGATAAAGAATAACAATGATTAAAAAAACAACTCTCTCTCCTTATCTATCATTTCTTGAACAACTCAAAAAGAAAGTTCAACAAGCGCAGCTGAAAGCATCTCTTGCTGTCAACAAAGAACTTATTCAACTGTATTGGGATATTGGCAAAGCGATTGTAGAAAAACAAGAAGAAGAAGGCTGGCGAGCACAAATTATAGAAAAGCTCTGCAAAGATCTTCAAAATGCCTTTCCCGGCATGCAAGGTTTCTCACGAGCAAATATATTCAATATGCGCTCTTTTTATCTTGCATATCCAAGAATCCAACAGGCTGTTGGACTCGATAACATGCTACCAATCGTTAATATCCCATGGGGCCACAATATTTTAATCATCACAAAAATCAAAGATTTAGAAGGACGCCTGTGGTATGCCCAACAGACAATTCAACATGGTTTGAGTAGAGCCGCCCTGGAAGATTGGATTAAGTCAAAAGCTTATAAAAGACATGGCAAAGCAATCACAAATTTCAAACAACAATTCCCTGAACCACAATCTTTTCTTGCTCAAGAAACGCTTAAAGATCCCTATAATTTTGACTTTTTAACCTTAACGGCCGGATACCGTGAACTAGAATTGGAACAAGGTTTAATTAACCACATTCAAAAATTACTTTTAGAACTTGGTAAAGGATTTGCATTTATTGGCAGACAATATCATTTAGATATTGCAGGAGATGATTATTATCTTGATCTTCTTTTCTATCATATTCATTTACGTTGTTATTGCGTAGTGGAACTGAAAACTACTGATTTTAAACCTGAATATGCAGGTAAATTAAACTTCTATCTTTCAGCTATTGATGATCAACTCAAACAGTCTACTGATAACCCTTCTATTGGCATCTTATTATGCAAAAGCAAAAATCAACTCAAGGTAGAATATGCTCTGCGCGATGTTAAAAAACCAATCGGCGTGGCTGAATATGTAACAAAAATAGTAGAAAAATTACCTAAAAAATTAGAGAAAAGCTTACCCACTATAGAAGATATTGAAGCAGAACTCAGGTCAGATATAAAAAAAGTAAAAACTAAAAAAATAGCTCGTTCAAAAAAATAACAAAACCCGCCAAAGAATTATCTGAGGCGGGTTTTGCATATCAAAAAAATGATAATTTTATTCTTTATTTTCTTTTACCACATGAGGCACTTGATCGCGTAAAGCTCTTTTTTGAAAATGATCTAAATTAGGATGAGCAGCAATTTCACACATAGTCCGCATTTGCGCTTCTTTATAAATAGCATCTATGTAAGCTTCACGTATCAGTTGCTTATCCCACTTATCCATCAAATTACTTGGTGTGCTCACATTTCTCAAATGTGCAGCATCTTTTACATCATCTTGCAATCCAGTATACAATGCTCTTCGATTCAATTGCTTACGCGACACATCTTTCATTATTTTTTTTGTGTGCATCATACTCAAAGTAATACCATGAGATACCAACAACATTACTGGTAACAAAATTATTTTTCTCATCATCACAATCTCTCCTTTGTTTTTTAAACATTTCTAAGACCTTTTGCCACCATGCTTTTCGAGCAATACAATAATAGCATTGAACGTCTTCTTTTCACTCTTGCTTATGTTATTTCTATTTAATCTTTCATAGGCCAAACCAAGGGGGGTCTGTCCTTTTTTATCTTTCGCATTAATCAGTTCAGGAGCGGCATTGCACAACAACTCACCAATTTTTATATAATCTTCTCGGGCAAGACAATTCCATGAACAACTAACAAATTTATGCAATATACACCAATCATCAACATTTCTTTTTTTCACATCAACCTTATTTTGTAAATAAAATTGTATAAATTTCGGTAAAGAATTATGTAAAAGGGTAAACCATAAAATATTTGGATGACTTCTATCACCTTCTGCATTAATATCAATGCCTTTAGTAATAAACATCTTTGCAATATCAATATCTTTAATTTGAAACCAATCTGGTTCCGTATGCATCGATCTTCTTTGATTTGGATCAGTATTATTTTCAAATAACGCAATAAGCATCTCTTTATCTTTTCGATGTATTGCCCTACATAATAAAGAATAATAACCACATGCCTGATTATCCGCGCCAGCGTAAGTTAATAAAAAAGCTGCTTGACGTTTATTCCAATAATTAAAATCATTCATGCTACATAACAATTTTTCCATCACCTTATTTTTTTCTGCAATATCATAGTGTTTACAAGATTTACCAATCTCAACAGGCAATATATTTGCATTAAAATATCTGCAAGTAGAACGCAATGCCAATGTAGCCTTAACAACATCTTCCAAAGGTTTATTTACATGAATGATTGATAGTGCCAAATCATATGGCAATGGTGGTATTATAATCTCTTGTTTCTCTATCTCCATGCCAGATACATACACAACATTCATTAAAAAAGATATTGCTAACAATCCGTTAGCAATCGTAGATGCGCTATTCATAAAAATCCCCCATTCATGTGTAAATTATTTTTGAAAATCTTTATACAACATACTCGGCTGAATGCCGCGATTATTTTGATATTTATTACTGTTATATGTTGCGTAATCACCTTCAATGGTGTGATAAAAAATCTGACATATTTCAACGCCTGCGTAAATGCGCACTGGTTGTACACAGAATATTTCAAGCGTCCAATACCCCTTAAAACCAACATCACCAAATCCAGCAGTTACGTGAATAAATAATCCTAATCTGCCAATTGATGAACGCCCTTCAATCATGGGAACCAATGTATCAGTTTTGGTGTATTCAACAGTTCTGCCCAAATACAGTTGCCCAGCTTCTAATAACAGTCCTTCTTCAGGAATAGTGAGAGTTTTAATTTGGTGCTCTTTTTTCATATCAAGATGAGGTTCATCATATATCATCAACTCATTATGCAAACGCAAATTATAACTGTTGGGACCGAGTTGCGATACATTAAACGGTTCTATGGAAAGATCTTTTCCTAAACGGCGTCTAATTTCATTTCCAGAAAGAATCATAAGTCTCCTTGTTGAACTGATTACAAGATCGTGGTAACGTTATTACTACATACATAAAACTATTTTATAAGAAGCTATCCTTAAAGTCGAAATATATTAAATATCTTCGAGCGCGGAGCAAACCATGATACATAATACCGTTCCAAATCAAACAATTATTGATCAAATTAAATTAGAAAGTAACCGTTTTAAAGATTTACCAACAGAAATAGGCAAAGTTATTGTTGGGCAAAATCACATCATCGATCTCATTGTTAACGCCATTTTGTGCAAAGGTCACATTCTTTTAGAAGGTGTTCCAGGCGTTGCAAAAACAACCATGATCAAAGCTGCTGCATCTGCACTGGGCCTTACATTTAATAGAATTCAATTTACACCAGATTTATTACCATCAGATTTAATTGGCACCTTAATTTTTAATCCAAAAACACATGATTTTGAAACAAAAAAAGGACCAATTTTTGCCAACTTAATTCTTGCTGATGAAATTAATCGTGCTCCAGCAAAAGTTCAAGCAGCACTATTAGAAGCAATGCAAGAACAACAAGTAACTATCGGATCGCATACGTACAAACTTGATGCACCATTTTTAGTATTTGCAACACAAAACCCTGTTGAACAAGAAGGCACATACCGTTTGCCTGAAGCGCAACTTGATCGTTTTTTGTTTAAAATTCATGTTGATTATCCAACGATATTTGAAGAACTTGAAATTTTAAACCGTTCAGTTGCCACAAGCCCAATCATGCAAGTGTTAACTAAAAATGACATTCTTGAATCGCAACAATTAACGCAATCGGTGTACGTTGATGAAAAAATAATAACAGTACATCCTTGCAATTGTTTTTGCGACACGCAAACCTGCAGAATATAGATTACAAGACATTGCATCATATATTAATTATGGTGTTTCACCGCGTGCAACACTTGCGTTATATAATGCAGCAAAAACACATGCATTTTTGGCTAAACGGCATTATGTAACACCAGATGATGTTAAAGCTGTGTGTTTCCCTGCTCTGCGGCATAGAATGCATTTAACGTATGAAGCTGAAGCTGATCATGTCACTGCTGATCATATTATTAAAAAAATAATAAACACCATTCCTACGCCGTAAAAGTAATATTTTTTTTCATCTTCTTAAAAAACAGATCTATTGGTATACTTGACAAGGGTAAGCCAAGAACGCTATTGTGAAAAAATAAAAAAATAATGCAAGGAATGCGCAATGAAACATCCTTTTTGGATTATAAATCTTGGACTGCTTTCTCTAGTCCTTGCTGCTTTTGCATTTATTTTTATATCAAGTGTCAAAATTCCACACCGCGAAGATATTGAACCGTCTCAAGCATTACCACGAAAAGAATCAAAAGTTGCTATTAATATCAGAAAAATATATGAAGATGATCTTTTTGGTACGTATAGCAAAGAGCTACCGCGAATAAAACAACTTGAATCAACCATTCCATTCCCAGAACCTCCAGCGCAACAAAAAATAGTTATTCCTGCAATTGTTGAACCTGAATTTCTTGATCCTCTGCAGGTTACACTGAAAGGAATTATTGTTGTAGGTTCTAATGATTCAAAAAACAGAGCAATGATTCAAGATAATAAAACAATGCAAGAGGGAACCTATAAAGTTGGTGATCTTATTCAAGATGCGCAGTTAATACGTATTTTTAAAAATAAAATAATTTTCTTACGTCTCAACGGCCAACAAGAAGTATTATACCTGCGTGAACAAGATACCAAAATTGATCCTGCATATTCACTCTCTCATGAATGGGAAACAGTTGTTAAAAAAACAGGACAAAATACCTATCTTATTAATCCAAAAGCATTTGTTGAACATGTTAAAAACTTAACTGAATGCATTGATCTTCTCAACGCAACAACCGCATACCAACAAGGTAAAAGTCTTGGGCTGAGAATTGGAAATCTCACCAAATCTCCATTTGGTCAGCTCATCGGGTTACAAAATGGTGACATAGTTACTTCCATTAATAATATTCCTGCGCAAACAACAGAAGAACGTCTTGCAATTTATAAAAACGTAACTTCATTAAAACCAGGCAACACCGTAACTATAAAACTGATCCGCAAAAATAGAGAAATGGAAATCGTCTATACATTAGAAGATTTTACTACAACAGAAAAAGAGCATAATAACACAGAAGAAAAACACACCCTACTTCGCTCTCCAAACTCTCTCCCACGCCAAGGCTACGGAGAGCAGGTCGAAGGGCAAGTAAAAAAAACTGAAACTATTAAACAACAACAACATGCATTTGCTCCTACGGTAGATAAAATAAAAAGAGAAGACCATCAAAGAATGTTTCAACAAGGTCGATCTTTAATGCATAGCAGCAGTTGAACTGAGTAAAAATATGAATAAACGTACCATCCATCTCTGTTTTTTATTGATGCTTGCTGTTGCAAGCGTCACGCACACAGGCAGTAGAAAACGTTATCGTAATAAAAAAAAGTCGGCAGATAAAACTGTCGTCAAGAAGAACGTTAAAACGCATATGAATATTGATGCGTACCAACAAGAGCAACAAGATAACAGAACAAAATTAATGCAAGCGGCAACCGCTCCTGCAACTGTCGGCTTGCCGCAAATGCAAGAACGTATTCAAACTCCTAATGCACCAAAACTTACGCACCAGTATACTGATCCATTTGTTGAACCACAAAAACCTGCTGCACCAAACTTAGCAGCCCAACCGATAGAAATACCTCCTGCTCCTATACATGATGAAGATGAAGAAGACAGCATAGAACTTAATTTTGAAAATGCGGGCCTTGAGAATTTTGCTAAACAGATTGAAGATATATTCGAAATAACTTTAATCACCGATGATGCGATCAATCCACTGCCACAAGGCAAAAAAGCAATAAAAAATAACAAGATATCATTTAAAACAAATCAGCCTCTTTCAAAAAAAGAAACATGGAATCTCTTTGTTACATTCCTTGATCTTGCTGGTTTTGCCGTTACACCACAAGCAGATCCAAAAATATTTCGTATCACTACCATAGAGTCTGCACGTAAAGCAGCGCTTCCAACATTTATTGGTGTTGACCCTGCAACACTTCCTGACACCGATGAACTTATTCGATATGTTTATTTTCTCGAAAATGCATCACCAGATACTATCATGGGAATTATAAATCCACTCAGAAGTAGCAGCTCACAAGGGCTCATTGAACTCAAAGAACATAAAGGCTTTATTTTGACTGATAAGTCTTATAACATCAAAATGCTCATGTCAATCGTTAAAGAACTTGATAAAGTTAGTACACCAGAATCAATGTCAGTGCTTAAGTTGCGCAATGCTGATGCAAGACAAGTACAAGAACTCTATAAAGAATTATTACCCAAAGAAGAACCACAATCACGATTCTTTACTAAAAAACAACCAACCTCTCTCTTTTTTCCAGAGAACACTCGCATGATTGCTGATCCTCGCACTAACACACTTATTTTGCTCGGACCAAGTAATTCAATTAAAAAAATTGAACAATTTATTATGAAGTATATTGATGTTGAACTTGATCAAGCATACTCTCCACTCTATACATACCAACTTAAATATGCAGATGCAGAAACAATTGCTGATATCATGACCAAGCTCACCGCATTTGGCCAAGATACAGAAGCAGGAAAATTTGGTGGTGTGCGTGGTGAAGATCAATACATGAAACCAATGGCCTTTATCCCTGAAAAAGAAACAAATAAACTGATCATTAAAGGTCATTATGAAGATTATTTAAAAGCACAAAAAGTTATTGCTCAGCTTGATGCACGGCAACCACAAGCAGCTATTGAAGTATTGATAGCAACCGTTGATCTTACTGATACAAAAAGTTTAGGTGCGCAATTGCGTAGTAAAGAACCAGGACCAAACGGTTTACTTGGTAACAATATTAAATTCCAAACATCAGGTTTATATGGAACTTCAGGAATCGTTGCAAATCCTGATCCTACAAGTGGTACCAATAGATTACTTGGAAATCTTGTCAATCTTGTTACAGGCGCTGTTCCAGGAACATCACTCTTAACGCTTGGTCAAGATGCTTTTGGTGTGTGGGGTATTTTCCAAGCACTACAAACAGTAACTGATGCTGAAGTTATCTCTAATCCATTTATTCTTGCTACAAACAATGCTAAATCTACCGTTAAAATTGGTGAAGAACGCCGTATCGTAACAGCGCAGGTTGTAGCAGGAGGAACTAATCAAGATGCTTTTGATGCTGATCAGGCAAACCTTGAAGTAACAATCACACCGCATATTAACTCAGATGGGATGATTAACCTTGCTATAGCAATCAAAATCAATCAGTTTACCAATCTTGTTGATCAAACAGATGCTACACAAAACACAAGAGAGATTTACACCAATGCTATTGTTGCAAATAAAGAAGTTCTTGCAATTGGTGGTTTAATTAAGAATGATACAGAGTATGTTGAAAGCAAAGTGCCAATACTCGGCGACATTCCTATCCTTGGCTGGTTCTTTAAAAATAAAAAGAAAACGCTCACAAAAAATAGTCTTCTTGTGCTCATTTCAACTCGCATCATAGAATCACTTAAAGATGAAGATATGCAATCATATAATCGTGATCATTTGGCAGACTATCAAGCAACAGTTGATGCTATGGATTATGTGACCAGCCAACAAGACCCTATTGATCGCTTATTCTTCCGCGACAAAGCATTACGAGCGCAAGGATCTGTTGAAGGGCTTATTTTTGAACGTCATCAAAAAAAACAAGAAGAAGAAAAACAGGAAGCACCACAAGAAGCTCCGACAACTCAAACAGTTCACAACAATAGTCTGATAGAAAAAATGCACAACAAAAAACGCACACAACTGGCCCTCACAGACTTTTTGAATGACAAGGAGGTTGCAGCATGAGCCAACTGATTAAAGACATTTTTTTACCAGAAAAAATACATTCTTATTATCTTTTTCCAAAAACAGTTATTGGTATTGAGATTAATAAAACAAGTATCATTGCAACAAAAACGCGTATCAATGGGACTACGAGCACCATCGAACTTGTGATTGAAGAAACAATACCAGAAGAGATATCAGAAGAAAATCTTGAAAAAACATCTCCTGCTTTGCAATCTATTTTTTCTAAACTTGGTAAATATGATGAAATACATACTATATTACCAAGTTCTGTTGCAGTATTTAAAGAACTTAAATTACCATTTACGTCACGTGAAAAAATCAGCATGGTTGTAGGGTTTGAAATAGAACCACTCCTACCATTTTCACTTCGTGATGCTGTTATTGATTTTGTTATTACACGAGAGATTCCTGAAGAAAAAAGTTCAGAAATTATGATAACTGCTGTTCAAAAACAACACATCATACAACATATACAAATGTTTGAAGCAGTAGGATTAAAACCAGATGTAATCACCATTGATATTATTGCCCTATACGGTCTTTATCAGCAAATAGATGTTTACAAACAACTATCAGGTGGCGCTATACTCATGTATATAACTTCCTATACAACAAATATCATTCTTATTATTAATGGGCAGTTAAAAACAATGCGTACGATCCCAAAAGGTATCATTGCTTTAACAAAACAAATTGCTCAAGACCTCAATAAAACTCCTCAAGAAGTTGTTGATCATCTTCTACGATTTGGTCTTGAAGCAAATGACACTCCTGAATATTCATCAGCTGTAGAAAAAAATGTTTCAGATTGGTGGAATTCTATAGATTTTACACTCAATGCATTTTCTCGACAATTTCTTAATCAACAGCCAATAACAAAAATTATTTTTCTTGGTAAAGGAGCTCTTATTAAAGGACTCATTAACTTTGTTGGTCAAAAAAGCAAAGTACCTTGCGAACTTTTTAATCCTGACTATATAAATCAAACTGCAGCACTTACTATCAAAAATGTTAACAGTATAACTCCTATTAATGTTATCAGCGTCAGTGCCTCATTACCATTGCCAACAACAGTTGATTATAATCTTGCACAAAAAGAATTTAAATCAGCCGATAATTCATTGCTCCTCAAACAGTTAATTGTGCTTGTTGTTCTTACGATAGGCCTATTTACAACACTTATCACTCACTATTCATTACAAACAAGCAAACTTAAAAAAGAGATTCATCTCTCTGAACAAGAAGCTCTTTCAGCACTTACATCTACCTTTAAAACATTAGAAGGTGAATCCAATTTAAGCGATGCAATTGATGAGGCAGAACAAGAAGTGGAAGAACAGAAAAAAAGATGGTTTGCATTCTCACAACAATCGCGCGCATCTTTCTTACAATATTTACGTGAACTTGTTGAAAAAATTGATAAAAAAAGCACCGGTTTCAACATTGAACAACTCAGTATTGATGAAGATACATTAACAATCAAAGCTGAAGTTAAAGACCATGACGCTCTTAAAGTTCTTGGACGTGAATTAGCACAATCAAAGCTGTTCAAGCCATTTGAATCGCCTGAAACTCCACAATTTACCCTAAAGATACCATTAGCAAAAAATGAGGAGCTCTCATGACGTTGACGTTTCTTGAACCAATAAAAAATTTTATTAATAAAATAGATTCAAAAACCTTCTCCTATTACATGATTGGATATGCTGTTGGATGCGTATTGCTATGCATACTCATCATTTTTTATTACTACCGATCAGTTGGTACATTACAACGAAAAATAAAAAATATAAACAGCTCACGTGAAGAAATTTTAACCATCTTAGAAAAAGCATCCTCTGTGCAACAGCAACGCTCAATGGTGGAAGAAACACTTGCAAAAGATATGGATTTTAAAATTGGTGGATACTTTAAAAATCTTTTGGTTAAACTAAATCTTAAAGATAAAGAAGTTGCAGAAGAAACATCTACTGCAGATCTTGAAGAAAATTATCGAAAAAGTGAATTGAGTGCAAAATTTGAAGATATGTCTATGAAAGATCTTACAGAGTTGCTACAAGAAATTGAACAAAACTCTCGCGTAGCAACTAATAGACTTGAAATTACTCAATCAAAAAAGAAACCAAGAACAATTGAAGTGAGCCTTACTATTTCTACATTATTACCAAAAATAGAAAGCACTACCACCTAGGGGGCAAGGTACATGAAAATAATGAAACAATTACACATAAAGTTCCTTTCAAATAATTTTCTCCCTATGCTCGCCCTGAGCTCGTCGAAGGGTATCTTTGAGCGCTCGAAGAAATCCTTTTGCCCCAGTTTTCGTTTCACTCCAAACCGGGGTCCCCGTCTGAAGGAACTGAAGATGGGGTTAAACAGGCTCAGGACGAGCGCGGGAACAGCTCTCTTGTTAATAATCTTTGCTAGTTTATGTACTATATCGTTAACTCGTTGCGATGAAACAGAAGTAGAATCAGCAACAGATGTTGCCGATTTCAATTTTAATTATGAAAATGAAGACATTATCACCATCATTAATCAATTAGCAGCATTAAAAAATCTTAACGTTATATTCCCTCCTGGTGACATTTTAAATGTAAAAGTAACACTGCATATCGACAAAAAAGTGACTCTCTCGCAAGCATGGGAAATTCTTAAGACATTATTAGATGGCGCTGGATTTTTTATAGTTCCACAAGAATCTACCATCAGAATTGTACGCTCAGGAAAAGAAATATCACGCGAACCAGTTCCAACATATATTGGTGTTCATCCTGATGATTTACCAGACAGTAATCAACCAATTCGTTATCTTTATTATTTATCAAATATCAAAATTTCTGATCAACCAGAAAATGAGATCAATGGTATACTTAAAGATATTTTGCCTGACAACGCCTTATACAAAGGTGATTCAACAACTAATGGCTTGTTGATTGTTGCAAAAGCAAATGATGTTCGCGCCGTTATGAAAATTATTCTTGAGCTTGATCAAGCTAATTTCCAAGAAAAAATTGATATTCTTCCCCTTCGCCATACTTCTGCACAAATTGTTGCTCAACTGATTAATGAACAGCTCATTAAACAAGATGCCAACAATCCATATCGTCTTGATACCAAAAAAACAAAAGAAATTCCTTACTTTTCAGGATTCACCAAAATTATCGCCGAACCTCGCTTAAATAAACTTATTATTCTTGGACGGCCACAAGCAGTGGAGCGATTAAAAGATTTTATTAAAAAATATATTGATGTTGCACCTGATTCAGGAAAATCAATTCTCCACGTCTATCATTTACAATACCTTGATGCACCAGCACTTGCACCAGTTATTGAAAAAATTGTTCAAGGTGGCGGTAGCTCTGGTGGACCAAACCAAGCATCAGCGGGAGAAACAAAAGGTGGCGGAATTGAACGTTTCTTTGACAAAGTTATTATCTCAACTGATAGCCCTGTAGATAAAAATGCTGATAACGCTAACAGTGATAAACAAGAACGTTTTACCTATTATGGCGGCAACAATCTTGTTATTGCTGCTCGTAATGATGATTGGAAACAGATCAAAAAAGTGATTGAAGAGCTTGATACTCCACAAAGGCAAGTTCTTATTGAAGTATTAGTTGCAGATTTAACTGCTGACGATACACGAGCATTATCTGCTATGTCACGTATTCCTGATAAAATTCCATTTCCTGATTCTATGGAGTTTCAATCAGCTATTTTAGGACAACCAATACCAACTGAACTCCCCGCAACACCAACAACTTCTATTGATTCAAATCTTTTGCAAAATGCATACACCAATGTTAATGGTCAACCAGTTCTTGCAAACCCTTCCAGTGGTGCCACAAGTAATCTTACCGATTTTGCTTTATCAGGTACTACTATGCTTTCACTCAACGATAATAATGGCAATACGTGGAGCGTGTGGGAACTACTCCAAACATTTACAAGCTCAAAAATATTATCGCATCCACATGTTATGGCAAAAAATAATAAAGAAGCCACTGTTTCTATCGGTCAAACACGTTGGCTTATTGATAAAGTAAAAGATATTTCGAGTGTTAACTATGGAGGTGCAACAACCATTAACTATAAACCAATATCTGCTAATCTTACGGTAAAAATTACTCCTCGTATTAGTAGTGCAAACACAGTCAATTTACAAGTGCTTGTTACGATTAATGATTTTATTTCTAATGCCACTGAAACTACCAACAACACTATTACCATCCGAAAACTTGAAACCAATGCCTATGTAAAAAGTGGTGGTGTTTTTGCTCTCGGAGGATTAATTAGAACAACCAACAACACCACAATCAAAGAAACTCCTTTCTTAGGAAAAATTCCAATACTTGGATGGTTCTTTAAAGGCAAGCAAAATGAAACAATTAAAAATAATCTTACCGTATTCATCTCTCCAACTATTATTGAACCTCGCTTACGAGATGGCGCAAATGAATACACGCAAGATTATATTAATATTGCAAAACAAGAATCTCGCGGTAATCTCTTTGATTCTCTAAAAGATCCTATTACCCGTTGGTTTTTTACCGGGGAAACAAACTCCGAACAAGCAATAGAAAAATTTGTAGCAAAAGATGAAACACTACCTCAAAATGCTATAGTTCAGAAAAAAAGTTCTAAAAAAAGCAAAAAAGAGATTATCAATGAAAGTAATGATATATTAACTCACACCGCTGATGGTTTTGTTGCAGAAAACAGTAAAAATCAGCCCAATGATCTTAAATCAATCATTCGAGATGCCCCGAATCCGTTTTTAAAAGCATAAACTTAGTCATAAAAAATCTTATTATATTATAAGTCCCGCCATGTGATTTTGATGAATCATATATGGCGGGACTTGTAATTGAAAATATTAAAACTAACGTGAGTTCGATATAAGAAAAAAAACTACGCTATTTGGTTAATTGTTTCTCCGCGCTCGCCCTGAACTTGTTGAAGGGGCCTTGAGCGCACAGGGTAAATGCTTTTTAATTTTTCTTAGATCAAACTCGAGTTATTTAAAATAGCAATGTCCATAATATAAGATTATGATCGCCAAACGTACCTCCTGAAACAAACTGTTTATCATCAGGACTAAATGCTATTGACCAAACACCATTTTGTTGACCATCAAGAGTTGTTATTTTTTTATTCGTTACAGCATTCCAAAATGTAATATTATTTTGATTTTTCAACTCTTCCATTTCTACAACATTTCCCTCCGCTATCATACTACCATCAGAACTAAATGCTACTGACCTAACATCAGCATATTCGTGGCTCAATAC
Source organism: uncultured bacterium (assembly GCA_963695335.1). GTDB lineage: Bacteria > Babelota > Babeliae > Babelales > Vermiphilaceae > SOIL31. The sequence goes on along the minus strand of OY968764.1, from coordinate 319,156 downwards.
AACACTTTTTATTTTGTTGATATCATAAATATCCCACACAATAAGATTACTGTGTTCACCTTTTCCTCCAGAAACAATTTTACTATTATCAGGGCTAAATGCGACTCCTGTAATTTGACCTGGATGTCCAACAAGTTTTATCTGTTGTATATTATTAATATCACTCACATCCCATAAAATAAGATTATTTTCATCTCCCCACCAATCCCCCGTGATAATTTTACTGCCATCTGGACTATATGCTAATGAACTAACAAAACTTTGTCCTCCATCCAAGTTAACTATCTTCTGACCTGTTGCAGTATCCCATATTATACAATTGCTTTGATCTTCTTTATCCCTAAAAGATCCTGAAACAATTTTACTACCATCTGGGCTAAATGCTACTGCCCAAACACCCTCATTTGAAGCATCAAAATCTATATTTTTCACATTATTAATATCACTAATATCCCATAAAATAAGATTTTTTCGCTTACCTTTGCCTCCAGAAATAATTTTCTTACCATCAGGACTAAATGCTACAGCATTCACCATATCTAGATGCTCAATAAGTTGAATAGGCTTTATATTCCCAAGATCACTAATATCCCACAATAAAAGATTGTTTTTAGGATCTACACCTCCTGAAACCATCTTATTTCCATCGGGACTAAATGCGACCGCGGTAATGGTACTATCTTGACCAGGTAAAGCAATTCCACGAGCATATTGTTCTATAATAATATTATTTGAATCAACTGAGAAATGCTTCATTGCACGTGCTACTGGTTTTTGTACAAAAAAATCTCTAAAAATGAAAATTCCACCTAAAACAATAAATCCAAAAAATATATATGACTTATTATTTTTCCAGACATTTTTTATTGTTGCCATTCGATGTTTTCCTTAAAAAGGATTTAAAATAGTTAAATAATTTTCTATGACTTGTTTATTATGCATATCTTCGGTAACTAAAATAGCGCAATGTTGTTCGATTGCCGTTGCTATAATTAAACTATCGGGAAAAGAATATTGATATTTTGATGCAATTTTCAGGGCATACAAAAGTGTCTCATAAGTTATTAATACAACATCACAAATGCTATAGATTTCTTTGAATGCTTTCTCGATATCGGCATAACTTAATTTAAATTTTCTATTCACAACATAACTGAATTCAAATAAAACTTGAGTGCTAATTACAATATCTTCGTAATCACGGATAATTGTTTTGATCGCAGTTGTTTTTTTGTCCTCATTTACAGAATAAAGATAAATCAAAATATTCGAATCTAAAAAAATTTTATTCATCATTGTAGATGTCTTCTCTATTAAATTTAAACCCTTTTGTTTTTAATTTTAAAGCATTAAATGCTTTTTTTTTTGAGGTTTTTAATGTTTTTGGAACAGCTTCTTTATTCAAAAGAAGGATAACATGAATTTCTCCTGATACTTGCTTTGTATATTCTTTAGGAATTTCAATAGACTTTCCATTTGTAACGGTCGTAAAAAATTCTATTGCTTTCATACATTAACCTTATATTAAATATTTTTTATTGTTTCTTAAGTTTTAGAATAAACAATAAGAATTTTGATCTCAAGAGATTCAAATTTACCAATCAGCTCAATGATCTTAAATTCATCATCCAAGACGCTCCAAATCCGTTTTTAAAAGCATAAACTTAATCACAAAAAGAACCGTTTTAAAATAAGCTCTAGAACGGTTCTTTACTATTATTTAATCAAAATCATTGCAATTTGAAAAATTATTATTGTAATATAAGGATGATAATAGTACAAATGTTTATAAAAATAAGGAGTTCTCATGAAAAGACAATTTTTCCCATCAATAGCAGCTGCTATCGCCTTCGTTACTATCTTAATGCAGGCAGAACCCGTAACTTTACACGCCCCTGTCATTGAATTTTATAATAAAAATCAAGACAGTATCCAGGTGAATATTATTGATATAAGTGGTTCTTCACAAAAAACTATCACAACTGCTTACGTATCAGGAGATCAGCAATGGAATTCTGGTTCTCGAGTAATTAATATGACTACTAAACTTTTAATTGAACTTTTAAAACAGAACAAACTTATCGCTCGTTTTGAAGTTGATGCTCCAGGTAAAACAAAATATATGTCAATTGATCTTAACAAAACTCCAGCTCTTTACCCACAAACAGGACCATTATTAGGACTCATGGGTAAAACAAAATCTGGTTTACCATTAAAAAACAACGTTTCAGCAGGACAAATCAGACAAATTAAGTAACACGCTCAACTTAAAAAAAAGAAGGTACTTCAATCGAAGTATCTTCTTTTACTTTTTACGCTGACAATAATATTTCTTCTATCTGCAGTAAACGATTATATTTCGCCATCCGTTCACCACGTGAACATCCACCAGCTTTAATATGTGTAGCACTCACACCAACAGCAAGATCTGCAATAAACGTATCATTTGTTTCCCCTGAACGGTGAGAAACAACCACATCCCATTCATTATCCTTGCACAACTGAACTGCTTGCAACGTTTCAGTGACCGTACCAATTTGATTAGGTTTGATAATGGCACTTGTTGCAGAATGGTTTTCTATACCATACCAAATGCGTTGTGGATCAGTGGTAAATATATCATCACCAACAATCTTAATGCGTGAACCTAACTCTTTTTTCATGTCGCGCCATCCATTCCAATCAGATTCACCCAAACCATCTTCAATAGAATATATTGGATACCGAGATATAAGATCTTCATACCATTCTATGAGGTCATGAGAAGTCACTTCTTTGCTATCCCATGCGTACAACCCTGTCACTTTATTATAAAAATGGGAAGCTGCCACATCTATTGCCAACATAACATTGCTTCCATTGCCAGATTTTTCAATTGCTTCCATTACCAGATCAAATGGTTCATATTGGTTAGTAAAACTCGGAACAAATTCACCTTCATATCCAACAGCAGTCATCTTCCCTTTTGCACGTAAAATCTCTTTTAACGCATGATAAATGGTAACACCGGTATTCATTGCATCATTAAATGAAAACTCGCGTGTGGGGACAATAAGAAGTTCTTGAATTGGAAAATTATTATTTGCATGTAATCCTCCTCCTAACAAGTTAAACATAGGACAAGGCAATGCTACGGTAGAATATTGAGAAATATGGGCAATAAATTCATATAACTCAGCCCCTTCAGCATATGCTTGGGCTTTACATACAGCCATACTTACTGCAAGCATAGAATTCGCACCAAGCTGAGACTTATCATCAGTTCCATCAAGATGTAACAGTTCAATATCATATGCTATCAGATCAAGTGGTCTATAAACCAATGTTGGTGCTATAATTTCTTCTATAATTTTTATAGCCTTGTGCACACCAAGGCCCATCAAACGATCTCCGCCATCTCGCAACTCAACCGCTTCATGCGCACCACGGGAAATACCTGCAGGCACTGATGCTGTGATAAAAGCTCCATCACTCAACGCAATACCACATTCTATTGTTGGAATACCGCGAGAATCAAAAATTTCACGCGCGTGAATAGCATTAATTTTCATTACAAATTCCTCCTCTTCATAAAAAAACAAAAAACCTGGCATAAAAACCAGGTTTTTTACTTTTTTACTCTTTTATTCTTTTTTAGCGGACCCTACTACAGGTGACAACTGTAACCCATAATCTTTCAGTTGTTTATTATCAACTGGAGTTGGACACTCCATCATAGGATCATATCCGCGCGCAGTTTTAGGAAATGCAATAACTTCACGAATAGATATAGAATTAGTTAACAACATAATAAAACGGTCAAGACCAAGTGCAATACCACCATGCGGAGGGAAACCAAGTTCTTGTGCTTCAAGTAAAAATCCAAACTTTAAATCAACTTCTTCTTTGCTTAACCCAAGCAGTTTAAATACTTTTTCTTGAACAGCTCTATCATGAATACGGATTGATCCACCACCAAGTTCAATACCATTCAAAACAACATCATATGCACGTGCTTTTATATCACCCAATTCTTGATTTTCCCAACCTTTGGCAGGTGAAGTAAACGGATGATGTTTTGCATGCCAACTTTTATCTTTTTCATCATATTCAAGCAAAGGAAAATCAGTTACCCATGAAAAGTTAAGCTCATCTTGTGGAATAACATTAAGTTCTTTTGCAAGTTCCTGGCGTAATCTTCCTAATATTTCCCATGCAGCTTCGTATTGACCTGCTACAATAAATAAAACACTACCATTAATAACTGCATCACATGTTTGCAATGCACGTGCAAAAAAATCTGTTGGTAAAAATTTTGCAACAGGAGAACTGATACTATCAGGGCTTTGAAGATCAATCCATAACAACCCTTTTGCTCCTAATTTCTGCGCTTTATCTACCCAACGATTAAGTTCTGAATGCGTAAATGAATGGCCAGAAACATGAATGCCGCCAATTTTTTCACCACGCGCAAGTACATCGCGTAAAAATTTAAGTTCAGTATCTGTAAACACAGGACTAAAATCATGAATTTTTAAATCATAACGTAAATCTGGTTTATCCGATCCATACGATGAAAAAGCTTCATCATACGTAAGACGCTTGAAAGGAATTTGCAAATGTTTACCAAGAACTTTGTCAAACACATGTTTTAATAAATGTTCAATCAAATGCTGCACATCATGTTCAGAGATAAATGACATCTCAATATCAAGTTGTGTAAATTCTGGCTGACGATCTGCACGCAAATCTTCATCACGAAAACAGCGAGCAACTTGGAAATATTTTTCCATGCCACCACACATTAAAATCTGTTTATACAACTGAGGCGACTGTGGCAGCGCATAAAAAGAGCCAGGGTGAATGCGGCATGGAACTAAAAATTCACGCGCTCCCTCTGGCGTATTTTTTGTTAAAATAGGAGTTTCAATTTCATAGAATGCTTGGTTATTTAAAAACTCGCGCATTGCATAGATCACTTTATGACGCAACGCAAAATTTCTTTGCATCTCAGGACGGCGTAAATCTAAATATCTATATTGTAAACGTAGCTCTTCATCAATCACATCCGCATCTTCGATAGAAAATGGCAACATTTTTGCACTGTTTAAAATGGCAATGCTTTCAACGTGCAACTCCCATCTTCCTGTTGCTAACTCTTTATTAACAGTTTCTGGAGCACGCTCTACCACTCTGCCGCACACTGTTATAACGTATTCTGAACGCACCTTCTGGGCAATTTCATGAACCTCTTTTGAAAATTCTGGATTACAAACAAGCTGCATCAACCCACTGCGATCTCGCAAATCAATAAAAATTAACCCGCCATGATCACGTCGACGATGCACCCATCCAGAGAGACATATTTGTTGATTTAAATTCTGTTCATTAACCAACCCACATCCAGTTGTACGTTCATATACTTGCATATCTAATCCTTAAAAAATAAAAACTGCTCTTCAGCAAAAAAAGATGTAATAATTTTAGTATATCATAACCAAAAAAAAGGGTAACACGCGCTTATTGCGGTGCTACCCTACAAGTCTCATAGTTAAATTTAATCAATCTGCTGAGCAAATATCATTTGATAAAGAAGCATAGCTACAAAATCTTTTATTGCCTCTTCATCTAGTGGATATTTAGTATTCATCAAAACAAAATCTACCATTTCATCAAAGTTTGACCACCTAGATATAGGATAATATTGGGGTCTCAATTTTTTTAATATTAATGATGCTCGTGTTATACGATATGTTATCACAAAACTTTTTGCTTTTTTTTCTTTAATGCTGTTCGGTTTATCTTGAATTTCATTCAACATAAATTGCAATATTGGATCAGCATTATCATCATTTTTATACCCATTAATGCGATCTTCTAATTTTTGAATCTTAATCATACTTAAAACATGATTATCCGATGATTCAACATCTTTTGCTATTTTATTCAATATACATAAAATAGAATTTTGCGAGGAAATTCTATTATTTGTATCTATAGCTAGAATGGTATTAGATATGCTATCAATAAATGATTTATTTTCTTTTTTTGATATGCTCAGTGCTGTTTTTTGCTTATTCAATTCCATGGCCATGACAGGAGCTGCAATCAGCAAACTTACAACTGTAATCATCAATCTATTCATCTGAAACATCCTTTTCTATTTTTAATGCGTTTGATACGCAAATATAACCTGATAAATCAATAAAGCTATAAAATCTTTTATCGCTTTTTCATCTGTTGGGTATTCTGCATTGCGCTTCATATAATTTATTTTTCCTGTTATAGAATCATCACCCATATAACAATACGAATACTTTTGTTGCAAATGAGACAACTCTATCTCGGCAATTATTTGTCGATTTTTTGCCGCACAATTACGCGCTTCCTTCACGTCGCCATCTTTACTCTTAATTTGACATAAACAAAACTTAACTACCCTGCTTGAATCAGCATTCTTTTTGTAATGATTAATTCGCTCTTCTAATTCTTGAGATTTAATAAGCTGTAAGACATCATTGTCACAATCTTTTAAATAATCTACAAATAACATCTGTTGAATAGTATATATGGGGTTATCTTGGGGAAGATACTTCACAGAAACAACTTGTCTACAAAAAACTAGACGATCTTCCATAAAAGAAACAAATTTTTTATTTTCTTCAGGGGTTATAAGTAATGACCTCTTCTCTTTTTTTATGTGTTGCAGCTCTTTTTCCATACCCATTACAGGAATAGCTGCGCACAAACAAAATACAATACTCGCAATTGTACTCACTTTTTCTCCTATTTTTTACGCTTGAAAGTATTCTCAGCATGGTAATATTACACAAAAAAAGAGCACTTACAACTTTGTAAGTGCTCTTTTTACTTTTCATCAAAACAAATTATTTAAAATGTATAAATTAAACCTAAGTTAAATGTATATCCAATATCATTGCCCAAATTAGGAATACGATCTTTTATACTTGTCGGATTAGAACTATTATAAAATGCCGCTTCTTCAGGCGTCAAAACAGTCGCATCTTTACGATCTGCATAATGTGATCCAGGGAAGAACATAGAAGATACCCAGAAAATTTTCAAATCTTTAAGCAAACTATAATTAATGAAAATATTTGCTTCTGTTCCAAGGAACGTACGCGCATTACCAATCTGATGTTCTTGCCAGTAAGCATACACGTTAGGATTGACTTCAAAAAACTTTGCCCATGATTTTGGAGTCCATTTTAATGCTGTTCCACAGAAAACCAAATTAGATAATCCAGAAATGTTCTGAGCTTTTGTATTTGGTGCCTGTAATTGATTTTGAGATGGAGTTGAAAACGGTCGTTTTAATTTTCCTGCTCCACCAAGCAAGTACACGCTTCTGACACGTTTACCAGAATACGTTTGTTGCAATCCAATGAATCCATTATAGTTGCCATCTTTAGTTTCAAAATTAGGATTATCATCACCAGAAGCAACACCGCCAGCAACTGACCAGAATAAATTCTTGTCACGGAACCAGTAACCAGCATCAGCTACAAACATCCAACCTTTATAAAGATTAGTATATTTATTACCAAAACGGTCTTTGCTATTCTTCAGAATAATTTCAGTTCCTGGTTGATTCATTAAATAACCCAAGGAATCAACTTCTCCAATCTGTTGCCCATTTTGCAGTTCATCTCTATCAGTTGTGTTAATAACTTCCTGAGCTTTACTTTTAGGAACAAAAGGAGCTTGTTCAGTCACTTCCTCACCTTGCAAATTGGTGTACGTAGCAATCACCTTATCATTAACTAAAACGACAACCGCTTTATTATTGTTTTCTTTAATAATATTACGATCCCAACCATGCACACGCTGTTGACCAAAGTTAACAGCATAATCAAAACCACATTCAAAACGTTTACCAAAAAACTCACCCGCTAATCCTGCGGTGCCAAGTTTGCTTGAAGCATCTGCTGGGAATTCTATTTTTTGTTCAGGATCATTATTATACATACCATAAGGTTCAAGAGCTAATCTTCCAAGCCATTCGTTATCAAACACATTCCAATTAAAACGCCCAGCTATGATATAATTGACATGGCCAAAACCACGTTTAAGTTCTTTATCTGTACGATCAATTGCTTGTGCATAGATAACTTTTTCCGTATCAGAAAGACCTGTACTACTATTTTGTAAAATGGCAGCATACACATCATATGATACAATCTTAGGAAAAATCTCTCCTGAAAATTTTGCACCAAATGCATATTGATCAACAAAGCTGTCAGCCCAAAAACCAAGTACTTCAGGCGCTGATGCATATGAATCACCAAGCGCAATACCTCTGCCCAATTGGAAAGGAAATGCTCCAACAGTAAACGTATGTTTATTTTTGAAAGGTATACCAAATACTTTATCAATATTAAAACGTAACCACAACTGTCTAATCCAAAAAACATGTCGAGGAAAACCATGATTATGTGATCCTCGAATTGCATCAAGAATTTTAATATCGGCAAACGTTGTACTTGCTATACTTTCAGGAGCTCCCCATATTCCCTTATTACGCATTTGGAATAAACACTCTGCAATATTTTCCCCGTATGTTTGCGCACCATACAAAAGATCCACAGAAAGATCTAATGTATGCTTAGAAACAATAGATCGATCAAATTCATTATCATTATTCTGCCAATTGATATTTCTACCATAAAAAGTTTCTGGCTTAAATACCCCTGAAAAAATATATTCAACATCGCCTGATGTTGACCTTAAATCGGCTTGTAATAAGCCCGTAGCAAAGCATTGCAATGCAGCAAATGCTAATAAATATCCCTTAATACGCATGTCTTCCTTTATTCCTGGATGATAAAAAATGATAGAATGGTAAAAAATTCGAAATTTTATCTGAATAGATTACTTTAAATCAGAGTACTTGATTAGGCTAATTTGTCAACTCAAATAACTCTTTTAACCCTTCTACAAAAGGATTTTTATGAAAAAAAAGCATTCATTTTTATACGGCGCTCACATGTCTATATCAGGCGAACCAGCTAATGCTATAGAACGCGGAGAATCAATTGGTTGTACTGCAATTCAAATATTTACCAAAAGTAACCGCCAATGGCATGCAAAGCCTATTTCAGACAAAGAAGCAGCAGCGTTCAAAGATGCTTGGAAAAACTCTTCTATAACATCCATCATTGCGCATGCATCGTATCTTATTAATATTGGATCACCCAACAAAGAGATTGAACATAAGTCAGTTCACGCACTTGGGATAGAAATAGACCGGTGCGCACAACTTCGTATTCCCTACCTTGTACTGCACCCCGGATCACATTCTAACTCTGACGAGCAAGAATGCCTTAAACGTATCAGTAAAAATTTAGATGATCTGTTTGATACGCATCCAAAAACCTCTATCTTACTTGAAACTATGGCCGGCCAAGGGACAAACATAGGAAACAGTTTTGAACAACTGGCCGACATCATTAAACATTCAAAACATAAAAATAGACTTGGTGTATGTTTGGATACATGCCACGTATTTACCGCAGGATATGATTTGAGTGATGAAAAATCGTATCATCACATGTGGCAACAGTTTGATACAATCATTGGTATTAACAGGCTTAAAGCTATTCACGTGAATGATTCAAAACAAGGTCTTGGTTCTTCTGTTGACCGTCATGCTGATATTGGAAAAGGAAAAATTGGACTCAAAGCATTTGAACTTTTATGCAATGATCCAAAATTGTTTGATGTTCCTAAAATTTTAGAAACTCCAAAAGAAGATCTTTCTGATGATAGAAGGAATATGGACGTTTTGTTGGGATTGCTAGATAAGAAAACAAAGAAGTTGCTGCATGTTGAGGAAAAAGAATGAAGTTCGTATATTTCGACAGGCTCAATACGAACGGAAATAAAAATTTTCTAATCCGTTCGTCCTGAGCTTGTCGAAGGAAACGAACACAAAAGAAAAATCTTTGGTTTTTATTAGAAACTGAGATAATAGATTATATTTCCAAAAAATGAGCTAAGAAGAAATTGTAGTATATATCCAAAAATATAATCCATTATCCCGTCACTAAACAGTGCTTTCAAACATCCCTTTTCAACTAACCACTAATAAAAAAGGAATCAAAACAATTAAAAGCACTACTAATTCTGAACATGATCTGATAAAAAACAATTTTTTTTTAAATCAAATTTGTGCAACAACAAAAAACATCGCATTTTAAAGAGGTTTTCAAAAATAAATGTTGTTTTATTTAAAAAACAACAAAAAGCAACACATTTTAATTTTACTCTTTTTCGGCCACTCGCTCCACTACCGCACCAATAAAGTCCTTAAATAAAGGGTGTACTTTAATTGGTGAAGATTGAAATTCTGGATGAAATTGTGCTCCAACCATAAACGGATGATCTTTGATTTCTGATATTTCAACCAAATCCATAGTTGTATTTATTCCAGAAAACACAATTCCTGCATCCTCAAACCGTTGCTTATATTCTTTGTTCACCTCATAACGATGTCTATGTCTTTCAGAAACTATATCCATTTTGTATGCTCTGTGCGCACGCGTCCCTTCAGAAAGCGCACACAAATATGAGCCAAGACGCATATTCGCCCCTTTGGTGATAATATCTTTCTGCTCACTCATTAAACATATAACTGGATCTTTTGTCTGCTTATCAAACTCTGTACTATTTGCTGTAGAAAGCTGCAACAATGAACGGGCAGCTTCTATAATCATTACCTGCATACCAAGACACAATCCTAAATAAGGTATCTTGTGTTCACGAGCCCATGTACATGCTAAAATTTTACCTTCAACTCCTCGCGAATCAAATCCTCCTGGGACCACAATGCCATCAACTGCTTTCAAATCTTGCCATGCTTTGCTGTTTTCTTGATCGTTACAATCCTGACTGAGTTTTTCTGCTTCAATAGTCACAATAGTAACACGACGATGTGCATTATATGCTGCAGATTTAATCGCTTCAAACACACTAATATAAGGATCATTGCTGCCAACGTATTTTGAAACAAGTCCAATTGTTATATTTTCTTTACTTTCACCAATTTGATTAACAAACTGTTGCCAATCTGATATGTCTGATTTTTGTATGCGTGAAAGTTTAAAAAAATCTTGAATTCTTTCACCAATATTCTGATTATCTAATTCAAGAAATATTCTATACACCGGGTCGTATGTTAATACCTGAAAAATATAGTCCTTTTTTACTTCACACATAACAGAAAGTTTATCTATTGATTGCTGATCAATTGCTTTATCTGTACGCAAAAACAAACAATCTGGCACTAATCCTGCACGCTTTAATTCCATAACACTATGTTGCGTTGGTTTTGTTTTAACTTCATTCGCCCAGTTTAAAAAAGGAACCAAACTCAAATGCGCATGCATCATATGTTGCGAGCCCAAATCCATTTTAAGTTGACGGATAGCTTCTAAAAATAGTTCCCCTTCTATATCTCCAACCGTGCCGCCTATTTCTAATAAAACAAAATCAACATCATGACGCAGTGCATATTCCAAAAGCCGTTTTTTTGCAACATCAACAGCATGAGGAACCAACTGTATACATTTACCTAAAAATTTTCCTTCTCGCTCTCCATCAAGCACTTCTTTATAAATCTGACCTGATGAAACAGAAGAATCTCTTTCCAAGTTAAGCCCCACCAATCGCTCATAATGACCAAGGTCCAAATCGGTTTCAGCACCATCAGCTGTCACAAAAACTTCACCATGAACAAGTGGAGACATAGTGCCTGGATCAACATTCAAATAAGGATCCCACTTTACAATAGAGACCGAATACCCTGCCCCCTTTAAAATAACACCAAGAGATGCAATCAAAATGCCTTTACCAATAGATGAACAAACGCCACCAGTGACAACAATAAATTTTACGGAAGAATTACGCACTTTTTCAATTAAAGTAGAAACTTCAGAAGTTGCTTTCATACAAATATCTCTCCTTTTATTCACCATTAAAAAAGACGCCATAATAATAATTATAGCGTCACATTTTTTCATTTTTACAAAAAATTTAATTTCTTTATTTTTTTGGAATATCAATAAAGCATTCCACGCGGTCATCTTCTTGCCAATCAACAAAATTATGCACCATGAATGCACATTCAAAACCAGTCTGCACTTCTTTCACTGATTTTTTATCACGTTGTAAGCTTGAAATTTTACCTTCTCCAACTTTTGTTTTCCCTCGCCAAATAACAAGAATACCTTCGCGAGTAAATCTACCATCGCGCACAACTGCACCAGCAATAACACCAACTTTTTTAATATCAAACACACGTAAAACGGTAGCCTCACCAATCTTGGTGCGAACCATTTCTATATCTTTTTCTGATTCAGCAATTGCATGTAAAGCTTCAAGAAGTTTATAAATAATACCATAATGTAAAATTGTTACTTTTTTACGATCAGCAAGCTCTTGAGCGTTTGATTCAGCTTTTATATTAAAGCAAACAATGCGAGCTCCTGAATTGAATGCAAATTCAACATCACTCTCATTAATATTACCAACATCTTGACGTAAAATATTAAAACCTTTTTGTACTTTTTTAGAAAGTCGATCAATCTCTTCTACAACCGCTTCAAGGGATGAATGATTATCAGCTTTAACAATAAGATTAATGCCTTTTTCATGCATCAAACGTTTACCAGCAAGAGATACTTTAGCTTCGCCGCCCGTAGAACGTGCTTTTAAATATTCTTCTTTTGATACAACTCTAAAAAAATCTCCAGCCTCTGGTCGACCGTCAAAACCTGCTGCTTGAGCTGGAATCGATGGATGCACTTCTTTGACGCGTTTGCCATGTGAATCGAATAATGAACTAATGTGACCTGTTGTATTTCCGCACAACATGTAATCACCAACTTTTAAAATTCCATTTTGCGCAATAACTGTCGCAACAGAACCACGCCCTATTTCTATGCTTGATTCTAAAATATATCCACTCGCTGGAACATTAATTTCTGCTCGTAACTCCATCATTTCAGCTTGTAAGCTTAACATTTCAAGCAAACGATCAACACCTTGACCTGTTTTTGCTGAAATTGGAACACAGATAACGTCTCCGCCCCAATCTTCTACGGTAATACCATGTTGATTGAGTTGTCTTTTAACAACATCAAGGCGAGCTGCATCAACTTTATCAACTTTGTTTATCGCAACAACGATTGGTGCTTTTGAAGAAAGAGCATATTTAATTGCTTCAACGGTTTGAGGCATAACACCATCATCAGCTGCAACAATCAAAATAACAATATCTGCAACACGTATGCCACGTTGTCTAATCTTAACAAACGCTTCGTGGCCAGGAGTATCTAAAAAAACAATATTTCCATGGGGAGTTGTTGCTTCATACGCACCCAAATGCTGTGTTATTCCGCCCTTTTCTTTAAAGGCAACACGGGTTTTTCTGATATAATCAAGCAACGTTGTTTTTCCATGATCAACGTGACCAACTACAACAACGACCGGTTCTCTTTTTTCGAGAGCTGTGCCAGTTGTTGATTGTCTACGTATTTCTGCTTTTTCTTGTTTGTCAGTAGCTTTAATGATAGAAACTTCATAATGCTCAGCGAGTCGCTGAACCATTGATTCGGGGATAATTTGATTCTTCGTTGCCATAACTCCCCATTTAAGCAACGTAATAATAATATCAGTGACAGGTTTTTTTATTTTATCAGCAAGATCCAATACACTCATTTGACGAACAACCAACTCAACAGGAACTTCTTTTTGCTGCTCTTTTACAAGATGTTCTTTTTTGTCAGAAACAAATTGCTGTTTTTTGTCTTTAGAAGTTTTTAAAGATTTTTGAGCTTTTACTGGTGAAGTTTGTAACACTGGCTTTTCAATCGTACTAGGAGATTTTGGTTCTTTTAACGGTTCATTTTTGTGCTCATTTTTATCAGCATTTGTAAATGATTTATTCAAAAAAGAAAGTGCTTTTTCATCCAAAAGAGACATATGGCTTTTTACATCAAAGCCCTGCTTTTGCAATTTTTCTACAAGATCTTTGCTTGAAATATTATGTAATTGAGCAAATTCATATATTCGCATAATAAAAAATTAACTATCTCTTTTTTTCTAAAATTAATCATCAGTTAACACTTGATTAGAACTTTCTTCTTTTTTTTCTCCATCTTCACGAATCAACTGAATAGTAACTCCAGTAATTTGAGAAGCTAATGATATATTTTGCCCACTTTTTCCAATAGCAAACGGTCTTTGGTCTTCAGCAAGCCAAACACGAGCAATTGTATTGTCAGCACTTATTTCTACTCGGTCAATAACAGCTGGCTTTAAAGAATTTTTCACAAACAACGGTAAAACGTCGCTCCATAAAAAAACATCTATTGTTTCGCCGCCAAGCTCTTTTAATATAGGCTTTATACGACTACCACCAACACCAACACATGTACCAACAGGATCGATGTTTCTATCGTGTGAAAAAACAGCAACTTTTGATTTATAACCAGGAGAGCGAACTATTTTTTTAATTTCAACTAACTTCTCAAAGACTTCTGGAATTTCTAAAGCAAATAAAGCTTCTAAAAATTCTGGCGAAACACGATCTAAAACAAGCTGGCTATCACCCTGTGGCTCTAGCAACACTTCTTTTAACAATGCTTTAACGGTATATCCAACAGCAAATCTTTCACCAGGAATAGAGAGAGAATATGGCAAGAATGCATAAACATCGCCAAACTTAACAGATACTCCGTTACGTTCGGCTTTATGGATAGTGCCAACAATGATTTGGCCACGTTTATCTTTAAACTGATCATAAACAATTTGAGCTTCAACTTGTTTGATGCGAGTTGCAATAACTTGACGAGCTCTTAAAACTTCCACTCGACCAATCGTTCCCTCAAAAGGAAGCCAGATGACATCATCTAGAGCAGCGTCTTTGTTAATATTGCGAGCTTTTTTTAAACTGATTTGATTGTAATCATCTTCAACAGACGCAACAACTGTTTTTTGAACGAGCACAACAAGATCACCCGTAACCGGATCTTCTTCTGCCTTAAGGATTAAATCTGGATATTTCCGCTGATAAGCTGCAAGCATACCTTCGCATACTATCGCGCCCAACGACTCTTTTTTTAATCCACGCTCTTCAACTAATTCGTCTATTACGTCAACAAGTTTCACAAGCAACCTCAAAGTGATGATGATATTAATTAATTTTACAACGACCAAAAAGATCGTTTTTTGATAAGATTCTATCAAAGCTTATTATCAAAGCTTATTATAATTATTTTTTTCTGGCAATAGAAAACAGTAATTCCCTTGTTTTTAAGGAATGGCAAACTGGTTTTTTTGATTTTTAATAAAAACAAATGCAAGGGGTGCCTGTTATTATTATCTTATAATTAAATATATATATATATAATAATAATAGGCGAAGGGGTGAGTGGTGCATAACTTGCCATTTTTTCTTCTAAAAGAGCGATCTGGTCGATATAATTTTTTTAAAATGGGTGGTGCATAAGTGGTTGATAAGTGGTGCATAACTGGTGGATAACTCTAAAAACAATGACTAGGTGAGGATTTCTGTGTATGATAACTCTGGATATGGCTATCTGATCACTGTATTTGAGTGTAAAAAAATATAGTGCAAAAAAAGTTATGCACCACTTATCAACCACTTATGCACCACTTATCAACCACTTATGCACCACCCCTGAGGTTTTCTTGGTGTATTTTTACACTGTTTAGCAACATAAATGTTTTTATTCAACTATTTACAAAGAGAATAGGATGTTTGTATATCATGTTTAAAGTTAGCTGTCAGTTTTTGATTTCTCAGAACATAGGCTGGATGATAGGTTGGAATGATGATGCTTGCGCCAAAAATAAGCTGTTGGCCATGAATTTCACCCATTTTAATTGGTTTTCCAAGGAGAGCTTCTATGGCAGATGATCCAAGGGTACATATGACTTTTGGTTTGATGATATTGATCTGATTAATAAGCAGAATATCTTTGCATGTTTTGCTTTCTAGTGCAGTTGGTTTGCGGTTTTGAGGAGGGCGACATTTAACAATGTTGGTGATGAATATTTCTTTTCTATCTATGCCGAGAGAGGTCAATATATTTGTCAGGAGCTTGCCAGATCTTCCAACGAAGGGCCTTCCTTGTTCGTCTTCTTTTTGCCCAGGTGCTTCTCCGATAATCATAAATTGAGCGTCAGGGTTGCCTTCTCCAAAGACAACGGTTTGTCTGCCGAGGGTTGCAAGAGGGCATGACATGCACTTTTTATATGGCTCGTATAATGTTTCTAATAAAACTCTTTTTGTTTCTTTTTGATTCATAATTTTTAATAATAGTGCATTGCTTAATATATGCAAAATATACTAAGCAATGCACTGTATTGTTTTTAGCCAAAAAGATAGCGCATGAGTAAGCTTCCCCATGCATTAGATGCCAAGAATACAGCTTCTTGATATGAATTATGAATGCCACGTTCAGGGAAATATATTGCAATTCCTTGAGCGTTTTTTAAGTTTTTACCCGTAGCATTTGCAATTACTAGCTCTTCGATTAATTGCATGCCTTCGTTCAATTTAGTAAGGAGATTGTTTTTAAGCAGTGAGCTGTTGGTGGCGGCTATCTTTTTCAGATTGGTTGTAAGATTTTTATAAAAATGATGAAGATCAATATATGTTGGTTCATCAAAGTGTGTGCAAAGTAGTTTGTTTTTACTTTCTTTTATGATGGACCCAAACACAACTTTTTGTTTATCAAGACCTTCTATAAGCATTTTTGCAACTTGATCAACATTTTGTTCAAGCATGTTAATAAAATCAAGATTTATTGCAGACAGGGTGTAATCATTAGTGATTGTTTGATATGTTCTTTCATATGCTGCAACAATATGACGAGCAAAAGAGAAGGTGTCTAATTTATTATTAAGAAATGGGAAAAGTACTTCATCATATTTCCATCCCATTCCAAGTTCAACTTCTTCAGAGCTGACCATTACGTGCGCATATTTTTTAATAAAACTACTCACTTCTATCATCGACATAAGACATGCATCAAAACCAATTATGCCAAACTTTTTACCACCAAGATAATTTTGACATATTGTTTGTAAGGCAATTTCCATTTTTCTGTTAGATAAATAGTTTCCTGTTGAATCATCCCAACAGACGCCACGATATTGTTGATCTGTGTGATCAATAATATCCATAAAACCAACTGATCTATCAAGATCAAAAAGACGAGTTGCTGGATTGAATACAAACAGATCCATAGGGTTTATAATTTTTCCATGAGGTGGTTCAAGAATTCCAGTGCCATGATTCCAAAGGATAAGATCATATTCTTCTGCGGGATAGTTTCTAATAGCCCATTCGCAGAAAGAAATGAGTGTTGCAGGGTTTCCGCTATCCATTTGTTGCGTAAGAGGGTTATAAGGGTCAATGTGCAACACTTGGTCTTTTTCAATTAAGTAACGACGTGTTATTTTTTTGTTGCCTGATATGCGAATATCCAAATGAACAACAATGGTGATATTTTGATTTGAACCAATGTTTGCCATTTGTTGAATGTTGCGCGCAGCAAAGGGTCGTAAATCATTATCCGCTGCCATGTATATCATCATGACGCGCTTGGTTGGAATATTTTTATTTTCTTTATGTTTGTCGTTATGTTGCTGTTTTGCTTTTTTTGTACAGTTTTCTTTGCATGTTTTAATTGAGCTTTCTTTGCGGATTTCATTACAAAAGTCACAGTAGCACATTTCACAAGAAGCTTCATTTTGCATGTCATATGATGTATTACGCGCTTTTGTGCTGTTTGTTCCTAACGTAAAATATAAACTGATGAGAATGAGATTATGTATTTTTTTGTTACATAATCGAGAAATAAACTTTAACATTGCGCGTCTCCTTTTTTGGTTTTATGCGAGCCAACATGTTCTTATGCTAGGCAAAAAGGGTGGTAATAATCAATATTTTGATTGTTGTGGGCGGTATTGAGCTGATAATTGGTTAAACCAAGCGAGTGCAAAAGTTAATATAAAACTGAGTTGAAAATCGAGGAAAAAAAGATAAAGAGGGCAGTATAATAAAAAACACAAACAAACGAGCGTTACATAGTGGAGCAAGTGAAATGATGTTTTGGTGAATAAGCATAATTTACCAATCATAAAAAGGGCAAATGATCGTGTGAATGGGGCAGATGTCCACGTTAATATAAAATAAGTACAGCTGAGTAATGTGACAATGAGTTGTTTGCTTGTGAGTGGAATGGGAATAAAACAAAAAATAGTGTGCCAGATCAGAAGAAAAAGTGCCAAATGCAATCCTGAACGTGCAAGAAAGTGTGAAATTCCCCAAATTTTAAACTGTTCATTTGTAGCTTCAAGTGAATTTTTAACACAAGCGCGATTACCCAAAAAAAGTGATGTAAAAAAACGAAAACAGGTATCAGAAAACTTATTTTTTAAACTGTCTAAAAGTCTCTTTTTTTGTTTCCATATCCAGTTGCGCAACGACCATGTTGGGTGATGATTTATATTGTATTTTGGTGCATCGTCAAAAATTGTTGCAACAACCTGTTCTTTGATCTGATAGCGTTGAAAATCATTACTAGAAGGTCGTTTGCATAGTATGTCGTAAAATGCGACTGTATCGCCCACAAAGATGGAAGTGTTGCTTTTTGTGTAAAAAATCATTGTTTTGTTGCTTGTTTGAGCGAATTGGTCTGTTGCAATAGTATTAATTGCAACAGTAATAGCGTCTAATTTTTTGTACTGTGATATCACTTCATTTTTATCAATAACCGTTCCGGTGATGGTAATTTTTTTGTTCTCAAATAATGTGTAAAAATTATCATAATCACGTAGTTCTTTGTGATGCAAACATGCTCCAGCGTATATAAAAAAAGAACAAAGTATAAGTTGTTTGAAGAATGCATGTTGTTGTAAAAAAGGAACGAAACAGAGAAGTGTTGCACAAAGTATTGATAATGGCATAAGGAGTGTATGAAAAATAATCCCAATAATAAACGAGAGGGTGATGAGAAAAAGTGGTGAAATATTAATAAGATGAAAATTTTGTGTGATAAAATGCATAAGGCGCAAGAGTTTTTGATTTTTGAAGATAAGTCTTATTATTTTTTAAAATTGTATTTTATACAATAACATAATAATGTTTCTTTTCCAAAATATTGAAAAAGTTGTTCTTATTTCAATATAAGCCTCAAAATTGAAATAAGGATATGAAAATTGGCTTCTTATTTCAGTCTAACTCATTTCATATTCTTCAAAATACTTCTTCGGCAGCTTATTTCTCTTTTTTCTTCTTATACCATGTAGTAAACCATTGACTGCCCCCCCCGCAATGTTACTATTAGAATAAGATTATGATTTATATTATTATTTTAATAAAGGGGTCATTATGAAAAAAGTAACAATAATGTTATTTTTGGTAGGGGCGGTTGGCGTAACGGTGAAGGGAAGTCAAATTAAAGATGAGGATATTAGATTTACGCCTAAAATGTCTAATTTACGTCCAGATTCTCCTTTTCCTGGTGTTTTTGGTCTAAATAATTTTAGAAAAAAATTATATAAGCCTATATCTGAAGCAAATATACCTGTTTCCAAAGTCGGTGAAGTTGCTCCTGAAGGATATCATAGAGAAGGTCAATTTTATGTGAAAAATTTGCCTATTTCTACACGTCATGAATATTATAATCAGTTTATTGAAGGTTATGAGCCCAAAGAAGAATTTGAAGAAAGAATGTTTGTACGTCGTCACCCTGAATACATGAGAAGTTTACTGGGTGAAGAGATGTCTCAAAAAGATATTAACCGCCGTGAAGCGATATTAGCTAGTCCTGAATATAAGGCAAAAGCAGCTCAGGAGAGAAAACGACTTCTTGATGTGGAAAAAGGAAGAATATCTGGCACAAGATATATGATGCCAAAACAACAAAGCCTTTGGAGTCGATTTACTGATTGGGTTCGATCATTCGGACAAACAAATTATGGATCAAGTACAATTCCACAGCAAGAATATGAATATCATTCTTTTGAACCAAATCAATCATCTACTTCTAGAGATATGAGTTCATCATCAAAAGAATAATAATTTTTATACATAAGAAATGAATATTTGTAGGCTCCTGAATTTTTCGGGGGCCTTTTTTTATGTTCTTTGAAATGCCAGAGGTTTTTAGCTATGCTGTTTTTTATTAAAAAAAATGGATGAAAATCTTTGATATTGAGGTACTGTGTATGCGTGCTTATCTTGTTAAATTATCCGCTCTTAGGTATTCTGTAATTCTTATAGGCTTGTTTATTTTGAATGCATCGTTGTTTTGTGATGTCAACAATGATGATATTCCAACAGATTCAGGGGGTTCTATGAAATCAATCCATCAGCATGTAATAAAAAGGGTATTAGGCAACGGATTAACTATTTTAATCCGCGAATCTCATGAAATTCCCAAAGTATCGTTTCAGATTTGGTACAACGTTGGTTCAAAAGATGAATTGACCGGTGAAAAAGGTATAGCACATCTTATTGAGCATATGATTTTTAAAGGTACTGATACATTATCTGAATCTGATATTAACATTCTTGTTCATAAACTTTCTGGTAGTTGTAATGCATTTACTTCGCATGATTTTACTGGATATCAGTTTAGTTTCCCAACTCATCATTGGCGTGAAGCGTTCCCGGTTGTTGCTGACTGCATGACCAACTGTTTGTTTGATGACGATATGCTTAATTCAGAAATGAAAGCGGTGATTCAAGAACTTAAGCTGTACAAAGATCAGTATGACCGTTCTTTGATGGAAGAGATGATCAGTATGATTTTTTCAGAGCATCCGTACCATTTTCCAATCATTGGCTACAAACAAGATTTATGGAGCGTCGCTGGTAAAGATTTATTGGCGTTTTACAAGAAACATTATAAGCCTAACAATGCAACACTCGTTATTGTTGGTGATGTTAATCCCGATGAAGTAGTAGAACTTGCGAATCAATATTTTGGTGAAATTCCAAAAGATCCAGAATATAGAAAAAAAGAAAACTTTTTTCACCGTGACATTGCATCAAAATCATTAACATTATACCGTGAAGTTGCACAACCAACGCTTGCGTATGCATTTGTTGTTCCAGGAGCTGTTGATAAAAAAGATACCGCGCTTGATATTTTTGAATGGGCTCTTGGTAAAGGAAAAAGTTCACGATTATATAAAAAATTGGTTAATGAAACTCAGTTGGTGACCAGTGTATCAACAGGTTATTGGAACTTGTTTGATCACGGTCTTTTTTTTATTGTCATGGAGCCTAAAAATATAAAAGATGCTTCAGAAATTGAACGTATTATGTTGGCAGAATTAGAAGATCTTGCGCAGAATGGTATGAGCGCCGATGAGTTTGAAAGAGGATTTAAAAAAACGCAAATGGCATTTTATAGTCTTCTTGAAGCAAGCGATGATCAAGCATTTGCAATTGGGCAAGCTTATTTGGCAACTGGTGATGAAAATTATGTATTTACTTCTTTAGAACAACCAGAAGAGTTGTTACAAGCACAAATAGAAGAATTGGTGCGTTTATATTTCCGTCCTGCTGTGATGCATAAAGGTTTTGTATTACCGTTACCACAATCAGAAAAAGATGAATGGGCGGTATTGCAAGAAGAATCAGATAAAGAAGATGAAGCAATTCTTTCTGCACGGATACGAGACACTGAAGTTGGTGGGCCAGTATATGCAAACACAATTGAAGTTCAATTACCAACACAATTCCATTTCCCCCAACCAAAAACAGTGCATCTTTCAAATGGTCTAAAAGTTTTGTATCACCACAATAATATGACTCCTAAAATCAACATTATAGTAGAGCTTAAAGCTCGTGGTTCTTATTTTGATCCTCAGGATAAACAGGGATTATATGGTTTTATGACTGATATGATGACTGAAGGAACTCAAAACTATAGTGGTGAAGAACTTGCAGATGCCATTGAATCACATGGCATGTCATTAGATGTGTATCCCGGTGGTGTTGCATTAAAAATGCTTAAATCTGATTTTGTTTTTGGACTTGAATTACTCAAAGAAGTTTTAACGCGCGCAACGTTTCCAGAATCAGAAATAGAAAAAGTACGTGATCAACTGTTAACTGATATTAAACAATATTGGGATGAACCGCGTTCTTTTGTTGGTCATCTGGTGCGTGAAGTTATTTATAAAGGTCATCCATACAGTAAACAGGGTATTGGAACAGAAGAATCTATTACAGCAATTACGCGTCAAGACTTAGTGGATCTTTATAGAAAATTTATTTCTCCTTCTGGCGCACACATAGCGATTGTTGGTGATTTGGATGATTATGATTTACAGCAAGAATTAGAAAAAGTTTTGGGAGATTGGCAGGGATCGGTTGTTAATGATTTGGATTATCCACAATTATCTCCTGCTCCAGAGCAAGAGATTAATTATCCTATTAATCGTGATCAAGTTGTTCTTTGTTTAGCGCAGTTATCTATTGATCGCAAAGATCCTCTTTTTGATGCATATTTATTGTTTGATCAAATATTTGGTGGCGGTGTATTGGGTTCTATGAGTTCTCGTTTGTTTGATTTACGTGAACAAACAGGACTGTTTTATACGATTCGTGGATCATTGATTGCAGGAACAGATGAACAACCGGGAATGTTCCAGGTGCGTACTATTGTTTCAGTTGATAGACTTGCTGAAGCGGAAAAAGCCATTAAAAACACAATTGATACAGTGGTTGATACATTAACAGAAACAGATCTTGAAGAGGCAAAAGCTGCGGTTATTAATACACTTGTTGATAATTTTGTATCTAACAGTGATATGGCAAGAACATTCTTATATGTTGATCGCTTTAAGTTTCCTGCTGATTACTTTAATAACCGTGCTGCACAGATCAATAAAGTTACGCTTGATGATATGAAAAGGGCGGTTAAAAATATTCTTGCATCGGATAAGTTGATCACTGTACGTGCTGGGCGAGTGTAATTTTAGGTTAAGGAAATAGTATGATTTTAATTGATACTGTAAATATAGAGCCGTTTTTAAAAGCAATTAAAAAGTTTGAACTTTTTCGGCAAAATCTTACGACTGAACAAGAACAAGCAGGAGCAATTCAAACATTTGAATACTGTTTTGAATTATCATGGAAGATAATGCAACGGTTGTTGGGTGTACGTGGTAAAGTGGCAAACTCTCCAAAAGAAGCCTTTCGTATGGCAGGACTTGAAGGTTTTATTAAAGATCCGGAATTATGGTTTGATTTTCTTAAAAAACGCAATTTGATAGAGCATTCATATGAAGAAAGTGAAGCACAGAAAATTATCTCTGTTTTTTCTGGTTTTTCACAAGAATTACATGATTTTTTAAAAAATATAATTAACAATTTTGAGGAATCTGATTTGCCTTATAAAGTTGATGTTGTTGATTGGAACAAATGTTCTGATGATTTTCGTGAACTTATTAAAAAAGATTTAGTGCAATTACATTTAAGATGTCATTAATCAAAAAGATTTTTGTATCAGATAATTTAGTTACCATACGTGTGGAACGAGTGTAGGGTTGGAAATTTCCAACCCTTTTTTTATCTTCTTTTAAAAAGATATACTTTGCCGTCAAAAGAACCGAATGCTAATGTTTTTCCTGAAGAGCTGAAGGCAACAGTGGAAATATATTTTTTATTTCCGAACGTTGCAATTTCTTGAAATGTTTTTAAATCAAAAATACGAACTTTATGTTCGTTGGTGTGAGCTTTTGGTTCAGTGGATGCAATTGCAAGTAAGTTTTCTCTATTATCAAATGCAAAAGCACTTGCTGGACCTCGCAATGTAAATACGCACGTTGGTTGGCCTGTTGTTAAGTTAAATAAACGTGCTTGCTTTGTGCCAGATGTAGTTATAAAATATTTTTTTGATGGAGAAACAGATCCTAATTTAATATATTCATGATAATCAAAAGAAAATACTTTTTTGTTTTGGGGAATATTGATGATATTCATTGTGCTATCACTGCGATCTAGTATTACGCCAAGAGCATTATTGGAGTTATCGAAAAAAATAGAAGATATTTCTTTGTTGTAATCAAAAACGGAATAAGAAAGATTAGGTATTATTTTTTTGTGTTCATTTCTTTTAATATTCAAAATATGTGTTGTTGAGTTGTATGATGTTATTGCAAACTCTCTTCCAGAACGATCAAAACAAATTGAAGCTATATCACTTTTACAATCAAGAGACATAATTATTTCTTCTGATTGTATATCCATAATGTGTACTTTTTGGTCACAAGAAGCTATGCCTAATGATGTTTCGGAAGGATCAATACATATTGAGGTAATATAATATTCTTCGCATTTTCTTAAAATATCTTTTTGAGAAGTACCAACTGTTTTTTCAGCAACGTTAATTTCTTTATATAAATACCAGGTTTGTGATTGATTTGGATGTAGTCTGTGGAGTTCCATGTTTATTAATGTGTTGCTACAACAAAAGATAATAAAAGAGAGTATTATTTTATTATTCATGGGTAAACTTTTACAGTATTATTTTTAAATTTTTTTAAATCATATCAAGAACTTATGTAATTGTTGAGCTGAGTCGCTTACTATTTTTTGTTCATTATCATTTAGCGTCATGGACAAAATTTTTTCAATACCATTTTCTCCTAAAATAGCTGGCATACTCAAGCATGTTTTATAATCTTTAATGTATGTAGAAAGAGGTATAACTATTTTTTGATTAAAAATGATAGCTTCACATATTTTTGTAACACATGCAGCAATTCCAAACGCAGTTGAGCCTTTGCATTGTATAATTTCATACGCTTTATCTTTTACTTGTTGAGCAATTATGTCTAAATCTTTTTGTTGTATGCCCGGAAATTGGGTGATGGGCTTTCCGGCGATATCTGCTGATGACCATACAGCGCATTGCGAATCTCCATGCTCACCGACAACATATGCGTTAACTGATTCAATGGCAACATCTGTTTTTTGAGCAATAAGTCCACGTAGGCGTAATGTATCTAAAAATGTTCCTGTGCCAAATACCTGATGAGTAGGCAAATCTGATAATTTTTGCGCGAGCATAGTTAATGGATCAAGCGGATTGGTTACCATAATAATGATTGCTTGGGGATTGATTGGTTTAATAGAAGTAAAAATATCGGTAATAATTGCTTTATTGGTTGTAAATAAGTCTAAGCGAGTTTCGCCAGGATTTTGGGGCTTACCTGCGGTTATAATAATGATATCTGCTTGGGACGCATCGGTAGGTGTGCCTGCACGTATCATGGATGTTCCATTAAAAGCCATAGCATCAGAAAGGTCTAAAATTTCACCATGGCAGCGGGTTTGATCAATATCTACTAAGATTACTTCGGCTGTTATTGTTTTAAGTAGCAAAGTATATGCAATGGTTGAGCCGACTGTTCCTGCTCCGATAATTGCTATTTTTGAGTGTTTCATTTGACCCCAATATCGCTACGCTTTTATTGGGGGACCCTGTTTTTAAAGGTCAAATAAGCGTAGATAGTGTTATAATTTGTTTTTCAATTTTTTTGTTGAATATAACATGCTATAATAGTTTGTTGTCTAGCTATACTAATAGGGGATCAATTTTAAGTTTGCTAAAGGGTTATTATGAAAAATATACGCATGATTATGTTAGGTATGATGGTAGTGACAGGAACAACAGGATATGCTCTTGAAGAACCTCAAGGTTTTATAGATGTATATGCTATTCCAACTAAGAATTATAATCATCGCCGTAGATTGGATGTTATATATGAAGCATCTCGAAATGGAGCTAGAGTTATTATGGATAATGACCGTTTGGTTGTCACTATGATACAAATTGGCCGGCATGAATTGGCAAGACAGATGAGAGAAAGTGCTAAAGAGCAAGCTTTACAATTCCAAGAAGATTGGAGACAAGAGGCACAGCAAGAGTTGAAAAAATGGGGCTATCAGGTATAAAATCGCCTTTCAGTGACAATTTGTCAGATTATGATAATTGTGCTACTCTAAAATAAGATATTTTTAATAATCGTATATTTTTTAACCCTTTAATCCTTTTCCCTTCCTGGGGAAAGCATGGATCAGACGAATGTCAAAAGAACTCATAAGACCGGAACAATTCTGTACGGTTAAAAGCAAAGCAAATATCGACGAAATACCATTACAACTCAATGAAGACCTTCTTCGTGAGCTTGATGCCCTCTATAAAGGTGCTGTTGAAACCTTTCAATTGGGTAAATTGATCACAGGTACGGTTGTTGCAGTAGAAGATAGTGGTGTTCTTGTTGATATTAAATACAAATCTCGTGGACTAGTCCCTCGCTATGAATTTGGCGAATATGAACTTAAAAAGTTACATTCAGGCGACGCAATCGAAGTTATTCTTGATCAACTCGAAGATGTTAATGGCAGAATTGTGTTGTCATATGAAAAAGCTAAAGAAATGCGCGCATGGGATGCGGTTACTAAGCTCTTTGAGAAAGGCGAGCCTATTGAAGGTATCGTTACTCATAAAGTTAAAGGTGGCTTGAATGTAGATGTTGGTATTCCAGCATTCTTACCAGGCTCACAAATTGATCTACAACGCGTCACTGATTTTGATCAATATGTTGGTCAATCTATCAAAGCTTGTATTCTGAAATTGAACAAAAAACGTGGAAATGTGATCATTTCTCGTCGCAAATACCTCCATGACCAACGTTCAGAAGATCGTAAGAAAATCTTAGAAACATTGGCTGAAGGTCAAATAATTCAAGGCGTTGTTAAAAACATCACTAATTATGGTGTATTTATAGACATAGGCGGAGTTGACGGACTTCTTCATATTACTGATATGACATGGGGTCGTGTTGCTCATCCAAGTGAAATGGTACGCATTGGCGAAACTATTGGCGTAAAAGTTCTTAGTTTTGATAAAAACAATGAGAAAATTTCTCTTGGCTTGAAACAGTTGCAAACAAATCCATGGGATCAAATTAGCTCAGATATCGCGGTTGGCAACAAGATCAAAGGTAAAATTTCAAGTATTACCGATTATGGTCTCTTTATAGAAGTTGCTCCAGAGGTTGAAGGATTAGTACATATTTCTGAAATTTCATGGACTGATCGCATTACTGATCTTCATCGTCTGTATAAAGTTGGCGAAGAGATTGAAGTTCTTGTTGTTTCTCTCGACAAAGAAAATCGTCGTATGTCATTGAGTGTGAAACAGCTTGGCAAAAATCCTTGGGAAACTGTGAATGAACAATTTAAACCAGGGCAAACAATTAAAGGTAAAATCAGCAACATTACTGATTTTGGTGTGTTTGTACAATTGTTACCAGGTATTGATGGTTTAGTGCACATTTCTGATCTTTCTTGGACAGAACATATTGAACATCCATCAGATCGTTATAAACAAGGGCAAGAAGTTGAAGCTGTTGTTTTAGCGATTGATAAAGACAATAAAAAAATCTCACTTGGTATCAAACAATTATCTATTGATCCATGGGAGAAAGTTGCAGAAGAATATCCAGCAGGATCAATTGTTGAAGGTGAAGTGAGCAAAATAACTAATTTTGGTGCTTTTGTAAGATTGCCAAATCATATTGAAGGTCTTGTGCATAACACAGTTCTTTCACAAGAACAAGGCAAAAAAGCTGAAGAAATCTTTACTGTTGGTCAAAAAGCTCAATTCCGTATTGTTAATATCAACAAAGAAGAACGTAAGCTTGCTTTAAGTACACTTCTTGAAGAGA
Organism: uncultured bacterium; assembly: GCA_963695335.1. Taxonomy (GTDB): domain Bacteria; phylum Babelota; class Babeliae; order Babelales; family Vermiphilaceae; genus SOIL31. The sequence continues at coordinate 291,364 of OY968764.1, read as the reverse complement.
AAAAACAAGAACCCAAAAAAGTTGAGCCTAAAAAAACTGAACAATCTAAAAAAGAAAAATCAGAATCTGCACGTTCAGTTCAACCTAAGCAACAGCCTAGAGTTATAGAGAACAGACCGCAGCCTAAAAAAGAGAAAAAAGAAGAAACGCAACAAAAAGTGCGTGGTTCTTTACAGATTGCTCTTGAATCTGCAATGCAAAAATCTGATAAAAATTCTCAAGAATAAGAGCATAAGGATATTGATATGGAATTAACAAAATTGACTTTTGCGATGATCAAACCTGATGCTGTTGCTGCTAAAAACAGTGGTAAAATCATTGACATGATTGAGCAAAACGGTTTTGAAATTGTTCGTTTGCAAAAAGTTATTATTGCAAGTGATTTGGCACACGAATTTTACGGCGTACACAAAGAAAGACCTTTCTTTGGCGAGCTTGTTGAATTTGTTACATCTGCTCCTGTGATTATTATGGCGCTTCATAAAGATGATGCTATTAATTCATGGCGCGAGTTGATTGGTGCTACAGATCCTTCTAAAGCAGCTGCAGGAACAGTTCGTCAGAAATTTGGAACAAGTATTGGCAACAATGCTGTTCATGGTTCAGATTCATCTGCAACTGCAGTATTTGAATTGGAACTGTTCTTCCCTGATCTTTTTGAGTATGAAGCTCCAAGTTCATGTTCAGATGATGAATCTTGTGAAGAAGGTTCTTGTGACGATGAATCTTGCGATGAAGAACAATAAATTCATTTGAATTTAAAATAAAAACCCCTGCAATTTTTTTGCAGGGGTTTTTGTTATGCTTCTTTGTGTAATTTATTTTAACCAACGCGTTTTTGCACGATCTATTTTTCTTGTAAGAGATTCAGAACTTTCTGTAACTCTATCTAAAATATATTTATGTTTTAATGGGATATTTTGTAGATCATCTTTAACCATATTGAGTTTATTAAGAAGTTCTTTTGCTTGAGTTAATTGGTAAGCTGTTGTGATTTCTTTAGATAAAAGTTCATTTTTACGGAGATGATTCCATGATTTTATAGCAGATTTCTGTTTTTGAGTCAAAGGCATTGATTTTTTAACTTTTCTCGCAGGAGCTGCTGCTTGAGGTTGATTTTTCTCCACCATTAATTTTGCACCACGATCGCCAAAATACCAATCAATTCCGTATGCAATACCATATGAATTTCCTACGATTAAATTTTGTATAGCGAGTTTTATTGCATTGCTCCATTCTGTTCCTAAGATTGCTTCTTGATTTTTGATAGCCAGTTGTGTGCTTTTTTCTTCTGCAATAAGAGCTCTCAGATCTTTTGTGGCTTGTGCGTAAGGCTCTGCTTTTCCTAGCTTTACAGGTTCAAAGATATAACCTTCTTCTGTCATATCCATTTTTTCCATTCTTTTATTATCAATTTCTACGTTGATACAGTTTGCACGTGTACGTAATTCAGCCAAGTTTATACCAGCTTGTCTTCTTTGCGCAGCATTATAACCTCTAATAGTTTCATTGCCATATGTTTTGATGTCATTCAGTGTATTGAGTAATGTTTGTGCAGCCATATGCGCATTTTTTAATGCTTCTTGTCTTTCAACGTCTCCAACAGCGTTTCTAAAAGCAAGATTTTTTACTTTTACATCTTCTCCTAATTCTCTGATCATTTGTGGCCCCAGAATGTGTTCATCAGAAAATTTTTGTCGGGGGGCAGTGATGTTATTGTTGATGGTAGAAATACAGAGTACAGTGGCTGTTAACAATGATATTTTTTTCATACGAGGTTCCTTTTTTGATGGGCTTTGATCTAGGTAAATTTCACTATGAAATTATAAATTTATCTATTTTAGATTGTCAATAAGATAAAAATAATTCTATAAAATTTTGACTGAAAAAAGCGTGATGCTTATACTAAAAACAGAGGTTTTTTTATAAGAGATGAGTATGCGTGTTATCAGAAAAATTAGGACACTTTTTTTTATATGCATGATATGGATGGGAGCGCTTATTAAGGCGCAATCTGTATTTATTCTTATTCACGGCACATGGGGTGCCGATTGCAGTTGGTATGTTCCAGAAGGTGATTTTTTTGTAGCATTAGAAAAAACTGTCTATGACAAAAACAGTGTTGTCGTGCCGTTTCGTTGGAGTGGAGGATGTGGTCATGAATCACGGATAAAAGCAGCACAAAATCTTGTACAACTTATTAAAACATATGATGAAAATACGACCATTTTTATTATAGCTCACAGCCATGGCGGTAATGTAGTAACTTTAGCATCGCATTTTCTGGCGCAAGAAGAGGGTAATAAACATTGTATTCGTGCGTTGTTTACACTTGGTACGCCTGTTATGAGCAACTATTTGCCCAATATGAAGATTATACAGTATTTGTATAATCTCTTTTCTTTTGAAGATCTTATTCAAACCGTTTTAGGCTTATCTGTTCGTGAATTTCCTGATCATAAACGTATTGCTAATTTACGTGTATTGATTAATGGAAAAGAACCAGATCATGCTGGGTTACATCATCCATTAATTGGCAAATGGATTGCTTATGTACATCGGCATTTTAAGCAGTATTTAGAAAATAAAGATGTTAAAGATAATATATCAGAACCAAATATTATTCATTTTGACGATGATAAAGAGCCTCTATTTATTCATGATGCGCAGAGAGGCGATTTGTTAGAAAGAGATCGTCAACTTTCAGTATTGATAGTTAATTCTTTACGTAAATCTTTGGAAGCTGAATCTAATATCCCATTAACAAATCTGTAGGCATCTTCTTCTGCAAAACATTTAGCAAGTTCAATCGCTTCATTAATAATAATGCGAGCATCAGTTTCTGTATATTTCAGTTCCCAAATAGCAAACAATAAAATGAGTTTAGTACAGACACTTACGCGTTCAGAGCGCCAATTTGCAAGATACGGTGAGTAAATGTGCTCAAGCTCTTCTCTTTTGTTAACAATATCATTAACCACATTAAAAAGTTCACCTTGTAGAGGTACATTGAGATCGTAGCCACGATTAAAATTATCAATTATAGATTGTACGGATTCTTCGTAGTTAAAAGCTTCTGCTGCATATAAAAAATGAAAAACAAGAGAACGAACATCGCGACGAGATAAATCATCATATGATTTAGGTGTCATTCCACTTTCTTCTGAATCTTCATGAGAAGAAGGGCTGGATAATTCGTTTTCTTGTAATTTATCATCATCTGGTGATACAAAAAGTGAAGACATAACTCAATTCCCCCTATTAAATTAAGATTATTTTTTAACACGTTCCATGTAGGTTCTATCACGTGTATCTATTTTTACGATATCGCCTTCGTTAACAAATAAAGGCACTTGGACAACAAGACCTGATTCAAGTGTTGCTGGTTTTGTTGCGCCACCTTGAGCGGTATCGCCACGTACACCTGGCATAGCTTCTTTGATGGTCATTTCCATAAACATTGGAGGAGTTACCGTGATTGGTTTGCCATCAAAATAAACAACGTTATAAATCTCTTGTTCTTTTAAGAAATCTAATACTTCTTCAATCTGTTCTTTATTGAATGCTATTTGGTCGAAACTTTCTTGGTCCATGAAGTTGTATAATTCGCCATCAGCGTAAAGATATTGCATTTCATGGTACTCAAGGTCAGGTTGCTCAAATTTTTCACCAGAACGGAAGGTATCTTCCCAAATAAGCCCGGTGATCATGTTTCTCATTTTAGTTTTAACGAATGCGCCGCCTTTTCCTGGTTTTACGCTATGGTAATCAAGAATGATGTATGGGGCGTTGTTATAAAGAATTTTTGCGCCTTTTTTAAATTCAGTCGTAGATATCACGATATTTCCCTTATGGATATGGGTTTGTTTCTTTTCTCAGTATAAAAAAAGGCTTGAAAAAAGGCAAATGAAGCGGGTTGCAAAAAGGGCATCCTTCACCGCTCATCCTGAGCTTGTCGAAGGATTAAGCGCTCCAAGATACCATTCAACAAGTTCAGGGCGAGCGCTAGAGAGAAAAATAAGAAGGAGTGGAAGTTACGTTTTTATGGTATATATTCTAGATACAACTATAAAAATTATTTGAAGGTATGTTATGAATTTGAATATAGTAGACCCCCAAGTAGCTCAATTGATCGAGCGTGAAGAACAGCGTCAAGAAGAGACAATTAACCTGATTGCTTCAGAAAATTATGCTTCATCGGCAGTGATGCAAGCAACAGGATCAGTACTCACCAATAAATACGCTGAAGGATATCCAGGAAAAAGGTATTACCCTGGATGTGCAGTGATAGATGAGGCAGAAATGCTTGCTATTGAGCGTTGTAAGCAGTTATTTCATGCAGAGCATGCTAATGTGCAACCACATTCTGGTTCACAGGCAAATATGGCAGTATATTTTTCTTTATTGCAGCCGGGTGATACTATTTTAGGCATGAGTTTAGCTTCTGGTGGGCATTTGACGCATGGCCATGGCGTTAACTTTTCTGGAACGTTATTTAAAAGTGTTCAATATACCGTTGATAAAGAAACAGAACTTCTTGATTACGATGCTATTGAAAAGATGGCGCAAGAATGTCAGCCAAAACTGATTATTTCCGGCGCTTCAGCATATTCACGCACCATAGATTTTGAACGGCTTGCTAAAATAGCACATGATGTAAATGCGTTATTGCTCGCTGATATTGCTCATATTGCTGGTTTAGTGGCTGCTGGGCTGCATCCAAATCCTGTTAATTGCGCTGATTTTACCACCAGTACAACACATAAAACATTGCGCGGTCCGCGAGGTGGTTTAATTATGACAACAGCTGCACATGCAGCCAAAATTGACCGTGCAATTATACCGGGTATGCAGGGTGGGCCATTGATGAACACAATCGCTGCAAAAGCGGTAGCATTCCATGAAGCGCTGCAACCATCATTTGTTGAATATCAAAAGCAAATCATTGTTAATGCGCATGCAATGGCACAAGAGTTGATTGATTTGGGATATCGTATAGTTTCTGGTGGAACGGATAATCATCTGTTTATTGTTGATTTGCGGTCAAAAAATATTACAGGCCTTAAAGCAGAAGTGGCATTAGAAAAAGCAGGTATTACTGTAACGCGTAGCTGTATTCCATTTGATCCAGAAAAACCATGGATAACAAGTGGTATTCGTATTGGAACACCTGCTATTACAACGCGTGGTATGAAGATTGAGGTAGCACAACAGATTGTGCATTTAATCGATGATGCTATTCGTCACCATGATAATGATACGGTGTTGAATGCGATCAAAGTTAAGGTGCGTGGTATGTGTGCGGAATATCCGATACAGGTTTAAAATATTTTTTGTTTAATTGATTTTAATTTTTTAGATATTTGCTTTTTAGGGATGACAAATGATATCGTATATGATATCATTTTAATTGTGTAAATCTTTCAAAGGAAAAGATCTCTTATGAGTAAAATCGAGAAATTAATTCAGAAGATTTTTGATTATCAGCAGGTATCTTATAGCGATGCAGAAAAGATATTGCTAGGATTAGGGTATGAGTTAAAAATTAGAGGATCGCATCATGTTTTTAGAAAAAATGGCTATAAACATGTAACTATTAAAAAGCGATCGCAACTGTTATCATATCAACTCAAAGATTTAGAGGAGGTTTTAAAAGATCATGGCTATTAAAAAACAGTATAAAAAATTAAGTTATTATCTCAATTTGCCATGGACATACACAGTTGAACAAGCAAGAGATGAAAATGATAGTAAAATATATGTTGTGTGTGTTAATGAATTGCCGGGGATATGTACAGATGCCCCATCGGTAGATGAGGCGATGAAATTAATTCAAGAGCCAATATCTGCAGCAATTGAATTTTATATGGAAAATAATCAAGATATTCCAGAGCCCATTAGGGCAGAAGATTTTAAAGGTAATATATCGTATCGGACAACAAGTAGGCGACATTATCTGATTAGCAAAGAGGCGCAAAAAAGAAAATTATCCTTAAGTGAATTAATTGATAATTTGGTTGATACGGTGTTGACCTATAAACGGTAATATGTAATTGATGAATCATAAAACCCCGATTGCTCGGGGTTTTTGTTTTATGCTTTTTTCTTTGACCAAAAATGTTGCCATCGCGCTTGGAATAGAGAACTAATCATGCGTATGCCACCTTTAAGGGTGAGTTTACTTTCAGCTTGATCTTCCCAGACTGTTGGAATTTCTATGACAGTGTAACCAGCTTTTTTGCATAGATATAACAATTCAGCATCAAAAGCCCATTGAGCGACTGTTAATTGTGGATTAACGGTCTCTAAAGTTGCTCGTTTGAACAGCTTTGCACCGCACTGGGTATCGTAATATGATAAACCAAAAAGTAGCCATTTTAACGGGTCGTATACTAATCTACTTCCATAACGTTTGTATGCAGGGCGTGGTGGAGAAATTTGTGCGCCAGGCATGTAACGGCTTGCAATAATACCGTCATTGTCACCAATATTAGCAATAAGATCATCATATGCTTCAGGTTTTGTTGCCATATCAGCATCAACAAAGCCAATTAAATCATTATTTCTGGTAAGCGCATCAGCAAAACCTGCTTTAATAGCAAGGCCTTTTCCTGCTTGTGGTAGATCAATGATCACTATGGTATTAGTTGCAAGATCTTTGCGTACGCGTTCAACAACACCAATAGTATTATCTTTGCAACCATTTAATACTACAACCAATTCAAAAGGCATATGTTTTGCTGCAAAATATTCATGATATGTTCGTAGGGTTCTTTCTATCCGATTTGCTTCATTATATGCGGGAATAACAATACTGAGTTTCATATTGTTCACATCTTTGTTTATAGATTTACTCTCTTTTTTCTTTTGAAACAGCTCTTGTGTGCATCTAAAAGCGAATAAAGCAACAATGCATGAAGATACAACAAAGGCTATGGTCAAAAAAGGATGTTTCATAGCATTCCTTTTACTAGGGGTTATTGTAAGATTTTTGGGATTTTAATGTCAAGTATATATATAGTTTATCATAAAAGTGAGAAAAAAGAGGGAAAATTTGTTTGCCTTATGATTTTAACTCAGTAAGTCTTTCTACTCTTTTTTGGTATATTTTGGTCATATTATTACAGTAATCTTGCGTAAGAGGCTCATCGCATTTTCTAAAATGATCTAATCTCTCTTCATAATGTTCCATTAATTGACCATTTTTGAACTCTAATTCGAGTTGTTTTTCTCTATTAATAAGACTTTTTTCTTCGGCTTTATTTTTTTTAAGCTGTAAACTAATTGTAGGATAATCAGGGTGTTTTTTTGTTTCTAACTCAATTTTTTTAAGCTCAAGTTCAGTTTTTTTAAGTTCTTTATTGTTGGTAGATATCTCGGGATCTTCATAATATTTTTGAACGGCTTGAGTTAGTGCCCAAGTAACAATAGCTGGTCCAAAAAGAGTCATCATTTTCCATGCATGGGAAGTTTCTTGTTCTGAGATGTCGTTAGATTTAATTTGTAGAGTACCTGTTATTGTGGCTCTTTGAGGTTCACTGCATTGTATATTAGAAGCTGTAAAAAAAATGATTGATAATAAAATTGATTTTTTAGATACACTGAACATAGAACCCTTTCTTTTTTTTGTATAAATTCTTAATGAACAGGGTTACTATAATTGATAAATATATTTTTATAAAGAAGAAAATTTACTTAAAAAATTATGATTATATTCAATTCCTATAAAACCATAGAAGTAATACAGCAATTTTTACCTGACAATCCGGTGATTGTAGAAGCAGGAGCTTTTGATGGTCATGATACAAAAAAAATGGTATCACAATGGCCGCAATGTACAGTTCATGCTTTTGAGCCGGTGCCAGAAATTTTTGATCGACTCGTGAAAAATACAAGTATGTTGCCCAATGTTCACAGGTATCCAGTGGCGTTAAGCGATCACACCGGAACTGCTGAGTTTTATATTTCAGAAAAACCAACTAAGCCTGGCATTGCTTCTCAAGCAGGGTCTTTGCATAAACCAAAAGAACGTTTATCCCGGTCTCCAATAATTTTTCCTCGGATGGCAACTGTGCATACCATCACACTTGATCAATGGGCGGATGAAAATGGAGTTAAGATGATCGATTTGCTTTGGCTTGACACACAAGGTCATGAACTTACCATTTTGCAGGCAGCACCCCAAATGATTCACAATATCAAGGTAGTGTTGGCGGAGGTATCTTTTATAGAAAGTTATGAGGGACAGCCGTTATATGAAGATGTGGTTGCTTGGATGGCAGAGCATAGATTTGACCTTGTTGGACGCGATTTTGCTGATACTATACAATCTTTTTTTGGCAATGCACTCTTTCTAGCCCGCAATCGCTGATGTTTATACTGGATTATATGACTTGTTTATTGACAAGGTGAATAACCTACAGTATTGTTATTATTAGTAAGGTATTTTGTTCAACCCCCTTAATTATGGGATTTCATATGATTTCTTTTTCTATGACTACTGCACAAAGCATGTCATTGAACTGTATGATTCAAACAAAATCTTGCACGCAAACTCTTCTTCTTTCTTGGCGCTGGTGGCGCTAATCTTTTTTTTCCTTTAATTACATTTTCTCTCTATTTCCATTTAATAATTTCAAGATATGCCGATGGTCTCTTGCTATTGGCAATGTGTTTAATTTAATTTTTTTACAAGGATTTTATATGAAATTAATTACGTATGTAATCAATTGTTTTTTACCCTTAGTATGTATCACAACTGTTGCTATGGAACCAGCTTTGATATATAAAAAAGCTACTCAATCTGATGTCAACTCTTTGCTGAAGGTGATTGATGAGCAGGCTATCAATGATAGTACCAAAATAGTTATTTTGCCTAAAAAGTTTAGACAAGGAGCTCTTGAGGGTGATATTGTTAAAAACAGATTGTATTGTGTTACAAAAGAAGGATCGGATGGAATAATTGCTTTTAAAAAGCTTTTCATTATTAATGATGAAAATGAATACGATGATATTACTCAGAATGAAATACGTTGTCATGATAAAAATAGTATGATGCCATCGTTTACTTTTAAGGATAGTGTCAGTATCTATTTTGGTGGTGATTATACAGTCCCACATTATCGGCATCAGGGGATAAATTCTCGTCTTATTCGACATACACTTGAAGACATAAAAGATGATGTTATAAAAGCTGTGCAAACTAAAAAGGCGCACAACATTGTACTATTGTACGGACTTACCAAAGCAAATTCAGGTGAAACATCTGATGGAATAGATCGAACTCCATCAATTATACGCGCGTTTAGAGCGTTTGCCCAACAAGTTGCTATTGAATGTAACTGTAACGAAGACATTGATCTGTATCACAGTCGTTATCAAGCATTTATGCCTACTTTTGATCCAGAAGACAGTGAATGTAAGCCATTACCAGATGATCAATCAATTCCAGGATACGGTAATGTGTTACTGTTTTCATTCATTAAGAAATGAAAAATCATATGGAAAGGGATATGATTTCATTTTTACAGCGATATTTGAGGATTAATACTGCTCAACCAAATCCTGATTATGAATCTGTTTGCTCACTCTTTCAGGTGCAAGCGGAACAAGATGGTTTTAAATATCAAAAAGTTATGCTTCCTTCTGGTCATCCGGTTATTGTTGTTACGTATGAGGGAAAAGATCTTTTATTACCATCATTGATACTTAATCATCATATGGATGTTGTTCCTGCATTAAATGAAAAGGAATGGTTAGCGGGTCCTTTTGAAGGCGCTATAGTTGATGATGTTATTATTGGTCGTGGTGTGCAAGATATGAAAGGGGTAGGAGTTGCATGCTATTTTGCATTAAAAGCGCTTAAAGATGCTGGTGTGCAGCCACGACATACAATTCATTTTGTCGTAGTGCCTGATGAAGAGGTTGGTGGATTTACTGGGACACGGCAGTTTATACAAACAGATTGTTTTGCACATATGAATGCGCAATTTGTCCTTGATGAAGGAGTTTCTTCAGGGCAATCAAATACCATTGCAATTAAAGTTTCTGAACGTAAGCCAATACAGATAGAGATTATAACAAAGGGATCTCTTGCTCATGGCTCTAAACTTAACTGCTTTAATGCAATTCACGAGTTAACAACTATTTTGCATACATTGGTAAAGCATCACGCTATGCAACAGCAAAAAAGTATTACTCAGGCTGATGGTTTGTTACTTTCTATGAATATTACATCAGTAACAGCAGGTGTGATTAGTAATAACAAAACATCATTAAATATAGTGCCAGAAAAGGCGTCGGCTACTATTGATATACGTGTTCCTCCAACAATGAAGATGAATAAAATAATACATTTTATTGAAGATATACTGCGTGGGTATACAAATAGTAGCTATATAATTCATGCTACTGTGCCTGATTATGAAATGGGTGATGATTATTGTACACCATTGTATAATGTGCTTGCACAAACAGTGCATAACTATGGTATGCAGCCGCAACCACTCTTTTTTGAAGGATCAACTGATTTAAGATACTACAGAGCGTTAGGTTTGGATGGAGTTGGTTTTACTCCGTTTACTACTCAAAGCGCTCTTCATGAAACTAATGAATCTTTGCCAATTGTTGATTTAATTCAAGGAAAAAACATTATGGTCAATTTTTTGAAAAATTTTTGTGTAACTATGTATTCAAGGGAATATTATGAATAAAAAACAGATATGTATTGCTGTTGCTGTATGTTTAGTTGTGTTGATAGGTGCAGAAATTGTATTGCAACGAAACCGTTCAGCATTGAGTGATTATCGCATTGCTTTATTTGCACCAGCGGTGCATCCATCAATGACAGATATTATGAATGGATTTAAAGACACTATACATAGTGGGAGTGATAAAAAATATTCATTTGATGAATATAATGCCAATGGTAATGCCACGTTACTCCGTGCGCAAGCGGATGAAATAGTGCAACATAATTATGATTTAGTATTTACTATTGGTGCACAATGTTCGCAATCTATTTTTGAACTGTCTCAAAAAAGACAATCAAAAACGCCACAAGTTTTTACTGCGGTTGATAATCCTGTGGCGATGGGGATTATTGCGTCACTTGCTCATCCAGGAGGTATGGTAACAGGTACTAATGATGAAGATGATTATGAGCAACAAATACATGCTCTTTTACATATAAAACCGAATATAAAAACAGTATTGTTAGTATATAATCCTGCGCAAGGACATTTGGAGAAAAAATCTGGAAAACTTGAGAAAATTTTGAAAGAAAAAAATATTAGCTTACGTATCGTTACTGTTGCGCATCAAAATGAAATAGCGCAAAAAGTGCCACACTTTTTAACTGATGTTGATGTATTAATGATTTTAACAGATCATACAACGGTTGCGGGTGTTGATAGTTTAATTTTATTATGTGGGCGTTATGGAGTGACACTATTTACATCTGAGCTTAATTCAGGAGATAAAGGAGCAGCATTATCATTTGGAGTACAGCAAGCTGATTATGGTGTTTTGGGTGCTCAGTTAGCCCATCGTATTCTTGAGGATAAAGAATCACCAGCTTCTATTGCCGTACTTCCGTTAGAAAAGCTATATCTGAAGATAAATACAAAAACGATGGAGCAACAAGGTTTACATCTGAGTAAAGAAAGATTAGCTCAATTGCAAAAAGAGGGAGTTATTATTATATGAATGTAGATATGTTATTGATTGTAATGGAACAATGTTTAATGCATGTGCCTTTACTTCTTGGAGCATATATCACTATTTCATTAATGAAATTACCTGATTTGAGTATAGAAAGTGCGTATGTTTCTGGTGCAATTATAGGTGCGTATGCTATTGCATGCACTGATGCATTACCGGTGAGTATGCAGTTACCAATTGTTGTTATTGCAAGTTTGTTTGGCGGTGCAATAGTGGGAATTACATCAAGTATGTTAACGCAATATGCAGGGTTGCCACATTTACTTTCGAGCATTATTACGTTTGGTGTTTTTTATGGTGTTAATCAATTAATAGCAGGTAGTTACATATCATTAAGTGTATATCAAAATCCTTTGATATATAATGTAATAGAGCGTCATCCAGAAATGGTGACGCTCATGTTTATTGCAATTATTGTTAGTGTTGGGCTATATATACTATTCAAAAAACAACTTGGTTATGCATTTGCTTTGTATGGTAACAATTCTCATTTTTTAAGACATTATGGTATTTCTGTTCCCTATGTTTTTATTACAGGAGTTGTGTTGAGTAATGCACTTGCAGGGTTAAGTGGTTATTTATTTGCGCAATCGAATGGTTTTGCTGATATCACCATGGGTTTTGGAAAAGCGCTTTTATGTATTACATCTCTTATTCTTGGAAAAGTTATTGTGCGATCAAAACATCCTATTGTTATAGCAATGCCTTTAGTTGGTTGTTGTGCATATTTTGCATTACAGCAATTACTTTTAAAAGTTGGGTTTAATTTAAAATATTTTACAACCGTACAAGCGCTTGTGACGTTATGTATTTTGGTGTTGACATACCGCAAACAAACTAAAAAACATATTGATCATTTGGGGGTATAACTATGTCAGAAACAATAAAAGGTTTGCGTGTTCAACATATGAGTTTTGCTTTCTCTCCACAACAGAACTTATTTTTTAAAGATGTCTCATTACATTGTTTGCCTGGTAAACTTAACTTTTTACAGGGAAAAAATGGCTCGGGTAAATCAACTTTTTTTAATATTTTGCAAGGGGCTATTCCTCACAATGCTCGATTAACTGGTGATTTTATGATTGATGGGCAAAAAATGAAAGATCAGGATGTTACCATAGTAGTGCAAGATATTAATGAAATGATAGCGCCACAATTTTCTGTGTTACAGAATATGCAATGTGTTAACTTGCTACGGCATCCAGGTTTGCAAGATTTACCTGAAGCGCAAAATCTTTCTGTATTAAAAGATTTTAGCATTGACAGTAATAAAACAATTGATGAACTGTCAGGTGGTCAAAAACAGATTTTGGCTATTGTTATGGCATCGCAAAAACCCACAAAGTTACTTTTGCTTGATGAACCAACAGCTGCACTTGATCCAAAAAATGCGCATATAGTAATGCAATGTATCCAAAAGCTTGCTCAGGAGCTTAATATAACTGTATTGATTATATCTCATGATAAAGAGCTTGTAATGACATATGCACCAGGCTACTATTTTGAGATTGTGCAAGGTGATGATGGTATAAGGAATATTGAAGTGCAGAAGTTATAAAATAGTTACTTTTTTTGTTTTCCAGCGCTCTCCGGGATTATTGCGCTTTTTTATATTAATTACATTTATAACAGGCTTTCCGTCAATTTTTTTAACACTTTCTGGATAAATAACGAGCTTATTGCGACCGAGACGTTGCACAAAACGTGAAAAATGTGATCCAGGACGAATCAGACAATCAAAATCCATCATAGAAAAAAAGTCTTCTAAAACGTTGGCATTGTGAGCATTGTCTTGTTTTCTATAGTCAAAAGTAATGCGTGGATTATTGAGTGCCTTTTTAAATTTTTTTTTTAATAAAGCAGGTTCTTGATGATCGGTAAAGATATATACATACAAGTTTTGTTCAGGGAACATGCCGGCAATACGAGCTATTTGATCAATAAAAAACTCATCGGGAACAAATCGTAATGGGCAACGATCTTTTTCTTGTTGTGTGTCAGCGGCAAATGCGCCACCATTTCTGACATGAGCAGCTATAGATACACAATTTTCAGGAATGGACACTTTTTCAATTGGATTACGAGGATAAATATTTGCTTTGAGATCTTCTATAAAAGGAATATCAAACCAATCAATGGTTACATCTGCATACCAATGGCTAATGTACAAAGTGTTGTTGTCTGGTAGGAGCTGATATCTTTTTAGACTTGGAATTCTGATAATATATGCAAATTGTTGTGCCAATTCTTGTGTATACATAGCTTCTTGTTCATACATCATGAGTTCATCAGAGTATTTGAATGGCAGATAAAGAACAGGGATATTGAATTTGTAAGAAAGCCACTTTGCACGCGAATAAGAAAGGAGATTGTCACCAAATCTACCTCCATTTGGTTCCCAGGTTATTGCGCTGGTTGTGGGCTTTGCAGTATGCAAAACCGTTATTGAAAAGAGTGTTAATGTAAAAAAAAAATTTTTCATGAGTGTCCTTTTTTTATAACTGTGGTAAGCATAATACAAAGTACAGTTATTTAAAAAGGAGTTGTAATGAAAAAATGTTTAATGATATGTAATTTTATTTTTGTTTTTTGTTTTTTGCATATAGTAGCTCAAGAAAAAATGAAACTATATGCTTTGTATACTCCATCTCATGAGCAGTTAAAAGATCAATTCTTTTTACCTTCTATTAAAGATGATTTTGATATTATTTTTGAATTTTCTGAACAAACATGTCTATCGGCAAAATTTATGGATGAAGGTTGGACAGATACAACCATACGCAAAGTAGATTTGATTATTCGTGCAATTCAGGAAAACTGGGGTTCAATTTTTATTTTTTCAGATGTTGATATTCAATTTTTTTCTCCAATTAAAGCGACAATTTTAAAATTGATGAAAAATAAAGATTTGATGATTCAAAAAAATTCACCAAATGGAGTACTTTGTTCAGGTTTTTTTGCATGCCGAGCGAATGAAAAAACGTTGCAATTGTGGCAAGATGTAAAATTAACAATGCAAAAAGATAAATTAAATAGTGATCAAAATTCATTAAATCGTTGCATAAAAAGACATAGCAAAACAAATCCCTATAACGTAGTGTGGGGCTATTTACCAAATACATTTTTTGGAGGAGGTACTCTAACAGGTCATGAGTGGTCTCCAGGAATGCGCTTACCAGTGCCGCATGGCATTATGATGCATCATGCTAATTGGACAAAAGGCATAAAGAATAAAATAGCTCAGCTTGTATATGTGCGTAAAGTGGTGCGTAAAAGAAAAAATTCGTCTAAGCACCAATCTTAATTGTTTCATTCTTTAAAAATAAACCAACACGTGCTGATTGTGATGATGAAAGCATCATTCCTTTTAAAAGTCCGTATGTATTGTTGAAATTTAAATCCTTAATTTCTTTATAAAGCGTTGTTTTGCGACAAATAAATGCATCATCGCCTATTGATAAACCCTTCCAGGTGTCTGTGCCGGGAGGGTTTTTCCATGCGCATATATCATCATTGAGAGTGATGTAGAATGGAGCTGCCTTATCAAGTGAAGATCTGCCCAGGTAAAAACGATACGCATATGTTTTTTCAAGCCAAAAGATGTAATAAGAAAGATCTAATGGTTTTAAAATAGAACATGAGTCGGTCAGCACAAGAATATGATCATTTTTGCATAAGCTTATATAGTCTAAAAGTCGATTTTTTAACGCTTTATTACCATTTGTGTCATAAGGAACAAAAATTACGTCAGGGAAATCTTTTTTAATAAAGCGGCATATTTTTTTATTATCTTCTGTGTTATGGAAGAAAACATAGATTGATCCAAGATTGGTAGTATTATTCTGGAGATTTGTGAGCGTGGTTTGAATATCTGTTAAATTATAACGACACAGTAAAAAGGTGTCAGTGAGAGCTTTTTGTACGGAATTGAGTCTGTTTTTTTTAGCCTGGAAGAGTACTTGGTAACATTTTTTTTTCCTGATTTCACGGGCAGAAGTTGTTTGCAGACGACGATCAACTTTAAAACCAACAATTTCTGAGTAAAGATTTCTGATATACAGAATATCGGGGATAAATTTAATATGCGTATGGGCCATTTCTACCATGGGAAAATACATAGCAACATCATTGCTTGCAGGATAAAAATTCCCCTCAAAACCTTCAATTTTATCTGCGATAAGATCTTCTAGTTTCACGAGTTTGAATAACCATGCACGGAAGGTACGTGGATGCATATAAATAAAGCTGTAGTAACGGTAGGCTTGTTGACGTTGAACATGTTTGGGAACAGGTCGACAATATCCCATCTCTTTGTGTCCCCATTGGATAGCTTGAGAAGCTGGGACATTGCGATATTGTCCATAGGTAAACCATATACCGTCATCAGCATAAATGTTGTTGAAAAATGAAAGTACATTTTCATCGATGAGCCAATCATCGCCATCCACCATTAAAACAATTTCATTATCGTTACATTCATAAAGTACGCGATACAAATTAAACAACTTCCGATGACGTTGTTCATTTTTGATAAAAGTAACTCGATCACTAAAATTATGTTTATCGATGCATTGTTCGATTACTTCACAATTATTATCTGATGAACAGTCATCAACAATGATAACACGAAAATTTGTATAATTTTGAGTGAAAAGTGATGTAAGTGTGGTTTCTGACCATTGATCATTATTATAAGAACAGACGACAATAACAAATGGGAGTTCAGTTGATTTTCTTTCTGGAGAGGTTGATGAGAAGATATTGTGACTAAGACACAAGAGCAATACTGTTATTATTTTAATATAATTCATTATCATTTCCTTTTTTAAAAACGACATTGCTGACGATTACACAACACCGTAGCAAATTTTATCAAAAAACCCAATAGTTGCTGATCTTATGAAACAAATCTATACAACGATGGAAAAAATATTCTATGTTTTGTATGAAAGTTTATTTAAAAAAGGAGATTGTTATGTTGCGTAAAATTGTTATGGCGCAAATTTTGTGTGTATCAATGTTTTTGCAAGCTCAGAGTGATAGAATTGTTACCATTATTGGTACAGGATATGTAGGTCTTGTTTCTGGTGCTTGTCTTGCAGAAATTGGCAATTCAGTGATCTGTGCTGATATTGATTCGCGGAAAATAGAGATGTTAAACAATGGAATTATGCCAATTTATGAGGCGGGCTTAAGTGAAGTGGTTGAACGCAATGTTGATGCAGGGCGATTGATGTTTACTGATAATGTTGCTGAAGCTATAGCACTTGGTGACATTATTTTTATTGCTGTTGGAACTCCTATGGGAGCAGATGGGAGCGCAAATTTATCATATGTAGATGGTGTTGTAAGAATGATTGCAGAAAATATGAATTCTTACAAAATTATTGTTACCAAAAGCACCGTTCCGGTTGGAACTGGCAAAGGTATACGAGCTCAATTAGAAAATACATATGGTATAGATCCACAGATGTTTAGCGTTGTGTCTAATCCTGAATTTTTGCGTGAAGGCCTTGCAGTAAGAGATTTTTTGTATCCAGATCGCTTAGTGATTGGAACTGATTCTGATATAGCACTTATTGCCTTGTGTGAAGTGTATGAATCACTCATTGCAAGTGGTGTTCCGTATGTTTTAACTAATGTGCAAACTGCGGAAATGACTAAATATGCATCCAATGCCTTTTTATCAGTAAAAATTAGTTATATTAATGAAATTGCTAATTTATGTGATGCAACAGATGCTGATGTTAAAACAGTTGCATATGCTATGGGGCTTGATCACCGTATAAGTCCCGCATTCTTAAATCCAGGGCCTGGTTTTGGTGGCTCTTGTTTTCCAAAAGATTCTCAAGCAATAGTGCATATTGCAGGAAAACACCATTTACCATTTTATACGGTTAAAGCAGCTCTTGATGTTAATGAAAAGCAACAAGGTAAAGCTGTTGAAAAATTAGAAAATCTTATGGCAAGAGAATTACAAGAAGATCTAGAAGGCAAAACAGTTGCTGTACTTGGATTAGCATTTAAAGCAGGCACGGACGATGTTCGTTATTCTCCTTCTATTAGAACAATTGAACTGTTACAAGAGCTCGGTGCAAACGTTGTGGCGTATGATCCCGTTGCAACAGACAATATGCGTATGATATTTCCTGATATTGAGTACGCATCTTCTCCTTACAAAGCAGCAATGGATGTAGATGCGGTTATTATTATGACTGATTGGGATGAAATTAGACAGATTGATTTTGCACGTTTAAAAAAAGTGATGCATTACCCAATTATTGTTGATGCACGTAATGTTGTAAATCCAGAAGTGCTGAAATATCTTGGTTTTGCATGTGATGCTATTGGGCAATCATATTTGTGCAAAAACCGTAATGAATATGTGCGTACGTTGGTGCCGATACATGTTCATAGAGGCGTGCCATCGAATAGGTTTTTGTCTAAAAAAGATTAAAATAATTTTTTTATAGTTTATAAAAAGAGTTCGTATGCTTCGACAGGCTCAGCACGAACGGGATAGAAATATTTTCTTCCGTTTGTGCTGAACTTGTTTGATCTTATCTCCAGTTTCTTTTGATGGGGTCCCCGATTGTAACGAAGTGGAGATTGGGGTAAAAAGGGGGCTTTTTGTTTGATTTTAAAGCATAACGCGATACACTGAACATAATAATTAATGTTTTCAATTTTACATATATATGAGTTTTTTATGAATAATAAATTTGTTTATTGTATCGTCTTGTTTTTCACTTCATCTTTAATAGCATCGGAACATGATTCATCTGTAATGATACCGGAAAAGACTCCATCTTTAACAGAATCGGAAAACAGCATAGAGGCATTTATTCAGGTGCAGCGTACTTCATCACGGAAAAAAGACTTCGCTGGATACATGATTATAGGAACATATAAACCATTATCATTTGGTGATGTAAATGGTTCGGTTAGAGATAGAAGAGAATTTGGTTTTGCTAGTAGCAAGGGGGGCGAGGTTGGTTATCCTATTGATATAAAAGGTTTTTCAACATATCACGGAACAAAAACAGATGAAGCTAACATTCTTATTTCGATGGATAATCGTAATAGTCTTCTTTTTCGGCAAAGAATTAAAGATGGTTATGAATTATATAAAAAAGATAAGTATACGTATTTTTATATGCATTTTCTAAAGAAACAAGATCAGTCTGATGTAATTTCTTTAGTACTTACACAAGATCAAGTTGAAGAAATTATATCTATGAAAAAACCATCTGCTATGCGTTCAATGTTAGTAAGTTTAGGCGTAGCGGGATTTATTACTTTTTTGATGTGGTATTTGGATCTTTATTCTAAAGGCATGGCGTTATTGGGACGCGGGTAAATAATTTTAAAATTTATATGAGCCTTCTTGGTTTATTCCAAGGAGGCTTTTTTGTTTGATTTTACAGCATAATGCGATACACTAGAAATATTATTTAATTTCTTACATTAACAATATAAGGTTTTTTTATGAATAATAAATTACTTTCTTTTCTTATGATATGTGCTTTTTCTTCTGTAGTAGCATCTGAACCTGAACAAAATATAATTGCTCAAGTTCGGAGGAATAATGCCGATGTTAGTGATTATAGAATTTCTAAGATAGTTCCAAGGCTTAGTGCTATGCCAGTTTCAGAGTTAGATGATTTTATAAAAACAGACGAGATAAGTGAATTACAATTAATTGTTAATCCAGATAACATAACAATACACGGGAATAGCAAAGAATATCAACACCAATCTAACGGTTTACATTCAAAAAATGAGTATAAAATAGATCTTGCAGATGAATCTTTAGTAGAATTAAAAAATCAATTAAGAAAAGAGTTAAGTACTAAAGTAGCGCATGCAGGTTTAGTTCATCGAATGATAGATAATTCAAAAATGCTTACTCCAAAATGTATGATTCGTTTTGTATCCAATGTAGATATTGCAGATACGAATGAAGTAGTACAAAGTGTTATGAAGAAAGACCCTATTAATTTTGTTGAAGTAGTTTTAACGAAAGAACAAATGCAACAGATTACTGGTGAAAAGTCTTATATGCCATATACAGAAACAATAATAGTTTGCTCTGCTGGATTGATTGCTTTTTTGATGTATTATTTTAATCGGTAAAAATGTATGGCATTGTTGCACCCTTCGATACATTTTTGAAGACAAAGATACTCAGGGTGAGCGGAAAAGAATAATAAAAAAACCTCCTGCAAAAGGAGGCTTTTTTTACTTTTTAATCATTCCAGCGGGCAGCAGAAGCGTCATTATCTATATCTCTAAACACAGCCGGACGATAATTTTTTGGCATCCAACTCTTTGCCCACCAATGCACAGCATAAGAACCTTGTTGTATCCATTCAATTCTTTTTGCTTCAGTGTCTCGGCAACCGAGCGGATAAAAGTATAGCGCAGGGAATGCAATATCTATGTTGCCGTTCATGCATGCACGCTCACAAAATGATTTAGTAAAATGCACGGGCCCTGTTTTTTTAGGTGCTCCTTGTAGATGCCAATCATTTTTAATCGTCTCTATGCAATGTTGTAAAATTGGATGACCTGGGCGTGAGCCAAAGAGTGCAGCTCCGAGTTGAACAAACAAAGTGTCGAGTGGTTGTAGGGCAGTATAAAAATCATAGGTGTAATGGAAATCATCGAGTGCGCGCAAACATTCATAATCCATATCAACGTAAACTCCGCCGAATGTATATAAAACTTCCCAGCGTAAAATGTCTGATTTTACCCCATAGTTATCTGATGCATCATAAAACTCTTGGTTATACAGTTGCATCTGTGCAACATCTTCATCAGTCCATAATTTATATAACCAATCACGCCCGAGGTGATGTTCAATCCATGATTGCTGCAGATCTACAAATGCTTCTGGTACGGGGCTGCCCAGCCAAATCTGGTGAATAATTTTAGGGATTTTAAGCTCAGTGCTTTGTTCAATAACTGCTGGGTTGTATGCTTCATATATATCTTTAAAAAAGTTATACAGTCCAATTCCATCAATGCCGGTGATGCGTTCTGTTGCGGGGATGGCGTTGGGGAAGATATCTTTTTGCATTGCTTGATCGAATGGCATATATTGCCAGCTTGGTATTGCGTGAGTATATGAAGATAATAATAAAAGTACGATGGGAAGAAACATAGGGGCTCCTTTTTTTTTGATTTCCCCCCGCTCGTCCTGAGTGTTTTTGTCTTCAAAAACGTATCGAAGGATGCGGAATAACAATAACTTTGTACCTTTTTGCACCCTTCGATATATTCTACTACATTGCATTTCGTAGAACACTCAGGGGCGAACGGTTTGGGGGGGCTTGGTAATTTGAAATATTTCATCAGGTTATCGCAGTTTAAAAAAATAGAAAAGAAACGTAATCTGCTGCATAATAATAAAGATATAAGTCATGATATAAAGGATAAAAACATGAAATCCCGTGATATTAGAAATAAATTTATACAATTTTTTGTCAGAAATGGGCATGAAGCAGTCGCAAGTTCCTCTTTAATTCCAGCGCAAGATCCAACGCTCCTTTTTGCCAATGCGGGAATGAATCAGTTTAAAGATCTTTTTCTAGGCTTAGAAAAGCGGAGTTATAATCGTGCTGTGTCTATTCAAAAATGTGTGCGTGCTGGCGGTAAGCATAATGACCTTGATAATGTAGGGTTTACCAAACGGCATCTTACTTTTTTTGAAATGATGGGTAACTTTTCTTTTGGCGATTATTTTAAAAAAGATGCAATTCAGTACGCGTGGGACTTTTTGACCAAAGAAGTTAATCTTGATGCTGAAAAGTTGTATGTCTCAGTTTTTGAAACAGACGACCAAGCGTATGCAATTTGGGCAAATGATATTAAAATTCCTGCAAACCGAATTTATCGCTTAGGAGCGAAAGATAATTTCTGGCAAATGGGTGATGTTGGTCCATGTGGTCCATGTACTGAAATTTATGTTGATCGTGGTGCAGCATATGGGCACGCTGATATAGCTGAATGTGGACCGGGTTGTGACTGCGATCGCTTTCTTGAAATATGGAATCTTGTTTTTATGCAATTTGATCGCCAACTTAATGGTGATTTAAAACCACTTAAACAAACCGGTGTTGATACAGGAATGGGTCTTGAAAGACTGTGTGCTGTAGTAGAAAATAAAGATTCTGTCTATGAAACCGATCTGTTTGCACCGATATTGAGCCGTATTGAAGAGTTAACAGGACTATCGTATGAAAAACAGGATATTGAACATAAAGCAGCGTTTCGTGTAATCGCAGATCATATCCGATCATCAACGATGATTATTGCAGATGGATGTGCACCAACCAATGATGGGCGTGGTTATGTGTTGCGTAAAATTATTCGCCGTGCAGCACTGTTTGTACAAAAACTGACTGATAAAAATATTTTCCCTGAACTTTCTTATACCGTGGTGGAAGAGTTTGGTGGAATATATCCTGAGCTTATTGCAAACAAAGATCTTATTTATACAACGCTCAAAAGTGAAATTGATAAATTTTCTGCAAATTTAATTCGTGGCAAAGTGATACTCGCTAAATATTTTGAAGAATCTCAAAAAACTAAATTAATTACCGGCGATCAAGCGTTTAAACTGTATGATACGTATGGTTTTCCTATAGAATTGATTGGCGCTGTTGCACGTGAAAAAGGATACACCGTTGACATGGCTGGCTTTGATGTAGAAATGGAAAAACAACAAAACCAATCAGGTAAAAAAACAGTTGATGCGTTAGCACAACTTGAAGTTGGCATTACCTCAGAGTTCACTGGTTATAATGAACTAGAAACAATATCAAAAGTTGCAGCGTTGGTTGCCGGTGAACAAAGTGTGCAATCTATTGATGCAGGGCAGCAATGCTATGTAATCGCAGAAAAATCACCATTTTTTATTGTTGGTGGTGGACAAGTGCCTGATCAGGGTTGGATCACTATTAACGGTACAGAAACAGCAATTACCAATGTACGTTTTATTGGCAATGCAATTGCAGCACAGATTGTTGCTCCAACAAAAATTAATATCGGTGATGCAATCACATCACGCGTTGATACAACATGGCGTACCAATGCAATGAAAAATCATACAGCTACGCATTTGTTGCAAGCGGCATTGATGCAGATTTTTGGAAAACAGATTCAGCAATCAGGGTCATTAGTGCACCCTGATTATTTACGTTTTGATTTTACCTATAACAGTCAACTTTCTGCAGATGATATTAAACGTGTAGAAGATTTAGTGAATGAAAAAATTCGTGAAAATATTCCCGTAAATATAGATTATTGCAGTTTAAAAGAAGCGCAACAAAAAGGAGCGCTTGCATTCTTTGGTGAAAAATATAAACCAGAAAAAGTACGTGTTGTGCAAGTTGATGATTTTTCTGTTGAGTTGTGTGGTGGTACGCATGTGCATGCAACGGGTGATATTGGTACCTTTAAAATAACAGAAAGTTCTGCACTTTCTGCAGGACATCGTCGAATTGTTGCAGTAACTGGTCCTGGAGCAATTGATTTGTTCCAGAATGTTTTTTCTACCGTTAAAACATTGTCGCAAGAATATAAAGTTACGCGTGAAGAAGTGCTTGATGTTATTGCCAAACAAAAAGAGCAATTAAAGTTTGCACAACAGGAAGTTAAGCAACTAAAACAGCAATTAATTGTATCTCGTGTTCCTGAGTGGTTACAATCAGTTGAGCGTGTGAATGATATGCCGTTTTTATGTATTAATATTCCCGGACTTACTGTTGAAGATATGCGTTTGATTGTGAACCAGTTTGAGCAAAAATTACCAGGTTTTTATTTTGTAACAAGTTCATCTGATAATCAAACAATGTTTTACACCGCAGTATCACCAGCGTTTACGAGCGTTGTTGATATGAAACAGTTTGCAACATGGTTGAGCTCACATGGTTTGCGTGGTGGAGTGGTAAAAAACAGTATTCAAGGTGGTGGCGGCACATATAATCATCATCTTGGTGATGCTATTAAACAGTGGTTACAGAGATAAATTATGATTAAACAAAA
The DNA here is from genome assembly GCA_963695335.1 of uncultured bacterium. GTDB lineage: Bacteria > Babelota > Babeliae > Babelales > Vermiphilaceae > SOIL31. The sequence continues at coordinate 267,592 of OY968764.1, read as the reverse complement.
TATAATAAAGTGCAGCATAATTGCACTTGCATTAATAAGTTTTGGCGTTGCGTTGCCTGCTGAGCGTAATGCTGTTGTTATACCCAGACCAATTGGCTATCCTGTTGGGCGTTTATTTGTGTTTGATAGACAAATACGACAAGAATTACCAACAGAGTATCATAGTAGAACTATTTTAGAACTTCTTACAAGGGAAACGAAAGAACTTGAGCAGTGCCGGAAACAACCAGAAGATTATATATCAAAACAGGAAATGGAAAAAATTAAAAAGAAGGCTGCAAAACAGGGTCATGAAAGACGCTCAGTTGAGCATAAAAAAGCAATAAAAATAAACAGAGAAGCGAGCTGGGTTTATAAACTCAACATAGAGCGGTTATATGATGGTAAATAAAAGTATACTTGCAGTATTATTGAGTATATTTTGTGTTGCATTGCCGGCTGAGCATAATATTGATTCTGCAAAGATTGATAAGTGGATAGAAGAAATATGCCAAAGATCGCAAACAAGAGCATATGAGAAGTGTGCGCTTATTCTCGGTGTTCTTATGCAAGGGATAAATGAAATTGTACGGCAACAAGAGCAATTGAGTTTAAGGCAGGCAAGAGAAAGACAAGAAAGAATACAAGCACAAACAAGTTCTACAAATCTGCGTATATCAGAGTTTCGTGAACGGCAAGCAGATAGGTTTGAGCGTCAGCAGATGTTGTTGCAATTGAAGAAAGTTACGCATACACAACAACCACAATATTATAAAAATAATAATCGAATAAAACAGCAAAAGCATGCGCAGCATAATAAATATGTGCAGCAACCAAAACCAAAACATAGAAGACGTGGATAAAAAAGAAAGGAATGATAATGAAGAAAAATTGGATTATTTTAGCAGGTATGCTTTTTTGCACAGTATTGTGCATGCAAGCAAGATCATCAGGCAATGTTTGTATAATATATGTGCCACACAAGAAATTTTATAACAATAACAATCGCGCCACACACCAGAACAATTATAATCGCACTAACACGCGCATACATCAGCCAAGAAGACACAATCATAAAACACATGTCAGTGCTCGCAAGAATCAGTAAGAATTATAACATTTCTTCAATCATTTTTACCGACTGATTAATCATGTTTTCAAGATCATCAGAACGTGTATCGAAGTTGCTTAAAACATATTGAGCAACTTCTTCTTTTTTTTCTGGACGCCCAACACCAAATCGTAAACGCATAAAATCTGGGCCACAAAACTCCATAATTGATCTTAACCCATTGTGTCCGCGGTGGCTTCCGCCGGTTCTGAATTGAATAGTTCCCAGTGGCTTTTCCAGTTCATCGTGCACCACTAATAAATTTTCTGCTTTAAGGCCTTGTTTTAATAAACCAGGAATCACTTTGCCAGAACTGTTCATAAATGTTTGTGGCTTGACGAGTGTAATTTTTTCACCCTTAACTTCTATATCTGCATACTCATAATCACCTTTTTTGTGCCATGATGCGTTATGCTTTTCTGCGAGTGCATCAAGGATTAGAAAGCCGATATTATGACGATTGTAGTGATATTGTTTGCCGGGGTTGCCCAGGCCGATAATTATTTTTATTTTATTGTTCATAAATTTATTTTTTTACAGTAATGATTCTTCTATTTCAAACATGAGGAGAGGTATATATTTTATGAATGCTTGTCGTATGTCTGTGTCTAATGTAAGCAATATGTCTTGCAGCAATAACATTTTTTTGATTATTGCTGGCCCAAATTCTTGATATTTTCTGAAGAAAGCAAGTTCTTTATCGTTTGGAGTTGGTGCAAATCCAAGATTTAGTAATTTTTGTATAAATTCTTTTATTTCTTGAAACGATACATTTTGTGCCATGGTAGCAGACCCCAAACATGAATATAATGCATCCTCATCAGAACGTATCTTTTTGAGAATTTTTAGTTGATCAGCTGGTAGTTTTGACAAATTTTTAATATTATATGATCGAAAAAAATTTTCATCTAATATAGTCTGTAAGTTTTGGCAATGAGAAGCTCGTTCTCTATATGTTTCTTTGTGAAATTCTTGACGATAGGTGCAGTCTAAAAAGAAGCTATTGGGGCAATCTGTTGTACCCCACCACCAGAATAAGTAGTTATTATGTAATGTTATTTCAAACTTAACACATTCATTTTTGATTTCTTGCATAGTTTTTGGTTTTAAAACTATTTCTTTTTCCATGCAATGTGTTGCTGCAGGGAATACTAAAAAGAGTGAGAGTGATAATAATATTTTGTTGTTCATAGGAGTGATTCTTCCATTCCTTTGTATATAACATTGCTAACATTTTTTGTGGTTGTATCAAATGCAATGCCAATTAACGTGATTTTTTTATTAAGGGATTGATATTGTTGATAATACTTTTTGTTCTCGATTTGTTGTAATGCAGTTTCAGCTGAAGCGTTTATTTTGAATTCAATAATAAAACAATCATTTTTTGTTTGAATAACTGCATCTATTCGACCAATATTGGTTTGATGTTCAACAATTATGTGAGCACCAATCATTTTGAGAATTAAATAAAAAATCGTTTGATAATATTTTTCTTCATTGACATGAATACCATAGGGGATTGTTGCAAAGATTGTTGTTAATAAAGAATGTAATTGATCTAGTTTGTAATGGTCAAAAAGTTGGGACAATTTGGCAACAATGGTGTTAAATTGATCACCAGATAAAGAAGTCATGGATGAAAGAACAAGCGAGCTGAGCGAATCGATAGTTTCTTTATTTGGATATCCAAGAATGTAGTTGTGAGTAAAAGTATCATATCCGCGAATGGTTAAATATCCCGTTTGATATAATAATGTTTTTAATGGAATAGTATGCATATCAAACATTCCTAATTCGAGTTCAGTAGCCTGTATGGCTTCAAAATCTTGCATAGGATAATTGTGGTGTTTAATCAGATTTATAAGAAATGTTGGAGTACCTGTTTCAAACCAATAATTGGAAAATTTTTCTTTTGAAAAAAACAGTAAGACTGAAAATGGGTTATATAGTTTGATAGCATTGGGTGCACTACAGAATTTATAACCGTCATACCAAAGCTCTATGTTTTGCAGTAATGTATTAACATTATAATTATTTTGTTGAGCTGCAGACGTTAAGTAGTCTGGAAAATAGGTAGTTATTTCAGATTCTGTATATCCCAGTAGATTGTTATATCTTGCATCTAAGCTTATATCGTTTAAATTGTTGAGGCCTGAGAAAATTGATGTTCGGGGAAACTTGCTGATACCCGTCAAAAAGACAAATGTAAGATAAGGATCAAGGTCTTTAATAACGGTATAAAAATTTTTCAATGTTTCACGGATTGCATCAGCCATTTCTTGATGATGAATATGCTTTAAAATAGGATAATCATATTCATCAATTAACAAAGCAACAGGCTTGTTTTTTGCGAGCTCTTTGATAAGAGCACGTAATGTTTCACTTGGAGTAAGATTTTTTTCTAGAGAAATATTGTAGTTATGTGCAATATCTTGCAAATAAAGCTTGATGCCATCTTCTAAGGTTTCGAGAGTAGAATAAGATATTCCTGCAAAAGAAATGAGTACTACAGGATGTTTTTCCCAATCATATGGTAGTGAATCTATTGCGAGTCCTGAAAAAAGTTCCTTATTTCCACTGAAAATTTCGGCCAGCGTGGAAACAAGCAGAGATTTACCAAATCGACGAGGACGAGAAAAGAAATAATAACTACCACGGCTGATGAGTTGATGAATGATATCAGTTTTATCAACGTATATATAATTTTCTTTTATTAATTTAGAAAATGTTTGAATGCCGATGGATAGTTTTTTCATAATAAACTCATTTTATATTACAGATTTGTTTATTGTTACTATAGCATATTCATCAACAAAGTAATGATTCTTCGGCTTCAAACATAAGTAATGGTATATCGTGTATGGCTTCTTGTGGCACATCTATCTCTGATAAAAGCAGCATATCCTGCAGAAGTAACATTTTTTTAATTATTGCCGGCCCAAATTCGTCATATTTTGTGCGTAAGGCAAGATATTTGTCTTTGCTTGTTGTTTGAAAATCAAATGCTTGAAGTTTTAGTATAAATTCTTTTTTGTCCGAAAAGGATACATGTTGTTTGAATGGAAGATCTGGATTGAATGTGTAGAGTGCTATTGTAGCAATTCCTGCAAGTGAATAACCTCTGGAGGTATATTGTTGATACCAAGCAAGATCTGGATCATCCTCTAAGCTATCATAATCATAGTGTAGTTGCGCTTCCATCCATTGTCGGTGTTTTAAAAAATTTAAAAATCCTTGCCAGTTACGTTGAATTAAAATGTTATTTATCGGGTCTTCGTGGTAATAAGATTTGTTGTAAATAAAATCACGTTCGTCTTTGATTTCTTGCATAGTTTTTGGAATAAGAATGATTTCTTTTTCTTTTTTCATGCATTGCATTGCAGTAGGGAATAATAAAAAAAGTGAAATTGAAAATAGTGTTGTGTGTTTCATAGGGTATGTATTCAAAAATAGCGGTTGGATTGCCCAACCGCTATAAAAATATGTTTTATGCTTGTTAATTGCGTACATCAGTTCTATGACAATTCATTCTTGCTTCTTTTTTAATTTGTAAAAGAAGCTGTTTGTCTTTTGATGTGGCCTTAATACCAAGTTTTTTTAACTGTTTAATGTAATGTTTTTTTTCTTTGTATGATTCTTCATTAAAATACTCTTTTTTATCAGTTGGCATGAGAGACAATACTTTGATTGATACAGCCGCAAGACCTATAGCAGAATATCCATGAACATCAATTGTTTTTAATTGTTTTTGCATTATACCTGCATGGTCATGGTTTTCTTGATAGTATACTGTTTCAATAGGCTGTTTCTTGTTATATAGATTTTGTAATACAAATTCATGACGTTTTTTTGGACTCATTTTACTTAAGTTGGGTCCTTTTGTTTTCATACACTGTGTAGTAGCAGGAATGAGTAAAAAAGATAAGAAAAGTATTTTTTTCATAAGAATGCCTTGGTTATTCAAAGTGCAGATTTTGTTTTTCATCTTGTGTTAGGTTAATAGGACATAAATTACAAAGATAAACAATGAAATTACAGAATTGACCTAAGAGATTGCAGCGATAACTTTCTTCTGTGTGATCGAGCAAATCAGATGTCTTGTCAGGGTAGTTATGATGTATTGTTTGTTCAAGATGCAAAACAAGCAATTTATCTTTTTCTGTAACTGGATAACCGGCTTTGATTAGTTTCTGTATAATTTGTTTTTGTTCCTTATAATGTATCGTAGTTGATAAAGTTACTGCTCCTATAGCAGAGAAACCATTATAATTAGCATTTTTTAGGTAATCCATAGTTGCAAGAGTTGTTGAATTATGTTCACGTAAAATTCCTATATTATATTCTGGGCATCTATACGTACGGTCAGGATATTTACATGCTACAAGAATGGATAAAGGATCATCGCCCCCTTTTCTATATAACCAGTGTTGATTGTTATCCAAAAGTTCATCGAATCTAGATACTTCATGTTCTATATCAGAGTACTGCAATGGACGATTGATAACTTGTGTTTCTTTCTCCATGCAATGCATAGCTGCAGGAATGAGTAAACAAGATAAGAATAATATTTTTTTCATGAGAGGACCCTTTTTATTGTGTGATCTGTTGTATTACGCACTTACTTTAGCTTTTGCAGCAGGAGCTGTTTTATTGTCAGCTAGCTTTGTTGCAGATTCAGCTTGTTTGTTTTGTGCGAGTTTAATTTCGTAACTTTTGTCCATTTCTTTGATTGCTTTATTGGTGTAATCAAATTTATCAGAAACATACATTGCGCGGCCGGTCATTTTATCAAAAATGATGTCGAGATTTTCTGCTTGAGCAAGTTTTGCCACAGTTGCATCAAGATTTTGTGCTAAATTTTCAGTAGCAAATTGCATATCCATTTTAAGTTCATCTTCTTTTTCAGATGCAAGAGTTTTGATATCATTTTCTAGTTTCATCAGCTGTTTTTCTTCTTTTGCACGTGCTGCATCACTCATAGTTGTTGATTTGCTGATGTAATCATTTTTTGCTTTTTCATATTTTTTTGCTTCGTCTTGGATTTCTTTGCCAGCAAGGTCACGTTTTGTTTCTATTTCTTTACGTGCCTTGAGGCCTTCTTGACAATCTCCCATTACAGCAAATGATTCAATAAATCCAATTGCTGCATCGATGGTAACTTTGCTATCACCCATCACATCTGCTACAGAAGAAATGGTTTTTGGTTTTGCAGCTGTTTGTGTTTCAGCGTTGATTGAATTGAGGAGAGTTACACAGAGAGTTGTTGTTGTGAGGATGCGATTTTTCATTTTTTTCCTTGTTAAAAGATAAGTAAAATTTTTTTTCTTAAACTTTACTCTTTTTGTTGTAAAGCGTCAATGTGTGCATGTTGCTTACGCGCAATAGCTTTACGAATTTCTTCAAGGATAATAATAGGAGCAGATACAGTCACAACAATAATCCAATCATGTATTGTGAGTGGTACAGTTTTAAAGATATGACGCATGAATGGGAGATATACAATTGCTGATTGCAGCGCAAGAACAAGAGCCATAACAGCAATAAGCCATTTGTTAGTGAATAGACCGAGTGAAAAGAGTGAACGTGTTTCTGAGCGGCAATTCCACGCATTAAACCATTGATACATTGCCATGGTGATAAGTGTCATGGTGCGTGCATGTGCAAGATCAGTTTGATAATAGTGTAAAAATACTGCTAATGAACCAATTCCCATTGGAATTGCCATGAATAACATTTTGAGTAATAATGGGATATCAATCAGGTGTTGTTTTTTTTCAAGCCAATGTTGTTCAAGCAATCCTGATTCTTTGGGTTCCATTGATAAACCAACATCCAAAAATCCATCGGTTACCAAGTTGAGCCATAAAATTTGAACGGCAGTTATAGGAAGTGGTAAATCTATTCCCGTAAACAGTGTTGTAAGAAACGCGAACAATACAATTAATATTTCTCCCATATTCGTTGAAAAGAAATACAGCACGATGCGTTTGAGTGTGTAAAAAATATGTCTGCCTTCTTCTATTGCTTCAATAATGGTTGCAAAAGAGTCATTGAGCAGCACTAAATCTGCAGCTTGTTTTGCAACTTCTGTTCCTGATTTTCCCATTGCAATTCCCAAATCTGCTTTAACCAACGATGGAGCATCATTAATGCCATCACCTGTCATGGCAACAATTTTTCCTGATTTTTGTAACAAACTGATGATACGCATTTTGTGTTGCGCCGATACGCGTGAAAATACAGTGATATGATCAAGGCGTACAAGCAGTTGCTCATCGGTTAATTGGTCGATGTTTGATCCATCAACAATATCGTCACCTTCGCGAAAAATACCGACACGTTTTGCAACATTGAGTGCGGTTTGTTGATGATCTCCTGTTGCCATGATGATTGATAATCCTGCATTGCGTGCTTTAGTAATGATTGGTGTTACTTCTGATCTAATGGAATCTTCAATGCCTGCAAGACCAAGGAATGTTACATTGTTTGCTAAAAGATCTTCGTATTGTGCGCGCTCTGTAACGTTTGCAAGGTCATCAGCATTGAATTTTTTCATGCCAAATGCAACAACTCGTAATCCATCTTTGAGAAATGTGTTTAACGTATCTTCTGCTGACTTGGGCATTTCAGATGAGCGTGCAAATACTGTTTCTGGTGATCCAATGATAAAAGCTATAGCCTCATTATTTATTTTATAAAAACCAGCATGATATCGTGTGGTAGATTCAAAAGGTATTTCATATATTTTTTGATATTGTGTAATATTATGCTCAAACGTAGATTTTATTTTTTCTGAAAAAACAAAAAGTGCAGCTTCGGTTGGATCACCTTTAATTTCAAAAATATCTAGTTTGGGGATATGAATAATTTCAGCATTATTTAGCAGATGTGCAGCGATCGCCATGTGTACCAGATCACTTTCAAGTGCTGAGTCTGTCATAATAGTTCCGTTTTTGCATACAGTGCCTTCGCAACGATATCCTTCCCCGCTGATGTTCCAAAGATTATCAGCAGTCCATACAATGGGCACAACCATTTCATTACGTGTGAGCGTGCCTGTTTTATCAATCACAATCACATTGGTGCGTCCTAAAGATTCTACTGCTTGCATATTGCGTACTAATACAAAATGTTTTGCCATCTGCAGTGCTCCTGCAACAAGCACTAATGTGAGTACAACGGGTAACCCTTCAGGAACCACACAAATAAAGAGTGCAGTGAGCATAACAAGAAGTTCTTTGATTGGTTTACCTGTAAAAAGACCTACAACAAATAAAAAGAGGCAAGTGGCGATAATAAAAAGTAAAATCCAGTGTGATAAAACCTCCAATTCTTTGCGTAACGGAATTTCAGTATCAATTTCTTCAGTAATAACTTGGATTTTTCCAATTTCAGTTTCAGAACCTATTGCAGTAACTATAGCTTGACCAGCACCAGCTAAAATATATGTTCCTTTAAAAATCATATTGGTGCGATCGCCCAGTGGAACTTGTTGAGATATAACGTCAGATTGTTTTGTTGCTGGATGTGCTTCACCGGTTAAGATTGCTTCGTCAACACGTAGATTGGTTGCTGTAATAATACGTGCGTCAGCCGGAACACGTTGGCCTTCTTGTAGGAAAATAATGTCGCCAACTACAAGATTGCGTTCATCAATAACTGTTTTTGCGCCGTCTCGTAATACAACCGTCTCTGCTTTGATATAATGTTTGAGGCTTTCAATAATATTTTTGGTGCGTGCTTCTTGTACGGTGCCCAAAATAGCATTAAAAAACAGTACGCCGCTAATAATAAAGGCATCAAGTTTATCGTCACCAAAAATAAAAATAATGACTGCAGCGAAAAAAAGTATGTAGACAAGAGGGTTTTGGAATTGGCTGATAAAGATAGTGATGATGCCGCGTTGTTTTACTTCTTTTAAAACGTTGTAACCATGAGTTTTCTGCCTTTGTATAATTTCTTGCTCAGATAGACCTTTTTCTGGGTCTACTTTTAATGTTTGCGTAATAGTTTCAATGGTTTGTTGATACGATTCCATACTAAAAGCTCCATAGATAAATTTTTTTACTTTAAATTGTACCGAGTATAACAAAAAAAATGATACAAAAAGAACTTATCTATTGCAGTTTGAATAAGTGTTTGATTAAAATGAGGGTGTATATAGCATTATTTGTAAAAAACAGGGGGTGTTATGAAGAAGAATGTGGTTACAATTGTATTGATGATAAGTTTTTTGAGCGTGCAATTATCAATGGCAATGGAGAAACTGTCTGATAATTCACGTAAGTTTATAGAAAACAGTAAAAAACAGGGAATGCGTTTTTACTTTGCACAGGGAACGCTTCGTGATGATTGGATTTCCCAAGCTATAGAGGCTGTATTAGATGGCTCTCAACTGAAAGTAGGTAATAAAAATTATCTCATACAGCAGTTGAATATTATGGCAGATATTTTGATTGGTGAGCCATTGCATAGAAATAACAATATAACCGATGCTCAATATCAGGAATTAATGGGCAATATTAAAAAGAAAATACAATTTATAGTTGAGCTTAAATGTTTACCGAGAATGTAAAGACATTTTTATTTGAGTGGATATTTTTGCAGCAATTTTTTATCAAGATGAGCTGCTATTTTTTCTAATTCATTACCTGCCAATAATCCATTTTGTGTACCAAGATGTTTGATAACAGAAGAGCTGTTAATAATACCCATGCGCAATGCATCTTCAATTGATTTATTATGATTTAGTTGTGCTACAAAAGAAGATCCAAAAGCATCACCAGCACCAGTGCTACTGACAATGTTAATTTTTATACTAGGATGGAAGTAGATACTGTTTCTATCACTCGCATACACTCCTTCCGATCCATTAGTGACAACAATTATGTCTGGTCCGCATGCGTGCATGGTAGTAAAAAATTGTTGTAATGTGAAACAAGCACTCATTGATCCAAGTGGTTTTTGTAATAATTCCGGCCCTACTTCGCTAAAGCTACGAAGGGCAAGTAAAGGTGATTCAATGTTTAATGACGTCATGAGCAATTCAGCTTCATAACTATTTAAAATAAGAATATTTATATTGCACAGCGCTTCTTTTAAATATACTGCGCCTGCACGCAATTGACTCGTGCCAGGGTTTGCTGCAACAGGAACATTATATTTTTTTGCCATCTGTGTGATGGGAATTAATAACGGTGCAGTAGGGCCACTGAGCGAAGTGATATAGAGTTGATTTGCTTGTTTAATTGCATTTTCAGGAAGTTCTTTTTGTTGTAACGTAATATTTGCGCCACGATATACCAAAACCGCGCTGTTGCCATGCGGACCTGGAATGATAAATGATTGGCCTGTTGGTTTTTCATCAGTGCGAATAACATGTATAGTCGAAACATTTTCTTTTTTTAAACTATCTAAAATAAAATCACCACTTTTATCATTGCCAATTTTAAAAAAGCTTTGCACTTCAAAACCATTACGTGCAAATGATACGGCGCTATTGGTTGCGCCGCCACCACAATAATATTCAATATCTTGCAGTTCTATTTTTCTTCCTGCGCGTAAACATACATATGCAAGATCTTCTTCTTTGGTATGAAAATCTAATGTTTCTACACTGTCATATTTGGTGAAAACATCTTGAATACCACTGCCAATGGTTAATACTTTTTTCATGAGTATCCTTTTGTAGTCATATATTATTTGATACTATAAGTTAAACTACAATTGGTTATAACAAACATGAGAGGTGAATTTATATGAAACGGTATATCTTGTTGAGTGTATGGTGTGCGTTGTTTTTCAGTGCAATGAATTTTGGGATGCAAGATGAAACTAAATCGCGTTGTGTTGCCAATAAACCTCCTGCAAAGATTTCACATCCATTAACTCTTGAAGAAATCTGGAAGAAAAGAGAGATAGAAATGGAAATGAACGCGATGGGGTTTATGACCCTTGAACAGGCAAATAGAGAAAAATATTTACCAGCAAAGCCGAACTATAGTTTGCTTCCTGGATTGATTGAGCAAGAATTGAAAAAAATTGGGTTGAATGTTGGAGGAAGAAATGAAAAATGAGATGGAACAAGTTGACTAACTAAAAAATAAGGCTCCGCACGGAGCCTCTTTTTTTTACTCAATACACTTAAAGCGTGGCACAATTTTACTATCAATTTCTACATTCTCTAAAAACATATCAAGAGGGCGATGCCAGATTTTACTGACAGGATTATCGTATAACGCTTCATACACAACGTACCATGATAAATCTTCTGAATAGCAGGATACTGCAATAATACGATAATCTTTATTTTTATAATGGCGCCAAATTTGGCCCGGTTGTATTTGTGTTAGCATGTAATACTCTTTTTTTTAATGAATTCGTATGTTTCGACCCTACTTCGTTAAAACTTCGTAGGGCACGCAAGTAGGGCGTTTACTACTGAGCTTGACGAAGTATCAACACGAACGGGATTGGAACAATCTCGTGAAGTATTGAGCGTAGCGTTTACTGGTGAGTATGACGAAGCATCAACACGAACGTTATATTTTTTTTAACTCTTTGCACCATGCAAGATAATTATTAATAGAATCTTGAAACGCTTTCTCGAGCTCGTTGGTACTTCTTCCTTGAAATGTGATAATGTCTTTAAGGCCAATTACTTCACCATGAAATATTTTTGCTTCATCATCGTAAGTTATTTCTCCAAAATAACCTTTATATTCCATTACTTTTTCAATCTTGCAACAACATCAATTTGAGCAACAACTTCTTCAGTTCCTGTAACCATATTTTTGAGTGTAACCGTGCGATTTTCTTGTTCCGTTTCACCCAAAATGAGTGCATATGCAGCGCCAAGTTTGTTTGCTTTTTTCATCATATTTTTTATAGAGCCTTCAAAAAGTATATCAGTGCAAATATTCTGCGCTTGCAGTTCATCAGCAAGGAGTAATGCCAATGTGTGTTGTGCAGGAGTCATAGGAATAATCATGTGAAGTGCAGGAGGTTGCGGTATTGCCAATTGATTTTTGAATGGCTCAAGAAGCAGCATAAGCCGTTCCATGCCAAATGCAGCACCAACGGCAGGTTGATCTTGATTGTCGCCAAGTTCTTTGATGAGTTGATTGTATCTTCCACCACCACAGAATGTGTTTTGTGCGCCAAGATTTTCACTTACAAATTCAAATACTGTTTTGGTGTAATAATCAAGTCCACGGACCAATGTTGGTTTGTATGCATGCGAAACGGATAAAAGATTTAACTGTTTTTGCAAATCATGCCATTCTTGTGCACAAATCGGGCAAAGGTTGTCTGCAATGTGCGGAGCATTTTTGTATAATTCTTGGCATTGCGGATTTTTGCAATCAAAAATGCGCATGATATTGTGTTCTTTTCTTTCGCGGCAATTATCACAGATATTTTGTGCAACTTCAGGTTTATTCATAAATTGTCGCAAAATGTTTAAATATTGTTCGCGATCTTGCGAACATCCCAAAAAGTTCAGTACAAGTGCGTAGCTATTGATGTTTAATATTTCATGAAAAAAGCGATCGAGCATTGCAATAAATTGCACATCTTGAGAAATTGAACCTGATCCAATTACTTCCATAGTTACTTGGTGGAATTGGCGGAATCTTCCTTTTTGAGGGCGTTCGTATCTGAACATTGGGCCATGTGAAAATACTTTCCATGGTAATGTTTCAATGCGATGTTCATTGAATGCGCGTACAATAGAAGCGGTGCCTTCTGGGCGTAAGCAGATGCGCTCTTTAGTATCTTCATTGCGGGATTCGATGACAAACATTTCTTTAGAAACCACATCAGTGTGCTGCCCAAGCGAGCGTTGAAAAAGGTCGATTGATTCGAGGATTGGTGTTTGAATCTCAGTGAAATGGTATGTTGTGAGATGTTTTTTGATTGCATCAATAATAAAGTTGTAGAGTGTGCAATCGATAAAATCTTGTGTGCCTTTGACGCGAGGAATAAGCATAATGGAATCCTTAAAATATATTTTATTTTAGGATACAGTTTTTTATAAATTTTTGCATATCCTTCGATACATTTTACTACGTTTTATCCCCAATTTGCGTTTTACTCCAATTGGGGTCCCCATTGGAATGAAATGGAAATGGGGCTGAATCGGGGTCCCCGTCGGAAGGAATTGAAGATGGGGGAAGTGAGCGCATAGAGGGAACTAATTAATTTGTTTGAGATAAACTCTTGTTTTTGATTGTATCATCTTTTAATGAAAGAGTTTATCTTCAGGATATTTTTTTAGAGTAAAATTTGATGAATTTGTCTATTCATGGTAGAAAAATGAAGATAATGAATCAAATAAAAAAAGGAGAATGATGAAGAATACACGAATAATGGCAATTTTATCGCTAACAGTGGGAATACCATTATTAGCTGATTGTAGAAATGAAGCGGCTGAATTAGAAGCAACAAGTAAAACTACGCTGACAATCCATCCACTATTTGTATCACAACAACCAGAAATGGTTTCAGGATTTCGTAATGATCGCAATTTAACGCGTGAAAATGGTTGGGGTGGTGCGTTCCAGGCAGTTCTTTTTGGAAGTCAAACATCTGATCAAGAAGATTTAGCGCAGTATTTTTTTCCAGATGCAAATACATCATTAGTCGCAGCAAATGATGGTCCTCCTCAACAACCAGGCTTTAATGTTAAAAAAGATCTTCTTGCACAAGACTTTAACGTTTTCACGGTGAATAATACATTTGAAAGTACAATTAGCGTTCGTCCACAACAATCAGTTATTGGTCTTGGTCTTCATATTCGTCAAAGTGTTTGGAAAAGCCATACATATAAAAAAGGTGTATGGTTTAGTTTTTCTGCACCAATTATGCGTGTTAATAATGATATGAACTTTTTTGAAAAAATTGAAAATGATGGTGGTGGTGTGAATGAGGCCGCAACTGAATTTGCTGTAGCAAATATGACGCAAGCATTCCAGCAATCAGATTGGAAGTATGGGAAAATCAGTGATTGTTCTATGAAAAAAACGGGCTTGGGGGATATAGAAGCAAAGGTTGGTTACGAATGGCTTGATCATTCACCAACTCATATGGAATCATATTTTGGTATTGTCATCCCAACAGGTAACAAAAATGAAGCTGAGTATGTTTTCCAACCAATTGTTGGTCGTGGTAAAAACTTTGGGATTATGTTTGGTAGCTCTTTGGGAATAGATCTTTGGGAGAGTGCTTCTGGTGACATGGATATTCGCTATGAATTAGCAAACCATTTTGAGTGGTTGTTTGAAAATAAACAAAGACGTTCTTTTGATTTAAAAAATAGACCATGGAGCCGTTATTTGCCGGTGTATATCAATCAGGAAGAAGCACAAGAAGCGGCTGATTTGATTGTAAGTAATCCACCATTTGCGATGAATAATTCAACTCCTGGTATTAACGTGTTTACACAAGAAGTAAAAGTTACTCCAGGATTAACAACAGATATTAACACTGCATTTCAGTTCACCTGGAAAAAGTTGCAAATTGAAGGTGGTTATAACTTCCTCGCTAAAAGAGCTGAAAATGTTAAGCTCCATTGCCCATGGCAAGTTGGCCCAGCTCTTAAACATTATCTAGGCAATGGTACAACAAATCCAATCCGTACAATTGATGGTAATAAATATGATGAACAGATTGTTGCAAATATTCCAGATGATTTAAGCATTGCATGCGATGGTATTATAATCCCAGTATCTGTAGCAAATTATGAAATGAGTTTAATTCAAGAATCAGATTTGAACCTTAACTCAGCAGCAACTCCTGCACTATTTGCTAACACATTATATGCAACTATTGGTTTCCATGCATACGACAGAGAATATCCATTATTTGGTAATGTTGGTGCATCATACACGTTCTCAAAAAACAATAATGCAGTTCCACGCAGATGGGTTATTTGGGGCAAAATGGGCGTGTCTTACTAACCAACACTATTATTTTGAATTAAAAAAGGTCCTGGAAAAACCAGGACTTTTTTCTTGTGGTGCGCTCGGCATGTGCGCAAGTCTATAAGGTGAAAATCCTGAAAAGTGAAGGCAATAGTAACTTTTAGCCTAAGACAAGGGTGTCCGCCGTAAGGCGGAATCTAAAGGAAGTTGGCGGCAAAATTCCGGCCTGAGGAACACGAAGCTCATAGGAGGCCACGATAGTTTGATGAGTTTGCCACAGAAAACAAAATCCATATTGCCAAAGGCTATCGGAGGTAAATGAGACAGGTAAATGGAATGAAAGACAGCGAACTTACCCGAGGAGATCTGATGATACGCTAATTATATTGGCAAATCACTTTGAAAAAAAAAGTGGCTAAATCATCAGAAGTCACCAGATGTCATAGTACCTGAAAAGAAAAAAAAACCTTAACGCCACAAACGCACAAAGCCCTGGACCTCGCCTATTGGCGAGAGCAAGGGCTTGTAAGTCTTTTAACACGATATGAAGAACTTTGTAGTTTTATATGAACCGCCGTATACCGAACGGTACGTGCGGTGGTGTGGGAGGTCGGGGGACTAATCGTCCCCTCCTACTCGATTGTTGACTTTAATGTTAGTGGAATGAATTAAAGTTATTGCTCACTTTTTATGCGTTCTATTTTATTAGATACCTCGGAGTCAGAATATGTCTTTGTAGTTCCATAAAGTTCTTCTAGTTTTTGTTTTTTTGTATAATGTGCCATTGCCTTATTATGATTGTAGTTTTCTTTGGCTTTATTACCATTTCGTATTGCTATGTTCCTTAGCTCAACAAGATCTTCATAGAGTAATTTTTGATTATCCATCTCCTCTTTAACAAGCATTCGTTGAGGCCCGGTAAGCTGTGCAAATACTTGTATTGATGAACATAATGTTATTGCCAGGGCTAAGCCTGTAACAAGTAAGTTTTTTGTGTTTTTCATGGAAACATTCCTTTTTTGAGATTAATATGATATCTATCACTTGTAAGTCTATCTTTTTGAGTTTCAATTTGTCAATAGTATAGCTATGAAAAACAGGGCGATCGCATTTAAAACCCTGGATTTATAAGGGTATCCAAAATAAAATTAGGGTCACTATTTCCTCTTCGTAATTTATTTCCCAAGCTGAAATCTGAGGTTTTTCTGGTTAAAAGTGAATTAACGAAGGCACTGAGAAAATTAAAATTTTGAGCCCCATGGCCTTTTCTTAAGCTTCTTTGATCATCGTTAAAATTGACATCAAGACTTCTGTGAAGATGGTTTTCGATGCTCCAATGGGCACGAATATAACCCAAGATACGTTCGGGATCTGCTGGTAGGCTGCTGATAAAAAGACGTATATTATTTGCATTTCTTCTTTTACCTTCAACCTTTGATTCTATAAGAGTTATTGATTTTAGATTGGTCCATTCTTTCTTTTGATAGATCCAATCAATATATTCGGTTGAATAGCACCTTCGGATTTCTTTTCTACCATGCTTATAATCGATAGTTTCATGATATTTATATGCAATTTCTTCATGTTCACCTTGTGCGAGTGTACGTAAAAAAAGGTCAATATCTTCGTAAAGTAAACGATTATTCAGTTTAACTGGCAAGATATAATCACCGCCTCGTGCGATAATTTTTTTTACAAATGCTTTTCTTGTACCCATCGCATCAATAGTGATTACTTTTCCCTTTAAATTTAGCGTATCTAATACGCGATTCATACCGGTTAATTCATTATTGCCATCTGGAACACGTGCTTGCTCAAGAACTATTTTTGATGAAGGACTGAATGCATTTATTAACGTAAACGGATTGTTTGAAGACCAAGCTTCTATGACTTTGCCATCAATTGCGATATGGTCGCTATTATCATGCAGTGCAACTTCGAGCCAAAGCACTAACCAATCTTTTAATTCTTTTGGATTTAAAAGTAAAAAGACACGATGGAAGGTATCATGTGATGGAATACCATTTGGAAGCCATATTTTATCATGTAACCATTCTTCATGATCATGTGCAAATCTCACCACATGTACCCAGTTTTGTGCACCGGAAAATATAGCTAAAATTGCAATCAAAAGTATTACGACAAGTTCATGTTTTTTACATCGATCAATTCTTGGATCAGTGACTTCTTCTAAGCATGCTATAAGATTTGCCAAATGGTCGTAGTTATGCCATATTTCATGCAGTATGATGCTCATTAAAAATCTCCTTTTTCAAGTGGGACGTTTTTTTTGAGCATCATACTTTTTTTATTTTGTTCCGTCTTTATCCTCCAGCCTCCAATACAAATAGTGTATCAAGTGAATTTCGAAATTTCCGTTAAAATCAGAGTTTTAAATGCGATCGCCCTGTATGAAAAATGTTGATACAACAAGGATATTTGCCTCAGAAGGTATTATTTATTCTGTTTGTCGTGATCAAATTAGGGGCTTTTTACGGGAATAAAGGGTTGTGGTATGCTTACTTATGTAAGATCATCTGTAAAGTTCATACGTATACCGAACGGTACGTGCGGTGGTGTGGGAGGTCAGGGACTAATCGTCCCCTCCTACCCGATAATTCACTGTTATTATATTATAAAGATTGTGCAGTCGCACGCATGTTGAGTTCTTTTCCAATTTCTATCATAGTTTTATCGTTTTGTTTCGTAAGTAGTATATAATCGGCTAATTTTAGCATTGTTTTTGGTTTAAGCTCTGAGAGTTTATTTATGATTTCTTTTTTGACCATATCGATTGCCATGTTAGCATTGGCAATTTTTTCTGCATTTGTAGAGCCTAATTGTTCATAGTCCAGATTGGCTTTTCTTAATAGAAAATCAATTTCGGTACAGATTTTTTTCATGTCATTATTATCAAGATCGCTCTTGTCAATGAACATGTTTAATTTTAATGCAGTTTCTATTTCTAGACGCCCTTGCATCATTTGTTTGTTTTTTTCCGTCACGCGTGGTTGTTCAAATTTCGGTAATTCTTTTTTTTCTTCTTTTTTAGTTACTTCTGTTTTAGGTTTTTCTTTTGGAAATTCTTGTATTGTTGGATTTTGTTTTTCAACCAACGCTTCTACTCTTTTGTTCAAATCATTCGTTAAAGACTTGATTTTTTTTTCATGCTCTTTTTCTTTGTTAGGATCGAGTACATCTTCTATAGGAATTATTGTGCCAATGACATGTAATAGCGTTAACGCGTGCAATAGACTATCAGTTTCTAAACGTTCAAGAGGAGAGATTCTTGCGCTAGCTATAAGCCATACTACTTTATCAGTAAATTGCGATCTGTCTGGTGTAAATATATCATTTGTTTTCATATTTCTAATTTCATTAAGGAATTCTCTGAATGTTCCCTTTTGAAGTTGTAGTTGTTTTTGAGGTTGTGGCCTGTTCGCCGACCTGTCCTCTGTAGCTTTAGCGTAAGAGGAAGCTTTACCGTGTCCTCTGGAGCCTTGTGCGGAAGATGGAGCGGAGGAGGGTGTTGTTACGGGCGAGGTAGTAATTCCTTTTTTTCCTACTTGTTTTGTATTTATATTTCCAATGATACATAACGTTAAGATTATAGCTGTACTTTTAAAAGATTTCATTATAGCTCCCTGTCTGCAAAGAGATACGAAATGTTTACACGTTGATTTTGAAGACCTTTTAATATATCAATATCCTTTTTAGGGCCGGTAAATTGTGCATGACAATCTTGTGCGAATAATATTAAAAAATCGAATTGCATATTACTTATTTTTGCTGTTTGAGCATCATTAAAAAGATTATTAACAAAGGTTTCGCTTAATAGTTGAGTTTTATAGTCCCAGGCATTTTTTGCATTTTTTACTTCATTATAAAGTTGCTTAAATGTTTTTGCCCTGTCCGCCGAAGCCTTGGCGGAGGAGGATGATGGTTGTTGCTTGGGTTGTGGTAATGGCTTTGTTTGTGGTTTAATCGGTTGTATTGGTTGAGTTACAGGTGTTGTTATAGGTGCTGTAGTTGTTTTTTTCACCATCTGTTTTGCATGTGCAAGCCCGATGGTGAATAGTGCTGCAATTGCAAGCATTTTCTTGAAATGTGTCATAAAAAATCCTTCTTTTTTAGTTTGTTTGATGATCTATTTTTTTAAAACGATACATCATTTCCTGAGTAAGAAGCACTATTTGTTGATAACATTCCTGTATTCATCCCAGCATCAATTGTTTTTCCAGGCCAATTTTGCAGACCATCGGATTTGCCGGGGCGATAATATTCAGGTTTTTTGGTTATTCGCTTTCCATGTATCGTTATATGTTTTGCTGCGTCTTTGCGTTTAATAGATGATGAAGGGGAGGAAGGTCTGTTTGAATAAGCTGATATGTGCGTGGTGCTAAAACTTATAATGAGAGTTATGGCTATTATTAGCTTACTTTTCATATAATTTCCTTTTTTTGGGTTAAAAAAATCCTGGTTTTTAGGCCAGGATTTTTAGATGTATCTTTTTTGAGTTTGTCAGTTGATTGTATTATTCATTTGCGTAGAAGAATTCTTCCATGTTTAATTCTTGTTCTTCTTCTTGTTTTTCTGGAAGAGCAGGAAGTGGTATTAACTGTTGACGAGCAGAACGTAAAGCATCTCTATTTGCTGAAGTAGATTTTTTAAGTATGCTTGCCGCAGATCCTAATAGATTTACTTTTTCTTCATCAGACAATTTTGCTGAATTGACGGATTTAATAAAATCATTGGTGACTTTATCATTAGCATTTATTTTGTGTTTGTATTCATTAAATAGAGTTATGCCTTTAGGGGTAGGTTTTGCAGGTAATGCAGGTAGTGGTTTGTTATAAGGGGCAGGTTTTGGAGCTGACACAGCAGGGCTAGTTACCTTTTTCATTACTTTTGCATTTACAGATCCGATAGCAAACAATGCTACCATAGCTATTGTACTTTTAAGAAATTTCATGAGATCTCCTTTTTGATAAAAAACTATATTATTACTGGTTTTAGTATCACATAAATGATTTTCTAATAGCAATGGTTTTAATAAAAACGTGGAGGATTAAAGAATATTTTAGTCGTAAAAGAGCCCACGGATGTAACTTACAGCATTGCTGATAGGCTTTTTGATCGTCTCAATGAAGATTTGCACAACGCCAGGTTTTGGTTTTTCAGTTTTTACTTCTTCTGGCGCAGGTATTGGCGCTGATGTTTCTACGGGTGGCGTCTCTTTTATAGTCCGGTCTTTACGTCCTAAATATTGCACTACCCATTTTGGTAGTATCTTTTCCCACCACACAATATCTTGAGGTTGTATTTTTTTTGCTTGTGCAGCCTCGTAAGCAGCAATTTCTTCTTTGGTTGCAGGGCGTGGTGGCAGGCCAATTCTTTGTATATAACGATTCATGTGATCAAGAGAGGTTCCACCCATGCTTCCTGCTGCTGAAGGCATACCAACTCCAGAAGGGATAGAAGGTGTAAAAGGAGTTGTTTTAGTGGAAGGGATATAAGAGGAAGATGGCGAAGTTGGCCAGCGTGGAGAGGTTCCGGTTGATGTTCCTCTAAAGCTGGGGCTTGTTTCTTCCTGAGTTTGCTCTGTTGGTTGTTGTATTGTTTGTTCAATGGGCTCTTGCATTATTGGTTGTGGTTCTTCTGTTGGTTGTGTGGGAGTGGTTTCAGGGGTGTTTTGTGGTAACAGAGCCGCTTCACCAGGTTTGATTTCTTCTGGAGTAGGAAGTAATGGTTCTTGGGGTTGAGAAGATATTGGAATATTTGGTTTTTCATTGCCCTGTTCTTCTTGAGATATTTCTGGTTTATTAATGTCTTGAGAAGGTTCCCCTTGTATGTTGTGTGGTATGCTGCTATCTCCGCCACCTTCAACTTTTTCTTCTTTTTTTTCTCTTTCTCTTTCTTCCCGTTCTCTTCTTTCGCGTTCTTCTTTTTCATGTTCTTTTTTCTGCCGTTCTCTTTCTTCTGTCTTAGCTTTTTCAGCTTCCAATTTTTCCTCTAATTCTAGCTGTTTTTTTTGCATTTCTTGTAAAGCAAGCTCATCAGCTTTTATTGTATTTTCTAATTGTTCCATTTCGAATTGTGCTTGCTCTCTCGCTTTTTTTTCAGCTTCAACAGCTTCTTGTTTTGCTTGTGCGGCTTCTTCTTTGATTTTTTGTAACTCGTTTTTGCGCAGATTGGATTCAATCATTTGTTGCGCTGTATGTGCTTGTTGCTCTTCGTTTGTTTGTTCATCGAGCTCTGTTTGTTTGATTTGCCATTCTTTTTGCAACCGTTCTATCTTTTTTTTGCGTTTTTGTTGCTCTTTTTCGATCTTTCCTAACTGTGCTTCAAGTTCAGTTATTTCATTAATGAGTGGCTGTTGTTCTTCTTTGCTGGCAGAAACTCTCTCTTGTTCTTGTTCAATTTTTCTGATTTGTCCTTCTGCTTCAAGCCGCTCCTGTTCTATTTTTAGTTCGGCATCAACTTCTTTTTCAATTTCTTTATATAATTGATTAATTTCTTTTTGGTCTTTTTCCGCTTTTAATCGTGCTTTTTCTTCGATCTTTTTTTGTTCAGCAGCTTCTTGGGCGAGTTTGAGTTGTTCTTTATCTCTAAATTCTTTCAAGGGGCTTTCTTTAATTTCTTTTGGAACTCTGATTGGTTTACGAGCAGGCTTTTTCTGGAGCTCTTCAGTTTCTTTTGTTGTTTTTTCTTGTTCAGACTCTTGCAAACCTTCCAAGATCTCTTTTTCAATTTGTTGTTCTATAGCGATCTCTTTTGAAGTTTTTTCAGAGACTTTTTTTGTTTTTTGTTCTTTGATGAGATTTTCAAGTTCATTGATTTGTTTATCTGTTTCTTCTTTAAAAATATCAATTGTTAACATGTCTTTAGCTGTATTGATATCCAGTTTTTTAAATTTTTTTAAATCTTGATCTGAAATGCCTGCTTCTTTTGCAGTTGTTATGAGATTATCGAGTGTTATAGTTAGTTCTTTTAACTCAATTTTAGCTTGTAATACATCAAAGAGATTGGCTATATTAACTGTTTCAGTTTCTGTAAAATCTTCTGCTTGTTCGATATGTTTAATAAGATTGTTATATTTTTTGATCTTTAAATTATATTTTTGAGCATCTTCTATGAGTGTTTTATAATGCTCTATTCTATCTTTTGGAGAAATAAATGTCTGATATCGCTTTGCAGGTTCAAGAGATTTAATGGGTTCAGATGGCCTGATAGGTTGTATTGGTTTTGATGTGCTTGGCTGTGGAAGCTGTATGGTACCTGTTTGAGGTTTTGTTGGTGATTCTGTGGGTAGTTTGATTTCCGGTTGAGGTTTGCGAATTATTGGTGCAGTTGGTTTAGTCCCGGGACGAAATATTTTAGAAGTTTGTTTCATGCCACGTAAAGCTATTGGCAATAATATACAAAGCAAAAGTGTGATAGTACATTTTTTATTTTTCATCGCGGGGATGACCTTTGTTTTGTATTTTACAGCTCTTTTTTCTCTAAAATATATTTTTTTGCTCAGCACATTCAATAAAAATTATAAAACAAACAAAAAGCCTTTGTTCTAGTGTATAAAGTTATGTTTATTTGACAGTTATTGCTATTTGGATTTTGATAAGTGTAAATTAAGAGCAAAAGGAGTTGTAGATATATCAGTAATAAAGGATCATGTTTATGAAAAACAAAAATAAAAGGTTTATATTTATAGCTTTGTTATGCACTGCAATAATAGGAAATAATCTTTTTGGATGTATGACAACATTCATTAATGATAGTAATAACAAAATAGCTATTCTTAATACACTCGATCGAACATTTATGATTATCCCTAAAAATGGTAAACGCCGTTTTGGTGATCAAGTTAAACATGCTCAGTTTACTGTTTATATGATTCAAAATGAAAAATCACAATTATGGATCCCTGTATACGATTGTCAGCAAAATGAATGTGGAAGTAAGGGTAACGTTATATTAAAACTTTCTGATGTAGAAAATTGTACTGACGTAACACAATTGTTTACTCTCACCAAGCATAAACCATACTCTTCTATGGTGAATAGGTTGCCGATGATACAGAAAAAAAGTTGTCATTGTAACTGTAGATAGTAAAAAACCCCTGTTTTTCAGGGGTTTTATTTTTATGCTGGATCGCCAGTGCCGGAGAGATTGAGATGCTCAAGCTCAGCATCACGGCGTTGCTCAAGTTCTTGTTCATTAAATTGTGTGAGGTTCAGATGGAATATGTGATGCACAATATCAAAACGGATATGTGACATCATTTCACGGAACATATCAAATGCTTCACGTTTATATTCAATAAGTGGATTTTTTTGTCCCCATCCACGCAATCCAATGCCTTCTTTAAGATGATCAAGATTAAGCATATGCTGGCGCCACGCTTGATCAATTGTTTCTAAAACAAGCCACTTTTCCGCATTTTTAATAATGTTTTCATTGAACTTTCTGCGATACAGGTCGTATTGTTCAAGAATAAAATTAATAAGATCCTTTTGGAACAGCTCACTGTTAGAAGTGCTAATGCCTGCAGCAGAAAAATCTGTTTGTTTAAGGCCAGTAATATATACCAATGCTTCGTAAATTTTAGCAACTTGTTCTTGTTTGAGTGTGTTTTGTGGCGCATTATACGTTACAAGATCTTGTACAATCGTGATAATAAAATCACGAATCAGTTCATAAATGCGGTTTTCACCAGCAAGTGCATCAAGACGATGATTATAGATTACGATGCGTTGCTGATTAAGCACATCATCATATTCAAGTAGATGTTTACGGTTGTCAAAGTTATGTTTTTCTACACGTTCTTGAGCGCGTTCAATGGTACGAGAAACCAAGCCGGATTCAATCACTTCATCTTCTTGCATTCCCACAAACACCATTTTGTTTTTTAATGAATCTCCACCAAAAATACGTGCAAGATCATCTTCAAGAGATATGTAAAATCGTGATTCACCTGGATCGCCTTGACGTCCAGAACGTCCACGCAGCTGATTATCAATACGTCTGCTTTCATGACGTTCAGTTCCAAGAATATATAAACCTCCTGCTTGAATAGATTCTGGAGTAAGTTTGATATCTGTACCACGGCCAGCCATATTAGTTGCAATGGTGATACGCCCAGGTTCTCCTGCATGCGCAATAATTTCCGCTTCACGTGCATGTTGTTTTGCGTTTAACACTTCATGGCGAATACCACTTGCTGTTAAAATTGCACTTAATAGTTCTGATGTTTCAATTGCAATGGTACCAATCAGAACTGGTTGATTTTTTTTATGACGCTCAGTGATATCTTCTATAATAGCTTTGTATTTTGCATTTTTTGTCAAAAAGATAAGATCAGGCATATCTTTTCTGAGTCATAGGGCGATTTGTTGGAATAGAAATAACATCAAGTTTATAAATGTTATGGAATTCTTCACTTTCAGTTGCAGCAGTACCAGTCATACCAGCGAGTTTTTTATAAAGTCTGAAAAAGTTTTGTAATGTGATACTTGCTAATGTTTGGCTTTCTCGTTCAATTTCTACATTTTCTTTAGCTTCAATTGCTTGGTGCAACCCATCGCTATAGCGCCGTCCTGGTAAAATACGTCCGGTAAATTCATCCACAATAAGCACTTGGTTATCAGCAACAACATATTCAACATCTCGTTTAAAAAGGGAATGCGCGCGTAATGCTTGGTTGATGTGATGTAATAGTTGCATGTACTCAACAAGAAAGAGATTTTTGATATTAAAAGCCGCTTCAACTTTATCAATACCAGATTCAGTTAAGATAACGTTGCGGGCTTTTTCATCAACTTCATAATCAACATTTTTTTCAAGATAAGAAACAACCCTGTCGGCATCGCGGTATAATGATGAAACTTCTTCTGAACTGCCAGAAATAATGAGTGGAGTACGAGCTTCATCAATTAAAATTGAATCCACTTCATCAACAATACCAAAAGAAAGTTCGCGTTGTACATAGATCACTTTCACGGAATTTCATGTTGTCGCGTAGATAGTCAAATCCAAGTTCATTATTAGTTGCGTATAAAATATCTGCTTGGTAGGCATCTTTACGCTCTGTATCATTCATTGCGTTTTGAAGACATGCAACTCTTAAACCCAAAAAGCTGTACACAGGACTCATCCATTCAGAGTCACGGCGTGCAAGATAATCATTGACGGTGATAAGATGGGCGCCTTTGCCAGCTAAGGCATTAAGATAGAGAGGGAGTGTTGCGGTGAGCGTTTTACCTTCACCTGTTTTCATTTCTGAGATTTTTCCTTGATGTAAAACAATACCACCCATTAACTGCACATCAAAGTGGCGTTGACCAAGTGTACGGCGAGCTGCTTCACGCACAACGGCAAAAGTTTCCGGCAGAATAGTATCTAAATGTTTGCCGGCAGAGATTTGTTCTTTAAATTCAATGGTTTTATGAGCAAGCTCTTCATTGGTTAATGCGAGCATTGAAGGTTCAAGAGCATTAATTTTTTCAATAATGGGGAGCATTTTTTTTAATTGACGTTCATTATTGGTGCCGACTATTTTCGCGAGAATTCGTGAGATCATTGCAATCCCCATTGGTATCAGGTTTAAAGCTATATCGTCTACTTGCCAAGAGTAGCAAAAAAATAAGCTTTTCTCAATATGAGTCTTTATACATCAAGATGTTATTTTTACAAAAAGAATAATTATTATTGAAGTAAAGAGGTAGAATGTGATATATTTTATATGTGTATGATGCAAATAGAAATTGTAAAAAAATGGAGGGTATTATGAAAAAACTAATTAATTTCATGGTTAGTTTTTTAGCAATAGTCACAATGAATCTGTTTTCGATGCGAGAAGATGCAATATCGTATGAGCATGCGCAAAATATAGCACAAGAAGAGGCAGCTCGAAAATCGCGAGAAGCTGCAGAACGAGAAGTTCAAGTATTGGCAGAAGAACGAGAGTATAGGGCAAGAGAGAGAGAAGCTGATCAAGAGCAAAGACGAAATTTTGCAAGGGATAGAGTGTTTCAGAAATATTCAAAGGGATATTAGATATAGTATAAATATAATTGTAAATATAGAGGATATCATGAATAAGCTATGTAATCTTGTGGTTGTTTTTTTATTAATCACAGCTGCTAATATGTTTTCAATGGAATATATGTCAGAGGGGGTAGCAACCCCAGAGCATATAGAAGATATAAGACGAGCAGAAGAAAATCGCCAACGTGAGGAAATGCTACGACAATTGCGTCAGGATAGAGAGCAAGCTCATCGGCAAAGAATGGAACAGGCTCGATTGAATCGGGTTGAAAGGCAACTTGCAGAACAGCAGTATGACCAGGGAGATAGACAACCTGCAGGTATTGTACGTCGTTTAGATTTTAATCAATAAAATTTTTTCTTTATCTATAGCGATTTAAAAGCTCTTTGTAAAAAAAGAGCTTTTTTTAATTTTTGAGATAATTTATATTATGAGCGTTGTAATGATTAATTTTTATGAGAAAAAGGGATTTTTATGAAAAAGATAGCAATTGTGCTTGGAGTTGTTCTGATAAGCAATGCAAGCAATGCTTTTTATGGTAGTCAGCTCATACAAAGAGAGTATGATCAAGACCCTTCGCAAATATCTTTTCTTGATGCGGCAGATAACCTTAAAGATGAATACGGATATCAGCAAACCAATCAAACTGATGAATATCAAGTGATTCAGCAAAATAATCAAATTGCTATTGATGAGTATGATCAACATGTTTGTGATGAAGCACAACCGGAAACAATATCAGGTGCGAAAGCATTAATACAAGAGATGTTTGGATTTGTACTGATACAGTATATGGCCATTAGAGAAATTACACATGCGTATTGCTCAGACATCAAACAAACACTGAATAACTGGTTTACGAGACTCATAAAAGCATAAATTATTGAAAGAAGAACATATTTCCCATGGATGGCACAATAGCGCATAAAGATAAGCATGAATTTGCTTTGTATACAGAATCATTATCTTTGCTACTACAACAAAAAGGTTCCGGCGACATTCTTATATTGTCTGATGAAACATTAGTGCATCGCATGATGAATGTTTTGCGATTGTGCAGTAATGATCAATGTATCTTGTTTGATAGAGATACATATATTAATGTTACCATTAATACTTTTGTTGGAAAAAAACAGGTTCAAATTGCTATACATTCGATATATTCAACCGTTATTTTGCAACCCCACATCACTTTTTTATTGCCAATGTTTAAGCGTGAAGATTATGAAGCTGCTTTATACAGTTTGACGGAAATTGGAGCAAACAACATTCAATTGATTTATACACAAAAAACAGGAAATAAATGGTCTGGTGAGCGTGATAAGGATCGTTCTCAGCGTATTATGATTGCTGCAGCAGAACAGTCAAAAAACTTTGCGTATCCTATGTTTCATGAACCAATTTCTCTTCAGGATGCTTTAAAAAAGTATAACAGTTACGAAAGCAAACTTTTTTTTGATCCGCAAGGAAAACCCTTTTTTGATGTTGCGCAAGGGTTGCGCGATCAACAACCTGCCCATATAGTGCTTTTAGTTGGACCAGAGGGAGATTTAACGTTAGAAGAAAAAGAAACGGTACGAGCTCATAATTTTATTTTTTGTGCTCTTACTCCTACCATTATGCGTGCTGTTCAAGCAACAGGGCTTGCTGCTGGTTTTATTCGTTCTCTTTTTGTGTAAGTTGCGCAATAAAATGTATTCAAATAGTACTTACATTTTTATTGATTTTTTATATTTTTGAGTATTACACTGTTATTAATTAAGGGTGGGTGGATCAGTTTTTGAGTGAGGACAGGGGAGAGTGTAATGGAAAGCAGGCAAGCAGGAATTTTACGATTATGTATCATTATGGGTTTTTTTGGGGTTAGTATACTATTTTTGAATAATAATAAAAAAAATATTATAACAGCCACCCATATTGATGTTTTTAATTTTAAAGCAGATCCAATGACTGTTCTATCATTAGATCAGGCATATGAAACAATGAATGCTTTGTTTTTGAGTCATGATATTGATCTGATTGTTAAAGTGATGAGTCAGTTTCAGTGCAGATTTGTGTATGATATTGCTGAAAAAATGATTAACGATCAAAGCATAGAACTATCATCTGAAGAAAAAATAAACATTGTGTATGGAGTGGTTGCGCATTGTGGTTGTAAAAAAAATATTCAATATGATCTATTGGATCTTCTTTGTAAATATCCCACATTGCATGGCAAAACACCAGCATTGGTAACGTTGGTTAAAAGCAGATACATTGATTTGATTGGTTTGGTGATTGCATGGGGCAAAGATCGTCAAAAAACAGGAAAAGCTCCGTGTAATTTTCTTGCTTCTTGCGCTGAACAAGCTTTTACGTTTGCAGTGAACGATGACGATTATCACGCGGTTGAACAACTGTTTATTAAAAAAGTTCGTCTTTCTCAAGAAAAAGCTTCATCATTGTTGTGGCATATTGTTGAACATAACAAAAATAGTAAATTAATGGGTTTATTAATTCGTCATGCACATGCGGATGTTAATCGTACGCAAGCTGGCAAAACCTTGCTCATTGCAGCGGTTGAAAAAAATAATATGGATATAATGCGAATATTGCTTGATGCAGGGGCGGTGGTTGACCGCGTGAGTACAACGGGTACTGCGTTATCTGTTGCTATGAAAAATCAGTATCATTCCGCCGAGCAGTTGTTACGAGAATATGGTGCGGCGTAAAAAATAGGGTTCAATGATGACAAAAATTAATTGCATGATAGTAGGGTTTAGTTTCTTGGGTTGTTCTTTAGTTGCTATGGATAAAAACGGATTATCACTAGAACAAAAGTTGGCGATAGGCCGAAGAGCAGAAAGTATGCAGCCATCTGTGAGTCGAGAATTGGCTTTGTGGCAGCAGAATAATAAGTTAGAGCTGCAAATATGGGAGCAGAATAATAAGCGTCAATTAATCTCGGAAGCAGAATCACGACTCTGGCGCGATGCGAAGTTAGAAGAGAGACGCTTACTCGCCAATAAAGGATAATGAGTTAAAAAGGAGAAAAAACTCTCCTTTTTTTGATATAAATCGGTCATTTGTGGGTGATTTCTATAAGTTGGTGGACGTTTGAGGTGGCAATGTGATACAATAAGCTTAAGGTGTAACCTTTATCAAAAGGATATTAATGATTAAAATTGAGAAAATAACACTTTCTGCGGAACTGCAAGCATTGATCGACAAAATTAATACATTTAATGATGCATGGCCCACATTAAAGCATAGTTTGGCGCCAGAGCAACTTAAAAGATTACGTTATGTTGCTACTATCGAGAGCATAGGATCATCTACCAGAATAGAGGGGGCAAAGCTCTCAGATCGCGAAGTAGAAGCATTATTGTCAGGTCTTACCACAAAATCATTTAAATCTCGAGATGAAGAAGAAATTGCAGGATATGGATATGTTATGGAGGAAGTATTTGCAAGTTATGAATATATCCCTTTGACTGAAAACTATATTAAGCAATTACATGCCATGTTGCTTCAGTATTCAACAAAAGATATGCGCCATCGCGGCGAGTATAAAAAACATCCTAATAACGTTGAGGCTTTTGATTCACAAGGAAAGTCACTAGGTATTGTTTTTGCAACTTCATCACCATTTGATACCCCACGAGAAATGGAACAACTTGTTGATTGGACTAATAATGCTTTAATGAGCCATTCATTGAATCCATTGATTGTGATAGCTGTTTTTATAGTTGTATTTTTAGCAATTCATCCTTTTCAAGATGGTAACGGCAGATTATCGCGTGTTTTAACAACATTACTTTTATTAAAGTCTGATTATTCATATGTTTCTTACAGTGCATTAGAATCAATTATAGAGCACAACAAAGAAGGGTATTATCGTGCCCTGCGGCGTACACAAACAACATTTAAAACAAAGACGCCAGATTTTGATCCATGGTTGCTTTATTTTTTACGTTCTTTGGTTAAACAAATTGAACATTTAGAAGTCAAAATAAAACATGAACAAATAGCGCGTCCATCGGTGCCTCCATTGGCAGCAGATATTTTACAATTGATTCAGCAGAAAAATAGAGCTACCATGGTCGACATTGTACAAATTACACATGCTTCACGTAGTACTATAAAAAAACATTTGAATTTTTTAATTGATCAAAAATATATAATGCGACATGGAAAAGGTCGTGCTATTTGGTATACGTTAGCGTAATTAATTTTTTACAATTCCACAGCATGCTTTTTAAGATGCAATGGCATAACATACGTAGTGGCTCCTTGTTTAAGGAGCCATTTTTCTAGTCCAATTTTGCCAATCATTTCTACTGAACACATTGCGGGATTTGGTTCTTTAATAACGGCATTATTGCCAAGTTTTTCTGTGATGAGAGATTGGTGCAGGGAGACTCCATTGCCAATAAAGTTAACGGGTGCTGGTATTTGTTGTTTGATTTCCTGCAAAAACAGATCAGTTTTTTGATAGCCCTTGCTGAGAATCTGTTTGCCATCAGCGATTAAATAATATACTTCATTATTAAAAGCATTTAATAAAACAATTGTGTGTTGGTAGTTGTTATCATAAAATTCTAGAAACGTTGCATCAAGACCATCAACACCAATCAGAGGTATGTTGGTTGCAAAATGCAAGCCATTGACTGAAGCGATAATTGATCGCAACGTAGAAAACGGTCCGGGGCCGCAATTGACCGCGCAAAAATCAAAATCACTGATTTTTACGTTATTTTCTGTGAGAAGTTCATCCAATAATGGGATGAACAATTTGCTTGCGTGATACTTATTTTCGCGCTTTTTACCGATAAGTTCATTATTGGTAAAAAGCGCTATCTCAAAAACGTCATAGGTGTTTTGAATTGCTATGTAGGAATGCATTGGTATCTTTAGTTGCGGTTTTTAGATTTTTGTTGTTGGTAAAAAAGACTAAACGAATCATATTCTATCGGTTTTTCTTTCTTGAGTACTATTTTACCACAATTTAAACATTTCCACCCTTCAAAATTAAGAGGGTTATCAAAAAATGATTGAAGGATTAATAATCCATCACATTTTTGGCACTTCATACACTACCCTTTCTGTTTTACCCCATGTTACATTGCATTTTACATGGGGACCTCAATTAGGATCTTGTTTTATTGTTTCCCTTTTGAGTTTCAACGTAGAGCATAACTCTATGAGTTGTCAACTTCGTTAATGGAGTTTTCGTGAAAACGTTTATATTCAAGATAGGAGCTTAAAAAAATAGCAGCAGCAATAGCATGGGAGCGTAATTTATCTTCTTTTGTTTTTGTAGACTTAAGAGTGGAAGCTTGTTTACTCGTTAACCGTTCATCCCACATTTTCCATTCAATAGCAGGAAAAAGTTTTTTGAGATCTTCTGTCATAGCAAGAACTTTTTTGGTTTGATCACTTTCAGTTCCGCGTAGTGTTGTTGGAAGTCCCACAACAATAGTAGAAACGCGTTCTTTTTCAATGATTTTTTCAAGGGAAGTAAAAAGTTCTGTAGTTTTAAGAGTATCATAAGGACGAGGTAAAATGCCCAGTGGATCTGAAATTGCAACACCGGTCCAACGATCACCAATATCAAGTGCAAGAATTTTCATTGTTTTTTTACCTTATCCAAATATTAAAATTTCAGTATACTGAATTTGTGATTGTTGTGAAAATTATTTTTTTTCAAGGAAGCATTATGGATTTTATGGTATTGATTAATAAAATAGGTATAGCGGCCACAGGATGGCCTTTAATGTTGTATGTGGTAGCAATTAGCCTTATTTATACATTTGTTTTACGTGGAATTCAGTTTAGATATCTGTTCACTGCATTAAAAGCGACGGTATCTCCATCAGAAAAAGCAGCGCAAACTGGCGGTGAAGTTTCTCCTTTTCAAGCATTTATTAATACGATTAATTCAAATTTAGGCAATGGTATTGTTGCGGGTGTTGCAACGGCTATTTATGCAGGTGGGCCTGGTGCAGCATTTTGGTTTGTTGTTTTTGGTTTTATTTTGATGGCGGTTCGTTTTGGTGAAGTGTATTTAAGTACATTATATGCATCGCAAGCGTCAGAAAAAACAACACTCGGTGGACCAATGCTGTATTTAAAGCATGTTCCTGGCGGAAAATATCTTCCTTTTTTGTACGCATTTTTCTGTGTTTTTTATGGATTAATTGGTGGTAATATTATTCAAGCTAACTCTATGGCGGTGAGTCTTGCTGCCACATGGGGCATTGCGCCATTATTCAGTGGTATCGCATTGCTCGCTTTTGTTTTATACATTCTTTTTGGTGGAGCACAACGTATTGTAAAAATTTCTGTGAGTATTGTTCCGGTTAAAGTTGTTGTGTTTATGCTTTCTACTATTGTGATTTTGCTATTTCACTACAAATCATTAATTCCTGCGTTATATTTAATTGTTTCCAGTGGTTTAGGGTTACAAGCAGTTGGTGGAGGAGTCCTTGGTTTCACATTGCAACAAATGATTTCTGCGGGTATGTCTCGCTCTATTTTTTCTACAGAATCAGGCCTTGGTTCAGCAGCAATTATGTTTGGATCTACAGGCAGTAATGATGCAATAAAAAATGGTTTTATGGGCATGGTGAGTACGTTTATTAGTACATGTCTTGGTTTTATTGTTGCATTATGTATTGTTGTTTCTGGTGCATGGAATAGCGGTTTTAATAGTACTGCGTTAACCATTGCAGCCTTTGATACAGTATTTGGCGTATATGGCGGATGGATTGTGAGTTTTCTTTCTTTCAGTTTTGGTCTTGGTGTTATGGTTTCGTATGCATATGTTGTACGTTCTGCATGGCTATTTGTTACTAACAATCGCTTTAATTATGGATTTATAGTGGTGTATAGTTTGTGTGCGTTTTTTGGAGCGCTTGCAACTGTTGATTTGGTATGGGATTTAGCTGATATGATTATGGCGATAATGCTTTTGATCAACTTATATGGATTGATCATGTTATTGCCAAAAGTAAAAACAACATTACTTGCTCAATTACGTGGATATAAAGCGTAATAATATAGTTATGAATATACCAAGCATATTTCCTGTCACATGTCATACCGATTTTGTGGGACAAAACTCTTGTTTTGTTGCCATCGAGGGATATTCTGATAACGGTATTAAATATATTAAACAAGCGATTGAAAAAGGTGCACGCACAATTGTGGTGCACCTTTCTGTTGCGTTAGATGATGAATTGTGCGCTTTTATTCATGCGCACAATGTTGTTATTGAGCGTGTTGATAATACCAGAAAAGCTTTGGCAAATCTCAGTGCGCAAGTTGCAGGATTTCCTGCACAAAAATTAAAAATTGTTGGTATCACTGGCACCAAAGGTAAAACAACAACATCGTTTTTACTTGAACATATTTTAAGCTTTGCTGGTTATAAAACAGCGCTCATTAGTTCTGCTCAAAACCGTATTTGCGGGAATAATTTTTCCGCTCCATTAACAACACCACAGCCTGATTATTTGCAGCAGTTTTTAAAAATGTGTGTTGATGAGGACGTTGACTACGTGGTGATGGAAGTTGCTGCACAAGCACTGACATTGCATCGCGTTGAAGGTATTACGTTTTGTGGTGTGATTTTTACCAACTTTTCTTTGGAACATTTAGAATTTTATCCAACGCTTAATGATTATTTTAAAGCAAAATCGCTTATTTTTTTGAGTGCATCTGAGGATGCACCGTTGTTAATTAATGCTGATGATGAGCATGGGCAACAACTGCTTGATCACTATCAAAGAGCTTTTGCTTACGGATTTGATACACGTCAAGAAATGAATAGTTTATATGATTATCACGGCACTTTTTTAACAGATCCTACCCAATTGATTGAATTAGGTATTCAGTATCAAGACGCAACAGAAGAGTGTTATGAATCTGATGATTTTGTTTGCCCAGTGCTTTTTGGTGCATATAATGCTTACAATGTTTTAGCCGCTGCAAGTATGGCGCAAGAGTTATACGTACACCCAGGGATTATTAAACGAGCATTACAAACGTTTCCTGGTGTGCCAGGGCGATTACAAGAACATGTGTTACCTAATGGTGCACGTTGTTTTATTGATTATGCTCATAACCCAGAATCATTTAAAGCGGTGCTTTCTACCTTGCGCGCATTAACACATCATTTAATTGTAGTTTTTGGTGCAGGCGGTGGCAGAGACAGATCAAAACGCCCTATGATGGGTAACATTGCATCACAGATTGCTGATATTGTTGTAATCACTTCCGATAATCCACGTTTGGAAGATCCTGTTGTAATTGCACAAGATATTGTGTGTGGCATTGCAGAAGAATCTCATCATAAAGTTGTGCAAGAACTTGATCGCAAATGCGCCATTGAGCTTGCATATCATCTATCTGATAACGGATCTATTATTGTTCTTCTGGGCAAAGGTCCAGATGAATATCAAATTATTGGTACAACAAAGCACTATTTTAGTGAACGTCAGATTGTTGAGCAGTTGTAAAATAAAAAATGCCTATCTACATAGATAGGACATTTTTTTTGAGCAAAATTTATAATTGTTGTTCGTGTATGCGGTTCGGTTGTGGCTTGATAAAATCTGTGTTTGCAACTTTAGGACCAATACCAGCCAGTGCCATAGCACGTGCCATACGCGTAACTCCAATGCCACCTCCAAAGCGTGGAATCATAGGCAATGATAAATATTCATCAAGTTCTTTGATCACGCGGTCTTTACCAAAAGAGCTGAACAATAGCTGTGCATACTGGCCGTTGGAAATATTAAAGAAGTAATCACGCATTTCTTCAACATTTGTTGAGCGTTCTGCTGATCCTATTGTTTCCATGCCGTATAAAATCACATCAATTTTATTAAAAATGCCTTCTGCGTTATGCTTCATATTCCAAAATGGATGTGTACGTATTGGGAAATTTTCAAGACTAATCACTGGGCTAATATCGCGTGCCATTTGTGTTTCGTATTCTGCACTAATATTATCAGTTTCGTATTGTTTACAAATATCATTGTATTGCACACATACTGGCGCTTCAAAACCAAGAAATTCAAGAAGTTCTGCTTCCAATTTTCTCATCTCATCAATGGTGCCATGTGATTCAAATTCTATCATCGGAAAAATTTTATCGTGACGACCTGGAATAGGGAACGGTTCATTGCGATAACTTGTTGTTGCACAGAACACTCCCGGGAGCGTTGGATTTTTAAGTAGTTCAACTTCAAGCCACATTTGGCCTGTTTGGGGGAGTGGATAATTGACGCCGCTGAAAACAAATTGAGTAATAGTTTTGGGATCTTCGCATGCGGCTAAAATAGAGAGTCGTGACTGTGCAGGCACTTCAACAAAATTTTTTTGTTCGAGAAAAAACGTTCGCATTCTTTTGGCGATATAATCGTACATCAATGTATCTTGCATACAGCTTCCTTTTTTATGGTTGTATAAATTTCTCAACAAATCTAATATGTCTTGGGCGTCTTTTCAAGCTTCAACATATTATTTTTTAAAAAAGGGAGTAGTTATGAGATTATTGATATTCAGATGTGTATTATTGTTGTGCATGACCATTATTCCATTAGTTCACACTGCTGAAATCAAATTGCCAATAATTCATCGCGCACCCAAAGAAGATTGGCATGATTTTCTTGGGTATAAAATTGCTTCACCTATTGGAATATCTGCACGTGCAACCACTGATAGTAAAGGAATTTGGTTAGCAGCGCGATCAGGTTATGATGTTTTAACGTATAAAACCGTTCGTTGTTATGAACATGATGCACATCCGGCACCGAATATACGATATGTTCAAAGATCTTCACCATTAACATATGATGATATTGGTAAAACAGTGATGGCATACAACAAGAAACCCGAAAACATTGCAGAGATTTCTCTTGCAAATTCTTTTGGCAATCCATCTATGGATAGTGAATATACACGTAACGATATTACAAAAGCTAAACAATCTTTATTAGAAGGTCAGGTTCTGATTGTTTCTATATTTGGTAACAGTGTTGAGGAATGGATAAAAACAGCGCAATTAACAAAGGATAGTGGAGCAGATATTATTGAAGCAAATTTTTCATGTCCCAATTTAAATACCCATAACGAACCAATATATACACGACCTGATGATATTTTTGTTATAGCGCACAATGTGGTACAAACGGTTACATCTGATGTTCCAGTAATTATAAAATGTGGTGTTTTTACAGATGTTTCAGTAATGAAGTCTGCGTTAATTGCAGCTGCAAAAGCCGGTGTCAGAGGTGTTGTTGGTATTAATTCTGTTCCGATGAAAGTTATTAACAGTGATGGTTGCCCAACATTTGGCACACGCATTATGGCTGGAGTTTCAGGGGCGCCTATTCGGCAATTGGCGCTTGATTTTATAAACAGAGCTTCTACAATCATACACAAAGAAAATCTTAATCTTGTCCTTTTAGGAGTAGGAGGAATTACTATGCCATCTCATTTTTCACAATTTTTGAAGGCAGGTGCAGCGGTTGCACTTGCTGCAACCGGTATGATGAGTAACCCATGTCTTGCAGCACAATATCATGAACAAGCATTGATAAAACATACACGTAAAGAAAAGTTAGCTCATAAATTGTTTGATATTGGTGTTATTAAGTTTGGTGATTTTGTTTTGAAAAGTGGTATTCGTTCAAATAATTATGTTGATATGCGCCTTGCAATATCACATCCAGATATTTTACGCGATTTGGCTCTGTGCTTTAACGGTATTCAACGACAATATGGTGCAGATGTATTGTGTCCTGTGCCGTATGCAGCAGTTCCAATAACTACTATGCTTTCTATGCTTTCAGGTATACCAATGGTGATGGCGCGTCAACAAGCAAAGGATCATGGAACAAAAAAGATGATTGAAGGTGTGTATACATCAGGGCAAAAATGTTTGATTATTGAAGATGTTATAACGACAGGTTCAAGTGTTTTAGAAACGGTTAAAATAGTAGAATCTGCTGGTTTGCAAGTTAAAGATATTATTGGACTTATTGATCGCCAGCAAGGTGGGAGAGAAAATATTACGAAAGCAGGATATAATTTCCATGCGCTGTTTATGTTGCAAGAGTTATTGAGCTTATATAAAACATTTCAATTACAATCACGTAGTAAATTATAATTAAAAAGAAAAAACTATATACATGTTTAAAAAATGTTTTGTTTTAATAACACTTATCGTTTGTTTGAGTAATTGTTCTCGTCTAATCGCAATGGATTTCCAAGATAAAGTATTAACATATAAGCAACGTGCAACTTATTGCACTAATCCGATTGCACAACGTTTGCTCACTATTATGGATGCAAAAAAAACTAATCTTATCTTTTCCGCAGATGTTACACAAAAGAATAAGCTTTTTGAGTTGGCAGATTTGGTTGGGCCAGAAATATCTGTTTTAAAAGTACATTGTGATGCAATTGATGATTATGATAAAGATTTTCCGGCACAATTGTGTGCTCTTGCGAAGAAACATAATTTTTTAATTTGGGAAGATCGTAAATTTGCTGATATCGGAACGATTGCTTTAAAACAATACACCGGTGGAATATTCCGCATTGCAGACTGGGCTGATATGGTTACCGTACACAGCATAGCAGGTGATGGTACATTGCAAGCACTTAAATCAACAGAAAAAACAAAAGATGCAGCATTTCTTTTACTTGCACAAATGAGTAGCGCCAACACGCTTGCGCAAGGTGATTATACAACACACACAGTCAAATTAGCGTTGCAACATTCAAATAATGTTATTGGTGTTATTTGTCGCGAAAAATTATCTGATAATCCTGGATTGCTTCATTTTACTCCTGGTGTGCAAATGGCTGAAGGTGGTGATGCATTTGGGCAACAATATTTAACTCCAGATAAAGTTATCAATGAACTTGGTAGTGATATTATTATTGTTGGCAGAGGTATTTTGCAAGCCAAAGATCCGCTTGTAGAAGCACAACGTTATAAAAAAGCCGGCTGGGATGCTTATTTGAAAAGAGTGAAACCCTCCAAATTATAATTGATATACTTGAAATAGAAAAAACCCTTGTTTGCAAAAATAGGGTTTTTTTGTTGAGTAGTTATTTTTTTTTACAGTTGTTGTATTTACAGAAAGGCCATTTGATCGTACAATCATATGCGTATTAAAAAAGTGTATATTTTTATTGAGGGAGGAATATGATTTTGATGCATTTAATAGTTTTGGGCATGATAGCATTGCTCGGCCTGCTGGTCGTAGCAATTTTATTTTGTTCGATTAACCGATTATCGGTTAATAATCACAAAGCCGAGCAGATTGCAGCTGCAATTCATGCAGGTGCAATGACGTTTTTACGTGAAGAATATAGAGTAATTGCAATGGTGGTTGCTGTTGTTGCAATTATTTTAGGAGTAATATTTAAGAGTTGGTTAGCGGCTCTTATATTTGTTTCTGGCGCATTTATCTCTATGTTAATTGGTTTTGTTGGAATGATTGCAGCGACATCTGCAAATGTACGCACAACAAGTGCAGCACGTGAAGGTGGTGAATCTGCTGCGTTTATGGTTGCATTTTATGGTGGTGGTGTAATGGGTTTTGCTGTTGCAAGTTTTGGTTTACTTGCGCTTGTCAAAATTTTTTATTTATTTGGCGATCATCCTGAATTTGTTACCTTATTAACATGTTTTAGCCTTGGTGCAAGTTTAGTTGCATTCTTTGCACGTGTTGGTGGGGGTATTTTCACAAAATCAGCAGATGTTGGAGCTGATCTGGTGGGTAAAGTGGAATCAGGTATTCCAGAAGATGATCCTCGTAACCCAGCGGTAATTGCTGACAACGTTGGTGATTGTGTTGGTGATACAGCAGGTATGGGCGCTGATATTTATGAATCATATGTTGGAGCAATTGTTTCAACAGCAATTTTGGCAATTGGTTCACAAATGACACCTCAATATGTGTTGTTCCCATTAGTACTTGCAGGAATTGGTTTAATCAGTTCTGTTGTAGGATTACTTTTCAATTTAGTTTTACAGAGCAGTCCTGCAGCTATGTTACGTAATGCAACCTATGTGGCGATTGTAGCATTTCTTGGTGGAACATATTGGTATCAAACGGTCCATGGTGTTGCAATGGAACTATTTATCCCCATTGCACTTGGTTGTTTGTCTGGTGTTGTGATTGGTGCAGTTGCTGAATATTATACAAGTGGCAAACCAGTCATTAACATTGCTGAAACTTCACGTTCTGGTGCAGCAACTAATATTATCTATGGTCTTTCTGTTGGTATGGAATCAACGGCTGCTCCGGTTATTATTTTAGGACTTATTGTTTTAGCAGCGCATTATTACGGTGGATTATACGGTATTTCTATTGCAGCAGTTTCTATGCTTGCAACGGTGGGTATTACTATGACTGTTGATGCATATGGTCCTATTGCAGATAATGCTGGTGGTATTGCTGAAATGGCAGGTTTTGGACCAGAAGTCAGAAAAATTACTGATAAACTTGATGCATTAGGTAACACCACTGCGGCAATTGGTAAAGGTTTTGCAATTGGTTCAGCATTGCTTACTGCGCTTGCAATACTTTCTGCATATGCGCAACAAGCAAATATTGAAATGCTTAATGTTTTAGATCCATATATTTTGATCGGTATTTTTATTGGAGGAACAGTTCCATTTGTTGTTTCAGCCCTTACTATGCGTTCTGTTGGTGATGCTGCAATGAAAATGGTGATGGAAGTTCGTCGTCAGTTTAAAGAAATTCCTGGCATTATGGCGGGTACAGCACAACCTGATTATGAACGTTGTGTTGCGATCAGTACCAAAGCATCATTAAAAGAAATGGTGTTGCCTGGTGTGTTAACAATTTCTGTTCCAGTTGTTGTTAAATATACACTTGGTATTCATGTTCTTGGTGGTGTACTTGTTGGTTCAACCGTTGTAGGTGTTTTACTTGCACTGTTGATGGCAAATGCTGGTGGTGCATGGGATAATGCTAAGAAATATATTGAAGCGGGTCACATGGGTGGCAAAGGATCTGTTGCACACATGTCAGCTGTTATTGGTGACACGGTGGGCGACCCTTTCAAGGATACATCTGGACCAGCGCTTAATATTTTAATTAAGTTGATGTCTATTGTTTCATTGCTGCTGGTATTAGTTGGATAAATTGATTGTAAATAAAAAAAGAGTTACAGAATTTCTGTAACTCTTTTTTTCAATAGAGGGATATATGTTAAAAAATAAAGCTTTTTTGTCTAAAATTACTCCTCAATATATTGTGGATAAAGCTGGTAAAAAAACAGGCGTTATTCTTGATATTTTAACTTTTGAAAAGCTTTTGGAAGAAATAGAAGATCTTTATTTTGGATCTATTGCTCATAAAGCATTACAAGATGAAGATGAGTATATTACGCATGAGGCTGTTAAGAAGAAAATAAGTAGGAAAAAGTAATGGCTAGTAATTTTGAAAATTTTATTGTTGTATGGCTTAAATCTGCGCATAAGAGTTTCGAAAAACTACCTTTGTCTACCCAAAAATCTATTATAAAGCAGATAGATGTTTTAGTATCTTTGCATGAAAATAGTGATATTAAAAAACTGAAGGGGTATCCAAATCTTTATAGATTGAGAGTTGGTGATTATAGAATTATTTTTTCAGTTGATAGTCAAAAGAAACAAATTTGTATCTCTGCCGTTGGTCATCGAAGAGATATTTATAATTAGATTAGCTATTAAAATTGCATTCATAATAAAAAGAGAGCTGCGGAATTTTCTGCAGCTCTTTTACTTTAAAATTGTTTGTATGCCTCGACAGGCTCAGCACGAACGGGGAAATATTGTATTTTATTTTGTTATCGGTCCTCTACAAATTGGACATGTTGTAATTGATGGTGCTTTGAGGCATGCTCCACAAATATGATCACTGTGTGCATTTTTGCATGGAATTTTTCTTAATAATTGTTGATCATCTTCAAAGCAGATGCAGCATGATGCTTGTGTATCAGTGTCCTGAGCAATTGTAGGTTCAAATGGGCTATGTTCAGGTTTTTCTTGTGCCTTTTGTGCCGCAGCTTTGATGAGTTCTTCTTTGAGAGCATCAATACGTGCTTTTTCTTTGAGCTCTTCTACGCTTTGCTTTTGCTGGTCAATGCGTGCTTGTTCTTCGAGAGTAATTGCATGAAATCTTTGCTCTAACGCTTTTTTTGTTGTGATTGTTCTGTTTTGGCGTTCTACATACATATTTTTAATCTTATTGCGGTCTGTTTGCATCATTTTATACAGATCATTTTCTGAATAATATGAACCTAATGATTCTGGATTATATGGATGTTGAAATGTTTTTTCAGATATTATTTTTGATATGTTATTATTTTCTTTTATAATATTCTGTGTTGATTGTGCGATTATCACAATGTTTTGGCATTCAGATACACGGTTATTGTGTTGTTGGGTAAGAAAACTGTAGACGTGATAATGCGTATCCCAAGCAAAATAGCGATCTTTCATAGCATTAATGAGGTTGATAACATCGCCATTGATAAAATGCTCTTCCGTGAGTAATAGTTGTGTTGTTTCAAGTTGACCATGTTTTGCTCCACATATAAAAGGAGTTTCTCCATAATGGTTGTGTGATCGCAACAGATCTTGCCGAGATTGGAGATATTGCAGCGTTTTAAGACTACTATGTTTTGCAGCAATATGAGCAATATTGTTCCCATCTGCATCAATGGTATACGTATTTGCTTTGCACACTATGAGTGCTTTAATTGCTTCAATATTATCATGTTGTGCTGCAAGGGAGAGTGGAAATTCACTGT
This sequence comes from uncultured bacterium, assembly GCA_963695335.1. GTDB lineage: Bacteria > Babelota > Babeliae > Babelales > Vermiphilaceae > SOIL31. Next base: position 225,705 of record OY968764.1, on the reverse strand, counting down.
TTTTATTTTTGTGATTAATAATGTTGTAATCTATTTTTCTCAGTACTTTAGTGAGTAACCAGCTATTGTTTTGTTTAATCAATTCATGAAGAATTGTATTCCCTTCATTATTGATTGTGTCGATACGTGAACCTGCATCAATCAAAAATTCAGTACATGTCATATTTCCATTTTGAATAGCAACAAAAATTGGTGTATCACCGTTTTTATTTAAATCCGTGAGCAATGCCTTTTCATGATCAAGTACTATTCTTGCAGCTTTTTGATCACCATTACGCGCTATTTTATGGAGAATATTTTCGCGTGTATTATCAGTGATGCGAATATTTGCTTTATTGCTTATAAGAGTTGCCATCATTTCATAATTTTGTTCAATCGTTGCGCGCATTAATGATGTTTGACCTTTGTTGTCTCGTGCATCAATATCAACATTATGTTTTTGCATAAGAGCGGTTATAAGTGGAATATTGTTGTTGTGGGTAGCAATAGCAAGAATGTCTTCTCCTCTGTTGTTACGTTTATGTATATCTGCATTGCGTTGCAAAAGAAAATTGAGCGTTGTTTCATTATTGGCATAGAAGATTGGAGTATTACCTTGCGCATCTGGTTCATTCACAGAGATGTTATTATTCAGTAAATAATGTATAGCGTTATATTTATTCTGTTGTGTTGCGTAATGGATTGGTTTTATGCCTATTGATGTTGAAGAAGCGTTGAGCTGTTCTTTGGTAAAAATTTTCAGTACATCATCTTCAGCATCAATAGCAATAAATGTTGGTGTTTTATGATCTCTGTTGGTGATATTGTGTAATGATGTTTTCTGTGCACAATAATATATGGAATTTGGTTTTTTTTCTTTTACTGCTGTATGAAAAACAGTATCACCATTCCGTTTATGTTGAACTAAATTAAGTTTGTGAGCTACAAACACACGGATAAAACGTGGATCATCTTTGAGTACCGCAAGAAATGCTGGAGATAATCCTTTTTTATTAACAATATCCATCCGAGCGCCTTTTTGTACCAACTGTTCAGCTGTTGTCAGATCACCATTGTCTGTTGCACAGAGTAGTGGCGAATTTCCGTCATTGTTTTGTTCATCAATATTGGGTAGTACTGGTGCATAGAGCCATGCATACAGCCAATCTGACCAATTTTCATATGTGGCAGGTGTAGTGAGTATATCAATGATTTCTTGATCACCGTTTTGTGTGGCAATATGCAGTGCATTATTGCCATGTTCATCTTTGATTGCGCAATTTTCACAATTTTGTAAGCGTTGTTTGAGTGCTTCTTTATTTTTGGTGCGAACATCATCAAATATGTTGTGCGCAAAGGTGGTGTTGGTGAGTAAGGTGCAAAGAAGAAGTAAACTTGTTTTTTTCATAATATTTTTTCCTGTGATACGAGTTAAAAATGTAATAGAGATAATAATATCACGAGTTATTGTTTTTTTGCACCCTTCGATACACCTCCCTAGCGGGGGCACTCAGGACGAGCGGGGGGAAAGGATTGCTCTTATATTGTGAAAAATCGTATCTTGAGGATATACAAAAAAGGGAGAATTATATGAAAATACAATTTCAAAAAAAATTCTTTTATACCTATTGTTTAGCACTTGCCCTTCGTAGCTTTAGCGGAGTAGGGCCCCTTAAACTTGGCGTTGAAAATTTTTCTCTTTCATTACTAAAAAAAGTATGTCCAAACAAAGAACATAGTCCATGTATAGTTGGTTTAATTACTAACCAAAGTGGTGTTGATCAAAATGGCGTAAGAACAATCGATACATTGGTTAAGCTTGGATGCCCATTGCAGTATATTTTTGCTCCAGAACATGGGTTCACGAGTGTTGCAGCGGGTAAAACTGTGCATGATTCTGTTGATAAAAAAACAGGCATTCCAATCATGAGTTTGTATGGTCATGGTTCAGGCAAAATGATTTCACCTGAACATATGAACAGTATTGATTGTCTGATATTTGATATTCAAGATTCTGGTATGCGTCATTACACATACATTTCCACATTACTCAACACTATGAAAATTGCAGCAGAACACGATAAACCATTTATTGTATTAGATCGGCCTAATCCATTAGCAGGAGTTATGGAAGGGCCATTGGTAGAACCTGATTTGAGTTCATTTATCTCTATTGCACCAATTCCATTGCGTCATGGTATGACGATTGGTGAAATTGCACGGTATTTTAACAAGCATGTTTGCAACAAGTCTGTTCAGTTGCATGTGGTTACAATGAAAAATTATGATCGCACACACGGATTTGTTGGCGAACTTAAACATCAACTATCACCAAATTTGCAATCATTACAATCATGTTATGGATACAGTTTTTTGGGATTATTAGGAGAAGTGGAACCATTTGATGTTGGCGTGGGAACGCAATATGCATTCCGTTGCATCACATTACCAGAAGCGTTGCATGTGCCGCATGAAGTGTGGAATAAGTTACAAACTATTTTAAGTTCATTTGGTGTACAAAGCTTTCATTATCATCACACAAATCCAAAAAATAAGAAAAAAAGTAGAGGATTACGACTAGAATTTTCTGATATTAATAATCTGCATGCATTTGAGCTGTTTATTACGATTTTACAGTTTTTTAAAAAAGAAAAAATTAAATTCTCTTTTTCAGCATCGTTTAATAAAGCAGTGGGAACTAAAAAAATACAAGAACTGATTGCGGGAAACATGTCTGAACGAGATTTTTTTAGTGGAATACATACTGATTTAGAACAGTTTTATACAAAGGCCCGTACATTGTTTTTGTACGAGCCTTTACCAACTGTTACATATAAAACTTTGATTACATCTTTGTGAATGTTATGTAAGGAGTGATTTGAAGGTATTGGTAATCCCATCCCATATATAAGTAATAGCTTGAGCAAATATATTTGATTGCGGTTGAGATTCTTCTTTTTGTGGAATAATAGCTTTTGGTTGGTTATGTTCCAATGCGAGTTCCAGATAAAATGATGTTTCATCTGGAAGATGTTTTTTAATTTCAGCTAATTTATTTTCTACTGTTTGCCAATGTTCATCATCAGATGCTACATGATTAATGTAGCTTATCGCTTCAGTATTGAGTAGATCTATGTAAGGAGTCGCATCTTGATTCAGCTCTTTCATGATTCTTACTGCATCAAATAATCCTTCAAAATAGTTAACGGGACAGCGTGAATAATCTCTTTTTGGATCTTGAGATGGATGTTTGAGTATATTTTCGAGTAACTCTTTTTCTTGAATTTCTTGCGATTGCTTTGTTGAAACTTCTTGCGCATTACATACATTAAAAAAAATTATTGTTGCGCTCAGCATTAGAATATATAAAGAATTATATTTCATCTATGTACTCTTTTTTTATTATAGAAACTTTATTTGTAATGAGTTCGTTTGTCATCATGCATCGTTTTTATATAAAAGTGAAGTGGGATTGCTCAGTTGGCATGATTTTTAGCTTTTTTATTTAAACCAAGAAAAAACCCACTTAAACACAGAGCTAATGCCATTCCATATAAAATTTATTGCATGATATATAATACTGGATTGTTTAGGTTGTTTTGGCTCGCCCTTTGTAGCTTTAGCGGAGTAGGGTTGTTTTGTAATTTTTGTGTGTATTTCTTTGATGTTTTGAGTTTTAATTGATGGTATAGGTTTTTCTAGAATAGTTTTCTCTTCTTCCTCTGAAGAAACTTCTTCAACTGTGCCTTTTTCATAGGGAAGTTCTTCTGCAATTGAAGGAGTTGTTGTTATAACCATTTTTGGTCTATAACGTTCCCAGGTTGCTTCTAGGTAAGATAAGGTGTATTGTTGAAAGCATTCTTTAATGTGAGATAATTTGTCGTTGATAGTTGGCCATTGTTTATTATTTGTTGCCACATACGTGATATATAGCACGGCTTGTTGTTTTAGTGTGTTTTCATATTCAGTAGTTTCGCCTGTTTTAAATGTACTGAGTACTTTAATAGAATCTTTAAAGTACTGGGGGGTATAAACGGTAAAATCTATAGCATTTAGTTTTTTTTGATCAGGGTCATTGATATGTGCCCATGCTGGATAATATTCGATTATGTTATTAAGTAATTCTGTTTCTTGTTTTTCTACATTGTGGGTTACTATTAATTGCTGTGATATTTTTTGCGGTAGTATTTTTTTTGGTTGTTTCATACAGAAAGAGTCAGAACAGATTATAGATATAGCAAAAAGTGTGCATAAAACATTATAACTTTTCATAGCGCTACTCTCTTTTTTTTAATTTTTTATCTTCCCATTAACCATGACCACCAAGAAGCAACTGTTGATGTGATGTTGCTAACAAAGTTAGTTACGCTTTGTCTTGCTTGATAAAGTGTATTTATGATCCGAGGCATCCAACGTTTAGCATTCTCTTGTTCATATTCTTCGTTTAATCTTCGTGCTACTTCATCAAGATCGGCTTGGTATGTTCTGTCTCTTTCTTCTTTAAGTTTTTCTGCATTTTCTTTCCTATTTTTTTCGAATAGTTGTTGTGTTTCTCTTTGTTGTATATATCTTTCTTCTTGCTCTCGTGTCTCTTGGTCTATCTGTCTCCCGTGTTGTCTTCTGGACTCTTCTAATTCTTCTTGTTTTCGTTTGAGTTGGTCGATTGTTTCTTTAGGAAGTTTATTGAGTTCTATTGGTTCACGAGTATATGCTGCACGCATTACATTAGGATCAATTGGATTGCCTTCTTCGTCTTTCCAATTAATAGGAGTTGTAACGGTTTTGATGAACGTTTCTTTTTCAGGTGTAACATAATTGATAATTGTATTCCACGCGATTTCAAACTGTTGTTGTTCTTCTTTATTCATCCCTTGTGTAAGTATTTCATATCTTTTCTCTAAGAGCATTTGTCTTTTAAAAAATGGATGCTGGGCGAGAGTTTTGAGTTGCTCTTTGTCGTCATCGTTAGCATATTTTAGTCCATCCGCTAAAGATATGATACCTTGTATAAATTCATTTTTCTTTTCGTTCAACATCTCAAAAACAGCCATAGTATTTAATTTTTGAACAGTAGCAGTGAATTCGTTAGTAATATTGAGTTGCTCACTTTGTTCTGGAAGTTCCAGAGATTGCTGAGCATATTTTATTTCTGAGCTGGGCAATGATTCATATTCTTTTGCCCTTAGCTTTTTGGATCGTTGAGCCATAGATATTTTTGGCAGCTTCAAGGATGTAGAGCTATAAGATCGAGGTTTTAATGTTTTTGGAGTCTGTTTTTCTATCAGCTTTTCTATATCTTCTGCGATTTCTTTTTCTTTTTGAGGAAGAACTATTTCACTGGTGTCCATAGGTTTTTTTTCAAGAGATACAACAGATGCAGCTAAGAGTTTAGTTTTCCATTTTTTGATATTTTCTCTGGTGAGCATAGCATTGTCTTCAGGTATCAATTTAATTTCAGCTAACACTCGAGTTAACGAATCAATGCGTGCTCGTGAACCTTGCATTTCCATAAAATCCATCATAAGATGTATGTTTTGGTCAATATCATCGATGAGCTTATTTCTGTCGACATCATTACGCGCTTTTAATAATGAATCTACTGCCGATGAGGTTTTGATTGTTATATTGTTGAAAGAGGTTGCCGTCTTTTGACAAATTTCTTGTAATTGTGTTTCTATTGCAGGGATTAGATTTTTGTTAAAGGGGTTTTCTTCTATAAAATGTATTAAGTTATTGATTTGCTTATCTCTAAAAATATTTGTAGAAACGTTAGGGTTATTGAAAATGTTTTTGCTATTTTTTAATGATTCTAAATTATTAATAAATGGTTTTTTATATTTTTCGCTTTCCAGCTTTTTAACATTTGCTTGCAATGTAGAACATATTTTTCTTTTTGATATAGGATTTTCTGATTTTTGTGAGGCTTCTCGGGGTATACCTATTATCGATTGACTTAAATCTTCCATAGAGTACAAAGAAGAAAAGAACGCAATTGCGCAGAGTAAGATGGTATATATTTTCTTCATATATTTTTATCCATTTTAAATAATGTTATTTATTTCTATTTTGTGTTACTTTCTATCATACAAGAAATTTGGCATTAATGGGAATATTTAGCGCTTTTAATTTTTTTGGTATAAAAATAATCTTTTTACATAAGAAACAGGTTTTCTAAGCAAATCAATTACCCATAGACGTTTTTATCAAAATGTTTTTCAAAATGATTTACTTGTTTTGATTTGATTTTTTTTCTTTTTTTATTAAGAAAAAATCTTTTTTTTTATGTGTGGTTGCAGAGATAGAAAAACACAAGTTCTTTTTTTGTTAATTCTAAATGAATTTAATATAGATCAGTTGTTTGAAAATATTGAAGAATATATCTTCAATAAAAAAATAATAAAACTATTTGATTATAAGGAATTTAGTCATTATCCTAGAATGATACAATGCATTCTCTTTTTTCATATAGTAACTATTTTTAAAAGTTTTATAAAAAAATGAGGTTAGTTTTTCCCGTCCTTGCAATGCTTTGTGCGGAAAATTGATCATTGTATTTTGTCTCGTTGTGTGGATGTTGTATAAGTAAGCAGTAACACCTAAAAAATTAAAGGATGATATGGAACAGCATAATCGTGTTTCACCCGCACCTTTTTTAATAAATGATGCGGGTGAAAAAACAGAAAATAACTTGTATATGTTTTCTGTGGTAAAACCTGATGGCGTTAAAGAGAGAGTAAGTGAACAACGGTTACGACGAACGGTTGGCTGGGCCTGCGTTGGATATGAATCCTTTGTTGATGTTGAGTTGATTGTCAGTGAAACGTTAAAAAATATTTTTGATGGCATTACTCCTCATGCAATAGCAGATGCTTTGATGCTTGCAGCAACCACGTTTATTGAACGTGACCCTGCGTATAGTAAAGTTGCAGCACGTTTACAGTTAAAAAAACTGTTTAGACAAGTTACGCATTATTCTATTGCACGCAGTGATAGTCAAGAAACATATCGTAAATCTTTTATTAATGGTATTAGAACCGGTATAGATCTTGAACTGCTTGATGAACGTTTGGCCGGTTTTGATTTAGAATATCTTGCACAGGAACTTTGTATTGATCGTGATCATCTGTTTGATTATATGGGTGTTAATACGCTGTATGAACGTTATTTTCTTAAGCATGAAACACGATATATTGAATTGCCGCAAGCTTTTTGGATGCGTGTTGCAATGGGACTTGCGTATTAATGAACCAGATAAAAATGAAGCAGCCGCTTGATTTTTATACATGTAATGTCATCATTGCGATTATGTGCCAAGTACGCCAACATTGTTCATGCTGGTTTAACGCGTCCGCAATTAAGTTCATGTTTTCTTAACTACGGTTGAAGATGATTTAAGTCATATTTTTAAATGTTATTGGTGATAATGCACAGCTTTCAAAATGGTCTGGCGGTGTTGCCAATGATTGGACCAATATTCGTGCAACTGGTGCAATGGTTAAAGCTATTAAAACAGAAAGCCAAGGAGTTATTCCATTTTTAAAAATTGCTAATGATGTTACTGCTGCAATTAATCGAAGTGGTAAGCGCCGTGGTGCAGCAGTGTGTGTATCTTGAAACATGGCATTTGGATTTTGAAGATTTTCTTGATTTGCGTAGAAATACCGGTGATGAACGTCGCCGTACGCATGATATTAATACTGCAAATTGGATTCCTGATTTGTTCATGAAGCGTGTTATTGCAATGATGAAGAGTGGACATTCTTCTCTCCTGAAGAAGTCCTGATTTGCATCATTTTATGGCAAAGCATTTGAAGAACGATATGAAGAATATGAAGCAGATGGCTGCATCGTGGTGAAATTAAAAATGTATAAAACAATTGCAGCGCAAGCAGTTATGGCGTAAAATGTTGAGCCGCTTTTTGAAACAGGACATCCATGGATTACCTTCAAAGATCCATGTAATATTCGTTCTCCACAAGATCATGTAGGTGTTGTTCATAGTTCAAATTTGTGCACAGAAATTACACTTAATACTTCAGCAGATGAAACAGCAGTATGTAATTTGGGTTCTGTTAATCTTGCGCAGCATGTTGTTGATGGTAAACTTGATGAAGCAATGCTTGGCACAAACGGTTGACAGCTGCAGTGCGTATGCTTGATAATGTGATTGATATTAATTTTTATCCAACCATAGAAGCGCAAAATGCAAACTTGCGTCATCGTCCTGTTGGTCTTGGGATTATGGGATTTCAGGATGCATTGTATCAAGCTTGATATTGCATTTTGCATCACAAGAAGCGCTTGAATTTTCTGATGAAATTATGGAAATGATTTCATATCATGCAATTTTTGCATCATCACAACTTGCACAAGAACGTGGTGCATATGCAATCATATAAAGGTTCTAAATGGGATCGTAATATTTTCCCACAAGATACCATTGATTTCTTGAACAAGAGCGTGGCATGGCAATTGAATGTGCAACGTAGGTGGCAAACTTGATTGGACTCCAGTGCGTGAACATGTTAAACAATATGGTATGCGTAATTCAAATACTATGGCAATTGCACCAACTGCAACGATTTCAAATATTGCAGGCTGTTTCCCTTGCATTGAGCCGATTTATAAAAATATTATGTTAAAGCAAATATGAGTGGTGAATTTACCGTTGTTAATAAATATTTGGTTGAAGATTTAAAAAGCTTGGTTTGTGGGATCAAGAGATGCTTGAGCAGCTTAAATATTATGATGGAAATGTGCAGATGATTGATGCAATTCCTCAAAGATTAAAAGATAAATATAAAGAAGCTTTGAAATTGATCCATTGAATGGCTTATTAATGTTACTGCAGCACGTGGTAAATGGATTGATCAAAGTCAATCGCATAATGTGTTTATGAAAGGTGTTTCGGGAAAAAAGCTGAATGATATTTATATTACTGCATGGAAATTTGGACTTAAAACAACCTATTATTTGCGTACACTTGGTGCAAGTCAGATTGAAAAATCAACGCTTGATGCAAAGAAGTTTGGATTTACGCAAAAACGTAATTATAAAACAGTAGAAAGTGCAGCAGCTGAAACTGTAGCAGTTGAAACTGCTGGTGCTGCAACAGAAGAAGTTATTGCATCGGATGATGCAATTGTTGCTGGTAAATCATGCACTATTTCATCTGATCCTGAGTGTGAAGTATGTCAGTAATAAACAGTTGTATGGTTGACAGGTACAGAAGGATTTTAAGAGTTTATTTGTTGATGAGTTGTGAAGTGAGGAACGGTAGGAAAAAAATATGAATAAAAATGGAATTATTAATAATTCAACAGTCGATCCAAATAAAATTTTACCAATGAGTTATCTCTGGGCGCGTCAACATTATAAAGATGGTGTTGCAAATAACTGGACACCAGAAGAAGTTTCTATGCAAAATGATGTTGAGCAATGGAAATCTGCTACGGTTTTAACTGAAACAGAACGTCGTCTGATTTTATGGAATCTTGGATTTTTTTCAACAGCAGAATCATTAACAGCAAATAATTTGGTGTTGACAGTGTATAAACATGTAACCAATCCAGAATGTCGTCAATATTTGTTGCGTCAGGCATTTGAAGAAGCAATTCATACCGATACATTTATTTATTGTTGTGATTCATTGGGATTTGATCCTGATGAAATTTATAACATGTATGAAACAATTCCTTCTATTAAAGAAAAAGATGATTTTGTTGTTAATTTAACCAAATCAATTTTTGATCCAAATTTTAAAACCGATACAGTCAGAAAATATTCAACAATTTTTGCATGATTTGATTGGTTATTATGTGATCATGGAAGGTATTTTCTTTTATGCTGGTTTTGCAATGATGCTTGCATTAAAACGTCAAGATAAAATGGTTGGTGTTGGTGAGCAATTTGAATATATTATGCGTGATGAAAGTCTTCATCTTGCATTTGGGTGCGATTTGATTAACACAATTAAAGCAGAAAATCCTGAAGTTTGGACAGCAATCATTCCAAGATGAAATTGTTGAACTGATTAAACAAGCAGTTGTGCTTGAAAAAACAGTATGCGCATGATGCATGCCCACAAGGATTGCTTGGTATTAATGCTGAACAATTTTGTGAATATGTTGAATATATTGCTGATCGTCGTTTAGAACGTATTGATTTGCCAAAAGTATATGGCACTAAAAATCCATTCCCATGGATGTCGCAATCAACTGATTTGAGTAAAGAAAAGAACTTCTTTGAAACACGCGTTACCGAATATCAAACGGCCGGTTCGTTGGAGTGGTAAATATTTTTTGTATAGAGATGGGGAAGATCAAAAAATCTTCCCCTTTTTTTTTGTCGAGATGCTTGCTATAGTGCTGGAGAGCGTTGAATTTATTATTTTTTAAAGGAGTTTGTGATGAAAAAAATGACTGTTTGTGTGAGTTTAGTATGTTTTCTATCAATGCACGCAAGTGAAAAAAAAAGTGTAAAAAAAGATATTACAAATCTTGACCAATTACGCTCTGAAGTACGTAAAGGACATGCAGAGTTTCAGCAAAAAGGCGGACTTGCTTATTATGGAGAACATTATGAAACAAAAAGAAGCAGAAGTCATACCGAACGATCTACTGCGGAAGATAAAAAATAATTTAATTATTAAAACAACGTAAAGCGTACTTTTTTTAATATTGTTGGGAGTAGTTATGATGAAAAAAAGTTTGTTGCATGTATTGTTGGTGCTATGTATTCCCTATACAATGTATGCTATGGAACTTGTCCAGGAAGTTGAAAAATTGGCGAATTCTTCTGAAGTAAAAGATCTTGAAACTAAAGCGGTTGGATTTATTCAGTCATCAACGGGACAAGGGATAATAAAAGAGGTAGAAGATAAAGCTGTATCTTTTTTTTCACACAATACAGCAGTAACAACTGACAGTTCAACTACTACAGCAACTTCAACAACTGTTCCAACAATTGTTATTTCTAATCCAGCGGCAAATACGGTTATTGCTCAAAATAATGCAGCATTGAATCAATCTTCATCCGAACAAAATCCATTATCTAACAGTCATCAAACATCTAAAACTCAAGTGCCTAACTTACATTTGAATAATTCTTCTGTAACTTCTACTTCGACATTTATTCGTGCTGGAAGTAGCTCATTACCTCCAAAGACACAAGTTAGAAATGTTGATCACTTAAAAAAAAATGTTGCTAAAGTAACGGTGCAATCTGCACGTAATTATACACCTTCTACACAAAATACACCTTCGGTGAGTAATAATGATGTTGTGATTGATATGGGTTCTGGGCAAAAATCTGTTCCCTTATCGTCATCACAGGGTACTCATCAAGCGCATGATGCATCTACTATAGGAGTGAGAACTTATACTGTACAGGAAGTGTGGGAAATGATACACGAAGTGAAGCCTGAGTTGGTTAAGTTTGCAGAAGAAAATAATTTATCATTAGAGCAAGCTATAGTGCTTGGAAAGTTATTAAAACAACTTAATGTCTCACCAGATGTGGTGGTTGAGCATATTAATAAAAATAAGCCATCTGATGATAAAAAGACAGTTATTTCGGCCGCGGAGTATAAAAAGATACAAAAAGAAAAGCCGGATAAATATAAAGAGATAATTCTTGAAATATTAAAAGATATTAGCGAAGAACAAGCGCAGCCGGATGGACAAAAAGCTGTATCACCACTCACTGATACTCATATTCAGTTATTGGAAGATCAAGTTGCTACAGAAAAGCGTGATTTTTGGATAGCGATAGGAATTAAAGTGGTAATTGCTTTAATAGGAACAGGTGGGGTTGTTTGGGGAATTATTGGTCAAGTAACTAAATCTACTCCAACAAGTATGCCAACTCTTATGCCAACAATGTTCCCAACAGGATCGCCAACTTGACCCCATTTTCATTGCATTTCAATGAGGACCCCAGTTGGAAAGAACTGGAAATTGTGTAAAAAGATTAAAGCGCTCATCCTGAACTTATTGAAGGATTAAGCGCTTTAATCTTTTTTATACTATTTTTGTAACAATTACGTGTTGTGATACATTTTAGTAATTAAGTTTGCAAGTTTGTCTTGTGTTAATGGTCCACCATCATAGCGCCCAATCTCTTTACCATCTTTTAAGAATATCAGTGTTGGAATACTGGTGATGTTAAATGTTTTTGCTAAATCTAAGAAATAATCGCGATTTATTTTAATAAATGTGACTTCAGGCATAATAGCAGCAACACCATCAATAAGTGGTGACATGCGTTTGCATGGGTTACACCAGTCTGCATAAAAATCGATAACTACGTTTCCCGTATTGCTGAATTGATGTAAATGAGCTTCTGAAGAACGGGTTGATTTGTGCTCTTTATGTAGGTAAATAACATTGTTGCCAGAGCCATTTTTAGAGAAAATGATGTAAGAAAAAGGAGCCATCGCGATCAGTACTGCGATGAGTAAGTCCTTATGTGTCATAAATATTCCTATTTTTTAATGTGATTATACATTATTAAGCGTACATGGATCCTGTGTTTTGTGCAAATGGGGTGGCAAAAGATCGATTGAATGAGGTTTATATGTAAAATATGGTATAATAGAGCTAATCCGTTCGTATGGTTCGACAGGCTCACCACGAACGGATTAAAATAAGTCATCCCCGTTCGCATTGAGCTTGTCGAAATGAGCGAACGTTAGAAAATATGAGTCATTTATGGATAAAGCAGCTCTCATCGACCAACTCCTTGCATACGTAACAGAAAATAAGCGGAAAAAGATGCAAGCAGTAATCGCAAACAGAACGCGCTACATTACCGTGGTTTTGGAAGACTTGTTCCAAGAGCATAATGCAAGTGCAGCCCTGCGCACGTGTGATATTTTTGGTGTTCAAGATGTACATGTGGTAGAAGGAAAATACAGTTTTAAGGCTGTGCCAACTATTGCAATGGGTTCATCAAAATGGGTCGATGTGCACGCATACAGTTCAATTACTGAATCAATCACTGCGCTCAAAAAAGATGGATATCGGATTGTTGCAACAACACCGCACACCAATTGTTATGAGTTACCCAATTTACCGCTCGATCAAAAAACAGCATTTATTTTTGGCAGTGAACAAACTGGTTTATCGCCGGAAGCATTAGCGCAAGCAGATACGTTTGTGAAAATTCCAATGTATGGTTTTGTGGAAAGTTTTAATGTATCGGTGAGTGTTGCATTATGTTTGTATGATGTTATTCATAGACTGCGGGCATCTGATATTGATTGGAAACTGTCTGAAGAAGAAACACAAAATTTGATGTTGCAGTGGATTTGTAAAGTTTCTACGACAGCAGCTTCGCTGTGTCCTTCGAAACTTGATTAAAGTAGAAAAAGAGATTATAGACAAGTAATTGATGTGCATAAAAAAAGAGGAACTTAAAAAAGTTCCTCTTTTTAATTTCTATATAACTAACGTTACTTACGCTTCATATTCTTCATCAACAAAGATCATATCATCATCATTGTCAACGTTTTGTTCATTGAGTGCTTGGTAAGCTTTGTAAGCTGCATAAACAGCTGCTACTGCAACAAGAGATTTACCAATTAATGCTGGTTTATCAATGCAGCTGCCTTTAAGGAAAGACACGCCAGTAATTTTTCCAATGATAGTATTAAGGTATGATTTATCTGCAATCCAGCTTGCTGCGCCATCAGCTGTATTAAATACATATACAAAAGGAGCTGTTACAAATCCAGTTACTTGTGAGATTATACCAGGTTGAGCTGCTGCAGCATTTGCTACGGGTGCTTCACTTGCAAACATAGAAGTTGCACAAAAAACTGTTGAAAGTAACGCAATGCGTGATATCTTCATGAAAAATCCTTTATTATAGAGATTATAATTTACAACGTATACTTACACAAAAGTATAATCAAGTAAAATGGTATACAGAAAAAGGTATTATGTCAACGGATATGGCAAATGATAATCCGCTGTGGATAGGGGAACACAGTAAGATAGATTGTGTCATTAATTTCAGATGTCGACAAATTGTCGACATCTCAGTCCGTGATAAAATGTCACGAACTCATTTTTTTAGCAATCAACAGAAAGATATAATAACCGAGTTTTTTTTGTAAAAAAAAAGTCCTCCGACAGGAGGAGCATAGACTGGCATCACCTACCTCATATATTCAGGAATGATAAAGTCAGTGTGGCAATAAGCTTAACAATGATCCAGACGGTGTATTCATCATTTAGAATTAAGCTAGAAATTTACTAAAATGTCATGATTCTGTCGCGATACTTTTTAGTGAGCAGAATGCGGTAATGTTTAAGTAATTTTATTAAGCTATTTTATTAATTCGTTGCATAACAAAGTTGAATACAAATTCAGATTGCGCAATTAGTATTTCGATTTCTTTTATGCTTAATCTTACAAAGTCAGTAGTTGGATATCTTCCAGCTGTTTCATATGGAGTGAGGACAGCAGCAAAAAAACGAATAGTTTCAAAATCTGCATTTATTTCCATACATATGTCTACTAATCGATTTAAGTCATGAGTTCTGATAAAAGAATTTTTTTTGGATACCATGTAGGCCTTTAATGCTTTTTCTGCACATTGTTGAATATGAAAAAGAGCGGTCATAAAAGGCTCATTAGAAAGAAGCTTAGCAGAGGCTAAATCCTCTTGGGCTATTAAAAGCCAATGTTTATGCCCGTGCATAAATTCGTTTTCCATATTTTTTAATTGAGTAGCTTAATGTTGATGGATCTTGAGAATATTCATCAAATTCTTCTTTGGTATAAACTAAAATATTTTTGGCAATTTTAACACCAATAAGAGCTTTGTGTCCCTCTGCCATAAGAGCGTATCGTTGTTGAAGTCCAGCCATACTATCATCTACAATTACCAAGATACCAATATCAATAGTATCTCTTCCTTCTGGTTCTAATAAATAAATTTCACGAGGATTATAAGTTTTGACAAGTCGTCGAGCAATTTCTTCTATTGTATTTTGATCGAGTGGATGTGTTTCCATAATGATTACCTTAGTATTGAATTGGTTTGTATAGAATATACTTTACCGTATTTTGGTAATTAAAAAAGCCCCAGCAATGCTGAGGCCTTTTTTATAATTTATATCAAACCTTTAAAAGAACTGGCCGCGCCATACGTAGCCTTGCTTTTTTGTAAAAAAAAAGTCCTCCGGGAGGAGGAGCGTAGTATGGCACCACTTACCTGATATGTTCAGGACCGATAAAGTTGATATAACCATAAGTTTAACCTTCATCCAGACGGTGTATTCATCATTTAAGATCAAGCCGGAAATTTACTAAAATGTCGCGAATGTGTCGTGAATGTCGCGAATGTCGCGAATTATCATAATGTTTTAATATTTAACGTGAGTTCGATCTAAGCCGTCAATAGAAAAAAGCTTTTTTTGTATATTGATGGCTTTTTTTTTCGAAATCCGTAAGAAGCTAAAGCTGCAAATACATTTATAATCAATGATCTTGGACTACGATATCGTGAATGTTCAATATTAAGATCCTCCTTAAGAATTGCTCCAACAGACTCAATGATTCCACGTTTTTTTAACATGATTTTATCTTTAACATCCATAAGCTTATTTTTCATATTATTTCGAATTTTTGTAACAATATGAATGCCTTTAGAGTAAAGCTTTTGAAACAGTTCTGAATTAAGCAAATAGCCTTTATCTCCATAAACTTTTCCATGAATTTTTTCAGTTATTTTTTCAATAACTTTTGTATTATTATCAACAACATTTCCTGAGGTGATACAAAAATCAATAATTTCTCCCCAAC
Source organism: uncultured bacterium (assembly GCA_963695335.1). Lineage (GTDB taxonomy): Bacteria > Babelota > Babeliae > Babelales > Vermiphilaceae > SOIL31. The sequence goes on along the minus strand of OY968764.1, from coordinate 209,913 downwards.
CATTGATAATTACATGAACTTTGAATCCGTAAAACCAACCCACACTTGTTTTTCCTCGAGCGGCTAATCCTTTAAAGGTTTTATGAGAAGATATTCTTTTTTGATGACTTACAGACAGTGAAAAACTGTCAATGTATGAATTGCCATCACATTTTCCAAGCGCATATAATTTTGTAAAAATAGCTAAAGGCATTGTAATTTTTTGTTGTAATTCTACAAAACGATTATAGCTTGTAAGACCAGGGAACGCTGATTTTAATTCATCACTTTTTGTGTAATAATCCTTGAATGTTTTATAGCCAGATTGCTGATAATAAATGACAATCGTCATAGTTTCACTAAGCTTTAAAGATCCATTCCTTTTTCTAATATTTTTCCCATCAGAAAGAACACGGATTGGAAACTCTTTTTCAAAAAATTTGCAAAATTCATCACAATGGTAGAAAATAGTAGTCAAATTCATTACAATACCCTTTTTTAAGTTTGATTGTTTTTAAAAGGATATCGTAATGAATTTTTTTTTAAAATTTTCTTAGATCGAACTCACGTTATTTAAGATGATGTAATATTGACAATGTATGCCACAGCGTAGTATAGTCTATGATATGAAAAGGAAGATAAATCGAACCAAATATTTTAGCAGAGCCCTCAATAGTCTTTTAAAGAAAAGACAGATCTTGGAAGAAGATTTTGATGATTTTCAAGAAGAGCTTGCAAGAAATCCAGAGATGGGTGATATAATTCCTGGAACAAATGGAGTACGTAAGGTTCGATTAAAATCTGCTTCTCGCGGAAAAAGTGGCGGATCTAGAGTATGCTATTACGATGTAACAAGCAGAAATGAGATATATCTACTCCTTATTTATGCAAAGAATCAACAGGAAGATATAACAGCTGAAGATAAAAAAGACTTCAAAGAATTAGTGAATGAATTACGGAGGAATTCACGATGAGCAGTAAATTTGCTAAGGATTTAAAGGCAGCACTTAAAGAAGCTATTGCCCATAAACAAGGTAAGCTTGATCTCTATTCAGAATATATAGAAATTCCTGAACCACCTGCTGAATACAAACCAAGAGAGATAAAAAAGATACGAGAAAAAAATCATTATTCACAAGGCATGTTTGCTTTGGTTCTCAATGTTAGTATAAAAACCGTGCAATCTTGGGAAGCGGGTAAACGTGTTCCGACACATTCAGCATTACGTTTATTGGAAATTGTTGATAAAGGTATTTATCGTCCTGAAATTATTAAAAAATAAGTTGCATTATCTTTCATGTATTGCTATTATTGCACCCGATAGTTATAAAAACGTTTCTAAAAAAGGAATATCATGTACGCGATTATAGATACAAATTATGATGATCTCATGCAGATCATGGGTATCATGGCGTACAATTCCTGTCTTAATTAATCCCATCATCAAAAAAACAAATTTTGCAGTAATTTTTACGCCATCATACTTAAAATATTTTTAAGTTTTTAAATTTTAATACGAAAGTATTGTATGGCTCGATTACGTCGAACTCATAATGTTACTGTTCTGACTTTTGAAGAAATAACGCGTGTAAGTAACTTTTTCATGCTGCTTGTTGAAGTAGATTTTCGTTTACCGAAAAACGCTAAGACAAAAACAAGAAAAACAAAACGCACAACTCGAAAAGGTAAAGGCAGGCCCATGAAGCCTTGCACCATCAAATGTCCCGTAATGTGTTGTTCATCAAGAACCGCTTTGCGGGACTTGTATTTAAATGCATTTACCCGTATCTTTAGGTGCAACAAAATGCACTTCATCATGAGATACAATAATGATAGACACCATAGTTTTATCGCTTACACCTGAGATGTATCAAATCAGTGAACCTGATAAATTTAAACCCAGTGCTCACTGGGTACTACAAGCAAGCAAAAATAAAGAAGCGCGCTTGCATTATCGCTCCATCATCTCCAAACAAAACGGTACCAAAAAGGAACTCTTAAACGGGATATATAAACCACATCTTACGTTGGCATACTGCAGAAACATGCAAGGCATTGTTGAGCCGTTGCTGAAAATAGAATTATCGCTTCCCAAGCTTGTTTATGGGAATAATTTTAATGAGCTGCAATATAAAGATTTTAAAGCAATAACAGATAAGCTTGCTGCCACACTTGCAACCATGGGTGTTGTTGCAACCGCAGAAGATCTTGCTCATGCACCCGTTATGGCAATCCATTATTCCAAAAATATTCCGTTGACTGATGGTTCAACACCATATCATTACATCAACAAAATAAAAGAGGCGAATATACGCTTTTCTGTTGATACCAATCAAACTGATTATCGCAATGAAGGGCATAGTTATAAATGGCACTGCAACGCGTATGAAGTTGTTTTTTATGATAAAATTAAGGACCTTGAAAAGGCAAAGCAGAGCAGCAAGCGTGCAATTGAAAAAGATAACGAATTGCAGCATCATCTTTTTAAGACATTTCAAAAAAGGCATAAACTAGAATTTTTGCGCATGGAAGTGCGTCTTAATAAACGTGCAAAAATCAAGCAGCTTTTTAAAAAACTCAACATAGCTGCGGACCTCACCTTTAAGAAGCTCTTTAAGCCTGCGATTGCAAAGAAGGTATTGCTGCATTATATTGATGAGCTTGAACGGAACCGTTCACCGTTGTTGAACCTTAAAATAAGTGATGATAAAGCCTTTCTGGCACAATTGAGCTTTGATAATCCTGCTATAACACCAAAACAAGCGATGATGATGTTGGGGTTTAAAAGAGCCCTAGAAGCAGCGCCATTGCGGGAGCTTAGAACAATCATTGGCAAAAATAAGCCACAATCATGGCATCGGCTGATTGCTGAGGCAGGCAAGATTACATTGCCTATGATGCATAGCCCATTTAAAGAGATACGTAGGTGTATTGAAGAGTTTAAAGCGACTAAAACATTGGATACGCTCAATACAAGGCTCTTTTGATTTATTTTCTATTTGTGGTACAATTATAATACATGAGTGATTCAAGTCCATTTTAACTTTAAAAACAGAGGATATTTTTATGAATGTAAAATGTGTAGCCTTATTCTCCCTATTATTTGTTTGTGATATTAATTCAATGTCTTCTTTTGATCAATATGAAAATACACGAAAAGAATTCATAAAATGCAGAGATTCTTGGTCTTCATTGTTTGGTTGTGATGATCAAATATCTGCTTTTAATAAAGCAAAAAATCAACTTACACATCCATTTAATGAAATAATTGAAGAGTCAAAAGATGGTGACAAAATATTAGCAGATATAGCTTATCAATGTGATAAAGAAAATTTACTTATTTCACCAGTTCGTAAGAAATATCTAAAAACAGAAGAAACTTATGGATTAAATTCTGCACGACATTATATTGCAAGCATTATTTTAAGAAAGATGCAGTTGGATAATCCTAGGCCCATGGGAATGCTGATGTCGGACTATATGGAAAATGATGATCGTCTACCGATTGAAATGCAAATCTTGCAGAAAATAAAAGAAATGAAAGAACCTAATTATTATATTACACGAGATCGATTAGTTGATGAACGTGATATGCAATCTAAAAATAAGCTTTATACAATGAATCATATTAATCTTCTTTTACGTCCAAGTAATGCTATAATTATTAATCAGGCAATAGGAGAAGCAGAACAACACATCTATCAATTGAGCACAAAAAAATAGTATTTAAATAAGGGTTTTTTATGAATATAAAGTTTATAGCCTTACTTTCCTTTTCATTCGTCACGGGTATTAATTCAATGTCACCTGTTGATCAGTATGAATATACACGACAAGAATTTGAAAAATGTAAAAGCAACAGACACTGGATGGTTTCAACATTAATTTGTGGTAATCAACAAGCTGCTTTTAAGAAAGCAAGAGAACGTTTAGAACGTCCTTTTAATGAAATAATTGAAGAAACACAGGAAAGCCATAACATATTACACAAGACTTATCCTGATTATGATCCTAAATCCGGTGTGCCAACTGATGAAAGACGCGCAGCGTATCAGAAATATTCTGAAAAAGAAAAAGATCATGGATTAAATGCAGCACGACATTATGGTGCTAGCCGCATCAAAGAAATTATAGATGTTGATCGATTTCTTGATAGTGATCGGTTGTTTAAGCGTGTATTGCCTATTGACCAACAAATGGTTGAGGAAATAGAAGCATTAGAAGAACATCGTTGTATGAATCGTGCATTCTATCATAGATACATGCATCGATTCTTACGCCCAGAAAATACTAAAAAGATTAATTTAGTAGCAGGGGAAATGAGAAAAGAAATAGATCAATTGCAAACAAAAGATATTATTTAAAATAAGTAATAAAGATTTAAGGGTTAGTTACAATAATTTGTAACTGACCCTTTTTTATTTTATACGATAGCAATCTATTTTTCTTTTGTTACACTATCCTCAACAAAAAACAGTTAACATAAAAGCAAAAGGAACTTGTTGATGAAAGCGATCATCATTGCACGTGTAAGCACAGAAGAGCAAAAAGAAAAAAGAGTTATATTTTGCTGTAAAGATTGAATGAAATTACCAAAAACGTTTTTTAGCGAAAGCTCTTCCAGATTGTGATTTTAAATATTGTTCAAATTGTTTGGCACAATCAATATTTTCAAATGCTGAACACATGATTAATTTCCAGGGACGATTTTTTTTGGTATGAAATGATCCGCCTGAATTATGAGTAGATAAACGTTCTTTGAGGTTTGTGGTATATCCAACATATCGAAGGTCAGGATGTTCGATGGATTGTATTAAGTAGACGTAGTAAAACATGATTTAATAAGAAAAATAATAAAGAGGTCTTGGGTGGTTGCGGGCTTGGTCCGTCTACGCCTTCGATCCGTTTTCGCCTACGGCTTCTTCGGACTCACGCTACGTCGGACAGTCTCCTATTCTGCTATCAAAGTTCTTGTCGTTGCCAAGTTAATTTCTTGCGGCGCAGCCAGACGAAGTTGCGTAGCAACGGAGACTGGCACGCCCGGTAGGATTCGAACCTACGACCTACGGATTAGAAATCCGTTGCTCTATCCGACTGAGCTACGGGCGCATGATATTTTTATATTTCAAATTGCTTTGCGCCATGTGGCTCACTGAGCGGAGTTTATCCTGAGCCTGACGAAGGGGGCGCACAATAATATTATTATACCACTAATTTGCAAAAAATCATCAGAAATTAATTTGTAACTGGTATAAATAATTTAATAAATTCTGCAACAATCGTATGAATTTGTTTTTGCACATCTTCAGAGATATCCTGTGTTTTCAAGATTGTATCATAAATATCTGGGTACACTGATTTGATATAACTGACGCATTGGAGTGCAAAATGGTTAATTTGATTGAGTGCAATGGTATCTAAAAAGCCTTCTTTTAAAAAGAGTAACATGAGAGCTTGATCAACAAAAGAGAATGTGACGTATTGCGGTTGTTTGAGCAGTTCAACTGCACGTTTGCCACGTTCAAGCTGACGATGTGATACTTCATCAAGTTCTGCACCAAATTGAGCAAATGCAAGCAGTTCATGATATTGTGCAAGTTCCAAACGCAAAGCGCGTGTCATTTTTTTGACTGCTTTTGTTTGTGCTGCTCCACCAACGCGAGAGACAGAGAGTTCAGCATTAACTGCTGGACGAATTCCTTGGTTGAACAGTTTTGTATCTAAAAATATTTGCCCATCAGTGATAGAAATAAGATTAGTTGGAATGTATGCGGTAATATCATCACCTTGAATTTGTACAATTGGTAGTGCTGTTATAGATCCACCTTTTGCAAGTTTTCCTGCACGTTCAAGAAGACGTGAATGGAGATAAAACACATCTCCTGGATACGCTTCTCTGCCCGGTGCTCGGCGCAATAGTAATGACATTTCACGGAATGCAACGGCATGATTACTTAAATCATCGTATACAATAAGAACATCTTTGCTTTGGTCGCGGAAATATTCAGCGATGGTGCAACCAACATAGGGAGCAAGATATTGATTCAGAACTGCATCGCCCGAATCAGCACTGACAATAACAGAATATTCAAGCGCACCATTTTTTTCTAATAATGAAACAAGACGTGCTAAATTTGCTTGACGTTGGCCAATGGAAACATAAATACAGATAACATTTTTCCCTTTTTGATGCAATATAGCATCAATCACCATTGATGATTTACCGGTATTTCTATTACCCACAATGAGTTCGCGTTGTCCTTTTCCAATAGGAACAAGAACATCAACTGCTAAAATTCCTGTTTCTAATGATTCATTAACGGGAGATCTTTCCATAATGCCGGGAATATCCGTTTCTATGGGACGGAATTCTGTAACGTTAAGATCGCCAGCTCCATCGCGCGGTAATCCATCAGCACTGATAACACGCCCAATAAGGTTCATGCCAACAGGAGTTTTAAATACAGCATGTGTACGTTTTGCGGTTTCAAGTTCTGCTACAGGAATAGTTCTATCAATTAAAAACACAGCAACAGAATTTTCATTGAGCTGGAATACGATGCCGCTGTTGCCACCTTCAAACGTGATAAGTTCACCCATCATAACATGTGATAATCCATACACGGTGCAAATATTATCACCAACACGGATTACAGTACCTATTTCTTGCAACTGTTCTTCGGGTAAATTGCGGAGTGACCGTTCAAAAAGTGATATAAGATCTGTATTTTTCATCTGATTTTCGCCTTCTATTTTTCTAACTCATGCAGGGTTTGAAGATGTTTGCGTATTGAATATTCCCATAGATATTCACTACTTTGCAAACGAAGACCAGCAATGAGAGATGTATCTAAAGATGGTTGCGGTATAATATTTTTATGAACTAATGTTCCAAGAAATTGTTTAATCACTTCTATCTGTTTTTCATTTAATGAATGAGCACTTTTTAAAGAAAACACCATGCTATTAGTTTGTTTTTTATAGAGTTGATTGATGCACAGAAGAACATCAGGAATATAAAAAGCGCGATCGTGTTTAATCAAAAGAAGCATAATTGCTGATAATGGCTCTGGCAAAAGGAAATGACTGATAAGATCCATGACCATTGATTTTTTTGTTTCTTGATTAAATCGTGGCAGCTGTAAAAAGAGAAGAGTTTCTTTGTGGTGTTGCAGAAATTTTTGCGCAACATTGATTTTTCCCACATGAGCTAATGTAATTGCTTTGGGGAAAATAGCCATAAAGGCTTTTGCATATTTTTGCGAAATGTTTCTATCAATAACTGTGTTATTCACGATATTCTTTCATTCATAAAATCAATGATTGAATTGAGGTACTCAGAACTTTCTTGTGGTTTTTCAAAATATTGAGAGAGAGATTTTTGTAATTGTGCAACAACGGCGTGAGCAACAATTTTTTGTATGCGTTTTTGTTCACGTTGCGTGGCAGTATGTTCCATTCGTTTACGCACAAGCACCACCATATATTCATGTTCTTTTGTAAGTTGATTATGCTGTTGTGCAACAACTTTTTTCCATTCATCAATCTTGGCTCTAAAAGCTTCGCACTGTGCAGCATCTTCTTTTAACTGGATATCAAGGTTGAATTGTTGTTTTTCAAGATTGGTTTGTTGCAAGAATAGTGAATCTTGTTTGTTCTTTTTTCTTGCAATACTCAAAAGAAGATCGGGTAAAACATGTTTTTTAAAAAGAAAAAAGCCCACACCAATAAGTGCCGCAAAATTAATGAGCTTGAATGCGATAACAATAATATCTTGATTACTGAACATGTTTTATTTTTTCCTCTATAACGCTGTGCGTATCAGCGATTATATGGGCAATATCAGATGATACAATTGGAGAGATATCAATACTGGTTTCTGTATCATCTGCAAGGAATAGTGATTCTTTGTAGAGCGGAGGTTGATGTGTTTTAAAATATTCTTGGCAGATATACCAGTGACGTTGCCGCTCTTTTTCTTGGATTTCAAGACTTTTTACTTGCTGATCAATGCTATCAAGCATACTGTTTTCTTGCGCTTTTTCATGCTCAATAATACTGATGACAGGTTTAAACAAGAAAATTCGCAGCATGCAATATACGATCATAAAATTGAATGCTTGAATAAGTAATGTTCCATTTATAGTCATTGAAGCTTATCCAATTTGTGAACCAAAGAGTAATAATGCACCAGAAATCAGTAGGCAATAAATTGAAGAAGATTCTACAATAATCAAGGCGAAAATCATTGTTGCACGGATCTTGTTTGCACTTTCTGGATACTTACCAATATTTTCACAAGCTTTCATTCCAATCATTCCTTGACCAATTGCAGGCCCGAGGCTACCAAAACCCATTGTTATTGCTGCGCCAATATACGCAGCTGCTTTTGCATAAAAGATTCCATCCATGGTGACCCTTTTATCATTTTTGTTGTTAGAGTTTACTTGTTTTTTCATCCCTGCGCTCATCCTGAGCCTGTCGAAGGATATCTTTCGAGCGCTTAATTCTTCAACAAGTTCAGAATGAGCGCATACAGATATAGAAAAACTTCGACATTTAGGGGATTATTCTATCTTTTCTTAGTGTAGCGCAGTTTTTTATTTTTTCACAAGAACAATATTGACAAAATAGGGGTTTTAGGGGAGGGGAGTATCATTTTTTTTAAAATTTTGCAATAATTGTTACATGTCATCAGCGATATATTATATGATTTTATCTGTTTGTTTTTAAAAAATCTGAAATTTTAAGTAAAGAAATATAAAAAATTATGATGAGTTATGTGATACGATTATTATGCTCTGTACTGTTTTTGAGTAGTACCGCATCGCTTTTTTTACCCAATCATGCTTATGCCAGTGAGCAGAGCCATCAAGAAGATACCACAAAAGATTTTGATTTTGACTTTGATATGATCTCTTTTGAAGATGATGATTATCAATTAATGGAGTATCTTGATACTGCTGGTATGGACCATATATCTCGGTCAATAAACCCTGGAGATATTATGATCATTCTTAACCGTTTGGGGGTGCCGGCAATTTTGGAAGAACCTGTTTTTTTGCATACCAATGTTTTGAATAAAAGAAGTTTACTTGATCAACCCATTTTTGAACCTGATCGTGCGGAATTCCCTAAAAGTTTTGTGGTGGGTGCTCATGCCTTTGCGCACAAAATAGATCGTTCTAATTTTACCAAAAATAGTACCAAACTAGCATCATACATAGCACTTACAGAAGAAACGTTATTGACTAAGCTGCAAAATGCGCTTAATGCAATCAATGAACTGTCTCCTCCTGGTATTAATATAGATTTTGCTGATCTATTTTCTGTTTTTGAAAACATGACCGTAGAGGAACGGCAAGCTGGGTTTATGTTTCATTGTATGAAGCGCTGGCGTAAAACAACTTTTCGTTTGATGATGCCCATTTATTATTTGCAGAGCAATTTTTCTTTAACGCAACAAGAAAAAGATCTTGCAGATGAGGTGCTCAATCCCATATTTGGTGTTTTTGATCCAGATGAAGCGGATATTTTTAATAAGCAACATTTTATTAGTGATAAAATAGGGTTTGGTGATACGCGGATTGAGGTTGATAATATCACGTTCAAAAGACCAAAATATACATTGCGTTGTGGTGGTTTTTTAACATTGCCAACAGCATGGACATGGGGTGGTGGATTTGCAGGTTCACAATTTCCTAAACCGTCGAGTTTACCAGTGTTTGAATTAGAACCTCTTATTGAAGCGGCTGGAAATCCAACCGCGAGTGAAGCAACCGTGATACTCAAGGATTTTTTTCTTGATAGTTTGGATCGTGTTGCGGCCAATTTACTTGATACACCACTTGGCAACAATCACCATTTTGGTGTTGGCGCATACACACGATGGAAAGTGCCATTGCATCATTTTATCAGTACAACATTTGCTGATCGAATGCATTTTGCTGGACGTACATCATTAGAAGTTCAATTCCCTTCATCAGAAAAACGATTTTATATTAATAAAATTAATGAACAAGCGTTTGCCGATCGTGATTTTAACGATACTGAAAATGCTCAAGTTGCTGCCGATAATGTACAGTTTTTAACTGAACAAGTTGTTGAGCGGCTTTTTTTACGTGCATTTGATACGCGTATTATTCCGGGAGTGATTTTCCGTTGGTCAGGAGGCTTATATTATAAAGGTCAGCAATGGGGCTTTAATGTGGGACCAGATTTTTGGTTGCAAAGCAAACCTCATTTTTCAAAAATTTATGCACCTGACGCAACAATATGTGCACTTGATATTCCCAAAGCAAAACAGTCAATTGCGTATCAAGGTAAAGCGTTTGGTGGGATTGTGTTAAAGCATAATGCAGATCGACGCACATGGTTTTTTTCATTGAATGGTGATGTTTCACTTTTTGAACGGGGCCTTGGCAAAGATTACACGCTTTCTTTAAATTTTGAGGCAAGCTTTTAATAAGAGTCTGTAATATGCTAAGAAAGATAATGAAGATAAAGAGGATAAGTCTATTTTGTATAAAGGAGACTCAATTGAACAAGACACTATTTTTGTTACCACTGATGAGTATGCCTATCATGTATGCAGTAGAAAATATTACATTGGAGGCATCTGTTATTAAGCTTGCAGATGGTACCTTGATCAATGCTGACAAAATAGAATTTATCAGAAAATTTCGTCGCACATTACTTTCATTTCTTATTGGTGATCAACTGGCTGATGGGCAACGTAAAGGAAAATATCTGTTTGGTGGTAAATGGCATAGCATAGAATCTCTTGCGCGTATTGAACAAGAATTAGTTGGATCAAACCGTAAAGAAGACGCAGAAAAACTATTAGCATTTGAAGAGCTTTTAACGCATGCCAAAGCAGATTTTATTGTACAATCAGCTGAGTTTATAGAAAGTGGACGTGGTGCAAAAAATATTATGATTGTGTTGATTCAAGAATATTGTCAAAAACGTAATCATCTTGATAGTCCTCTGCTTGAATGGGCTAAAACCAAAGAAGGGCAAGAATCAACCATGTTTGAACGTCACATTACCAATTTTAATTTGTATTGTTACTTTTTAACTGATCTGGTTACTTTCTTAGCTGATTTAACGCACAGTTGCCCCAAAGCGGAACTGCAATTTAAAGATCGTGTTGCAAAATGGAGCGCTGTGAAAAGCATACTGCCAACAGTGTTTAAAAAAGCGCACGTAAAAAGCGAGCATGTTAATGAAATTGAATTTCTTAAACATCTTAAAGAGCGATATCTTGATGGAATAGCTTTGCATGAAATTACTCCACAAGTTATCGCACCTTTGTTAATTGAATATATAAAGCATACGAATTAATCTACATGGCTGAAATCGAATCGTTACAAGGAATTGTTGATCGCGTTATTTATCAAAATCAAGAGAATGGTTTTGCTGTTTTTGTGGTAAAAGTTACTGCTAAAGATAGCGTCACCGTTAAAGGATCTGTGCCTTCTATTATTGCTGGTGAGCAGGTTGTGGTGCGTGGTGTTTGGAATATGCATCAAAAATTTGGCAAACAGTTTGATGCACAATCGTGTGAAAAACAGGCACCAACTTCTATTTTTGGACTTAAAAAATACCTCGGATCGGGCCTTATTAAAGGAATAGGGCCCGTGTATGGTGATAAGTTAGTTGCAGCATTTGGTGAAAAAGTTTTGGAAATTATTGACCAACACCCAGAACGTCTTAGGTCTGTTCCTGGTATTGGTGCAAAACGTGTTGCAATTATTGTTGCTGCATGGAAAGACCAAAAAGAGATTTCTAATATCATGGTTTTTCTGCAAAACAAAGGCATATCCGCCACGTATGCAGTAAAAATTTATAAACAGTATAAAGAAAATGCAATTGCTATTATTGAAGAAAATCCGTATCGCCTTGCACAAGATATTTGGGGTGTTGGCTTTAAGACAGCGGATCAGATAGCACAAAAAAGTGGCATTGCTCCTGATTGTAAACGCCGGATCACTGCAGCAATTTTACATGTTATTCAAACAACAGCTTCTGATGGTAATTTGTATATTCAGCTTGATGAGCTTAAAAAAGAGATGGCAGAACTGCTTGAATTGGAGTTAGAGGCAATACAGCAAACTACCAAGTGTGCGCTGCATGAACTGTATAATGCAGATAAAATTAAACTGCTCACGCACAATGATATTCATTATATCACGTTGCCCAAGTTTTACTTTTCTGAAAAAGGGATTGCGCACAAGCTTGATAAGATGATTACAGCTCCATCGCATCACATGTTTGATATATCTCACATAAAAACATTATTACAAGATCAATCTGCGGGAACATTAATGCTCAACGAGCAACAACAAGACGGTGTGCTTGCATGTTTACAGAACAAGGTGACCATTATTACTGGTGGTCCAGGAACAGGTAAAACAACATTAATCAAAAAACTGTTAATGATGCTCGATCTTAAACAAGTAAAATATGCACTTGCAGCGCCAACAGGAAGGGCTGCAAAACGTATTACTGAAGGTACCGGGCGCCCAGCATATACGTTGCATAGATTATTAGATTTTGATGTGAGCACCATGAGCTTTAGATACAATGAATCACGTTCGCTAGCAGTTGATTTTTTGATTGTTGATGAAGCTTCTATGATAGATGTGTTTTTGGCTAATGCATTGCTTAAAGCATTGCCATTATCAGCACATCTTATTGTAATTGGAGATGTTGACCAGTTGCCATCTGTTGGTGCTGGTAATTTTCTTAATGATATGATTGCGAGTCAAAAAATTATCGTAGTTGGTCTGAAACATATATTCAGGCAAGCGCAAAACAGTCTGATTGTGATCAATGCTCATCGCATTAATAATGGCGAATCTCTTGCGTACGAGCACGAGAACACACGTAAAGATTTTATTTTTATTAAAGAAGATAATCCAGAAAATATACCGCTGCATTTGGAAACTATTTTTTCTAAATTGCACCGTTATGGCATACACAAAGATGATGCGATTGTACTCACGCCAATGCACCGTGGTGTTGCAGGAACACAAAAATTGAATCATGATCTGCAACAGATGCTTAATAAAGAGCATGATGGCAATTCGTTGGTGTATGCAGGTGCACATTATTATATTGGCGATCGAGTGATGCAATTGCGCAATAATTATGATAAACATGTGTTTAATGGTGATATTGGTGTTGTTGAGACGATTGATTCAGAAGATAAAATAATAAAAGTTCGTTTTTTTGAAAATCTTGTTGAATACGAAATGTCTGATTTGAATGAATTGGTGCATGCATATGCAATATCAATTCACAAAAGTCAGGGTTCAGAATTTTCTGCAGTTATTATTCCCATCTTTATGCAACATTTTATGATGCTCCAAAGAAATTTATTATACACTGCTGTTACGCGTGCAAAGAAACTGTGTATAATAATAGGGCAATCGCGCGCTGTTGCTATGGGTATAAAAAATAAAAAAAATAGCGAGCGCATTACGTTTTTACAGCAATTTTTGACAACAGATTTAGCGTGCAGATGAAAAAAAAAATTATTTTTTTATTGTGTATTGTTATCAGCTACACCTTCGCAATTCGCGAAGGCAAACGTCAACGTATTGTTGTCATAGATCCTTCAGGTGATGCCAAGCGTGTTGGCAGACGCATCGGTGACAGTTTTGAACGTGGATTGACGTTGCAGTGTGCTGAAAAAATAAAAGAGATCATAGAAGAACGTGCACCGCATATTAAAATTGTTATTACGCGCATGCCGGGTGATAATGTGTATGATCTGCAAAATGCAACATTAGCAAACCGCTTACAAGCGGATTTTTTTATTAATCTTAATTTTTATTATACGCAAGAAACAAAACCAACGGTGCATATGTATCAATTTTCGTACGGGAATGATTTTGCATCATGTGAGCAAGGTATAGTGTTGCATACGTATGATCAGGCGTACAGGATTAATAAAGATACAACAACTGTTGCATGTCAGTTATTAAAACGCGAGCTGTGTGCACAGCAGTATCAATCAATATACATGGTTTCTGGTCCGTATAGTTTGCCCATTAAGCCGTTAATTGGTGTTGTTGCTCCGAGTGTTGCGTTTGATATCGGATTGAAAAGTAAAGATTGGTGGCATTATTATAGTGAGCCGTTGGCGAGTGCAATTATTGCGGTTGTTGATGGGTTACCTTCATGAATACAAAACAACTATATATAATCATTTCCAGCGCTGCATGTATTTCAGCGCTCCTTTTTTTTGCCATCTACAATCAGTTAATTTTGTTTTCTTCCCCTTGGAGTGCGCAATATGCAACAAACACATCATCAGCAATACAAAAAAAACAGATTTTCATGCATTATTATCACGGTGATAAGTGGAAAGCGGAAAAACAAGAGTTGCTATGGTCAGATAGCGTAGAACAAAACATTCTACAACTACTTAATGCATGGTTTATGTTGCTTGATGAAGAACATATAACGCCTAAAAAAACAATGGTTCAATCAGCGCTTATTTCCACAGCAGATTGCGCATATCTTTCTTTTGATCACAATATTTTTACAAAAGAAGAGACTATTTTTAAAAAATGGATGTTGATTGAAGGATTATTAAAAACATTGGTTGCGAATGGTATTTTGTTGCAGCAGGTACAATTTTTTGTCCAACATCAGCAGCTTTATGACGCTCATCTTGATTTTTCATTTCCGTGGCCAGTTCATGGCTTTCTTAAACATTAGATTAAAAAAGGGTAGTGATGTATAGAAGCTGTATTTTTATTGTAGCATTGATTTGTATGTGTAGTGTTGTATTGGGTATGCAACACGAAGGCATAGTACAGTTACGAGAACCTAAGTGTCAAATTCCTATTTTATATATCAATAATTACATTGTGAATGTATCAAGCGCGTATAAAGGTTTAAAAAAAGAAATATTGTTAACCAATCATTTCAGCAAAAGCATTACTTATGAAAGAATGAGTCGCAGAGTAAAAAAAGATATTTCTATGTCTCGTTGGGATAATTTTCCTGCAATGTGTAGTTATATTAAGCATAGTCGTCCAGCACAATATCCCAATTTTATCATTTTACATGCTGTGTGCACAGAATCATCGCAAAATGAACGGTTTAATATAAAAATATATGAGTTTCCTTGTGTATATTATACTGATCGTGGAGAATTTGGGTGGAGACAATGCCCTGAAAAAGAAAGTAAAAATTGGGGAGACAAAGCAAATAGATGGCTTGTTGAGGTTATTGAAATAGTTATTCAAGAGATGATAGATAAAAGGCGTAAGGGAATACGGGGTGTAGAGTTGTATTATCCTAACCGCATTTCTGATTGGTTGACTGTAGAAAAGAAATTTTAAAGTAACTCTTTTATTTCATTGGCATCTAATTTTTTTAGTACATTAGTTGCATCTTTTAATGCTGCAATCTCTTCAAAAGCATAACTGTTTTCATCGAGAAGATCTTTGTTTTTAAGAGATTCAGGCAAAGAGATATCGAGAGCTCTTTTTACAGAATACGCATGATGTTGGTTAAGAGTTGGAGTCATTTTAAAACCGCGTTTATTGTTATATATTTTTACTAATCTACAAAAAAGGACGATTCGTTTTCTTTCAGTATCAATGTGAGATGAATCAAATGTGCTTTTGAGTTGTGTCATGAAAGATTGTGGTGCTGTATAACTAGCCATGTGAGCGATAAGATCATCTTCATTATGTATTTCACCCATTTCTTTTGCTTTATCAATCATCTGTACAAGGTTATAACAGTTCACGCCAGATTCATGCAAAAATGCTTGGAGCATATCATACGCTTTGGTATAAAATTCACTTTTAAAATCTTTGTAAGAACCATCAGAATAGTCTTCAAGTAATATGTTGTTGTTTTCGTATAAATAGGTCATAAAAGTTTCTGTTGAGGAATAAGATAGTTGTTCTTGTGCTGTATCACACAAAGTATAAATGAGTTGAAAGAATGCTGGATATTTTGTGATCTCATTACATGTATTGGTTATATGAGGAGTAACATTTTTTGTATTTGTATTAGTACGCGTATTGAGTATTTCTGTAAGAGAGGGTTTTTTTGAACTATAAACAAAGGGCAGTTTTTCACCGGTTGCTTGCACAGTTGCGTTATATTTTTTTAGAAGCATGAAAATAATAGGTATGCATGAATCCCAACCTTTTTTATATGCAAATTCTCCCATAAGGTTTTCATTGATACCTTTCTCTTTTGCATTGTTCATATCTTTGATGATTTGGGCAAATTGTTCATTTTCAAATTTTTGTTTACTGCGAGTTGTATTATGTCGGTAACGGTTTAAAATATTGTATGCTTGGCCATGAAGCGCTTCCATGATAGTAAGTACCTGTGGGATAATTTTCTCGGGTTGTAAAGAATTAGTATCCAAGAACCATTCTTTATCTTTTTGAGTAATAGTTACCTCTATAGCTTCAGGGGAATTGCTGTTTAGGAGCCACTTTTTATTTTTTTCAGTAAGAGTTGCGTTTGTTTTTTTACTCTTTTGAGTGGTGTTTGTATTTGCAGGTTTGTAGATAGGAGTAAGTTGAACTGTGGTCATTGGAGAGGGTTGTATAACAGAAGAGTAGTGTGAATGATAGCTTGTGTTTTCGATGCTATCATAAAATTCCCAACCAGGTTCATTGGCTTCGCAATATCCCGGTTGGGAGTATTGTTGAATAGTAGGTTGATATGGTGTTGTAAGGGTGAATAGAGGAACAGTTGTTTGTTGTGGATTGTAACCGTAATATTGTTGTTCTTTTTCCATGCATGATACAGAGATGGTGGTGGTTAGCAATAAAGAGAGATATAATTTTTTCATGATTACTATTTCCTTGGCGGATAAATTTGATCAACGCATTCTTGTACATTTTCATCAGTGGCAGATTTTAATGTCCATACCATATCGGTTAATTTTTTTAATTCATCAAACGCATATATTTTTTCATCAAGGAGCTTATGATCAAATGAATCTGGAAAGGCAAAGACTGATAGATTTGTAAGATAAAAAGGGCACAGTTGGAGATACTCTTTATGAGCAAGATATTGTTCCATTGTTGGTGATTTTTTAGCTTTGCGTTCATCATTATATGTTTGTATAAGATGGCATAGCATACCAATACGTTTTCTTGTTTTACTTGTGTAATCTATGTTTGCAAAAGAAAAAAGTTGTCCTGTGAATGTTTGTTCTGATTCAATAATATCATAGCCAAAATCGTGTTCTTGTTTTGCAGGTATTAATGTTTTTCCAGCTTCAATTATCTGTATCATATCATAGATAAAGTTTGCATCGTCTAACAAATTCCATGTATCGCGATTGATTGCTTTTTCATACATCTCACTTTTTAATTTGTCATAAGAAAGATTCAGATATTTATTATGTGGTGTGTTGTCTTCTGAATAGATATAAGAAAGAAAATGGTTACATTGTTTTGTGAGATTGAGATCTATAGCTTGTTTTAATGCAGCAAATGCATGATAGTTTTTAATTGCGTGAGCTTCATCATATATAATCTCCTCATGTTTTTTGTTTGCAGATGATGAAAGGTTAAGCTTTTGAGCAAGTCGGTTATTAACTTTTGTTGATGATGTTTTTCTGTATATATTATTGAGCTTTGGTAATTGCTCTTTTGTTGTGTTGACTGTCTGGTTATAGTGTTTTAAGTACCCAAAAAAAAGTACCGGAGCTCTCTTCGCAGTCTTTTCGTAATTTTGCTTTTGAGAGTTTTTATAAGGCAGCCATAAAGTGTATGCATAGTTCCCCATAACAGTTTCAGTTATATGTTCAGTTTTTGCTTTGTTCATCATTGTAACAATGGAAGTAAAACTTTTAAGTGTAAAAGTGGAAGATATTTCTGAGGCCTCAATATAGATTTTATCCATGAGTTGTTTGTTGCATGTAATGGCAATACCTAAGGGTAAAAATGGCTTTTTTTCTTGAGCATCAATAGTTTTTTTTGTTGATGCGGGGCGATAGATGGGTTTTAGCTCAACTTCCTGCACGCAATCAGGTTGATCAGATTGATACCTTGTATTCATGATTTTGTTTAATTGTTGCCAACCTGGTTGATTTGCTTCGCACGTAGGTATGTTTTGTGTTTGTGTTTGTGCGGCATTGTTCGTGTGCATTGGTGTAGTATAAAACACATCTGGATACATGCTGAGAGTATGCACAGGCAATATGGTGCTGGGGTTTACAGAAGGGAATTGAACTTCATAGCTCGTACGTCTTTTGGGTTTTTCTTGTTCCATGCATGATATAAAAGTAACCTTAGTTGTAAGAAATAAAAAGATATATATATTTTTCATGAGTTTTTTTAGGGTAATTATTTGTTTAGGTCTTTAATTTGCTCATTTACCTGTTCTATAGTTAGTTTTATTAATTTTTGAGTAGCTTTGCGTAATTGTTCAAATTCTTCAAAGGCATAAAAAGTGTCATCAAGATGAGCGCTGTTGTGAGTGTTTCCTGGTAAAGGTACATTAATAAATCTTTTTACATAGTAAGTTTGGTATTGAGGTATGGTAGGAGTTAATTGATAGTCTCGTGCTTTGTTGTATTTTTCTATTTCTTTACAGAGAAGAGTGATTCGATGTTTGACATTATCATCAGAGTGAGTCGAGGCAAACCAGCCGAAAATTTGTCCCTTTACAGGTTTATTTTCAGGGTTGATGCAGGCAATAAGATCGTTTTCATTGTTTATCTCACGCAATTCTTTTGCTTTATCAATTATTTGTAAAAGAGAATAAAGATTGTCTAAAGAATTTTCACTGAATAAATAATTATAAGCGGTTGCGTAAAATTCACTGTTTAAATTTTTGTAAGAACCATCTGAATAACCTTCTTGTGATATATCATTATTTTCGTATACATATGTTATAAAAGTTTTTATTTTGGCAAATGCAATTTCTTTTATAGCGCGTCGTAAAGTATAGTGGAGCTGAAAAAAAGCTGGATATTGTATGATTTCATCGCCTACATTTGTTGTATTTAAAAAAGCATTGTTTTGGTTTGTATGAGTAGAAGTGTCGAAGTGCAGCGGTATTTGTTCATTTGTTTGATGTATGGTTGTATTATATTTTTTTAAAAGTATAAATGTAATAGGTACTAATGGTGCTATATTTATGGAATCTGGATAGCAGGAGCTCCGATGTTCATGCC
The DNA here is from genome assembly GCA_963695335.1 of uncultured bacterium. Taxonomy (GTDB): domain Bacteria; phylum Babelota; class Babeliae; order Babelales; family Vermiphilaceae; genus SOIL31. Next base: position 190,754 of record OY968764.1, on the reverse strand, counting down.
TGTAGCTATGCCATTCTTTTTTTTGTTCATATGCAAATTCTCCTATAATCTCTTCAGATATGCCGTTATTTTTTGCACTGATCATAGCTGTAATTAAAGTAACAAGTGCATCGTTTATAGCCCATGGAGCATACCGGCTTCCATCATATTCTGCTGCGACAATACTAGCGGCTCTCTTATACAAGTCTTGCATTACAGCTTCGTCAGGTTGCAGAGAATTGGTGTGCAAAAGTGGTTTTTGTTCTTTTTGTGTAACAATAGTATTTGCTGGTTTATAGATAGGTCTAAGTTCAAATTCATCTGTTATAGAAGATTGTTGAATCTGGGATTGATTGTTTTTGTATGTCATATTGGCAATATGATCTAACTGTTGCCAGCCAGGTTGATTTGCTTCGCATATGGGTATGGTTGGTGTTGTGCTCAACACATGTACAGGTAGAATGGTGCTGGGGTTTACGGAAGGGAATTGAACTTCATAATTTGTTGTGCGTCTTCTGGGTTTTTCTTTTTCCATGCATGATACAGAGATGATGGTGGTTGCGAGGAGTAAAGAGAGGTATAGTTTTTTCATGATAATTCCCTTTTTTTTGTAAGATGTAATTGTGGTTTAGATTGCTGTAAATTTTATAACATTGATTGGTTTGATTGTCTATGTTGATGGTGTTAAAGAGGGGGGGGAAAAGAAAATTAAGAAAAGATTAATCTCCAGCTTAACGCCGGAGACCTGAACCTTCACTCCGTTACGGTTGAATTTTTGCAAAGGGTCTTGTGACTTAACCCCAACTTTCGCCTTGCTACAGTCGGGGACCCCTGAAAAGACCCTCCCATGGCCTTCGAAGCCTTGGCGCAGGAGGCTGCACTGCACACCAATGGTTCCCTTGGATCCCTATCAAGTTAAACGCTCTTACGCCGCTAACAAACTTCGCTTCGCTCAGCTGTGTTATCGGGAAGCCCATGTCGCTCAGAAGCGCCAGAGCTTCGCTCTAACTTGACACATGTATTTACAAAATAACCGTTCGCTCATTTCGACGAGCTCAATGCGAACGGAAGAAAATTTATTGTGTTGTTTTTGCTGCGCTCGCCCTGAACATGTTGAAGGGTATCTTTGAGCGCAAATTTAAATAACTTCCTACACATTCCGTCTGATGACTTAGGCTATGAATTCTTATGAAATAGACTGTGGTCTGAAGCAGGAATGATCTAAGGGATCAAAGGGAACATTTGTGTACGGGGGTGTGGGGTGTTTACAAGAACACCCCACGTAATCAACCGTAGTAAAACGAAGGTTTCTTAGGGTCCCCAACGGTCCAAGTTGGGGACTTAATCTTTTCTTACATTCATCATATCCCCCCCAAACCTTGACTCTCCTCCCCACAAAAATATATGGTTGAAATTAATTGAAATTCTAAAAAGGAAGGGTTTATGATGAATTTTTTTCAAAGATTACCAGAAAAAGCTCAAGGATTACTATGCGTTGCGCTTGGTATAGTGATGGTTTTATATGCGCTCGGTCTTGTTCAAAAAGGTATTAATGTTGTTGTTATTGCAATAGCTGTATGCTTGATGCTTTTTGGATATATGAAACTTGGTATACATAAAAAAGTAATGCACCTTATTCATAGAAAATAAGAATAAGTTTGCGAGTAAAAAAGGAGTAGTTTTGCGCTATTCCTTTTTTTATTGTTCATTAAAAATATAATGTTTATCAACAAGCTCTTGCATATCTGAATCATTAGTTTTTTTTAATTTTTTTGTATTTTCTAATAGTTGGGATAGTTCTTGTAATGCATATTGTTTTTCATCTAATAGATGTATATCAAAAGAATCTGGCAGTGGAATATTCTCTTTTTGGAAACCCCAGATAATTAATTGTATAGGAGTAGGTGTTGTTTTATAAGTACGTTTTTGCTGATATTCCTCTATGTATATGCATAACATAGCGATGTAATTTTTATCATATATAGAATAATGAGATTGTGGTCGTTTGAAAATTTTTTGTCCGAGAGATTGTTGTTTTTCTAATGTAAGAATAATATAGCCAAACTCTTTTTCTGTTTTAATATTTTTTAACTTTTTTATATGTTCAATAAGGGTGAGAGAGTTGTATAGACTGTCTACCATAAGCCTGCTTGGAGAGAACAGATCTGTTAGTATTTCAAAACATGTATGTATATCGGTAATATGGGTATATTGTTCATGTTTTTTAGATAATATTTGCTTACTTGAATGTAAGTAAGGAATAATTAGATAATTATTGCCTGCAAATATATCTATGATGTTTGTTATTAAATTATCATATGCAGGATGAGGTGAAGATAAGGTCTCAGTGTTTAAAGCTAATTTTTCTCCTGAATGATCGATGGTGAGCATATAGTTTTTTAAATAACTAAAAAGAAAGGGTGTAAATGCATCAACAGCATATGGATTAGATAGTTTTTCATATTTTGCATAAGAAAAGTTACCCATAAAATCTTCAGTTATGCCATGATGCTTTGCTGTATTCATAATTTTAATGAGCGTAATTAGTTTGTTATTGCGAGTAGCATCATCTGGTTTTTGATAGTTTTTTGATTGAGCAAAATCTTTTATAGAATTTAATTTTTTAGATAAACCGTTAGTAGCATCTAGGTAATCAAGAAAATCACGTGCCGCGTTATGTAATCTCTCTATCAAATAGGTGTTGCTGGGTTGAGGAGATGTTTTTGTTGTATTTGTTGAGTAATCAAAATATTCCGTTGATGATACTGGTTTATAAAGAGGAGTGAGTTCAATATCATGTGTGGAACTTGCTTCATTTGTATTAATTGGCACATACACAGGAACATAATCAAAGCCAACATCACTGAATTGTCTGCGAGTAACATGAGTGGTTAGCAATGGCTGTGGTTGCAGAAGACCATTTAAAGTATTTATAGAATACAAGTTTGAATTTGCAGGACGCACTATAGATAATGAAGATTGAATATTTAAAGGTTCTGATTTTTTACGTTCCTTTTCCATGCATGTTGTGGAAAGTGTTATCACGGTTGTGAGTATAATATATGTCTGTTTTTTCATGACTGTTATTATTCATTAAAAATATAGTGTTGATCAATAAGGCTTTGTATATCTTCTTCTTTACTTTTTTTTCTCAGAATTGTTGTATCTACTATCAATTGAGTCAGCTCTTTTAATGCATAATAATTTTCATCTAATAGACTGAGATCAAAAGAATCAGGGAGAGCAATATGTTCTAATGCATTATGAATGTAGTGCTGTAGAGGCTTAGGGGTTATTTTATTGCCACGATTTTCGTGGTATTTTTCCACTAACACACAAAAAAGTGCCTTAAATTTTTGGTTGTACTCATATGTTGTTTTTGAAGGCCACCGTAAAATTTTTTCTTTTAGAGCTTCTTTTTTTTCAGGGTTAAGAAAATAAATATATCCAAGATTTTTTTCTTGAGTAATACCTGTTATTTTTTTGATCTGTTCAATAAGATTAAGAGCTCTATAGACTTTTTCAGTATAGCAGTCCTTTGAGCGCCAAATTAATTCGAATGTATCAAGACATTCATCTATATCAGTGATATGAGAATATTGTGGATATTCTTTGGATAAAATATATGTGCTGGCATATACGTAAGGAACACACCATGTCAATCCATTTTCAACCATATTGTTGATTGATTTCCATAAATCTGTATGAAATACAGGGCATTTTGGGGATAAAGTTTTTATTTGTTCTACAGTAATACGTTCTTTATTTGTAGCTTTAAGAGTTTGAATACGATTATCGTGAGTATAAAATTGTTCACTGTTAAAAGGTAATTTTTCTCCTGTATTGGCAACAGTGAGCATATATTTTTTCAAACAACCAAAAATAAATGATATTGTAGGATCGTTCCATTTTGTATAAGAAAGATTACCCATAAAATCTTCAGTGATACCTTTTTTTTTAGCTGCAATCATGAGTTCAACGAGGGTAACGCATTTTTGATTTTGGGTGAAGATACGGTCATCATCGGTCATATTATTATGCTGAAAAGTTCTAAAATTAACCAAATCACGTGCGCTATTATATAATCGGTTTACCAAATATGCATGTTGAGTGTTTTGTTTTTCTTGAAAAAAAGGAACTGTTTTTTGAGTATTAGTTCTGCAGTCAAGATATTCCGTTGGTGATATTGGTCTATAAAGAGGGGTAAGTGGAATATCATCTGTAGTGCTTGCTTCATTTGTATTATTCGGCACATACATAGGAACATAATCAAAGCCAACATCACTGAATTGTCTGCGAGTAACATGAGTGGTGAGCAATGGCTGTGGTTGCAGAAGGCCATTTAAGGTACTCATAGAATACAAACTTGAATTTGCCGGGCGCACTATCGATGAAGATTGAATATTTAAAGGTTCTGTTTTTTTGCGTTCTTTTTCCATGCATGCTGTGGAAAGCGTTATCATGGTTGTGAGTAAAATATATGCTTGTTTTTTCATGATTTTTTTTGTTGTTGTAATATCTTTTTAATGCTTTGTTCTAATGCACCATGTGCATTTTTTATGGTAGTTATAGCATCGGTTAGCGTTTGAAATTCTGTAAATGCGTATTTTTCTTCATCAAATACCGTTTTATCAAAATTATCTGGTAAAAGAATATCAAGGTTTTTGAAAGCAAGGAATGCTTGGTATTGTGAGCTTGCAGGAGTTACTTTATCGCCGCGTTCATGATTGTATTTTTCTATGCACTGATATATCAAAGCTATTGTATTTTTTGCAGAAGGATCAACTAAATTTACGTCTACAGAACTTCCATATTTGATTCCGAAAATTTCTTTTGGTTTTGGTTGATAATTGAGAATTTTGGAGAAAATAGTTTTTTCATCATGTTCTTTTTCTATAGTTTTTAAGCGTTCAACAAGGGCAATAAAGTGACAAATGTTTTGATAATAAGGATATTGTAAGTTATAAGCTTCAGCATAAAAACCATCAAAATCTATAACTTCACTGTATTGTGTATGATTTAGTAACAATGTTTTTGCACCTGAGTGTAAGCCAACACAGAGTGCATTATTTAAAAAATATATTTCACGGTCAGACATTAGACTTCGTTGAGTAGCGGCTATTTTGAGTGCATCGATTAATTTTCCGTATGCAGGATAGGCTTTAATTGTATCCTTTATATCTTGCATTGAGTAATATTTATATGAGATTGCGAGTACTTGAGCAAGCTTGGTGTTGTAACAAAATTCATTATCAAGATCATCTGTTGTAAAAGGTAACTGTTCTCTTGTGCTATTGTATTTTTCTAAGCAGTGGAAATAAAGAGGTATTGGGTTGTACTCCTTGTTTTTTGAATACACAAAGTGTGCCATATCATATTCACTGATCTTGAATCCTTTGGCTGCTTTCATAAGAGTAATGAAATTAATTAATGATCGATGTGTAGTCAGCTGGGAACTATTGAAATTTGTATCAAGATTTTTTGCAGCTGTATACAGCTCTGTTTTAAGATTGCTTTTTTCTGGGTTCGTAAAACTGTTGACGTATAAAAGAGGCTTTGCTTCTTGTATATTATTTTCTGGTTCCATGCATGTCGTAGAAAGAGAGAACATAGCTGTGAGAAGAATGTATAATTTGTTCATAACGATCTCTTTTTTTGAAATGGTTTATAGTAGATGAGAATCGTATGTTTTATAGCAAATGCTGGGGTTATTGTCTATATAACCCCAGCATTTTATTTTATTCTTTTCTTACCTTCCCATCATTAATAATGCCATGATGTGTCGGGTGATCGTTATCTTTTTCTTTAATTTTACTTTCAAAATAGTTGCCGAACTCATCAACTTTGTACATAGGAATTGCAAAGTCGATACTGTTTTCTCTGAACGCTTTTGCAATGAGTAAACGGATATCACTCGTTAAATCCCACATTTCTAGAGTGTAAGCAGAGCTGACAAAGCAGCGCACCATAAATTCAAAACCATATTCAGTAAAATTGTTCAGACGGATAACAGGGCGTGGGTTTTTAAGAACATTGGGATGCTCTTCAACCGCTGAAAGTAACAACGATTTTATTTTGTGAGCATCTTCCCTGAAATAGACAAACAACGTGATATCATTAAGTGCAATAAAATTACGAACATAGTTCCAATTCTCTATTGATTTACTCACGATATAGGTGTTGGGAACAATAATAGATGTGCTATTTTTTCTGCGTAAAATCACCGCGCGTGGAGTAATTTTGCGCACAACACCCATGGTTTCTTCATCAATTTTAATATAATCACCAATTTTCACCGGACGTTGCACTAAGATCACAAAATAAGAAATAAAATCACTAATTGGATCTTTAAGATACAACCCAATACCAAGTGCTAATGCAATGAAGGCATTACCGATTAAAGATCCTAACCCCACGCTATTGAATGCAAAAAAGACTGCAATAATAATAACAATATATTGCAAAATACTGTTAACGGTGTGCTGAACTCCTGATTCAACTAATAAAAGATCAAAGATACGGGCAAGAACGTATTGGCGGAGTGAATATGCAATGGCAAGACCACCAATAATAAACGCAATAATTTTAAGTAATGATGTGATACTGATAGGGTGTACTGTGTCTTCAAGGAGTAGTGGTGCTTTGAGCCATTGTTTGAGGTCAGTCAAACTGACATCCCATCCCCATATTTTTGCAGTAGCAATAAATCCAATGAATCCTAGAATGACAAATGATGCAATAATAACCAATCCAAAATAAGTCTTTGCATATGAAAAGCGTTCTCTAATAATGGTGTCTTCTTGTGAAAAGAAGATTAATGATGTGCTTTTTTTAACAAAATCATGGAGTAAAGAGAGTAGTTTAATAAGAATTGCCATGTAGATGGTGCCAGAAAGCAAGTAAAGCACCAATCTGCCAAACCCAACATATGGGTTACTCATGATGATTATAGCAACAACAAAAAAGAGAATCAGATAGTAGTAATGATCAACATGGCTGTGTACCCAGCGCCATACATCGGATGAATCGGGAATAATGCCCACAATCTGTTCTTTAGTGATCAGCAAGATTAATGAAATTTGCAAAATAATAAAATTAATCGCGAGTAAAATATTAGATAGTTCTGATCGCAAATGTACTGGAGAAAGCATAAATGCTTGGCGGAAGAAAAATACAATAATCGTCAGATATATAAGCGTGGAAAATACTAATTCAAATCGGCGTTGAAAATCTTCAGAAAGGAGTACGTAATTGTATTGTTCATTGAGTGCAATGAGCATTTTCATAAAACGTTGTGAGAGATATAAAAGATACGGAATAGACAGCAAATAAAAGAGAATAAAAAGATAATTATCAGGAATAATGTAGCAGAATAGTCCTATCGCTGCCCATATAAAAATAGTTCGGTTGAATGTATTAATAAACATGATGCATGTGCCGGCTATAAATCCTGCCATACTGACTAACATGCCGTAATCATTACTGGTAACGAATGTCAGATGTAGCAATTGTGTTTGATACCGTTTGGTGAAAAGAAAAGATCCTACCAAAAGCATGAGCGTAAACAGTAAAAAAAGAAGGTTGAGTGGACGTGAGAAACCTTCATACAGATGAGTCACCAATATTTTGCTGCTAAATTTGGCCAGGTAGATACGAATATCATTAAAGAATGCTTTGGTGTCAGCGATGATGTTTTTGACACCCTCAAGGGTAATTGCGTATGCAGGGCGGTACCAAATGGTACTTGCTTGCAGTTCGGTACTGATAAAATCAATGAGTCGTACGGTGCTATTAATTTCAGCGATGATTCCTGAATAGATGCCAGTGAGTTTTCCCAGAATATCAATCTGTTTTTTAATCGCTCTATCAGCATGAGCAATGTAGGTAATAAATTGATGATGTTCTTTAATTTTATTTTTAAAGATAAGATCGGCCTGTTTTTCCGTATCTTCGCGGAATGTGTTGACTCTATCAAGAACTTTTTTAAGTTGATTGAGAGAGTTAGCAACCGCATTCATTTTGGTTTGATACAGTTTACTGTTTTCTTCAGCAATTTTTTTCTTTGTTTCGTATTCTGTGCGCTCTTTGGCAATTTCTTCCTCAGTTAAAAAACCGCGGGTAGAAATTTTGTGATAGGTGATTTTTGCTTCAGTTTTTATTTTTTTATAATTAAATTTTTCTTCTTCAAGAGATAAATGGGCGTCCAGAAGATCCTTTTCTTTGGTGCATAGCATAACTTCTGCATTGAGCGCACCGATATGAGCAAGGCCAATGTAAGAGTCTGATGTTTGTTTTGGTTTTTTGCTCCATTCATCTAGTTCAGCGCCGAGAGGAATAGAGAGTTGTTTGCTCAGTTCAGCAAGCTCTTTTTCTTTATGCTTTTGGAGATTGATAATTCTTTCACGATCTTGGCGTAAACTATCTTTGTGTGAAAAATAAGTTTTTTGTTCTTTGGCTAACTCTTCTTCCGTGAATGTGATATCCGCTTCACTCACGTGAATTGCTGATTTAACGATGCGCAGCTGTTTTTTAAAGAGATCAAGATGCGATTTTGCTATAAAAAGCTGTAAATCAAGTAGTTTTAACCGATTACTACTTTCTTTAAATCGTATATCAGCAAGCTGCTTTTTATACTTATAGAGATGATCTTCAAGCTTGATGATCTCTTTTTCATGTTCATCTGAGCTGAGCGCAGCATTGGCCGCAACAGCCTCTGTGTACAGCTTGATATCTTGTTGACGTTTTTCATACTCTTCTTGGAGTGTTGTTACGGTGCGTTTGCGACTTTCACGTTCAACTTTAAGGCTTTTTTCTTGGTCAGTTAATTGAACAACGCGTTGTTCATAATCCAATATATGATCATGCAAAGATTGCAAATCGTCAAAAGAGTAATAAAGCCGTTCATTTAATTTGTTTTTTTTTCTGAACGCTTCAAAATGGGGGTCATCAAGAAAAGATTTGAGTTGTGTAATAGTTTCATTCAAAAGAGAGTTGGTATCATCATGTATACGTTGTGTATCTTTTAGAACTTGATCTGATTCTTTAAGTATCAGTTGTTGTTTTATTAAAAAATCATCATCAGGAGTTTTTTGTAACCCACTCTCTACGTTGATGAGTAAGGTTTTTGTCTCTTCGATTTGGCGGGATATTTTTTCAGTAAAAGCTTTATTGGAAGTTGCTTGCTCTGTTTGTTCTTTTTCGAGCTCTTCTAACAGTTTTTGCTTTTCTTCGATAACGCCAACAAAAAATTTCTGGCTAGAATCGCTTTTTATAAACTGTTTTAAAAAATCCCCGCCAAAAGATAGAGAGGGTATTACCAGAAGAACTGTAAGAGAAACTTTATTTATCATCTTCATGATGTCCTATTTTCTGCTAAAAAATGAACCGTTTTAAATTCATTAACGTATGGATGTTGCCAAATGCAACACCACAACCATCTATCCAACTCTTTTTCATATACTGTATCAAGTATCATCTCACTGAGCTCTTGTATAGCAAGAGTGTTGAGTTTTGTGATGCATTCTGTGCGTATTTCATTGATTTCTGGCACGCAGCCCATACTCGTGAGTAATTTGAGTAAAAACAGTTTTTTAGATTGAGTTGTCATGGTGTGATGTTCGGCTGAATACAAAAATGCCATGAGATCAAATGTTTCTTCTGAGCAGTTGCCTATGTGCGTAAAGTTGTCAATGAGCTCTAGTACATGATGAAAAAAAAGCATATCAGTTTGAGCAAGGGAAAGTGGAATATATAAGAGGGTGCTATCGCTGATAAAATGATGAGAGCGTTGCTCTTGCACGTTGTAGGTAATGAGGGCCCCTATTGATAAAGATGGCGTTGTTGCGATACATTCAATTTTTCCATGAACTTTATCTAAAATTACCATTTTAAATGGGGATGTTCTACTTTTTTTTAAAATAATACCCACAGAACCTAAAAACACGAGATTTACTCCTTTATACATGTATGTAATAAGCCTAACGTACAAGAAGTAATCATGCTAGTGCTATGTAAAAATAATAAATATCTTTCTTTGAGAATATATAATGTGTTACATTTAATTTGCAAAAAGAAACAAATTAGGGTGTTTTTTTATGAAAAATTGGGGAGGGGAAGATGAAAAAGTATGCAGTTTTGTTGTGTAGTTTATTTATTCCTGCGCTGATGCAGGGGTACAACACTCGTCCGCCACGTTTAGCTGTGGTGTTAGTTATCGATCAATTTGCATATCATTATATTAATAAATTATATCCACAGTTAAAGCATGGCTTGCGGTATTTACTTGATAATGGTGTTGTGTACACGAATGCGTTTATGCCTCATGCGCAAGCAGGAACCGCAACAGGGCATGCCGGTTTGAATACAGGTACCTGTGCAAAAGATCATGGTTTTGTATCAAATGCATGGTATGAAAATGGAAAAAAAATTAAATGCGATAGTGATTTTTCAGGTGATGCGCTTGTGTTTGCGCGGGATGGTATGCATGATTTTGGCAGATCACCGCATCGTTTAATGGTTGATGGTTTGTCTGACCAGTGTGCATTGCAATCTCAACCGTTTAGTAATTTTGAAGTGTATAGTATTTCGGGTAAAAGCCGTTCAGCAATTGGTACTGCAGGCAAACTTGGAAAAGCGGTATGGTTTGATGAAGAGACGGGACTGTTTACTTCGAGTAAAGCATATTTTGATAGCTTGCCTGAATGGTTGCAGCAGTTTAATGCAGAGAATGATATTAACAAAAAAAGTTCATTCACCTGGAGACTTATGTATCCACAAAGTCCACGTGCTTATAATTTTTTTAATATCGACAATTATGATTATACCCGTTCGCAATCAATGATAAATCAAAGATTACCGATATGTGATGAATCACACGAAGAAAAGTATCATCTTTTTGAAAGATCACCGCAAGCTAATCAGCATATTCTTGATTGTGCGCAAACATGTATACAACAGTATGTGAGTAGAAAACATAGAGATCGCTTGCTGTTGTGGGTTTGTTTAAGTCCTCTCGATAAGGTTGGTCATAAATATGGCTCGCAAAGTAGGGAAGTGATTGATATGATTTATCATCTTGATAAACAGATACGTCGCTTTATGCGCCAAACATTACGCGTTATTGGTAAACATGAAGTTATATTTGCGCTGACTGCTGATCATGGTGTTATGCCAATTCCACAGCTGTTGCATCAAGAAGGTTTAACACAAGCACGCAGAATTGATCGTATTGAATTGATCAATGGTATTAATCAAAAAATTAAAGATAAATATGGTGTAGAAAATGCAGTCATTGGATATAAATGTCAGGAGTTGGTGTTGAATGATGCTTTAGATGAACTTAAGTCGCAAAAACGTATGAATTTGATGCATGATATAAAATGGCATGTGATGCAAGTACCAGGAATTAGAAATGCATGGGTATTTGATGAACTCACTCATTTGCCAACGCAGCCTGGTACCATAGAAGATCATTTAAAAAAACAGTTATTTAGAGGACGCAGTGGTTCAATTATTATTCAGACAGAGCCGTATGCTATGATAACTCATTGGAGCGAAGGTGCACAGCATAAAACACCGTACAGTTATGATACGCATGTACCAATGATTATTTTTTATCCAGGTAAATTTGAACGTAAATACGTCAGACAACGTGTTGTTGCATTGCAGTTGGCTAATACATTAGCAGAAATTTTGAATGTCCCTAAACCATCCGCATCAACCTATGAAATATTGCCTGATCTGTTTGATCCTGAATATCAGTAGCAAATAAAAAGGGCCGGTTTGTAGCTGGCCCTTTTACTTCAGTATTTTTGTTACTTGTCAAAATTTATGCAAGATAAGAATGCAATCCATGAAGCAATCCATGCTGTATCTCGAATGAGGTTTTTGTTATGTGGTATTTCATTTTCTGAAAGGTTTTGATTTATATCATTAACCAATGTTGATCGAAGTTTGTATTCTGAAATTAATGCTAAGATTGGTACAATTACGCCAAAAGTAAAGAATGAGCTGATTTCACTGACCTTATTATTGTGCTTTTGTATAATAGAACCAGCAAGAGTTATCGATTTTGCCACTGTAAATGCTGAAAGTAAACCTGTGATACTTCCAATCGTTCCGCCAGAAATTAATGTTGCATACAACTCACTTGGTTCTTTTGATGATTGTTGTGGTTTAGCTGGTAATGTGATTTGCGTTGCTGAGATAGCACATAAAACGGTCAAAAGCATATTCTTCTTGTTCATAGATTCCCCCTAAATAGTTAATAAATAGTTAAAACTTATCCGAAAATTCTAATTAATTTTTTATAACTTATTGTCTTCTACCGCTCGCCCTGAGTGTTTTTGTCCTCAAAAATGTATCGAAGGGTTAGGCGGAAAATTAATAATCTCAAGTCTTTTATATGTTGCACCCTTCGATACATTTTACTTCGTTTCACTACGTAAAACACTCAGGGCGAGCGGGTAAAATAACTCAAATTCTAGATTCTCTCTAAGTTTAATTGTAATAAGAGGAACCGTCAAAAGGGTTCATTAAATCGTTCTTATAACCCCATATCTTGCAAAAACGCCTGTGCATTTGGCTCACGCCCTAAGAAGTTATACAACAGTTCGTTAGGGTTTTGTGCGCCACCTTTGCCAATCACTTCAGTAACATATTTTTGACCAATTTCAGGGTTAAGCAGGCCATGTTCTTTGATGGTTGCAAAGAGATCAAGTGCAAATACTTTAGACCACAGATATCCATAATATTTTGCACTGTAGCCTGTTAAATGACCAAACGATGCATAAAAATGATTGTCTTCACTGAACGCAATGTATGGCAGCATACTTGTGTAGAGTTGTTCCATGATGGCGTATGGGTTTTTATTAACCCCTTTTTTGAAATAAGATAGGGCTATAGACGAAAGATATGCTTGGCGGACAACAAAGTATCCAGTTGTTAAATTTTTGAGCTGCAAAATGGCATCTATGATTTCATCAGGCAATGGTTGACCAGTGATATAATGCTTGCTCACTTTTTTTAACATATCTTTATCATGTAACCATTCTTCCAGCATTTGTGAAGGAAGTTCCACAAAATCTCTTTTTGTGCTGGTTCCAGAAAGACATGCAATTTCTGTAGCTCCTAAGATTGCATGCAATGCATGGCCAAACTCATGGAAGAATGTTTTGACTTCATCACGTTTGAGCAGTGAAGGTTTAGTTGGTGTTGCCTTCGTGAAGTTTGCCATCACAATAGAAACATCGGGAACACGAGTACCATCTAATTTGTATGTAGCAGGAATAATGGTTGTGTGTGCTGCGTGACTGTATTTATTAGGGCGCGGGAAAAGATCAAGAATGAGTGTGCCAAGTAATTCAGTTTTTCCTTTGTTAAATACACGAACAACGCTGGTGTCTTCATGCCATAAACCTTGTGCAGGAACTTCTTCAAATTCAATACTTAAAAATTGACGATAAATATCAAGGAGTTCATTGATGCTGTTTTCCATAGGGAAGTATTCAGCTATTTTTTGTTCATCAAGATTGAAGTTGCTTTTTTTATAGTTGTTTTCAAGATATCCCAAATCCCATGGTTGCAATTTTCCATCAGCAGTAAGTTCAACTGATGCTGGTAATTCTTGCGTGAGCAGCGCAATTTCTGCTTGTGCTTTTGCAGATGCCTTTTGTGCAAGATCATCAATAAATGCTTGAGCTCTTTCTGGTGCATGAGCCATTTGATCATCAATATCGCAATGTGCAAAATCAATATATCCAAGCAACTGTGCAAGTTCATCACGTTTCTCTATGATTGCTGTGAGTAATGCATCATTGGCAGGGTATGCGCGGTTGTTGAATGCGGTATAAAGATTTTTACGTGTAGCTGCAATAGAACAGTTTTCCATTACTTTAAAATAGGTTGGGTAATCAACGCCGAGTATATAAAGGCCATCATCTGTGGTTTTGAGTGTTGCGATAAAGTCTGCATCTACACCAGCAAGATCTTGTTGTGTCACAGCAATTGTTCTATTATCTTCCGCTATATTGCGGTCAAAGTCTGCACATAATGCCGCTAGCTCTTTGCGTAATGTTTTAACTTGAGTAAGTGTTTCATCAGGAAGCGCAAGACCTTCCCGTTTAAAATCATCCAAGGTGTTTGCAATAAAATAGCGTTGTTGCGCGGTAAGATTTTCATTTTCTTTTGTGCGAGATTCGTATGCAACAAAAGCGTTGTAGAGAGCTTTGTTGCTGCTTACATAATCAACCCAAAATGCTTGTATCTGTAAACTTGCATCATGTGCTGCATTGCGAATGTTTGCATCAGGGCTTAACAGTTCGAGTGCTCCATAGACATGTTGTATGATTCCAAGGTTGGAGAGTGAGTATGCTTCATCAAGTGCCTTTGCGGTGTTTGCAAATGTACGTTGATCATCGGGAATTGCAATAATTGCATCAATGATCTGTTTTGTTTCTTCAATATATTGCGGTGTTTTGGTGGCAATATCTTCAACACTGAGAGCAAAAAGAGAGATAATGTCAGCGGTATTAAAAGCTTTATTAATCATTTTTTTATCCATATCTTTTGTTTTTGAGCAATAACTGAGCGTTGCTAGAAAAACAATAACTATACTCAAAAATAGTACACTACGACTGTTTTTTGTCATTTTTTCTCCTTTTTTAATTTTTTATAATATTGTTCATTAAAAACTATTTTGTGGAGAAAGAACTATAGTTTTGCGCGGAATGGGTTGAGATAGCGACAAGGTGACAGTAATCTTCTAAGTGTGCATTTTCTGCGAATAAAGTATGTTTTTCTGTAAGTAAAATAAGCATCGATTTCCCAAATTGCTTTGTCTGTATTATATCCAGATGCTTCATGAATAATTTTAAGAGTTTGACCATCTAAAGAGTGATTTTGAAGTTCGTTTGTATGTTCCATTCCTAATGCATGAGTGCAGAAAAATATTGCAGCAAAAATTATATATATTTTCATATCTGTTCCAGTTATAAAGGGATAAAATTAAATAATGTGGTATTAGGATATACTAATATAACGCCTGGAACAAGCGACTGATCGTAAAATGTTTTATAATTTTGCACGATCGCAATGAACAGTAAAAAGAGATGTTTGGTGGAGTGATGTGGTGTTTAATGTGGTGTGACTTGGTAGTTTTTTAAAAAGAATGTCGGCTTCTTGTTCACGCTCCATTGATTGACGTGGAGTAGGTTTAAAAAGAGGTTGAATTAGGTCAGATTGATGAGATTTATTTGTTGGTTTAGCTTTGTGTTCCATTGCCCATGTCAGGCTACAAAGGCTGATAGTAATCATGAGAATTTGTTTTTTCATGTGTCCCCCCGACAACAAGAATTGATTATGCAACTATTTCTATAATATAAATTTTGGGACAAAATGGCAAGGTGTGTAGGGTATGGTGGGGTAAAAGTAAATAAGCACTTACTATTATTTTACAAAAAATGTGATAAAAACTACATTATATGCATATGTTATTTTTCTTTCCATAAAATAAGAGGAATTTTTATGCAATTATTAAAACAATGTGTTGTTATATCGTTTTTATGTTTACCAGCACAAACTTTTTGTATGGAAAAAGAAACGGATCTGCTATCGGCACTATCATACTTTCAGGCGGTTAAACAGATTGATGAAAAGAATGAGAAATTTGTGCAAAATTTTCGTAAGCATGTGCATGTATCGGATGTGTCTTTAGGAATAGAAATAATTCAACAAAATTTACAACTGATTGGGCAAAATTTTGCCAAACGCAAAGAATATTTTTTTTCAGTATATAAAGAAAGGCATGGTCTGTCTGATGAAGAATGGAATCGTTGTATACAAGAAACGCACATATTTGATCAATATATACAACACAATAATAATGACTTTGAGTTTCATGGCATTGTGCATGATAGCCGTATACCCGGAGATTTTATAGTGATGCTCAAAAAAAGTCTTGTGTATAATGGTTTTAATCCAAATGCAGTTAATGTAGTATCAGTTAAGCATTGTGATCTTAATGTGTTTTTCTTTGACCGTCATAGAGATGAAGCACGATCTGTATCTAAAATTGTTCCAGCATGTATTGGTGTTAATGTGCAATCAATAGAACAGTTGTCTAAAGATGCTCAAGAAGGTTTGTGTGCTCTTCTGGCATATAGCATGAAAAGGGATTGTTTACTTTCAGGACAATCTTCTACAGATGCAACATGGCAAAAAGCATTAAGGCAGTATGCGTACGCTTCATCATTACTCACTCTTGCTTTACAGAATGATGATAATAATGCTCAGCTGCTTAAAATATTATGTCATGAAATATATAATTCTGTTTTTTCTATAAAAGATTATCAGCTATTGAGTGATATTTGCTATCTTCATGAAGCTTTGGCAAGTCTTAAAAGTGTGCAATATAACGCGAAATTTGGTAAGTAGAGTCACAATGCTTTAATCAATTTTATAATTTTTAAAATGTGTCCAAATACCTTGATTTAATCCTTCCATGCAATTCCTTCTTTTAGAATAGATTCACGCATATTATCTGGAATTTTATACATATCGACTAAATCGATTTTTTGAGGTGTTGGTAAAGCATCAAGGAGATTAAAAAGAAATTGATGCTCATGCAAATTTAATCGTTTTCCCGCATCAATAGCAATATCAATATCCGATCCTTGTTTGGCTGTTCCACGAGCGTATGAGCCAAAAAGGTATATTTTTGCGTCTGGATAAAAAGCAGTAATGATTTTTATAATACTCGATTTATGTTCTAATTCTTGCATGGGGTAGTCACATTTACATTTTTAGGTTTATCTATTTGATTCAATATAAATGGTTTGTTTTCTTAGTTCAATAAAGAGCGAGGAGAGTTGATTATTTTCTTTTAAGTAATTGCCATTCAGTACGCAGTGCAATAGCTTTTTCAAAATCAAGCTGTTCAGCAGCTTGAGTCATCTGTTTTTCCAGCTGTATGATGCGCGCTGTGCTATCTTGAACAGTTTCTTTTTCCAGAACTTCTAGCTCTGCTTTTTTTTGCTTTTTGGTTTTAGACGCTTGGGCGATAAGATATTGAATATTTACAATACTTTTAACAACTGCACGTTTTACCGTTTGTGGTGTAATGCCATGTTGTTTGTTATAAGCAAGTTGCAATGATCTGCGGCGGGCTGTTTCATTCATCGCCTCACGCATAGAGCTTGTGATTTTATCAGCATAGAGAATTACTTTAGACGCTGCGTTACGTGCAGCACGGCCAATAATCTGAATTAATGATCGCTTATCTCGCAAGAAACTTTCTATATCAGCATCCATGATGGCAACTAATGCCACCTCAGGAAGATCAATTCCCTCTCGGAGTAAGTTTACACCTACAAGGCAGTCAAAAGTACCCAAACGTAATTTTTGGAGCAGCTCGGTGCGTTGTGGTGTTTTTAAATCACTATGCAGGTAGCAGACCTTAATCTGATGATCTTCAAGATACTTGGCAAGCTCTTCAGCTAGCTTTTTGGTCATTACCATCACGAGTGAACGGTAGCCAGCTTCTGTTGTTTTTTTAATTTCAGTAATAAGGTGATTAATTTGTCCATTACGGCCTTGAACAAAAATTTCTGGATCAACCAAACCTGTTGGGCGAATAATCTGTTCAACAAAATGGTCGGAGTTTTCAGTTTCATAGTCACCTGGCGTTGCTGAGACAAAAATAACATCGTTAAAATACTTTTCTATTTCTTTAAATTGGAGCGGTCTATTTTCTTTGGCGCTTGGTAACCTGAATCCAAAATCAATGAGTGATTTTTTACGCGCTTGGTCTCCAGCATACATGCCACGCAGTTGGGGAATAGCCATGTGAGATTCATCAATAATCAGTAAATAATCATCAGGAAAGAAATCAAAGAGAGAATATGGGTGGCCATCTTTACGACGCCCATCAAAGTGCACTGAATAGTTTTCAATACCACTGCAGTAGCCTGTTTGGTCAATCATCTCAAGATCATGAGATACGCGTTGTTTAATACGTTCGCGATAAATAGGGTTTGTAACCTGTGGCAACCATTCATCAAGTTCAGTTTGGATACTCAATAAAGCAGCATTTTTTGCTTCTTGTGTTGTTACAAAGTGGCGAGCAGGAAAAACAACGGTGTTATCAAGTTCTTTTATTACGGTGTTATTGTGCTTGCTGATCCATGATAAACCTTCAATTTCATCACCAAAAAGTTCGATGCGTAAAATATCTTTTTGATACGGTAAATTAACGTTAATGGTGTTACCAAACACTGAAAATCTGCCTGCAGCTGATTCCACATCGTTGCGAGTATACTGAATAAATATAAGTTGACGTAACAGTTCTGCACGGTTTATTTTTTGTCCAACAGAAAGCGATAGTGCAAGATTCTTATAATCGTTAGGGTTGCCGAGTGAATAGATGCAAGAAACAGATGCAATAACAATGGTATCTTTGCGGTTAATGAGTGATGCAGTAGCTTCTACGCGTAACCGTTCAATTTCACTATTAACTTTTGTTTCTTTGGGAATATAAATGTCTTGGGCCGGCATGTATGATTCTGGCTGATAATAATCATAATAACTAACGAAATAACAGACTTTATTTTCAGGGAAAAATTGAGAAAATTCTTCATACAATTGCGCTGCAAGCGTTTTATTGGGCGCTAAAATAAGTACCGGTTTGTCTTGCTGAGCAATAACATTGGCAATAGTGTATGTTTTACCCGATCCTGTTACACCGAGAAGGGTAGATGTGCCGGGTCTTTGCTCGGAAAGCTGTTTAATGGCTTCTGGCTGACTTCCAGCAGGCGGAAACGGTGTATGAAGTTTGAATAAAGACATAGGGAGAACTCGTGGTTAGGTTATTTTTTTGTTTTTTGTTTTTTAGTAGGTATTGTTTTTAATTCTTTGTTTGCGACTCTTTTTTGTTTTTTTTCTTCTTTTTCTTTTTCATACCATTGTAATGCTTGCGGGAAAGGTATCGTTTCTTTTTTTACTTTTTCAAAATCTTCTTTTGCATCGGCTATAACTTGTTCATTATTGGGAACGTAAAGTTGATAGTTTCGTTGAGTATTACCTTCATTTGTTATATTTGCCGTAGAGCTTATATATGTTTTTTTATCTTCAGTTTCAATGATTGCATCTTTGGCATGTTGCTTAGCGCGAGATCCTTTGAATGGACGGAATACATTGACTGACACGTTAGCATTGTGCATTTGTTGTAGGAGTGGAATACCTTTGCTTGTTAAGGCGCTTTTATCAACGATAAGTTGTGCTCTGGGACCAAATTTACTTAATTCATCAGCTACTTCTTGCTCGCTGAATGTCATAGATCGTACTGCAACGTTTCCTTTTTTTTCTGCTGCATTGCTCAGCCGTAAAGCAAGAGACTTATTAAGATTAGTATCTTTTGATCCGTATAATCTCATTTTTTCTGGTGTAGTTGGTATAACATTTTTTTGTGCTTCTGGCTTCATTGGTGATTGAGATTTGACCATTTTGTATGCATCAGTAATGACATCCATATCATCTTGTATTTCTATACCGGATTCAAAGTTGAATTGAGCGCCAGGTTTGTCAGGTTTATGTTTCCACGTGCTATTCGTTGTGTTTGCAGATCCAAACAGAAGTATGCCTTTTTTTGGTGCTTTTTTTGTTGGGCTCTGGTCAAGGCCAACAGTAAGTTTTCCATGGATTTGAGGGTCTCTTTTAAGAGTTGTTGTTTTGTATGTATTGAGATCGTTCTGAGAATGCGCTCCAACCGTTAGATGAACATTTGATCCTCTTTTGGCAGCTGCATTCATGCTTTTGATTGCTTCTTCTTGGTTGAGTACAAACTGTTCTGCTGCAAATGTGTTAAGATTTTTGTTTTCATACACATTCTTTACAAGATATGGATAGTTTTCTTTAAAGTTGCTCGTAAGTCTGATTCTTGGCTTTGTAGGAGATGTTTGAGGTGACGCGGTATTGACAGGTTGTAGTGCTTTTTTTGACTCCATACTGATGAGTGGAGCTACAAAAATAATAGAAAAAAGGTAAACACAAAGGTTTTTTTTCATCATTGCCCCAGATATGGTAAAAATAGTGACTACTTTAACTCCTTTTAATATAGCGATAAAATTTCTAATTGTCAAGCTGGTAGCGTTAAGTCTGTTATAAATAAGTGATAATGTCCTCATTATAAGATAAATGAAAATGTCCTCTTTTAGGGTAAGCTGAAAATAGCAATATTTTAGCACCTTAACAGAGGACATCTTATGGATAAGGATATCATGGCACAACATATAGAGCGAGCGGCAGTAATAAAAAACTTAGCCCATGGGCATATAACTCAAGGAGTCGCAGCACTCCAATTGAGCCTATCAATCAGACAAATACGAAGATTATACAAAAAATATAAGATTGGAGGAACTGCTGCTCTTTTTCATCAGAATAGAGGTAAGCCCAATCCTCGAAGGATATCGTCTGATATTGAGCAGCAAGCCGTAGAATGGATTAGAGCAAAAGGATCTGATTTTGGTGCTACATTTGCTCAGGAAAAGCTCAGCGAACACCTAAGCATTAAGGTGTCTGTCGGTACTGTAAGAGGATGGCTGATTCACCATAAAATATTAAAAACTCGTCGCACACCCAACCGTCAGCAGTTCGAAAAAAGAAAAAGAAAATCTTATTTTGGGGTGATGCTACAGGTAGATGGCTCTGAGCATGATTGGTTTGAAGGCAGAGGAGATCGATGTACTTTGTTAACCTGCATAGATGATGCAACAGGAAAAATAATGGCTCGATTTGCAATGGGGGAAAATAGCATAGATCTCATGCGATTATTTAAAAATTACATTGAGATTTATGGTAGGCCACATATGGTTTATACCGATCATGGTGGAGCGTACAAAGTAAATATTGGTAATGCGGACGGAGAGAAAAAAACACAACTCGGTAGAGCTCTTAATCAACTTGATATCGAATTAATTTTTGCCAACAGTCCACAAGCTAAAGGTCGTATAGAAAGGAACCATGGAACACATCAAGACCGACTCGTTAAAGAAATGAGACTTCGCGAAATATCTACTATAGAAGCTGCCAATAAATATTTAGAAGAAGAATATGTCTTACAATTTAATACAAAATTTGCTGTGCAACCAGCACAAATAAAGGATGCACATCGATCAAAAAAAGGCTTTAACCTTGATATGATTTTTACTATTCAAGAAGAGCGTGTCATGCAAAATGACGGTACCATACAATACAAAAATATGTTGTTTCAAATTACTAAAAATCGCATATATGTTAAACCAAAAAGTAAAATACGTGTTTGTGAACATTTGAATGGATCTTTATCTTTTTGGATAGATTCAATTCAGCTTGGTTACGAACAAATCGATGAAAAACCAATTGTTTATAAGGAAACCACAACTCAACCATTAAAACCATATAAACCAACCAAAATAAACAGAAATTGGAACAATGGTATTTACACACCAAGATCCTTAATTTCTGTCTTAAAAAATGAAGGAAGAGTAGGGTGAAGTCCGCCGGAGGCATTTATTTTTTGAGAACCAAAAGCGGACATTTTAGTTTGATTAAGAACCGGACATTTTCACTTGTCGTTGACAGCTGGTAGCGTTAAGTCGCACAAAAAACCCCCTCTGATGTATGAGTAGAGGGGGTATATTGTTGCATGTTCTGAAATTTGGTTTTTAGCGTGTAAAATGACTTATTACAAGATTATCCCATTGCGCACAAAGATTATCGAGTACCTGTGCAAAAGCATCAGGTAATTGATTGTATCTATGCGCAAGGGCTACACAGAAAACAATGAAAGTTACTCCCAAAAATGCATGTTTAAGACCATAGCCGTTGTGAGGTTTTTTGTCGTTTAGAGTAAATGCTTGCTTATGAGCAGTCGATTTTATGCTTCTTTTTACTTCTTGTTCAGGTAATTTGATGGCAAATTTAACTTGTTTTTGACCATCTAGGATCATTGCAAAAGTTGGATATGCAGCTGAACCGTTATTTACTACAATTATCTGACTTGTCTTATTTTCATCAAGGTAGGTAATTTCAGAAGTTTGAAGATTAGATTTGGTTATAATACCTTCATATATTTTGATGTCGTTTGGCATGTATTCAGGGTGTGTGCTGGTTAAGTAATGAAATGGGGTTTGTTTTTTTTTGCTATCAGAATTACTGAGTTCTTTGCTCGATTGTCCTTTTTCCGAATCAGAATTACTAGAACTGCCAAATTTGGTTTTTAACAATTCTAGCCCTTTTTTTTCAGTTTCTTCTGAAGAAGTTTCTGAACTTTGTGAAGATGATGGTTGTTGTGATTCTGTTGATTCAGCACGAGTCATTTTAATCGCAAACATATCTTTGTGTTGAGCATCGATTATTATATGATATTTTTCGTTTTTATATTCTAAGTCTTCATTGAAGTGATTTTTTCCAGAAAAACGTACAGTTTTGTTATCTTCTGTAGTTTCATAGGTAATTTTGGAAGCACCTTTTGGAAGGTTTTTTTCTTTTTGATATGGATAGACTGGTAAGTTTGAAGGTAAAACATTAGTGAAATAACCATTAAATAATGTTTTTTTAGTGTAGTTTTTTGAATTTTTTTGCGGAGAGTTTTCTGGTGTTGATTCTAAAGATAAGTCCATTGCTATTACTGGTGCAGTAGTTAACAATCCGTAGAGAAGAATGTGATTGATTTGATTTTTGAGCATGTAAAAACTCCTTATTTTTTGTTTCATTGTTCTAGCGTGCAAAATTACTTGGTATAAAATTTTTGCATTGCGCACAAAAGTTATCAATATATTGTGAAAAAGCATTGTTATATTTGTATGCAAAGGCTATGCAGATAGCGATAAAACTTACTCGCATGAATGTACGCTGAAAGCTTCTATTATTATCAGGAATTGATTTTGTATTTTTTATTTCTTGTTCTTGGTCTACGTCTACTTGAGATGGCTGAATATTGTTTTCAGTTATTGATGTTTCTTGTTTTTTTTCAGTATCAGAATTACTAGAATTGCTAGAGCTACTATAGCTGTTCTTTAGTTTTTTTAGTGTTTCGATTGATTTTTGTCTGAGTAGTGTATCTTGTGCTGTTTCTTCTGTTTTTGTTGCATCGTCAGGAGTGATTTCAAGAATAAAATTTTCATTGCTAGCGTTACTGATCCAATTTTCATTTTCAGAGTTATTGAATACTATGATATAGCGTTCTTTTTTGTATTCCACGTCGGAATGAAAGAGTATAGTTTCTAGTTTGTTAGTTTGGTTATTTTTGTAGCTAATGCCATCAATATTGTTTTGTGTCACACTGTTGATAAGCCTATGGATTGGTAATGTCCGTGTGTAGGCATTGAGTTCATTGGCATAATGGCCAGTGAGTATATTTTTAGTTGTTTTTTGTTGATTTTGTTGTGGATTGTTGTCTATTTGTTCACGTGGAGAGTTTGGTTGGCTACTAGATGAAGAGGAGCTGTTGGGTGTTCTTGTGAGGTCATAATCATCAATTGGGGAGACAGAAATACTTTGGTGTAATGTACTTGGGGGGCTGCTGAGTGATCTTTGTGATCTTTTTGTTCTTCCAGACTGTATATTGAGAGGTTGTGTTGAAGTTGCAGTTGTTGTTGAACTGAGCAAGTCTGAGTCCATAGCCATAGTTATTTGTATTGTAGCTAATAATCCAAAGAGCGTAAGCATTGCTTTATTGTGCATGAATAATCCTTTTTTTATTATGACAAATCAATTGTTTTTAAGCTTAATATTTTATTTTTTAAGATCAAGACATACTTTATGATAAAAAGTAAGTAGTTTTTGAATAATACTATCAGCATGATACTTTTGTGCTGTTGCATATGCACCTGCGATTAGCTTATTGCGTAATGTTGTATCGTTAGCTATGGTCATAATTTTTTCTGCTGCATCTTTTGCGCTGTTAATAATAAATCCATTGTAACCATTAACAACAATATCCCGTTGTCCAGGACCATCAATTGCAATAACGGGAACACCCTGCGACATGCTTTCAGCGAGCACTATTCCTTGTGTATCTGTTTGTGATGAAAAGATAAAAAGATCTGCATTGCGATATTGATTGAGAAGTTCGTCTTGCGATGGTTTATATATAAAATGTATTCGATCATGAGAGAATTTTAGTGTATTGAATGCCAAATCTTGCATTGCATCGTATTGATTACCGTACCCAACAAGCGTGAGATTAAAATTATCAGGCAGTTGCTTAAAGATATCAAAAACGAATGGAATATTTTTTTCTTGAACAAATCTACTGACAACAAGGAGGTTGAAAATTTTTTTGTTGAATAAATTGTTTTTGATCCCGTTCGCACTGAGCTTGTTTGACCCCATCTCCAGTTCCTTTTGACGGGGACCCCAATTGGAATGGAGTGAAGATTGGGGATTAAAGTGAGCGAATGGGCCTTCGTTTCCTTCGACAGGCTCAGGACGAACGGAAGATTCTGTGATAAACATTGGACGCAATGGACTTGGAATTATTGCTATGGGTTTTGCGATCTGCTGTGCGCATAAATATTCTTTAATTGCGCTGCTTGGTGCAATAATACCATCAACTGCATTACAAAAGTGTTTGACTAAGATATGGATTAATTTTTTTGTGTAGTATTTGGGTAGCGGTACATAATGTGCATAATCTTCATACATTGTGTGGTAGGTGAAAACGCATGGAATATTAAGCTTGTGTGCTGCGTGCAGTGCACTGACACCAAGTAAAAAAGGGTGATGTGCGTGAACAATGTCTGGTTTGTATTGTTGGAGCAGTTTTTTTATCGCGTGTGTTGAACGCCAAGGGATTGCCATATAATTTTTTTTGTATATGAATTTGATAGGGCATGGAATGCGAATAACGTATTCTGGATCGCTTTGCGCTTTATTTTTTTTGCCCAGGAAGTCGAGTGTGATAATAAAAACTTCATGCCCTTGTGCGCGCAAAGCATTTGTTTCTGCGATAATTGATTGAGTGACTCCACCAGAATAGGGGATATAGTTGTTGGTAACAAAAAAAATACGCATAATTTATGGAAACCGATTGACGTTAAGTTTTTTCCAGTCAGCTAAAAATTGTGCCATTCCTTTATCAGTCAACTGATGTTCAAGGGATTGTTCAAAAACTTTAACAGGTACAGTTGCAATGTCAGCACCGGCAAGAATTACCTGTTCAAAATGATTAACATCTCTGATTGATGCTGCCAAAAGTTCTGTTTCAAAATCATACCAATCAATCATGTGACGTAAATGTTGCACCAATTCAATGCCATTTCCCCCAATATCATCTAATCTTCCAATAAAAGGGGAAATATATTGTACACCAAGTTTTGCCATCATTAATCCTTGAGAGAGAGAAAATACAAGCGTGATGTTAAGAGGTATACCTTCAGCAATAAGTTTTTTTATGACGGTATAATAACGTGCATGGCAAGGAATTTTTACAACAATGCTATCGCATAAAGAAGCAAGTTTACGCGCTTGCAAGTATACTTGTTGGGGTTCTTCTTCTGTTACTTCCACGCTAATGCTCCCTGATGGTAATATATCGCAAATGGCAAGAATCTGTTCAACAGGATTCTTGCCTTCTTTACTTAAATGAGTTGGATTGGTTGTTACACCATCAATCAGTCCGGTTTGAGCCCATTTTTCTATAGACTCTGTATGTGCAGTATCTAAAAAAATTTTCATATTAAAAAACCTACTACTCCATTATAAAAATTTCAAGAAAAAAAACATGCAATCATGAGTGCTATATTAATTGCATACAATGATGTGCAGATTAAACAGAATGAATGTATCTTAAAATATAAAATGTATGCAAATACAACAGAAACTGCACATCCAACAATAGATAGTATCAGTGGTAAAATTGGTAATTCCATGAATGTTGATGCAATAATTACGCAATAATATAACGCGCAAGCCCATATATTGGAAATACCAAGCATTTTGTTATATTCACTGAGCATGGGCCTTGAGCATGATATTTTATTGGAAATATCGCACGCAGGTTTGTAGAATTTATTTTCTTGTATGCTTTGTTCTACTTTGATTCCGTAGATAGAGATTGCAAGACCGATCAGTGCGATAATTAAGACGAGTGTCATCATAAACGACTCCTTCGTTTGCGTTCGCTCACTTCGACAGGCTCAGTGCGAACGGGAAAAATACATGATCCGTTCGTGTTGAGCTTGTCGAAACATACGAACTCATTTAATCATTATCAATTTATCAAGTACCTTCCTCGCCTTTTTGAGCGAGACCGCATGTTTTTCCATTCCTTTCCAGATATCGCCAACTTTATTCATGCGCTTTTTGATATTGTTGATATTGTATTTTTGTGAATGCATACCAGATGATTGCAATTCTTTCCATGTTACTGGCATTGCAACAGGTGCGTCTTCATGTGCACGGACTGCATAGGGAGCGACTGCTGTGGCACCAAAACTGTTACGTAACCAATCAATAAAAACTCTCTTGCCCCGCTTCTTTTTACTAACTTCAATGGTAAACATTTTTGGAAATTGATGTGCAATCAATGTCGCAATATCGTGCGTAAATGCGCGTGTTTCTTCAAATGTATCTGCGCGTTTGAGTGGTATTATAATATGAGCACCACGCGATCCAGTGAGCATATAAAAACTGGGCAGATCACAGGCATCGAGTATTGTTTTGATCTCTTTGGCTACTTTTTGGACATCAGAAAAAGAAAATGTTTTACCTGAAGGATCAAGATCAAAAATCATGCGATCGGGTTTATTAAGGTGAGGAGTTCGGCTGAGCCAGATATGTGGTGTGATGCATGCCTGATTAGCTAAATATACAATTGTTGCAGTTTTATCAATCACAACCGTGTTCACTACCCCATCTGTTTGTTTGGGGATAGCAACACGCGTGATCCAGTCCGGAAAATATTCCCCAGCCTCTTTTTGGAAAAAACCTTCATGATTGATACCATTTGGGTACCGCTTCATAGAAATAGGATGTTTATCGCAATAGCGCAGCATAGTCGGAGCAATATAGTTGTAATAATCTACTAATTCGCCTTTAGTGATTCCAGTCTTCGCTTTTGCGAGCTTCATCTGGCTTGCGCCTGATTTCCCAAACAAAACTTTGTCTGTATTGCTCAGTTCAATGGTGTAGCGGCCGCTTTTGATCTTCATTTTTTTAGTTTTTTTTTGGATTGCATTTCTTCTATTGTTTTTCCAGAAATGACTGATTTAGGTTCTGTTTTAACGGGGTTACGGCGTGCATCAGCATAATCATCGTTCATTTTAATGAGTAACCAATCTTTTTTTCTTGCATCATCACCAAAAGACGTGTGGATAAGCGCATAACCACCTTGTAATTTTTTACCATGCAAACTCACTTCTATCTGCCCATTTTTATAACATTGAGAAAGTGGAACAATGTTACCGTCTTTTTCTTTGATGTTATCGAACGTCCCTGTATCCCATACAATCACAGGTCCTGCGCCATATTCACCTTCTGGAATGACTCCTTCAAAGCTGGCATATTCCATTGGATGATCCTCTGTTTCAACAGCAAGACGTTTATCATGCGGATCTGTTGAAGGGCCTTTGGGAATTGCCCATGATTTAAGGACTCCATCAATTTCTAATCTAAAATCGTAGTGTAAATGACTTGCATCATGTTTTTGGATAACAAAAATATTTGAATCTTTTGAGGAGCGTCTTTTTTTACCGGAAGGCTCAGGTGATTTTTTTAAATCACGTTTTTTCCGATATTCTTTGAGTGAATTGTCTGCTTTACTCATCATGCATCCTGTTCCAAATAGAAGGGCTATTATGATAGTTTTTTTAAACATAGTATTGTCCTTTTTTCTTGAGTATGAAGAGGGTGGTTTATATAATTCAAGGGTTGGGACAATTTCAGTTATTCTCTTGTTCTGAGTTCTTCAAGGGATTTTTGTACACCTTCTTTTAATATCCCTTTAACCGTTTGCTTGCGTTGCATAATTGCATCATATATTTTTTGATGCTGTTTTTGTAATAGAGTAAGAAATTGTGCTCCTGTTGGCTGTTGTTGTATATAGTCTAAATTATCATGAATTACAGCAATAAGTTCTTTGTCGAGATCATAATCGATCTGGAGCAAAGTGATTAAAAAAGAATCATTGGTAATAGTGATATTTTGATTGAAAAGTTGAATAATGTTTTCTTGTGCCCAATGAATAACTTTAGCGGCAATTTTTTTATAGTTTCTATTGTTTAAAGCTAATCCAAAAAAAAGTTCAATTACTTTTGCATCGAGAAAGTCAATTTCATGTTGTGAAAAAATAAGTTTGTTGAGAAGTTGGTTGATGCTATCTTGGTCTTTTGTTTCTAGAAAAGTGTTAAAATCTTTCATAGCAGCAGGCTTTTTAGTGGAAATGTTGTTTAAGAGTACAGTAGTTTCATTCAGTGTAACTTGTGGGTAATTTGTACCATGCCACCACTGTGAAAAGCCTTGCTTCATTTGATTATAGTATTGTTTAACACGATCAATCAGTATTGGTTTGCGGTGGGGATTTGTATAATTGAATGTTTTTGGTTGTTGAACAGTTTTATATGAAAAAGATCGACGTGCTTTGTTGGCCATCATGCCATAAAGAGCGTTATTATTAAGAATAAATATGAGAGATAATGTTACAAAACAACTTTTTTTCATTATTTTCTCCCCATATTCATTTTTATACTTCTTTTCATATATGATATATGAGGAGATTTCTAATTAGCAATAATTTACACTGTGCCCCATAATAATTTTGGTTCAGGTTTTGCAAGCAGTTGTTGTCTTATTTCCTGTTTGTTTTCAATGTAATCATCATAATATTTTTTGTTGTTCTTATATTTTTTAGCAACGATGGTTTCTAGGTTGAGAGTATAATAAGTACGTATAATGTGTTGAATTAATTCTCGTGGAAATTCAGGCCAGCCAGTTGTTTGTTGGTCAAATATTTGTTTAAAACTTGCGCATGATATTCGTGGTTGGGTAACGCGTAAAAAAGTATGATAAATATATTCTTGAGTAGCAAAAGACCATTTTAAGTACGGTGATCTTTTTTTTGTATAGAGATTATATAAGTTTTCATAGCGTCTCTCTGCAAGATTAACAGCAGTTCTGCCGTCTTTATTTTTTGTATGAATATCAAGGTTGTTGTTTTTAAGGAGTAATACATACTGTTCAAAATTATCCTTAAAAATTTGTAGCTGTGTGCATAAATGGAATTGGGTGTTTTGGTTTTTGTCTTTTGTTTGTATGAGTATTTCAAAAATATCAGGATGCTCTGCAAGTAAAAAATCAACTATCTTAAATTCAGGTGCAGAAATGTCAGAAAAAAGTTCAACGAGAGGTGTTGCTTTATTATGGTTTTTAATTGTTGTATCAGCGCCGTTGATAATAAGTAGTTTAATAATATCGCACATTTCCTTTGTATAAGAAGTGCAACTGCATGCGTGGTGTAATACGGTATCGCCTTTATTATTTTGATGATTGATACCTTTCTTGTCAGCGTTCAATAGTAATTCAATCTGTTTGATGTTGAGGTTTTTAACAGCAGCATATAATGGAGTTTCATTATTAAATTTATTATTGATTGTGCTTGCTACTGCAGGATTGTATTTCAAAATATTTTTAAGACAATCTGTGTTTTCAAGTCTCATCGCAATATCAAGAGGTGTTGTGCCATCCATGCTTGTAATGGTTGCAAGATCAGGATCTTTGGCAAGTAATAGTGCAACAATAGCGTCTCGGCCACAGCGATCAGAATAAGGAGCTTTACATGCAGCATGCAGTGGTGTATCTCCTGTGCGTGTATTGATAGCTTTGAGATTGATAGGTTGCTCAAGAAGCTCTTTTATAATACTTTTTTTTGCAACTGTGCATGCTCGGGATAGAAGTGTATCTCCTTTTTGATTATAAAAGTTAATGTCTGCGCCTTCTGATAAGCTTTCTTTTACAAGAGATAGATCGTTTTCTTCTACGCCTTTGAGGCATTTTTTTTGTGCTTGCGAGAGATCTGTGTATTGTGTCATGTTTTGACTGATTTCTGGTTGTGTTGCTTCTATACGAAATAGTGGCTTTTGAAGTTGTGTTTTTATTTTTGGAGAAGGATTAGCATACATTAAGAAATGTATCAAAATAATTTCTTGATTATCTAAAGCTTGTTGTATGTATGGCAGTTGTTCCATTTGATATAAATCGTGTAGCTTCGTACACGCTTCATGTGCAAGATCTAAAGCTGTTTTGCCATCACTGTTTTGTGCTGTAGGATCTATATTTTGAGAGACCAGCAATTCGAGGTAAGATTGATGTATGTGTTGTTGAAGAGGATATTCTGTTGCTATTGCTGCACAAAGATGTAGTTGGGTATTATTGTTGTGATCTGTTGCATAAACAAATTGGTGCCTAACATGTGGGTCGCAATTATTAAGAAACTCTCGATAATTATCGGGACGAAACATAGAAAAAAGTAGATATGGAGCTGTTTGTTGGTTATGATTTTGAATTGTGGTGTCTGCTCCTTTTTGTATAAGTAATGTAATATACTCTGGTAGTACACGCACGCATGCTTGATGTAATGGAGTATCACCATTATAATTTTGACGATTAATATTACTGATATCATAAGAAAGAAGTTGCTCAATACAGTTTTCTCTCAGAGCTATCGCTATATGCAATGGAGTATTGCCAGCATAATCCTGCAGTCCAGTAAGATTGGTATCATGAGAAAGAAGTAATTTGATACAATCTTGTTTTCCACAAGCTACTGCTGTATGTAATGGAGTAAAACCATGTGTATCTCTGTAATATACAGCTGCAGGTGATTTTTTGAGCATAGATGCAACTGTTGAGGCTAAACCCAGTTGGCATGCCACATCTAAAGGTATTGATCCTCGTGCATTTCGAGAAGTGAGATCTATATTTTCATGCGTAAGCAATATTTCAAGAATATTTGTATTGGTATGTTTTGTGGCTCTTTCTTCACATGCTATATAAAAAAGTGATTTTCCATTACTGATGTAATTAACATCCGCTCCCATTATAGATAATTCCAATTCTAATTGTTCTGGATCATTATCTTTTATAGCTTGAACGCATGCATGGCCTTCAGAGTGTGTTTTCTCTACGATAAGTATAGGTGTTTTTGATTGTTTTTTAATAAATGGTGCAGCAACTTTTTTTGGTAATGTTTTTATTGATTGTAATATGCTGGCTATAGGTTTTAATTTTTCTTTTTCTTTTTCCATAGCATGTGCTGTATGAGAACTGCATAAAAAAAATGAGATGATTAAACAAATGTGTTTCATTATGTACTCCTTAGTAATTCTGGTCTTTTTGGGATGAATTATAACGAAAAATAGCACTACGCACAAATAATTGCATTCTGACTGTAAGATTCCTTACATTGGTAAAAAAAAGGAATTACATAAAGCTTGCAAAGGGCTTATTAAAATGGAAAATAAAAAATTTTCTTTTTATACCAATATTTCAGTAGAAGAAGCGCTCACAGATCTTAATTCATCTTCATCAGGGTTGACACAGTCAACAGTAGAACAACGTCTACAAGAATATGGTCTTAATGAAATTAAAGAAGTTGATGTTACGTGGTGGCAGATTCTAAAAGCTCAAATCATGAGCCCGTTCATGTTAGTTTTTTTGGTAATTGGCCTTGCATATGGATTAACTCATCAATTAGCAGAAGCTGCAATCGTTGGAATTATTGTTTTTATTAATGTTGGTATTGGTTTTTTTCAGGAATATCGCAGTAATTCTGCAATGCAGGCGCTTAAAAAATGTCTTATGTCGCAAGTAACAGTTAAGCGTGATAATGCTGAAGTTAATATTCCGCTCAATCAATTAGTTCCTGGTGATATTATTATTTTATATGCAGGTGATGTTATTCCTGCAGATTGTAGATTTATAGAAGTTGATAATCTTGCAGTTGATGAATCAAGTATGACGGGAGAATCAATTGCTGTTGCTAAAAAAAGTGAAGCAATGCAAGATATTGCAACTGATGCATACAAAGCAGAGAATATTGGTTTTACGGGAAGCACAATCACACAAGGCAAAGGTAAAGCGGTTGTTATTGCAACAGGTGCTGCAACAGCGCTGGGTACCATTGCAGCCTTAACAAATAAAACCGTTAACAAAAGTAGCTTAGAAAAAGGTTCTGTTTCTATTGCACGCCTTACAATTTATTTGGTGTTTGCAAGTTTGCTTATTATGGCACTCATTCATATTGTGATGCGCGGAGGAGAATTCAGCTTTATTGATTTCTTTCTTTTTGCAGCAGCACTTACTATTACGGCAATTCCAGAAGGATTGCCGATGGTTATTACATTTTGTTTATCGCAAGGCGCATCAACACTCAAAAAAAACAATGTTATTGTAAAACGTTTATCTGCAATTGGTGATTTGGGTTCTGTTGAAGTTTTTTGTACTGATAAAACAGGAACATTAACAGAAAATGCTTTAAGTGTGCAGGATATTTATGGGAATAATCCTGATGCAACATTGATGTATGCAGTAGTCTCTTCTCCCGCGCAAACAACAGGCAAAGAAAGTATGACAAAAGGGTTTGATTTAGCATTACAAAAAAAACTGACTGATGAACATGATGCGCAAATAGCACAACACACATTACTTAAAGAATCTCCTTTTACACCGCAAAAAAGACAAAGTATGGCATTGGTACAAAAAGATAATGAACATACACTTATTCTTAAAGGTTCTCCTGAAATTGTGATTGAAAAATGTCCTTTTTTAAGCGATGACGAAAAAAAGACGATTCATTCATGGATTGAAACGGAAGAACACAAGGGAAACCGTATTCTTGCAATTGCAACAAAAAATATAACCACATACAACGGTGACACCTATGATATTGAAGCTGATGATCATGATTATGAAACAATTGGTTTAATTGGGTTTCAAGATCCACTAAAAGAAACTGCATTAACAACCGTACAAAAAGCAAAAGAGCTTGGAATTCAGATAAAAATTCTGAGCGGGGATAGTAAGAATGTATGCTATACCATCGCAAAGCAGTTGGGACTTGAAGAAAATGTTGAAAATATTGTGCTTGGTGAGGACTTTGAAAAAGCTTCAGAAGAACAAAAAGATTTTCTTGCTAATAACCGTTCTGTGTTTGCGCGCGTTAATCCTGAACAAAAATATGCAATTATTGGGCACTTAAAGAAAAAATATTCCGTTGGTTACATGGGTGATGGAATTAATGATGCACCTGCGCTTAAAATGGCACACGTGAGTTTTGCCGTGAATGATGCAGCTCCTGTTGCACGCGAAGCTGCTGAAATTATTTTATTACGTAAAAGTTTGCGCAGCGTTGTTTTGGGTATTGAGGAAGGCAGACGTACTATTGTGAATACTTTGAAATACACAAAGATGACAAACGCTCCAAGTTTTGGACATTTTTATGCACTTGCAGTTGCATCATTATTGGTGAGTTATCCACCAATGCTTCCGATGCAGTTACTTTTTTTAAATTTACTGACTGATTTGCCGATGATGGCAATTTCTACTGATAACGTGAGCCCTGAAGAGGTTCAAAAGCCACTGACGTATGATATGGTTGATGCCGCTATTTTGATTACATTGTTTGGTATTATTATGTTCATTGCTGATATGACGATTTTTTTTGTTTTTAGATCACATTTCCCTGAAACGCTGCAAACAAGTTGGTTTATAACAAGTACTATTTCAGAAGTTATTTTTATATTTTTATTCCGCACACCATTACTATTTTTCAGAGCACATCATCCATCGATGACAATGGTACTGCTTTCTACGTTTGTTGTTTTGACTGCAATTATTTTACCATGCACGGCTTTTGGCAATAAAATTTTTTCATTTACTACACCGGAGTGGCAACATGTACCATGGTTGGTTGGAGTAGTTCTATTTAATTTGGTTGTGGCTGAAGGAGTTAAGTTGACGTATTACTACATGAGAAAAAAATATGGTAAAGCATAATAAAAAAATAGCTTCTGAATGGAATGAAGATATTTCTTTTTTTGCCAACAGCACCATAAAAGATATTCTTAAAAAACTTGAGTCATCTGAAAAAGGATTAACATCAGCAGAAGTCAAAAATCGTCTCACGCAATATGGTCTTAATGAATTAGAAAAAACAACCGTAACCTGGTTTGATGTTTTAAAAAATCAGATAAAAAATCCATTCATTTTAATTTTCATAGTCATTGCTGCAGTTTATTTTTTTACTCAAGAATATACCGAATGCACCATTTTGATTATCATCATGGTTGCAAATACAGCAATTGGTTTTTATCAAGAATATCATAGTAATCGTGCCATGGAGCTGCTGAAATCTTATCTTCAATCACATATAGTTGTGCATCGTGATAATAAAGATGATGTTATTCAAACAAATCAGCTTGTTCCTGGTGATATCATAAAGCTGCAAGCAGGAGATATTATACCTGCTGATTGTCGTTTTATTACAACAGAAAATTGCACAGTTGATGAATCTATGTTGACTGGTGAATCAATGCCAGTGAAAAAAATGCATGAGCAGACTGATAAAAAAATAACTGCAATCTATGATGCGTATACATTAGGATATGCAGGTACAGTTGTCATGGATGGTAATGCTATTGGTGTTGTGTTTGCAACAGGCCAGCACACACAAATGGGATCCATTGCACAATTAGCAACAAAAACAGTTATTAAAAGTGTCTTAGCACAAGGAACAACACGACTTGCAGAAATTGTGTTTGTTCTTGTTGGTATCAGTCTTGCATTAGTTTTTGCAGTGAATATTTTTTTTAAATCAGGGCAGATGTCATTAGTTCAATTTTTGCTCTTTGCAGGTGCGCTTGCAATCAGTGCGATTCCTTCAGCATTACCCGTGGTTATTACATTTTGTTTAACACAGGGAGCAATGGCCTTACATAAACATAAAATTATTGTAAAACGGTTATCAGCACTTGAAGATTTTGGATCGCTTGAAGTTTTTTGTAGTGATAAAACAGGAACATTAACAGAAAATGCATTAACCGTCAAAGATGTATATGATATCAAAGATAAAAATTTATTACTGTATGCAGCACTCATGAAATCAATAGTGATGCCGGCGCATAAAACTGTGTTGAGTGGTTTTGATCTAGCTGTTGTACAAGCATTGAATGATGCGCAAAAAAAAGAGTTACAAAAGTATGAAATAGTTGAAGAACTTCCATTTACGTATGAACGATACCGTAGCATTTCATTAGTACACAAAGGTGCTACACATCTTTTGATCACAAAGGGCCCGATCGAATATATTTTACCTGTGTGCAGCAAACAGCATGAAACTGCTGCTATTACAAAATGGGTTAAGGAACATGAAACGCAGGGAAGCCGTGTTCTTGCAATAGCAGTCAAACAGGTAACGGGAAAATTCAATAAAGAAGAATTAGATAAAGAAAAATCGTATGACAGTTTAGGATTAATTGCTTTTGCTGATCCATTAAAAGACACAGCAGAAAAAGCAATCAAAAAAGCACAAGAGTTGGGTGTGCAGATTAAAATATTAAGTGGTGACAGTGCAGATGTCTGTTTTTCTATTGCGCAGCAGTTGGGATTAGAGAATAAAAAAGAGAATGTGGTGCTTGGTGCTGATTTTGCAAAACTTTCGGAAAAAGAAAAAAAATCTCTAGCATATAAACACACTATTTTTGCACGCGTAACGCCGCAACAAAAATATGAAATTATTACGTATCTCCAAGAAAAATATGCGGTTGGGTATTTGGGAGATGGTATTAACGATGCACCAGCATTAAAAAGTGCGCAGGTTGGCATTGCAGTTAACACAGCGGCAGGAGTTGCGCGTGAAGCTGCAGAAATTATTTTGCTACAAAAAAGTTTGCACAATATTTTGTTGGGGATAGAAGAAGGCAGAAAAACCATTATCAATACACTCAAATATATAAAGATCACTATTTCGTGTAATATTGCTCTTTTTTATGCACTTATCTTTTCATCACTGTTGATTGATTATTTACCGATGTTGCCGTTGCAGTTAACATTTCTTGATCTGATTACTGATTTTCCATTAATTTCTATTTCCACTGATCCGGTGAATGAAAAAGAGTTGCGAAAGCCGTTACGGTATTCAATGAAAGAGATTGGCTTTGCAACATTCTTTTTTGGATTTGTTCGTCTGCCATTTGATTTTTTAATTTTTATGTTTTTTAAATCTCATCCTGAATTGTTACAAACAAGTTGGTTTATCACCAGTTCACTGTTCCAATTTGTTTTGATCTTTTCATTGCGTACAAAATCTTTTTTCTTAAAAAAGCCATATCCATCATTACTGTTATCAGGGCTTTGTGTGTTTGCGACAAGCATTGTTTTAGTTTTACCGTTTACAGCGTTAGGGCACACACTTTTTTCTTTTGTACGACCATCATTGCATGATATGGCGATTATATTCTGTATTGTGGGAACATATTTTGGCACCACTGAAATTGCTAAGTTGTTGTATTATCGGGTGCAGAAATAGTAAATAGACAGCATTATAGAGTAATTTTTCCGCGTAATAACATACCTAAGGCATATTGTACTCGATCAAGAGTTTTTAGAGTGACCGAACCTAAGATATTCCTTTTAAAACGTTGTCGTGATACTGAGCGGATCTGATCGCATAGAATAAATGATTCAATATCTGACCCGCCTTCAAGCCATTCTAAAGATACACGAAAAGGGTTATTTTTGTTTTTTGAGGTTAAGGGTACAATGATGTGCAAGTTGGCAGGGCCGTGATTAAAAATATCATCTGATATAACAAGACATGGACGCGTTTTTGCCTGTTCATGACCAACAACAGGATCTAAATGAACAAACCAAACTTCGCCTCGAGAAGGTTTGTGGTTATTCATCTTCTAATCCATCTGCTAGTGTTGCTTCCCATACTGCTATTTCTTCGAGATGCTCCTGCCATTGTTTTGGATCTTTTTTCATAGCAGCATAGGCTTCATTTGCTTGTTTTAAGAAAGTTTCTCGTTCGAGATTCTCTAAAGCTTTATTGATGACATCTTGGTTTGATAAACCAGTACTCTTAGTTATTTGTGCTAACTTTGAGTATGCCTCATCGCTTACTCTTAATATTTTAGACATAAAAATTCCTTTAGTTATAACCTTGTAACTTTATTGTAACAAAATTGTTACGTATTTGTAAGTAAAAGTGTTTAAAATAAGCAAACCCGGACACATTTTTTAAAGATATTGATTGGATCGTTAATTTCAGATATAATTTTGTACAAATTGCGAATCTGATCCTCAATTTGTACAAAATATGCCAAAAAATAAAGGATAAAAAATGTTAATAAAACGAGCTTTAACCGATCGGTTGCTTGAAGCGTCAATGGAATATCCAGTAATTGCTATTGTTGGTCCTCGTCAGTCAGGAAAAACAACCCTAGCACAAACATTATTTCCACATCATGCGTATATATCCCTTGAAGATCAGGATGTTCTTGCTTTGGCTTTATCAGATCCAAGGCAATTTTTGACAGAGTCTCCAACAGCATCAGGTATTATTTTGGATGAAATTCAGCATGCACCATCCTTACTTTCTTACATGCAAACCATTGTTGATCGGGAAAAAAAGAATGGTTTTTTTATTGTTACTGGGTCGCAGAACTTTTTGGTTGATGAAGCAATTACGCAAACATTGGCAGGAAGGATGGCGGTTCTTACGTTGTTACCATTATCAATTAGTGAGCTTAAAGAAGCAGAGCTATTACCAGCAAGAATAGAAACACTTGTGCATAAAGGGTGTTATCCCAAGGCACATGCGCAAGATGTTTCTATTGAGCGATTATATGCCAACTATATACGTTTATATGTGGAACGTGATGTGCGGCAAATTAAAAAGGTTGCTGACCTTGGTACTTTTCAAAAATTTATGCGACTATGCGCAGGGCGTATTGGCCAAGTTATCAATTTAAGTTCTTTGGGAAATGATTGTGGTATTAATCATAGTACAGTCAAAGAGTGGATTGGATTATTAGAAGCAAGCTATGTAGCCTTTTCTTTATATCCTTATTATAAAAATTTTGGAAGACGGCTTATTAAGTCCCCCAAGCTTTATTTTGTGGATACGGGATTGGCATGTTCATTGTTGAAGATACGCTCTGCAGAGGAACTGTCAGATCACTATTTACGTGGTGGGTTGGTTGAATCTTTTATCATTAGTGATTTGTTCAAGCAACAATATAATCTTGAACAGCAACCATCGCTGTACTTTTGGCGTGATCATATTGGACGAGAAATTGATTGTGTTTTTGAAGGATCACGTTATCCGACCGCGATTGAAATTAAAGCAGGCAAAACTGTTGTCACCGATTTTTTTAAAGAAATCAGTTTATGGCAGGAAACTACTGATACCCCGCAAGCACCGCGCTATGTTATATATGGCGGGTCAGAAAATCAAAAATGGCCGCAAGCGGATGTATTAAGTTGGCGATTTGCTGGGGATTTGATTAAAAAGATAGAGTAACATAACTCTTGTACAGGCCTTATTTTTTATGGTATTATTACAATAAGAAATAAAATTAATGATTTTTACAAGGGGGTTTATATGAATAAGAAGATGATAATGCTGATGAGTGCGCTTGTTTGCGTAAGTAGTGTAGCATTTACTGCTCAAAAAGATATTATTAAATATTTTACAGGATTAACAGCAGAAGAAGCGAAAAAGTATCGTGAAGAGGTCGAGAATATTGATTTTTCCAAGCGTCCGTTTATGAGCAAAGAATTGGCTGGCATTTTACAGAAGAGAGAGGCTTTCCTTGCGCAGGAAATACAAGCGACTAATCAATCGTCAACATGGCCTTATTGGATAGCTGCTTTATTAAATCCTGTTATAGAGGCGTCAACATGGGCTGGATATACCATTCGCAGGGATGCTCATGTTGGTGATTTAGCTTATGATATTGGTAATTTTTTACTAAGACCTTCTAAAAATATAAATAAATATATTGATTGGGGTCTTCCTTTATTGGTTTATACTATTGCTCCAGCAATTGCTTTTTATGGAATGTATAGAAAATATACTTCTTTGCAGAAGCAGCAAAAAGAACTTGAACAAATTAGATATGTATTGAGTAACGTACCAGTATCTGGTCAATAAGAAAAAGTAGTTTAATAAAAAAAGCAGCGATCTGTTACTAAAACAGGTAGCTGCTTTTTTATCGTATATGCGGATTTATTCTTCAACAAGTTCAGAATGAGCGCGAAAGGAAGAATTGATGACTGCAGGTCTATGTTCTTCAAATCCCAGCATAATTATTTGATCCAGAAAATCCATCGGTTTTAAACCAATTTCAGCTGCTTGATGGAACAAGCATGTTGCAGGTGTTAATCCAGGCAATGAGTTGTTTTCTAAAATAATTACCCGTTCTTTTTTGGTTGGGCTTTGCTCGGCTGTTTGGTAAAAACAGTCAATACGTGAATATCCTTTGCATTGCAACGTTGTAAATGCACGTTCCATAGTGCGTTGCACAAATTCTAATGCATTTTGTGGTAGTGGTGCAGGTGTTTGATTTTCACCAGCGCCTGGCAAAAACTTTTCTTCTATAGAAAGTACACCACTTAAAGAAATTGCTTGGCTTGGTGGCAATGCGCGGGGATGTTGATTACCCATAACTCCAACAGTGAGTTCCATGCCGGTGATACATTCTTCTATGAGCACTGCATCTTTTTCTTGTAATACATTTTCTATTGCCACGATTAATTCTTCATCATTGGTTACTTTTTGCACCATCACGCTGCAGCCATCATCGTGCGGTTTGACTATTAATGGATATGATAATTTTGTTGTGATTTCTTTTATTCGCTCGTAACCCTTCGATACACCACTATCGTGGCACTCAGGGGGAGCGGGGGAAATATTTTCGAGCGCTCGAGGATATCCTTCAACAAGTTCAGGACGAGCGCAGTAAGAATTAGATTGAGATAAAGAATTATCCCATTGATGTTTTGTTAGCAAAATATTGTTAGGTACATTAAAGTCGTGCGCAGCAAGCAGCTCATTCGCTTTATATTTATTCATACACAGCGCGCTCGCAAGCACAGATGATCCGTTATATGGCATGCCAAGTATTTCTAATGTACCTTGCACAGAACCATCTTCACCTTCACCACCATGGAGCCCAATAAATACAAAGTCTGCAATAGCAGATAAATCGCTCCATTTAATTTTTTGTGACGGTTGTAACAGTTCAATAATTTCTTTTGTTGAATTACGCACCAGTTGTGATTGTGTCAAGATATACAGTTCTAATGCGTCGCTCACAAAAACTGCGATAGGATCATATTTGTGTGGCGATAATTTGTAAAAGACGTTGCGGCCAGAATCGAGTGATGTTTCTTTTTCATTTGATGCACCACCGAGTAAAATGGCAACACGAATTTTTTGAATGAGTGATGATATTTCTGATGTTGTATTGTTCATATCTGTGGTTATGAGGTTATAGCGGTGTAGTTCTGTTTCAATAATATAGTTAACAAGTTGCGCAGGGCTCATATTAATTTCTGCTGCTTGGTTAAAAATGTAACTTGATGGTGCCATCCCAGAAAGTGTATTGGGATCAATAATAACAATTGTGTTATCATGTGTTAGAAACCCATCAATGCGGCACATTGTATCAAATTCTAATGTTTGCATGACGTGTATGCATGTTTCTTGAATATGTTTTGTTATTTCATCACTGCAACGTGCTGGAGTGCGTTTTATACCTCTTCCTGGCATGTATTTTTGTTCATAATCAAAAAAACCAACTTCTTCATCAGAAACACTTTCTGTTGGAGGAAGCGCAAAAAGTTCGCCAGTTTTATGATCAGTTAAAATGATGCAGGTGAATTCCATGCCGGTAATTTTTTCTTCGATAAGTACACG
Organism: uncultured bacterium; assembly: GCA_963695335.1. Taxonomy (GTDB): domain Bacteria; phylum Babelota; class Babeliae; order Babelales; family Vermiphilaceae; genus SOIL31. The sequence continues at coordinate 149,824 of OY968764.1, read as the reverse complement.
CTTTTTTTTGCCAGGTTCAATGTAGCACGCTTTTTTGAGTGCGTTTTCTAGATTATCTTTGGTAACAATGGAAATACCAAGGCTTGAGCCTTCGTTAAATGGTTTAACAACGAAAAGATCATTGATATCAGGTGTGTTATTTTTGTTCTTGTGCGCTCGTCCTGAGCCTGTCGAAGGATATCTTTGAGCGCTTAATTCTTCAACAAGTTCAGGGCGAGCGCGTGGATAAAGATTTTCAAGTTGCTTAAGAATATTATTTTTATATTTTTCAAAGTTATCAATCTCATATGGTTCAACAGCAACAAATTTTGGAGTTGCAATGCCAGCGTTATTTAAAAATGTTTTGTGCATAATTTTATCGGTGCGCAATGCACTTGCAAAAACATTGGAACCAAGATAAGGGATGCCAAGAATATTTAAAAAGCCTTGCAATGTGCCATCTTCAGCATAGCGACCATGTTGAGCAATATAGATAAAATCTACATAATTTTTAAGATCGTCCCATGCAATATATTCTGCTTCGTTATGTAAGCGATGTTCAAAATCTGTTGTTTTGCCACGATGTAAAAAGTGCCACGGTAACAGATATATTTTTGAACCTGTTTGATAGAGTGGAACCGTTGTATATTGCGTTGTATCAATATAGTCACATACCGTTCTGCCGGTGTTAAAAGATACTTCTTTTTCCAATGATTTGCCGCCCATCAGGACGCCAATACGTATTTTTTTCATGATTTTATTAGCCTTAAATTTTGTTCTTATTGCGCTCATTCTGAACTTGTTGAAGAATTAAGCGCTTAACCCTTCAACAGGCTCAGGATGATCGCAGAATAGATTGATTCTAATGTAAGTTTGTCGTCAATTGCGGTTTACGTTTTATACAAATATCAAACTGCGTTTATATTCTACTGTTTTGCGGGATTATGGTAAAGAATCATCTATCTTGGTATGATGGGAAATAAGAATAAATTTTTCTTTATATAGGTGAATACATATGGCAAAGAATGAAGTTCTTGGAAATCTTGTGTGGCTTGATCTTGAAATGACGGGATTAGTGATAGCAACTGATGTTATTTTGGAAATAGCTACGGTGATTACCGATGGTAATTTGAATGTGATTGCGCAAGGACCTCGTTTGGTCATTAACCAACCTGAAGAAAAATTAGCTGCGATGGGTAAATGGTGTCAGGATCAGCATGGTAAAACGGGATTGATAGAAGAAGTTCGCAATTCACAGACATCATTGCATCAAGCCGAAGAACAAATTTTTGCATTTATTAAACAGAATTGTGCACAAGGAACTGGTATTCTTGCAGGTAACACGGTATGGCAAGACCGTGTTTTTTTGGATAAATATATGCCTCTCATTAGTAGTTATTTACACTATCGCATTATTGATGTTTCAAGTGTTAAAGAATTGATTAAGCGTTGGTATCCTGATAATAAAAATATTGAATTTAAAAAGTCTGATCGGCATCGCGCAATGAGTGATGTGTATGAATCGATTGCTGAGTTGCAGCATTATAGAAAGAATTTTTTTGTATAGTGCGCTTTAATCCTTCAACAAGTTCAGGATGAGCGCACATAAAAGATTTAGATGAAGAGTTAGATAATATATATGTTTTATCTTGTTTTTCCGCGCTCGCCCTGATACTTCGTCAGGCTCAGTAGTAAACACCTGCCTTGAGAACTTGCCGTGCCTGCCATAGCCTTGGCGACGGCAGGTTGAAGGGTATCTTTGAGCGCGAATTAGGTCAATGGATTTGGCGTAAAGTAAATCGAACTGCTATATCGTTTTTTATCAATCACTTTATATAGCGTGACAATATCAGCAAAATTCGCACTTTTAATATAAATTTTACGACTGTGTACAGCTTTAATTTTAGAAACTGGTGGCTTTGCAGGCCCAAGAATAGTGACATTTAATGTATGATTTTTTGCATATGCGTAAAAAACGTCAACAATATGATACGCATCTTGTTCCAATTTTTGTTCATTCACATGCTTTAATTCAAGTTCTGCAAATCGTGCAACGGGCGGGTACTGCAGTTCGGTGCGTGTATTCATTTCTTCTGCATAAAATTTAAGATAATCTATTTCATTCAAATGTTTAAACAGTTCATGATCTGCCATTGATTGAATAATAACAGTGCTCTGTTCGTGATTTCTACCAGCACGCCCCGATACTTGAATGAGTTGTTGCAGTGCGGTTTCAGAGGCATTATAAATGGGGAAACTGAGTTGCAAATCTGCCCATAAAACACCAACCAAAGTTACATGAGGAAAATGAAAACCTTTGGTAATTGTTTGTGTACCCACCAAAATATTAATTTTGTTTTCCATCATATCGGTGATGGTTTGCTGCCACACTTTTTTCTTGGTACTTGTATCCAAATCAGCGCGTGCAATGTTTGCTTGCGGGAACATTTTTTGGAGCAGTGTAACAACTTGTTGGGTGCCAATTCCTTTTTTTATAAAATTTTCTGCATGAACTTTGCATTCAGGGCATGAGGCAGGCAAGGTGTGGTGAATGCCGCAATAATGGCACACTAAGCGTTGGTCTTCATGTAAGGTTAAACTGACTGAGCAATCGGTGCATGTAAAAATAAATGTGCACTGTTTGCATTGCACAAAAAAACTAAAACCACGCCGATTGATGAAAATAATAGTTTGTTCATTTTTTGTTAATCGATCTTTAATCTCATGTTCTAATTCTTTACTGATCCAAAACTGCTTTCTATTTTTGTTTTCAGTTAAAGAAACAACTTTTACCGTTGGCAAGGTCCCAGAGAATCTTTTTTTGAGTTGAAAAAATGCCCATTTTTTTGTTTTAACATTGTGTAATGTTTGCAACGATGGTGTTGCAGAACCGAGCAGAATAGGAATGTTTGCAGTTTGAGCACGAATAATTGCAGCTTCTTTACTATTAATTTTGGGATGTTTTTTTTCTTGATACCCAACTTCATGTTCTTCATCAATGACTATTAAACCAAGGTTGGCAATGGGTAGCAGTATTGGCAAATGCACACCAATTAAAATCATTGGTGTCTGATTGTTAAGGTTATTCCAGACACTGTTTTTTTCTTTGGGTGTTTTGCCTGAATGGAAACCATAAATTGGCATATCTGGCAGTTCTTGTTTCAGACGATTTTCAAACGCAATTGCAAGGGTAACTTCTGGCAGCAGTAATAAACTTGTTTTGTTGTGTTGGAGCGCTTCAAGAAACAGATGTTTATAAACCTCTGTTTTTCCTGATCCAGTTACGCCGTGCATGAGCACGGGTGTAAATTTATTGTTGCTAATATTGGGTGCGGTATAATCACATACTTTTATTTGTTCACTTGTTAACACTATCGTGTTACAAGTGGAATAAGGTTTTTTTTCTTCTTTATTTATAATAAGTTCGGTTTCTGGTTTATTGATTAAAAATTGATGAATCCGTTTAATAAAATAAATTGGCTCAACTTGGTAATAATCACCAAGTTTGTGTAAAAAACTGTGATAATGTTTATCTGCTGGCAGTGGTTCAAGGCCATGAATTTCTTTTAATTCAAAAGTAATGTTGTAAGGTTTTGTTTTGTGTTCGTCAATAACAAGTGCAGGAATGATACGATTGCGTACCGGTACTTGTACAATAAGACCTGATAAAGGTTTATTGATAAGGTTTTGTGGTACAGTGTACCAGAGAGGTTCAGGTAATCCATTAAGGAGTTTGACGCGAATAAACATGGTTTAAGAATACAGGAAAAAGATTGTTGTTGTAAATGAAAATAGCTGAGTTGCTCAAATTTGTTTGTCAGGATATGATTGTATTATGATCTATTACAATTTGTGTATTCGATGGGGATAAAAATTATGAAAAACGTGTTGTTGAAGTTGCTTGTGTTGAGTGGTTGTGTTGGACAAGTTTTTGGTAGTGAAAAAAATGATGAAATTGTTATTTTTGATGCTCATGTTGGCCGATTAACTTATAATCCATTGCGGTATTGTGATAAAAAATATATCGATTTTTTGAACAATGAGTATGGCATACAATGTCAACAGAATGAGCCTTTTTTAATGATATATTATCAGTGGACTCGAGGAGAAAAGAGTAGATGGGCATCAGAAGAAGAACAGAGTTTACAAAAATTTCTTGATCCTATTACATTGGTTCCTTATAGATATTTTATGAAAGACAATATTGATCCACGAAAATCAAATGTTTCTTTTAAGGAGCGTCATGATGAACTCTTATCTTGTTCAAAGCAATTCGAAGGTATGGAAAATGGGTTTAAAATTCAACTAAATACGAGCTTTGATAAGATGGATCCTCAAGTTTTTTTAAATCAATTTAAAGAAATGCCATGCTGTGAACCAGGACATATAGAGAATGAGGGTAGTGTAGTACTAACAATTGTGCCTACCAAAGATCTTGAAAAAGAGCTGTGCGACGCTGGTATTATATGTAAAAGAGAGTTACGTGAAGCTGGTACACACAAAGAGCACTTGCAGGAATATGCTCAAGGAATTAATGGGTACTTTGGAAAAGAAGTAAAAGAAGAAATAAGACAAGATTACAAAGCAATCAAAACGGCTTTGTTTTATTCTCGAATCAAAAAATTGTTTGGCGCTTCAATTGTTGGAATTATCGCATATGTTTTGTACCAAAAATTTTATGCAGCAGCGTGATAGGTGATATTTAAAGAGTAAAATTTAATAAAAGAAAAAGGTTTGCAAGCCATGATTGGTCTGCAAACCTTTTTCTTTTATTATGTATAAAATATTAAGCGATTACTTTGTGATGTTGTTCACGCTCTTGTTTATCAGCTTCAAGTGCTTCACGTTTTTCAATAGCTTGTTTAATAGCATTGTTAATGTGTGTCATAGTGATGATGCCTGTCTTGGTTGCAAGCGCTTTTTTATGCATTGCATGCACAGCATCTTTTATTTCAGCGTGTGATAAACCTTCTGTTTGTTCTACCAAGGTATTGATCTGTTGTGGCGTTAGTAATGATTTAGCTGTTTTAACAAATTCTGTGCCATTATTTTTTGTATTAAATAGAACATTATTATTATAAAGATCGAATAGTTCTTTACGTGTTGTTGTGTTCGGCAATGGCATTAATACACGGTCTTGAAAACGACGACCCATTGCTTCATCCATTACGTATGCGTGGTTTGTTGCAGCAATTAACATAAATTTATTGCTACCATTACCAGTGAGAGCCAAGATGTGGTTGAGTACTTTGTAATGGTCAGATGAAGGGTCAAGGCTGTCTCTATTTACAAAGAGAGCATCGGCTTCATCAACAAAAATAATTGCGCCATATCTACTATTATTAGCTATATCAACAAGTTCGTTGACGTATTTAATACCTTCAACACCAGATTGCAATAATGAACCTGCAGTAACAGGCAAGAAATCCATGTTAGTTTTATCTGCTAAGATTTGTGCAAATAATGTTTTACCCGTACCTGGTTTACCGTAAAGAAGCAAGTTATCATAGGTTGCTTTTTTACCGTTATAAATATGATCACGAATATTTTTTGTTTTTTCTTCAATTTCTATAAGACGATCTTTAACTTGTTCATCAAAAATCATTGCAGGCGATTGGTATCCAGATCTCCAACGGCTTACTCTATCCCAGCGACCAACTTTTGCGCCTGGCAATAAAATTGTTGGTTTTGGATTTAAGAGTTTTTTCTCAAGAAGTTGCCATGCTAATTTTGTTCCATATGTTGCAGATATAGAGACTACGGCACCAAATGCATATGGTCCGACTATTTGCATAGCGTTTTGTAGATTAAAAATTGAAGCAATACCTTGATTACTCATTTTTGTTACAGATGGCCAAACTTCTCTTTCAAGACCTTGCTGTGCTCCTTGTGCTGCTTGTCCGACATTAGATGCCCAAGCATCAGCACCATCTTTAATACTATTTTTTAGATTTGGATCGTTCATTGCATCTTTGAAAGCATCTGTTGCTTGTGTAGCACCAGTTGTAAGACCTTCTCTAAGAGAATCTCCGATATGTTTGTCATTCATTGCATCTTTAAAGGCATCGGCAGTTTGATGTGTTATGCCAGTAAGACCTTCTTTTAAGTTTTTGCCAAAAGATTTATCTGTTCCTGCTTGTGCAATACCTTCAGCAACACTTGTAACAACTTCTTTGATAATATCTTTAGTGCCATCTCCAATAGCTTCACTTAAGTTATCTAAGTTATCCAAATGGACGTTAACAGTTAGCTTAGGGAGATTGAAGCTTTCTTCAGCTAAGATAGCGATAGGACCTTGTAGGCCCACTAAGAGCGTTAAAACGTGATATAATTGATATTTTTTCATAAGAATTGTCCCTTTTGGTAAAAATAATAGAAATATTGATATAATGTATAAAACTATGATTATTACTATAATATTACGAAAAACAATTCAGTTTGTCAAAAGCGTGTCCTGGTTCAGTACATATGAGACTTCAGGGCCTTATATTTATTTTCTCGCAAAATTGACTGGGTGTCAAAAGCCCTATTCCTTGGTGAGGGCGCTCAAAATTGTAGAATAAACCAAATTTTTGTAGATTTTGCCTAATTGTATAAAAGTTGGGAAATGCGTTGTATTGAGCATAAAACTCATATTTTGCAGTACCATTATTTCTTTCGACGTTCCCATTAAGTTCGGGGCATCGAGGAGGTAGCACAAAAAGGGGAATCTTGGCTTTTTTACAGGCATTTTCAAAATATGCCATAAATTCGGCTCCTCCATCCACTTGGATTGACCGGATCGGAAAAGGCAATTCCTGTTTGATATGCTCAAGAAAATCGGCAGCATTTTTACTTGTCGCCTCCTGATAAACCTGATAAGCAGTGTATTTTGTGGTAGGGCAAGTCGCACTAAAGTGTTTAAGATATCCAAATCCTGGAATATTTACCGTCATATGGTCTATCTGAACTAATTCACCAGCTTGTCGCGCTTTCATGCCATGTTTCCATCGCTGGGCATGGTTATCAAAAATACGTTTTTTTGTTTCGTTTTTTCCATAAAGAAGTACTTTTACTCGTGTAATTTTTCCACGCTTCAATAATTTCGAAAGTATTCTTCCAATCATGCTTTGCGATATTTTAATGTTGTATTTTCGTTGATACATAACGGCAAGTTTTTGCTTGCCCCATAAAGGATATTTTTTACGTAAATCATATACTCGTAATTCAATTTCTTTTGACCAATTTGGCTTACGCCTATGAGTGGGACGTCTGCTTTCATCTTCCAGTCCGGCAAGTCCAAATAATCTGTAGTTTCGCTTCCATCGATAATATGTTGAACGAGGGATATTGATAGCTTCTAAGGCCGCGCTTTCTGAGCATCCTTCACTGAGCAAAAGTACCATTTTATCAAGCTTATCTCTGCGTTCGTATACAATTTTGGAATAGTCTGTTTCATCTACTGCATTAATGTGATATAGTCGTTTTTGCAGAATACTCGTCTGCATCATAATAGGGCCTCCTAAATTTGATATTTTTATGGCTGGCCCTATTGTATTAAATTCTAATCTATTACTTTAAGATTTTATTTTTTTTAGTCTCATATGTTTCTGAACCTAGACAAAGCGTGGCGGTAAGGGCGTTGGGCAGCTTAAATAGCTTGCTATCTTATTGGATAGATGAGCAGAAAGATAATGTATGGAAAATATACAAGAATCCCTCAAACGTATTGATGAAAAAAAGAAACAATTAGATGCAGTACGTCCTCTGCCGCCAGAATTAGAAAAAAATTTGCAAGAATGGCTTACGATAAATTTTATTTATGAAACAAATGCCCTTGAAGGCAATAGCCTATCCCATATGGAAACAGCTATTGTTGTTGAAAAGGGCATTGCTATTGGTGGTAAAACATTACAAGAACATATTGAACTTATTGATTGTGCGCGAGCAATGAAATTTATTGCAACGCTTGTACGTAGCCAAAATGCTATTTCTGTTGAAGACGTTTGTGCTCTTTACAAATACAGTTCAGAAAAAATAGATCCATCTTTGGATCTTATTATTTTTATACAATGGTTAAATTCCGTCACAGATCATCCAGTGATTATTGCAGCGCTGGCGCATTATAAATTGGCAACAATTTACAATGTTAAAACAGCCCGTTTGTTGATGAATTTATTACTGTTACAGCAGGGATATCCGTTGGCAATTATTCAAAAAGAACAGCGTTCTGCATATATTGATGCAATTGAACATGCACGGCAAACGGATGATTTTGATCAGTTTTATGCAGTTATCATTTCTGCAGTTGAATATAGTATTGATATTTATTTAGATGCGATTAAAGAATCTAACTTGTGATATTTCATTTTTTGGAATAGTACCATAGTAAGATGAGCGCTGTTAAGTTGAACATTGCCTGCTTTTGTTTTTCAACCGTAGTTTTGAGTTCTTGCGCTTCGATTTCATGAAGCGTATTTTGTAGGATCAGTTCTCTGTGCAGCGATGAAATTTGTTCTTCGTTGTTGCTTATTTTGGTTTCTAGGTTTGAGGTTATTTTTTTGAGTGCGATAAATTCAGTTTCAATATCGCCGCGAGCTTTGCATAATAATTGAGTGATTTTTTCATTATTTTCTAATTTTTCTTGTAAGCTTGTGCCAGTCTCAGCGAGCATTAAAATTGACATATCAAGTTTTATTTGTTCTGAGTTGAGTCCATCAATTAATTTTTCATGTTTTGTAGTTATTTCTTGTTGCTTTAGAATAGCTTCTTCTTGCTCATTTAGAAGATTAGTAGATTGAAAGATAATTTTTTTTATCTCTTTTATTTGATTGTTATGTTCATGTTTGTGTTTTGTTACTGTGTCTAATATCTGTTGTCGGCTTACTGTATTGTGCTTAGTTTTAGCAGGTTGTGTGATGACTATTTGTGGTACTGGTGGTGTTTGTTCCATATTTTTACGATCTTTTTGTGTGTTGATAGACTGAGTAACTACAGTAATTTAGGAATATAGTTTCATAGCTATGTGTGCTATGATTATGATCCCTAGAACAGCACTAGCATACGCTATGTTCTTGCCAATAGATATCATTTTATCTGCATCTTGTGAATATTTATTTTCTATATTTTTTATTTGTTCAGTAAGTTCTTTTTTTAATTGTTCTACTTTTTCTTCTGCTATATCTTCACATATTTTTTTTGTTCTTGGGTGATTTGCTATATATTCAAGTAGTTTTTCTGTATTTGGACTTTTGAGTATTTGGTCTACAACATTTTCTTCGACGGATAATTCTTTTTCATCAGCTTTTTTCTCGAGTGATTCTTCCAGATGTCCAGTTTTGTGTTCTATTTCTGCAAAAGGATGTTCTATTTTTTTAACGTCTTTTTCAACTTTGTGCACCATTTCTATGAGTGGATTTTGATGTTGTTGTATCTCCATTACAACACTCCTCTTTTTTATTTGATATTTTGATTGATCACATGATTAATCATAGCCATTATTTTGCCTGAAGTTGCAACTGCTCCAATTAATAGAGCAAAAAAACTCGTTATAGCAGCATATTTTAGAAAAGTTGCACCTGAGTCTAAAGATGCAATTTTTTGTTTTAGTTCTAAGTTGTCTTTTTGTAGCGCTGTTATACTTTGTTTTGCATATGCTAAGTCGGTCAGGAGTAGATTGAGACGTTCAGTTATTTGTTCATTGAATATTGTTGTGATTGTTTCACGATGTTCACTCAGAGCAGAATTGAGTGTTTTGGCATTTTCTGAATTTCTTTGTTGTTGGATTTGTTTATACTTTTCATCGACCATATTTTTTATTGCTTCATATTCTGGGCCTAAATTTACTTGAGCTGGTTTTTGAGAAACTTGTACTGTTCTTGGTGATTGCGGTGGTGATTGTCGTACTTCTAATTCCATATATTTCCTGAATTTAAATAACATATGCAAATCCATGATTAATCACGAATTTGCATATGTTTTATAATGTATTGTTAGGTTATGCTAATATTTGGTGAGTTAAAACCCCTGTTTTATGCCGATACGCATCGGTTTCAGTTTCAAGCAATGTACGTTGCATGTATGAAAGTTTTGGTTCAACAAAAGAGTCTTGTTCTTTAAGCGCAAAAAGAATAATGTCATCTGCATGTGCGCGTAGATCATTTCTAATTGTTTGGTAGAATGATTCAGACATATCAGTAGTTGTAAGTTCCATGAAGTAGCAGTAACGGTTTAATAATGTCCAATATAAATCATCCAAATCATTAACGTCATCAAGAATGTTGTACTCCAAGAAGCTTGCTAATTGTTCACCAATTTTTTTAGTAATATACCATGTTTCTTCTTGTGTAGCAGGATCCCACACCAGTTTACTTAAAGCAATTTCACAAAATCTGATAACGCCTTGGCGTAGCTGTTCTTGAATAAGTTCTTCTTGAGCAATCATTGTAATATTATTGCTTATTTTTTGTAAAAAGAGATCAGGATTTTGTCTGAATGAATCGTATTCATTGCTGAATTTTGCATAGAGCATGTTGTTAACGGTTGACTGGAAGCGGTCAACAAAGGTTGCATCGTAAAATGCTGAATCAGAGATATATTCATCTGATTGAGAAAGTGAAAAATAAGGAGCTAACTGTTCAGGAACAGTTTCAAGTAAGCTGGAAAAAGCGTATGCATTAACATAGTGAGAACTTTTGATCAGATTAGAAAACAGCTTTATGATAGAGCGTAAATATGCAGGAGGTTGATTGCCTTTGGTACCATACGCAATCAGATGAGAAAGGTGTGAAAAATCGTGTGGTAAGATTTCTTTTTTGTATTCTGGTGTTCTCAATTCTTTTTGTATTGCTACAATAAGATGGTCTTGGCTGTGCAGCATACTATCTTTTTCTTGAAAAGCATGTGTGTTTATATTATGACTGGAAAGAACAGTTATTATAAAAAGTGTGATAAAATAATGAATCATGGTTTGACTCCGTATAAAAATTAATAATAACCTTGGATCAGGTTTTAATGGTATCATAAAAATTGTTATCTGATCAATAAATAAAATTGTTCTTAAGGAATCTTATATGGCGTTATATGCATATGAAGCGTTTTCAAAAGCAGGAAAGAAGGTCAGTGGCGTGATTGATGCGCCATCAGCAGAAGCCTTACGAGAACAATTAACAAAGCAGGGACTATTTCCTATCAAAATTGAACTATCCGGTGGAACTGCTGCCGGAGGTTTTTTGAAACGGCTTTTTGAGAAAAAAATCACCGTTAAAGACAAAATTCTTCTCACCAAACAACTCGCTATTTTACTCAAATCAGGTGTGCCCATTTTACAAGCAATTGAAACGCTCATTGAGCAGTTTGAAGGTGGTGTTAAAACAATGCTTGTGCGCATTAAAGATGATGTTAAAGAAGGCACATCATTGGCTGATGCACTCGCTAAATATCCCAAAGTATTTGAAAAAATTTATATTCAACTTGTTCGTGCTGGTGAAGCAACAGGTAAGTTAGAAACAATTCTTGAGCGGTTAACTGTTTATTTGGAGCGGCGTGAAACGATAACAAAAACAGTAAAAAGTGCAATGATGCAACCAGTTATACAGCTTGTTGTTGCAATTGCTGTAACTGCACTCATGATCATGAAAATTGTGCCAGATATGGCAAAAAATTTTGCGTCACAAAAACAGGAATTACCCGGTATAACACAGTTTGTCGTGGCATTATCTGATTTTATGATTAGCTATTTTTTCATTATTATCGGTGCAGTAATTGCCATAATAGTATTGTTTAAATTTTGGAAAGCAACACCTGCCGGTGGTAGACAATGGGATCAACTTAAACTAAAACTTCCATTAATTAAACATCTTTCAAAAACGAATGCAGTAGTGCAATTCAGTTATACGCTTGGTTTGTTGTTGGAAGGTGGTGTAAATATTGCTGAAGCGCTTGATATTGTGGTGAGTGTTATTGATAATCGTATTTTAGCATCTGCGTTGCGTACTGCACGTGATAATATTGTAAAAGAAGGTAAAATAGCAGAGTATTTGCAGCAAACAAAAATGTTTCCACCTATTGCTATTTATCTGATTAAAACAGGTGAACAGAGTGGTCAGTTGGATAAAATGTTATTGACCGTTGCTGATACATATGAAAAAGAATATGTTGAGCTTATTGATACAATGACTGGTTTAATTTCACCGATTATGCTTATTGTGATGGCAGTTGTTGTTGGGTTTATTGTAGTAGCAATTGCGTTACCGATGGCGCAGCAAATTCAAAATATTGGATAATTTTTATTACAAAGGAGTTTTTATGATAACTATGACGTATAAAGATCAACATGCACGTTCTGCACGTGCAGGATTTACATTGGTAGAAATAATGATTGCTATCGCAATTATTGGTTTATTAATGGGGCTTGTTGTGCCCGCGGTTAATAGCGCGTATAAAAAAGCACAAAGAAGAACTGCAAAAATATCGTTAAATGGTTTAAAAAATGCAATTGCTGAATATCAACGTGATACGCATCAATTACCAGGAAAATTAAAAGATCTCATTAAAAAACCAGCAAATATTACTGGTTGGGAAGAACCATACATAGAAAAAGAAGAAGTTCCTACCGATCCTTGGGGTAACGATTTTAAGTATAAAGTAACACAAGGTGCTAAACATCCATACGAACTCTATTCATGGGGTCCTAATGGCCAGGGTGCTCCAAAAGATGAATGGATTAACGTGTGGGAGGAAGCGAAAAAGGAATAGCACGTTGAATAAGAATTATCATGGCTTTTGTTCCCCAATTTCTACGTCGTTTCAATTGGGGTCCCCATTGAAGAGTAACGGAGATGGGGTAAATGAACGGATGTCTAATAGTGGATTCTCTCTTTTAGAACTGATGATAGTGATTGCAATAATTGGTGTGCTCAGTGCAGTCATTATGCCCAATATTAGTCGCAAAACACCGCGCTATGAACGAGAAGCGTTTATAGCGCGGTTTAACACTTTGGTGCAATATGGTTGGCAGCAATCATTAGTAACACATAAAACACAACGCATCACCGTTGATATTGGCAAAAAATTAATTTCGTTGGCTATTGATTCTGGTGAAAAAGACCGTTCAGGAGAAATTATTTTTAAACCGATTGAGCATGCAGTGCAAGATACAGAAATAACTATTCCTCCTCAAATTCAGATCAAACAATTTTTTATTGAAGGTTTTGATATGATGACAAAATTTGCACGCAGCAAAACAGCAACAACATGGTTTTATATTGTTCCTGAAGGAATGGTGCAAAATGTGGTGATTAATGGTGTGGATACACAAGATTTACATGATGATCAACCACGGCAATTTTCATTAGTGCTTAATCCTTTTACTGCGCTTTTTAAAACATATGATACATTTCAAAAACCATAACAGTAGCGGCTTTACGTTAATTGAAACAATGCTGGCAATGGCAATTGCCGCATTAGTTTTTACACCTATGCTTATTATATTGAGCACGGTGATTCAGCGTGTTAATCGATATGCTCAAGAATTTAGTTATGTTTTATTGGGCAAAAACGTATTGTATGAAGCGCGTCAAAAACAGGATCCTGATGCACAAACATTTTCACTTGATAAACCAGCCGTTGATTTTGGCCCTGCGCTTTCTTATTCTCTTGAAAAAGGTGTAGATGCAAAATCATCTTTAGCATCAGTGCAGGGATTGCATAGAGAATCAGTAAAAATTTCTTGGACAGAACAAGAAAGAAAAAAACATGAACAATTAATAACATTTGTTTATAAACAACCTGAGCAGAAAAAATAATGAAACAAGGATTTATGTTAATTGAACTTATTATCGCAACATTGATAGCATCACTGATTGCAGGAGTTTTGTTTGCTATGTTGTTTCAAAGTGCGCGCGTTCAAACATCAGTTGATAATGTTATTGATCTTTCAGTTCGCGTTGGGGTGGTTGCAAATCAGTTAGAGAAAGATTTGATTGGTTGCTTTGTTCCAAAGCAGGCTGAAGAAAAAAAACAGGAAGCATCCTCCTTCGCTAAGGCTTCGGAGGACACGTCTAAAGACGTGAAAGTTCCCGCAAAAGAGAAACCAAAGGTTATAGAAAAAATTTTTTATAGCACCAATAAAAATGGACAATTAGATACACTTACATTTATTACCAATAATCCTTTGGTTGTATACGTTGGTAAAGATGTTGGAGTGGCAAAACCAAAAGTTGTTCGGGTGCAATATACACTCAAACCAGAAGAGCATAAAAAAGATTCATACGCACTGTTCAGACAAGAAAGCATGGAACTTGATTTAGAAAAATATAAGAATGTTACGCCGTATGAAGTGATTGGTGGTATTAAAAAATGTACGGTTACATTTACTGCCCGTCTTGAAAAAAAGAAAGATGAAAAATCTGAAAATGCTGAAAAAGCTAAAAAAGAGTATGAGTATAAAACCCAAAACGAATGGGTGAGTGAGCAGAAAAAAGAAGAGGGTAAGGAAAAATCAGAATTTCCGCGTATTCCGTATAGCGTAGAAATGAAGTTAACGCTGTGGGATTTGCAAGAGAAGAAAAACAAAGAGTTTACAATCGTGTGTGAAATTCCTACTGATTTTTCTCCGGTTAAAGTTAAAAAACAGGATAAAAAAGAACCCGAGCAACCAAAACAAGATGAAAATAAAGAAGCAGGGCAATCAGCGGATCAGGTTCCTTTTGCTCCTAAAGTTGCTTCTAATACCAAAGAAATAATTAGAGTTGTTGATCAAAGAGGGAGAGTTCTCTATCAAGCTGAAAAGAATGAAAATACAATCAATGAAGTGCAGAGAAGATTTGGTATGCGAGTGTAGGTTATGAAAATTAAAATAAACCCAAGACAGGCGCAGCCCGCCATAGCTTCAGCGACGGCGGGATATATTATGATTTTCACATTGCTGGTGGTTGGCGCAGCAATGATGATTGTTACGTATGTGGGTCATCGCGGTTCTTTTTATTTACCATTTTCATACATGATCACTGCACGAGAAAAAGCAAAGATGTTAGCGCTTGGTGGTGTTCAAGTTGCAATTGCCCAGTTATCATCCTCCTCCGCTAAAGCTTCCTCCTCTGCCAAGGCTACGGAGGACAAGACGGCGGACAGTGAAAAAAATAAGCAAACTGTTTCTGATGAGCAGGATTTATTACAACGTATTCTGCCAACATTAAATCGTTGGCAACAGTTTGATTTAAAAGAAACAATTGATGGTGTTGATGGTCAGATAGAAGTGTGCCTCATGTGTGAAGAAGGTAAAATTAATCTCAATCAGATTATTGATTTTAATAAAGGTGTGTTTTTGGGTACTGATCAAAGTGGTTGGAAAGCAATCATGCAAGAAGTATGCAAATCAATTGAAAAATCGACCAAAGCATCTGATCTGTTTCCAGCATTAGAAAAAATAGTTAAAGATTTAAAGTTTCCATTCAATGATGCAACAGAGTTAATTACGCATAAAGAATTCAGTCAATTTAAAGATACACTTTTCTATCAACCTCCAACACAAAAAAAACAGGATACTGTTTATTTAACAGATATTTTTACAGTATGGTCTAGTTCCGATAAACTTGAACCATGGCTCTTTTCGGATTCAATAAATGGTGTGTTGGGATTGCCACGAGTAGAAGTTGATGATATAAAACAAAGAAAAGAGCAATCAGCATCATGGGTAAAAAATTTTAAAGAGCAAACCAATTGGCAACAAGATTGGAAAACAATATTGATGCCAGTGTATGGGAAAGAGTTGCGGACTTTGCCTAAACATATAGACTCAATGCTGAGCACCAAATTTGAGCCATGTTATTTTTCTGTTCTTGTACATGGTAAAGTTGGTGATGTAACACAATGTGTGTTTGCAATTTTAGAAAGAAATAAAAAATCGCAGAGAGATACAACTACGTATGACGTTGCGATAAAAAAATTATATTGGTTGTGATAGGGTAAAAAAGGAATCAGTTTGCAAGCTAAAATAGAGACGCGCGTTGGAATCTTTGTTTTAATAGCACTTGCCATTTTTGGGTACATGGGTTTTAAAATTGGAGCATTCCGTTTTGATCGTTCAAAATATACAAAATACATGTTGTATTTCCGTGATATTTCTGGACTATCACGCAAAGCAGCGGTAAAAATTGCTGGTGTAAAAGTAGGGTGGGTAGAAAGCATTAAACTTCTTGAAGGTCCTCAAACGCAAGCTGAAGCTGAAATAATGGTTTCGTCTGAGTATCCTTTATATCAAAACGCCTATGCACTTGTCCGTCAAGATGGTCTTTTGGGGCCAAAATATATAGATCTTCTTCCTGGTGATCAACTGTTACGATCGTTACATGAAGGAGAATCGTTACAAAAATCTGGTACAGAACCTGTTGATCTTGATGATATATTCCGTGAAGTAAAAGTGATTGCTCATAATGTTCGTGAAGTGAGTGAATCATTTAAAGATGCTTTAGGTGGGCCGCAGGGAATGGATCAGATTAAATCATTTGTAAGCAACATGGAAAATGCTGCAGAAAAATTTTCAAGTGTAACCAATATCATTGAGAAATCATTTGCGCGTAATGAAGATAATATTGATGCATTCTTAGAAATCGGCACGAATGTGCGCATGTTATCCGATAGATTAGAAAATAAACTGTTCCCTTCATTCCAAGAAAGTATAGAAAAAATTGCAACGGTGTTTGACCGTGATTTTGGACGCATAGCAGCGCATGTTGAAACAACAACAAGTGCGCTCGAAGATGCTGCAGCACAAGCACGTGATGGGTTACGCAGTGTCAGTTCAGTTGCAGAAAAAATTGATGAAGGAAAAGGTTTACTTGGCAAATTGGTTAATGAAGATGAAACATATCGCGATATTAAAGTTGCAGTTTCAGGATTCAAAAATTATGTAAGTAAACTTGATCGCATGCAAATCACATTCGACACTCACTTTGAAACCATGCACCGCCCAGCGGAAAACTATCGTTACGAAGATTCAAAAGGGTACTTTGATATACGAATTCATCCCAATGAAGAACATTTTTATGTGGTGCAAATAGCGAGTTCTGAAAAAGGTTTTGCATACCGTACCGATAGACAGCTTACTTACACCAATGATGAGCTTGAACATATTAATCCAGCACAACTGAATGATCCTGTAGCAGTGGGTCCAACACAACCAATTACAGAAATTGATCGACCAATACTATTTTCCAATTCTTTTTATTCAAACAACCTACCATTTGATGATCAGTTAAAAGCAAACTATAGACAAGAAGAGTTACGTTTTGAACGCAATGGAATACGCCTTGGGTTACAATTTGGTAAAATATTTGGCGATATGGCGTTACGTGTTGGTATGATTGATGGCTTTGCGGGAATGGGAGCTGATTATGAATTCCCGTTTAAAACTGATAAATTCCGTTGGGTAACAACGTTTGAAGGTTTTGACTTCCGTGGCTTTAACCGTCGAGGACCAAACAAATTCCACCAAGATAAACGTCCACATTTAAAATGGTTAAACAGAATGTTCTTGATGCGTAATATTTACTTCACGTTTGGTGCCGATGACTTTGTGAGTAAGCAGAATGCTAACGCGTTTGTGGGTATTGGTTTACGATTTGGCGATGATGATGTGAAATATGTTCTTGGCAGCATTTCTGGTGCTGGTGGATTGGTTAAAACGTAATCCTTCGATACATTTTTTGAAAACAAAAAGCACTCAGGATGAACGGAAGAAAGGATTTACCTCTCTCCCGCTCGCCCTGAGTGTTTTGCGTAGTGAAACGAAGTAAAATGTATCGAAGGGTGCAATATAAAAAAGATTTTTTAATGTAACATTCTTATTTATCCGCATCCTTCGATACATTTTTTTGAGGACAAAAAAACACTCAGGACGAGCGCGAAAATACTAATTATCGGGTCATCTAAGTAATTGGTGCTATATCGATCCAATCGCTATTATCATTCTTATTTTACGGTTTAAGGTTTATGTGGTAAACTTATAATTGAAATAAAATAGTGTCATATGTATGAGGGGTTTCATGAAAAAATATATAGTTCTTTCTATTTTTTCTCTGTTAAGTTTATCTGTTAATGTTGCTGCTGATTTTGGAAAAACAGCAGAAGCGGCAGTCACTTTTGGCGTTCTTAGTGCTAATGGTCTGGATATGAGAACTGCAATAAGAGGTTTGCGGCACGCTCATTATTATTCATCAAATAGAGCAGAAGATCCTTTCGGCAGAGCAAATGGTGTTGATTATGTTGTTTATCCTATTGTAGACACTCTTGTTGGTCAGGGAATGAGTAAATTGAATAATACTGAATTTGTTCATGAATGGAGCAAAGATATTTCAAGATTTAATAGAAACTTTGTAGCAGAAAATGTTCAGTTAATTACTTCTTCAGCTATCGTTAGAGCTATTCATCTTGATTCCAAAAAAGGTATGTATAACATAAGTTGTAAGGATGTTAAAAAATTTGGTAAAGATGCCACAGTACAAGTTGGATGTGATGCTATTAATACATTTATTGTTACACCTGCAGTAAAAAGTCTTGTAGAAGATCAAAATTCATGGACTGCATTTGGATTAAATATGGTCGGTAATTATATTATTTCTTCAATTATTATCGATAATATTAACGGACGACATTAATTGAAATTCTAGATTATTAGAATAGATAAAGCTGCGCAAAAAAATGCGCAGCTTTTTTTTATTGATATTTTTTTTCAAACTTCTCATTATCTTCATCCCCATACGATAATGCATCATTGCTATAATCATATGTGGAGGAAGTTTCTGCAGCTGCATAATCATTGGTTGATATTGATGAAGAAGAAAGACCAAGCCTTTTTTTAAGTTTATGCTGTTTCTGCTCAAGACCGCTTAATGATAATGACGACGATGATGAAAATGATGATGTTTCTGATTCAGTTGATTCACTGAGTATGTTATTGGTTCGATGTATTATTATATTGATAGGTATGGGGTATTTTGCCATACACGCGAGAAGTTTTTCTATTGATTGAGCACACTGTTTTGCACTGTTGTTTTGATGTAGATTGTCTTCACTTGAAGAAGATGTAGAAGATGCTGAAGGTGTTGTTTGCGGGATTGCTGTGTAAGCATATCTCGTTTCACGCGAATTGTTAAAAGATGCAATTTTTTGAGCGGTATTGGCAATATATTTAATTGTAGAATAGGTTTCTTTTTCATGTTTGTTTTTATCCCCAGAAAAAATAAAGACTGTTGGAATGAAATGATAAAAAAGTGACCAAATTTTGAGATTTCGTTCTTTTGCATCTGCAGGATGCATCCCTTCTATCGGTTCAACATCATCGATATTGATATTATAAAATGCGAGGTTGATTGTATTTTCAGGTTTATGCAGAAAATCCCATAGTTCATCAGCAATTTGGTTATTGGTAACAATTGTATCATTAAACAGCGCAGCAAGTTCTGGGTTGTTTTCTGGAAAAAAAATAGATCCATTACCACTTTTAAAATAATATTCTGCTGTGTTTGGTGTAATGCTTTCATCAATAACAAGAATGCGTTTAATAGTATCATTGTGCTCTTGCAAAGCATATGCCGCTGCTATTGGAATTGGAGCATATACATGGCCTTTGCTGCCCTGATTGTGCCCTGCAAATGAATAACCTTCAGCTAATGAAATTGCATAGTTTGGCTTAGTGTTTGTCATTTTTTCTACCGCAACTACGCATTCAGTTGCTGCAAATGTTGTATGAACATTATCAAGCATTGGTGGAAGATATGATCTACTATACGCATTGGGATACCATGACCCAAATGTATTATCGATTGATGCAAGAGTTGCGGTGGTGTTTTGATCTAAGTTGTTTAAGTAATCATTTGAATGTATGCGACTAATTTGAGGGGAGTTATGAGAGAGTGCGATCTCATTTTTTGGGCATTTACTGTTGATACTGAATTTTTCTGTTAATTTTGCTTCCAGGGCATGGAGTTTGTCTTTGCTGTTATATACAATATGGGGAATGGGTTTGGGTTGAGAGATTTGCCTCATTGCGCATAGTGTGATGGTGCACAAGAGAGTGCTTACATATAAAATTTGTTTTTGCATACAATACCTTTCTCATCTGCAATTTTTTTATACTTGGCTATGATCTTGTCAAGACTGTTATCATCATCTTCTTCCTCATCAGATTCTGATGGGTGAAAATTGGATAATGCGTCATCATAATCATTATCATCAGATTCTGAACAATATGGTTCTGATAATCTATAAAGCTCTGGTTCATCATTTTCTGTATCGCTATGATACATCTCTTCTGACGCCCCATTATCATTATAAAGTTTATATACGCCGCCTACTAATGTATGCAATTCTTGTTGTAATCCAGGAATAAAAAAAGGCTTTAGTTTTGATGCTATTCGTGTGATGTGTCTCAGTGTGTAATCGAGTTCTTCTGTATGCCACTTGTGGTCAGAGATAATAAATACGACAGGAATGCATTTTTGAAAAAGAGAAAATATGTTTGGGTTTCGTTGATCTGTATCATCATTATTGTCGAGGTCAATGTTATAAAATACTAGATCTATATCTTTTCCTTCATTGTTAAGAAAATTCCATAACATTGTATAATTTACTTTGTCGTAATTCACAACTTTATCTTTAAAAAGAGATGATGTTTGTTCATTATGTGGCGAGTAAAATAAGGCACCATTACCATACCTGTAATACTCTTCTAACTTATCAATATCTGCATTGTTAAAAACATTAAGATTTTCATCAATAATTAAAATACGTTTGAATAAGTTTGTTTGTAAGGCGTATGCGGCAGCTATGGGAATGGTAGCATAGCGTCCCTTATGAAAATTATTTATCAATAGGCGCCTGTTTCCGGCAAATGAATTACTGTCGCCAAAGGAAACGGCAAAAGTAGGTAATGTAATTCCATATTCTTTTGCTTTTACCATATCACGAGTTGCTTTAAGGGTGGTACGAACTGATCGTAATTCTGACTTCAATTGTTTCCATGAACTAGCATACTTTGGAGTACATTCAATAAAATTCTTGTACTTTGCTTGTTTTTCAAGCCATTGCAAATATTCTGGAGAATGTACACGAGTGATTTCAGGTGATTGATGTGTCAGTTCGAGAGGAATTTTGAAATCTTTTTCCATTGCAGAAAGAGATGAGATGAGTAGTGTGCATATACACAAAATCTTTTTTTGCATGGGATCCTCTTAGCTTTTTGCTTGAATTGTTAGATTTTCTACAATTTCAGTTTCTGTATGGCTCCAATAGTGAACATCAAATGAACAAGAAGGTAGTTTTGATTGATTGAGGGCTTTGGTGGAAATTTGTTGAATTGTGACCTGAGCCGGCTGAGGATCGTATTCTTTTGCTCCAGGACAGCCAGCAAGTATAAAGACGGTAGGAATATATTTGTTTAAAATAGAAAGATATTTTTTTGGATTATGAGTATCTTCGTCTATATCAAGATTATAGAATATAAGATCGATATTTTTACCATCAGTTTCAAGAAACGTATCTATATTTTGTTTGATCTTATCGGAGGTAATAATTTTACCGTTAAAAAGATTGAATAGTTCGGTATCTTTATTTTTATCGGGATAAAAAAGAGACCCGTTTCCTTTGGAATAATAGTGTTTTATATCATTATAATTATCATTGTTCAAAAATTCATTAATAATTAAAATACGCTTGAACACATTAGATTGTAATGCATGAGCAACAGCGATAGGGATAATAGCATAAGTGTCAGCATATTCTCTTGGCAGAGCATTTCCGGCGCCATAATAATTATCTGGTATTACAGATATGCCATAATGTGGTTGCAAGGAAGATTTTTTTTTGGCTTGTATAACATCGTTAGTTGCATTAAGCACAGCTCTGACAAATGTTAAATCATGTTTCAAAAATTTATATTCGTCGCTAGCTAATTTTAAAGATTCATTAAGAGTCTTTTTTTCGAGCCACTGCAAATATTCCTGCGAATGCACGCGGGTAATTTCAGGTGATTGATGTGTTAGTTCGAGGGGAATTTTAAATTCTTTTTCCATTGCAGAAAGAGATGTGATGAGCAGTGTGCATATACACAAAATCTTTTTTTGCATTCAATACCCTTTTTTTAGTATGGATGAAGAAATAATTGAGTAAGATATAATCGGCACTATCATACTATTAAAAAGGAAAAAAGTAGTGAAGAAAATAAATATTACACCGCAAGATCAGGTGTTTTGGTACCTTAATTGTAACAACATTGCTACGCCGTTAATGGATGATATTGTCACAGAAATTGTTGTTGTTGGCGGCGGCATGGCAGGATTAACTGCAGCCCAAGAATTTGCGCAAAAAGGTTGCAAAGTTGTTGTGATAGAAAAAAACTTTTGCGGCGCAGGAGCATCAGGAAAAAGTTCAGGTTTTATTACGCCAGATTCAGAATTATCGTTGTTTGAATTGGTGCGTTGTTTTGGTGAAGATGTTGGCAAAAAGTTATGGAAGTTGATCGGTTCTGGGGTTGATATTATCGAAAATAATATAAAAAAATATCACCTTGAGTGCGATTATCAAAAACAAGACACACTCATTCTTGCAAACAGTGCGCGTGCATTTAAAAATGATATACAAAAAGAGTACAACAGTCGCATGCATGCTGGATATGAAAGTATATTATATTCACATGATGGAGTGCGTGATGTTATTGGTTCTGATACATACAAAGGCGGTATATCGTATGGTGGCACGTTTGGTATCTGTGCGTATCAATATTGTTGTGAGATGAAAAAGATTTTACAAGATGCTGGTGTGCACGTGTATGAAGAAACGCCTGCAATTTCTATTGCAAACAATGTTGTCAGAACTCCACGAGCAACAATCAAAGCTGATCATATTATTGTGTGTACAGACCGTTTTGAACCAGCAGCATCATTGTTGTGGGATAGTGTCTACCATGTACAAACTTTTCTCATGATGTCTGCTCCGCTTTCTGATAAGCAGATTGCACAGATTTTCCCACAACAACCTTTTATGGTGTGGGATACGGATATGATTTATCAGTACTATCGCGTGACGGGTGATAACAGATTAATGCTGGGTGGCTCTGATTTATTGTACACATACATGAATGAATCACATGGTAATATGCGTGTTGCAAAGCAATTAATGCATTATTTTCAGACAAAATTCCCTACAGTGAACATTGAATTTGAATACATGTGGCCAGGATTAATTGGAATTAGTAAAGATGTGTTCCCCGTGGCAGGCTTTGACAAACAGATGCCATCAGTATATTACATAGCCGGTGCGTGTGGTTTGCCGTTTGCTGCTGCACTTGGTGCACATTGTGCTGATCGCATTATCAACAATAACAGTGAATTTGATGAATATTTTTCTCCGTACCGATCTTTTAAAATTGGATCAATGATGCAAAGGGTTTTGGGAACACGCTTGACTTTTGCGTTGTCTAATTTGTTATCTGTTGGAAGTTTATAAATAAAGGAGTCCTGATGAAGTTGATGAATTTTCGTAACATATTGTTTTCAATAGCGCTACTGTTTTCTGTAACGCTTGTTGCACATGATGTAGATGGTCTGACGTATATAGAATGTGAGTTGCGCCTGAGAGAAAGAGGGCATAGGTATGAGTATCAGGATTTTGAATTCACTGAAGAACACAGTTCTACCGATGCAACGTTTACGCATCCGCATATTCCTGTTAAAGAAGGTACAAGTCAGAATTGGGCTGGTTATGCAGCAGTGACCAATTTACATCACCCTGCATCAAATGCCGTGACTGCAGTGTATGGTTCTTGGATTGTTCCAACACTTTCAGTAGCATCACATAATACATGGTGTTCATTGTGGGTTGGTATTGATGGGTATAGCAGCAGCAGTGTTGAACAACTTGGTACTGAGCATGATTGGACTAACGGTAAGCAATCAAATTATGCATGGTTTGAAATGTATCCAAACTATTCATATGAAATTGTTGGCTTTCCTGTAAGACCTGGTGATGTGATTAGTGCATCGGTTGTGTATCAAGGCAGTGGCGTTTTTGTTTTAAGTATCGCTAATAGCACTGCAGGAGTTCATACAACAATTCCAACATCGTATACAAAATCAAAAACTGCGCTACGCAGTTCTGCTGAATGGGTGTTAGAAGCGCCATATTCAGGAAGTATTTTACCATTATCACATTTTGGCACAGCATATTTTAATAATTGTACTGCAACAATTAATGGTGTTCATGGAGCGATAAATAATAGCCATTGGGCGTATGATATGTTGACCATGGTAACAGCGGCTGGTGTACCAAAAGCGGTGCCTTCATCATTGATGTTGAATGGACAGGCGTTCAGTGTTGTATGGAAGCATGAGTAATAATTTGGATTAAAAAAAAGGCGCTCTGTAAAAGGGGCGCCTTTTTAAATTAATTTTTTTAACAATTTTTGCAGATGCTGCAGTTTTTTAAAGTTGAGCTCAACAAGTTTGCGGAACGCTTTTTGTTCTGATATGGAATATTCATGACCAGCTGTTGTGGCTAAGCTTTGTTTGAGTGCACATAGTGATTTAGGGGTGTATTGCGTCATCAGGGCACGCAATGTTTTGGAGAGATTTTTCAGAGCAGTTTTTTCTTGAGAAGATAATTTTTTCTTATCTAATTCTTGTATAAACTTTGCTGCTTTAATAGCTAATAAACGTTTTTTACGAAATATGGCATCCATATCAATGGCATAAAAACGATCATTATCTTTATCATAAAAAATATTACCATTGTGACGATCGCCATTGTTGAGGAATATATCAAGAGCGATAATTTTGCAGAGATCTTTGTGTTTGATGATGCGTCTTAACTTTGCTTTTTTAGTAAGTCCTGTTTTTATACTAAAATAACCGAGCGCATCACGCATTCTTCTCACTTCATTGCCAGGGACGAGTGTATGGAGTGTTTTTATTTTGTTGGGGAATTTGTCAACAGAGCTCACCGATGTGCTTTGTGGTGGGAATATTTTTACATCATTAATATTGGTACCAATAAATTTTCCTACTGCGGCTCCCAGAGCATCGTTAACTGCACAGTTTGGATTTCTGGGATATTTTAAAATAAATTGGTTGCCCTGCGCATCTTCTACAAACATAATTCTGTTGATGTATTTGATTTGACGTAGTGGTGGGGTAAAAAAATCATGTGCATGCAGTTGTATAGCAAAAAAGAATATGTGCAATACGATTATTATTATTTTGAGAGCGTTCATGCTGCCCTTTGCAACTATATTTTTGAGAGATTTGCTATTATTCTGGCAATGCTCAGGTAACGTTTGCAAGGTTTTATAGCATATAACCCGTTTTCACTAATTCTTTCTTGCGCTCGCCCTGAACTTGTTGAAGGGTATCCTTGAGCGCATTTTTTTAATAGTAAAAATACAACAAAATTTATATTGTTAAACAACAGTCAAAAGAAAAATGTTCTTTACTAAAGAAAAGAACGCGCTCAAAGATATCCTTCAACAAGTTCAGGACGAGCGCGCAAGATAAATGCTTTTTAATTTTTCTTAGATTGAACTCATTATTATTTTAAAACTGGTGAGTGATTTGCTGTATTTTCTTTGTGGTTGATTTCAACGTATTTTGTAATTTTTCAATTCGCTGAGATGTTTCCCAGTTGGTATTCAGTACGTGTAGATCATTATGGTTATCTATATAACCTGAAAATGCAGCAGCTGTTTTTGCGAATTCACGATCAGAACACGCTAAAAGAGTGTCGGCCGTTTTTTCGTCAGCAGCGATAAGATTGTTATATACGGAGGATTGGTTATAGATTTCCATTGTTTTTTTGTAATCTGTTAGTGACTTATGATAATTTTCTAATATTTTAGAACGAAGAGAATTATCATCTATAGGCAATTTTGGTTTTACGGGCCTTATTGGTCGTAAAAAATATGCTCGGCTATTATGGCCTTGTATTATATGCATTAATTCATGAGCCGCTATATAGCGTATTTCGTCTTTAGGATAATTTTCTTTATTGAAATCATTAGTATTAAAGTTAATTCCTCCAGGATTATAATTGTTACATGACGGTAAATATTCATATGCATGGGCACCTATTCCAGGCTTTTCCATCGTTCCAAAATTAAGACTTTTGGGATTGATGTCATGTCTTTTACATTCTTTTTTTAGAGTATCGATCCATATTGTTGGTAAAGAAGGGTCATGATAGGTATTGAAATCTTGATCTTTGCGCATTTCGCTGAGATTAAATTCACGGTTTTTTCTTATTTGAGACATTATTCTTGACCATTCCTTTTGATCAAATCCCCAATATTGCCTGACTCCTTCAAGGGCATTTTCTTCATTTTTTAATAAAAACTTTTTCATATTGTTGCGTTGAGCAAAGAGTGTTGCTTGTGCTATGGGTGCTGGTAATAAATGTAAAATTGCCATGTCACGCATATGTTCAAATGAATTATGCGTATATGAATGTCTGGTAACCATTTTTTGTGAAAAAGCATCAATTTTACTGGTGAACCAGTTTGTATGTGAGCTCTTTGGCTTTAATGACCAATTGTTTTCAGAACTTAAGAGAGGAAAGCATATGTTGATTAATGCAAAAATAATGAGATTATGTTGTATATATTTTTTCATTTAATAATCCTTTGTTTTATGCGAGTTGATAATTTTTGAGCATGATGCGGAAAGCACATAATGTTAGAGATGTGTTTTGCCACGCAATAGTAGCCGTATTTTGAAGTTGTTGCATTTGTGATGTGTAACTATTGTCAGAAATAATACGATTAAGTTGAGCGCGTATTTTGGTAATTTCAAGATGGTTATACGCAATAAGATAACGAATGCATTGTTTTTTTTCAGAACTATATGCGTATTGTGCTTGCTGCGCTATATTCATCCACTCGACATACAGTTTTTTTGGTGGATACGCAGCTTGGAGTTTTTCTAGAGTTGTATTAACTGTTTTAAGAGCTTCAATTTCTGCATAAGAGAGTTGTTTTGGATCTATCTCTTTTAAAAAATTATACACTTTCGTGGCAAGAAATAGAGCAACAGGTTTGTTATGCAGTTGGATAAAAGCAGTCAGATTCCTGGGAATATACGGTATGTTACCACTGTTAGGGATATAATAGACATCATAAAAACTGTAATCCATATCAAATGCATGATATTCATTTTTGAGAGCGTCAAAAGAAAGATTGTAATTGTGACGATCAATATTTGATGTGAATATATCAAGTGCTGCAATTTCACAAAGATTTTTATGGAATGTAAGGCTGTGTAGATTATTGTTACTTGTTAAAGCACCGCAAAGATTTAAGTTATAAGTCATTGTACAATCAGCAACTTCTTTGCCTGGTACAACGGTGTGTAATGTTTTAGCAAGATGAGGGTGGCTGTCAACGGATTGTAAAGATGTGTCATGCGCTGGAACAATTGTAACATCGTTAATGTTAATGTTTGCAGCAAGGCCAATTTTTGCACCAAGCATTTCATGAATCAATGGTTCTTGATTTGGGATAAGGTGATTGATTTTGGTATTATATTTTAAGATGAATTGTTTGTTATGTGCGTCTTGTACTAAAAACACATTGCTATCATATCCAAATGCTTTTATCTGAGTTAGTGGTCCGCTGAAAGTGACATCAGCAAAAAGAGAGAATGCTGAAAATAGCGTTATAATGAAAAGTGCAAAAAATGATTGTTTTTTTATTAAAAAATTCATACTATTTCCTCCCCACTTTTTAGGTGCTCATTTTTACGAGAGCAATGAATTGAGTAGTTTTTGTAATTTTTGAGTTTCTTTAAAGTTATATTCAGTAAGATTGTTAAATCTTTGTTGTTCTGAGTGATGACATTTATAATGAACTTCTTGTGCTAACTCCATCCAAGTACTTTGTAGTTTTTCTGGAGGGTATTGTGAAGTAAGTTTATGCAATGTTTTATTTACTCGTCTAAGAGCATTTTTCTCTGCTTCAGATAAATTATCTTTGTTTAATCTTTTGACAAAGTTGATTGTTTGAGTAGCACATCGTTCGAATTTGTTTCGGTCATTCTCTAATATCATATCCATGTCAATAGCATAAAATGTATTGCTTTGTTGATCATAGAAGAAATTACTATTGTGACGATCCCAATTATCAAGATATATATCAAGGGCTACAATTTTACATAAATCTTTATGAAGTGTTAAGCTGTGTAGAGCTTTTTTACCTAAGGGATTCTGAATAGTTATATTTGCATAAGAAGTGTTATTAACTTCTTTGCCGGGCACTATAGTGTGTAAAGTTTTTGCACATGAAGGATATTCATCAACAGAGCTTATTGCAGGGTCTCTAGGAGAACATATTTTGACATCATTAATATTAACACCAACATCTTTCCCTATCTTTGCGGCTAGGGCTTCAGCAATAGCGTGTTCTGTGTGTCGAGGATATTTTAAAATAAATTTTTTACCATTGGCATCTTGTACAAAATCAATTCTTCTTATATGGTTTTGAGTATTTGATTTTGTTAAGGGTGATGTAAAAAACTTATTATTTTGCTCTGCGGCAATAAGTGAGAAGAGCATTGTAATGAAAAATGCGAAAATTGATCGGTTTTTTATTGAAAAAATGTCCATCATTACCCCCGTAATTAGTATATAAAAATAAGGCGTAAAACGCCTTTATTTACACTATAATTATATCAGATTGTGACAAATTGTCAATTTTGGCGCTGTGTGGGTATTTTAGAGGCAATAAAGCGATCTGATCGATGTTTTATAGGGATCTAAATAGGCTATTTTCTTGGATTTGCTCATGAGGGTCCGTTCGGTGAGCCAGGAAAGGAATAAATGCCTGATAAATAGGCACTTTTCGAGGAATATGTTCACTTCATCAATTTTTGCATCATTGATGGGGAATATCTTGGTTAAATGTAATTTTTTGATTGTTTTTGCGATGTAGAGATATCTTTTGCAGGTTTTGATCTCGCGTTCGATTGTTGCAATAAAGGTAATTAATGGATGTGTGGCATCATTGGGATTTTTTTTGTTGTAATGGTATTCCCCAATCGAGCGTATCAGTTCCTGTGTTAGTTCTGTGTGTGGTATTGCGCATAGATTTTCAAATGTGGAGTCGCACTTCCAGCATGCCCAGCGTTGTGTATCTTTAAGGTAATAATAATCATGTAATAATAACATGTTTGTTCCGGTATATGCTGTTGCAACTGTGCCGGCTGCAATCTTGTAACGATATTCCCACAACAAGGTTTTTAAAAGATCTTTTGCTGCATTATAGTTTTCTTTGGTGCATGTTTCTTGTACTTTTTGCATAACATTGATTGCAAAGTCTTTCATTTGTACACCAACCGCATTGATTGTTGATGTTGTATTGGTGATAAATTGTGGGCTAATTGTGGCATTGATGGGGTTATTAAATGTTGGGTTGGCATTGTTGGTGTATGTGGGGCTCTGCGTGGCGTGTATGTGGGGTGATAAGGTGAGTGTAGTGAGTAGTATAATTTTTTTGTTGAGCATGATAGTTTTCCTTTGTGGCGATCTTTTTAAGATAAGAATTAATCTCCAGCTTAACGCCGGAGACCTAAACCTTCACTTCGTTACGGTTGTTTTTTTCGCAAAGGGTCTTGTGACCCTCTGCACTGCACACCAATGGTTCCCTTGGATTCCTATCAAGTTAAACGCTCTTACGCCGCTAACAAACTTCGCTTTGCTCAGCTGTGTTATCGGGAAGCCCATGTCGCTGAGAAGCGCCAGAGCTTCGCTATAACTTGACACATGTATTATTTAATTAACGTTCGTATGGTTCGACAGGCTCACCACGAACGGGATTTTATCTTCAATTTCCGTTTCGTTCTAATCGGGGTCCCCATTGGAATGAAAAATGGAAACGGGGCTCAATTATTAGCTATATTATATTCCGCCAGCCATGATAAAAAAAGATGTTTGATAAAAAGTGTACGTTCAAGCAATTGCGTAACCTCATTTATTTTCGCATCATTTGTCGGAAAAATTTTGATTAACCACAATTTTTTGATTGCGTCAGCAATCATCAGATACCGCTTACACCTTTTTATTTCTGTTTCGATGGCATGAATAAACATCATCAACGGATGTGCAAAATTGGTAGGTTTATCTTTATCATAATATTGTTTATTAATTGTACATAAAAGATCATGTGTTAAATCTTTTTGTGGAATGTTGCACAAGTCTTCAAATGAACATTCTTGCTTCCAGCGGGCCCATGTTGTGCTTTGGAGCATTTGATAATAGTCGCTGAATAACAGTGCGCTGATAGCTGTGTATGACCCTAAAAGTGTTGTACCTGTAATGTGATAGCGATAACTCCAGAGTGTGTTTGTGATGCTGTTTTTAAGTGAGTGGTAATTTTCTGGTGTTGCAACAGTTTTTATTTTTTGGATAAAGTTCATTGTTATGTCGCCAAACTTTATGCTGGAAGCAGAAGAGTTGGTGACATAAATTTGCGGATGGAGTTCAATTTGCGGATGGAGTTCAATTTGCGGATGGAGTTCAATTTGCGGGGTGATAGTAGTATTGTAAATAGGTGCTGGAGTTGTTGGGATTGTATTTTCACAGAATGATAATGGTATAGATAGGAATGAAAAAAAGATAATAATTGTCTGAAGTATCTGCACAAAGTTCTCCTTTTTTAGTTTCCAAGATACTCACAGTTTTTCTTTTTTGACAAGTACAAAAAATACGCCCATTTTCCTTGTGCAGAAAAATGAGCGTATGTTGAAAAATTGCTTTGATTAGATTTGTCTTACTTTTGCAGAGTTAGATGTTGAACCTTCTGCCTTTGCATTACCTTGATAGAAAATTCTAGATGAATTAGATGCTTTGTAATATAAGTTGTTCATTACGTTTAATCGAGCTAAAGCAGAATTTTTTATATTGATGCGAGTGTTTTGACTCGTTAAATTTTCAGCATTATATGTTGCAGAGCTTGATACAGTTAGATCTTGTTCGTGAGCTTCACCAGTTAATGTGACTGCAGTAGAATTAGTAAGCTTCGCTTTTAACTCTTTTACTTTAATAGAAGCATTGTATTTTGTAGAGTTAGCCATTTCAAGTTTTAATCTGTTCGCTTTAATAGAACTATTTAATGTTGAAGAGTTTCTCATGTTAAGTTCTAAATTATCGGTTTGTATGTTGTTTGTTGTAGCTTTAATAGAACTGCTTATAGATATTTTATTTATATCTTGAACGATAGCATGATAGGTGATTGATGGTATGGTGTGATTTTGAATAACCACACCATCTTTAAATCCAAGATTAAGTTGTATACCTGATATGTCATGTTTAAGATGAGGCATAATATGTTTACCAGCAGTTATTCTAAGAACTTCTGGGCAAGTTCTAGATTGTTCAATAGAGAGATTTCCAAAGCCTGAAGCATCGATATTTCTTACATCAGAAATATCGACTTCTTTTGTTTCTGGTTCACCAGCATCTGTAATGACTGTTATATTTGTAGGATGTATTATTTGACCATTAACGATAGTAACACCATTTGGAGCATATATTGTTTGACCGTTGACGATGACAACACCACCACCGCTAATATTTATTTTTTGTGTTTCATTCTTACCATTACCCTCAATAACTATTTGAGATGATGAAAAACTGTTTTGATTATTGATATAGCGTTTGAATATCCATGATAGGGCGATTACTCCGAGTGCCGCTGTTATAAGTAACATAAAATTTTTATGTATGGATGTAACTTGAGTCTCATTGACTTGGGAGGTGATTATATTAGATGGTTCTTGATATGTATAGATTTGATTATTGCAACACATCGTGTTGAATAATATCATGAAAGCTAATAGTTGTAATTGTCTCATGCTGTTCCTGGATATAGATGTCTAAAAGAGGTTGTAAAAGCAGTATTATAAGTAAAATATAGTGATTTATTGATAAAAAAACAGGTTTTTTTTATTGTAAAGAGCAATTAAGGCTCATTAAAAGCCAATTTAAAGGAATAAAATGGCAAGAAAAGCGATGTATCCCATTAATGATATTTTTATTAAACGGTGGTCGCCGCGAGCAATGTCAGGAAAAGATATAACACAGCACGAGTTAATGACACTTTTTGAGGCTGCTCGTTGGGCACCATCATCATTTAATAATCAACCGTGGCGATTTGTTTATGCGCATCGTAATACACCCGATTGGGATCTGTTGTATAATTTAATGGTACCGGGCAATCAAGAGTGGACAAAAAATGCAGCAGTATTGATTGTGGTAATTTCACATAATAATTTTGAGTATAATAATCAGCCAGCACGTACGCATTCTTTTGATGCAGGGTCTGCATGGATGTCTTTGGCATTGCAAGCAACGTATATGAATTTGGTTGCTCATGCTATGCAAGGTTTTGATTATGATAAAGCCCGCAAAGATTTGCAGATACCTGATGATTATATGGTAGAGGCAATGATTGCGGTTGGTCATCATGGGTCAGTGAGTGTATTATCAGAAAAATTGCAAAAAAGTGAAATGCCATCGGATCGCAAAAAAGTTGAAGAGTTAGTTTTTGAAGGAACTTTTAGGGTTTAATAGGATACTTTTATGATAATGAGAGTGGTGACATTTTTTGTTGATGAGCTTTTATGGATGATGACATGGGGTTCTTATCAGTTAGCGTTAGGTCTTATTTTTTCATGGTTCTTTTTTATGCTTATGGGCCGTTTGCGTATGTTGCCAGCACTATTTTTAACCGTTGGTTCATATGCATTTGCTATTGTTGTGTATTTTGCATTTGTTTCTATTCTTTTAATTAATTTTTTTGAATGGAAATTTGTTGGAGGCGGTACGCCCAGTGTTTATAATGCCCTTGATGCTTCACTTATTTTGGGGGGCATTTTATCTGTTTTACAATGCTTGTTTTATTTGATTATCAATATTTGGCGCCCATTTCCTGTGGTGCATTTTTTTATCTTATCGTTGATTAGTAATTTATTGGCTGCAGGGGCGGCATCTTTTTTTATCAAGATTACATTTTGATTGTTGATGGAAGATTAAGAGAAGAATTAATCTCCAGCTTAACGCCGGAGACCTGAACCTTCACTTCGTTCCGGTTGATTTCGTGGGGGTATTTGTGTAAAACACCCCCACACCCCCGATACACAAACATCTTGTTTGATCTCTTTCGCTCCGAATTCAGGCCACAGCTTGTCCATAAGAATGAACAATCTAAACCATCATACGTAGCTCATGGGACTTTTCACTAAATAAATTACGTTCGCTCATTTCGACAAGCTCAATGCGAACGGGATTAAAATCTTTTCTTCCGTTCGTGTTGAGCCTGTCGAAACATACGAACGTTAATTAAATAAATACATGTGTCAAGTTACAGCGAAGCTCTGGCGCTTCTGAGCGACATGGGCTTCCCGATAACACAGCTGAGCATAGCGAGGTTTGTTAGCGGCGTAAGAGCGTTTAACTTGATAGGGATCAAAAGGAACTGTTTGTGTATCGGGGGTGTGGGGGTGTTTTACACAAATACCCCCACGAAATCAACCGTAACGGAGTGAAGGTTCAGGTCTCCGGCGTTAAGCTGGAGATTAGTCTTTTCTTGATTTAATTTGTGCGCTTTAATCCTTTAACCTGCCTTCGTCAAGGCTATGGCAGGCACGGCAAGTTCTCAAGGCAGGTGTTTACTAGTGAGCCTGTCGAACTATCAGGATGAGCGCAGATTAAGAAAATATTAAGACGCCCCAACTTAGACCCTCCTACGCATAAAGCTTCGGAGGGCAGGCCGTTTCTTATGCTTTACTCACTCAAAATTAACTTCGTCTCCTTCTTATAATCCTCAACCTGCGGCTGATCAAATGGGTTAACGTTCAATAAATACCCAAGATACATAATCTCTATCATTTTAATTTGCATAAACTGTCCGATGTAATACGCAGATTTTTCAGGGATCATACAAGAAACAAAAGGGCGATTGTCATTATGATACGCTCGTTTTGTCCCTTCCAAAATTGCATCCATAATACTGGTGAGTGGTTTGTCTTGAATATGCGGAACAAGCGATTCATATTCAGGAAATTCAGGTAAATATAAATCAGTTGTTGAATTGCCAATAAAAACAAATGTAGTGAATCTGTTATAAGGCCCTGCTAAATAGAGTTGTGCAACGGAATGCAAATCAGTGCTGCCAATAGAAACGGTGGGTAATACACCCGTGTTAATCAGTTCTCCATTTCTACTATGCGCTTTACCCACACTTTCAGCAGAAAGCTGACGGTACCACGCACCAACGCTGCCCAGTGCAACAGAAAAAAGAAATGTGTCATGAATAATGTTGCCATGTTTATACTGTGTATCGATCAGCGCTGCACTCATTGCAGCAGGGTTATTGCTTAATTTCTCGTGCGTACTTAATAAAAATCCACTTTGCGCCCCAGCACACAAATCTTCAATATCAATATCCAAAAAGCAGAGGGGGAATAACCCAACTGCAGAAAACACCGAATAGCGTCCGCCAACATTTTTCGGGATTGCAAGTCGTATAAATTCTTGGTGTTCTGCAAGTTGCCAAAGTGCAGAGCCTTCATCAGTTGTTGCTACTACAAAATCATGATAATTATATGGGCGATGGCTTTTGAGTATTTCAAGGAAAATTTCAAAGTTAGCAATTGTTTCTGTGGTGGTGCCGGATTTGCTGATGACATTGATAATAATGTTGTTACCTGTTTCCAGCTCCCGTTCAACAAATTGTGCAATATCGTCAACGTTATCGGTATCGACCGTGTCTACAAAATAAACTTTGACCTCATGATGCTCGTTGTAAAATTTACCCCGCAAAGCCTCCAAGACGGCAATTGTTCCTAAATTTGACCCACCAATGCCAATTGCAACGAGCGTTGTTGGTTGGTGTCTTTTTGTTTCTTTAACCGTAGCCTGGATGGTTGCGATCAATTTTTCATCATATGGCAGGTTTACTGATGCATAATCATTGTCGTAACCGTATGTG
Organism: uncultured bacterium; assembly: GCA_963695335.1. Classification (GTDB taxonomy): domain Bacteria; phylum Babelota; class Babeliae; order Babelales; family Vermiphilaceae; genus SOIL31. The sequence continues at coordinate 114,843 of OY968764.1, read as the reverse complement.
CGAGCTTGGCTGATATGTTCAATTTCATCCTGCAGTTTTTCTTGCTGTTGATCGAGGGTTTCTTTGTTCACTAAGCAACTTTGTGCGTAGTCAAAATGGATTTGTTTCATGACTGTCCTTTTTTTGAGGTTCCTTCAAATATAAACAGGGTTGAGGGAAATATGCAATAGCCCCATTTTATGGACCCTTTTGAGCGAATTATCCCTTTATGGTATTATATAAATGAATAATACTTAAAGTATAAGTTTACTTAAAATTCAACAAATAATTCTATAGGGGTTTACCATGAATTGTAGTAAGTCATTTTTGGGGCTCTTTTTAGCAGCTTTGGTTCTTTTGCCGGGATGTATGAGAGTACCAACATATACAAGTCGATCATTGCAATCAGTAAGCAATCATTGTGCGCATCGTGATACTGAAAAAAATGTGATTGTGCAAACAAAGTTGTTATCCAAAGAAGATACAATTACTCTTTTTGGTGATCGTAGCGCATCATTGAGCAATAATGATATCCAAACGATGCACCTTTCTATTCATAATGTGAGCGATGTAAAATATATTCTTTCTCCTGCTGATGTTGATCTTACAACAATCTCACACCAAGATGTTGCTAAAACAATGAAAACAAGTTCTGCGAGCAGTTTTGGCAAAGGTGTTATTTCTGGTGCAGCGGGTGCAGGGGCAATTGGTTGGGGAGTAACAGGGTCTATGCTTTGTGACTCTATAATGATAGCGTATGTATGTCTTCCTTTGGGTGCAATGGCAGCTGGTCTGACTTTTGTGTTTTTTGGTTCATCTATTAAATCTATGGTGATGAATAGACGCGTCAGTAAAGATCTTAAAGAGAAAATATTACACAAAAAAGTAACCATTAATTCTGGTGATCATTACGAAGGTCTTATGTTTGTAAAATCATCAGATTATACGCCGCAATTCGCTGTTACTATGCATGAAAAAGATAATAAGAAAAATACTCTTACTTTTGATGTTGATTTAAGAAAAACAGAGTAGTTCCATAGTTATTGATTTTTAAGAGAGCTTTGAATAATTTCAAGGCTCTTTTTTTTTGTTGTGATATTCTTAGAATATTTGAAATGTATTAAAAAGGGCATAGTATTATGATACAAAAAGCAAAATCTAAGATATTGTTTTTATCTGTATGTTTATTAACAATTGCTCAAACACAAGCCTGTGAGCAAAAAAAGAAACGCTTTGATAAAGGTGGCTTTTTTACTGGAGTATCAACGGCATACGGTATTCCAGTATTTATTTTGGGGCAAGCGATTTATTCTTCTGGAAAAGATACCTTGAATCACTGTTTTTTTAGTTGTGAGCGATCAAAAGCGGCACATCTTGATATGTTTACTGGAAGATCATTGAGGTTTTGTGGCGCTGGATTGGTGATTGTTCCAATGTTGGTAAATAATCGGCAGTTGTTGAGGGATTATGCAAAGAGATAAGGCATTCTAAAATTGTAGAATGCCTTTTTATTTTTAACTATTTTTACTGCTTATTAAGCTGTGAATAAAGTCAGTTATGTGAGCAAGTTGAGCATTAAGTTGATTATTTATATGCAAATAACTGAGCCATGCAATTATTCCAGCTATGGTAAAGCCAGCAGCAGGAATGATATATGTTTTGAATTTTGAATTTGTTTGTGGTTGTTGAAGATCATCTATAGTGCTTTCATTTTTTGCCATATCAAGAGACTCGTTGGTCTTTTTGTGTAAAGCATTCATTTGAGCTTTAATGTTGTTATTAGCTGTGCTTTGATTATTTACATAAGAAGGTGCATCAGTTGTATCATCTGGATTATTATAAATACCTTTAAGATTCACTATAATTTGAACAGGTAAATGATTGTTTAGGGCAATAGTTTTGTCTTTTTTTAATCTTTCAACAAAGGAATTTGGCAAAGATTTTGGAATTGTAATATTAAATTCCCTTTCAATTTGTTCTGTACAAATAGATTCAAACCCATAATGAGTTAATGATTCCTTAGGTGCAAACAAGTGACTTTCAACACTGTGTGAATTATTGTTTTCTTCCCAACCAATACCCAATAATTGGCAATGATATCTATCATTTATAGTTTGAACGTTATTAGGATCTTTGTATCCCTTTTTTAGATACAACTCAAGAACCAATTGTTGTTTGTTATTATCTAATTCCATGCACACAGTTGGCATGTTAGTAGTTGCTAAGAGCATTGTTGCTATAGAAAGAAAAGAGGTTTTTTGCATAGGAAATTCATTCGTTTTTATGTTTTATAGTAATAGTTTTATTATAATGAATTTTGATTTAATGGCAATTATAGGCTTTTTAGCATCCCTTCTTTACAAACAAATTCATATGATTTAGCTTGATTACTATTTAATAAAACAGTATTGGACGTGATAAAAAAAGAAGTGTTACAAAGTGAGAGATGTATATGAATAACAATGTAATAAAGCTAATTATCTGTGCAGGATTTTTTTGTAGTACCAATTTTGGTATGCAAAAAGAGCACACAATAATTAATATTCCACAAATGAATCTTTATGTAGAGCGTGGCAGTCGTACTATTTTTTATCAGAGCATTAATAAACACGGTTGTGTTGATAATCTTGATGATACAACGATAAGCGTGCTCAAATTAGCAAAAAGATTTAAAGGTGGCAGTCTTACACAGTTGAAAGATTGGAAATATCATATACAAGGTAAGGTTGATTATGCATCGTATGTTGCGATACAAAGGGAAGGTAGGGCGAACAATGCTCCATTAAGTTTAAATACGTCTGATTTTTGTGTGCCGATAGAATTAACTGAAGAGCAAGTAAAAAGAGTAATAGAGTTGCGTAAGGATAACAAGACTGTTTTTGTGACTAATCAATATAATGCACGGCTTGATATTGAGAGTATTTCAGTTGAGGCTGTTAAAAAAGAAGAGGCAGACAGATTGGATCAGCAAAAAAGTTATGATGATGATCCATGCAATGAAAGATGTTTGGAAGGTTGTGGAAGATGTTGTATATCTGCCTTGCTTCCTATGGGTACTGCTGTTGTCTTGACGGCAATACGTATATATCAGGCGATAAGTTAGTTGATAACTATTGAATTATAGGGCTTTCTTTACAAACCCAACCACATGGTTTAGCTTAGTAACTATGTAGGTTGTATCATCTTTTTATCCACAGGGTTCACCATAATGGATCAATTTCAGAATACAGAAAAAAATAATACTGCAGCACATAATCATAAACAAGGCTACGTCCTTGCCATTACTGGCACCATTGTGGATGTGCAATTCCCATCAGATGCAACTCCTGATATTTTAAATGAGTTGCAAATTCTTTTTCCAGCGGAAAATAATGCTCCGCAAAAAAAAGCGAGTATCGAAGTTGCGCAGCAGCTTGGTGATGGGGTTGTGCGATGTATTGCAATAGAAAATATTTATAATATTACGCGTGGCTTGGATGTTATTGATACCGGGGCGCCTATTAAAGTTCCGGTGGGCGATAATGTTTTGGGGCGCGTTTTTAATGTTCTTGGTAATCCTATTGATGGTAAGCCAGAGATTCAAACGCAAGAACGTTGGCAGATTTTTAGAGCTGCGCCACAGTTCACTGAACTTAAAATTAAAAATGAGGTTCAAGAAACGGGAATCAAAGTTATTGATGTGATGTGCCCGTATATTAAAGGTTCAAAAATTGGACTTTTTGGTGGTGCAGGTGTTGGTAAAACCATTTTGGTACAAGAATTTATTCATAACATTGCAACGAAGCATGGCGGTGTTTCTGTGTTTACTGGTATTGGTGAACGCACGCGTGAAGGTAATGAGTTGTGGTTAGAAATGGAACGCACGGGTGTTCTTGATAAAACTGCGCTTGTGTTTGGCCAAATGGGTGAAATGCCTGGCGCACGTTTACGTGTTGGTCTTACCGGTTTAACCATGGCTGAATATTTTAGAGATAAAGAAAAAAAAGACGTACTCTTATTTATTGATAATATTTTTAGATTTGTCCAAGCTGGTTCAGAAGTTTCTGCACTGCTTGGGCGTTTGCCTTCTGCGGTTGGCTATCAGCCAACGCTTGCTTCGGAAATGGGAGCATTCCAAGAACGTATAACAAGTACAGTTGATGGTTCTATTACATCAATTCAAGCGGTGTATGTTCCGGCCGATGATATTACCGATCCTGCTCCTGCAACTACCTTTATGCATTTGGATGCAAGTACCGTGCTTTCTCGTAAACTTGTTGAACTTGGTATTTACCCTGCAGTTGATCCATTGGTATCCAGTTCAAAAGGTTTGCAAGCAAATATTATTGGTGAACGTCATTATAAAGTTGCGCGTACTATTCAAAACATTTTACAGCGCTACAAAGAGTTACAAGATGTGATTGCTATTTTGGGTATGGAAGAGCTTGCTGAAGAAGATAAAACTGTTGTTAAGCGCGCAAAACGTATTCAAAAATTCTTAACACAGCCACTATTTACTGCTGAATTTGCTACCGGGATGAAAGGCAGATACGTACCACGCGAAAAAGCTATTGAAGATTTTGAAAAGATTATCGCAGGTGATTACGATCATCTTCCTGAAGAAGCATTCTACTTGGTTGGTACGCTTGAAGAAGTGATTGAAAAAGCTCAGAAATTGCAACAATCTGTAGGTGCTGCGTGAAGTTGGTCATCGTAACTCCACAAAACAAAGTGGAATACGTTGTGCAATGGATTGAAGCACATACACAAGCTGGTTCACTCGTTATTCAACCAGGACACGCGCCGATGATTTTAATGTTGAGTTTTGGTTTTGATTTTTCATTTTTATTGGAGAGTGGTGAAAAAAAGGTAATTTCACTGACGCGTCCAGGTTTTTTGGAAGTTCATAGAGATGGGGCGGTGGCTTTGCTTGGGCAAGAAGTTGCGGTATAAATTTTCCCGCATACCCTTCGATACATTTTACTTCGTAAAACACTCAGGGCGAGCGGATTTAGAAATTGTTTTTTTCTCCCTGTTCGTCCTGAGTGTTTTTTGTCTTCAAAAAATGTATCGAAAGATTGAGCGATTCTTATTTTTTTATAACCCTTGATATATTATGCCACATATGGCATAATTTTTTTATAAAAAGAAGGGAAGTTATACATTGAAGATTTTATATTATGTAGGTTCGAGTGAGAAAGATTTAAAGAAGCTGCCGGAAGATACCATAGATGCTTTTGTTTATGGTTTAAGTCTTGCTCAAAAGGGTGGCAAGGCTGTTAAGGCTAAAGTACTTCAAGGGTTTGGTGGTGCCGACGTTATTGAGCTTATAGATAGGGATGCTGATGGAACCTATCGTGCTGTATATACTGTACGGATGCCTAATGTTATATTTGTTTTACATGTGTTTCAAAAAAAATCTAAACATGGTATATCAACACCAAAACAAGATATAGATCTTATAAAAAGTAGACTTAAAAGAGCTCAGGAAATTTATAAGGAAAGTTTTAAATAATGAATAAAAAAAAGATTATACCATAAGTAGCGGTAATATTTATGCCGATCTTGGGTTTGCTGATGCTGAAGAAAGAATGGCCAAGGTAAATCTTGCTGTGCAGATTAATACTCTTATTAAGCGTAAAAAACTTACTCAAAAACAAGCTGCTGAACTACTTGATATAGACCAACCAAAAATATCGGCTCTTTCTACCGGGAAACTTGCAGGGTTTTCTTTGGAAAGACTTTTTCGTTTCTTAACTATTTTAGGGCAAGATATTATTATTAATATTACTCCCAAAGCTCGATCAAAAAGAACTGCACATGTGACTGTATCTGTACCAAAAGTTATTAAAAAACCTCTGGTGCGGCGTGAGAATAGTGATGTGAGAGTGATTCGAGCGAAGAAAAAATAAAACGTGCTCAAAGATATCATTTTTCCCCAGTTTTCGTTTCACTCCAAACCGGGGTCCCCGTCGGAAGGAACTGAAGATGGGGTTTAACATGCTCAGGACGAGCGCGGGAGTTGTAATGAAAAAAACGATCGGCCATATAATTTCCGGATCACTGACAGAAGGCTTAGTGATCCGGATTTCTCCAGAAACGCCACTCGAAGAGATTAAAACAGGTAAGTTTGTTTCCATTCTTGGTAAACAGCATACCTTTTTTTCTTTAATAACTGATTTAAGTTTAGAAGTAACTCATCCTGATATTTTACTGTTTCCACCAACTCCAGAAGAAAAGCTATTAAATTCTTTATTAAAGCAGCGTGATATGTATGCAACGGCCGTGTTAAAACCAATGCTCATGCTAACTAAAGATAATACGCCATCGCCAGTCAAAACAATTCCATCACATTTTGCCACAGTTCATGAAGCAGACAAAAAAGATGTAGCACTGATTTTTGGGGATGAAACGCACACGAGTAAAAAGTTTTTTAGCATTGGTTGCCCACTTGATATGGATACACCAGTGTGCATCAATCTTGAAAAACTAACTGAGCGCAGCAATGGTATTTTTGGCAAAACTGGAACGGGTAAAACATTTATCACACGCTTAGTTCTTGCAGGTCTTATTAAAAATGATAAAGCGATTAACCTTATTTTTGATATGCATAGTGAATATGGTTTGCAAGCACGCAAAGAGTCAGAGCATCAATCATTTGTAAAAGGTCTTAAGACATTGTTCCCTGATCGTGTTGCAATATTTTCATTAGATCCAGAATCCACGCGCAGACGTGGCGGCAGTCCTGATGTTGAAATTGTACTATCATACAGTTCAATTCAAGTGGAAGATATCCTTTCTCTGCAAGATGAACTTAATTTGCATGCAACTGCTATAGAAGCGGCGTATTTGATTGTTGCACAATACAAACAAGATTGGTTATATGTTTTACTCAATCAGGGTGAAAATTTAAAAGAGTTTGCACAATCAATTGGTGCGCATCCAGAATCAATTGCTGCATTATACAGAAAATTAAAACGTATTGAACGGTTACCATTTTTTAAGCCACTGCATAAAGGTGCGCATGTAGACAGTGATTGATCAGATGATGGAATTTATTGATAAAGGAATTAACATCATTGTTGAATTTGGTAATTACACTTCTACCTTTGTCTATTTATTAATCGCTAATATTATCTCTCGACGTATCCATTCCCAGTACGTTGCAAAAACAGAAAAATTCTTGGGATCTCAGCGCAAAGAAGATGAACCAAAAAAATTGTTAATCACCATTGAAGAAGCGCATAAATTTTTGAACCCACAAGCAGCACGGCAAACTATTTTTGGGGTAATTGCACGTGAAATGCGTAAATATTATGTTTCATTGCTTGTTGTTGATCAGCGGCCTTCTGGTATTGATCAAGAAATTATTTCACAGATTGGTACCAAAATTGTTGCACAATTAAATGATGAAAAAGATATTCAAGCGGTGCTGACTGGGGTAAATGGCGCAACGGCATTGCGATCAATTCTTGCATCTTTAGATACAAAAAAACAGGCATTGTTGCTTGGTCATGCAATTACAATGCCTGTGGTTGTTCAAACGCGTGAATATGATGAAAAATTCTATCGTGATATGGGTGATACGGTTACTTCTGCCCAGATTGATCAACTGGTGAATGAGTTGTTTTAAGTTGTTTGTTTGCATTAACTTCATCAATTATAGCCTGCAGCCAACCTTCTTCAGGTTCAAGATCAAAAGCATTTACCATCTTTTTTTTCCAAGCATCATAGCGTGTTAGAGAAGGATCGGCATGATATTTTAATAATAATCGAACAAATTCTTTATCATCACGTTCAACTGAGTAAAGTAAAGAAGTGTATTGTCTCATGGTATTGCGGCTATCGGGGAGAATTCCTTTTTGTAGTAATTTTTCTGCAATAATGAGTAGTTGTTGGAGGTCCTGCGTTTGAGGTGATACAGAAGCTATAATACCATTTACGTAGTGACGACGATGTTGCGCAATTTTAAGTAAAGGGTTTTGTGCATCACCATAATTAAAATGTAAGTTTTTTGTTTTTTCTAATATAGTAATTGCTTTTTGCAGCTGCCAATGATCAATTGCTACATACAATAATGATTGGTTCAGCGGTTCTTGATAGATATTATAATCAAGCTTATATGTTGTAGTTACAGCAAGATACCAAGGGTCTTTAAGATCATTTGCACTGAATTCTTTGTCTTTTTTGCGAGCAATTTTTGTGAAACGTTCTATTTTTGCATGTATTGCATGGCATCCCAAATTGTGTGCAATATCTTTGGAATTGGAATTATGATGAGGTAAACAGAGATCGATGATCTCTTGTTTTACTTTTTCTTGTGCGTAGTAGTCATGAAAATATTTGCTTGTGAGTGAGAAAATTTTAATAGCATTCTTTATTATTTTTGGTTGGTAGTTGTGATTGCTGCACATATTAGCAGTTAATTGTGGTAAAAGATCGTCTTGCAAAAGTATTCCTACACTCTGAGCTGCATTATTATTTTGAATAATGCTTGCAGGTCTTTTCATACCATGTGATACTGTGCTGGTGATAATCAGCACGATAAAAATTATTTGTTTATTCATGAAGTTTTTTCTTTTTCATTAGACCTCTTTCGAAACTAATTTTTTAACTCAAAATTATATATTCCTGCTATCAAATTGAAACGTAAACCAAATCGCTTTCTCCTGTTGCGATATCGATCAGCGACAATTTTGAAACGTTTAATTTTACCTATAACATTTTCATTCAAAACACGTTCTTTTGATATTTCCTGATTTTTAATTTTATCAGCCTTTGTTAAAGGGTGCTTTTTGCTTTTCTTTTTTGGCATAGAAGTGTTCAAATGAATTTTTTGTAATCCTAAATAACCAGTATCAGTTAATGCGTTAATCGCAGGATTTATATGAACGCCTGAGTCTTTGAAAAGACGAAAGTCATGTTTTCTTCCATTTGTAAAACTAGTACAAATAATAGCTGCTGTATCTTTATCAACAATCACTTGAGTTTTTACAGTATGTCTTTTCTTTTTTCCAGAATAAAATTGCCGTTGTTTTTTTTAGGGCGTTCAATTGGACTTTCAGCTACATCGATTAAAATTACTTCAAATTCATTATCGCTTTTGGTAAGAGCTTTTTTGCCAGGCAATTTAAATTCATTACATTGAATCAGTACATTTTCAACCCATCGAATTGATTGATATGCATTACTTTCACTTAACCCATAACTAGCTCCAATAGCAGCATAAGTTCGATACTCTCTTAGATACTCCAATGCCATTAAAAGCATGGTATCTAAACTTAATTTATTCGGACGACCACCTTTCGCTTTTTTAATTATATGCGCATTATGTAAAGTATAAGACATTAAAACAAAGGTGTTTCTCTTTACACCTACTACCCGGCGAAATTGTTCATCAGATAACTTTTTTAAATGATCTATTTTCATGGCCTCCCTTTTTTAGTTTAGCCATTAAATATATCTATTTTTCAGAGAATCGAAAGAGATCTATTATATGTTTTACCGATATTCCATGTAGTGCATGTGATTAATTGTATGAGTTCTTTGGGGAATATACATTCTTCTTGATTACCATAGCATGTGAATAATAAGCAGTTAGAAAGTATATTTTTTCTTTCATTAACCATGTGCTGTAGCCAGCCCGTTGGTTCCATTTCAAAAGCATTTTTTTCACAGCATTCATGAGATGCTTTTTCTATCTCAAAGCTGTTTTTAAGAGAATTATCAAGCCAAATTCCTGTTTTGTACAGATCTGCCTTATGCCACAATAATAAATGTGCATAAGCTTTATCATTTCCACAAACAGCGATCATTAATGGCGTGGGATCATTATTGAGACGAAAATCAGGATCAGCTCCATGTTCTAATAAGAGTTGTGCAATTAAATACCTTGTCTGTTGTATATATGAAGGAGAAGTTTGAGGTGAAGGATGTTTAGATCTGCTGCGAGCTATGCTGTTTAAGATGTTATTGTTTCTATGATGTCTGGCGTTTGCTTTGGCATTAAGGAGGATTTCTATTTTTTGTGGTTGGAATATAAAGTATGCCAAGTATAGTGAGGTATTAGATTCTGCGCCCTGCGTTGCATTTACATACCAATCATCACTGAGATCTTCTTTATTGAATTGTTGATAGGGTCTGACCGCTATTATATGTAAATTTTTTATTTTATCGCGTATTGTTATGAAATGATTGTTGTATTGGCCCAAATAATGAGATATATAAGTTTCATTATCTATTCCATGATGTGCAATGCAACGGGTTATTTTCTGGGCTGTTTTTTCATCAAAAGAGTGATTTTTGCTGAATAAGACAATATCTTCCCCAATCTTATTAATAATATTTTGTAATTGTTCATAATCAGTAATTTTGGTAGAGGGAAGATGTTTGTGTACATGCGCCAATATTTCTGAAGTTTCATTATCATCAGATATTTTTTCCATGCCATGTGATGCAGCGGCAATGATGACGAGAAAGAGTGTGATTATTTTTTTGTTCATGGTGTTTATATTGAGTTTGATGTGAAAAATTGATCCCCCGACCAGCCCTTGCAAGCCTTGGGCGAAGTAGGGGGATTTTTTTAATTTTTAATCACAAAATTGATTAAACGATCTTTTACAAAAATCAGTTTTACCAATTCTTTATCAGCAAGCCAATGTGCAATTGCAGCGCGTGCCAGTTGTTCAACAGTAGCTTGTTCAGCGCCACGTTCAACCATCACATTTGCGCGTAATTTACCATTCACTTGAACGATAATTTCTACGGTATTTTCATAGGTGTATTCTGGATTTGCGTATGGCCATGTGCAATCTTGTAACTGTTTGCCAAGCAGTTGTTCAAGTAGTTCACTTGCCATGTGTGGCGCCATAGTAGAAAGGACAACAATCACTTTTTCTGCAGAATCGCGGCTCAATTGCATTGATTGTTGTGTTGTATCGTTAATCCATTCCATGAACGCTGAAAGTGCAGTATTTGGTTTAAATGCATCAATGCGTTCCTGAAATTGCTGAAGCAATTTGTGTACACGGCGCGTGACTGAAATGTCTTCGACATTGTCTTGTGATAGGATTGTTCCAGGTTTGCTCAAATAATCGTACATTCGATGTGCAAAGCGTTTAACCCCTTCAATGCCACTATCTTGCCATTCGCAATCAAGTTCAGGTGGTCCCATGAATAAAATATACATGCGCAACACATCAGAACCATATTGTTTGACCATATCATCAGGGCTGACCACATTCCCTTTTGATTTTGACATTTTTTCAACAAGACCGGATTTTTCTGAATATTTAAGTACCATGCCTTGATTAAACAGTTGTTTGAATGGTTCATCAAATGGCAAATGTCCCACATCATGTAACACTTTTACATAGAAACGTGCATATAATAAATGTAAAATTGCATGTTCAATACCACCAACATATAAATCAACGGGAAGCCAGTAATTCATATCTTCAGCATCCCACGGTTTATCTTTTAAGTGTGGATTTGGATAGCGCAAGAAATACCAGCATGATCCTGCCCATTGTGGCATTGTGTTTGTTTCTCGCTTTGCAGGTTCACCACATTGTGGACATGCAATATTTACCCAATCATGTACTGCAGCAAGTGGAGATTCGCCAGTTCCGGTTGGTTGATACTGTTCTAACTATCGGTAACATTACCGGAAATTGATCTTCTGGAACTGGAACAATGCCACATGTTTTGCAATGAATAAGTGGAATTGGTTCACCCCAATAGCGTTGACGGGAAAATACCCAATCGCGTAATTTATAATTTGTTTTGTTCGTCTGCATAATCCTTCGTTCACAAGAAAATCGACAATGGCGTTTTTCCCGGTTGATTGCGCTTGCATACCATCAAATTGATTGCTATTGATTAATGTGCCATCACCGGTATACGCAGCATTGATAATGCCATTACTATCACGCTTGATATCTGGTGAAGCAATCACCTCTTGAACTGGCAAGTTAAATTGTTGTGCAAATTCAAAATCACGTTCATCATGCGCAGGAACACCCATGACAATGCCAGTACCATAATCAGCAATAACAAAGCTTGCAACATATATAGGAATTTTTTGATTGTTGATTGGATTTATTGTATAACTTCCGGTAAATACACCACTTTTTTCTTTATCGGTGCATGCGTTCACGTACACGCCATTGTAGTAACATACGTGCGATACTCTTCAACTGCAGTGCGGTATTCTGGTTGTGTGATAGCATTAACAAAATCATGTTCTGGAGCCATAACCAAGAATGTTACACCATATATTGTTTCTGCGCAGGTGGTATACACGGGAAGGTTAGATGGTTGAGTTGTTATTGTGGGTGCTAAATGTGATGACAGCACCTTCACTTTTGCCAATCCAGTTGCGCTGCATCATTTTTACTTTTTCTGGCCATTCAAGTGTATCAAGACCAGTCAAGTAATTTTTCTGCATAGGCAGTAATTTTTAAGATCCATTGTCTGATTTCACGTTGAATAACTTCTGATCCGCAACGCTCGCATTTGCCATCAACAACTTCTTCATTGGCCAGACCAGTTAAACAAGAAGGGCACCAATTGATTGGGCATTTGCTTCATATGCAAGTCCAGCTTTGAACATTTGTAAAAAGATCCATTGTGTCCATTTATAATAATCAGGATCTGTGGTATTGATCTCTTTATCCCAATCATAGATTGCAGCAATTGTCTTGCAATTGTTCTTTAAAGTTGGCAATATTGCTTGCTGTTCCTTCAGCTGGCTGTATTCCTTTTTTGATCGCATCATTTTCTGCAGGTAAGCCAAATGCATCCCATCCCATGGGGTGTAAGATATTGTAACCTTCAAGCCATTTGATACGAGCGTAGACATCAGAAAGAACGTATCCACGCCAGTGGCCCACATGTAGGCCACTGCCTGATGGATAAGGGAACATATCGAGGCAATAAAATTTCTTTCCGGTACCTGTGGGTTTAGTTTTGCCAACAGGATTCTCTTTCCAGCGTTGTTGCCATTTTTTTTCAATCGTTGAAACGTCGTAGGCCATGTTATATCTTTCTTGATCTTGTGAAAAAATCGTTATATATAACAATTTTAGAGGTTTTTGGTAAAAAAGTAAGGATGAGAGGTATTATTTCTTGTACGGTTGTATTGCAAGTTCCATACCTAGAACATGTAAGACTGATCGTAGACTTGTTATTTTAGGGTTGCCTTTAGTGGAAAGCATTCGATAAAGATTTTCCCGATTAAGTTGCGCTTCGCGAGCTAAAGCAGACATGTCACCGCCTTGGGCTTCAAGGACATTTTTTAGTGCTAATAAAAAAACTTGTTGATCTTCATCAAGTAATGCTTCATTGAGATATGCAAGGGCTGTTTTTGGATCTTGTAATGCTTGTAATAAATATTCTTGAAAGTCTTTATGTTTTTTTTTCATATTATGATTCCTTAAATGTATGCCAGTATTGTTTTGCTTTAGCTATGTCTTTATTTTGGCTTCCTTTATCCCCACCAATTAATAGCACGATGATTGTCATTCCTTTTTTTCCGAAATAAACACGATAACCTGGTCCATAATCTATTCGGAGTTCTAAAATTCCTTCACCGTCTTTAATTAGTTTACAGTCGCCAAAATTTCCAAGTTGTATACGAGTTAATCGAGCAAGAACAATCGATTGTTCTTTGGTGTCAAGATCATTGATCCATTCGGTGAAAGGCTGTTTTCCGGTACTGGTTGTGTAAGTGATAAGTTTTAAAAGACTCATATTATGACAGTAGCTTAAAAGCAACACAAAGTCAATTGTATAAAAAATCCTCGAAATTAATCGAGGATTCTAAAGGTTTTATTGCTGACGAGCGGTTTCTTTCAGTTCAGTCAGCCATGCAAACATGATGTACCCAAAGGCAATGGCCACATCGCGCAGGATAATATCGTACATATCACCGATCATGAATAAATTGATGATCACGAGTCCAATCCAAGCGGCAACAAGGTATGCACCAAAACGTGGGAATTTAGTCAAAATAAGCAGTCCGGCAACAATTTCTATGATGCCTATAGCAGGAACAAAATACATGATGGGAAAATATGATGCTACAAATGGGCTGACATAGATATTCCAGTTAACAATGTAAAAAGTGAATTTATCAGCGCCAATGAGTATGGGAACAAGGCCGTAGATATAACGTGCAATGGTCCATATCTGGTTAAACCTATTTTCATTGATCATCATCATAACGAGGCTCCTTTTTATTTTTTTAGTGATTGTTTTTTAGTCATATCATATGATTTGCTAATCTTGCTACTTAATATCCGAAAATTAAAAAATTAATTATCTCACACGGTTCGCCCTGAGTGTTTTACGTAGTGAAACGTAGTAAAATGTATCGAAGGGTGCGATATAAGAAAGATTTTTTTAAATTTAACATTCTTATTATTCCGCATCTTTCGATACATTTTTTTGAAGACAAAAAAACACTCAGGACGAACGGGGGGTGAAATTTTTGGATAAACTCGTATACTGAAATGTATAATTAAAGGAAAACAATGTCACAAATAGTTACGTCAAATACGCAAAATAAATTATTGCATGATGAACATATTTTAGTAGTTCGTCATGCACATTTTTTTACCACTCAAGAAGCATGGCATGGATTAAAAAAAGTTGATTTTGATCATTACATGCATATCATAAATCACCGTAAAGAATTCCATCCACGCTCATTGATGGAAATAAATCCAACATACAAACAGATTATTCCCTATCTTATTTTTACCCATGATAATAAATATTTTTTGATGCAAAGAAAATCAGATGCATCAGAAACTCGTTTGCGTAATAAACTAACACTTGGTATAGGCGGTCATATTCGTGAGGAAGATTTAAAAGAGGATTCATTGATTGCATGGGCAATGCGTGAATTCCATGAAGAAGTGCATTATGCAGGTAATTTAAAAGTAAAACCGCTTGGAATTATTAATGATGATTCTAATGATGTTGGCAAAGTGCATATTGGGTTTGCATTTTTATTGATTGGTGATTCACCTGAAATTAGCGTTAAATCAGAGTTAAAATGTGGTGAGCTTGTTTCTTTGCATGACTGCAAAATACAAAAAGAGAGTATGGAGAGTTGGAGTCAATTCGTAGTCGATGCTTTATAATATAATACATAATTTTCAATTGTTAGGAATAGCACATGGCGGATGGAACAGCAGCAATAGAATTGAGCAAACTTATTAAAGCGCAAGCAATGTTTGAACGTTTTCGTTCTGGTATGCAAGATGATAGAGATCAGATGGGAGCAGTTTTAGCATTCAAAGTTTGTTATGAATTGGCATTAAGAGTAATGAAGGCTATCTTGACATCTCAGGGTTTAGAAGCAACATCGCCAAAAGATATATTTAGACAAGCAGCGCTCATAAAAATGATTGCTGACCCTGAAGTATGGTTTGATTTTCAGGTAAAAAGAAATCTGACAGCGCATACATATGAACAAGAAAATCTCACAGCTATTGTAGACATTTTTGAGATATTTTCTAGAGAACTTGCTCAGATGATTCAAGCAGCATCAATGATAATTGCAAAGGAATAAATATGGCAGATGCAACAACAACAATAGAATCATTAAAAAATGATGTTAAAAAATTTGTAGAAGATCGTGAATGGCAACAGTTTCACAGTCCAAAAAATTTAAGCATGTCAATCGCGTCAGAAGCAGCAGAAGTAATGGATCTTTTTTTATGGTGTGATAATGCTGCATCATATCAAG
Source organism: uncultured bacterium (assembly GCA_963695335.1). Classification (GTDB taxonomy): domain Bacteria; phylum Babelota; class Babeliae; order Babelales; family Vermiphilaceae; genus SOIL31. The sequence goes on along the minus strand of OY968764.1, from coordinate 99,128 downwards.
AGTTAGAAAATCGTCGCCAAGATGTGGAAGATGAAATTGCAGATGTTGCCGTTGTATTATTAGCTTTTTGTGTGCGGCATAATATTGATTTAAGTAAAGCAATTGCGCATAAACGGATTGAAGCTGCACGCAAATATCCGATTGAAAAATGTAAAGGTAAATGGACTAAATACGATCGGCTTTAAAAGAAAGCATGTCTGTTAATAATTCCTGTACAGTTTCTGGTAATGTTGTAAGAAGATCATTTTTATCATCTTCATCATCAGAAATCTCTTGATAAGAGATAGTTTTTTTTTGGTTGTTTTTTCTGTAATCACATAAAAGCTGTTCTAATGCATATTCAGCTTCAAATGTTACAGGTTTTGTGAGAATTATGTATAAAAAAGAATTATTACTCCATAAAGTATGAACGTACGTTTTTGGTTTTTTGGAAAAAGCACGCTGTGTTTTAAATTTTTTTTGAGAAAAAAAAGAAAAAATCGTATCATAGAAAACATCTAAGTATATATCTGGTTCTTGTCTGCTGATCCACAATCTACATCCTGGATCATTGTTTTCAAAAGTAACGTGAACGTTTTCATGTATCAGTTCTTGTAATAATCGTAATCTTTTTTCTCGTGTATTAACAAAAGGTCTATGGAACTCATTTTTTGCATTAATTGTTATCAGTGTTTCGATGAGAGATGCGTCTAAATGTATGGTTTTTGGATAGAGCGATCTGTTATTTAGCTTAGTTAATTCCATACCTTGCATAGAAAAGAAGGAAAATAAAGTAAATATATGTATTGTTGTTTGTATATTCATGTCTATTCTTCGACTTTAAATTATAGTTTTAATTTTTGGGCAAATCTATGCAACTCTGCAAGAGCGCTTAATTTTTGTAGAATATTGTTTTCTTTATGGTGTAAAACAATGCAGGCCAGTTGAAAATCATTGAGTTCTATAATCTCACCTTCAATGGTGGGATTTTTTGTTTCATTATCTTGTATTTCCGTTTGGGGTTTTTCTTGAGTCTCGACAATTGATTGTGTTGATTGTCCTTCAGTTTTGAGTATGTCAGGAGTTTGAGCTATTTTTTCTGTTTTAGCATTGCGATATTTGTCTAGAAAATTTGTTAATCTTTTTTCGATTTTGGATGGAAGACCTTTTGAACCAACCATATACAATAGAGAATTGTTGAGGCTTATGGTAGTCATGAATCCTCTTGGTTTCTGCAAAGATGTATTATATGTGGCAGCTTGATAGGTACTGTTATCATAGTTTAAGAAAAGAAAAAATGAATTATAAAAAGCTTTATTGAAAGTTTCCATATTAATTAAACATATAAGATCTTCGTCATTAAACGTTATATCAACGTCTTCTTTTGTCAATTTCTCTAATAATCTTAATGTTTTTAACTGTCTGCTGGAAGGGGTGGATTCGATATGTGTGGTTTCTTTAGTGATTTTTATGAGTTTTTCAATGAGGCCTCGACTTAATTTAAAAATTCCTTGATCTCGCAGGACAGTACCAGATATGAGTGGTTTTATAGGCTTTATTGATTCCATTTCATTTTTTATTACTTGTAGGTATCGGTGCCAAGCATCAATAATATTTTGATCAGGATCAAGTTGGGCGATATGTGTTGTTTCATTATTATATGCATATCCGTCGCATAGATCTGATAGAATGTGTTGCATATTTTTTATATTTTTTTTAGCAGTAATCCATAACGCATCATTGTTAAGGCATAAAATGTGAGTGGAATTTTCTGGTTCTTTAGAGCAGGTGCATTTTGCGACAATTTGATTGGTATTTTTGTTGTATCTTAAAAATGAAAAAAATTTATAGAGAGTTTTTTGAGTTGTATCAATATCTTGATGTAACCAAGATGGAATCTCTGTATCTTTACTACTAAAAGTAATATGAGCACCTTGGTCTACCAACTGTTGCAATAATATTGTTCTATCTCTTTGTCTGCTAAAACCAGGTATATAAAATCTTTTTTCTGTATTAACTTTTATAATTTTCCTGATGACGCGGCTATTTAATGTCAAAACTTCTGGTTCCATGGATTGAGCACAAGAGAAAACAAGTAAAATTAATGTATATCCTACGATTGATATATTCATTTTATAGCTCTTATATATGAGTGTTATGTTCATAGTTGTGTTTCAATGTATATGAAGATAAGAATTGTTGTAATGTTTTTTGTGTCTTGGATGCTAATTGTTTTGTGATAACAATATGTAGGAAAGAAGGATTACACCATAAAGTATAGATGAAGCTTCTTGGAGTTTCAGAAAAAGTACAGTGTATATTACCTATTGTCTGGTATTTTGGTCTATAACTTAATAAAGACAATAGTGTATCGTATAAAGCGTTTTGGTAGATATCAGGTTCTTCTTTATGTATCCAAAATGTGGAATCATAGCTTTCATTCTCAAAAACAATATCAGTTCCTTGGGCCATCAATTCTTGTAATAATGCTAATCTTTTTGTTCGGGCGTGACAATAAGGTTTATGAAATTCATTTTTTGTATTGATTACTGTAAGTTGTTCGAGTAATGGTGCGTTTAATTGTAAGATATTTTCATATTTGTTTTCTGTATTAGATTGAGGTTCATTATGATATGTGTGTAGAAAATTTTCTAATTCCTGTGAGATGTTCAATGTAAGACGTTTTGAACCAATCATGCATAGCAAAGAATTATTGAGTGATATGGCAGCTATGAATCCTTTTGGTTTCTCCAAAGATGTATTATACACGGCAGCTTGGCAAGTACTTTTATCGTAGGTTAAAAAAAGGAAAAAATTATTATATATAGCTTTTTTGAATATATCTGAATTCTGACTAAACAAACATGTAAGATCTTCATTATTGAATGTAATATCAACTCCTTGGGATATTAATTTCTGTAATAATTTTAAGTTATTTAACGGTGAGTAGAAATCAGGTGATTTGGCAGATGTAGTTTTTTCAGTAATTTCTATCAGTTCTCTGATAAGAGAGTTGCTTAATTTGAAGATTCCTTGATCTCTCAGGGGGGTACCCATTGATTGCATTGATTGTATGGGTTTTATTACATCCATTTCATTTTTTATTACTTGTAGGTATCGATGCCAAGCATCGATAGTGTTTTGATCAGGATCCAGTTGAGGGACATGTGTTGTTTCATTGTTATGTGCATATCTGTAGCATAAATCTGATATAATCGGTTGTGTATTTTTTACGATATTTTTTTTAGCAGTAATCCATAATGCATCATTGTTAAGGCATAAAATGTGAGTGAAGTTTTCTGGTTCTTCAGAGCAGGTATATTGTGCAGCAATTTGAGCTGTATTTTTGTTGTATTTTAAAAATGAAAAAAATTTATAGAGAGTTTTTTGAGTTGTATCAATATTTTTATCTAACCAAGATGGAATCTCTGTATCTTTACTACTAAAAGTAATATGAGCACCTTGGTCTGCCAACTGTTGTAATACTATTATTCTATCTCTTTGTCTGCTAAAACCAGGTATATAAAATCTATTGTCTGTATTAACTTTTATAATTTGCCTGATTACACGGCTATTTAATGTCAAAACTTCTGGTTCCATGCATTGCGTAGACATAACAAGGAGCAGTAATAATGTCTGTATTTTTATCTGTATATTCATGTTCGTTTTTTTTATGAAGTTTTGCAGCTTTGTTTTTTTTGAGTGTAGTATAGAAAAGAAATGTAATAAGATCAAAGAGAACTGTAATCATCAATGATCTTTTTGGCTGAAAACGGTTTTGATGTATCGATAATGAATGGTGTTTTTACAATTTCTATCAGATGAAATGATGTAATTTCTTTTTCAATGGCAAATACTGGTAGCGGCGGTACATTGATAGAAAGTATGTTAACAATATCATGATGTTTGTAAGTTTGTGCAAGGGCCAATGGGGTAACTCCTCGCGCATCACAAGCATCTTTTTTGGCGCCATAATAGATTAATTCTATGACAATTTCCGGTGCATTATGAAACACCGCTGCATGGAGCGGTGTTGCGTCTTTGAACTTATAACGTATATTTGGATTTGCGTTGTATTTTAAAAGGGCTTTCACAATGTTTGAAGAAAAATTTCTTTTTTTATAAAAGGGGTTTTCTGGTTCTGTATCCCATTCCATCGCCAGATGTATAGCATGATTACCATGCTCATCTTCACTATTTGGATTCGTGTCTTTTTGTAAAAGATCTTCTACAAGTTTTTCATTCTTGTTTTTTATCGCCAAAATTAAAGAACTGTTTTTTGAAAGATCTTTTTCTGATGCAATCAGCTGTGCAGATAATACTATCAGAGAGAGCAATTTTTTATACATTTTTTTAATGCATTTTCGTTTACAATTTCGTCATGCAAGAGTTCTGCTAACTTTTTTGCTTTATCTTTATTGTTTAAAGAAATAGTTTCTAAGGCTGCAAAAACTTGAGATTCAACTATATTATCATGATTTTTTTTTGTTGAAAAGTCAGCTATATGGTTCATTATGTATTGATAATTTTGAACTGTTTTATCATCTAACTCGATGGTGTCATTTTTAAGGGTAGCTATCATGGAATCAATAATTTGTATTCTTGGTGAGTGTTTGCTTTTACTGAAAGCTTGATTGGAATGAGAGAGATATAAATTATTATTTTTAATGTAACGTAAGATATTTTTTACTTTGTGTCTGAGTGGAATTAAATCTTCTGTAATAATTGTTGAACGTAGGCCTGGTATTGTTTGTTTATCACTAGGATTTTTTTGTGCCTGTTCAATTGCATTGCGCAATGCTGTGGTATGTTGATTAAAGTTATTGAGATGACTTGTATAAGAATCTTTTGGTTTTTTTGTTATAAAAGATTCCTCAGATGATTCGTTTTTGTGCATCAGCTTGAAAAGTGTTGAGAGAATTTTTTGCGGCTTGAGATCTTTATTTGTTTCCATTGCCAAACAAAAAAAGAGATTGATATTCATAAAAAGAAAAAGAAAAAGCTTGAATATATTCATTATTACTTCTCCAAATAGTGTGAAGGAGCTACTTATGATATTTTTTAATGACTAACTGTTTTTCATATTCCGTTAATTGTTGATATGTTTGTGATTGCTCAATAATATTACGTGTGTTTGTCTCTTTATGATTGTATATCGCTTGGGTGCAAAGATATAAGGCGGGACATTTTTTTGCCGTTATGTGGATAACTCTATTGTTTTCTTCATCTAAACTTCCTTCATATTTTTTCTTGTCTGATAAAAATTCTATAAAGTGTTCACCGAGCCATGGCAGTGGTGGTAAAGAGCCGATGTGGATATATTTATTTTGCTCGTTTAATTGCCAGAGATGCATCACTCTATCTCGCCGTTTATATTTACTGTTTTCCTCAAGCATAAATGTGGCAATTGTGCTGTTGGATTGTCCTTGTACAAAGTTTGCAAAATATACATGATTATCTTGCTTAATTGTGGCGATTCGCTCTGCCGTTGTGCTGTTTCTGATCTGAATCCGAGATTTTTTACAGAAATTTTTTGTTAAAAGATTACTGATGAGTGCTATAAGAGAACCATCGTGATTGAATTGCATAAAATCAATGTTGGGATGATTTACAATTTTCTTTTTTTCAGCGCCAGTTTTTAAGTCCCATAGGTGCAAAGTGTTACCATGGCAGTAAGAGGCAACAGTATCGCTTTTGGGATGTATTGCAAAAAGACGAACAGCTCTATCATGAACAAGCGGAATATTGTATGATGCGCCCATTTCTTTGTATACCGTTTTTATAATATATTTTTTGATTGGTTGTGGAATGGTATTGAGTTGAGGGATAGGTTGTTGATTTGCGGGGTTATTAACCGTATCTATTGTTGTGTATGTAACATTATTAATATTCTGATGCGCAAAATCGCTGAAGTAATCAATTGCTGCATCAAAGAATATATTTTTTTTACGTAAATCATTGATCAATTGTGTGGAAAGTTGTGTGTTATTTTTTTCACAACATGCGCTTGCGATAGTTGCGATATCGTGCTTTTCTTCTTCCGTTAATCCGAGTGTGGTTGCAAAATCAGGAATGAAATTTTTTGAATATTTTTTATTAATTTTTTCATCGATTGCATTGATTGTTGTGGTAATACAATTATTAATTGGTTGTTGTTGCAGTTCTACAAAATGTTCCATGGCAAAAGTTATGGATCCGATAGAAGAAATTATAAAGCATACAATGAGTTGTATGTGTTTCATTACTGCACTCCTTGTTGTGAAGGCACATTATCCATATCATCAAAAATTTCTAATAATAGCTTTTGTGTATTGTATGGTAGATTTGCAAGCAGAGTTGTTTCATCGTATTCTTTTTCCTTTTTTTCTTCTTCTTCAGTTAAAGCCTTCGTGGTTATCTTTTTTGTTACGATATAAGGAGTATATAGATTTAAAAAGTTTGAGATTGTTTTTTTAAGTTCATTTGTTAAGGGTAGTGAAGTAGTAATGCATAGTAAAGAACGATTTAATTGCAAGGTAGTTTTACGGTAAAAAGGTGTGCGATCTATTTTGATTGTGTTATCAGCAACGTTATAGCTTATAAGAGATAATAGTTCGTTGTAGAGTTTATTGTGTGTTACGTTTTTATCTTCGCAAAAAGTGATTTCAGCATTGTGGTTGAGTAATGCTAGTAATATATTTAATCTGTTTATTCGTTGTTTAAAAAGGATTGGGTTAGATCTGTCTTGTTTACTCGATTTTTTAAGTTGACTAATTAAACTGTTGTTGAATGTGAAGGTTGATGCATTATTTTCTTGTGGAACCATTTCCATGGCATGCATGTAAGAGAAGCTGCACAAGATTGCTATATGTATGATTATTTTTTTCATAATTTTTGTACGCAAACTATGTTGAGGAAGGTGATGAGCATATTTTTACTTATAGTATATTAATGACCATGTATGTAAATTACAATAAAAAAAGGCACCAGTATTGGGTGCCTTTGTAAAAATATGAGTAGTTTCTAAATTTTTTGTTTTGTTTGTTCAGCAATCAATAATTTGTGTAATATACCTTTTTCATATTCAGTAAAAGGAGTAGCTTCAATTCTTTCAACATTAAAATTGAGTGCATCATTTTTTATAGCTTGCTGATATAGACAAAATTTATGGCAGTTTTTTTTGGTGATAGTTATTGTTGCCTTATACGACAAACTATTACGGGGATCTATTGCTCTATAATCACCCCATTTTTGATGGAATTCATTACTGTTGCGTTGTTGTGATAGCTCCATCGCCAGTTCTTTCTCTTTGATCTTATTATTTTTTACCGAGAAGATAAAAATCTTTGGGGGATTATCTTTGCTGCAAGCAATGAGTGTGTTGTTTTTATACGATAGTGAATGAATAGCCGGTATTTCTATTTCCTTATAACATACAGGTCTGTCGAGCCGAACTGATTGAGAGTCCCATATGCCTATAAAGCTTGATTCATCTTCAAAATTGGCTGCTGTTGCAAAACGAGATCCATTATCGTTAAATGTTATGCAATTTACAGGATGGTGGTGATTTAATGTGCGTAAGCATTTTCCTGTTGTAAGATCCCATATGTGTAATGTTTTATCACAATTACCAGTAGCTGCACGGTGAGTTGCTTCATGCACATCAACACAAGTAATATTATCTGTGTGACTAGTAAGAACGATGTCATATGATTGGGCAATCTTTTTGTGGTATGCATTGTTCATGCAATAGTATCTAAGGTATTGGGGTAATCTATTCAGTTGTGGCGTTGATTGTAGAGAATTAGCATTGCCAACTATGTCTAAAGTTGTACTCGTGACACCATCAAAATTTTTTTTCGCAAGATCAGTAAAATAGAGTATAGTCGTGTTAAGATAGTTTTTTGTATCACCACAGTACCATGGATGTTTGGATATATAATTAAAAGTTTCTATGAAATTGTTGAGTGTAAAATCATATGTTTTTGAATATTTATCGATGATCTGTGCGATGGCAAAAAAATCTTTTTCTTTGAGTTCAGAATGTTTTAATTCATATGCAAATCCGAACAAATCTTTTACAGTACATCTTTTGTTAATTGCTGTATTAAGTTGATCAGCAAACTCTTTAAGTTCATCATGTGGAATAGGTGTGGTTGATGATGCGGTTGTTGTATTGTTATCATTTACATCATTTATATCATCCATTGAATGCCAATGAAAATCTTTTCTTTTTTGATGTTCTTTTTCCATGGTGAACGTTGTGAATGATGTGGATAATATGAGTGATGTAAAAATAAAAAAGTTTTTCATATTTGTTTGTTGTGTTTTATGAAGATATGTTGTGTCTATTTGATTGTTTATTGCATAAATCTATTGGATAGGATGGTGAGTATAGTTCCTTTGTTGTCTATTTCTTTCCTCTATCATTTTATTTATATTGTCGATCGTTCTGTTTGTAGTCTCAATTGTTCTGTCTGCAGTTGCAATGCATTTATTTATAGATTCTGTACATTGTTTTACAGATTCGGTGCATTGTTTGATAGATTCTGTGCTTTGTTTTACAGATCCTACACATTCTTGTGTGTTTTTAAGAAGTTCAGTTTTTTGTTGTTTGTTCATTGCATAAAAACAGTTTGTTCCTGTGAGGATCATGAGTATAGAAAAAGAGAGTTGTATTTTTTTCATCATTATCATGCTAATACCTTTATTGTGAGGGGATATGTAATGATAATAGAGTAATATTCATGCGTAAAAATTACAATAAAAAAAGGCCCCAAGTTTGGGGCCAATTATAATTATCTATGTGTGATTGAAAAAAATTGTTGTTTTTATTTTGAGCTGATAAAGTCAGCAAGTTTGTGGTGAAGCTTGCAACAGTAAGCAATGAGGATGGCAATTGCGCCTGCTATGATATAAGGAGTTTTTCTCGTTGCTTCGCTCTTGAAGAATTTATCGTGCTGAGCGATGATAGCTTCTATTTCAGCATCAGTCATTGTATCAGTCACGAGCGGTGGTAGTTTCATTGTTGGGAATTCATCGATTGTTGCTTGTAGTTCTGCAATTTGTTTTGCCTGTTTTTTTTGTTTTTTAGTTATTTTTTCTTGTTGTGTAATCTTGAGGAATTCCGCTAGACAATCTACTGTTTTTTTATTTTGCTCTGAAGCTTCTTTGTCCAAAGGGGTGGGGAATAATCGTGCACATTGTTCATTCTCTTCTGTAATTTCATCAAATATTTGTTGTGTTAGCTGATCAATGGGGTTATGTAAATTTTGCATTGGTCGGGGTACTATGTCACCAATAACCATTATATATTGTTCTATTTCTTCAGTGGTAATAGTAAGTTCATTTATATTTCTGAGCGTTCCCTGTATTGTATTGAGGTAATTCAATCTGTGGGATTGTTGATGAGGAGTTTGTGTTAGATGTCTTCGTAAACGGTTTATAAAATCTGTGTGTTTTATGATTGGTTTTAGATTTTCTGCCATCATAAAGCGAAGTTCATTGTTTACAAGAGGAAAGTTATGCTGATTTTTAAAAGTCTCTTGTAATGCGTTAGCATTTTTAATGAAATGTGTATAATTTTCGTGACATTGTTGCTCGCTGAAGTTAACTTTTTTGTCAAATATTTTGATAGTGGATAATTGTTTCTCATCATATTGTGTAATTGGTTGTTCAGAGGCTGAGCATAAAAAAGTGGCTACAGAAAATAGTGAAAAAAGAGATGCATGTAATTTGTTCACGAATGGTCCTTTGAAAATATAATCATGAATAATTTGATGGAATAATTGTAAACAAGATTTGTGATAAATACAAAAAAAGGCCCCAATGTTTGGGGCCAATGTAATTATATATTGCGCTCGAGGATATCCTTGTGGGGTTAATACATTCCACCCATGCCACCCATATGAGGCATTGCAGGAGTTTCTTTTTTCTCTTCAGGAATATCACATATCGTTGCTTCTGTGGTGAGTAATAAGCCTGCAATTGATGCTGCATTTTGAATTGCTGAACGAGTTACTTTAGCAGGATCAATAATTCCTGTCTTTAACCATATCAACATATTCACCTTTTTTTGCATCAAAACCGATATTACCAGCTTCAGATCTTTACTTTGTTAACAATCACTGAAGCTTCATAGCCAGCATTTGAAGCAATAATACGCAGCGGTTCTTCAAGTGCACGGCGAACAATTTGTACACCAAGTTGTTCATCACCTTCTAATTTTAATGCATCAACTGCTTTTTGTGCACGAATCAATGCAACGCCACCACCAGCAACAATACCTTCTTCAACTGCTGCACGTGTTGCATGCAATGCATCTTCAATGCGATCTTTCTTTTCTTTCATTTCAGTTTCAGTTGCTGCACCAACTTTGATCACCGCAACACCGCCAGCAAGTTTTGCCAAACGTTCTTGCAGTTTTTCTTTGTCATAATCAGAGGTGCAGTTTTCAATCTGCGTTCTGATTTGTGCTACGCGGCCTTTGATCGCTTCAGCGTTTCCTTGACCTTCAATAATGGTGCAATTATCTTTGGTGATAACAACTCGTTTTGCAGTACCAAGATCAGTTGTATTGTACATTTTCAAGTTTAATGCCAAGATCTTCTGAAATTAATGTTACCACCAGTTAAAATTGCAATATCTTCAAGCATTGCTTTACGACGATCGCCAAAACCAGGAGCTTTAACTGCAGCAACATTTAACGTACCACGCAATTTGTTTACTACCAATGTTGCAAGCGCTTCGCCTTCAACATCTTCAGCAATGATAACCAATGAACGGCCAGTTTTTGCAACTTGTTCAAGAATAGGCAACAAGCTCTTCATGCTGGTGATTTTCTTTTCAACAATTAAGAATGAATGGATTTTCAAGCACCGCTTCCATTTTTTCTGCATTGGTTACAAAATATGGAGAAAGATATCCACGATCAAATTGCATACCTTCAACCACATCAAATTCATCTTTCATGCCTTTTGCTTCTTCAACGGTGATCACGCCATCGCGGCCAACACGTTCCATTGCTTCTGCAATTTGTTCACCAATTGCTTCATCAGAGTTTGCAGAAATGGTTGCAACTTGTTGAATTTCTTTTTTATCAGTAACTGGCTTTGCATTTTGTTTGATTGTTTCTACAACCGCTTCAACTGCTTTATCAATACCGCGCTTTAATTCCATTGGGTTTGCACCAGCAGTAACATACTTATTACCTTCACGGAAAATTGCTTGCGCAAGCACGGTTGCAGTTGTTGTTCCATCACCAGCAATATCAGCTGTTTTGCTTGCAACTTCACGCACCATTTGTGCGCCCATGTTTTCCAACTTGTCTTCCAGTTCGATCTCTTTTGCAACGGTTACACCATCTTTGGTGATTGCTGGTGCACCAAAGGAACGTTCAAAAACAACGTTACGCCCTCTGGGCCCGAGGGTAACTTTGACTGCATCGGCTAGGGTATCAACCCCTTTACGAATTTTTTCACGTGCGTCGACGCCGAATACGATTCTTTTTGATGACATGATTTTACTTTCTTTATAGTTTTATCAACTTCTTATAATTCATCGTTTTTTTACGCTCGTCCTGAGTGTTTTTGCTCTGCAAAAATGTATCGAAGGATGCGGAAATCGATAATCATAAATTTTTTTTATTTTGCACCCTTCGATACATTCTACTACGTTTTACTTCGTAGAACACTCAGGGCGAGCGGCGGGAAATTATAAAAATTTATTATTCAATAATTCCAAGGATATCATCTTCACGAACAATGCGGTGATCTTCACCAGCATCAGTCCCTGAATATTTACCAACGTAGACAATGTCACCAGCTTTAACAGCAAGTGGCATTAACTTACCTTCAATGATACGCCCTTGGCCTGCAGCGATAACTTTACCAGTCTGCGGTTTTTCACGCGCAGCATCAGGAATAATGATGCCAGAGGTTGTTTTTTGTTCTTGTTCGATGAGTTTAATTAAGACACGGTCGCCCAGTGGACGAAAATTATGAAACATATATTCTCCTTCATAGTTGATTTTGCGTTATTTTTTGCCCTCGCGCTCGTCCTGAACTTGTTGAAGGATATCTTTGAGCGCGAAGAATATTCTTCGTTTCTTAGTATATTTAAAAAATAAAAAAAATCTAGATATTCTTACATTGCAGGACTCATATTTTTTAATAATTTTCCATATGGATATCTCCTTTAATTCTTTATTTATAAACATTTTATATAGTTATAAGAAATAATTAATTTTCGTTGCAATAGTTTATAATAAGTCACTCAGATAATTTATGCGCTCAAAGATATCCTTCAACAAGTTCAGGACGAGCGCGAGAGAAAAAGAGCTTGATTGTGATATAGTGAAAAAACGTTCGCTCATTTCGACAAGGCGAACAAAATGTGAACATTATAAACCCGTTCGTGGTGCCGTGTCCTCCGAAGTTTTAACGAAGGAGGAAGCCTGTCGAAGCATACGAACACAAAAAGAGAAAATAATATGCGCATCTACCCATCTCTCATGTCAGTTGATCCAGCAAACTTAGAAGATGAAATAAAATTGTTAGAACCATATTGTGCAGGTTTTCACTTGGATATTATGGATAATCAGTTTGTTCCGAACACTGCATTACCAATTGATGCAGTAAATAAGATTGCAAAACTTGTTGATAAACCAGTGTGGATACACTTGATGGTGCAACATCCAGAACAGTTTTACAGTCAACTTTTTCTTCCAGAAGATTCTTTAATTTCATTTCACATAGAATCGGAAGTTAATGTTGATAAGTTTATAAAAATAATAAGAGAAAAAAAACACAAGCCAAGTATCGCAATACATCCAAAAACGCCTCTTGAAAGAATTTTTCCATTTTGCCAAATTGTGGATCAAGTTTTGTTGATGTCAGTTGAGCCTGGATTTTCTGGACAGCCTTTTTTGCAAAATTCAATTTCACGTTTACAACAATTAACGGATTACCGAAAAAAAAGTGAGACTTTTTTTTCGATAGGTATTGACGGTGGAATCAATAAAGACAATATAAAAATTGTTGCTGAAAAAGGAGTTGATGATTGTGCGGTTGCATCAGGAATATTCAAGGAACCGGATCATCTTGTTGCGCTGCATGAGTTGCAGGAGATTATTGCAGAATAAGTAATAATTGTGCTACGGTGATAATGCAATTTATTCTTCGCGCTCATCAGCTTACCCCCATCTTCGATTTCTCTTGATGGGGACCCCGATGAGAGTGAAGCGAAAATTGGGGAAAAAGGATTAAAGCGCGCTCGAAGAAACCCTTCAACATGTTCAGGGCGAGCGCAGAAGAAGTAAAAAAATGAGGAATAAAAAAATAAAAGGAGATTTTATGAAACATCATCATTCTATGCACAAAATAATAATGATCGGTTTACTTGCAGTAGCAGCTATTGCAGGGCTTATGTTTATAAAAAGCCGTTTTGGTGGAATGGGATCATTCATGCAAATGGGTCAATCAGCTGGTGATATAATGATTATGAATGATTCATCGCAAGCTATGAGTGTTGAATATAAAAAAGATGGTAAAGATGTTGATGCAGTTGTGCAACCGGGACAATCAGTGAGTGGCGGTAAAGGTTTTATTAAAATTTTTACTGCAAAAAAAGCGGGTGCATATGAATTAACCTATGAGTATCCTCATGCAGCACAACAAGTAACAATATCACAAATTATGGCAGCAGCAAAACAGGATAAAATGGAAGGTGAACTGTATACACGTCGTGGTATGATTGGTGATATTAAAGTATTTTATGAAGAGGTTGAAGAAGAATAACGGCTAGAAATTATTTTAGTTTTTAAAAAGGGGCTGATTCAGCTCCTTTTTTTTGATCCTCGCGCTCACCCTGAACCTGTTGAAGGGTTTCTTTGAGCGCTCTTTATTTTTTCTAGTTTAAATGATTGAGATGTGCTTTTGCCATGTAGTATATTCAAATATAATTAGGGGGTCAAAAAAAAGGGGATTGTAATGAAGAATATAAAAATAGTGATTATGATTTTTTTGTTGAGTAATGTGGCATTAATGCATGGAATGACAACACTCAGAACTGGTGCACGGCGTGCGCAAACTGTGGGTACACCGTTCATACAACAACCAACTCAACCTACACCTATACAACCAACGCTTATACCATCAACGTTGCCAGAAATAAAAAAAACATCTCCATTTTTAGATCAAAAAAAATTATTGAGCGGTGTAACGCTTGCAGCAGCAAAATTAAGAATTTCTCAAGCAGGACAATATGTGCGTAATTGGTTTAATAATTTGATGACATCATGGTTTAGTGGTGCATCCACTGCACCTAAACCGATTGTGGTTGCACCAGTCGAAAGTGCTCCTTCACCATTTGCTACGGGAATTCAAAAGAGACAATACAGTACAGGCATTGAACGCAAGGAGCTTAAAGAAACGGCTCCAAAGCCTTCAATGCCTGTTGAAGAAACAGTTGGTAAAAAAGAGTTGTCACCTCAAGAAGAGTCAGAGGTGATAATTCAACAATTGCAGGCATCTAGAGGCCCAATAGATGCTCATTTAATTGAACAAATTAAAACATTTTTCAGAAAAAATAGTATTGATGATATACAAGTTTTATTTAAATCTCTGGCGAACTATTATAATTATCATGGTTTAGTATTTGATCAATCTCTTTTTGTTGATGAGCATGATCAGGCAACAGCATTAAAAATAGAAGCTGTTAAACAAAAAATATTGAAGGATTTAGGTTGGCCAAATAATCCTAAGGAATATTATCGCTATATTTCTGCATTGTTACCTGAAAATGTTGATAGTTTTATAGATGATATAAAGATACTTTTAAAAGATATTAGTGGACCTATGCCTATCAATTTTTTCGGTAGCTTAAGTCGTCGTATAGTGGATAAAATAGAGAAAGAGAAAGATGAAGAAAAGATAAAACAGTTGTGGGATTTATTAATGCAGCATCGTGTGATAAAGCTATCGTATGTTAATAATCTGGGTTCTCGTCCAAAGGTTGTAGAACAAAAAATTCTTCCTATAATTTTTAATAATAATTTTTCTATAATGTTTCAGAAAGATATTGCTTTTGCTGATAAATTAGTAGCTACATTACTCTATTCTGCATCTGATGATGTTGTATTTGCTGAGAATTTGGCTATGCGGATTGTTCATGATTTATCAAAAACGCCTGTTGAGTGGTATGCTGGAGAAACAAAAATAACTTTAGTGCCCGTTGAGTTTTATGCTGGAAAAATAAAAAGTACTTTGCGTGCAATGGTAGATGTATTTGTTGAAAGTGATAGAGATTTTCCCGATAAAATTCTTGAGTTTATAATTTTGAATGATGCAACGGTTTTTAATGATGCTGATATCTTTAAGAAAAATTCAACAAAATTGTTCAAACCTATTCGCTCTATTTTGCAAAAAACATTACGTAAAGAAGTTATTTTTGATGATAAATTAGTAAGTAATTTACTTGAATTGGCATTTAATATTCAGAAAAAATCTGGAGATAATCCTTTTATTGCTGAGGATTTGGCTATGCTTGTTTTACAAGATTTATCACAAAGGCCAATTGAATCTTATGCAGGAAAAATAAAAAATAGCCTTGGTACTATAGTAAAAATATTTCTTGAAAGTGATAAAGATTTTCCTGATGAAATTTTTAACATTATAACTGTAGATGATCTCGGTGTTTTAAAAAAAGTATTACGTGATGTATGGCATCGAGCTCCTGGATGGAAAGTAAAAGTTAAAAATAAAATTAATCATGTATTACAGCAGTTAATGCAAAAAAGTAATATTAGTGCATCAAAGATTATTGATTTAGTGGGTGAGTATTATCCTTTGGCTGATATCTTGCCGAATGCGCTTAATGTAATTAATGATGCACTTAAAATTGATGATAGTTTAATACAAACACCATCATACCGACATTTGCAAATTGGTAGTAAAGATGATACCCATTGGGTGTATAGTTTATTAGATAATTCTTATTTTACACCCATGGTTCAGCAAATTATGTCTAAAGAGAAAGAGTTAATTGATCAAAATTATGAAGTTTTCTATCATGCGCGGCGTTGGCAATATGGCTTTTTAACAGATGTTTACGATATGTTGTATGAATACAAATCAGGCAAAGATCTGGATGATTTTATGTTTACGCAGCTTGATGATCCAGTTGTGGGGAAAGTAAGTGAAAAGTTTTATGCATCAGAAACAGAAAAGCGTGAACGTTTGATTAAAGAAGGTAATCCATTTTCCCATCAATCAAAAACAAATCCATTTGGTATTTCTAATCGTCAAGCGCTCTTGTTTTTAAATAAGTTTTTGTTCGGTAATTTAGGTAGATTGGGCAGTTGTTCAATGCATTATCTTTTAGAAAATCATAATATGGGCGAGATAGCTTTCACTACAGAAGAGATATTTAATATGTTTGGGTTAAACGATGCGTATCAAGCATTTGCAGATGAGTTAAAGCAGCTACAAGAAGAGCATGATAATTTGAGTAAATATGGTGAGATGTTGCAAGTTGCTATTCCTAAAGATAATGTTGATAAATCTGTATATTACACAACTTCCGGTGGGCCTAAAAAAGAGTTTATTTCAACAGGTGATGGGGAAAAAGTGACTACAACCGATATTAAAACTATTTTAGCAGATCTTGATAAAAATCCTCAGGATATCGCAGAATTTGTGCTGGTGGAAACACGCGACAAGCTTGGTGGTTTAAACCCTGAAAGTGGTATTAAAGTGTTTTCTTATAATGTGGTTGACCCTGCGGTATGGACTGCGTTTAAGGAAAAAGAAAAAGCGTTGTTTGAGCGTATTAAAGATTGGATGAGTAAGAAAAAGCAGGGGGAAGCGGCGAGGGAGTAGAAACTTAAGTGTTTGATTTTCCGCGCTCGTCCTGAGCCTGTCGAAGGATATCTTCGAGCGCTCAAGGATATCCTTCAACAAGTTCAGGACGAGCGCAAAAGAGAAAAATTAAAATATATTGATTAAATATTTAAGCTTACTTCTTTTTTTGTTGCGCAGCCCGCATCATTTGTTCTATTTCTTGAGCAACTTTTTTTTCATCATAAGATTGTTCGAGTTCTTTTTTTTCTTTTTTTTCAGCGATGGCTGCTTCTTCCTTATGCAAAGCTTCTAAGTATTTACCTTGCAGTTGCATAAAAAATTGATTAAGTTTTTCCGTCCATGCACCATATTTAATCATTGTTTCAACGCGATTGGTGGCGTTTTTGAGTTCGCTGGAACTGTAGCTGTTTAACTTATCTTCATCCAGTCCTGTAATTTTGTTGAAATCATATATGCCAAAGCTTGCGTATATTGTTGCTAATATGCCCACATGCTGGCATCTATAATAAAAATTGTTTGACCAAGTACGTGCGCGGTTCCAGTTGCTCATAAGCATAGAAGTTGCTGGATTATCTTTTGCTGCAAAATTGGGTGTGCTGAATATGAGTGCGCTGATGAGCGCGATTGTTGTGATATGTTTTTTCGTCATGAAAATTCCTTTGTATGTTGCACCCTTCGATACATTTTACTACGTTTCACTTCGTAAAACACTCAGGGCGAGCGGGGTAAAAAATTTAGTTTTTGTAGTTCCTAATAAAAAATAATGATTGTTGTGATAAGCCATGTTATCCACTGGAATGGCCAGAATAAAATTCTCATAAGATAGAGTGATCTATTTTGATATTTATCCCAGTGGTTATAGTAGTACATTAAAATGGTATGCAGAATGAGCAGTATAATAGTGATATAGGTGTAAAAGAATGCATATTCCAGATACAATGTGCTGCCGGATGGATATTGCTCACGCATTGATCGCTGCAATACAATGAGTGCAAAAAAGAGACCTGAATAAGCACCCAAAATAGAAAGCGCAGAGCTTGATCTTTTGATAACCAAAAGTGTAGTGAACAGCGTAAAGAGAATAACAAGCAGTGGTAATAAATAAATCACGAATGGATTGAGTAAATTACGCGTGATGATTGCATTGTACACAAGATAATAATTGTCAGTTACTTTTCCGTAGCCTTTAAGACCAAAATCAGCTTTTGGTTCAACTTTTTGATATTCAAAAAATGCTTGTTCAATAGTAAAGCCAGAAAGTGAAAATTCTTTGCTTAAACCTGGAGTTGATTCAGGGCTGATTGTTTTATATGCAACTAAATCTGGGGTGAGAATGATATTTTTTTCAATATCTTTGTGTTCAAACATAATGCGCAACTGTTGTTGATCAAACGGGAATTTTTCATATTTTTGTTCTTGATACATAACTCCTTGGATATTCCATGTTGATGTTTCTGTGTCGCCTGATTGTGAAAAAATTGGTGTTCCATATATCATGCGTGTTGCTTGTGGAAGATCCATACCACGAATAATGTTTGCATCAGTTTTTGTATTATATTTATTCCATAAATAACCAGAAATCGTGACATTATCAGGACCTGTGTTGCTCAGTGAATATAAAAGAATTCCGGACGGAATATTGATAGGTGCTGGTTCATGTTTACGAGCAGCTTCTTCATTAAGATCATTTAAAAATTTGTTAAGAGCTGATTGATCAGTAATAATTGTGCGAGATTCTCTATTAACTGTTGTTGTTTGTTTAATAATATTCCATGAACTGATGAGTGCCAGGAGCAGTATTGCATTGGCGATTACTCCATAATAAAACAGTGAAAGGAATGCATATCTCCACAACAATGCACCAAAAAGAAGCAATGTTATGGTTGTCCACATGAGTATCCAGAAATAATCGTGGCGCGCAGTTTGTGGTGGAAGACAGATTTCATTTTCTGCAAAAGTTGTTCCAATGATCCAGTTATTGATTGCAATTGGTTGTGTATAGATCCACATAGTTTCCTGTGTTGCTTTTGATCTGTATGATGCCATGACCGGTTTTTTATCTAAGACTTTGTTTGCGATTGTTGCAAGTTCTTCATTACCTTGTGATTGTGCATATTGTAAAAGAGTAGTTTGTGTGTTCACTAAGTTGGTAAGAGGGTGAAAAATAAAAGTACCATTATCACTCATGATAATACCGTACCCTGTTTGCCCAACTCCGCTATATTCTGCAAGATTGGTAATTTTTTTAAGAGAGAAGGTGAGGGCAATAACGCCTTGTTGTTTATTGTCTTTATTGTGGATTGCAAGCGCGTATGTTGCTGTTCTTTTTTTGTCATTTTTTGTATCTGGATTAATTAACCACACAGAGCCGTTTTTTATTGCGTGGTCATACCACGCAGGTTTAACGATATTTTGAGCATCAGCTGTTTGATGAGTGGAGTGCAATTGCTTTTCGTAATAAATATCAATACCGGTGAGAATGCTATTTTCTGCAAGATCGCGTTTGATACGAGTATCAATATCATCATGTTTAAGATAGTGCGTGCGCAAATCATCAGCAATTGATTGTGCAATGAATGCTATTTTTTTGACTGTTGTTTCAATAGTGTCACAATTTTCTGAGACGTTTTTGATTGCCAGTTTTTTTGCAGAATCGATGCTGTTTAAACTATTTTTTTTATATTGAACACTGTTTTTTATGGTTAAGCCAGCAAAAAGTAAGAGTAAAATAAAGAGTGGATGTTTGAGCAGTGCAGGAATTTTATTGAGCGGCTTTTTGTGATTAATCTTTGTTATGATGCGATCTAATTGTGGATAGAAAACATATATGCTTACAAGTAAGCTCAGTATAAAAATAATCATGAGTAGCAAGAATAAGTTATACACTTTGTTCGCTGTTTGCATGATTTCATCTTGATCAATTTTGATAATCATTCCCCAATCAAGTTTGGGAATAAAGCTCCATGCACCAATAATTTTTGTATCACGATAATCTGTTGCTATGCCTGATCCATTATGACCAGTGATGCTTGCTTGAATTGCAAGAGGTTTATCTGATGACATTGTTCGTTTTTTAAATGCTAAATCAGGATCATTGCGGGAAGGTGCAAGAAATACAATATGAGTGTCTTCTTTTTTAGCTAATATCGCTTCACCTGTTTTTCCCAAACCAATATATTGATTGGTTATCATATATATTTTTTCTTGATTCAGTTGATATGCAAGTGCACCAATATATTTTTTATTTTTTAAAATGGGAATGGTTATAAACAGCGCTGGCTCTTGCAGCAGTTCGCTGTATGCAAAATCTGAATAATCATTGGTGAGAGACATGGAAGCACGTTCATATGACTTGCGCAATGATGAATCTGTCAGTTGATGTACGTTGGTGCCAATAATATTTTTTTGCGTTGTTGAGAATGTAATGATGCCATCTTTATCAATAAAAAATATGTTTTTAAATCCCATATTTTCTTTGTGTGTTGTGAGTAATGTTTGAGTTGGAGTGAAGTTTGATGCGAGTTCTATGGCATTTTTTTCTTGTTCGTTGAGATAATCATGAATGTCTTGAGTGCGCTGATGCACCATTTCAGTTAATCTGTTTTGGTATGCTGGAATGCTAGAAAAATAGATATAATTATAGAGGCCAAAAGCCCCGATTGCCACAATAAAAAATAGGGGTGTTGCGTAACCAACAGTTTTTTTGATTAACATCATTTTTTATTCTCTTTTTTATCTATATTTGCGCGAGCTATCGCCCACTCACTCACTGTTCTTGTAGGAGGATATGCCAAAGGCCTGATGGCTTTTTCAGAACTCCACAAAATAGTAAACTGTTTATCGGATCGTATTTTTCCAACGCGGAAAAATTGCCATGCACCGAGTAATTTTTCTGTAATATGAATAAGGCCTTGTGGAGCATCAAATGCTTGGTTGTTGAGGGCAGGAATAACAAGATCTGTATTAGTTGATTGTGCTTTTTCTATTGCTTGTTTCCATAAATAAACGCTGTAATAGGCAGCTTCCATAGCATCGCTTGTTCCGTGATCATTACCATACGTTTGTTGTACTTTTTTGATAAATGCTTTGTTTTCAGGATTATCAATGCTTTCAAAATAACTCCATGTTGCATAATCACCGGTCATAGAATCTGTTTTAAAAACTTTTAGTTCTGGCTCTGATACTGAAAATGACATGGTAGGTATTTTTTCCGGTGTAATTCCTTGTGCACGTAATGCATTAAAGAATGTGATATTCGGTTCACCTTCAATATTATTTAAAATAATATCAGGCTTTGCGTTGATGATTTTTTCTATAATATCGTCAACGTGCGTATTGTTCAGAGCAAAATATGCCTCACCAACCACAGTTCCATCATATGCATGAATAACATCTTTCATTATTTCATGCAATAAAAGATCAGAACCAACAAGAAAGAACTTTTTACCAAGATGCTGCATACACCACGTGATACCAGGAATAATTTGTTGATTTGGTGTTGTGCTTGCATACACAATATGTTGTGAATTTTCAATGCCTTCAAATTGCACTGGATAAAAAAGAAGTGAATTATATTTTTCTACAACATCTTTTACTGCAATTCTGCTTGGAGATGTCCAGCATCCAAAAAGTGCAACCACGTTTTCTTGTGTGATAAGACGTTCTGCTTCTTGTGCAAAAATATGTTCATCAGATTTGCAGTCAACAAGAATTGGTTCAATTTGTTTATTTAAAATTCCACCGTTTTGATTAATTTCTTTAATTGCAAGGAGAGTTGCGTTTGCTACAGGTTTTTCACTGATGGCCAGGTTGCCAGTGAGGGAATGGAGGATGCCGACTTTTATTGTTTTTGAAGAGGAGAGAGGGGAAGATAAGTACCAGAGGATGGTGATGATGATTATAATGGAAATGACGATTATTCCTGCGCTCGTCCTGCCGCGTCCGACGAAGCCTTGGCGAAGTCGGAAACTGTTGAAGGATATCTTTGAGCGCATAAAAGAAAGTTTTTTTTTCATATGACTCTTTTTTATTTTTTTAATCCCCAGCTTGTACCGCTGGGGACCCTAGAAAAACCTTCACTCCGTTACGGTTGATTACGTGGGGTGTTTTTGTAAACACCCCACACCCCGTACACCAATGGTTCCCTTGGATTCCTTGGATCATTCCTACTTCAGACCGCAGTCTATTTCATAAGAATTCATAGCCTAAGTCATCAGACGGAATGTGTAGGAATTTATTTTAAGTTAAGGAGATAATAAGAATTGTGTGGTGAATAAGTCAATAAATCTAGATAAATAGGCCAGAGTCTCGTGCTTTAAATTCTTATAACGGGGTCCCCAATTGGAATGAAATGAAGATTGGGGTCAAAAAAAAAGAGCCGTGTTTTCACACAGCTCTTTTCTAAATTCATAATCTACTAAGAATTAGTAGCGAGAATTTCTTCCACCATCACGGCTGAAACCACCTTCGCGACGTGGACCACGGGAGTTGTTATTGCTAAAACCACCAGTGTTTTCACGTGGACGAGATTCGTTAACAACCAATTTACGGCCTTGAAATTCTTTGCCGTTTAATTCAGCGATAGCTTTTTGAGCTTCGTCATCATTTGGCATTTCAACAAAACCAAAACCACGAGATGCGCCTGTGAATTTGTCAGTTACAATTTTAGTTGTTGTTACTGAACCAAAACCTTCAAAAAGGTCTCTGATTGAAGCTTCAGTTGCTGAATAAGGAAGATTTCCGAGATAAATATTCATAAAAAAATCACTCTTGTAAAAATAAAAACAATTACCGATAACATTTATTGGCCAATAAATATTTATTACTTTTAACAGTCTAGCAGAAGAAAATGGTCTAGGCAAGGTTTATTTTGGATATGGATAAGGGCTCATACTATGCGTATAAGCCCTCAATTTTTAGTTTTTGCCTATATCCGCTCGCCCTGAGTGTTCTACGAAGCTTCAGCGTAGTAGAATGTATCGAAGGGTAGCGAGCTAAGCTTAATTTTAGTAGCGAGAGTTTCTGCCGCCACCATCGCGGTTGTAGCCACCACCGCCATGACCATCACGGCGAGGACCGCGGCTGCCGCCATTGTCTTCACGTGGGCGAGATTCGTTAACAACTATTTTACGGCCTTCATATTCTTTGCCATTAAGTTCATCAATAGCTCTTTGACCTTCATCGTTGTTTGGCATTTCAACAAAACCAAAACCACGGGATGACCCAGTGAATTTGTCAGTAACAATTTTAGTTGTTGTTACCGCGCCGTAAGTTTCGAAAAGAGTTCTTAATGAATTTTCTGTAGATGTGTAAGAGAGATTTCCAACATAAATGTTCATAGACATCACTTTAGTAAAAATAAACAGATTTCCAACACCGTTTATAAGGTATAAACGATAAACACCAATAGCTTAACAGAATAAAAATGCAGACGCAAGAGATGAAACAAGCAAACTCTTTATTTTTTAATTGTAATTTTAATACTCTGGATTTATAGGGTTTTTACAAATATGGGGGAAAATATAATGAAGTATAGTAAAAGATTTCAAGCATGTGTTGGTGGAGTTGTTTTGGCAGCTCTTTTGTACATGGTTATGCCAGTTAATACAATGAAGCGACTTCGTGAGCCAGAACCTTTCTTGCCTTCTTCTGTACAGGATACAGAAAGCACATCAGATCAATATAAAAATGAAGTTCTATGGGTAGAGACATCTGATGAAATGTTACTAGAAATTCCACAGTGGCAAATTAATCAGTCAAAGGTGTTGCAGATTATGTTTGTGCATCAAAAAGGTAGTAATAGCAAAGATAATCCCATTGATGCATCAATGATAACAAGTGATGAGCTAGCGTTAGTGCAAAAGGCTTTAAATCTCACCAATAATCTTGAAGATTTTAGAGAATTTTATGCTGGCCTTCCAGAAGATCAAAAAGAAAATCTTATTAATAGTGCATCAAAGTTGGAAATGCAAGGTTTAATATCTTTATTGATGGGGTATTTCTTTCCAAAAGAACTGCAACAGCAGATAGGAGCAACTGTTAAGCAAGCTTCTGGCATTATTGCGCCAGTGGTTGAATATTTAAAAAAAGATCTAAAAAAAGATCAAATTCTTAAAGGACATAAAGGGAATGTCTTTTGTGTGGCATATAGTCCTGATGGTAATTATATAGTTTCAGGGTCGGCTGATCATAATTTGACTTTATGGAATGGTAAGACTGGTGAAAAGATTAAGATTCTTCAAGGACATAAAAAGAGTGTCTTTTGTGTGGCATATAGTCCTGATGGTAATTATATAGTTTCAGGGTCGGCTGATCATAATTTGATTTTATGGAATGGTAAGACTGGTGAAAAGATCAAGATTCTTCAAGGACATACTCATGAGGTAGGTTGTGTTGCATATAGTCCCGATGGTAATTATATAGTTTCAGGGTCGAATAATTTGATTTTATGGAATGGTAAGACTGGTGAAAAGATTAAGATTCTTAAAGGACATACTAATGAGGTGCGTTGTGTTGTATATAGTCCCGATGGTAATTATATAGTTTCAGGGTCGAATAATTTGATTTTATGGAATGGTAAGACTGGTGAAGAAATAGAAACTTTTGAAGGTAATGCTGGTCAGGTTTATTGTGTAGCGTATAGTCCTGATGGTAATTATATAGTTTCAGGAGCGGCTAATCATAATTTGATTTTATGGAATAGTAAGACTAGAAAAAAAATAGAAACTCTTAAAGGACATACTTTTGTTATAAAGGGTGTGGCATATAGTCCTGATGGTAATTATATAATATCAGGATCATATGACGAGCATTTAATTCTATGGGATGGTAAAACTGGTAAAAAAATAGAGATTTTTAAAAAGTGTAGCAGGAGTGTGGCTTGTGTGGCATGGAGTCCTGATGGTTATCATATAGTTGCAGGATTGCTAGGTGACAATTTAATTTTATGGAATTTTATTGATCCTCAAGCGCTTAGTTATATAGCAAATAACTTGAATATTGCACAAGCACGCTTTTTATATCGTATTTATTTAGCAAAAATTAATAATGTACCAGTGATATTAGATTTAAAAGATCTTGATTATCAATTGTATCTTACATTGCCTACTGATGTGCAAAAGGTCATTAAAGTATTTCTGCCATTTGAATTAGCATCAGATATTATTGAAAAACAGATTCAAGAGAAAATGAATGAGTATCGCTTAAAATTTATTAAAACTGATGCAACAATTGCTGACATAATTAAAACAGTTAAGATTTTGATGAAAGATTTGGATAAAAATTCTGTTGATTATAAAGCTTGCGACAGATTGTTGATTGAATTAGAAAGAGAAGCAGCGTTTGAAGTATGACAATTTTTAAAGGGGGCGGTAGAAATGAATGATAATAAAAGATTTCAAGCATGTGTTGGTGGAGTTGTTTTGGCAGCTCTTTTGTATATGGTCACACCAATCAATACAATGATTTCTGAAAAATCAACATCCAAGCGCATTCGCGTACAACCCATTCAATCTGAGCCGCGCTACAAAAGTGATATTGTATGGGTAAAAACATCTGATGGAATGTTGCTAGAAGTTCCACAGTGGCAGATTGATCAGTCAAAAGTTCTGCAACTCTTTTTTGTGCATCAAAAAGGTGGCAATAGCAAAGATAAGCCAATTAATGCATCGATGATCACGAGTAAACAATTGGCGCTACTTCAAGAGGCTTTGCGTAAGGCAAGTAATCTTAAAATATTTCGAGAATTTTATATTTCATTATCTGGGCCTCAACAAAAATCTCTCCTTGCAGATGCATTTACCTTGGAAATGCAAGGTTTAGCATCATTAATAATGAGTTATATGTTTCCCGCAGAACTGCAACAACAGATGGGAGCAGCTGTTGAGCAAGCTTCGGGTATTATTGCGCCAGTGGTTGAATATTTAAAAAAAGATCTAAAAAAAGATCAAAGTCTTAAAGGACATAAAGACAATGTCTTTTGTGTGGCATATAGTCCTGATGGTAATTATATAGTTTCAGGATCGGCTGATCATAATTTGATTTTATGGAATAGTAAGATTGGTGAGCAGATAAAGCTTCTTCAAGGACATACTGATGAGGTGCGTTGTGTAGCATACAGTCCTGATGGTAATTATATAGTTTCAGGGTCGACTGATCATAATTTGATTTTATGGAATGGTAAGACTGGTGAAAAAATCAAAACTCTTGAGGGACATACTGGACCGGTACTTTGCACGGCATATAGTCCTGATGGTAATCATATAGTTTCAGGATCGGCTGATCATAATTTGATTTTATGGAATAGTAAGACTGGTGAGCAGATAAAGCTTCTTCAAGGACATATTGATGAGGTGCGTTGTGTAGCATACAGTCCTGATGGTAATTATATAGTTTCAGGGTCGACTCATAATTTGATTTTATGGAATGGTAAGACTGGTGAAGAAATAGAAACTTTTGAAGGTAATGCTGGTCAGGTTTATTGTGTAGCATATAGTCCTGATGGTAATTATATAGTTTCAGGAGCGGCTGTTTATAATTTGACTTTATGGAATAGTAAGACTAGAAAAAAAATAGAAACTCTTAAAGGACATACTTTTGTTGTAAAGGGTGTGGCATATAGTCCTGATGGTAATTATATAATATCAGGATCATATGACGAGCATTTAATTCTATGGGATGGTAAAACTGGTAAAAAAATAGAGATTTTTAAAAAGTGTAGCAGTAGTGTGGCTTGTGTAGCATGGAGTCCTGATGGTCGTCATATAGTTGCAGGATTGCTAGGTGCCAACTTAATTTTATGGAAATTCATTGATCCTCAAGCGCTTAGTTATATAGCAAATAACTTGAATATTGCACAAGCACGCTTTTTATATCGTCTTTATTTAGCAAAAATTAATAATGTACCAGTGATATTAGATCCAAAAGATCTTGATTATCAATTGTATCTTACGTTGCCTACCGATGTGCAAAAGGTCATTAAAGTATTTCTGCCATTTGAATTAGCATCAGATATTATTGAAAAACAAATTCAAGAGAAAATGAATGAGTATCGCTTAAAATTTATTAAAACTGATGCAACACCTGATGATAAAATAAAGACGCTCAAGATTGTTATGCAAGATTTAGATAAAAATTCTGTTACATATAAAGCATGTGAAAGATTGTTGACTGAATTAGAGATAGAAGCAGCTTTTGAAGTATGAAATAATTAGGGGGGTAGGAATGAAGCATACAAAGAAGTTAAGTGCTGCGGTTGGGGCAGCTGTTTTGTTATCAGTATTATGGTTTGGTGTTTTGTTGCATTGCATGGAACCATTCAAGTTTACCTTAAAGAGCCGTCGCCGTGGAGCTCCCGTGTTACAAACACAAGAACAGTCCGCGCGTTATAAAAGTGATATTGTGTGGGTACAAACATCTGATGGAATGTTGTTAGAAGTGCCACAATGGCAGATTGATCAATCAAAAGTGTTGCAGGTCTTTTTTGTGCATCAAAAGGGTAGCAATAGCAAAGATAATCCAATTAATGTATCAATGATAACGAGTAAACAACTGGCATTACTTCAAGAAGCTTTGCATAAAGCCAGCAATCTGAAAATATTTCGAGAGTTTTATATTTCATTATCTGGGCCTCAACAAAAATCTCTCCTTGCAGATGCATTTACTTTAGAAATGCAAGGTTTAGCATCATTACTCATGACCTATATGTTTCCCATAGAAGTGCAACAACAGATGGGGGCAACCGTGTTGCAGCAAGCGGGCATTATTGCTCCGGTTGTTGCATATTTGCAAAATCCAGAAAAAATTGCTCTCCCTCACAAAGGAATGGTGAGACAGGTGGCATTTAGTCCTGATGGCAATCGTATCATTTCTGCAGCGGCAGGTATTGATCATAATCTTATTTTGTATGATTTTAAAAATCGTAAGGTTATAAAAAACTTGGTTGAAATATCTTTTCCAGAGCCTTGTGTGACATTTAGCCCTGATGGTAACTATGTTGTTGCGGGTGCATACAGAGCGTTTGATACTCTTATTTTGTTTGATGCCATCACTGGTGAACGGATCAGAATATTTGGTGAAGGTAGACCGGTGAGTTGTGTAACATTTAGTTCTGATGGCAATTCTATTCTTGCTGGATCATGGTTTCGGCATAGTTATAAACCTATTTTATATGATGTAAAGACAGGTAAAACAGTTTCAACATATAAAGAGAAAAGTATTCGGTTTGATAGATTAAAAGGTTCATTTGAAGATTATGTAGAAGATATGAGGTGTGTAGCTTGTAGGCCATATAGTGATGATGTCGTTGTAGTAACAAACTTTCCTATATTACAGAATGTGGTTCTTTATGATTGTAAAACATACAAAAAAATAAGGCCATTTGTGGGGTTGGATGACGGAACACCTTGTATAGCATTCAGCACTGATGGTAAACATCTGGTTGGAGGCACTTTGGAATTAATTTTGTGGAATGCTGAAACGGGTGATAAAGTAAAAAAATTTGTAACTGAAGGTCGTATAACATGTGTAGCATTTCATCCATCAAATGATTATATAGTTGTGGGGTACACCAGAAGCCATGATCAGTATGTTAAGATATTGATGTTTGATTGTAAGACAGGCAAATCGATTAAAAAATTTGATGGTATGTATGATGTACATTGTGTAGCTTTTAGTCCCGATGGGCATTCACTTTTATGTGGAGGTAGCGATGGTCTTATGTTGTTTAAATTAATTGAGAAAGAAACGCTTCATACCATCGCAAAACAATTGAACATTGCGCAAGCACGTTTGTTGTATCGTTTATACTTGGCAAAAATTAATAATGTGCCGGTGGTATTAGATGTTAAAGATCTTGATTATCAAATATTTATAACATTACCTGCTGATGTGCAGCAGGTTGTTAAAATATTCCTTCCATTTGAATTGTTTGGGGATATTGTTGAAAACGAGATACAACAAAAAATAAAAGAGTTGCGATCATCACTGTTTTATCATACATCACTTATATGGGGTGTATATGAAAAAAAACATGATGAAAAAGTAAAAGCAGTTAAAGATGCAATGCAGAAGTTTGAAAAAAATTCTGTTGCATATAAAGCGTGTGAAGAGCTGTTGGTTGAATTAGAAATGGAAGAAGCTTTTAAGTAAAAAGTGGGGGATAGAATATGACAAAGCAATCTTTTGTAACAATATTTTTGGTTGTTGTAGGGATATTTTTAGTGTGGTACATGTATCAAGAATATAAGCAATATCACAATGGTTTCAAATTTTTTATTGAAGCAGAATAAAATTATACTTTAATTTTTAATTGAGAGGTTGTTTTTTTATAGTATACTAGTGTGAATTTGATCACAAAAGTGAAAGTATGCAATGAAGAAATATACCTCTCTTATTTTTATATTCTGTAGTTATTTTTGTTTTTTTGCTCAAGATGAACAACCTTGCACAGATGATAATGTTGTTGATGTTACACTTTTTAAATCTGCATTAGATTATTTTTCCTCACAGGAGTATATTTCTCAGGCGCCATACGGATTTAGCCCTTTGCATGTTCCTGATAATATGTCATATCAAAATAATATCTATAACAATGGTGGTGTTAATTACCAAAGAATTGGGCGCTTCAGCGATGAAGATTGTTTTGATGAAGATTGTGTGAATAATGCACTTGCGGCGGCTCCTGCTGCAATTAAAAAAATTATTATAAACTTATTGTATCCTCCTAAAAACAAAGCCGCTTTACCCAAGCGGCTTTTGCTTGTGGGCAAACCTGGCACAGGAAAAACAACGCTTGCAAAAGCGATTGCAATTAAATGTGGGTATGATTATTACATTGTTGAAGCGCCTTTTTTGTTGAATGAATATAAAAATTCTGGTCCGCAAAATTTGTTACGGGAAATATATCCTCTTTTGGAATCTGGCAAAAAGGTGGTTGTTATTCTTGATGAGCTGACGGAATTAACTGATAAATATAAAAAAGAGAATGATTCTGATGCTACCGTTGCTGCTGCGTTGTGGATTTTATTAGATTCATGTGCTCAGTATGATAACGTTTTTTTTATTGGTACATCCAACAAATCAAAAAAAGATTTACCAGCACAACTGCAAAGCCGTTTTGATGAAGATATTATCACGATTGATATGCCCAACAGTGTTGCACGTAAGCGTATGTTACAACATTTTTTAAAAGATGAACGGCATGCAATTGATGCAAAGTTTTTGGATTATCTTGTTAAAAAAACTGGCGGTAGATCTGCGCGAGAAATTGAAAAATTGGTATGTAAAGCAATACAATTTGCCAATGTCCGAACTCCGCGGCGTTATACTGTGACATGTAAAGATTTTGAAAGAGCGCTTGCGCTGTGGAAATCTTTTTATCACCCTGTGATTATTTATGAAAAAATTGAACCACATCTGCAGCCATTCTTTAAAACGGCATTCCCTATTATTTTACAAACGATTGGGTTGATTCATTCTATGTATGTTGCATCATGGCAGAAGAAAAATTCTGATGAATCACTTATGTTGCAGAAATTATCATATGTACTTCAACAGACAGGATTAGGTTACCAAAAAGATGGATTAGATTGTCAAAAAGATGCATTTGAATTTCAAAAACAAGCGCATCAACAATCTCATGCTGTCCAAAAAGACTCAGCAAAACTTGCTATGCTTTCAACTGCAGTTCAAGTATCGCAAGCTATGAGTAATAGGAAGACTAAGGATAGAGGCTGGGATTAATGAATAAAAATAATTTTTTTGAGTGAAAAAGAAAGCAAAAAAAAGTGAAGTTAAAAAATAGTTTTCTTGTAAGCGCTATATTGATGCAATGCTGCGCTCTATTTTCTTATGAATTTTCATGCGATGCAAATAATAAAAATAATCTGCCGCATGTTGAAGTGCATGTTGATCAAAATGCACAATCATCACATAACAGGCACTTTTCAGCAAACGTGATAACAATTCCTGATTATTCTGCTACAAAAGTTCCAATTTATTGCAATCCTCTTTTATATCAAGCATCGCCACAATTACAACAATACTTTGGTAATGTTGTGACACCGCTTATGTATTATAGCGCTATTGCTGAGCATTACTGTGCATTACCGGGATATATTTTTTCTCATGGTTTGCGTCAGTGCTTACATGATTTATCTCAATTTATATCATCAGATGCATTACTGATACCAAGATTTACTGATCGTTTGGAAACATATTGCACACGCATGGAAACTATTTTGTTTAATGGTGCAAATAATAGTTTTTGTGAGAATCTTTCTTGTAAAGATCAAATTGCATTGATACATGCGTATGCCAATTTTTTGAAAGAATTTTATCCAGGTTCTGCCCAGCGTTTGTATGATGATTGTACGAAAAATAATCCTTTGATGCAGCAAGTAAAGTCAGATATTAATTGGAAGTATTATGATGGGCATAATGTTGAAAGCAGTATGAGGGATAAAGAATTGCGTAGTGCAGCATCGGTGCATAGTAATCTTGGCACTGTGTATAAAGCATTGCATGAAGGTGATATTGAAAAAGCACGTACTGTAGGTAATGAATCTGTTACAACGGTTGTATCAAGAAGATTGATTGGAAAAAAAGTTGATACAACATCAGTTTTTGAGCACTATCCTGCGTTGCGGCAAAAAGTTGAGCAGGCGCATAATGCTTATAATGCAAACATGGAGCAAAAGCGCCTTGCTCCCTACTCCGCTAAAGCTACGAAGGACAGGCAAGAAAAAGAAGCGCAACAAAAAGCTGCGGTTGTGCAATCAGAATGTACAAATCACATTTTACAAAAATCACATTTTGATACGGTGCAACAGCGTTATGATGCTGCTACACGTACAATTATTAACTCACAATCTGTTAAACAAATTCACAAAGTTAATGCGTTACAGGCGAATTATCTTGCTGCAGATCATTTGACGTCAGATCGTAAAGGAATACTGCTTGACGGTAATCATCTACAACACCATTTGGTTGATGAAGCAATTACAGTTGTTGATGCTGTTGTGAGTGGTGATTTGGTTGGAAATATGCAAGGTGCAGTTGTTGATTTTGCAAATGCATCATTGAGTTTAAATAAAAATGGTGATGTTGTGATGGCATCACGCACGCTCGATGCATGTTGGTCGTTAATTGATTTTGCCAAAGACGCTGCGCAGTATACGTATTCAGCATTATCAACGCATGTACCACTGATTGCAAAAGGAGCATGCGATGGTGTGTGTGAATCATTACATGGTGCAGTGCATGCAGTGTGTCATCCTGTTGAAGCGGCACAAGATGTGGTGCAATCATTTGTTGTTGCAGGGTATTGTTTGGGTAAACTTGCGTACGCAAGTTGTGTCTTAGAAGCAGCAACAGATCTTTTAGAAACAGATCCAAAGCAATATGAACAGATGATAGGGCAATACGCGATAGATCCTCAAACGTTAGTAGCTATTTACGAATATGCGCAGAAAAATAATGTAACGGAAGATGTTGCGCGTGTTGGTACAAAAGCAGTTGTTGATATGATGTTGCTGCATGGTGTAACCAAAGTGGTATCTGCGATTACCACAGAAAGTTTACCAACCTTTGTAAGTTGTATGCGTAAAGGCGGAGAATCTGCAGAAGTTGCTGTGACTGCTGAAGGTGTGCCAGTACGATGCGCTGAAGAAGTTGCTTGCTTGATGGAGAAGATGGAAAGTGCTAACGCTAAAATTGCTGCAGCAGCTAAAGATAATATTAGTGGTGCTTTAAAAGAGACTTATTATGAAGTTAATGGATTTAAGTTTACTCAATTTTATTATGATAAACTTTGGAATAATGGAAGAAGATGTCCTGGCTTTAGGGCAGAGTCAGTACTGCGGGGAGCTACAACTATTGTGCCAGATCCGCGAGGGTATGAAGGTTTTTTTAAGTATATACATAATGATTGGGAAATGATTTTTAATCCATCTACAAAAGTGGTAGCTCATTTATCTCCAATATCTAAATCTAAACAGAAACTTGTATAAAGGAAATTGATTATGGAAGATTTGTTTATTTCTTTAAGTGAAATAGAAAAAGATTTAAATCAAATTAACGAATTTGGAAAACATTTAAATCAAAGATTAATTTTATTGCATCAAAATGTTCGGTATATATTTTCTCAAATAAAAATGTGTGAAACCATGGAACAAGCTAATTGGTATTTTATGGTTTTAGATAAAATTCAGAGAAGTTTAATGTCTTTAGTTTGTGAAGAAGATATTAATCTTCCGGAGCAATTATTCCGATTTGTGAGAGATTTTGATAATTTCGAAGAAGCAAAAAAATATTATTTTCCAAAAATAAAAAGTGGAGAATACAGTTTTTAAAGAAGAGACATGAAAGATAAGCTAAAATTACAGCTTATCCAATTGTGAAAACAGGAATATAGATGGAATTTATTAAATTAATACGCAATGAGTTGCCTTTCAGTGGTTATGCCTATGATGATGCATCCAATATAGAAATGAATATTCTTGGAAATTTTTTAGCCTGTGATGCTCGTTATTATCCATCCTCTTTTATAGAGTATGCACTCAATGACAATGAACAATATACATGTAGCAACTTGACGGCATTGGAAAAAGAAAATGGTTATATATTATTAACAGATTTGTTTTCAGAAGAAGAGATACCAACTGTATTAAAAATGACACGAGAGCAGTTTGTACAAATACTTACGGATTGGGAGGAAAAAGTATGTAAGAAAAAATCAAAAGAAGTAGTTATTAAGCATCAGAATGATCAATTTATTATAGAAACAACAGAATAAGTTTTTTAGGATTTTTTATGAAACATCACGTATGTGCTGTATTGGTATGTATCAGTTCTTTAGTATACGCGGAAGCTGAAAAGCATGGGATTGCGGATAAATCCAAGCGTATTGGTCGGTTTAGTTATGAAGATTCTTTTGATGAAAATTTGGTAGAAGAAGTGTTAAAGCATTCACCAGCCGCGGTGAAAAAAAACATTAAAGACTTATTGTATCCATCTGATGCAGATGCAGCGCCACAGTCTTTGCTTTTATTGGGGGGAACGAGTAACGCAAGCACAACAGCCATTGCAAAATCAATAGCGTTACGTTGTGGGTATGATTATTACGTGATCGAAGCGTCAGCGCTTTTAAAAGAGTATCGTGAAGGGCGCCAAATGTTACTTAATGAAGTGCGTCCTATTATTAAAAGAGGTAAACCACTTGCTTTGATTATCACAGAATTACCTGAAATGGCAGATTATTCCGGATTACTTGCATCAACATTGTGGATGCTGATTGATCAATGTAGACAGTATCCAGATGTTTTGGTGATTGGTACATCTGCATGTAATAAAGGGCAATTATCAGAAGATGTAAAAGAGCGATTTGGAGAGAATATTGTTTCTGTTTCTTTGAAGAAATCTTTGCAAGATCAGATTGAAAGCGATGAAATTAAAAAAAATTGGTTTGAAAGAAATAAAGTAGCATGTGCTGTTGTTGGTGGAGCTGCGTGTTTGACGCTTGCAACGGTGCATATGATTGTGCAGA
This sequence comes from uncultured bacterium, assembly GCA_963695335.1. Taxonomy (GTDB): domain Bacteria; phylum Babelota; class Babeliae; order Babelales; family Vermiphilaceae; genus SOIL31. The sequence continues at coordinate 64,769 of OY968764.1, read as the reverse complement.
TGTTGTTGGGTTTTGAGCAGAATAGGATATTAAAACAACAGTATATAGAACAGCTGAAGGATTATATTGTGCAGCTTCATATATATGATCATGTAAGAGGACTTGATTTACGTCATGGAGATGGGGTTCTTGGAGCATCAGAAGAAGTGAAAAAATCAAGAAAGGAATATGATGCAGTAATTGATAATTTGAGAGAAAAGACAAAAGAGAATTTAAGAAAACTTGAAGATTCAACAAAATAGTAAAATAATAATAATTGTTAAAAGGAGATATATAATGATAACAAAACAAATGATGTTTATGAGTATGATTTTCATGGTAACTGGTAGCTGTATGCCATCTGAGAGTCCTATAGAAGCAGTGGCATCTTCTTTGGAAAAGGATTTTGTATTTTTTAGTGGAGTTCCTACTGTTATTGAGGGTAATGATTTGTGGTCATATTTAAATTTTGAGCGTTTACAAGCAAGACCTACACCTGTGTTTAAAGATACAAAAGTAGTAGAATTTACTAAAGATAATGAATTTCAGGAAATTGGTACTCTTGGTTCACTTGAGAAAAGTAATCGTGAAAGAAGTAGGGAATTAGAGGTGATTAGAAATATGGCAATTCCTCGTGGATCAGCTAAAAATCGCCAAGCACCCAATAAGCCAGCGGTTGTGGCTAAGTTTGAAAAACATGCAGGGATGAATAATGCTATCTATTGTCCTAACGTTGCGCAAGTGGCAGATTACGACGGTAAGTTGCATCATGTTGGAGCAATAATTTATCGTACTCAAAATTTAGAACGATGTGCTTTTTATAGAGAATATTTGGCACAACAAAAACTTGCTACAAAAAAATAAAAAAGGATGCACAATGATGATAAAACAAATGATGTTTGGACTTATAGTTTTTATAGCAATGAATAGTGTTACATTTACAATTTTAGAAGCATGTGAATCAAAAAACTTTGTTTTCAAGAATGGAATGAATACATATATTGGTGGCGATAGCATACATCGGCGTTTGAATGCGCTGTGGTGGCATTCTCAACCTGATCCTGTATTTAAATATACAAGAATAGTAATGCTCAAGAATAAGCAATTTAAAGAAATAGGCACGCTTGATAAAATTGCAAAAAACCATCATTTTATTGACTCTGATGAGTTTTCAGAGATTAAAGAACATGGAAATATGAATAATGCTATATATTGTTATGATGTTGAACAAATGCCTGATTATGATGATAAATTGTGTAATGTTGGGGCAGTAATTTTTGGTACACGAAATCTAGAATATTGTTCTCTTTTTAAACAATATGTTGAAAATACTCAATCTAAAAATAATAAATCAAAAGAAGAAGTTTTTAGAAAATAAATACAAATAAGTTTGTACAATGCAAAAACCTCATGCGTAACAACATGAGGCTTTTTAATTTTAAAACGTTAGTGAAATTTTTCCCCAGACCTTCCAGAAAGGATATAACTTTATATATAAAAAACAATAACGCTCAAGGAAATCCTTCGACAAGCTTACATCCTTCGCCAAAGGCTACGGAGAATACGGCAGGATGAGCGCAAAAGAAAGGTAATCATTATGACAAAACAAAATTTTGGTTATTGCAGGGCTTTTTTTATCTTGGTACATGTATCAAGAATATAAGCTTTATAAAAAAGGGCCTGAATTATTTATTGAGGCGCAATAAATTAAGATATTTTATGAAGCAATGGGAGAAGGCCACCATGGATTGGTGGCCTTCTTGTAATCTATTCAGTAAATGTTTCAGCTATGTTTTGCAGTATATTGCATTGATTGCTTTTATATTCAAACACAACAAAATGTTCTGTTGTAATTGTATGATTTGGATCTTGTATAGGATTTACATCTTGTATAAAGCCACATGTTTTGTATGCGTTTAGTGCTGTGCTATTGGTTGGTCGAGTAATAATGAATATACGTTGTACTTGTGGAATTATAGCAAAAATAGAACTCAACAGTATTCTTTCTAATTCACGATTTTGCCCTTCTGGCGCAATTACTATATTGATTACTTTAATATTACCATATGGCAATGCTGGTGTAATAGAACAGATAATAAATCCAAGTAAATTATCTGTTTTTTGATCTTTAATTGATGCAAAAAAATAAACATCATCAGCAAGTTTACCGACAATGTCAGCACCAAATTTTGATATATCCATGAGATAAAATTGTTTGATTGATGTTTGTATTGTTTTTTCAACTGCTTGCCAATCAATATTTTCTATCCCATGTCCAAATAAAGGTTCACATGCCTTTAAAAATCCATCTTGAGATACTGCCTCAGGGTATGCATGTAAAAATTGTATTTCTATCGTAGCTGTTACTTTAGCAGCCAAGTCGCACACATTTCTTTTAAATTCAGCAAGATTCGACGATAGGATATCAGTGATTTGCCAATCGATACTTACTGGAGAGCCACAGACATCATTGGTGATGAGTTGACCAGCTTTTTTTGAAATTGTTTCTGCTTTAACATCACTTAACCATTGAGACAATGTATTGTGAGATATTTTAGAATTATTCATTTTTTTTATACTTTCAGTACACATAGTTATCGAGTATATAATAGACCTCTTTCGAAACTAATTTTTTAACTCAAAATTATATATTCCTGCTATCAAATTGAAACGTAAACCAAATCGCTTTCTCCTGTTGCGATATCGATCAGCGACAATTTTGAAACGTTTAATTTTACCTATAACATTTTCATTCAAAACACGTTCTTTTGATATTTCCTGATTTTTAATTTTATCAGCCTTTGTTAAAGGGTGCTTTTTGCTTTTCTTTTTTGGCATAGAAGTGTTCAAATGAATTTTTTGTAATCCTAAATAACCAGTATCAGTTAATGCGTTAATCGCAGGATTTATATGAACGCCTGAGTCTTTGAAAAGACGAAAGTCATGTTTTCTTCCATTTGTAAAACTAGTACAAATAATAGCTGCTGTATCTTTATCAACAATCACTTGAGTTTTTACAGTATGTCTTTTCTTTTTTCCAGAATAAAATTGCCGTTGTTTTTTTTAGGGCGTTCAATTGGACTTTCAGCTACATCGATTAAAATTACTTCAAATTCATTATCGCTTTTGGTAAGAGCTTTTTTGCCAGGCAATTTAAATTCATTACATTGAATCAGTACATTTTCAACCCATCGAATTGATTGATATGCATTACTTTCACTTAACCCATAACTAGCTCCAATAGCAGCATAAGTTCGATACTCTCTTAGATACTCCAATGCCATTAAAAGCATGGTATCTAAACTTAATTTATTCGGACGACCACCTTTCGCTTTTTTAATTATATGCGCATTATGTAAAGTATAAGACATTAAAACAAAGGTGTTTCTCTTTACACCTACTACCCGGCGAAATTGTTCATCAGATAACTTTTTTAAATGATCTATTTTCATGGCCTCCCTTTTTTAGTTTAGCCATTAAATATATCTATTTTTCAGAGAATCGAAAGAGATCTAATACTTAATCCCATTAATAGAGATACATAATTATTCCAATGCATGGAGCTATACCTTACGAATGTATGTAATAAAATAGGAATACTAAGAAATAACCTTTAACGCTGTAAGAAGCGCAAAAGGTAATACATAAAGACGTCATCTAATAGATATAAATAATACTGCTTAGACGACTAATTAGAGATAATTAAACTTTTCATAGTTGGGATTCCTTTCCCAGGAATTAATTGAATATTAATTTTAGAATACCACAAAAAAAGGCATGGTCAATAAAGCTTGTGTGATATGCCAGGTTATTTCTTTTTATGGATGCATAAAGGGCGTAATGCTTCTTTTTGTTTTCGCATGGGGGTCCATTTCCACCAAGGAGATTTTTGACCAGTGCGTGCTTCATGAATTGCAGCAGCAAAGACATCCCAGACGCAAGGATCTTGATGCTTTTTAGTGATTACTTCTAGATTTGTGTATAACGTGTCTGGATCCATTTTTGCTAATTGTTCTATGCTTTGAATATTAAGAAGATGAAGATCTTGGAGCATTGCTTTTCCAATATTCATAAGATCATTTAAATGAAGAGCTGTTTTATTTTTTGGCATAAGTATTTAGGACAAAGGGCTGCATATTTCAATGATAATACCATTAATATCTCGGACATAGGCTACTAATTGTCCCCATGGTTTTTGTATCGGCGCGTGAACTGCTTGTGCTCCTGAATGTAATGCATGTTCATAGGCATGCTCCACATTATCGGTAGTAAAAGCTATTTCAAAACCGGCGGGTTTTTTTTTGAGATCATTTTTTTCAAATGTACCTATATTATTTTCTGCAAGTGATTCGCTTACAAAAGCAAGAGTCGTATTTCCTGTTTCAAGTTCACCATAGGTCTTACTTTCGTGCAAAAATCGTAACGTACATTCAAAAGCTTTGATATAAAAATTGAGAGTCGATTCTACGTCTTGTACGTATAGTATGGTGTAAGCAAATTTCATAAAAAAGGTCCTAATAATTTTTTAAAATGTTAATGAAACTTTTCCCCAGACTTTCCAAAGTTGTAATATCGATGTTTCAAATGGAACATCAACTGATCCACCGATACCAACAACGCCATCAATTGTTTCACCTTGTTTAACCCAACCTAAACTTGCAACAGCGCGCTGCACAAATCCACCGCTGCTTTCTCCCGTTGATCGATCCAAATCAAATCGTGTAATAGCAACAAAATCAAGATCATCTGGTGCTTGTTGTGCAATGGTACTACGGCTTGCTGTTTTTCCGGGAGCGCTGCCTGCAATACCAAATGGTTGGCAGATTGGTGTATTAAGATTGGTACGTTCTGTTGGATGGCCCCAAATAGCGTACCCAATTTCACCTTCTACAGAGTTTATTTTCAGGCGCCAGCCAAGTGCAAAATCAACAACGTTAAATGGTTTTGCATAAATTTTTTGTGTAAAAAAGTTAACACCGGGTAGATTGGTGGTTGTTGCAAGATTAAAAGGTTTGCCTTCAATAATTGGTAAATTCACTTGAACAAATCTACTCCATGGTTTTTGGAGTAAATCGTAGGTGCGGTGCTGTTTATTTCTGATGAGAATCATTGATTCAAGATCAAGAAATGCACACAGAGCCCAACAACTTGTATCGCGATTAAGCGGTGCTTGTAAGTTAAGCCCGGCACCAATCCCTAAATGGTGATTATTACCGTTAACCGCTTCAAACATAATTTCACCATTTTGTTTATTACCGGTTGGTATACCAAGTATTGAATAGTAATTGATGAGGAAATAATTTTCTGAAATGTACGAAGTACCAACTTTTACTCGTAACTCTGCAACACCAACACGTTTTTTTTGGCAGTTGGTGATACGACTAAATTCCCATGATGGTTGATTGAATGCTTGCAGTATATCTTGCGGGAACTGTTCTTGAGGATTTATGACATTTGTTTGGGTAAAATGAATATCATTTTCTGTTTCTGATACGGGCATTTGCACTGAGATGTACATATCACGCAATATCATCACATCAAACCAATTTTTTAAATCTTGATGATATTCAAGAAATAGACCGACTTGTTTCTGTTTTGGGTTCAGTGATAAAACACCACTAAATGTGGATGGTAGATTAACCCATTCTGCGCGAATATCTCTGTTTAAAATTAAAGGAGTGTTATCACCAGCCACAAGCAGTTCTGTTTTGCCTTTCATGAGAAAATATTTGGCCGTTTTGCAAAGACTCATAGATTGTTGGAAGAAGGGAACAGCTTGCAGGCCGCCTTTAATAGGTCCTTTTTTATTGTATGCAATGTTGTGCCAGAGTGCTTGTTCCATTACAACATCATAATACGCAGGTTTGGTATACATAAAAGAGTGTGCATACACATCACGGTCATAGCCGTTGTTTGGGGCAATAAAAAAGAGAGACACGAGCAGTGGGAGATATTTTTTCATGCAACATTATCCTTATTTTTTTTCTAGCTTAGGACAGGATGAGGATAAATTCAAGAGGATAACAAAGATATGCTTGTTTTGAGATCTGCGTTATCGTACACAATTCCAGCGATTGCCTGTGTTAATGCAATACTTTCAGTGAGCGAACGTTGAAAAATATTACGTCCTGTTGCTGTGCCAGCACTGTCGCCATTGTGAATTTGATCATAGACTGTTTTCAGATATTCTTCTGGTTTCATCTGTTCACCACCTGCACAGATAACTTTGGTGTTGCCTGCTGCTGCGCATGCAATTTTAAGATTTTGCACTGATGTAGAAATATCTGTTGCTGCAGGTGTTTTTATTTTTACAAAATCAGCACCAAGTGATGCAGCAATTCCTGTAGCACCTGCAATAAGATTGGGATCAGTTTCATGTGTAATTGCTTTTCCGCGTGGATACATCCACACAATTGCAACAAGACCTTCACTATGTGCATGTGCAATGGTAGTAGCTGCTTGTGCAAGTTGTTCTGATTCGTATTCACTGCCAAGATAAATGGTAACGCCAACTCCTGGGATCATTATATTGTTATTGTTGTGACACATACTCACTACATCATCAACCGTCCATAATAAATCACTTTTGGGATCGTGTTGTTGTGTGGGTATTAGATTTGTTTTAGCATTGAGTTTTGCGATATAATGTATTGATGAGTATTGCTGTGCATACCGTGCAATGAGGCCCAAATGAGTTGCCATTGCACCAATATTACCCTGTGATGCAATGCGAAAAAGATGTTCGGGATGAATTGCTTGTGGGCTGATGCCTGGACCATAAAAATTTTCATTAAGATGTTCTATTTTGTGATCGCATGAAAATAAAAAAAGGCGGCCGGTGTTGCGAGTGATTTTTGTATAATTTTTTATAAATGTATCACGTTTTTTTTCTGGAACATCTGCTGGTACAAGGCAATGAGTTTGATTTTTCATCTATTTTTTTCCTAAGAATTTTATATCAAGAAATTATTTTATCATGAATAAGCATACGTTCTGCGACAGCCTCAAATAAAGGCACAGCAACGGTTGATGCATACATATTTTTTTGCTGGGCTTCTTTAACAAATGTTACAATAACCCGTTGATAATCATCTTTTTCAACAATTCCTGCACAGGTGTAAATATTTTTATTGGGATCATATTTTCCATCAATGAGCATGTTTGCAGTTCCTGTTTTACTCATGATGCGATACCCTTTTATTGCAGCTCTGCGTGCGGTGCCTTTTAAGGTTGTTCTTTCTAATATTTCTTTGATGGTGTTGAGGGAGGCATCTGAGTAAATCTGTTGTGTTTCCTGCGGAACACATTGATTTACGACAAGGATAGGATGTACTTTGTGTCCCGTTGCAATAGTACAAAATGCACAAGCAAGTTGCAGCAACGTCATAGAAACTTCATATCCATAAGAGAGTGAAATAATTGATTGTTTTGACCAATGTTCCGGAGGATTAACAAAGCCACTATTTTCTCCCGGGAATTCGATGCCAGTTTTAGTTCCAAAGCCCAACTTTTTATAATGGTCATAGATTGAGTCGTTTAACCGTTTTGCAACAATGGCGATACCAATATTGTTTGAAAATGCAATAACATCATTGAATGGAATAATACCATGTGCTTGTACGGTGTTGATGGTACGGCCATCTATCTGTGTGGTGAGGCTATCTTTGCAATCAATCAGTTCATCAGGAGTTACAACACCTTCTTCAAATGCAGCAAGTGCGGCGCATACTTTCATCACTGAGCCAAGCTCATGAGCATCAACAACAATTTTATTTTTAAAATTTTCCTGATTAGTGCTTTGTGGATTATTAGGATCAAAATAAGGGTATGAAAGCATGGTGATAATTTCACCATTCTGTGGATTCATAATAATAACAGCCGCTTCTTTTGCATGGAATTTATCAACAGTTTGTTGCACAGCTTCTTGAACCAAGAATTGTAAATCTGCATCGATAGTCAGATATAATGGTTGGCCAAGATCTCCTTGCACCGTTGTCTCTTTTTTAAAGTAATAATACCCAGAGCGCGCATCCTTGTCTAAGTGGTATGTGGTTGGTTGGCCTGCAAGGGAATTGTTATACAGTAATTCAATACCAAGAAGGCCTTTGTTATCAATGCTCGTGAGCCCCACAAGAGGGCTTGCTGATGCAAGAGGGTAATAACGGCCTGGTTCAGAAAGTAAGAAGATGTCAGGACTGTTTTCGCATTTGATGAGTTCAATTTCTTCTGGAGAAAGTCTCCGTTTGATGAACATAAAATGTTTATGTTTATAGTTTTTAAAACGTGCAATTGTTTGTGGGAAATGTTTTTTTAAAAATGTGAATGTACGTTTTTTATCTTTCATCTGTGTGGGCAAAATAAATGCAGCAATATAATCTTTGTTCATTGCAAGATAGTTACGACCAGTTCTATCAAAAATTGGGCCACGCAGTGGTGTTTGTGTGATGGTCACGTGATACTGCTGATCTGCTAATTTTTTATAAAAATCATGCTGTTTAATTTGAATTACATATAAATTGATGCCAACTGCTGCGTAGAGCATGGTAAAAAAGAAGAAAACAAGTGTTGAGCGGAACTTAAAGCTGTGTATCATGATGTTTGTAACTTTTTAACTTGGTTGAGAGCATATGGACGCATCTTGAGTTTATCTTGTGCGTATTTTTTAATATTATCACGATCTTTGAGCGCATACAGTTCTTGTGTTAATGTTTGTTTTTTTTCTTGCAGCAGTGCTAACTTTTTTTCGCACTGCTGGTGATTGTAACTATTTTTTATAAACAGCGTGTGCTTATGTATTTGCAAAAAGATGATGAGAATATGCGCGCTGATGACAAGGGTTATAAAAGAATGTTTTTTCATGATTACATCTCATGAGTTAATGATTATTTATTTTCATGCTTCTAGCTTAGCGTGGGATGGTAATAAGAATCAATTGTTATGAAAAATAAAAAAAGCTGAGTGTTTACCCAGCTCTCTTTTGTTTGATTACATTAATTATCAGTTACAAACCAGCAAGGTACATCAAGAATTAAGATGATCTTGCAAATCTTTTTCTATTAATTGTAAAAATTCGAGATCTTGATGTCTTTTTCCTAGTTCAAAATCATGTTGATATTTAAAAGAGATAGTTTGGTTTCTTGATAATTTTGACCTGAGAGCATTATATTTCCCTTCTGAGCCATCGTTACCATATATGGTAGGATGGATTGATTCAGCGCGTAGTATAAGGCGCCCCTTGTAATTACGCACTTCAGGTGCATTATGATCAAATTCAGGTTTTCCCATAAGACACTCAAAACATGAAGCTTTAGATTTTTCCTCTTGCCAGGTTGCGTAATAATTATCATACGCTAACTGATCTTGATTTTTTTGTTTTTCTACTAATCTTAATTGCTTTAATATTGCTAAGATATTAAGATCTAGAGCTGTTAATTTTTGTTGAATAGATTCTTGTGTTGTTACTATGGCAGCAGCTTTATCCATAGCAATTATGCAAGAGTAATTTGTGGACCACAATAATAAAAATAATGATATTTTTGAGAAAGACATGTTAGATCCTTTTTTTGATGAGACTTTTTTTGTGTAAGATGATACTACAGTCTATGACGGATATCAATATAGTTAGCTATGAACTCTGAAATGCTTTGACTTCAGAGTTGACTTCAGAGTTGAATGTTTTATAAACACGACCAGATCGATTATATTGGTGAGCTCTGAAGTAACACTGAAGTACTCTGAAATGAGCTGATTTCACACTTATTTTTTATCTGTACTCTCTAGTAATTGTATGAGCTGATTTTTGATATTTTCAGCTTCATTTTTTTCATGAGTATGAGTAGCATCATCATCGTCATATGTATCTATATGAATGATCAAATCTGTGATAGAAGATATAACCAACTTCCTTGCGTTTCTATATTCTTTGTTAGTTATGCAATCATGTGTTTGTAAACATTGGCTACGTGCATTGATATAGTCGTCAGCGCTTTTTTTTGCTTGTATAAAAAGGTGATCTGTATGAGATTGTTTTGTTTCTTCTGTATTAGTGAGCATAAGACGTGTAGCGAATGGGCTGGTGTGTAGTAAGGAGCTAAGAGATAAAAGAAATAAGCATGATAGATTGTGAATATTCATAAACCATCCCCCTTTTGGTTTGTCAGTTTATTTTGTGTTGATTATACAAGGGGGATGGAATCAGAAGCAATTATTGAAGAAAATAAAAGTTATTTTTTGTTATTCGTCAGTTGCAATTGTATCTCTCGAGGCACGCAGGTTTCTCTCGGTGAATAGTTGTTGTTAGGCGATGTTAATGGGATATCTATTTTTGGACCTTTAGGTTGAATAAAACAATCGTTGTTACTATTATTTGTTCGAGGTTCCCCTGTTATTGCACGTCGTTGTTGCTCAAGCGCAAAGTAAGTTTTATATTCTGGAGTTTCTTTGGCAAGTTTTTGGTGTTCTTTGACAAGGTATAAAGTGTCTTCATTGTTGTAGCGTTCATGATCTAACTTTGCTTGACTAAAACGTTGATATTCTTTTGTGTTTTGAACTATTAGCCATGCATTATTTCTATTTTCTATGATTGATGTGTTGTCCTGAAACCTTGGATATTGTTGCTCTCTTTTCCATTTTTCAGAGTTGACAATGTTATTTGTGACATGTTGTTCTTGGTCTGTTGCATGCAGCCATTCTTGACCTTCTCTTGTGCTGCGTAGTTCAGCTTTGCAGAGATCAACCATATATTTTGTATCTTCATTGGGATTTTGTTCATAGGCTAGTTTTGCTTCTTGATATTGTTTGTATTCCGGTGTTTGTTCCATGGCAAGATTTTTTGTTAATACATGATCTGAGTATTCTTGAGCATTGTTGGCCTCTGCTTTTTGTTGCTCTTTTAGTTGGAGCAAAAGTTTTGATTCTGGAGTTTCTATCAGAAGGCCCAAAGCTTCTTCTAAGAGTCCTTTTGTTTCAAGAGTATTATGTTTTTCATGAAGTTTTGTTGCTTGGGCATAAGCTTGGTACTGCGGTGTTTGAGTCATACTTAAAAAAGCTGCAGTTTCATCATTTGCAGGATCTTGAAAGTTGCAAGGATTTATGCTTTGTTGCGATTGAGTGGTAGATGATGCAGTTGTTGTATTGCTATCGTTATCAGCTGAGAATATTTTAGATGTTTTGTTTGCAATATTCTTATGCGCAGGAAACATTTCTGCATTTGCAGCATCTATGAGCTCTTTATATGCTTGTGTGTTGCGTAATGTTTTTTTACAATCATCAACCATGTCTTCAGTTAGACCGCCTTCAGTATAAAGTTGTTTTGCGCCTTGATATTCTTTATACTCGTCTATTTCTTTCATGATATGATGTTTTATACGTATATAATCTGAAAATATTCCAGTGTGAAAAAGATCTTCGAGTGCTTCAGTTTCTAATAAATCTTCCAATGTTTCTTGTATGTGAGCGTATGATTTTAGATTGCGATTTTGTTGATGAAACTCTAGTGCCTTTAAAAAAGATTGAAATTGCGGTGTTTGCATCATAGCCCAAAATTCTGGTTTTTGCAGCAGAGCCAAAAATTTTGGTGATTGTGTCACGCTTGCAAATTCTGAGCCTTGCATTGCATTCACAAATTTTTGTGTTTTCTCAGAGTTTGGATGTTCCATCGCGCGAATATTGGAAAGATTGATGGCAAGAATAAGGCTCAGTGTGATGATCTTTTTGATATTCATGATCTTTTATTTCCTTTGCTCTTTCTTTTCTAATTTTTTCTATGATAAACGGGAGACGGTCGATGATTTGTTTTTCTTCTCGTGAAAATGTCATCACACCAGATATTGGTTTATAAACTATAATCTCATGCATGGCATTAATCTGCAGAGCATTTATGCTGAGCAATAAAATCTGTTTTTTACCAATCATATGACATACCAAAATGTATTTCTGAGGCAGATTCGCTGCGGGCTGGATTAAGTTTATCTTTGCGTGGATCTATTTTGAAACCCCAATCAATATTCATTGGCATTGGTTGCAACATTCTGATACCAATCCCAACTGCGTGGCGATAATCAAAACCATTGCCAGTAACAAATGGTTTATCTGCAGGTGTAACATATGGATTGTTAAAACCAGTACCACCATCATAGAATACAACAGCTTTCATATTCATATCGGGAGTAATGGGTGCAATCAGTTCTGCGTTCCAGAAAAATGCCTTTGCACCACCAATTGTATCGCCAGAGAATTGTGGTCCAATTTGACCGAACAAGAAACCACGCACACTATGCTGACCACCAATATGATACAGATCACCAAACGGAACAATTCTATTTTTGAATGGTGAGGCAACACCAAAATAGCCATGCAGCTTGAGTATCAGATTGTATTCAGAAATAAGTGGTGTAAACCAGCTGCCATCAAGTTCTAATTTATAGAAACCAATATTGTTGCCAAAGGTAGGGATTGCAAATTTTCCAGAGAATCGTAACTTGTGACCTTGCATAGTATGCACAGGATGGTTACGTGTATCTTGTTCCAGTTTTGTTGATACAAATGCATACGTGCCAGGTGTGAATTCTTTGGTAAGAATTTGTTGATAGAGTGCTTTTTCTATTGGATTTGCAAATAAAGATTCTGGAGGATTAGCATCATATTTAATATCCTCAACGCCTGATGTAAATAGAATGTTGACGTCATGAAACAGAGGATTTTTTGATTGTGTAATTCCACCAAATGTAACCGATCCGCCGGTAAGTTTTTGTTTAACAGTTCTGACATGACGTAATTCGTCATAGACTGGACGACGATGGAAGATGTCAAATGCCCCTAAAATTGGTTTATCAAAGAGCCATGGTTGCGCAACATGGAGCATTGCTGTTTGTTCATCTTTTGCATAGGTTGCGCTTAAATTTAGATGCACACCGCTTCCAAAAAGATTGGTGTCAGAAAGTTCAGTTTTTACTGACATACCAGAAATTGCCGCATCCCATGTGGCACCGGCCGCACCACCAAAACCAAGTTGTGCACCAAAGTGACCTGTTTTGGTTTCTTTGAGTATTAAATCAAGATCTGCTTCTTCTTTATTAAGGCGACGAATTTTCCAGTTAACGCCTTCTTTTGGATCAAAATAACCAAGAGAAGCAACATTACGTTTTGATATATTCATCTTGGTTTGGGTGAGTAATTCGCCTTCATCAAGAATAATTTTACGTCTAATGATTTTGTCGCGTGTTTTGGTATTGCCACGGATATTAATCTTATTTAAATAAACTTGATCTCCCAATTCTGAGAAGAATGAAATATCTACTGTTTTTTCATCTTCGTTAGATTGGATAGAAGGGTCGATATGTGCAAAAATATAACCAAAATCTCCCCAAATATATTCAAGACGTTTTATTGAATTGGTAATGCCTTCACGTGAATAATACATACCGGGGCGTATTGGCAGCATTGCAAGAAGATGTTCTTCAGAAACATTATCTTTGCCAGGGGCGCTGATTTTATTGATAACGTATTGATGTCCTTCTTCTATTTCAAATGTAAGAATAATGTTTTGTGTTTCTGGATTGATGTCTACTACAATATCAACAACTTTGGCATGTAAAAATCCACAATTTTGGTAATATTGCTCGATAAAATGTTTGTCACCTTCAAGGCGATCAGGATGATAATTTCCAGATTTATCCAAGAATCCGAGCAGCCAATCTTCTTTTGTCAAAGCAATGGAGCGTAATTCTTTGCTGCTAATACTGTTGTTGCCAATAAAATGTATCTGTTTAACTGTTGCGGCTATTCCTTCATTCACCGTTAATATTGCAGTTGCACGATTATTATCATCAAGAACTGTTTCTGTTGCAATATCTGTTTGATGATACCCTTTTTCAAGGTATAGTTCTTTGATTTTATTGGCGATTATTTTAAGTTCTTCAGGATCTATAGCGGTGATTTCATCAAGATGTATTTTTTTATTGATATCTTTTTCAGATACTTTTTTATTGCCAATAAATTGTATCTCTTTGAGTGGATATTTTTCTTGAACGATAACATGCAAATTTATGTAATTGTTTTCAAGAGGCTCTGCCATAACTTTGACTGTACGGAATTTTTTAAGCTTATAGTAAAGGTTACGGATGAGTGTTTTTGTTTTACGAGGATCAAACAGTTCGCCAATTTTATAGGGTACGTTGTTTAAGATAGCGTCTGTTGCAGTAGAAGCATTGCCGTGAACAATAATACTATTAATTCGAGGTGGAAGATTGAAAGATGGTGCTACTTCTTCTTGCGTATTATCCTCTTCTATCAAGTCTTGGGTAGACTCTGTTTTGGTGATGAAGGTAATACTACTGCAAAAGAGTAGTATAAGTATGGTAGCACAGTAATTGTGAAGTCCTTTTTTTATCATAGATAATCCCGCTGCCCGTCATTACTTTTAATTGACACAATAATTAGGAAGAATTAATGAAACATACTACTCATTTTTTAATTTTTTACTAGGGCATATCCCTTTTGTGGTCTTAAATAATGGCAAAAGTTGTGTTAAAGTAAGAGAAAGTAACTAAAAAATTCTTGTAATGAATTTAAAATTAGGCGATATAAAGAGAATACTATGCAATTTACCAATACCCTGACGGGAAAAAAAGAAGAATTTGTAACAGGCAAACAGGTAAAAATGTACGTTTGTGGCGTTACTCCATACGATGATGCTCATATTGGTCATGGTAGATGTTATGTTGCTTTTGATCTTTTGTATAGAACGCTTCAATTTTTTGGTATAGACGTAACGTATTGCAGAAATTTTACCGATATTGATGATAAAACGATGCATCGAGCAGAAAAAGAGTTTGGGGACCGGTTACGGTTTCATGAAATTGCTGACCGTTATATTAAAAATTTTCATCAAGATATTGGAAAACTCAATTGTGTATCACCTCAACACGAACCTCGTGTGACAGACAATATCCCACAAATTATAGAATTTATTCAAAGACTTATTGATAAAGGGGATGCGTATCAAGCGGGCAATGATGTTTATTTTTCTATTAAAAAGTTCCCAGAATATGGAAAATTATCCAAACAAAAAATAGAAGATTTGCATGCGGGAGCTCGCATTGATGTGTGCGATAAAAAAAATAATCCTTTAGATTTTGCGCTGTGGAAGGGTGAGCCAGAAGGAGAGTTTTGGCAGAGCCCATGGGGTTATGGACGTCCAGGGTGGCATATTGAATGTTCTGTGCTTGCATATCTTAATTTGGGTGAACATATTGATATTCATGGTGGTGGCCTTGATCTGATATTTCCTCATCATGAAAATGAGATCGCTCAATCAGAAAGTTTATTGGGAGCACCTTTTTCACGCATGTGGATACATAATGGAATGGTGAACAGTAATAAAGAAAAAATGTCAAAATCATTGGGTAATTTTTTTGTTTTACGTGATGTGTATAAACATTTTGATCCTATGGTTTTGCGTTATTATTTTTTAACGCATCATTATCGTATGCCTATTGAATTTTCTTTTGAAGGTTTGACGAGTGCTCAAAAAAGTTATGAACGTTTGATTCGTTTGTGTGCACAAAATGTAGAATTAAATACAACATATCAGTCGGACATAGTTGATCGTATGAAAGCGTTTTTACAAGACGACCTGAATACTCCTGGATTACTTGGAGTGATTTTTGAAAATATCGCTGAGATTGCCAATAATCAATATGAGTTGGCTGTGGTAAAAAATATACTTACTCATGTGCTTGGCTTAACTTTGCAACCATTGCTAGAACAAACTGTTGAACTAACACCAGAAATAGAAGCACTCATTATTGAACGGAATAAAGCGCGTCGTGAAAAAAATTGGAAACGTTCAGATGAATTGCGTGATCAATTAAAAACGATGGGTGTTGATGTTCACGATGGTAAAATATAAGAATTAGAGCATATATAAAAAACTTGATTATAAAAAAGACTCCTGTAAAAACCAGGAGTCTTTTTTTTGTGTACCTTGCTAAATGACTATTGTGTGTGTTTAAATTTACTAAAAAAATCATGTTTCACAAAAAAAGGAGTTGTATGAAACAGATATGTATTTCTCAATCATTCTCATTAGTTGTCTCGTTAGCTTTGTTGGTTGGGCCATTACCAATGGTGGCGCGTGAGCAACTTTCTGAAGATCATGCGCATCAAAAAGTAGCTATTCATTTATCTGAAATAGAGCTGCAAGAAATCCGTAATAATCCAAAACGTTCTTATATTTATCTTGGTAATGATGTTAGTGATATCGAAAATATAATCGAGGAAATAGTTAAGTTTGATGAAAATAAAAATTCTCTTTTGTGGGGATTAAGAAATCATATTAAACGGGGCTATGTTGTTAGCGACTATGATGCAATAGTAGAAACGCTTGCATATGCTGAAGATTTTATAGTTCGTAAGAGTCATAGCATGTCTGAAGATCAATTACATAAAATTGAAAACATGCTCGATGAATTAGAATGTCAGATTGAAAATGGTGATTTGACTGTACAAAGATGTTGTGATGATGCATTTAATGATAATGATACCCATATAAACGGAAATTGTTGTGTTAAACCGTTGTGTTGTAAAGGGCCACGTGGTCCGCGTGGACATCGCGGGCACCGTGGGCATACAGGAAACACCGGTGCAACGGGAGCAACTGGACCAGGAGGGTCTGGTAGTATTGGTGCAACTGGTGCAACAGGAGCTGCTGGCGCAACGGGTGCTACAGGAGTGTTTGATCCTTCAAGTTGTGTGGATACGATATGTGCTACCACACTTTCTGTTGGTGATGTTTTTGCATCAGGAACTGTAAGTGCATGTGATGTTATTGCTGGATGCGATCTTTTTTTGAGTGATTCAACAAGCCTTGCTACGGGTAATGTTATTAAAGGAGGATCATTATTTATTCATACATTTGGAACAGATAACACATTTGTGGGTAGTAATGCTGGTAATGTAAGTACAACTGGTACAGGAAGAAATAGTGGATTTGGTGTTAATGCACTTGCAGCTGTTACAACAGGTTCAGGTAATACGGCTGTTGGATATAATACATTACCTCTTACTACAATAGGCAGTAATAATACTGCGGTTGGTGATGCATTGAGTGCTAACGTTACAGGTACTAA
This sequence comes from uncultured bacterium, assembly GCA_963695335.1. Taxonomy (GTDB): domain Bacteria; phylum Babelota; class Babeliae; order Babelales; family Vermiphilaceae; genus SOIL31. The sequence continues at coordinate 47,661 of OY968764.1, read as the reverse complement.
TAATACTGCATTAGGGGCTAATACATTAAATGCTAATACAGTGTCATATAATACAGCTGTTGGTGCAAGTTCAATGGCAGGTAATACAACAGGTACTCTGAATACAGCTGTTGGATATAATTCTCTTACTGCAAATACATGTGGTACATATAATACAGCTGTGGGAACATTTGCTTTAGAATCAAATACAACAGGATTGTATAACACTGCAGTTGGATTTAATACGCTTGCTGCAAATACATCCGGAACCAATGCTAATACGGCTGTAGGTGGTCTTGCATTGGCAGCAAATACTACAGGTACACCCAATACAGCTGTTGGATTTAGTGCACTTGCAAATAATGTGACGGGAATGGGTAATGTTGCTATTGGTAGTAATGCGTTATTGTATAATACTGGAGATCTTAATACAGCAGTTGGTCAAAATGCATTACAATATAACACAGTGGGCACTCATAACACAGCTATGGGATCTGGAGCATTGATGATCAGTGCAGTTGGTACTGATAATACTGCGATTGGGTACAATGCACTCACTGCAAATGATGGAGCGGATGCTAATACAGCAGTTGGAAGTGGTGCATTACTCAGCAATACAACAGGTGCTAGTAATACTGCTGTTGGGGCGGGAGCTATGCCAAATAACACAGCAGGTAGTGATAATACTGTTGTAGGTGCATATGCTTTTTATTCTAATGAAACAGGTAATAATAACACTGTCATAGGTTGTGAAGCGCTTGAATATAATACAACAGGTAGTAATAACACTGCAGTGGGTAGTGGTGCGCTTTATTATAATACAGTTGATGGAAATACTGCCGTAGGATATGATGCGCTCTTTGAAAATACAACAGGAACATCTAACGTTGCCGTTGGATATGAGGCGCTTACTAATAATGCAACTGGTTCACAAAACACAGCTGTTGGAACATTTGCTATGGAGAGTAACACGACTGGGGTGAATAATACCGCTGTTGGATTTGAAGCTCTTGATTCTAATGTAAGTGGAATTAATAATACTGCTATTGGTGCTACTGCATTATCAGGTAATAATACAGGAACGGATAATACAGCAGTAGGTTTTAATGCGCTTCTTTCAAATGATGGAACTGTTGGTAATACGGCAGTTGGTAGTCAATCATTACAGAGTAATACAACAGGTATAAATAATACTGCTGTTGGATATCAAACACTTTTAAATAATACAGTAGGTATTGCTAATACAGCAGTTGGATATAATGCGCTTACAACGAATACAGTAGGTTATTCTAATGTTGCTGTTGGACAAAATGCTCTTCAATTAAATGATGCTGGATTCATGAATACAGCTGTTGGTACTAATGCAATGCAATTTAACACAGAAGGTGATCAAAATAGTGCTTTTGGTTCAGGCGCTTTACAAGAAAATACCACTGGTGCGAATAACACTGCTATTGGGCTTGGAACTTTATCATTTAATGCAACAGGAATGAATAATACAGCTGTTGGAGTGATAGCTTTGAATGCTAATACTGTTGATAATAATACTGCAGTTGGGCATAATGCATTAGCAAATAATACAATAGGTTATCAAAATACTTCAGTTGGACAAAATTCACTTAATGCTAATACAACGGGATGGCAGAATACTGCTGTAGGACAAGGTGCACTTCAATCAAATACTATAGGTATTCAAAATACAGCAATGGGACAAAATGCGCTCCTTACTAATTCTGTTGGTTCATCTAACACAGCGGTAGGACAAGCTGCGCTTCAGGCAAATAGCATTGGCTCTTCTAACACTGCTATTGGTGTCAATAGCTTATTGTCTAATACAACTGGTTTTTCTAATACAGCCGTTGGATGTAATGCACTTACAGCGAATATAATTGGTGTTAATAATACTGCTATTGGTATGAATGCATTACAAAATAATCTTGCAAATAATAATAGTGCTTTTGGGGAATATGCGCTTGCAAATAATACAACAGGTGCTAATAACACTGCAGTTGGACAAGCTGCTCTTGCTCTCAGTGAAATGGGAAATAACAATGTTGCTGTTGGATTGGGTGCATTGGGCTCTAATATATCAGGTTCTTATAATACAGCGGTTGGTGTTGGTGCATTGTCTGATAATTTAGTTGATGGCAACACTGCTGTCGGATACAATGCTCTTTTCACTAATTCAACTGGTTCTAATAATACAGCTGTTGGTAATAGTGCACTTATAAACAATACAACGGGTATTGATAATACAGCAGTGGGGGCAAATGCGCTTTATGCAAATAATATAGGAATGAATAATACCGCACTTGGAAGTTTTGCACTTCAAACGAACACGACTGGTTCGTATAATACGGCCATTGGTGTTAATGCATTGTTTAACAATGTAGCTGATGGTAATACTGCGGTCGGACAAAGTGCACTTTTCACTAATACAACAGGTATTAACAACACTGCTGTGGGGCTTCAAGCGCTTGTTAATAATTCGGTAGGTACAGATAATACTGCTGTTGGAAGAAATGCACTTCAATCAAACATAACAGGAACAGACAATACGGCTGTTGGTTACAATGCACTTGCTGTAAATGATCAAACAGTTGGTAATACAGCGGTAGGTAGTAGTGCATTATCTTCAAATACAACAGGTACACCAAATACAGCAGTTGGTTATTTAGCCCTTACAACCAACGTAACTGGTTTTGGTAACACAGCTGTTGGTGGTAATGCATTGCAGTTCAATACGAGTATTCTTAACACTGCTGTAGGACAAGACGCATTAAAAGGGAATGGAACAGGTTCTCAAAATACTGCGGTAGGAGCAGGAGCATTGACATTCAATGGTGTTGGAGTTAGTAATACTGCGGTTGGAAGAAATGCATTGAATAATAACACTGGTGGTAATTCAAATACTGCAATTGGACAACAATCAATGGAAATTAATGGTACAGGTGGTGGAAATACGGCGGTTGGTGATGAGACACTACAGTTTAATGTTACTGGTTCTAATAACACAGCAATTGGTCAACTTGCATTGAATAATAGTGGCGCTGATAACAATACGGCTGTTGGTTATAGATCAATGTTTGCTAATACAACAGGTACACTGAATACAGCAATCGGAAGATTTGCATTAACTAACAATACAATCGGTAATAATAATGTTGTTCTTGGTGATTCAGCACTAGCAAGTAACACAACAGGAAACAATAATATTGCAATTGGTACTGGTGCTGGAGGAACTCTTACAACGGGCAATAGTAACGTTTATATTGGATACAATACTGGAGCAATTTCCGCATCAGAAAATAATGTTACACGTATTGCTAATATTTATAGCACAACAACAGGTAGTGCAATGACGTTACCAGTCATAGTTGATGATACAGGGCAATTAGGTACAGCTGCTTCAACAAGAAGAGTAAAACATAATATTGAAGATATGAGTGATTTATCAGCAGCTATTTACAATCTTCGTCCCGTAACTTTTGCGTATAACAATGATGCTTCTGAAACACAACAGTACGGTTTAATAGCAGAAGAAGTTGATGCAATATTTCCTGGCCTTGTGGTAAGAGATGGCAATGGTGAACCGTTTACTGTTCAGTATCATGTATTGCCAGTGTTGCTGCTTAATGAGGTTCAAAAACTACATGCGAACATGGAGCAACAGCAGATGGTAATAGAAGACATTAATAATCGCTTACATACGTTAGAACAACATAATTAATTTTGCACATTGAGTTAAAAAGAGACTCTTGTTAAAAACAGGAGTCTCTTTTTAACTTGCTAAATAGTTATTTTTTATGTTTAAATTTATTAAAATTTTATGTTTCACAAAAAAAGGAGTTGTATGAAACAGATACATATTTCTCAGGTTTTTTCATTGGTTGTTTCGTTAGCTCTATTGGTAGGATCATTACCGATAGCAGCAGATGAGTCATCCGCGGTTCACAATGATAGTGACATAGTGATTGTTCATGTATCGCAAACAGAATTAGAAGAGGTATTTAATAATCCAAAGCGCTCTTATCTGTATATAGGTAAAGATGCAAGTAATATTGCAGATATCATAGAGCAACTTGTTCAATTTGATGATAACAAAGATTCTCTTTTATGGGGATTGCATAAACATATTCAAAGAGGTTTTGTAGTAAGTAATTATAATGCAATAGTAGATACACTCGCGTATGCAGAACGTCTTATAGCTCGCAGAAAGGATATTATTGCTTGCGATCAGTTAGACAAAATTGAAAATGCACTTGATGAATTAGCATATCACATTGAAAATGGTGGTCTTACTATACAAAGATTTTGTGGCAATGCGTTTAGTAATGATTGCAAACAACAGGATAGTTGTGGCATTAAACCATTATGTTGCAAAGGACCACGTGGCCCGCGTGGACATAGAGGACATCGTGGACACACAGGAAATACAGGTGCAACTGGATCTACTGGTGTAACGGGAGCAACTGGACCAGGAGGATCTGGTAGTATTGGTGCAACTGGCGCTACTGGATCTACTGGCGCTACAGGACCTACAGGAGCTACGGGTGCTACAGGATCACCACTAGCCGCTGAAAATGAAGGAATAGGAACAGGTTCTGTTTTTGATACAATAAGTGCGGATACAATCTTTTTTAGAACAATAAGTTCTGCTGATACATTTACAACTATTATTACTGATCCTACAACGATAGCACTATCTGTTAATGCTACAAATCTTAACATACCAAATACGATTGTTGCACGTGATAATACAGGTAGTTTTGCAGCACAAGAAATAAGTATGAATGATGGTATTGCTGCGAGTAATTTTATTTTAAGTACAGAACCAAGTACAGCAACAGCAGGTAATATTATCAAAGGTACAAGTAGATTTATTCATGATTTTGGAACGAATAATACCTTTGTTGGTATTAATGCTGGTAATTTTACTTTAACAGGAACACAGAATAGTGGTTTTGGTACAAATGCTCTGACTGCACTTACATCAGGAACAGGAAACACTGCTATTGGTTATAATACACTTCCTGCTACTACATCAGGTAGTAATAATACAGCTGTTGGTGATGCATTGAGTGCTAATGTGACTGGTGCTAATAATACTGCAATAGGAGCTAATACGCTTAACCTAAGTACAGAATCATTTAATACTGCAGTTGGTAGTGGTGCGCTTGCGGCTAATACATCAGGTAGTAATAATGCTGCAGTAGGATATAATGCACTTGCAGCAAATACAACAGGTACTCGTAATACAGCAGTTGGTGCTCAGGCAATGTCAACAGGAACAGCATTTTTTTCTGTGGCTGTTGGATATCAGGCAATGTCAAATGCTAGTCCAGTGGATTTTGATGTTGCCGTTGGTTATCAAGCCTTGCAAAATGATCTAGGGGGTACTAATGTTGCGGTTGGATTTTCTGCAATGAATGCTAACACAACAGGGGTTACCAATACGGCTGTTGGGTATCAAGCTTTGAGTGTTAATGTAACAGGAAGTTCTAATACAGCTCTTGGTTATCAATCTTTACAAAACCTTAATTCTGGTGCCAATCAAAATACGGCATTAGGTTCCTTTACATTGTCACAGAGTCAAGGGAATGATAATACTGCAGCTGGCTCTAATTCTTTGACGAGTAACACAACGGGAGCTCGTAATATAGGACTTGGTGTTTCAGCATTGCATAATAATTTAACGGGGCAGAATAACACAGCTCTTGGTTTTCAGGCATTGTATATGAATTTAGCGGATGCTAATATTGCGATTGGTAATAATGCTATGAGGTTTTTAACAACAGGGGCTAATAATATTGCAATTGGTTCCAATATTCCAAACACCTTAGTAAGTGGTAGCAATAATATCTATATTGCTGCTGATGCTGCTACAGCTGCAGAAAGCAATACTACTCGTATTGGTACTTTGCAAACGCAATGCTTTGTTGCTGGTATTAATGGTGTAACAACAGGGTTGGCAGCAATTCCAGTTTTAGTTGATGGTAATGGTCAACTTGGAACTGTATCTTCAACAAGACGTGTGAAACATGCTATTGAGAATATGGATGATGTCTCAGTAGATATTCTTAAATTGCGTCCTGTAACTTTTGCATATAATAATGATGCTTCTGAAACAAGACAATATGGTTTAATTGCGGAAGAAGTCGCAGATGTGTTCCCTGGTATTGTGGTAAGAGATGCTGATGGTTTACCTGCAACGGTTCAGTATCATGTATTGCCAGTATTGCTTCTTAATGAGGTACAGAAATTACATGTAGATATGGAACAGCAACATATTACTGTAGAACAGATGAATAGTGCAATTGCAAGTTTACAAGCGCAATTGCAACAAACTATCGATCGGATACATGTGTTAGAAAATAACGCATAAGATTACTTAAAAAAAAGAGACTCTTGTTCAACCAGGGGTCTCTTTTTCTTAATTTGTTAAAAAGTTATTTTTTATGTTTAAATGGACTAAAAAATCATGTTTCACAAAAAAGGAGTCTTATGAAACAGATACGTATGTCTCAATCATTTTCATTGGTTGTCTCGTTGGCTTTATTGGTAGGGCCATTACCAATAGTTGCTAGTGAACAATCTTTTGCTCAACAGGATAGTGAAAAAGTAGCTATTCATTTATCTGAAATAGAGCTGCAAGAGATCCGTAATAATCCAAAGCGTTCTTATTTATATATTGGTAATGATGTCAGTGATATCGCACATATGGTAGAAGAAATCGTTAAGCTTGATGATAATCAACACTCTATATTATGGGGATTAAGAAATCATATTAAACGTGGTTATGTTGTCAGTAACTATGATGCAATTACGGAAGTTCTTGCATATGCTGAAGCTCTTGTAGCTCGTAAGAATCATAAGATATCTCAAGATCAATTAAATAGCATCGAAAAAGGGCTTGATGAATTAGCCTATCAGATTGAAAGCGGAGATCTTACGGTACAAAGATGTTGTGATGGTTCATTTGATGATAATGATACTCATATGCACGATGATTTTTTTGTTAAACCATTGTGTTGCAAAGGGCCACGTGGACCGCGTGGACATCGCGGGCATCGTGGACATACAGGAAATACTGGCGCAACAGGTGCCACTGGTATAACGGGAGCAACTGGAAGTACTGGTGTAACGGGAGCAACTGGACCGGGAGGATCTGGTAGTATTGGAGCTACTGGTGCAACGGGAGCTACTGGTCCAACGGGAGCTACTGGTCCAACGGGGGCAACAGGAAGTACTGGTGTAACGGGAGCAACAGGTTCAGCAGTTACGGGAGCTACTGGTCCAACCGGAGCTACGGGTTTTACGGGCGCAACAGGTTTAACTGGCCCTACAGGTGCAACTGGATCACCACTAGCTGGTGAAAATGAAGGCATAGGAACGGGTTCCGTTTTTGATACGATAACTGCTGATACAATCTTTTTTAGAACAATAAGTTCTGCTGATACATTTACAACTATTATTACTGATTCTACAACGATAGCACTATCTGTTAATGCTACAAATCTTAACATACCAAATACTATTGTTGCGCGTGATAACACAGGAAGCTTTGCAGCAGAAGTTATTAGTATGGTTGATGGTGTGGTGAGTGAAAATATTATTTTCAGCACAGAACCAAGTACAGCAACAGCCGGTAATATTATCAAAGGTACAAGTAGATTTATTCACGATTTTGGAACAAACAATCTTTTTGTTGGTATTGATGCAGGTAACTTTACCTTGACAGGAACAGAAAATAGTGGTTTTGGTACCAATGCTCTTTCTGCTTTAACATCAGGCTCAGGAAATACTGCTATTGGATATAACACACTTCCTCTTACTACATCTGGTAGTGATAACACTGCTGTTGGTGACGCTTTGAGTGCTAATACTACTGGTAGTAATAACACTGCAATAGGGGCTAATACATTAAACGCAAATGTAACAGGAACTGATAATACTGCAGTTGGTGCTAATGCCTTAGCAGTAAATACTGACATACAAATTACTGCTGTTGGTTCCGGTGCAATGGCACAGTATGTTGGTGGATCAGGTGGTGAAAACGTAGCAGTTGGTTATTTTGCATTGAATGCAAATGTTGGAGGAAATAGTAATACTGCAATGGGTTGGTCAGCATTAGCAAATGATGTAACAACTTCAACTGGTAATAACAGCGCAGTTGGTTGGGGTGCACTTTTCACTAACACAACTGGACATGATAATACAGCGATAGGTAATGCTACACTTTATACCAATACAGTTGGTAATAATAATACTGCAGTGGGTAGTAGTGCATTAACAGCTAATACAACAGGGATTGATAATACTGCTGTTGGGCAAGGAGCACTTCAATCAAATACATCTGGTGGTTTTAACACAGCAATGGGATTCAGTGCGCTAAACTCTAATACAACAGGAGTAAGTTGTACAGCAGTTGGTGAAAATGCTATGCGTTTCAATACAATTGGCACAAGTAATACAGGTATTGGAGGCAATGCTTTACAAAATAATACAACAGGCGTATCTAATACAGGACTTGGCGCTTCTGCATTAATTAGTAATAGTACCGGAACATTTAACACCGCAGTTGGTTATCTTGCAGATGCATCAGGTAACTTTAACTCTATAGTTGGCGCAACTTCAGGTCCTATTTCTGGTGATTATAATGTGGCTGTTGGAGTTGGAGTACTTGTTAATAGTCCAGGTGATAATAATATTGGTATTGGACAATCTGCTTTACATGTTAATACTGCTGACAATAATATTGGTATTGGATATTTTGCACTTGCTCAAAATACAACAGGCGTTGATAATACAGCTCTTGGTTATAATGCACTTGCAGCAAGTCAAACAGATACGGATAATACTGCAGTTGGTTATCAAGCGCTTACTACAAATAACGGAGGAAGTTTTAATACTGCTGTTGGTAGTGGAGCAATGTTTAATTCTCCTGGAGTAAATTCTGATACGGCGGTTGGTTATCAGGCATTAGGAAATGACGAAACAGGTAGTAATACGGCAATTGGTTATCAAGCAATGGCAAATACTACGGTCTTATCTTTGGGTAGCGATACAGCGGTTGGTTATCAAGCGCTACTTAATGATGGCACAGGTTTAAATACAGCGGTTGGATATCAAGCATTAACTGCAAATAACAATGGTTTTCGTAATACTGCTATTGGTAATATCGCACTCACTGCTAATACAGTGGGATCTCGCAATACTGCTCTTGGTGATAGCGCATTGACTGCTAGTACAGGAGATACTGATAATACTGCCATTGGTTCTTTTGCGCTTATTACAAATAATGGAGGAAGTTTTAACACGGCTGTTGGAAGTCGTGCTTTATTTGCAAATACAACAGGAGCATCTACAGCCGTTGGTTATAATGCATTAGCTGCAAATACAACGGGAACCAATAATACAGCAGTTGGTTATAGTGCACTCACTGTTAGTGCAACGGATACTAATAATACTGCGGTTGGTTATAATGCACTTACAGCAAATAATGGAGGATCAATTAATACCGCTGTTGGAAGTCAAGCATTAACTACAAATAACTCTGGCACCAATAACACGGCTCTTGGAGCATTTGCATTGTTTTTCAATCAAAATGGAGGCTTTAACGTAGCTGTTGGAGATGGCGCATTAAACACAAATTCAACAGGTTCTTTTAATACTGCCGTTGGGTCAAGTGCTTTGAATGTAAACACAACTGGTGCTAATACTGCTGTTGGTTATCTTGCACTTAGTTTCAATACAATAGGTGATCAAAACACAGCAGTTGGATATGAAGCGCTTGAACTTAATACAACAGGATCTAATAATATTGCTATTGGGAATCAAACACTTCAAAGTAATACAACCGGAAATGATAATGTTGCAATGGGATATTTTGCTATGAATGAAAATATCTCTGGTGTTGATAATACTGCAATAGGATACGAGGCGTTAGTGGCACTTAAAACAGGAAATTCTAATATTGCAATTGGTTCTTTAGCAGGAAGTAATCTTGTAGGTGCAGAAAGTAATAATATTTATATTGGTAGCGCTGGTGCCGCTACTGAATCAAATACTATACGTATTGCAGATACAGGTTCAGGAATCACAGCATGCTTTATTCAGGGCATTAGCGGTGTTACAGTTGCAGCATCTGTTCCAGTTGTTATTGGTGCAAGTGGACAACTAGGTACAGTGGTATCATCAAGAAGATTTAAACATAATATTGAAGATATGAATGATGATTCTGCAAATATTTATCAACTTAATCCAGTAACTTTTGTGTACAATCAAGATGAATCAGAAACAAAGCAATATGGATTGATAGCTGAAGAAGTTGATAGAGTATTCCCTGGTATTGTTGTTTACGATGAAGACGGGCAACCATATACTGTTCAATATCATGTACTTCCGGTGTTATTGTTGAATGAAGTACAAAAACAACAAGGACGTTTGATTGCAGTGGAAGAGCAACAGCAGATTACTGTTGAACAAATGAATAGAGCAATTGTGAGTTTACAAGCTCAAGTGCAACAAGCCATTGCTCGTATTAATGTATTAGAAAATAATGCATAAAATTGGTTAATAAAAAAAGAGGCTCTTGTTAAAACCAAGAGCCTCTTTTTTTATACCTTGCTAAAGAATTATTTTTTATGTTTAAATGGACTAAAAAATCATGTTTCACAAAAAAGGAGTCTTATGAAACAGATACGTATGTCTCAATCATTTTCATTGGTTGTCTCGTTGGCTTTATTGGTAGGGCCATTACCAATAGTTGCTAGTGAACAATCTTTTGCTCAACAGGATAGTGAAAAAGTAGCTATTCATTTATCTGAAATGGAGCTGCAAGAAATCCGTAACAATCCAAAGCGTTCTTATGTATATATTGGTAATGATGTTAGTGATATCGCGCATATGGTAGAAGAAATCGTTAAGCTTGATGATAATAAAAATTCGTTATTGTGGGGATTGCATAATCATATCAGAAGAGGTTTTACGATCAGTAATTACGATGCAATTGTTGATACGCTTGCGTACGCTGAAGCTCTTATAGCTCGTAAAAATCATCAAATTTCTCAAGATCAATTAGATATAATTGAAAAAGCGCTTGATGAATTAGCGTATCAGATTGAAAATGGCGATCTTACGATACAAAGATGTTGTGATGGTTCATTTGATGATAATGATACTCATATGCACGATGATTTTTTTGTTAAACCATTGTGTTGCAAAGGGCCACGTGGACCGCGTGGACACCGCGGGCATCGTGGACATACAGGAAATACTGGCGCAACAGGTGCAACAGGTGCAACAGGTGTAACGGGAGCAACGGGACCAGGAGGATCTGGTAGTATTGGAGCTACTGGTGCAACGGGTGCAACGGGGGCAACTGGAAGTACTGGTGTAACGGGAGCAACAGGTCCAGCAGTTACGGGAGCTACTGGTCCAACCGGTGCAGCTGGAGGAACAGGAGCAACAGGTGCGACGGGTACAACGGGTGCTACTGGGCCTACAGGAGCTACGGGCGCTACTGGATCCACACTAACCGCTGCAAATGAAGGCATAGGAACGGGTTCTGTTTTTGATACAATAAGTTCAAATACAATCTTGTTTAGAACATTAAGTGTTGCTGATATATATATGTCTATTGTCACTGATGTTGGTACTGAAACTATAGAAGTATCAACGAATGCTACAAATTTGAATATTCCAAATACGATTGTTGCGCGTGACAACACAGGAAGTTTTGCAGCAGAAGTTATTAGTATGGTTGATGGTGTTGTAAGCGAAAATATTATTTTCAGTACAGAACCAAGTACCGCAACGGCTGGTAATGTAATAAAAGGTACAAGTAGATTTATTCATGATTTTGGAACGAATAATCTATTTGTTGGTATTAATGCTGGTAACTTTACTTTAACAGGAACGCAGAATAGCGGTTTTGGAACTAACGCTTTGACAACACTGACATCAGGTTCAGGAAATACTGCCATTGGTTATAATACACTTCCTGCTACCACAACAGGCAGCAACAATACTGCTGTTGGTGATGCATTGAGTGCTAACACAACTGGTAGCAATAATACTGCGTTAGGGGCTAGTACGTTAAATGCAAATACAACAGGAACAAATAACGTAGCTGTTGGTGTTAATGCTCTTACTACAGCTTTAGGAAGTTTTGAAAACGTAGCAATTGGTAATGGCGCAATGCAATTTGCTGTTCCATTAGATCCAACAAATAATCCAGCAAGTTCTAATGTTGCAATTGGTTTTAATGCATTGCAAAACACCAATTCTGGTCAAGATAACTCAACTATTGATCAGCCATGTATAGCAATTGGGTCATATGCTCTACAAAGCAATACAACTGGTTATCAAAATATAGCTATTGGACAATATGCATTGCAAGCTAATGTTACTGGTGCTTATAATATAGCGATTGGAACTAATGCGTTAGCGGTTACTACGTCCGCCCAGGATAATGTGGCAGTTGGTGATATTGCTCTTGCTTCAAATACAACTGGTTACGAAAATATAGCAATTGGATCGAGTACTCTTACTGCAAATACTATTGGTAATCGTAATACAGGAATTGGATATAATGTTTTGACAGCCAATATAAGTGGTAGTTTAAATACAGCAGTTGGATATCAGGCTCTGCTTAATAATAATTTTGGAGTTGATAATACGGCAATTGGTGTTTCTGCTATGCTTTTTAATACGCAAGGTACTGATAACGTTGCAGTCGGTTTTGATGCTCTACAAAATAATACAACAGGTAACTTTAACATTAGTATTGGTCAGACATCTTTACAGAATTGTATCACCGGGAATAATAATATTGGTATTGGTACTGATACAGGAGGATCAGGTATTGCCAATGTTATGATTGGTACTAATGCTGGTAATGATGGAGACCAAAATGTTGGGGTTGGTTTCCAAGCACTTCAGTTAAATGGAGCAGACAATAACGTTGCTGTTGGTTATAACTCAATGAGTGTTAATTCAATTACTGGTGCTAATAATACAGCAGTTGGTTATCAAGCATTGCTTAATGTTACTTCAGGGGCTTCTAATATTGTTATTGGGGCTAATGCTGGTACTTCTACTTTCACAGGAAGTAATAATATTTATGTTGGAAATGATCCTGGTGTTGATGAAAGTGCAGCAATTCGTATTGGTACGCTTAGTACGCAAACAACATGTTTTATTCAAGGAATTAATGGGGTTACTACGGGCCTTACAGCGATACCAGTTTTAGTTGATGGTAACGGTCAACTTGGAACAGTAACTTCATCAAGAAGATTTAAACATGATATAGAAGATATGAATGATGCTTCTTCAAGCATTCTTAATCTTCGTCCAGTTATGTTTGCATATAATGGTGATGCAGCGAATGAAACACAATATGGTTTGATTGCTGAAGAAGTTGATCAAATATTCCCTGCAATAGTTGTTTATGATGCTGATGGCCAACCACAAACTGTTCAATATCATATATTACCAGTATTGTTATTGAATGAAGTACAAAAGTTACGTGCAGATGTGAATGATGTGAATAATCGTTTAATGGCGTTGGAACAACAGAATTAAGCAATTACAGAATATATTGATATAAATAAAAAAGAGCTTTGGATAAAACCAGAGCTCTTTTTTATTTTAAAATTTAATTATTGTGCTAATGCAGCAACAATTTTCTCGTGTAACGTTTCTTTACTCATATATCCCATTTCTTTACCTTTAATTACACCATCTTTAATAAAGACAAAGGTTGGAACAGAAGTGACACCGTAATCTTTGATTGATATTTCTCGTGCTTCATCCACGTTGAGTTTTGCAAACTTATATTTGTCTCCCAATTCTTTTTCGAGCTCTTCTAATGTTGGATTCATTTGCTGACACGGCCCGCACCAGGTTGCATAGATATCTAATATAACCGGTTTATTTGATTTTTTGATTTCTGCTTCATGATTTTCTGGGGTAATTGATATAGCCATTTTTATGATCCTTCTGTATGATAAACGTATTATTATAAAAATATAATAACGTGTAATTATTGTGATAACAAGAGAAGGAATACTATGCAAAAGAAGTTATTGTTACTTATGATAATGAGTTGTTCGATTTCTATGTATGCAGAGGATTATACAGAAGAGCTCATAGCTGAATATATTAAAGCACTTGATGCAGGTTCATCTATCGATGGCGTGTATACGACTCAACAAACAAAAAATGATAACGAAAGAGCAACTTCAAGATCACATCAATGCAATGGAAGACATATCTCGCAGCCAGATGAAAATTCTGTAGCTGGTCGTGCACATGCAGAAATTGAAGAAGAATATAAAAATAAAACTAAGATTAATATAGAATTGCGCGACATGTATAAAGACAATTGTGGTTTTGATAAAGAGCTAACACATAGAGCATATGTCATGACGGGTATCTATCTAGATGCATTGAATAGATGTGGAAGAGATACACCTTGTTTAAAAAATTATGATGCTCCCGCATGGGAAGAAATATCTAAGGCGGGATTTATTGATCAGCGATATTCTATGGCGTATGAATCTGTGTTGTATAATGGCAAGACAGTTTTAACTCGAGAACAGAAAGAAAAATTGGCTGAAAATAACCCAGCAATTAAAGAACTCGTGACGAAACTTAATGAAGCAAAGCAAGCAGTTCAAGATAAGATTGATGCTTTGAAGAAATAATTGTTTTTAAATTAAATCCCTCCATTTTGAGTGGAGGGATTTTTAATGCTTATTTTTTTGCTGAGCATGGAGGGCATTCTTTTGTGGTTTTGCTCGTGTCACGGTATGTAAAACCTTCAATGCTTAATGTTTGTAATGCTGTCAAAGGTATTATTTTTTCTTGGGAACCAGCTGCATCAACTTCATCGCAATAAATTTGAGCTCTGTGTTCCAAAAGATGATAACTTTTGGTATTGCTTTTTGTGATAACAACAACTTCTATATATTCCATTTTTTGTTGATTTGGTTTTTTTTGGTAATACCAAATAGTGTTTGGAGAAGGAACTTGTATTTCTTTGATTTTATCAAGGTTATACGGATCTTTAGCAAAATCAGTGGCAGGGTTTTCATTGAGTTTTATTTCAAGGTGCTGGTTGTCTTGATTCAGAACAGCTTGCGCGTGTTCTGTGGGTTTTGCATACATGATGACATCTTTATATTTGTTATCGATAGAAATGTTATCTACGATATATTGTTGTCCTTGATGAGTAGTCACTTTTCCTGAAAAATTGACTGGTTGTTTGATATCTTTGGTGCTTGATCCGAACGAAGTGCATTGCACTATATTATTGCAGGTGAGTGCAATAAGGATAAGTAATTGATATATCATATTTATTCCTTTTTTTACGTGTTTAGCTTATTTTTATCATAATTGCTTTTTGCAAGGCAAGCGTATTGTATGTCTCTGTGAAATCCTTGTATACTGAGTTATATATCGCGTAGAGTATGAGGAAAATCTGTTATGTATCTATGTAAAGGGATGACTATGTTTTCAAATAATTATGAACTTGATCAAAGAGCTTCATCATTTATGGCGGGAGTGTATGGTTGGATGAGTTGTGCGCTTGCATTGACAGCAGGAACTGCATATTACGTTGCAAGTACACCATCAATTTTTATGTATATTTACACACATTCAGCGGTGATTATTGGATTAATGATTTTTCAAGTAGGGCTTGTTATAGCAATATCTACCTTACTTAATCGCATTTCCTTTGTGACAGCTTTGGGGATGTTTTTGTTGTATGCTGCATCACTTGGTGTAACAGTTTCATCAATTTTTTTTGTGTATACGCAAGCTTCTATTCTTTCCACATTTTTAACAACAGCTCTTATGTTTGGAGCAATGTCGCTGTATGGTTATATGACCAAAGCTGATCTAACATCTGTTGGTAGTATGAGTATGATGGTACTGATTGGCTTAGTGATAGGTATGTTCGTGAATATGTTTTTACAAAGCGAACAGTTTGATTATGTCTTATCAGGTATCGGTGTTGTTGTGTTTACGCTTTTAACCGCATATGATACACAAAAAATTAAGCAAATAGCCCGTCCTGTGCTTGCAGATCATGACCTTGCAGGAAAAATTACATTAATAGGTGCATTAACGTTGTATCTTGATTTTGTTAATCTTTTTCTGTTTCTTTTGCGTTTTATGGGTCAACGTCGCGATCAATAAATAGAGTACAAATAAAAAGAGTAGTAAGGGAGTGCATGGTATGAATAAGCGTGCGATAGGATTATGTTCCATTATATTGTTTTTGGTGGCAGGGTTTTTGGTAACTGATAGAACGTTATTTGCAGCTGCAGATAAAACACAAAAACAAGATGCAAAGCGTATGCCAAAAGCAAAAATAGAAGAAGAAATAGAAGAAAATAATATTGTTGTGCAACCTGTTGATGAAGATCAAGAAGAGTCGCAGGAGATTGCGGTAGATGAATTTGATGTTCAACAAAAACAAAAAGATGTTCAGCGCTTGGTTGAACGTGGTGTTGAATTTTGTGCCAAAAATTCTATGCCAGCAATTTGTAATGTACTAACGCATACAAAAACATTCTTAGAAGGCGAATTGTACCTTTTTTTACTTGATAGTAAAGGAATAGTGTACGCTCACGGTGATCGTGAAGATCTTGTATGGAAAAACATGTGGGATTATCGCGATAGCTTTGGCGCTCTTGCAATACAATCAATGATAAAAGCGGCAACAGGCTCAGGCGCATGGGTAACATATGAATGGGCAGGTGCTGCTAAAGTTTCTTTTGTAAAGAAAATTCAGATCGAAGAAAAAGAATATATTATAGGTTGTGGTTTTTATCCTCATTCTAAAAAATATGCTGTTGTGGGGTTGGTAAAAGGTGCTGTTGGTTTATTTAATCAAGATGTTAAATCTGGATATCCTGTTGGTGATACGTTTGGTGCAATGGGATATACGCGCAGTGAACGGTTTGTGTTTGGTGATCTTTATCTTTATGCACTTGATTTTGACGGTGTGATTCGTGCGCAAGGGGAAGAGCCTGGTTTGATCGGCACCAATGCTTTGGAGCGCAAAGATGCTAAAGGTAAAATGATTAATAAAGAGATCATTGAAAAACTGAAACCAAAGAATGAAGGTGAAGGTATTTGGGTTGAATACTATTCAAAAAATACATTAAAATACGCATATGCAGAAAAAGTAAAAGATAGAGATGGCAAATATTATTTCATTGCATGTGGTTATTATCCAGAAGTAAATCGTGATAAAACAGTTGAATTGGTACGTCGTGGCTATCAGTTTATGAAAGCGAGTGGTGTTTCTGTTGCAGCAAAAGAGTTTACTGGTACAGAAAATACGTATCGTTTGGGTGACCTTTCTTTATTTGTGTACGATATGAAAGGTGTATGCATAGCAGAAGGTAACAATGCTCAGCTGGTTGGCCATAATATGTATGATGACAAAGATCAAGATGGTCGCTACATTGTTCGCGAAATGATTGAGCAGGCAAAAGCTGGTGGTGGTTGGGTTGATTTTAAAAAGAGAAACTCTTTTGAAGCTATATATGTAGAAAAGATTGATATGGGTGTTGAATCCTATATCATAGGTTGTGGAATGTTTCCAGTTAATAAACCAGAAACAATGGCATTGCTTGTTAAAAGTGCACTTGGCGATTT
This sequence comes from uncultured bacterium, assembly GCA_963695335.1. Lineage (GTDB taxonomy): Bacteria > Babelota > Babeliae > Babelales > Vermiphilaceae > SOIL31. Next base: position 30,003 of record OY968764.1, on the reverse strand, counting down.
ACAATCTCATCCAGAAGATGTTGTATTTGCAAAATTGATTGCGCGTAATGGTGAATTTGTACGTGGTGATCTGTATGTGTTTGTTTTAGATCTTGATGGATATTGCTACGCAGCAGGTGATAATTATGAACTGATTTGGCAAAACATGATGGATTGGAAAGATGATGAAGGTAAGCCATTCGTGAAAAACATCATTGATGGATCTGCTCAAGGCCCAGATCATTATATTTATAAATTTAATAAAAAGATGCGTGTAGATTATGCTGAACGTGTTGAAAAAAATGGCAAAACATATGTAGTTGGTTCTGGTTTTTATAAATAGAGCTAAGAATCCTATCGCGCTCATTCTGAACTTGTTGAAGAATTAAGCGCTCGAAGATATCCTTTTTCCCCAGTTTTCGTTTCACTCCAAACCGGGGTCCCCGTCTGAAGGAACTGAAGATGGGGTTAAACAGGCTCAGGACGAGCGCAAGAAAAGTAAAAGAGGGATGCGTTGAGCATCCCTCTTTTATTTACTCGTGTTGAATTAATTTGTTACAGCTTGTGCACGTCCAAATGTTTGATACGCGTATAATTTAATTTTTCCCCATGTACCTGGATAACGGATTTCATTCAGTAAATCTTGATTATTTGTTTCTGACAATAACCCAGCTTTTTTAAGATCTTCAGCAAATTGATTCAAATTATTTTCATCATATTGGATGCCAAGACGTAAATGTTTACTATCTTTTTGCAATGCATTAAATGCATCCACATTTTCTTTGTTATCATCAATAAAGATCATATCACGGTCATTGCCAATGCGTTGCGTAACGTATTCATAATATTCTCTGTCTGGTTTCTTGCTTGGTACATGCACAATGTTGTTTGTATCTTTGATGTTGATAGCTTTGTGTGCCATATTTTTATAGTTTGCAGGCGTTGTTGGCTGATCTGCAAAAGCTTGTAATTGTGCAATTGCATTTGCATCGCTTTGCGGTTCAGCTACAAATACTGTGTCAACCATGCGTGGTATTTCATTACCCAATGTTTCTATGCAAAGATCATATAACAAGTGGTCTTTATTAGTTGCGATGACGATATGATAATTTTCTTCTTTAAGATGTTTATAAAGATGATGAACTGGTCTATTAATACAACGTGATTTGCCAATATAATCTATTAATCCTGGAATATATGATGACAATCTTGGATAACGTCTGCCATAATCAAGGAGTCTTAATGGAAGATTGCCTAATTTACGTACCTTTTTTTCTGGCTCAGAAGCCTTTTCCGAAGTTTTTTTACTTTTGAACAGATTTTCAAGTGGTTTTAAATAAGCAAGTGCGCCAAGGAACGATGATTTTTTTATCCATACATCATCAAAATCGGTGACGATTACAGGTTTTTGTGTAGGTTCTATTGCAAATGCTGTGTTGCAAAAAATGCTGGCGACAAGAAGTAAGTTATATACTTTTTTCATTAACACTCCTGACTTTTAGAATTTTTTTTTAAAGTTTAACTTACATGGTGTTTAAAAAAGAAGATTATAATAATAGATATGGGATGCCTATTTAGCATCCCATTGTTTTTGTTTAAGAATGACTTATTTGTTAGTTGAATGAAAAGTCCATGCATACAGGGTTGTGGTCACTGGTAGTTTCATTACGCTCACCACATACTTTATAGGTTTCTACGTTGAATGCATTCTTAGGTTTTATAAGAATATGATCAATTTCAAAGGGTTTGCCTTTGAGATGTGTTGTAATGTGTTGATCAGCTTCTTTTGCTACTGTTCGTGCGTGCGTAAAACCAGATTCTGAAAGAGTTGCTTGCATAGCGCCCATAAATGTTGTGTTTAAATCACCCATTAAAATGACTGGTTTATGATCACAGCGTTGTTTAATATCGTTTAAAACAACTTTAATTTGTGCGATACGATTATTTTCATCTGCGTTATCAAGATGGGTATTATAGGTAAAGAAATCTTTGTCAGTTGCTTTTTCTTTTAAATGGGCCCATGTGCAAATACGTGGCAATAACTTTAAATGTGTTGAAGCATCAGCATTGATGCCAAAAGTACCGCTATCAATGAGATCTATTTTTTCTTTGTTATAAAAGATAGGGTTGTGTTCATCGGTTGCAGCGAGCATGGTAACATAGCTCCATAATTTTTCATTATGAGCACTGCGGGGTTCTCCTACATATCCATGGCCCGGTAATGCTTTTTTTATATCATCAAATTGGCCATTATCATTAACAACCTCCTGAAAGCCATAAACGTCAGCTTTCATATTATTTTTAATGATATTACATACACCTTGTTTACGACGTGGCCAATTACCTTCTTTTGCAAACCATCCTGCCGTTCCTCCATGTAACACGTTATACGTGCCAATGGTTATGGCTTTGGCAGGTGTAAAGACAGTGCTGCCTATGAAGATGCTGGTAATAAGAAGTAGGTTATGTAATGTTTTCATGAATCTTTCCCTTTTATGAAATGTTATATTTTTATCTTACATATGCACTGAATACTAGTTTAGCATATACTGCAAATAGACAAATTGATGCAATAACTGAAATTGTATTATGTCTTTTATCAACTATATCTCTTATTGCATATAATTCTTCTTCAATAGAAGGATTGTTTGTTTCTATTATGTTTGCAATTTTAATAATTTCATCATTGTTCGTCATGTATGTGCTTTCAATGATGCTTGTAAGCCAATAACGAAGATTGTCGTTTTTAGTTATGACTTTATTATTTTGTTCAATGAGTGAGATTCTATTTTTTAGAAATTCTGAAACTTCTTGTGTTTCTTTGAATCCTACAATATTTTCATGAGCTAAGGCTTTATCTTGTATTAATTGTGATAATTCTGAATTAAGTTGTTTGAGGTTTGCAATATTATGATTATATTGACCGGTTGATAATTCTTTATCGGTTATAAATTTTGAAATCAATTGCACTTCTTTTTGAAGCTTTTGACTGTCATATGCAGATATAATACATGATATGTTTAAACAGAGACTTAATGTAGTTAGGCTTAATCTTTTTAATATAGTCATAATGATCCTTATTTATTGAGATAAAAATTTATGATTTTTTAATTTGTGTGAGTTTCGTGTATAGATATTCGCAGTTTATTATAGGAATCCAACTACTATTTTTTTTTATTGCTTCAGGATGTATAACCATCAATATACCACCAGCAATCCAGTACATTATAAGTGTTGTGGAAGTTGCTTCATATATTATTTCCCCTGCTTTAAATGCCTTTTTAACCATTTCAGGTCTTGTAGATTGCTGAATAATTTGTGCTTTGAATTCACGATAATCATCATCTAGGTTGGCATATGTAGGAACTATTGTAGCCACGGAAAGTAATAAAAAGGCCATATTTGCATATTTTCTTAATTTTTTCATGAAATCTTCCAATTATTTTTTTAGGGATGCCTGTTACAGCATCCCATTTATATAAGTTGTATTTAAGCGAAAATTTTTCGAAGACTTATATCCATATATTTATCAAGAATATAACCAGAAACCACCCATGATGTTATACCTATTGCAGCCTCACCAATCATTTCTCCATATCTATCGTAATAGTATCGAACAGTTTTTGGCTCGACAGTGATTTCTTCCTGTTCAACCTGTTTTTGCTCATCTTCGGCTTTTTCTGTTGTGTTAATATCAGCTTCTTTATTTTTGATAGATTCTTTGTATGCAATAAATTGTTTGTATGCGTTTATATTTAAATTTATGATCGTTGAAATACCCAATGCGGTTGCTGTAATAATAAAATTTCTGTCATTAAAAATTTTATTAAAAGTTTCATTTGTTACGTATTTTTGGTCTGACAACCTGCACATACACATCATTGTTAGCAAACCAAGAGCAGCACAGTCATTATATGTAGGTTTTACGTATGTTGCCGTGTGCCCTACAAAGAATAATGGTAATAAGGCTGATAATAATAGTTTTTTCATGAAATCCTCCGATTTTGGTTAAAAATATTCACTTCTCTATAAGTATATAATACTATCTGAAATAGTTCAAAAGGGGTGGCGAAATGCCGATCAGGACGTATAAATGTATATTTTAAGCCTATGAAATAGGGGGTAAGAAATAATAAAAACTATTGTTTTATTTACGATTTATCAGCATACTGGAATTAAATCTAATTGAGACGAGGTGTAGACAAGATGAAGATAAAATTTGATCCAAAGTACACTATTACCCCCCTAATAGCCCAAAATTTGATGCGTATTGAGGCAGTAAAAGAGAATATTGCCCATGTACCATTTAATCCGACCGTATTGGTATCCCTTCGGGAATCAGCCCGTCTGTATTCCACTCATTATTCCACAATGATTGAGGGAAACCGTCTAAGTAGTGATCAGATTGAGGCTGTTATTAAGCACAAAGGCCATTTCCCTGGTCGTGAGCGTGATGAAAAAGAAGTAAAAGGTTATTATATGGCTTTGGAATATGTTGAGCAGTTGGCAGCAAAAGGGAGCGTTGTTACTGAAAAAATTATTCAAAGACTTCATGAATTTGTCATGGAAGGTCAAACTAAGCAGGTGGATCAGGGTATGTATCGAGATGGGCAAAATGTTATCCGAGATGGTCGCACCGGAGCAATAGTGTATCTTCCGCCCGAAGCACAAGATGTATCAGCACTTATGCAAGAACTTGTTGCATGGATCAATCAGAACAAAGATGTACCATGGCCTATTGTTGCAGGAATTGCACATTATCAATTTGCTACAATTCATCCTTATTATGATGGCAATGGCAGAACAGCACGATTATTAACAACCCTTATTTTATATCTTGGTGGATATGATCTTAAGGGTTTGTATTCATTAGAAGAATATTATGCGCGCAATCTGTCCGCGTATTATGAAGCGATCAGTGTTGGGTCTTCACATAATTATTATGAGGGTAGAGCTGAATCAGATATTACCCAATGGGTTGATTATTTTATTGGTGGTATGGCGGTATCATGCGAAAATGTTATTAAGCACATGACTCGGTCAGCAATGCGCGGTGATCAAGACTATGAAAATCTATTACGTACACTTGATCCAAAAAAACGTAAAGCTTTGGAACTGTTTCAACAATTTACAGAAGTGACCGCCGCGCAAGTTGGACAACTTTTTGGATTTAAACCACGAACAAGTGGGCAATTGTGTAAGGACTGGGTTGATGAAGGTTTTTTGGTTATTGTTAATCCAGCCAATAAAAACCGCAGTTATGGATTAGCTCCAAAATTTGAAATGTTAATTACATCACAAAAATAATAGGAAAAATTATGCAGCATCAAGGCACATGGGCATTTATAAAATTAGTGACAAGGCCTTTTAGATTGTATATAGCAGGCATGCTTTTTGTTTCTTTTATGTGGGCATTATTGGTTAATGTGCAGCCATATCTTATGAAACTTATTTTAAATGCTGTTGGAAAAGGATGTGAAACTGATGTATGCAGTAGTTTAGGAATGTTATTAGCTATATATATTGCATCAGAATATATTTATATCTTTATTTTCCGTTTATACGATTGGCTTACGTTAAAATTGCGTCCACCATTAAAACGTCATACATCTCTTGTATTAATGGATTGCATGATGGATCATGCTCATAGCTTTTATCAGCATCAGTTTGCAGGGAGTTTAACAACGCGTATTGTTGATATATCAAAAGGCATTCCTGATATTTTGCGCATTGTTACTGATAGATTGTTGGCGTGTTCATTAATGGTGCTGTTTGCCTTGTATAATGTATCTCGAGTTGATATTAAATTTACCATAGCGCTCGGCATATGGGTGTGTCTGTTTTTATCACTATCAATTATTTTAGCGTTTAGAAATCAGTATTTGGCGTATGATGTTGCTGATGCGCGTGCAGTATGGTCAGGATCTATTGTGGATGTTTTGACTAATATGATGAGTGTTCGGTTATTTGCAGGGAAAAAGTTTGAAAATAGACGTTTAAGAGCTGTTGCTGAATATTCAGTAGAAAAAGATCAGGCCCGTGATTGGTTCTTTTTTAAATTGCATGCATTGCAGGGTACATCGTATTTGATTTTTCAGATGGTCTGTTTTTGGTTGCTGTATAAAGGTTTGATGAATGCAACATTGACTTCAGGAGATTTTGTATTAGTTCTTACGTTGAATTTACATATTGTTGATAATATCTGGAATATTGCAAAAGATATGCGTGAATTTTGGGAAAAACTTGGAGACATTGTACAAGGTCTTGCGATTATTCAAACACCGACTGACATACAAGATAAACCGGATGCCAAAAAGCTTGTTGTTACCAGAGGTGAAATCATATTTGAGAATGTTGAGTTTCATTATCATGATGCGGAATCACTGTTTGAACATGAATCAGTTGTTATTAAACCTGGTCAAAAAGTTGGTCTTGTTGGATATTCTGGAAGTGGTAAATCCACTTTTATTAATTTAATTCTTCGTCTTTTTGATGTTACTGAAGGGAATATTTTTATTGATGGACAAGATATTTGTGACGTAACACAAGACAGTCTTCATGAAGCAATTGCAATTATCCCGCAAGATCCATCACTGTTTCACCGATCAATTTATGAAAATATTTTATATGGGCACAGAGATGCAACGCAACAAGAGGTAATTGAAGCAGCAAAGCGTGCATATGCGCATGAATTTATTGTAACATTATCGCAAGGATATGATACACAAGTGGGTGAACGAGGTGTACGTCTTTCTGGTGGCCAGCGGCAACGTATTGCTATTGCGCGAGCTATATTAAAAAATGCTCCTATTTTAATTCTTGATGAAGCAACAAGTCAGCTTGATTCAGTGACAGAAGCAGAAATTCAAGATAGTTTATGGGATTTGATGCAAAACAAAACCACCTTGGTAATTGCACACCGTCTTTCTACATTGTTGTATATGGATCGCATTTTAGTTTTTGATAAAGGAAGTATTGTAGAAGATGGAACCCATGAAGAACTACTTGCCAAAGGTGGTCTTTATAAACAACTTTGGGATGCACAAATTGGTGGCTTCCTGGTTGATAATGGTGAATAAAATCTGATAAAAAATTACGTTACCTGTTCATAACGATTAAGTTTATTTTTTGAAGGACTGCTTCTATGCGGTCCTTTTGTTTTACTACTCATATTTAATACACCATTGCGGTCTAATGTAACAAATATATCGTTATCTTTGTGTATCGCATGAGAAATGAAAAGCGTTGTTTTTTTGTGATATTTTAATGTTTTTTTTGATCGAGACGAAGAATGTTTGATTTCCATGCCTGATATCATTGATGAGATAATGACAGTTATCAGTAAGATATGATTGTATTTCATAGAGCTCCTTTTTTTGTATCTTTTTTTGATTTCAATTAGTTATTACTAAGTTGTAGTGGAAAAGTCTACGTTTGTATTAAAAATCTATTTTTTAAGCTTATGATAATGGGATTGATATGAAAAAACGATATTTTAACTTTTGGTATGTAAGTGTGATATTATACTCATCGGCAATTGTTGTGTGTGCAGAGAAAAATAATGATAGAGAACGTGGTCAACGAACTGCTCAGTACAGAAAAAGTATCAATGAGCGCAAAAAAAAGCAGCGATGGCTTTGGAATGCTGCAAAGATAGTTGGGCCTTTGGGGTTGATGGCACTTGGTGCATATCAATGGTATAAGTCATCATCAATTAATATTGAACAACAAACAATTACGCCGCCGCCAGTACCATTAATAACACAAGAAATCTCTTTTCAGCCTCAGCAGCCCGAAACAGCATTACCTACTCTTATGGAACCCAAAAAACAACTTGCAACACCAGAAGATGTTGCAAAGTATTTTAAAGCTTCCAAGGCATATGGAGCATCAGCAGTGTATTTTAGTATTCTTGCTTTATTTGATCCATTTTTCTACCCATATGTAGCAGCAATGTATATGGGTAGTTTGTATTATGGCTTCAAAGGAGTGCAGCCTCGGTTGAATCCCATAGTGTTAGATGAGATTAGAATCATCACAGATGAACTGCCTTATTGATAGTGTTTTTTCGTTAGTATTGTCCGTAGTATAGAGATGTAAAAAATCTGATGGCTTTTTGCTTTTTTTGCATTGACTAACATCACTCATAGGTGCTTGATCGGTAATATTTTTTTCGGAACAGAAATTTATAAAATGAGATGGAGCATTCTTTAAATAGTATGTTTCAAGTATTTCAAAAATACATGTTTTGTTCACAAATCTGGTTAAATAATTGTGAGATTTTTTCATTGTATTGAGAATGTTGTCGAGGGATTCACTGATAGATTTTTCATTGATATCAATTGATACATTGAGTAAAATGATATTTTTTTCTTTTATAAAAATATCTTTTAAAATGGTTTTTTGTAATTCAGATACATAGTATGATTCTTCGGGTATACGGTATTTAATCATCCGGATGATAAATTCATCAGTAGCATAATCAGGTAATGTTGCTTCTTGTGGAAGATTTATGGAATTTTTTCCTTTTTTTGTCTCAGTGGATCGAATTTTCTTTTTTATACATTCTACTGTTTGTTTAATAAGATCATCAGTGAGGTCAAGATTATTGAGATAAATCTCGAGTAACATTTTACCGATTTCATGGTTAGTTCGTTCATCTAATGAACCTTTTGCAAATAATAGAGTTCGTATGTTGAGATCATCTTTGCCAGAAAGCATTCGTATGTTGAGATTGTCTCCGCCAGATAGTATTTGTACAGCTCTGTTGCCATAAATGTTGGTAATAGAAGTGTCAGTTCGTACATCATGTAAAAAAAGAGTAATAATTTTTTTGAGCATAGCTTCATTGTTGATCGTCTCTGTTAATTTTATCACGGCATGATGTAACGCAGTATTACCCCATTGATCTATTTGATTGAGGTCTGCCTGTGGGTTATTAACATATTCTTCTATGGTAGGTAAATCATAATTTTTTACAGCATTGGTGAGAATGTTTATTTTTTCTTGAGGAACAGTTTTTGCCTGAGAAAGATTTTTGAGTGAAGAAGCTAACATTGCTCGAGGACTTATTTTTGGTATTGTTCCATCTGAAGAAGAAAATATTTTAATCTTATCTTTTGGTTGTGTTGATGAGCTATCAACAGTTTTGCTGCGAGTATATGGTTTTGGTTTAGATAATTGTGATCGAGAGGTTTCTATATCGGCAGATGCAGATTCAGATGTGGTTGTAAATGAAATTAATGGTATAGAGGTTTCATTGTTAGTATTGCAGCGTGGTGTTTCTTTGGGGGATGAAGTATCAGCTGACTTTTTTCTGAGCGAAAGTGAAAATTTAGTTTTATGTTCTTTTGTTTCCTTTTCCATACTATAAAGCGATTGTGCAAGAAGAAATGAACTGAAAGTTAGGAGTAGAGGAATACGTAGCATTAAATGTTCCTGATATTTTAATATGTTTTGGAGATTATGAGCTTCATCCACTTTTATTAAAATTTTTGAACAATCCCTTTTTTAGATATTGTTTGTGTTTTGCATGGATGAAAGTATACACCAAATTTTTTGTTCTATAAACTCATCTGTTGCATAATCAGGTAAGTCTCCTGCCAATTTAGATAACACTGCTTGTACATGATTTTTTGCATTGGCTTCAATTTGCTTGTCAGTAGAACTTTTTATGCGTTTTTTTATTGTACTGATAGTGTTTGTCAGTATTTCATTTGTCAGGAGACCATGTTTATAAGAATATTCTATATTTTGACATTCTTCATGTGTAACGAGGTCCAGAGTGAACCGAGCGAATATTTTTTGTCGTATTGATAGTGAATCTTCATTGCTTTTATCGAGACACTCAAAAATACGCATTTGATTACTGAATTCTTTGAATAAATCCTCACGTCTAAATTGTACGCGATGATCTTTAAGAAGTAGCTCTATTCCTTGACATGCTTTTGCTTTAATAAAAATTTGAAGTGCTGAATCCCCTTGTTGATCTGTTGTATTTGGGTCAAGGAGGGGATTTCTGAGATGAAATTGTACGGCGGTATAATTTTTAGATTCTATTGCACTATGTACAACAATGATAAATGGATTCTCTAAGATAATAGCATTTGTTGCAGGTTCTTCATTTATTTTTTCATTTGATAGTTTGCGCAAAATTGCTTGGGATTTTTGTTTGATTAATTTTTTTGTTGATATTTTTACTTCCGGTTCCATGCAGTGCAATGAAGATATGCCGAAAATAGTGAACAGGGTGAGTATTTTAATAAACATATTCTCTCTTTTTTACATACATAACGAGTTAATTAGAGTTGAGATGAGAATAAATATATTAATAAAATTTTGTGAATAAAAAAAGATATTTTGTTGGAATTGTGTTGTAAGATGGGGCTTTTGTAGCTTTACGCGAAAGCTGGAGGAGAGAGTGGGATTCGAACCCACGATCCCGATCCCTCGGGATAACGGTTTTCAAGACCGCCGCATTCGACCACTCTGCCATCTCTCCATGCGTATTTAGAAAAAGAATATTTCAAAAAAACTGGTTCTACTTCGCTCTTGCGAGCTACGAAGAACTGGCCGTGCCATACGAAGCTTTATGCGTAGTATGGTGCGCCCGAAAGGAGTCGAACCTTTAACCTTCAGATCCGTAGTCTGACGCTCTATCCAATTGAGCTACGGGCGCATCTTTTAATCTATTGCGCCCTAGCTTCTTGAGCGGAGTTTATCCTGAGCTCGTCGAAGGAGACGCAAACCTATATATTTCAATTTATATAACCTAGCTCGTTAAGCTAGGTTTATCTTGCTACATTTTGTATTTTATCTTTTGGGCCCCAATTATAGCGTTAGCGAAAATTGGGTAAAAGTTTGGTGGAGAGAGAGGGATTCGAACCCTCGCGCCCGGTTTCCCAGACTCTTGCTTAGCAGGCAAGCGCTTTAGACCACTCAGCCATCTCTCCTAAAAGCTGATATATACAAAAGGATACTGCCATTTACTATTTTTTCAAGTAACTTGATCATCTTTTTGTTTAAATATACCATTTTTTAAACTATTGTATATTAATTTTTAGCTAGGTTAATGTATATATAATACTAAAAAAGTATCGACTAGGAGGGAAAAATGGCATTTATGTTTGATGTAAAAGTTTTTCCAAGTTCAGGCAAAAAAGGTTGGGCTATTGATAAGTCTGGTAATTTAAAATGTTATCTCAAAAGCCCCGCTGAACAAGGCAAAGCAAACAATGAGCTTATTAAAAACTTGGCAAAAGCGCTTGGAGTAACTCAAAACATGGTATCTATAGTCTCTGGCGCGCAATCACAGAAAAAACGAATAAAAGTTGAGATGGATATTACATTTAATCAACTCTTAGAATTTTTAGGTGTTGATTGGCAAATGGATATGTTTTGAGCCCCACTTCCATTGCATTCCAGTGGGGACCCCATCGAAGAATAACGAAGATGGGGTTAAAAAATTGGGGCTAAGTTGATAGGAGAGGTATGCCATATTTTAAATGGATTGGGGTGAATAGTGTTGGCGCAACAAAAAAAGGTAAGCAAGCGGCTTATTCACCACAAGATTTATCAGAAAGACTTTTAAGTCAGGGAGTAGCGGTTATATCTTGCAAGACTCTCTATTCACCACCTTTGTTGTGGCCAATCAGTGCACAAACAAAAGGCAATATATTTCAACAAAAAGCAAAGCTGTTGCGTGCGGGATTATTGCTGCCTAAAGTGTTTTCTATTGTTGCTCAACAATCACATAATCCCGTTGTGTATGATATGTTGTTTGAGATTAGTCATGATATTCAACAAGGAGTTCCTTTTGCTCAGGTATTAGGAAAGCATAATTCATTTTTTGATTCTATTGCTATGGTTATGTTGATTGCTGGATACGAATCTGGTGATATTATGAGTGCTATGGAAAACGTGGCACTTTATTTTTATAAACAGCATGCGTTTAAAAAAAATATTCGTGCAGCACTCGCAATGCCGTTGTTAACATTACTTTTTTTTATTGGCATTACAGGGTTCATTTTTATTTTTATTATCCCACGATTTGCAGATATGTTTAGTTCTTTACAGCAAGAGCTTCCACCATTAACTTCTTTTATGCTCGGTGTGAGTGAGTTTGTGTGTAGTGTGTCAATGATCTATCTTTTGGGTGTTTTGGGAATATTGTTTTTCACGGTGTATTATTATTTTTCACATACAGGTAAAAAAGTATGGGATAATTTAGTCATAAGAACTCCATTTATTGGTGCGATTGTATGGCAATACCATATGAGTCAGGCGTTGCAAGCGTTATCGTTGTTGGTACATAATGGCATTACGTTAAAAGATTCACTTGCGATACTCAGCAAATCAGCTCATCATTTTTTAATTAAATCTCAACTTACGGCATTGCATGATGATGTTGATTCAGGTGTGTTGTTGAGTCATGCAATGCAAATGACATCACTCTTTTTACCAGAGATTATTGCTTTGGTGCATATCGGTGAAGAAACAGGAACATTGGGGCAATCGCTTGAAAATGCTGCGGCTGTGTATAATGAAAAATTAGATGAACAGTTGCGGCGATTCGTTTTTTTTCTTCAACCAACGGTTATTATTTTGTTGGGTTTGTTAGTAACAACACTTATTTTTGCGGTATACTTACCTATTATGCAGCTATCTCGAGTTTTATAATAAGAGCTGCTTAGTAGGGAAAAGTCGACCATGTTTTTGTTATCGTTGTTAATTATATCTTTTTGTCAGTCAGTTGTAGCTGACCAGAGTTCCAGTGAGCGTGCTGAGCACGTCTTGAATAGCGTTGTGTATCGTATGCCAGCATCTATTATTGGTGAGCGTGAGTGGAAAGAGCTGCAGCTTGATCGTTTGGTAACTATGCTTGATCTCACCAAAACATCATTTGGAAGATGGGGATTGGTTAAATTATTGCATCCTATTGCAAACAAACATCAACTTGATCAAAGAAAAAAAATTATTACTTTCTTGCTTGATCATCCAGATATAATGGATCTTTTTCAAAAGAAACTTGAACAAGTGAATCGTGTTGAAGGGGCGTTGCTCGCGTATTGGGACAAAAATGATCAGTTGGATCGCAGTTGTGAGCAATTTTATTTTTCATCTTTAGGATTGAGTGGATTGAATAAAAGTGCTGTTGCATTGAATGTGGGTACGGCTGCAGAAATGCTTGATGCATGCAAGTATCTGTTAACTACGTTAGCGCTTGGTGGTGTTGCTAATGAGTTCTTGCAGTATATGTATAGTGGTGGACAAGGAGAGTTCAATATATTGCGAGGGATACGAGCAGGTTTTGAAGTCCCTGTATTACAACATTCTTTGCAATCCGTGCAAGTGCAACCACAAGATACACCGTATGTTTTTATAGATTATGCTAGAGCCTTTAGTCAAGGAGGGTCGTGGTATGATAGATATTTAGTTTTTTCTAGAGGATATGCTTTTAAAGGCGTTGCGTATATACCAGAAGAGTTGCAAGATTGGTCAATTAAAGGGGGTGTGCTGGGAGGTATAATAGGAGCTACTATTCCTACTATTGTATATGATTATATATGGGGCAATGCAGTTGTTTCTGTGGGTAAACGCATTGTTTTTATGAACCATTCACTCAACAGCTTGCAGCAACGTATATCTGATATTGCTCACTGTTTTGATGCCATATTGGAACTTCAAAAACTTATTGCATTTCAAGATGAAGAATTAGGTGTTTATTTTGATGTGGTTGACAATGAAGTTGTTGATCTTTTTTTTAAAAAATTATTCAACAAACGTTTTTTGCAAAAACCAGGTTATCTCTATTCACGTGGGCATGTGCTTGCAATGCATCAAAGCATTAAACGTATTAAGCGTTCACTAATTCCATTATTGCATTCAGTTGCACTTCTTGACGCGTACTGTTCTATTGCGCAGTTGTATAAAGAGAGTCAAAATAAAGAGGTTGTTTTTAGCTTCCCAGAGTTTATAGATTCGCCAATTCCAGTAATACAATATTATGATGCGTGGTTACCGTTATTACAATCTAATAGCGCTATTACTAATAATCTGTTTTTGGGTGGAGATCAGCCCGGTAAATTTGTTATTACTGGCCCTAATGGCGGTGGAAAGTCAACGATATTAAAAACGTACGGCACTGCAGCGGTGCTTGCGCAATCATGGGGTATTGTTCCTGCGCACAATGCTCAACAGACTTTATTTACAAGCATCAGAACGAGTCTTGCGCCACATGAAGATTTGGAACATGGTTTATCAACATTTATGGCAGAAAAAAAGGTGATGATAGAATTATTGGATGATATACGTGAGTCGAATAAGAATCATCCGATGTTAGTGCTTATTGATGAGCCTTACAAAGGCACTGTTGAAGATGAATCAGCAAAGCGCATTTACCATTTTGGTAAGGATATAGTAGATTATCCGCAAGCATTAGTTGGAATTGCAACGCATGTGAAAAAGCCAATGATGCTTGAAGGTGATACTGGCGGTATTTTTGGTAATTACCAAGTAAGGATTAATGAGATATCTTCTGGTATTTTTGAACGGCTTTTTAAGCTGGAAAAAGGTCCGGCTATGTGGTGGTTTGAAGATTCTGATCAACGGAGCAGATTTATTGATTGGATTAGCGTAGAAACTGCTGTTTCCAATTGACGATTACGACTCTTTGGGGTATTCTTATAATACGTTTGAAATAAATTAGGCCGAAGTGGCGAAATGGCAGACGCACGAGACTCAAAATCTCGCGATGGCAACATCATGTCGGTTCGAGTCCGACCTTCGGCACCATACTTCGCTCTTGCAGAGCTTCGTATGGCGCGGCCAGCTTTTCAAATGATTGACATTGATTAAAAGAAGTAACGAAGCGAAGTATACCCTTCATAGCCTTGGCGAAGTAGGGCGATAAAATAAAAAGTCAGGATAATTTCTCTTGCGCTCAGTCTTGCCGTGTGCTCTGAAGCCTTTGGCGAAGGATGCAAACTTGTTGAAGGATATCTTTGAGCGCTCCTTTCATTAAAAAAGGTGTTATTTGGAAGCTAAAAACTGTGTTTTTTGTAAAATTCTCGCAGGTCAACTACCCGCAAAAATAATCGCTCAAACTGATGATATTATTGTCATAGACAATATCGCTCCAAAAGCTGCAATTCATTATCTCATTATTCCTAAAAAACATGTTCACGATATTACCGCATTAACACAAGAAGATGTTACTCTTGCTGGTGATATGTTATTAATGGCAAAGCAACTAGCATCCAATCTTTCTGGTTCACAAGCTTTTCGTTTAATTGTTAATAATGGCTCTGATGTTGGTCAGAGTGTTTTTCATTTACACTTCCATTTTCTTGCTGGTCAAAGATTCTTTGATTTCTAATTGCCGTTTGCACATTTCGACAGGCTCAATGCGAACGAAGCTTATCTCTATAAATATTTTCTCTCTTTCTTGTAAAATCTATAAAAAAGGGGTTTGTATGAAAAAGATGCTAGTGGGGATTGTCTTTTTTAGTTCTGTTGTATCACATGCATTTATTGTTATTGGACATCGTGGAGCAGCCGGATGTGCACCAGAGAATACCATATCAGCATTTGCTTTTGCCATAGAACGTGGTGTTGATATGGTTGAGTTTGATGTTTGGAAATGTGCATCAGGTGAATTGGTTGTATTTCATGATACAAAGCTTAATCAACTAACCAATGGACACGGAAATATAACATCGTATACATTAGAAGAGCTTAAAAAACTGACTGTTCTTGGTTATGAAAAAATTCCTACGTTAACTGAAGTTTTAGATTTTATTAATCGTCGAGTAAAAGTTTATATTGAAATAAAAGATATAAATATTGCATCTGAGGTGTTGAAAATTATCAAGTATTATGTTGAACATAAGCATTGGCAGTATGAAGATTTTTTGGTAGCATCATTTGATCATACACAATTGTATGATATTAAAGCCGCAAATAGATTAATTTCTATTGCGGCTCTTTTATATGGTATTCCATTTAGTTTTGGTGCATGCAATTGTGTCATCGATGCGGATGTAATGTGTTTGAGTGTTGATTTTATTAATCAGCAGCTTGTGGATGCTATTCATGCACATGGCATGCTTGTGTATGTATATACGGTTAATGATTCAGAAGATTTGGTTCGTGTCATAAATTATGGTGTTGATGGCATTATTACCGATTATCCTTGATTATAGCTGTGCTTCTGTTTCATCATACGGTATTTTAGTTTTAAGTTCATCTTGATAAAAGACATAAAGGCCAATAAGAACAATAACTATGGAAAGGTAAAAATACCATGATATTGTTTCTTGAAAAAATGCCCATCCATAGAGCGCTGCAAAAAGTGGACTTAAAAAGCTGGTGAATGACATAAATGTAGCAGAATACTTTTTCAATAATCCTGCATAAATATTGTGGCATAAAATATTGCTAATAAAAATCGTAAAAGTGATTCCTTTACAAAAAGAAACTGGATCATATACCGGAGCAGGGCCCTCAAACATATATGAGGTGATCAGAGAAAGTACGCCTCCACTTGCCATGCAAATGCCATTAACAATGGAAGTATCATAATTTTTGTGTTTGACCAGTTTTTGTATGAGTAACCAGCTATAACAATGTAATGCTACAGAAATGATAAGAAACAGTTCATAGATGGAAATATAGAAAAATTCTCCTACTGTTGCTTCCTCAGGAGTTTTTGATATAAGCATTGGTATCATTCCAATAAATCCTATAGAAAGCCCTACCCATTGTTTTGCTGAAAGTCGTTCATTAAAAAGAAGATAGGCATAAAAAGCGGATAAAAAAGGAGAAAGATTATAAAAAAAAGATACTTTCCATATAGGTAGTACATCTAATGCATACAGACGTAATCCATAGGTTGCATACATTCCTAAAACAATTATTTGTGCAAATATCCAGAAATGTTTTCTTTTAATTTTAAATTCTGTTAATGGTAAAAAATATTGATATATTAATAGGATTCCGCCTGCAATAAGCATACGAATTCCTGATACAAATAAGGCAGGAGCGAAGGTTAGAAGATATTTTCCCATTGGGAATGATGTTGCAAAGAGTGCTTGTAAGAGAATAATAAACGTCATAATATTGTACCTACTAAAAATAAATATAGTTTGTTATAGTTTATATAAACATTTTTAAATTATTCTAATGAGTATATCGTACAAATAAAAAATGGGGAAAATTTTATGAAAAAATATGGGTTATTTCTTGCTTTGTATGGCTGTGTTGCCTTTCCAATGGAGAAATCAGTAGTTGATCGATATACGGGGTCTCTTAAGCCAGTCAAGGATCTTAGATTTTTTTATACTAAAACAGTATCAGAAGAAGGTAAATTGTGGAGAGAAATAGTGCCAGGTGACCTTATTATTACTCCTGATGAAGACGGAGTAATTGTGAGTGATCCTGGAAGAGTACGTCATTTTCATTTTAATACAGGTAAGAGTGATGTCATTATTAAACATCAATGTATAAAAAAAATTCCTTTGATTGCGGTAGCAGAACAACAAGATAAACTATTGGTAGTTGCTTCTGCATGTAATTATTATAGCAAACAAGATAGAAAACTTGTTGCAGAATATGCCGTGTATTCTCATGGATTCTGTAATTTTGCGCAGATGGATTCTCCTATTCAAGCAATCTCTTTGAATGCTTCTGGAGATGTGTTAGCAATAGCTGATTTATTATCTGTAACATTAATTGATTTAAATACAAATAAATCTAATCAATCTCGTTTTAAGAGAAAAGTTTTTGATGGTTCACATAGGATTGTTGATATTGCTATGAATCCAAAGGGTAATGACATAGTAATCGCTGGTAGTCGCGGAGATATACAGTTGATGTCTTGCGCTGAAGATTTATCTAATTTTTCTAATGACAAACAAGTGAAAACTGGAGATAAAATTAAAAAGATTTATTATCCATGTTCTGGAGATTCACATTCTGAAGATTCTGTTTCAAAGTATGGAGAACTGTTTTATTTGACTGATCATGGGAAAGCAAAAATTGTAAAAGTAATCGAATTAAATGAGAAAGATATTGATCGACAGATTGATACAGTTTTTTTTGCTAAGTCATCAAAATATGATAAGGTTACCGCTGATTTGGGTGATCAGATTGCTGTAGCTTATTGGACTGATGATATTAAAATGGATGAAGACATTCGTAAAAAAATAAAAATATACCGTAAAGATTGTAAAGGACACATGGATGAATTTATTTTAGAAGTTCCTGATGTAGAAGAATCATATGATTATAGAACTTCATCAGGGACGCTTGATGAAGGTATTGGTCATTTATTACAGGTTGCATTGCGTGGTAAAACTGTTGTTGCGTTAGCAACAGATGGTAGATTGCGATTGTGGTCGTTGCCTGAAAGACATAAATTTAATACAGAACCTGAAGTTATAGAACCTGCAATTAGGGTGACAGAGGATCGTACTCAAATAAAGGGACGTTCTCATTCTGCAAATACATACAAAAATCCATCAATTACAACTGGAGATGCTGTTCAAAAAAGAAGCCGATCTTCTTCAACAAAAATAGTCCAAAGTGCACCTGATGTGTTGGGAGTAAGTGAGAAGCAGAAAAAAACTTCTCCACGAATACAATTCACTTCTTTTCTTAAGTCATCAGGTGGAGGTAGTCCAACGCATCGTTCTGAATCAACAGGTCATCATGAGAAGGACGTAAAATAGAGTTAAGAAAATCATGGAGCTTTTTTTTATATAGTTCTTTATGAATAAGATGATGTTTTGCGTGGAATGATTCTTTAATCCACCAGCATGTTGCATGTGGCGCTAACTGAGATAATCGGATAGCGTCACTTTTTATGGCATAGGTATCATCGCAGGAGTGAATAAATAGAATTGGTGTTGAAATACAATGTATTTTGTCAAATAATGTTGTGATGCGTTCATAGTAGTTAGTTACATGTTTGGTGCATGTGTAATAGCTTATTTTATAATTAATATTGGTTATCAGTGAGCATAGTTTGAATATATAGCTTTGTTTAATGTGGTTTTTATTTTTGTATACATTTTTTAAAAGATTGATGAGTCGTTTTTCTATTCCAGCTGGAGGAGCAGTGCGTGCGATTTCAGTTACTGATCCCCATCCACTATCAAATACAAGTCCTTTAACGTGAGAATGTTCAATGTTATTATTTTTAGTTAAGTCGATTATCGCATGAGCAGCATTAAATGCTCCTGAGCATATACCGATAATAACAATTGGTAGAGAAGAGTTAGTGTTATTGAGATAAGAAATTGCACCGAGAACATCTTTGTATTCATGAACGCCATATTCCCATAACTTCCACAACAGTGATCCATCACTACTGCCATGTCCTCTTGCATCAAAAAACAAAATATTACAATCAGTAGGCAGTAAATTATAAAAAGTCGCCATTCCTTCTTTTTTCCCTGGAAACCACCCAGCACAGATAATAACATTGCTGGTTGCATGGGGACGGGATAAAAAAAGACCATGAAGTGTAAGATTATCAGGCGTTTTGAATGTAACTTCAGCAAACCCTTGCCCTTTTAAAGATGAGCGAACTGCTGTGTCATTTTTTAAAAAAGAGGTTGTATAAAATTGTTCAACATTTTCAGTGCACTGTGTTGAAAATGATAGTAGAATGGTGAAAATCAAAACATAATTTTTGTATAGCATATTGTCACTGTTCTATAATTTAAAATATAAAGTAAATCATGAATTTTATAGGTATTATTCTCAGTATAGCATTGTCTTTATTTTCAACAATTGTTATGAGCTATGTATCATTGGCAACGCCCATTGGTCCATGGATTGCTCCAACACTTGTTTTTATTGGATTATTGATTTCTAAGGTTATTGCAAGAATAACAAATTCTTCTCTAGCATATGCTGTATCAGCAGGTTCAGTTGGTGGAATTTTGGCAACGGCATGTGCTTTTTCATTTCCTACAATTTATTTTTTAGATTCAACACTTTTTAATGCATGGATGAGCTCCCCACTATTTTTTAGTGTGATGCTGGGCTGTTTTTCTTTTTTGGCAGGTGCGTTTGGCATGTTGGTAGCGGATGTAGCAGAGCATACATTAATTGATACGCAAAATTTATCGTTTCCTGTGGGGCAACTGATTTATAAAATGATTGCGGCTCAAAATCAGATTCGTAAAGCATATGAGTTGATGGTTGGTTTTGTGGCAGAACTTGTTTTTTCTTTGTTACAAAATAGCACGTGTTTAATGCATGCAGTTCTACCAAAATCTGTGACGTTGTTTTCTGCTTTGCAGGTTTCTGTTTTTTCAATACCACGTATGATAATTAATTTGGATACTGCACCAATGATTTGGGCGATTGGTTTTGTAACGGGACATGTGATAGCATTACCGCTTGCAGTTGGTGTACTTGCTCAAATTATTATGGTAAATCCTGTGCATAAGTTGTTTTTTACGTATTTATCATCAGTAGAATTTACACTCGCATTTTGTAGTGGGATTGTTTTATGTATTACTGCAATGAGTGTGCTTTCTATGCCGCATCAAATTTTTAATGGTATTAAAAATGGTATTAATAAGATGAAGCAAACAAACAATTCTTTGAATATGTTTGCTCACAAAACTGATTGTTTATTTTTTGGAATAGTTGCAGTTGGTTTGATTTTGTTTTTATCTTATTTTGAATTTTCTTGGTATGTGCAGCTGTATTTGGTTGTTTGCAGTGTAATTACAACGTATCAAATTGCAGCAATTGCTGGTCGAATTGGCCTTGCATTATTGGGGCGCTTTGCAACATTTGTTATGGTTCCGGCAATGTTGATTTTCCCTATTAACTATGTTCATATGGTTTTTATTGCAACATTTGTAGAAATGGCTGGAGGTGTTGCAGCAGATATTTTGTTTGGAAGAAAATTAGCGCAACTATCTGATGTTTCTCGTTCAGTGATGCGTAAATATCAGATATTAGGTTTGGTAGTAGCATCAATCAGTATTGGTATGGTTTTTTGGTTATTAATTAATCATTTTGGTTTAGGTTCACCTGAATTGTTTGCATATCGTGCACAATCGCGTCAATTGCTTATTCAATCTCAAAACTTTGATTATACGGTACTTATTGTTGGTGCACTATTTGGGCTGTTTTTGCAAAAAATACATGTAAATCCTATGTTAGTTTTGGGCGGTTTATTGATGCCATTTGATATTACGTTCGGTTTAATTGCGGGTGGTTTTCTTGCTCTGATGTCATCTGATAAAGAAGAGTGGTATCCATTTTGGTCAGGTGTTTTTGCAAGTAATTCTCTTTGTATGTTGTTACGTGCAATTGTTGCATAGATTTGTTTGACCATGTCTCCTTCGCGCTCACCCTGATACTTCGATCCATTTCGAAGACGAAACACTCAGGATGAGCGGAAGAAGAGAGATTAAATTTCTAACCCCGCTCGCCCTGAGTGTTTTACGAAGTAGAACGTAGTAAAATGTATCGAAGGGTGCGACATAAAAAAGCTTTTTTTAATTTAATATTTTTGTTTATCCGCATCCTTCGATACATTTTTTTGAAGACAAAAAAACACTCAGGACGAACGGAACGGTAATTTTCGGATAAACTCTAAAATAGAACAAAGATAGTTTTGTTATTGTATAGTGCAATTTTCATTATTCTCTTTTCCATATTTCTGAATTCTAGAGCCCATAGTTTCCATTAAAGCATCTTGCATGCTTTTCGGGAAAGTGGACAAAATTTCAAGTAAATCATAAGAAATGGCGCATTTTAATGCTACATCTTCCAAGAGGGCTTCGACTGTTATTATTTTTTTATTTGGTTTTTCAATAAGCAGCCAAGTGAGTAATGCTTTTTTGAGTAGTAATTGTTCCAGAGTGTAATTATTATATTGAGCCAATATATGTATTTCTTGAAGATTTGAGGATTCTGGCGTTGTCGCAAAGTATTTTTCAGAAGATTCAAAGCAGATACACGGAATTTCATGCGAAAAACAATTAATTTTTTGCAATGTTTGTAAATCAAAGATATCCGTATTTTTATCTACTGTTTTTGCGAGAAATTTTCCAGATGAGTCGAAGCTGGCTGAGCTGAATGAAGCGACGTAATAGGATGTTGCATGAGGATAAAGGTTAATTTCTTGACGTGTTTTTATATTAAACATGCGTATTTTCTCCTTATAATTGTTCATTGTTATGAGGAATGTTTCAGACGGATCAAAACAGATTATAGGAGAATTTATTTGTTTTGTTGTATATAAGTACCACCATTGTTTTGGGCGTAGGGTTGTAAGATTCATTATGTTTTCTGTGATGTGTTTATCAATAGGTTGTAACAACTGAATTAAACTATGTTTTTGTTCAACTTCCATGCCAAAGAGCATGCTATTCAAATGCAGTGCTATAAAAAGAATAATAATTTTGTTATGCAACATGTAAAACTTCCTGTTATGAGTTGTCTATTTTTTGCTGATTATTTTAGCACATTTCTTGATTTTTTAGACTAAGAATTTATCTAAAAATTAAAAAAAATTGATTCTTTCCCGCCGCTCGTCCTGAGTGTTTTATGAAGTGAAACGCAGTAAAATGTATCGAAGGATGCAACATAAAAAGAGTTTTTAATATTCTTGTTTATTCCGCATCCTTCGATACATTTTTTTGAGGACAAAAAAACACTCAGGACGAGCGGAATTGAGATTTCCGGATAAGTTATAAATAATTTTTGTTATAAATGAATGCTAAAAATTAGTTATTTGTTTGACCATATGTGGGCGCATTGTTATTCTCTCATAAAAAGTTTTTTAATCTGTGAGAGGATATCATGAAGCATATAATACGCATTTTATTTAGTTTTCTTTTTGTCTTGCACTGCTTTTGCGCAGCAGAGCAGTTGAGTTATGATCAAATACTTGTTGTGGTATTAATGGTTAAAAATGAAGAAACAGTGATGCGAGCAACGCTGCAACCATTTGTGGATGGTGGCATTGACTCGTTTTTTATTTTTGATACAGGTTCTACTGATAACACGATTGAAGTAACAGAACAGTTTTTTGTCGAACATAGTATTACCCAAGCATATATTGCGCAAGAGCCATTTATCGATTTTGCTACATCACGTAACCGTGCACTTGATTTGGCACAAGAAAAATTCCCGAATGCGGCATTTATGGTTATGCCTGATGCAGAATGGTATTTGAATGATGCGCGAGCATTAGTTGATTTTTGTGAGTTATGTTTGGAACGTGGTGATACGTATTCTTCTTATTTAATGAACCTTGCTAATTTGGGGAATTATAGTTGTAGATTGTTTCGATGCAATCGTGGTGTGCGTTTTATGGGTGTAGTGCATGAAGTTGTTCCGCAAGCGGTGACTGTTAAAGTTCCTGATACTATTTATTTTAATTATTTGCCAGCATCGCGCGGTGTTGAAAAAACAGCAAAACGGTTTATTAGAGATCGTGAATTGCTGCTGAAAGAATATCAAGATAAACCGTGGTGCACAAGAACACTGTTTTATTTGGCTCGTACATGTGAAGATCTTGGTAATTGGCAAGAAGCATATGATTTTTATAAAATACGCGTCAAAATGGTTGGTTGGGATGAAGAAGATTTTATTGTGCGTTTCCGTTTAGCTCAAACAATTAAAAAGTTGGTATTGTTTTCAGAATATAAAGATCAATATAGTTGGTCAGAAGCGCTTGAATATTTTATGCAAGCGTATCAATTCCGTCCGCATCGTATAGAACCATTAGTGGAAATTGCTGATTATTATGTGTATCAAAATCAGATGGAATCAGCATTTTTATTTGCGCGACGTGCGTGTGAAGTTGAATATCCAGAACATGATGTTTTGTTTGTTGAAACATATCATTATGATTATTATCGTTATGAGTTGCTTGCGCGTTGTTCTTGGTATATTAATGAATTTGAAATTGGTGAATGGGCTGCGCGTAAAGCATATGAAGCATGTCCTGATTATAAGTATGCTAAAATTAATATGAATTGTTATGCATCACTGCATTAATATAGATTAGATCTCTTTCGATTCTCTGAAAAATAGATATATTTAATGGCTAAACTAAAAAAGGGAGGCCATGAAAATAGATCATTTAAAAAAGTTATCTGATGAACAATTTCGCCGGGTAGTAGGTGTAAAGAGAAACACCTTTGTTTTAATGTCTTATACTTTACATAATGCGCATATAATTAAAAAAGCGAAAGGTGGTCGTCCGAATAAATTAAGTTTAGATACCATGCTTTTAATGGCATTGGAGTATCTAAGAGAGTATCGAACTTATGCTGCTATTGGAGCTAGTTATGGGTTAAGTGAAAGTAATGCATATCAATCAATTCGATGGGTTGAAAATGTACTGATTCAATGTAATGAATTTAAATTGCCTGGCAAAAAAGCTCTTACCAAAAGCGATAATGAATTTGAAGTAATTTTAATCGATGTAGCTGAAAGTCCAATTGAACGCCCTAAAAAAAACAACGGCAATTTTATTCTGGAAAAAAGAAAAGACATACTGTAAAAACTCAAGTGATTGTTGATAAAGATACAGCAGCTATTATTTGTACTAGTTTTACAAATGGAAGAAAACATGACTTTCGTCTTTTCAAAGACTCAGGCGTTCATATAAATCCTGCGATTAACGCATTAACTGATACTGGTTATTTAGGATTACAAAAAATTCATTTGAACACTTCTATGCCAAAAAAGAAAAGCAAAAAGCACCCTTTAACAAAGGCTGATAAAATTAAAAATCAGGAAATATCAAAAGAACGTGTTTTGAATGAAAATGTTATAGGTAAAATTAAACGTTTCAAAATTGTCGCTGATCGATATCGCAACAGGAGAAAGCGATTTGGTTTACGTTTCAATTTGATAGCAGGAATATATAATTTTGAGTTAAAAAATTAGTTTCGAAAGAGGTCTATTAAACAAAAGAAATCCCCGATATGAAAAAATCATATCGGGGTTCTTTTTAGTAAAGATTTATTCCGGTAGAATCAGCAAGAGCAAATAGATAGACATTTATGCTACTAGCGGGAGCTTCAGAAACCACTCCCCCAGATACACTATAGACCATTACTGTTGTTGAAAGATCACTGTTTGCTGAAACTTCAGCTGTAAATGTTTCGGTAGTTGGATGTGAGCTCGTTGGAGAAATTGAAACTTGAATAAGAGGGGATTGGGTGAACAGACCAGTTGGATAGTTGAATGTGATCCCTCCTGTGGTATAACCTTGCCAATCCGTTGCATAAGCTAAATTTATATGAGTAGTGGAGCTATTTGCTGATATATTTTGAATTATATAGCCTACTGACATTGTTGCGCAACAATGTTGTGAAAAAAGAGTTATAGATAGTAAAAAAATAAGTTTGATCTGTTTCATTTGCTTTTCTTTATTTTTAAGTACAAATTCGTGTGTATTTTATATCAAATATTGTTAAATAAATATTTTTATTGTATTCAGTACCACTTGTTGGAGCAACGCGTGTCAATACAACATATCCCCAATCGTTACCGCTCATACTTGCACCACTCAGTGTTACTGATGTGACGGTATGTGTTAAATTTTGTTGTGCTCCTGTGGAACCTGTTGGTTCTGTGATAGTAAAATTACCTGAAGTGACTGTTTCAGTAAATCCTGTTGCTGGAGCACTGGTACCAATTTCAACACCAGAAGGTGCGTAATATGCTTGTATTTGAACATTGGCTTGATTTCCAGAGCTTCCAGCAATTTTATCAATAAAAAAATGAATTTCCATAGTTACGGGACTTGCTGTGTCAAGATCTTGTGGAATTGCAAATTGTGCTCCGATTGGGTCTTGGGTTGAGGTACTCATTTTTATGGTCCATGCTTCAAGAGAAGGGGTACTTGTTCCTGTTCCGAATACTTTAGTAAATGCTGTATCAGGATTGCCTGTTGAGCTGTTTGTCATCATGAGAGCATTGATCATAACTTGGCTTTTGCCACAACCGCCAGTTCCAGTCGCCCCAGTTGCGCCTGTCGCGCCAGTGTTGCCCGATCCAGTAGCACCTGTTGTACCGGTTGAACCAGTTGCACCAGTAGGCCCTGTATTTCCGGTAGCTCCCGTATTGCCAGTGTTTCCGGTTACACCGGTATTGCCTGTAGCGCCAGTATTTCCTGTAATACCAGTTGCTCCTGTAGTTCCTGTTGCGCCCGTTGCACCAGTGTTGCCAGATCCAGTCGCACCAGTTGCACCAGTGGGTCCTGTAGGTCCAGTATTTCCAGTTGCGCCAGTATTACCAGTTGTACCTGTATTACCTGTCGCGCCAGTAGGTCCTGTGTTACCAGTAGATCCTCCAGCTGGTCCAGTAGGTCCGGTTGCACCAGTAGATCCTGTAGCACCATCAGACGTCCCAGTGGGGCCAGTAGAGCCAGTATTTCCCGTTGCTCCGGTTGTACCAGTGTTACCAGCACCCGTTACTCCAGTTGCACCTGTGTTGCCTGTTGCTCCCGTGTTGCCGGTAGCGCCGGTATTTCCGGTTGCACCAGTTGACCCAATATCGCCTGTGGTACCTGTTGAGCCAGTAGGTCCTATATCACCAGTAGCGCCAGTGTTACCCGTAGCACCTGTGTTGCCGGTGGCTCCCGTGTTACCGATAGCACCGGTGTTTCCAGTTAGACCAGTTGATCCAGTAGGCCCTGTTGCTCCGGTTGATCCGATATCGCCTGTAGCTCCAGTTGGTCCGGTTGGCCCCGTGTTTCCAGTGGCACCGGTAGAACCAGTAGTTCCTGTATCACCAGTTGCACCAGTGTTGCCTGTGGCTCCCGTATTACCAGTAGCGCCGGTATTTCCGGTTGCACCAGTTAATCCAGTAGATCCTGTAGTTCCCGTTGACCCGGTATCGCCTATGGCACCTGTTACTCCAGTTGCGCCAGTGTTTCCGGTAGCACCTGTAATGCTTGCGCCAGTAGTGCCGGTTGAACCAGTTGCTCCAGTAGGTCCAGTATTACCAGTATTTCCTGTTATGCCAGTTGTGCCTGTGGCGCCAGTAGCACCGGTATTTCCTGTGGATCCGCCAGCAGCACCTGTTGCTCCGGTTGCACCAGTTGGTCCGGTTGGTCCCATTGACATACCAGTTGGCCCTGTGACTCCAGTAGCACCAGTGTTCCCGGTAGCACCTGTAATACTTGCACCTGTTGCCCCAGTATTTCCGGTGTGTCCACGATGTCCTCTGTGACCACGATGCCCTCTATGGCCTCGTGGTCCTCGTGCTAATTCAAAAATGTCATCAAAGTCATTGCTATCACTACTCAATTGCCGAGTGATTATTGTGTCATTTGTTGCAACTATATTGAGGTATTGTTCATCTGATATGTTTGACATATATATATCAGCAGGTTGCTCATTGGTTGTAGTCAAGATGATAAAAGCATTGTTATCATGAAGAGCTTGTTCATAATTTGTGAGATAATAAGTGATGAGAGCAAATTCTTCTTTATCAATAAATCCGTTTTGATTTTTTTCTAGTAACGCGAGAGCATCCTCAGTTGCTTTTTTTATGATATCGAGTGAAGTGGTAAGTGTATCATTTCCGAGCATAACATAGAGAGACTTTAGTTCTTTTGATATATCTTCAGGTTCAGAGATATTATAAATTAATTCTATGGTAGCTTTGTATTTTTGTGATAAATGATTGGATGCGAGAGCTGGTTGTGATGTGTTTGTGGGTGTGCAGGCACTATGTAAAACAGTCACGCATGATAATAGGATCATGTGTGAGAATTTTTTGATCATTTACTACTCCTTGTGAATTAAAGATTATTATTGTCTCAGTTGTAGTAAATAATCTCACAAAAAACAATACATGCTTTGTTGTGAGATTATTATTGTAGCTAATAATAACATTAAGTTCGGGCGATTTAACTTATGAAGTAGCGGTACTTCTCCATACAAGAAAGGCTTCAATAAAATCTATTAATTCTCCATCAAGAACTTTATCTGGTTGCGGAGATTCAAAATCGGTACGATGGTCTTTGACCATTTTGTAAGGATGCAATACGTAGGATCTGATCTGAGATCCCCATTCGATTTTTCTTTTTTCAATACCTGCGCTGAGCTTTGCGTCTTGTTCTTCTTTCATTTTTTGAGCAAGCTTTGCGTATAACATTTTCATAGCAAAAGCTTTATTCTGTTGTTGTGAGCGTTCATTTTGACATTGAACAACAATATTTGTGGGCAAATGGGTAATGCGTACAGCAGAATCAGTTTTATTCACATGTTGTCCACCAGCACCACTTGCACGATATGTATCAATACGTAAATCTTTTGGATCAATAGTAATATCGATATCAGGAACTTCTGGAGTGACCATGATACTTGTAAATGATGTGTGACGGCGTTTGTTTGAATCAAACGGTGAAATTCTTACTAAGCGATGAACGCCATGTTCACTTTTAAAATAACCATAAGGATTTTTTCCGCGAATAAAAAGCGTTGCTGATTTTATACCCGCTTCTTCTCCTGCTTGATAATCGATGGTGTCGGCATGAAAATTATTGCGTTCACAAAAGCGATAGTACATCCGCAATAACATATTTGCCCAGTCTTGTGATTCTGTTCCGCCTGCGCCGGCATGAATATGGACAAAACAGTTTGAAGCATCACTCGGATCATTTAACAGGAGTTGTATCTTAAAAGCGGTAGTTTTTTTGCGTAATCCATTAATTTCTGAAGCTATTTTTGATAGTTCAGTTTCATTTTCTGCAAATAAGTCTATGAGTTCACTGAGTTCTTTGTGATGAGTTGTTATTTCAAGATACTGTTCGCGAAGGGTTCGTACGTGTTGCAGTTCTTTAGATATTTCAGCTTGTTTTGGATTTTTCCAAAATTCTTCTTCTTGAGAGGCTGCTTCAAGAGCTTGAAATTTTTTTTCCAGTTGTGCACTGTTCCAAAAGGATACAATGGTTTGAATATCAGGGGTCATATTTTTAAGTTGTTCGTGAAGATCATCTATGAACATTTACAGCCTCTACATTAATATATTTACATCTTATTGTGAGTATATCACAGGCACATTAAATGATGAAATTGTGGTATTCCTTTTCCTTATTATATATACGCCTCATTTGTTACGTTAAACTGTTTGTGTATTGTTTTGATTTTGCAGCGTAGGAATGATGATATATTTTTTTTCCAAGAGCCATGCGAAGTGTGCTGCTACCCCTGCAATAATTTGTGTAGTAAGTGTTGTTTTTTGTGAAGAAGGGTTAAGTGCGAGCGATTTGCCAAATGATGTTGGGGCTAACATAACAACAAGAGCTGCGATAATAGTATTTAAAGCGCAGGCGTTGAGGGTAAATCCTATTGTCTCGGTATAAGGGTCTGTATAGTAGCCTGTATTTTTGAATTGTTCAGGTAGAGCACCCATAAGTAAGATATGAACCGTGTTTATACGAGCAGCATATTTTAAATCAGTGAGCAAAGGCAAGAGGGTCGCATATGAACTGTTTGCTTTAGCCGTTTTTTGGACTGCTTCTAAAATAGTTGTAAGAGTTGCGGCAACACGTATATCTTGTGCATCTTGTTGCATATTGTTTGTTATTTGTTGAGTGAGATTATTTACTTCATTTGTTAATGCTTGAGCAATAAGGGGATCTAGGTTAGCCTGGGCAATAATTGCATCGATGGATTGTTGGGTTTCATTGATTTGAGAAGTAATAACTTGGTTAGGAGCTTGTGCTCCTTGAATGATTGAAAATCCTGTAAGGCATAATAAGAGGATATAATTACGATTCATACTGTCTCCTTAGTAAAAAAAGGGTAAAAATGTTTTTCTAGGTATAGCAGACTTAAGGGGAGGGGAGTCAAAGATTTTTTATATATTTTATCTATTTTTTGTACTTGTTTATATTTATACATATACTATAGGAGTTCTTTTGATATAAATTTTTATAAGATTCCCCCTTTGTTTTGGATAGTGGCTTCCAGGCATAATTATGGTTGGAGAAAGCTTTTAAATAGCGATTGGAACAGCATA